>DASVQM010000058.1:0-74625 GCA_036389095.1 Pyrinomonadaceae bacterium
TTGGAGCCTTTGCCGAGCAGCGTCACAGGCTGCTTCTGGCTCTTGGGCTCGGCGAAGAGCTTTTCTTTCGCCAGGCGGCATTGATGCCAGAGACCCTGCAACTGCCAGGTGTCAACGCGATTGCCTTCCTCTTCGAGACGCTGTTGCAGAAGCCTTGCGAGCGCCAGGTCCATGTTGTCGCCGCCGAGCAGGATGTGCTCGCCGACAGCGACGCGCTTCAAGGCCAGCTCGCCATTCTCTTCCGAGACCGTGATTAAGCTGAAGTCGGTCGTGCCGCCGCCCACGTCGCAGACCAAGATCAGGTCGCCGACCTTGATACGCCTGCGCCAGCCTTCGCCCTGCGCGTCAATCCAGGCGTAGAAGGCCGCCTGCGGTTCTTCCAGGAGCGTGACCTGCTTGAGACCCGCCTGCTCTGCCGCGCGCAACGTCAGCTCTCTCGCCTCTTCGTCGAAGGAGGCGGGCACGGTGAGCAGTATCTCCTGTTCGCTTAAGGCCAGCTCCGGGTGCTTCCTCGCATTGACGCGACTGTCCCAAGCCTGGCGCAGATGGCCCAGGAAGTGCGCGGAGACTTCAAGCGGCGAAAGCTTACGCACCTCTTCGGGCGCGCCCCAGGGCAGGATCGGCGAGGCGCGGTTGACCGCCGCATACGAGAGCCACGACTTCGCGGACGCGACCAGGCGCGTGGGATTCTCGGCCCCGCGCTTGCGCGCCAGCTCGCCCGCGATGAGCTGCGGCTCACGCTCCCAGGGCAGCGCGAGAGAGCCTTTCGGGAAATCCAGCTCGCCCGGGATGTAAAGGAAGGATGGCATCAGCGAGCGCTCCTCGACCTCGTTCGGGTTGACTAGTTGCGGAATGCTCTCGACGCTGATGCGCGCCTCATCTTCCTGCTGAGTCGTGTCAAACTGTGCCAGGGTAGAGTTGGTTGTGCCCAGATCAATGCCGACGACGTAACGTGTATCCAAAACTTTTCACCTCCAACGACGGGCGATTGCTGATTGCGGATTGAAGGAGCCGAGCGGCCTTCTAACATTCCGCAATCCGGGAATCGGCCGACGCCATTTCACGGGATTTCCACTTCGGCGGGCGCAACGATCAGGCGCCCGGATTCTTGCGAGGCGAGGGGCGGCAGCTTGACTTCGGTTACGCGCCAGCCGCGATGACGCAGCAGGCCGCGCAGTGGCGGCTGACCTGTGACGTTGCCGACGAGCTTGACGGACGCCGGGTCGAAACCCGCCTCGACCGTGACGGGGCCATCTTCCTCGCCCGCCAGAATCGGCTCAAGCCTGACGTACTGCTCAAGCGCCTTGCGACAGTTGTCATGCAGCTCGCGCACAGCCGCGCCGACCTGCGCATCCTTGTAGGGCGTGATGTCTTCGGTAAAAAAATCTATCAAGCGCCCTTCGCGTTGAAGCAGGGCCAGCATCTGCACGGCGCGGTCTGAGGACTCCTCAGTTGAGACGGGCGCTGCCATCAGCTCCGGCTCTAAAGCCTTAGCTTCTGCGGGTGCGGCTTCCCGCGCCGGAGTTTTGATTACTTCGGGAGCGATGTCCTCTGGAACCTCACCGCGCGAAAGGACGGAGAAGAAACAGCGGGCGGCGTAAGAAATGCGTTTACCAAGTCCGATCATCATCAAGCCTCAATCTGCGCCCTCATACAAAGGCGGCAATATCACTGCAAAAACAAACGGGTATGCTACCGTTTGCAGGCGTGATTGGCAAATGTGCGGCGCTGCCGACGCCTGCCACGACACTTCGACCGCAAATGAGCGGGCGCGAGCCCGGAGAGTGAGTCGCTTGTTAAGGACTGCTTGATTGAATCCGGCGGCGTCCGTGTGCATGGCGGCTCGAATCCGGTATGATGCAATGCCTTTGTGGAACAAAGGCGCTTGAGGCATCGTGTCCTCCTAAGACCTTCATGTAGTGGCCGCTGCGATATGATTCTCGTCTACGGCTGCTTATCTCACTCTCAGGCATAGGCGAAACAGCATCAGGAGATTACTATGAACAAGGCAAGATACTTACTCACAGGGGCTTTGATGATCGTTGGGCTGATCGTCGGAGCCGTCTCGGGCAGAATCGTTTCGGTCGTCCCAACCCATGCACAGCGACCCGACAGAACGAGAGAACTAAGCTCTAAATGGGAATACTGCTCTTTGACGAAGGCCGTCGTCCCTTCAAGCCGTGGTGGTCTCTACTGGATCAGCTATTTCAGAGAGACGGGTGTGCATGTGGTGGAAGTCGAAGAGGTGGCGACGGAGCGCAGTGGGCCCGCGAAGGCGCTCGCCAGGCTGGGCGAAGAAGGCTGGGAGATGGTCGGACAGGGACAGCTTGAGATCAGGCAGGGAGGCTTCAACGCGCTCTACTTCAAACGTCCGAAGCAGTAGCAGCAAATAAATCTACTCAAGGCCGGGCAGGTGTCCACGACGGGCGAGAGCCAGCGCGGCTGCGCGCAGAATCCTATCGGCCCCGCCTGGGGGCGCGCACGGCGCGCAGCCTTCGAGCCGGTGAAAGCCTGTGCGCGCGTCATAGGGATTATTGCCAGGTCTTGATCGAAGATGAGCTTATCCGAATCGTTGCTTAAAGAGAATGCTAATGAAGATATGTCCCACCTGTAAGCGCGCTTACGCGGACGAGACATTGACCTATTGCCTGGACGATGGCTCGCTCCTGGCGGCGGCCTTCGATCCCGAAGCCACGCAGCGCATTCCGCCGCCGCGCACTACTTATCCGCCCCCTACGCAGCCCGCATCCTACGACGCGCCGCGTCCTGAACCAAAAAGGCAGGGCGTTAATCCAGCATTGATCTACGTCACAGCGCCTTTATTGGCCCTGATCGTGGGCGGAGGGGCGGTGGCGTTGTACATGTCCGGGAATAAAGATCGGGCCCTGGATCAATCGCGGACGCAATCGTCAAACTCTGCGCAGACGCGCCCCGCCGGGCAAGGGCAAGCCAACGTCAGGGATGAGCCGGGGAGCCAACCCGCCGCAAACCGTCCGGCCCTGAACATCACGACCGATGCCGTTTATCAACTGCTGTCTCGCTGGGAAAACGCGCAGGACACACAGAATTTCACAGCCTACGAATCATGCTACGGATATTCGTTTAAGGGAGTCTTACGCACAACCAGCGGGCGCGTGCAGATTTTTAGTTTCAACGAATGGATGAAAGATCGAAGGCGAATGATTACACAGCCCGGGGGCTTGAATGTTGATGTGAAGAATGTCCGCGTGAGCGTCGATGGTGATACGGCAACGGTCGAGTTTGACCAGTATTACTACACGGCTTCATATAGCGACTGGGGGCCGAAGGTGATTAAAGTTCAGGCCACGACCGATGGGGAAAAGATAGTCTATGAAGAATTGAAGGCGTCTTATCGGCTCTAGCCCGACAGGAGATTTCGCATGCTCAGGAAAATATTCCCCGCCCTGATATTGTGCTTGTCCGTGCTGTGTTCTTTCGGCAGGGCGCAGGATTGTTCGCCGCCGGCCATCGTCGCCAATGCGAAGTCGTCAAACCTGTTTTCTCCCGAACAGGAGATGGTTTTGGGCGAGCTGACCATCGAAAAAATGGCGGGCGAGGTTCGACTCCTGCATAACGAAAGCCTGCTGGCCTACGTCAACGAGATCGGCCAGAGGCTCATCAAACATCTTCCTGTGACGGGCTTGAAATACCAGTTCCACCTCGTAGACATTCCCGAAGCCAATGCCTTCAACATCCCCGGCGGCCATGTTTTTATCTCTCGTAAACTGATCGCCTTCGTCAATAACGAAGACGAGCTGGCAGGCGTCATCGCGCACGAGCTGGGTCATGCCGTGGTCAGGCACGCGGCCACCGACATCTCTGAAGCGCTCAGGAAAATCCTGAACGTCAACGCGCTCGGTGATCGCAAAGACGTGATCGAAAAATATAACCAGTTGATCGAGCGTGCCAGAACCAGGCGCTTTTCCAGAAGGCGCGGCCATGAAAACGAACAGCAGCTCGAAGCCGATAGGATAGGGCTCCACGCGATGGTGGCCTCCGGCTACGACCCGGCGGCTTTCTTCTCCTTCTTCGACCGCCTGACGGAGAGCGAAGGCAAGACGGGCAACTGGTTCTCCGACCTCTTCGGCAACATGCGGCCCGAGCAAAAGCGCTTGCGCGAAATGCTTCGCGTCACGGAACGTCTGCCGCCGGAGTGCCGCGACGGACGCGCGGCGAAGGCGACGGAAATCTTTTTGAAATGGCAGGCCGCTGTCGTCTCTTTGCGCGAGGCCAGTCGCGGGGAAGAGCTGCCCGGCCTGATCTGGAAGAAAGAGCTCTCGCCTAAACTCCGCAGCGACGTTTCCCATTTCGCCTTTAGCCAGGACGGCAAACTTCTCCTGGCCCAGGATGATTTTTCCATCACCGTCATCGAGCGCGAGCCTTTGCGCGTGCTCTTTCAAATCCCCGCCGAGGATGCGGAGGAGGCGACCTTCACGCCGGACGCGAAATTCGTCGTCTTCACGACCGAGAATCTGCGCTACGAAAAATGGAGCGTCGCGGAGAAGCGGCCCACGCAAGTGCGCGAGCTACTGCTCAGGCGCGATTGCTGGGAACACAAGCTTTCGCCCGATGGAAATTATCTGGCCTGCGTGGATACCTCTACCACCGTCAATGTCCTGGACACTAAGACGGGCAAAAAAGTCTGGGAGAAGAAAGAGTTTTATCCCTTGTCGGCGTTTGAATTCTATTTCTGGCTGAGCCGGACCAGGGGCGACGATGACGGGCTGATAAATTTTTTCCGCATAGAGTTTTCGCCAGACTCGCGCTTCGTCATCTTCAGCCGCTCCGACAGATTCCGATTCCGTTTCAGGTACGACGTGATGACGGTCGCCCAATCGGAAAACACGGCGCTGGCGCTCGACTTAACGACGCTGAAGCCTTTGGACATCGGCGGCGACCTCAAGAAAATCTCGGCTCATCCCTTCATCTTCCTGGATGCCGAGAGAGTTCTCGGGATACCTTCGAGGAAGGTCGAGGATGCGGGCGTCTTTTCTTTCCCTGCGGGCAAGCGCCTCAAGCGGTTCAGCCTCGGGGCGCTGGAACTCAAGCGCACGGAGAGTCCTGATTACGTGATCATCAAACCACTGGCCAACGCAAAGATGGGAGTCTTCGATCTGAAGAAGGGGATCATCGCTTCCGGCATGAACAAGGCTGACGCGACGCTCTGGAATAACCTGATGGCTTACGAATCAATGGACGGCAAGATCGTGATTCGTGAAGTGGCCTACAACGAAGCGGAGAAGAAGTTTGACACGCGGGATGTCGGCACAGTCGAGATTCCGGTCGGTTCGATCAGTAATCTCAACGTCGCCGAAGTATCGGATAATTACAGTTGGCTCTTGTTGTCGTCGAAGACGCGGGGCGGGTTATGGAATCTCGAAACGGGCCTGCGCAGAATGTACATGCGCGGTTTCAAAGGCAGCGTCCTCAGCAACGACGGCAGCAGTGTCGGAGACTTTCCTAAATTCGGCGAGACGCAGCACAGCCTCGTACTGCTGAACCCGCGCGAGGATACGGTCGTCGCCCTGCGCGAGCTGCCGGAGAAGGGCACGCGCCAGTACGGACGCTTCGTGCTGCTGCGCCGGAGCTTGAAAGAGAAAGGGGCAGAGAGCGTCAACGCGCCCTCTTTGGCAGACGACGAAGAGGCGGAGAGTTTCGGCCTGCGCCGCGAAGTGCGCTTTGAGCTGAAGGACCTCATCCAGGACAAGGTTATCTGGTCGCGCGATTTTCCGAAAGAAGTGCCCCAATTTTCTTTCGATGCCTTCAGCGGCAGGTTGATCTTCTACTGGCGTTTGGGCAGTGAGGCGGGCGCGGCGAAGTTGAAGGAAACGCCCGCCCTGCAAGCCAAAGCGGAGGCGCTCGGCGACAAGGCCAACGATTACCTGCTGGAGATCGTGGACGCTTTCGCTCAGAAAACGGTCGGCCAGATATTGCTCGAAACCGGCAATGGCTCGTTCGACGTTGGCGCAGGCTTGTCGGAAGGAGACTGGCTGGTGCTGCACGATTCACAAGGGCGCGTGCTGCTTTATTCGATCAGGGACGGGGAACTGCGCCATCGCTTCTTCGGCGGCCAGGCCGCCATCAACCCGAAGAAAAATCAGCTCGCCGTCCAGAATTTTCCGGGCGAAGTCTCACTCTACGACCTGGACACAGGAGACCGCCAGGCCAGGTTCGTCATCAACGGCAGCGCTGCCTTCGTCCGCTTCAATCTGGAAGGCAATAAACTGTTCATCCTCAGCGACGCGCAATCCGCCTATGCCTTTGACCTGAACAAGGTCGCAGCCCAAACGGCGGCGCAGGCGAGGTGAAATAGCCGGTTTCTTAATATGGCAGTTCTCGATTGAGTGCGACTACAGGTCAGTCGCGCCAAAGGTCTCGGGCGGGTGGTTGCGCGGCGGATACGCGCCCGAGTCCATGCAAAAGTTTTTGCTCCATTGACAAAAGCTTATCTTAGCAGTATATAAGCCGATGCCACGAGGAGCTATTGACTGCCAGGCCGGTTAAAACAGGGCCTCACACAAGAAGCGCAAGTATTCTTGAGGTTGAAGAACCGGCGTCGTTTTACCTCGCTTACCCACAACGTCTCGATGTTCAGGGCCTGCCTCAACAGGGACTCTAGATCATGCAGATTCCGGCTTCAAATGGAGAGCCAGGGGCTTCTTCAAACCCGCCTGCCGATGCCTGCGCCGATGCTGGCCCGAAGGTTTACGTCTGCGATGCACAGAGCGCACGGCTCAAGGCCGTCAAAGAGATAATCAACCGCTGTGGAGCGTTCCCGAATCATCTCGAACAGGCGCAGAAGCGGCAGAGCGATCGAAGCACGAGGCATGCGCGTATTGCCCTGGTGGGGTTGGAGCAAGGTCAAGCTGCCCGCGACCTTGATGGCATACGCCTGCTCAAGCGCAATGATTTTAAGGTTATCTGTTATGAGGACGGCATAGCGGCTCGGCCTATCGGCGAGCGTTGCGAAGTTCTGCTCGCAGGAGCCCTCATCGTCCTCGATAGCGCCGAGTGGGACTTCGCCGAACACTTGCGCCGCCTGCTGACCGATTGCTTGAGAGCCGAAACCGAGCGGCAAAACGATGAGACCAATCTGATACGGATGATGGCCGACGTGGGTCTCATCGGCGTCAGCCAGGCGATGTTGAATCTCTTTCGCTGGGTGGTTCGCGCCAGCAAGCTCAGCGATTTGCCGACGCTGATTACGGGCGAGACGGGGACTGGAAAAGAGGTCATCGTCAGGGCGATCTATCAGCTCGACGCCAAGCGCTCAGGCGGGCCTTTCGTGGCGCTTAATTGCAGCGCCCTCAGCGCCGGGCTCGCCGAGAGCGAGTTGTTCGGCCACCGGCGCGGCTCGTTTACGGGCGCGGAACGTGATCGCAAAGGTCTGTTTCGTTCGGCGGAGGGCGGCATCCTGTTCCTGGACGAAATAGGCGATCTGGACGATCATCTACAGGCCAAGCTCCTGAGGGTCTTGCAGGAAAACCGTGTGCTCGGAGTCGGCGACGACCGCGAGGTGAACGTCAACGTCCGCGTCATTGCCGCGACGAACAAGAATCTGGAAGAGCTGGTCGCCAAGGGAAGGTTTCGCGCAGATCTCTACTACCGCCTCAACATCCTCTCCGCACACATCGCGCCGCTCAGAGAACGTCTCGCCGATTTAAAGCCCCTGATAGAGCATTTCATCAGAAAGTATAGGGCCCTCTATCCGACGCGTGCCTGCACGGTTGCGCCTGAGTTTGTCGAAGCCCTGATGCAGATCGAGCTGCCGGGCAATGCCAGGCAACTTGACAATATCCTGCGACAAGCCCTCTCGAACAAGAGCGATGATTCGCCGCTTAATCTGAGCGATCTGCCGCCCGTCGTCTGGCGCGAGCTGTTCGAGCAGAGCAGGGGGAAGATGAATGTCAACGTCCAGACAAGCCAGCCAGGCGCCGCGCCTGCCGCCCCGGATGTGGCCCGGGAGCCGGACGACGACGTTCAAACGCATCTTTTCGACATGCTCAAACATAACAATTGGAATCTGCCCGAATCGCTTGAGCAGTGCGAGCGTCTATTGCTCGAAGCCGTGCTCGACCACACGCACGGCAACCAGTCGCAGACGGCAAGACTGCTGAGCATCACGCCGCGCAGCGTCTACAACAAGATGCGCAAGCATCAACTGCACTAGCCGGGCAATCGCCCCTCCCTCCCTCATTCATACCCAGGCAGCGCCTCCCTGAAGCTTCAAGCCTGTAAGAAAACCTTTTCCGCTTATACTCGCATATTGCCGGAAAGGTTCGTCCTTCGCGCGGCAGTCCTGATCTTCGAGCGCGCGTATAGCAGAGCGCGGCGGCCTGTAATACAGCCGTTTACTGTTCCCCGGCCTTCTTCACGCGCCGCATGGAACAAGGCTTGCAGACACTTGCCCGTACTCATGGGACTATGCTGATAGCGACCGGGAAACGTCGTGAGTTTAAGAGACCAATTTGTGCGATTCAAAGTCAGCGACATCTACATGCCTAATCCTAGAAGTTTGCTCTGGGAACTGCATGCCAACGACCTGCTTCAGGGGCGTGTGATCGGCCTCTCCGACAGCGGGTCGGAGCAGAACGTCTTTGCCGTCATCGAGGTCGAAGGCATCAAGCAGCCATTGATCGTGCAGGTCAGTGGTCTCATCCCCGTCAGCGAATAAGCCTTTGTGATGTTTGACCAAATCTTACAGACAGCTTCACTGCTGGGTCATGTTATCGAAGACAGAAGCTTCGAGGGGCTGAGCCCGGCGCATTTCACAGCCGAGCTGGTCGAGGCGACAAAGACTCCACAGTACAAAGAGGGCGGCTTTTTTGTCTTCTCAAACCTCAATGCTGGTAATTACACGCTGCGGATTTTCGGCGAGCAGTTTCAGACCGAAGAGTTCGCCGTCGTCGTGCCCTCCACGACGCCCCCGCTTCTGGACGCGCCGGGCGACGACGAGCTGTGCGTCGTCATCAGGGCGCTCGACAACGCCGCCACGAAGATCAACTTCGATCCCACCTTCCTTCCCCAGCCCATCAAGGCGGGAGCTGCGGTCGTCGCCGCCGCCTTTAACGGCACGCTCGCTGCCCCGCTTGACGCCGGGAAGGCCGCGAGCGCCAAGCTCAACGACCTGGCGGGCCTCTCCGTCGGAGACATCGTACGCATCATCAGGGGCAAATCCATTCGCCTGCGCTACGGCCCTTACAGCCAGCTTCCACCTGACTTTACGCGCGTCGTCGGCAAAGTCGTCTTCAAGGATGTTCCGACCTTCGCCCTCGCCGGGGCGGCTATCCGTCTCACTGAAGTAAACGGCGCGGGCGTTTCTATCGAGACGGTCGCGGGCGTCAAGATCATCACGACGCAGATTAACGGAAAGAAGGTCGTGCTCGGCGCGGAAAGGGACACGACGACGCGCACCAATCCGAACGGCGACTACAATCTTTACTTCAGCCAGACGGGCATCACGAGCATCACGCTCGAAGCCAAGCTCGCCGGATTTCAAACGGCGACCAAGACACTCTCTATCACTGCCAAAGCACGCCACCGAGCCGACTTTGAACTGCTCAAAGTCTGAGGAGAAATCTTATGCCAACAGTTAAGAACATGTCCTATGGGGCCATCACCATCGAACTGAGCGAACGCAGTATCACACTGGGCCCGCGCGAATCAGTGGAGATCATGAAAGCCGAGGCTGACGCGCCGGACTTACTGAAGAAGTTGCAGGAAGACAAGATTTTCGTTATCCCTTCCGCCGAAGCGCCGACCGGAGCCGAGGCGTCATCTTCTGCCGCCGATACGCCGGTAGACAAAAAGGACAAACCAGCAAAACCAACTCAGTGAATGGAGGTTAAAGGGTTATGCCTGAGTACCTATCGCCCGGAGTTTACATAGAGGAACTCGCGGGGCCAAAGCCTATTGAAGGGGTCGGCACTTCGACCGGAGCCTTTGTCGGAATCGCGGAGAAAGGCCCTATCAACTCCCCTCGGCTCATCACCAACCTGACGCAATTCAACGATACGTTCGGCGGCTTTATCCCGAGCGCATTTCTCGCCTACGCCGTCCAGCATTTCTTCACCGAGGGCGGCACGCGCTGCTACGTGACGCGCGTGCACAAGCTCACGACCGCACCGACCATCAACAATCCGAAGCCCGACGTGGCGAAGCTGGACCTCCGCACGGCCAACGATCAGGTGAGCACAATCGTCATGACCGTGTTTGCCTCAAGCGAGGGCAAGTGGGGTGAGACGGTCTCCGTTCAAACCGCCCCCGCCGGATTCTCGCCGACCCCTGACCCCAATAAGTTCAAGCTCAATATCTTTCTGGCGGGCACGGTCGAACCTGTCGAGAGCTTCGACCAGCTTTCGATGAAAGAGTTCGACGCGACGGGCGTCCTGCCTAATCCTGACCACGTCGAGCGGCGCATCAACGGCATCTCGAAGTATATCGTCGTCAAGGACGCGAGCACGCTTACGACGGATATCGCCCCGCCCTTCTTCCCGGCCTCTCCGAATCCTCTGCTCCCGCCCAAGCCACTGGCCAACGGAAGCGACGGCTTGCCGCCCGGGACTGCGGGGGCGACGAACCTGTTGCCCGCAGACCTGATCGGCGGAGTGGCATCCGGTACGACTCCGGCGAGAGGGCTCTTCGCCTTCGACGCCGTTGACGACATCAACATCGTGGCGATTCCAGACCTCGTGCTCTCGGCCTTCGCTACGGCTGACGTGCGCGCGGCCATCGGCGCGGGCATGACCTACTGCGAGAATCGCAAGGACTGCTTCTACGTCGCAGACACCAGGGACGGGCTCAGCCCGCAGGATGCGCTCGCCTTCAAGCGCGGCACAGCGCCCTTCTCCGGCAACGCTTTCGCGTCCAAGTACGGCGCGATCTATTATCCCTGGATTTTCGCCACCGATCCGATTACGGGCAAAGCCAAGCTGGTTCCGCCCTCGGGCGCTGTCGCCGGTTCTTATTCGGCCTCGGACGTGCGCGTCGGCGTGCACAAGGCCCCGGCTGGAATCGAGGACGGCTTCCTCAATTCGGCTGTGGACATTGAGCGCGTCATCACCAAGGGCGAGCAGGATACTTTGAACCCCGAGGGCGTCAACGTCATTCGGAAATTCGCGGACGCCGGCATCGTCATCTGGGGCGCGCGCACGGTTTCGAGCGACCCCGAATGGAAGTACGTCAACGTGCGTCGTCTCTTCATCTTCCTCGAAGAGTCAATTCTGAAAGGCACGCAGGGCGTCGTCTTCGAGCCCAACGACCCGTCGCTCTGGAAACGCATCATCCGCGACGTGGGAGCGTTCCTGCGCATTCAATGGTCTGAAGGAAAGCTTGTCGGCGATAAGCCGGAGAAGGCGTTCTTCGTCAAATGTGATGCGGAAACCAACCCGCCGGAGTCGGTTGATCTGGGCCGCGTCATCACGATGATCGGCGTCGCGCCGTCGAAGCCGGCAGAGTTCGTCATCTTCAGAATCAGGCAGACACGCTCGGGCGGAAGCGTCACGGAGTAAGTCTGCCTCACAAGCATGGCGGGTTCAAAGAGAGAGAGCCGCGCCCGGTCTCTACTGAGATCGCGGGCCCATTTCGACGGCTAAGCCTTAGCCGCGCCAGGAGGAGGAAAATTCGCAATGCCAAGAAGACCCATTGATCCATTCGCGTCCTTCAACTTCAGGCTGGAGATTGAGGGCATCACCATCGCCGGATTCTCCGAAGTCACAGGGCTCAACTCAGAGTCGAACGTCATAGACTACCGCGAAGGCGACGAGAGCATCACCCCGCGCAAGCTTCCCGGCCTGAACAAGTGGGGCAACCTGACCTTAAAGCGCGGCGTCAGCCTCGACAAGCAGCTCTACGACTGGCGCAAGACAGTGGTTGACGGCGACATCACGCGCAAGAATGTCTCGGTCGTGCTGCGCAACGAAAAGCGCGACGAAGTGGCGCGCTGGAATTTAATCAACGCCTGGCCGAGCAAGATGATCATCCCGGACTTGAAGGCCAACGCCAACGAGATCGCCATCGAGACTTTCGAGATCACGCATGAAGGGGTGGTGCGCGGGTGATGCTGCAAACTGAATACTCCTTCACGCTGCCGAAGGGCTACATAGACCGCGACGGTAATCTGCACCGCGAAGGCGTCATGCGTCTCGCCAACGCCAAGGATGAGATCGCGCCGCTGCAAGACCCGCGCGTCCAGCGCAACCAGGCGTATCTGGTCGTCATCCTTCTCTCGCGCGTCGTCATCAGGCTCGGCGAAGTGACGGACATCAACCCGGGCGTGATCGAAAATCTCTTCTCCGCCGATCTGGCCTATCTGCAAGACCTCTACCGGCGCATCAACTCCAACGGGCACGCGCTCGTCAAGCTCACCTGTCCCTCTTGCGAGAACGAATTCGAGGTCACGGAGGAGGTACTCAACGGGGGGGCGGCCCCCGAGGGATAACCCGCTACCCCCTGGAGCAGTTGACCGGGGAGGTAGCCTTCATCGCCTATCATTTTCATTGGCCGCGCGATGAGATCATGGAGATGTCGCACCTGGAGCGCCATGGCTGGGTCAGGGAAATTTCGCGCATCAACCAGGAGATCAACGATTCTGAACCGACCACCAGAGAAGGTTTCAGCGAGCTATGATGAGCTTCACAACGCCAGGCGTGTATCTACGCGAGACGGAAGTCGTCCAGCCCAGGCTCGTGCGTATGAGCGTCACAGGGTTTGTCGGGCAGGCCGAGCGCGGCCCGCTCAACTATCCGCAACAGATCAATAGCTGGGGGCAGTACCGCGACATCTTCGGAGACTTCGTCGGCTTCGGTTATCTACCCTATTGCGTCTTCGGTTTTTTTCTCAACGGCGGTGATCGTTGCTTCGTCGTGCGCGTCTCGCACGAAACGGCGCTGCCGTCGGTCTCCTCTATCCTGAGCGGCATCTCTACGACCGTCACCGCTCCCGTCGCCGCCGGGGATACTCAAGCCTCTGTCGCCAGCGCCGAACACCTGCGCGACGGGATGGAGGTCTTGATCGACGACGGCCAGAACCGCGCGCGCGTCCTCGTGACCAAAAGGGTGCTGGCCTCGCAGGACGCGATCATTTTTCAAACCGTCGAAAAGGATACGCTCGGCCATCCCGTTCCGCTTCCAGCCATCAACGCGGGCGCGAGCGTGAGCGAAGTGATTATTGATGTCACGGCCATCAATGCAGGCAAGTGGGGGAACGACCTCTACCTGAGCGCCTTGGATACGTCTACGCGCGCCATGATTCTGACCGTGCTCAGCGAAGACCTGGGCCCATCCAAGAAGGTCGCCAAGCTCGCATCGGTGGCGGGCTTGGTGGGCGCAGACCTCGTCGGCGATGCCGGTGCAGACCGCCTGACGCTTCAGGATGAGCGCAATCCCGTGCAGGAAGAGTTAACCATCCAGTCAATTGACTATGCCGCGAGAGAGGTGACCTTTAAGACGCCCGTCGTGAGCCCGGCGGGCTATCGCGCCGGAAGCGGAGTGATCGGCAAAGGCTTCAAGCTCGCGTTCGAGTATCGCCGCGCGGGCCAGCTCGTGCGCGAAGAGGTCTTCGATAATCTCTCCATGAACCCGGCGCACGAGCGCTACTTCGTCAAGGTCATCAACGGCGAGCCCGAAGAGCCCGACTACGTGAAGAGAATGCAGCAGGGCAACTCGATTCTCGCGCGCGTCGAGGATTTGTGCGCGCGGCGCGACCTCGCTTGCCCGCGCCCGCAGAACACAGACGAGCAGCGGTTTGCAGGCGGCGACGACGACCCGGCGAAGATCAGCGCGAAGCATTTCACGGGCTATGACAACGGCGCGTATTTCCGTCCCGTCCCGCCGGGCGCCGACACTGCGACGATTAAAAAGATCGGGGAGCGATACTTCGGCATGGCCGCCTTCGAGCTCAACACGGAGGTCGGCCTCCTGGCCATTCCAGACCTCACCATCCCGGACTTTTATGCCTTTTATGCTGGGAGCGCCGCGACGCAGATTCCCAAAGAGGGGATCATCTTCTCGAAGACGCTGGCCAAGGTCAGCACCTTCGACAACTTGAAGCAGGGACAGCGCGAGATGCTGCGCCACTGCGAAGCGTTGGGCGACCGCTTCGCGCTCTTCGATTCGCCGCGCGGGGCCGAGACGGGAAGGGGAGCGAACAAGATTGAAGATTGGGCCGGGTTGTTTCAACTGACTCCGGGCGCGAAGAACTGCGCGCTCTATTACCCCTGGGTGCGAGAGAAGGCGACGGACTTCTCTCGGCGCGACCTCTTCGTTCCGCCGAGCGGGCACGTCGCCGGAATCTACGCCCGCACGGAGCGCGAGCGAAGCGTCGGGCAGGCCCCGGCCAATGAGATTTTGCACGGCGTCGTCGAGTTCGAGTTTTGCCTCACGGACGGCGCGCAGGACGTGCTCAACCCGCGCGGCGTCAATTGCCTCAGAAGTTTTCCCGGTCGCGGCCAGAGAGTCTGGGGAGCGCGGACGCTGAGCCTCGATCCGATGTGGCGTTACGTCAACGTGCGCCGCCTGGCGCTGGCCATCGTCAAGCAGATCAACATCAACTTGCAGTGGACGGTCTTTGAGCCGAACGACAGAAGCCTCTGGAATAAAATCCTGGCCACGCTCAATCTCTTCCTCAACGACCTCTTTCAGAGCAACGTGTTGGCGGGCGCTAAACCCGAGCAGGCCTTCTTCGTCAAGTGTGATGAGGAGACCAACCCGCCTGAAGTCATCGAGCGCGGTGAAGTCGTCACGCTGATCGGCTTTGCGCCCGCGCGCCCGGCGGAGTTCGTTCTCGTCACCATCAAGCGCACGGCTGAATCCGTCTCCGTCAAAGAGCAAGGGAGGGCTTAACGCGAGATGCGCAGGGCTAAAGACCCATACGGCAGCTATAAATTCAAGGTGCAGCTCGGCAGCGTCACGGTCGCAGGCTTCGCCGAATGTACAGGGCTCAGCATGGAGACCAAAGTCTTCGAATACAAAGAGGGCGGCAACAACTCCACGACCTTGAAGTTTCCCGAAGCGACGACCTATACGAACGTCGTGCTCAAACGTGGGATTACCAAAGCCAACGATCTCATCAACTGGCAGATGGAAGTCGTCAACGGAACCTTCGGCATCAATAAGCGTGACGCTTCAAACAACATCGCCATCCTGTTGATGAACGATAAGGGAGACGAGGTCAAGCGCTGGAATCTGAAGCGGGCCTTCCCGGTCAAGTGGGTCGGGCCGGATTTTAAAGCGGCGGGCAACGAGGTCGGCATAGAGACTCTGGAATTGGCCCACGAGGGGATTCAAACTTGAGCGGGCGGCTGGTGTTGAGAGGCATTGTAGACTGAAGAAATCGTTGACGGAATGGTTCAAGTATGAGTAGCTCGACGGTCATCGGAGACATCACGCTGACGCTTGAGGAGTTGCTGAAAGAGAGGCAGCGTCCGAAGGACTCGTTCCTCGTCTCGATCAAGTCGCCAGCCGACGAGGCCGTCGAGCCGATGAGGCCGAAGATCAACTTCTTTCTCTTCCGTGTCGAAGAGAACGAGTTCGCCAGAAACGAAGAATGGTCGGCGGTCGGGACGGACGCGCTGCATTACCCGCCGCTCGTGCTCTCGCTCTATTACGTGATGACGCCCTACGTCGAGGACAAACGCGACGAGCAGCGCATCTTCGGCGAAGCGATGCGAGTCTTTCATGATAATTCGATCATTGACCCGGCGCTGCTCAAAGGAGTGCTGGAAAACTCCGGCGAGGAGCTGAAGGTAGACCTCTGTCGCTTCACCATGGATCAGATGATGCAAATCTGGAGCGCCTTTACCAAGCCCTATCGCCTGTCGGTCGTCTACCAGATACGCCTCGTGCGCATTGATTCGCTCGTCGAACAGACGACGCGGCGCGTCATCGAGCATCAGGTCTTCCTGGAACAAGCTTAGGCGCGTGAGGAGCGAAGCGAAAAGGGATGTCTCAACTTGAGAGCGCCACCAACAAAGAGCCCGCCGCGTCTGCCATCGAGCAGGCCGAGCCTTACCGCGACAGCCGCGAGCATCTCTTTGAAGAACTCAGGCGGCTCGACCTGATGCTCAACCGGCGCGTGCTCGGCCAGCGCCTTGACCCAAGCTTCGCCGGGTTCAATGAGTTTCGCGGACTCTTCATCGCCGAAGACGAGATCGACTTCATCACGGGCCGCAGCCAGCGCGCAGGCATCCCGGACGAAGATGAGCGGCAGCGACAACAAGCGGAGGTCGCTTTGCTTGAAGAGGCGATCGCGCAGGTCGAACGCTCCATCGCCAGGAGAAGCGCCGCGAGCCTTCGCAGTGGCCAGACGACGCTCGCCCTGCTCAAGCTCGCGGAGCTTTTTCAGCTCGCGCCCTTCGACATAGACGTGCTGCTCGTCTGTCTCGCGCCCGAGCTCGATGTCAAATACGAGAAGCTATATGCCTACCTGCAAAACGACGTGACGCGTAGGAAGCCCAGCATGGATTTGGTCCTCAACCTCTTCTGCCGCTCGCTGGAAGAGAAAGTGACGGCGCGAGCGCGGCTCAACAAACAGTCGCCGCTCATGCGCCACGAACTGCTCATCTTCGCCTCAGACCCGCACCACGAACAACAGGCGCTCCTCTCCAAGTCCTTCAAACTCGATGAGCGTATCTTCAACTACGTTCTCGGCCTTGAGGCGACGGACGAGCAGCTCTCCTCCTTCACCACTCATATCGCAGAGCCGCGCGCCACTCTTTCGGAGTCCGTGCTGCCAACGGAATTGAAAGAGAGGCTGGGGGGCTTTCTTCGACGGCGCAACGATTGGCGGTGGGCGGGCCCAGCCTCGACCGAGCGCGTGCTGCTCTTCGAGGGCGCGGCGGGCGTGGGGAAAAAGTTTGTCGCCGAGGCGCTCTGCCGACACGCAGGGATGAGCATGCTCCTGGCGGATGCGGCCTTGCTGCTGGCGACGCCTGCGCCGGTCGAGTCGAAGATCGCGCGCCTCTTTCGTGAGGCTCGTTTGCGCGGCGCGGCCCTCTATCTGGATCACGCCGAAGCGCTGCTCGACGAGAATGAGAAGACGATGAACGCGCGCCGCGCCCTGGTGGCGGAGATCGAGGGGAGCGGCATTACGACCTTCATCGGGAGCAGCCGCGCCTGCGACGACCAGTTGAATTTCAATCCCGATGCCGTGATTAAAATCTCTCTGCCGGTACCTGACTTCGGAGCGCGCAGGCAGCTCTGGCGAACGCTGCTTGAGAGCGCAGAAGTAGGACTCGCGCCCGAGGTTGATATTGATGCGCTGGCCGCCCGCTTCAATTTCACGCCGGGGAGAATTCGCCGTGCGTTCACGGAAGCGAAACATCAGGCGTTGCTCCGCTCGCCCGGCGGGGCTGAGGTTACGGCTGATGATCTGTACCACGCGGCGCGCGCTCAGGCGGGACAGAAGCTTTCGACGCTCGCCAGAAAAATCACGCCGCTCTATAAATGGGAAGACATCATTCTTCCGCCCGACCGCCTGGAACATTTGAAGGAAGTCTGCGCGCACGCCGTCCATCACCAGAGAGTCTTCAGTGAGTGGGGTTTTGATCGAAAAATCTCGCGCGGCAAAGGCTTGAGCGTTCTCTTCGTCGGCGAGTCGGGGACGGGCAAGACGATGGCGGCGGAGATCATCGCCGGGGAGCTTCGCCTCGACCTCTACAAGATTGATCTCTCGTGCCTCGTCAGCAAGTACATCGGCGAGACGGAGAAGAACCTGAGCCGTATCTTCGAGGAGGCCGAACAGAGCAACGCCGTGCTCTTCTTCGACGAAGCCGACGCCATCTTCGGCAAACGCTCCGAAGTCAAAGACTCGCACGACCGTTATGCCAACATCGAAGTCAACTATCTCTTGCAGCGCATAGAGGACTACGAAGGCACGGTCATTCTCGCCAGCAATTTTCAGAAGAACATAGACGACGCCTTCACGCGCCGCATACGCTTCATCATCGAGTTTCCGTTCCCGGAAGCGCACGACCGCATGCGAATCTGGCAGAACATGTTCCCCGCGCACACGCCGCTCTCGGCAGACCTCGACTGGGAATTCCTCGCCGGGAAGATGCGGCTGACCGGCGGCAACATCAAGAACATTGCGCTCAGCGCAGCCTTCCTCGCCGCCAACAACTCCGGCCACGTCGGCATGAAGCAGCTCATCTGCGCCATCAAGCGCGAGTTCCAAAAGACGGGTCGGCTCTGCGTCAGGGCAGACTTCGAGCAGTACTACGATCTCCTGGCTGCGGCGGAAGAGGAGGAGATGCTGCGATGAAGGATTACGCCGCCGAAGCATCAGAGCCGGAAATCGAAAGGAGAGAAAGATGAGTCAGCTTGTTCAAATTACCAGAGCCGCCAAACCCCTCGCGTCAGTCCCGCCGTTGACTGCCGGTGCCGAAGAGAATGCGCTTGAGCTGGCACAGGAAGAGCTGCGCGATCAGTTGGCCGAAGGGTTGATGTACCTGCACAGCCGCGCCAACGCCAATACCAGCAAAGTCCTCGAAGTCGCTTCCTTCTCCTATGCCCTGATCGAGCTGCTGATGGAGCGCGGATTGATCTCTGTCGAGGAGCTGGACGCGCGCAAGAAAGAGGTCGGGCAGCGGCTCGTCGAAAAGTTCGTTGAGAAGGGGATGGGCGTCGCGCTGACGGACGACGAGCAGGACAAGTACGACTATAAGAGCGAAGTCTACGTTGATTGTGAGAATCGCATAGAGCTGTGTCGCGGCGCGTGCTGCCGCCTGCGCTTCGCCCTCACCACTCAAGACCTGGAAGAAGGCAAGGTCAAATGGGATTTGGGCCGCCCTTACATGATTCGCCGCGACGCCGACGGCTACTGCCATCACATCGAGCGCGGCTCTTGCAGGTGCGGCGTATACGAAAATCGCCCCGTCGTCTGTCGCTCCTACGACTGTCGCCGCGACAAACGCATCTGGGAGGACTTCGAGAATAGAGTCGTGAGCCCGGACCTGGAAAAGCTCTTCCCCGAAACCGAGCCGCACACGGAAGAGAGCCGACCGCCGGTTAACGAAGCCGTCGCACAGGCGACGCCAGCCATGTGAGAGGACGAGAGCATTGATTAGGCGAGCGGGCCGGTAGAGCTTCGCTCGGGCACGAAGAGGACGGAAGGAAACGTCGATGGCGGAACAGCGTTCCGAACAGACACCCGATACGCAGGCGCGCGAGACGGCGCAGGCGGCACAGGCGAAAGATAAGACGCCGGACGCGTACGCAGGCGCGGCGGAACACGGCGGCGTCTTTTCGACCTTCCGCGACCTGGTGGCTGCCAACTCCGGCCAGGAGCCTCCGCCCGAACAATTCTCGCCGCTCTTTCAGCGCTCGGAGTGGGCCCATCCCGTCAACGACACTCAGCGGGCACGCGTCCTCGGCGCGTTGCAAAGGCAGTACGGCAATCGCTACGTGCAGAGAGTGCTTGCGCCCGGCGCGAAGAGTCATCCGCGCACGAGTACAACACCGGCCTTCCCTATCTTCCGGTCCGAAGATGACGGCGCGCACACAGCCCCGTCCCTGATGAATCGGTCCGTCCCGTCGCAGATCGAGTCGAGCAGCGGCCAGGCTTTGAACGGTGAGACGCAGCAGTTGATGCAGTCGCGCTTCGGGCAAGACTTCAATAACGTGAGAGTCCACGACGACGCGCACGCGCACGAGGCCGCGAAAAACCTTAGCGCCGAAGCGTTCACCACGGGCCGCGACATCTATTTCAGTCCCGGCGCCTACAACCCTTCCACTCCGAGCGGGCAGCGGCTTCTGGCCCACGAGCTTTCACACGTCGTTCAGCAGGATAGCGGAGCAGCAGCCGCAGCCGCGGCAGCGGCAGGCCCGAGCACCTACGGCTATCATGTGAGCCAGCCCGGCGACCATCTGGAACGCCAGGCCGATGCCGCAAGCGACGCAGTGATGCGCGGCGAGCTGTTCCCGCCCATCACTTCATCCTCATCCGTTCCGACAATCGCAAGGCAGGCCAGCGGCGGCGGTGGTGGAGGCGCAGGCACGGGGGGCACGCCTGCGCCCGCCGCTACCGGCGCAAGGGACGGAACAAGACCTGAATCACATACTGCCGCGCCCGGCGACTTTCCGATCACCATCGCGGGCATGACGGTCAATCTCCCGACCAGTAAGTGGCTCGACCGCGTCGCACCCGGCGGCAGAGTTCCAGTACCGGGAAATTTCTATAAAGTCCTCTCTGTTCCCGGCTTCAAAGTGACGGGAGCAAGCCTCGATCTGGACGAGAACAAAGCGCCGAAGGGAGCCACCATTGACGTGGCGGTCAACATTCCGCCGCTCGACGGCACGGGCAGCCTGACCGTGGACAAGAGCGGCAGCGCCACCGGCACGGCTCACATAAATTTCCACAGCAGTAAGATACCCGGCATCAAGGAGACGACCGTTGATGCCGCCATCCGCAGCGACGGCTTCGACATTGACGCCGCTCTTGAGTTCGACCTGCCGAAGGTCACGGGAACTCTGAACTACAAGTACCAGAACAAACAGCACTCGGGCAAAGGCACGGCGAAATACGAAGGCTCTAAGCTCAAGGGGGAGATCGAAATCATTCTCTCCGAGGCGGCCAAGCTGAGCGGCAGCGGCAAGCTTGAGATGGAACTCTTCAAGGGGCTGCGCGGAGAGGTTGACGTTGACGTTAACGAAAAGCGCGACATTAAGGTGAGAGGCACAGTCTCACTGCCGGGCGAGGTCGAGCTGTTCCCCGAGAAGAAGTTCGAGAAGAACTTCTTCACGTTTGAGAAGAAGTTTCCGCTCTGGGGCATCACGATCCCCGTCATCGACGTGAACGTCGGGCTCTTCGCGGAGATTCACGCGGGCGCGGGCTTTCGCTCCAAGTTCGGCCCAGGCGTCCTGCGCGACATCAAGCTCACGGGCGAGTTCGGCACAGACCCGGAAGCGGCGACGGAGTTCGGGCTCAGCGGCGAGTTCTTCGTGCCCGCCGGGGCCGAGGTCGTCATCAACGCGGGCGGCGGCATCGGCCTCGGCCTCGCCATCGCAGACATCACCGGAGGCATAGAGGCCGTCGGCGTGGCCGGACTCTATACGGCCCTCTCCGTGCGCCCGCAGTTCCAGTATGCGGGCGGCAAGTACACCATCACGGGCGTGGCCGAGCTGGCCGGTGTCGCGCAGGCCAGGTTCGGCATCAACGCTTTCGCCAAGATCGATGTCGGCGTCTGGATGTTCAAGGGCACGGTCTGGCGCAAGGATTGGAAGCTGGCCGAGTGGGTCTGGAACTCCGGCCTCAACGTCTCCCTGAGGGCCACCATCAGCTACACGCTCGGCGACGATTTCAACCCCGAGATCAAATTCGAGACCCCTGAGGTTGACCCCGAAAAACTGATCAAGGACGTGATGCCGGAATCCGGCTCGCCCGTCTCCGCGCCGCCCAAGCCCGCCGTTCCCGAAAAGGGCGGCTTCAACGCCGAGGGCGCAGAGGGCAAGCAGGCCGAGGGCGCTGCACAAGCTGGGACGGAGACACCGACCGCAGGCTCGCCTTCAGCGAAGACGCAGGCCTCCACGGGCGGCGACCAGAAGCAAACCGGAGTGCAAGGAGCAAAGCCCGAAGAAGATCCTCCCATCGTCGCCAAGCAACGCACGCCTGACGGTCGGCATGAGATCAAAATTACGGAGGGCGGTGAAGTCCTTCGGTACAGCTCGCCGGGAGCTTTGCGCGCCGCGCACAGCGCTATCATCGCCAGCCATCGTGATCTCAACTCTTGGCTGAGTACAATTGAGCAAAAAGCAAAGAATAAAGCGACCGCTGCTGATGCCGCTTTGGAAGCAGCCACCTTTGACGATGTGATGACGACTCTCGAAGGTGGGCTAGCTTCAGGGGCCCTAGTCATTGAGCCAGGGCGCACGCTACTCCGCTCCGAGGCCAGGCTCGCCGCCCATCAACTGAAGGAAGGACACAAGCTTGTCGCTAAGGTGGAGGGTACATCTCGGACAGGTGACTTTGAGATTGACGGTAAGCCGACTGAAGGTAAGGAGGTTTCCAACATTACTTCGGGGAAACCTGCCGGGGCCGTCGCGCGCAGGATACTGGCCGGAGCAGGCCAAGCGCCTAACATTATCGTTGATACAAGACCGCAAAAAGATATTACCGAGCCGATAGCGAGAGAGGCAATCCGGCAGGCTTATGTTTTCCAATTAACCCAATTCAATCGAGGCGAAATCCCAAGCCTGCGAATTGAGCAGATCAGAGTGATCGGTGATGGCTACGACACAGGATACGTACCAAGACCAAGCTGATGGATGCGAGGAACAAATTAATGAGTGACAAAATGGAAGTCGAAGCCAGCATCAGATCACGTATTGAGTCCGTGCTTGATGCATTTGAAGGCAAGATGCCGGAGCCCTATGCCCTTGTCTTCTATGGCTACCTGGTAGCGGCAATCGAGTGGGAGCTTATCAGCCCGGATGGATACGGCAGGCTTTTTGCTCTGTTGCCTAAGCTCTCAGACAACGACCCGGTTGACTCGGCTATTTTAGGGAAAGAGTGATGGTCTGAGAATCGCCTTCATGACGCAAGATTGTGGAGATCAGTTTGATGGCACATGCGCAGATAACAATAGATCAGGAAGGGTGGCGAGCTTTGCTTGCTCTACTTGATGAGGGCTCGCCCTCTTTAGAGCCTCACAGCCGAGCCATCTCTCTTCAGCTTCAAGGTCGAATTGAAGAAGCGAAGGCCGAGTATGAGAAGCATCTCGCCGCTGATTCCGAGAATATTTACGCGCTGAACAATCTCGGCTATCTGCTTCTACATCAGGGGGAGGCAGAGGCTGCGCTCCCGCTATTGCGGCACGCAGTCGAAGTCGAGCCCGGCTACCTGCTCGCGCACAATAATCTCGGCAATGTTTATTTAACTCTAGGCCGCGTGGAGGAAGCGCTGGCGGAATATCGCCAGGCCGTGACGCTTAGTGAGAGCTATGCGATGCCGCATCGCAATCTGGCGCTCGTAAGTTACCTGATGGGCCGACGCCAAGAGGCCGTCGAAGAGTACAGGACATATTTTCGTCTTGCTCCTGCCGGTACGGAGGATGCAGATGCCCGGTTCAATCTCGGAGTGGCGCTCGAAGAGAGCGGCAGAGTGGAGGAGGCTATAGAGGAGTATGAAAGGTCAATCGTAGACAATCCGCAGATGTCAAAGGCGCATAACAATCTGGGGTTGATCTATCTGACGCGCGGCGAGCTTGAGCGGGCCGCAGCTTATTTCGAGCAGGCTTTGAAGGCGGATGAGGCTTGGACGCTGGCACGATATAACCTCGGTTTGTGCTACGCGGCGCAGGGCGAGTACGGGAAAGCAATCGCGGAGTTTGAGCGTGTGCGCGCCATCGAGCCGGGTCATCTTCAGGCGACGAGCAATCTCGGCGTGATGTACACGATGACCGAGAGATTCGACGATGCCATTGAGGTGTTCGAGGAGCTGCTCGCTCATCACGAAGGGCAAGCCACGCTCCATTTCAACCTGGGGGTCGCTTATCAGGCGAAGGCTTTGTACAGGGAAGCGGCCACACAGTTTCAAAGAGTGATCGAGCTTGAGCCGCCGGGCAGCCAGCGTGCTCTACGCGCGGAACAGGAGCTTCAGGCGATACCGTCAGAAGCGGCGCTTAACACCACAATCATGTGAGCGGGATGGGCCCAGAAGGATGAAGCGGGAAGAGGGAAAAAACAGTAAGAGCCGGACGAGCGCAAAGGGCTTGCAGGGCGAGACGGGTCTGTCCCATCAGGGTGACGGGCACGCGATTGTTGATCGCTCGCTCGCCTGTGCTCTCGTTTCCAGGGCGAGCGATAAGCGGCCTTTACGCTCTCAACTCTTCGCGCGCAGGCTGGCGGCGAAGCACCTCCTGCCGTTCCGCGCAGGCTTGCTCGACTTTCTGTATGAAATCTTCGGAGGGAAATTTTCGAGCACGGAAACGACGCGGCTCGCGGGTGAGAAATTTTATCTCAGGCCGGGAAAGGAAGCGCGACGCTCGACGGCGGACGCCGCCTTCAATCTTGCCCTTTCGCTGAGCTTCAACAAGCTCTCAACGCTAAGCTTCAACAAGCTCTCAACGTCGATTTATCCGCGCCCGGCAGAATCGCCGCTCGCGGTCGCAGGCTTGATGCTTCACAGAGAGGTGCTGCGGCGCGAAGCGGTTCAACCGATGGCCGCGTCCTACGGTAAAGGGACGCCTGAGCTGCCGCAACGCGCTACGCGCCATGAGCGCGAGCCGGAGCGTGTCTTGAGAGTTTATGAAAGAGCGTCGCGCGGGGCCTCAGCTCAGGCGAAGCCGGAATCGGTCGGGCGATTGAATATCACTGCCGGTCATGCCGGGCAGTTCGTCCCTCTCGCGCTCAGTTTTCCGCCGGGCCGTTCGAGCCAACATAGAACGCACAATGCTCAGACGCTTCTCACATGGCTGCGCGCCGCGCCGTCATACATGCAGCGGGCGATGGGCGCGCAATCCTTTACTCCGCATGATTCACAGCAGGCCGGAGCGCCGCCGCAGTATTCGATAACGAATCTCTACGTCTCGCCGCGCACGACACTAGAGAGGACGGGAAAACGAGAGAATGCTTTGACGCTGCCCCTGCACGCGCCGATTTCCGTCTTTCACACCGCTCGACAGGAGCGGCAGGCGCGCGGCGGGCCCTTCGATAAGAGTTTCATGCTGCCCGTCACGACGCGACTCTTGCGCAGTGAATCCTTGGAGTTCATACGCCGCGCGCTGTCGCTGCGTGGAGCGCTCGAAGAAGGTCGCGCGAGCGAGAGCATCGAGATGAAGGACGTGCCGCGCCTGCTCTCTTCAAGACAGTTGATGAGATTGCCGGACGTGGCCATGCAGCAAAGAAGAGGGATGTCGAAGATGAGCGGTGCGGGGCCGCTCTTCGTTGAGCAGCGCCTGAACCTTGAGCGTGTGCTGGTCGCGCTGCGCCGGGAAACGAAGCTCGAACTGCCGCCGGTCGCGCAAGTGTTTGCGCCGCCGCAGCGCCCTCTGATCGAAGCGCGCAGCGCCGTCAAACAGGTCGAGGAAAAAGAGGTGATCGAGGTCGTCAAGCGCGAGGTGCGGACGCAGATGAAGTCTCATTCGGCGGTGGCCAATTTCACGCGCGCCGACTTCACCTTCATCACAGACCACGTCTACGACGTGCTTGCCAGGCGGCTACTGATGGAGAAGGAAAGGCTCGGGCTCAGCTCATAGCGAGGACGTATGGCGACGAGTAACACAAAACTGAACAAGCTCATGATCACGAACCTGGACAATCCTAAAGACAAGTTCGAGGTCATGTTCAATCCGACCGAGTACACCTTTGAAGACTCAAGCAAGTGGCAGGAGCAGGAGGGGCAACGCCGTCGGCCCGAGCTTCAGTACACGGGCGGTGATCGAAAGAAACTGACGATGGAGCTGTTCTTCGACACCTATGAGAAGAAGGAGGACGTGCGGCTCTACACGGGCAAGCTGGCGAAGCTGCTGGCCGTCACGACCGACGATAAGAACAACGGCAAGCGTCCTCCGAAAGTAGAGTTGAGCTGGGGGCCGAGCGATGTGGCAACCAACACGGGCTTCCCCTTCACATGTGTGCTCGAAACCCTCAAGCAGCAGTTCACCCTCTTTACGGGCGACGGCATGCCCGTGCGCGCCAAGGTCAGCGTCACCTTCAAGGAGTACGAGCTGCCGAAGGACGAGGAGAAACGCGAGCCGAAACGCAAATCGTTTCCGGCGCAAGCCTACACCGTGCGTGAGGGCGACACGCTGAGCCAGATCGCCGTGTCGCTCTGGGGCGACCCTTTGAAGTGGCGCATCATCGCCGAGATGAACGATATCAACAACCCGCGCATCCTCAAGCCCGGACAATCGCTCGTTGTCCCGGCCATTGATACATAAGCGAGGTGAGAAAAGTGGCTGAGCCCGCACTCGAACAGGAACGCGACGCGCCGAGTTTTAAGGTCTTGGCCGGAGGCAGCGAACTGCCCACCGAGACCGCGCTCGACATTCTCGAAGTCAGGGTCAGCGAGTATGTCGAGGGCGCGAGCGCCTTCACCGTGACTTTCAACAACTGGAACTCCGACACGCAGGAGTTCAAGCTCGTTGACGGCGACCTGCTGAAGGAGGGCACGGAGATCGAAGTCCGCGCCGGGTTCGTGGACAACACCGTCAGCCTGATTATCGGCGAAGTGACGGCGCTTGAGCCGGAGTTCCCCTCGGGCGAAGCGCCGACCTTGAAGGTACAGGGCTACGACCGCCTGCACCGCTTCCGTCGCGGGCGCAAGACGCGCTCTTTCGCCGGTATGAAAGACAGCGAGATTGCCGACAAGATCGCGCGCGACCTGGGCCTGCGCTCACAGGTCGAGGACACGGCGATCACTCACGACTACGTGCTGCAAAGCAACCAGACAGACGTTGACTTTCTGCTCGCACGCGCCCGTCGCATCAACTTCGAGGTCGTGGTGAAAGACAAGACGCTGCAATTTCGCAAGGTGGCGAACAATAAGAGCAAGATCATTACGCTCGAATACGGCCTGACGCTCAAATCCTTCTACCCGCGCCTGAGCACCATGCGGCAGGTGAGCGAAGTCATCGTCCAGGGCTGGAATTTCAAGACCAAGGAAGCCATCGTCGGCAAGGCGCGCAAGGGTGACGAGAACAGCACGATGAGCGGCGCGAAGCTCGGCGTCCAGATCAGCGAAGACGCCTTCTCCAATACCAAGACCGTCGTCGTCACGCACCCCGTCTTCACAGAAGGCGAAGCCAAGCAGATCGCCGGCGGCAAGTTCAACGAGATGAGCGTCAAATTCATTACCGGCGAGTGCATAGCCATCGGCAACACGAGCATCCGTGCCGGTGAAGTGATCGAATTCAAGGGGCTCGGCAAACGCTTCAGCGGGCTTTACTACATCACTGCGGCCACGCACACCGTAGATCAGAAGGGATACACGGTGCGTTTTTCGGTGGCGAGGAATGCGACATGAACCTGTTCGAACTATTGACGCCGGAGACGGACGAGACGACGCGCACGGGCAAGATTTTCGGCGTCGTCGTCGGCGTCGTCACCAACATTCAAGACCCTGAGAAGCTCGGTCGCGTCAAGGTCAGGTTCCCCTGGCTGAGCGCCGAAGACGAAAGCTACTGGGCGCGCATCGCCGTCCTGATGGCCGGCAAAGAGCGCGGGACATTCTTTCTGCCGGAGGTTGACGACGAAGTGCTCGTCGCTTTCGAGCTGGGAGACGTGCGCTTCCCCTACGTGCTCGGCGCGCTCTGGAACGGAGTCGATATCCCTCCGCGCGATAACGCCGACGGCAAAAACAACGAGCGAGTCATTCACTCGCGCAGCGGTCACGAGCTTGTCTTCAACGACGAGGAGGGCAAAGAGCAAGTCTCGATCAAGACCAAGGCGGGCCATCAATTGGTGCTCGACGACACCTCGGGCTCGGAGCAGATTCTCATCAAGGACAAGAGCGGGAACAACTCGATTCTGATTGATTCGGCGAAGAACGCCGTCGCCTTCGAGGGGCAGACGAAAATTACTCTCAAGGCGCAGCAGATAGAGATCGAGGCCACCACTTCCTTGAAGATCAAGGCGCAGCAGTTGGAGATTTCCGCCGACGCCGCCGCGACCCTCAAGTCCAGTTCCATACTCACGATCAAGGGCTCTCTGGTCAAGATCAATTAACCTGGAAGGAGAGCAGGAAGCAATGCCTTTTGCAGCGAGAATGGGAGACCCGACGAGCCACGGCACGCCGCTCAGTCCCGGGCCCGGCAGCGCCAACGTCATGATCGGTAACAAGCCCGCCTGGCGCGCGACGGCGGATTTCCACACCTGCCCTTTGGTGACAGGCGTCGTGCCGCACGTCGGCGGAATGGTGGCGATGGGAAGCACCACCGTCATGATCAATAACATGCCAGCCGCGCGCCAGGGAGACATGATCATCGAGAGCGGCCCGCCCAACAGCATCATCATGGGCGAGCCCACGGTCATCATCGGCTGAAGGGTCGTGACGCCTTAGCCGTAAAAGGAGCGCTCGGCTTTGGCCTGTAAGGAAAATTTTATGAGCAAAGATTTTCTGGGCAGAGGTTGGAAGTTTCCCGTCGCACCGGACGTGACGGGCAAGGTCTTGATGTCGGAATACGAAGAGGACGTGCGCGAGTCCATACACATCATCCTGATGACGGCCAAGGGCGAGCGCGTCATGCGCCCTGACTTCGGCTCGGGCCTCTACGATTTCGTCTTCGCTTCGATGAGCGTGACCGTGATGGGCTCGATTCAGGCTGCGATCAAGGACGCGCTCGTCAAATGGGAACCGCGCGCGCAAGTGCTCCAAGTCAATGTCGAGGCCGATCATGGTGAAGTCGGGAAGCTCAACATAGACATCGAGTACAGAGTCCGCGCGACCAACAATCGCTTCAACCTGGTCTTTCCCTTCTACCTCAAGGAGCGCACGTAGTAATGGTTGTGCCAGCACCGAAAATTGACCGGCGCGATATGGACGCGATCCTCAAAGAGGTTCGCGCGCTCGGGCCAATCTACGTGCCGGAGTGGTCGGCGGCGAGCGAGACGGGCGCGGGCGCGGCGCTGCTGAAGATATACGCCAAGCTGCTCGAAGGCTTGATTCGCCGTCTCAACGACGTGCCGACGAAGAACTTCATCGCGTTCCTGGACATGCTCGGCATCAAGCTGCTGCCGGCGCAACCGGCACGCGCGCCGCTCACCTTCCTGCTCAGCACCGGGGCGAAAGAGGCCGTCGCCGTCCCCGCTCGCTCACAGGCGGCAGCCGCGCCGCCCGCCGGGGGCGACCCCATCGTCTATGAAACCGAACGGGCCATTCTGGCGACCCCGGCCAAGCTGCAATCCTTCTTCAGCGTCGTTCCCGGCCTCGATCAGATTTTCGATCACGCGGCGACCTTGCAGGCGGGCGCGCTGGCGGAGGTCTTCGCCGATACCAATCCGAACCAGCAGGAGCACAGCATCTACATCGCGCATGACGACCTCTTTAACATCAAGAGCGCGGTGAGCATCAGTCTGAAGTTTACCAACCAGCCCACGATCAACCCGCCCACTGTCGTCTCGCTCACGGCCACTGAGCTGAACCTGTTGAGGAACAACGTCACCTGGCAATATTTCGGCGAGCGAACCACTATTGTCGGCCAGCAAAAGCAGAAGGTGGAAGCCTGGTACGGTTTTGATTCCGCGCAGGTTGTCGCAGATAGACTGCTGCTCGTCAAAAACAATGCGGATGAGCTGAAGCAGACCAAGATCAATAACGTCAAGAGCCGCTGGATTCGCGGCAAAGTCAGCAGCGCGATGCTGAGCGCGAGCCCTCTCGTCAAGCTCAAGACGACGACCATCGGCCTCAAGGTCGCGCCATACTCGGCAGCCGCTCCCAACGACCCGAATACCGGAGTCCTGCCCGAGGCGGCCGTCTTTAACGACATCCCGCTCGATCTTCCGCCGAGCGAGAGCGCCCCGCTGCTGCCCTTCGGGCCGCGCCCGCGACAGGGCGACGCCTTCTACATCGCCAGCCAGGAAGCCTTCTCCAAGAAGGGCACTCCCGTCAAGATTCACATCAAGGCGTCGCTCATGAGCGTTGCTTCGGGCACGACGCCGATCACGACGGCCGCGCTCGTCTGGGAATACTGGAACGATCAGGGCTGGGCCCTCATCAAGAAGCAGGCCGGGACAACCTTCGACACGACAAACAAACTCTCCACCGAAGGCGACGTGTCCTTCACCTGCCCGGATGACGTGGCCCCGACGACGGTCAACGGGGTAGAAAGCTACTGGATTCGCGTCCGCATAGCCTATGGCGATTACGGCCAGGAAAAGGTTGTGGCTAAAAGCGGCACGACAAACCCGCCGGAGTTTGAGCTGAGCCTGGCCGACATTCACCCGCCGCAGATAGCGGAGCTCAAGATTATCTACAGCTCAGACCAGCCGCCCGAGACTGCCATCACTCTCAACAACGGCGAGTACCTGACGCCGACCGCAAGCTTTGCGCCCTTCATCGCGCTCGAAGATGCTCGCCCGGCGCTCTATTTCGGTTTCGACCTGCCTCCATTGAAAGGGCCCATCAGCATCTTCTTCTCGCTCACCGAACAGGAGTACACGGAGGCGACCATGCCGCGCGTCGAGTGGGAATATTTCAGGCAAAGAGCGGCGGACCAGCCGGGCGAATGGACGCGCCTGCTGGTCGAAGACGGAACGGCGAACCTGACCGTGAGCGGCACAATCGAGTTCATTGGGCCCACGGACTTCGCGCTCACCTCAAGATTCGGCAGCGCCTCTTTCTGGATTCGCGCCATAGACGTTGAGAATAAGTTCCAGCCGCTCATCAAGGTTCTGAATGAGAAATACAGGAACAAATCGCCGTTTGCCGGACAGGGAACGGTGAGCCTGGCGAGCGTGAGCAGCCTAGCCGGAAGGGAATCCCTGCTCTCTTTCTTCCTCGACAAGAAGCTGACGCTCGGCCTTGAAGGTTTTCGCCGCGACATCAACATTTTGCGTGCAGCGGCGGGGCAGAGTAAGAGCGAGGCGGGCCACCTGACGCTCATAGGGAGTAATGCCGAGACTGCGACCGTGACCGCGAAGAAAGAGATACCGGCGTGCGATCAAACCCTTGAAGCGCTGAGCCCGCCCTTCGGTCTGCCTCCCGAATTGAAGACCGTCACGCTTGCCCCGCTCGTCAAAGGCGTCTATCTCAACACGGCCTGGGCCAGCCAGTCCGAGACGATCAAGGATGAGCTTGTCGGCTCAAGCAGCGGCGATGCCAACCAGAAATATACGCTCACCAAGTTCCCTGTGATCGAGGAAGCCATCTACGTCAACGAGCTGGACTCTCTGACCGAGAGCGAGCGCAAGCTCTTCGCGGAACAGCCGGGCGTCGAGACCGAAGAGAAGAAGGATGACAAAGGCGCGGTGGTCGCGTTCTGGGTTCGCTGGCGGCGCTTGGAAGACCTGGGCGAAGCGGGCGCTCAGGACCGCGTCTACACCATCGACCAGACGTTCGGCCTCATAGAGTTCGGCGACGGCATACGCGGGCGCGTGCCGCCCATCGGGCGCGACAACATCCGCGCGACTTATCAAGCCGGAGGCGGCTCCGCGGGCAACGTCGCCGTCAATGAGATTAAGAAGCTGCGCACGACCATCCCGTTTGTCGAGAAGGCGACGAACCCTGAAGCGGCGGGCGGCGGCTCCGACACGGAGCTGATCGAGAATACTCTTGAGCGCGCGCCGCAGATAATTAAGAACCGTGGACGCGCCATCACGGCTGAGGATTTCGAGTGGCTGGCGCGCGAGTCCTCGCGCACGATTACGCGCGTCAAATGCCTGCCGACCTTTAACGACGAGGGCGAGTTCGAGACGGGCTGGGTGACGGTCATCATCGTGCCCAACAGCACGGATGCGCGCCCCGTCCCCTCGCCGCAACTGCGCCAGCGCGTCGAAAAATACCTGAGCGAGCGCGCGGCCAACGTCGTCTCGTATCCGAAGCGAGTGCGCGTCAGCGCGCCCGTCTACGTCGAAGTGAAAATCACGGCTGACGTTTTTCCAGTCACTTTAGACCTCGCTCCCGTCGTCGAAGGCGAAGCCGTCGGGGGGCTTCAGAAGTACCTGCACCCGCTCACGGGCGGGTATGAAAATCGCGGCTGGGAGTTTGGCCGCCTGCCTTGCCTCTCAGATTTCTATGCCCTGCTGGAAGCGATCAAGGGCGTAGACCACGTCGAAAATCTGGTGATGACTCTGCGCGCCGTCACGCCCACGGGCGTGCAGTTGGGAACGCCTCGCGTCGTCACGGAAGAGAAACCGCTCTCGGTCGAGATGCCTGAGTACACGCTGCTCTTCAGCGGCGAGCACAAGATCACGACCAAAGCTCTGGGATAAGAGATGCCGTTACCGCAGCCAAATCTGGACGATAAAACTTTCGAGGCGCTGGTGGAGGAATCCGTCAAGCTGATTCCGCGCGAGGCTCCCGATTGGACGGATCACAACCGCCACGACCCCGGCATCACGCTCATAGAGCTGTTCGCCTGGCTCGCGGAGATGCAGCACTACTATCTCAACCGCGTGCCCGAGGCGAACTATCTCAAGTTTCTCAAACTGCTCGGCACAAGGCTCAGAGAGGCCGTGCCCGCCAGGGCCGAAGCATCCTTCACGCCTCCGCCGGACTCTCAGGTCGCAGTGCCGCGCCGCGTCAAACTCTCGGGCGAAGCCGGGGTGGTCTTCGAGACGGAAGAACCGCTCGTCGTCATCCCCGCACGCATCAAGCGCGTCGTTACCACTTCGCAGGCGGTCGTCAAAGACCAGACGGACGCAAACCTGATCGAAGGGCTCTCCTTCTACGCCTTCGAGCAGGAAGCGGCTGTGGATAACAAGCTCTACGTCGGGCTTGAGCGCGTACCGCTCTTCGAGTGGGAGAAGGTGGGCGCGACCACAGGGAAGAAGGGCGCACGCGATTCCGACGACGCTCGTTTGATAAATTATCTGGCGCAGGCTTTCAACCTTGCATGGGTGAAGAAGGCACAGATCAGTAAGTCTGATGATGATCATTCGATCACCATCTCTTTCAACAATCTCTGGCTCACCCTGACGCTCAACGAGAAGAAGCCTCCGACGGTCACGCTCGCAGGCTCGCAGGGCGAATCCGACACCTTCGTCGTCAAGGAAGAGAAGGAGCGGCAGATGGTTTACAGCGTGGGCCAACCGCTGCCCGCCGGTCAAAGCTTCGCTCTCTCCTTCAACCTCTTTGAAGACTATCCGGTTGCCAGGGGCAGCCACGGCGACGAATGCCCCTGTGTCACGCCCTCGGCCATCATCGCCTGGGAATATCTCAAGGACGATGGAGGGAAAGGCGTCTGGGCTCCCTTGGACATCATCGCAGACCTTGAGCCTCTAATCGTCGCGCTTCAGAAAGAGCCGCAGAGTTTTCAGGCGCTCTGCTCCGAGCCGAAGAGACAATTGCTCGCGGACTTGCAGGCCCGACAGACCTTCAAGCAGTTATCTCCAGCCGCGCAAGCCTACCTCTTGGAGCGTATCTCCGAGGCCAGCCGGGGCACGCAGCTCGAAGGGCTTTTGACGAGCGCCCAGTTTCTCCGGCTCAAAGGTGATGAGACCTTGATGCTCTCGCAGAGCGGGCGAATATTCCTCAACGCGCCCTCGCAGATGAAGGCGCAAACGCTGCGACCCATACGCGAAGAGCTGTACTGGCTGCGCGCGACCGTGCGCGCGGCTGGCTACGAAGTGCCGCCGCAGATAGATACCATCAATCTCAACGCCGCACCCCTCAAGCAGCAGGACACCGTAAGCGAAATGGTCTCTTTCAACGGGACGGGGCGAGCCGCTCAGGTCTTGACGGCTGACAGTATGCTCGCGCTCTACGGCGAAGTGATTGTTCAGGTGAGGGAACAGGACGGACGCTGGAAGGATTGGGAGAAGCGTAGCAGCCTCGCCGCTTCTGGCCCAACCGACACGCATTACAGGCTGACGCCGAGAGAGGCTGAAGCCCTCCTCGAAATAGAGTTCGGTGACGGCCTGCGCGGGAGGATTCCGCCCGCCGGTGTGGATAACATTCGCCTCATCGCCTGCCTCCCGGAATTTGAACAGCAGCGCCTCATAGGCCGCAGCAACGGTCTGCCCGAACAGGCTTTCGCGCTTGAGCGCGCGGGCGTGATGCCGGACACCTTCGCCATTCAGGTCGAAGAGATAACGGGCGAGGCGGGCTTCACCACGCAGGAAGCGACCATCGCCTGCCTGCTCCATTTCAAACGCACGACGCCGACGCGCGTCGAGGTCGCCGGGCCCATCAAGGTCAAAGTCGAGTTCGAGGCCCGGCGCGAGCTATGCAGCGTCAGAATCACTGAGCGCACGCGCGGCGATATAGGCTTGAGCAGCGACCCCTTCATCTTCACGCGCAGCATCGTGCGCGCGGGCGAGCAGGTCTCTTTTGAATACGACGCGCACCCGACGGGCGGCGGCAGCATCTACGGCGAGATCAGACTGACGTTCGGCCCGCATTGCCCGCCCGAGACCTTCGACTCTCCCGTCTCTTACATCGAGTTTGGCCCACAGCCTGCGTCTGACACGCGCTGGCGAGATTACACGCGCGTTGACGACTTCGACGCTTCCCTCCCGACCGACCCGCACTTCACGCTCGACGCCCTGACCGGCGAGATTGTTTTCGGCGACGGCGAGTACGGCAATGTCCCGCAGTCGCCCGAGGATGAGAACCGCGACAATATACGCATCATCGCGTACCGCACCACGAGCGGCGATAACGGCAACGTGCTGAGAGAAACACTGGCGAGCATCGTCGAGCCCTTCGGCACAAATCTCTCCGCCGCTTTGAAATCCTTGAGCGTCACGAACCGGCGCGAGGCGAAGGGCGGCACGCTCAGGGAGACGCTCGAAGAAGCGAAAACGCGCGTGCGCCGTGACCTCAAGACGCGCTTTCAGGCAGTGACCTCTGACGATTACGAATATCTGGCTCGCGCGACGCCGGGCCTGAGAGTGGCGCGCAGCAAAGCCATTCCGCTCTACAAGCCCGGGATGGCGAACTATCCGGCGAAGGAAGCGCCCGCGTCCGTGACGGTTGTCGTCGTGCCCTACAGCCCGGCGGTCAAGCCCGTGCCGAGCAAGGCTTTTCTGCAAACTGTCTGTCGCCATCTGGACAAGCATCGCCTCGTCACGACGAAGGTCTACGTCATCGCGCCCCAATACGTCGAGGTGAGCGTTCAGGCCACGATTTCTCTCAAGGTCGGCTTCGAGGCGGCGACCGTGCTGCAAGCGGTCGTGACGAAGCTCAATAATTTTCTGCGACCGCTGCCGGTCGAGACGGACGCGACCAGCAAGGGCTGGCCGTTCGGGCGCACGGTCTTCAAGTCGGAAATCTATCAGGTCATAGAGCTGGTCGAGGGCGTGGACTGCGTCGAGAAGGTGGCGCTCACGGCCAGGGGCGCTGATATTGAGCGCGATGCTGACGGCAATATCCTGATACCGCCGCAGGCGTTGGTCGTCCCGGGCGAGCATCGCATCGAGATCATGTTCAATGAAGAAGAATGCCGGAGGACGAGGTGACAAGCTGTCGAACAAGCGAGCCCGGTTTTCTCGTGCTCAATAACAAGACGGCGTGGCTCGCGGGCCAGCCCGTCAATCTGGACGTGTCGGATGAGGGACTGAAAATCAGTAGCGCGACCGAGTATACGTCCGACTTAGAGACCGAGCTTGATAAATTGGGCGGGGCCGTGACCGTCACGGACTTTGCGGTCGGCGAGTGCAGCCTGCTCTATTTCCTTGACGGAGAGCAGGGAGCGATCTGGCTCTACGAACCGCACCAGAAATATTTCGAGCGGATCGAATGCTTTCAACTGCCATTCAAGAATCCGACGAGCATTAGCTTTGCGCCGGGCAATCTCTTTGTCGCAGACACGGAGGCGGAGCAAAGAATCTACGCGCTCGCGGAAATCAACTGGCAGGTCAGGTGGACGATCTCGCCGACGCCGGTCTCCGTTGACCATCAACTCAAGCTCGACAAGCCCTTCGAGCCGATTGACCTCGCCGTTGACGGCGAAGGTAATCTCTACGCGCTCGACCAGGCCAACCTCGTCGTCGCCAAGTTCGATTACGCCGGACGCCTCACGGCCATCATCGGCGGCGACGAGCTGGGCGGCACAAAGCCCGCCTCGATTGCCGTCACGGGCAACAAATTTCTTTACGTGCTCGATGCACAGAACGCCGTGGTGCTTCGCTATAACACGCACGACGGGACGCTTGATAACGCGGACTTCATAGTCTTCCAGGACTGGATTGACGAGGGCAGACTGCCCGAGGAGTTCGAGGCTTCCGTGCTCGCCACCAACTCCTCCGGCGACCTCTACGTCGGAGACCGCCACGAGATAGACGACAATCAGGAGGATGACCGCTTCATCAGTATCTTCGACGGCGACGGAAAGTATGCGGGCGAGGTCGGAGGCTTTCGCGGTGCGGTCGAGCAGATGGTGGTTGATGCGGAGAATCGCATCTATATCTTCAACAGGGAGAAGATTCCGGGTCAGAGCGCTCTGCGGCAGAAGATCGTGGTGCTCAAGCCGCTCGAAAAATTTACGAGGCTGGCCGGGACATCGCTCGTCGCGGGCACCTACTTCTCGCGCCGCTTCGACAGCGCTTCGCCCCGCACCTCCTGGCACAAATTCGCCCTCGACGCAGACCTCCCCGAGAACACGCAGCTGCGCGTCTCTTTCCTCATCGCCGAAGAGAAGGGCAATACCGACGCCTTTCTGCATGACGAAACGAAGACGTTGAGCGAGAAGAATAATCTCGGATGGTCTGCGCCGGTGGTGAATGCCAGGGACGCTCTCATCACGGGGGGTGAGGGGCGCTATCTCTGGTTGAAGATAGAGTTCATCGGCAGCGAGTTTGTGACGCCTCTTCTCAGAAGCGTCCGCGTGCAATTCCCCAGAGTCTCTTACCTGCGCTACCTGCCAGCCGTGTACCAGGAGGACGAGCGCAGCCGCGATTTCCTGGAGCGCTTCCTCTCCGTCTTTGAAACCTTCTTCGGCGCTCTCGAACGCCAGATAGACAGCATCGCCCGCATCTTTGACCCGCAGACGGCGCGCGGCGCAGACCAGTTTCTACACTGGATCGGCTCATGGCTCGCCATCGCCGTTGATAAGAATTGGAGCGACGAGCAGCTGCGTCGGCTCGTCAAGCATGCCCCGGAGCTTTACAAACGGCGCGGCACGCGCGCAGGCATAGAGGAGATCATCGAAATCTATACGGGCGAGCGCCCGCTCGTCGTCGAGCAGTTTCAGCTCGAATGCGCAGAGGTAGACCCGACGGCCCCGGAGGCCAAGGTCTTTCACGACCTCTTCGAGCCGGACCCCTACTGCTTCTGCGTGCTGCTCAAGCCCTTCCAGTTGAAGACGGAGGATGACAGGCGCGCTATCGGGCGCATTCTCAAGGCGGACAAGCCCGCACACACATGCGCCGGCCTGCTCACGCTCCAACCCTGGATTTATCTTGACATGCACACTTACCTGGGCGTCAACACCTATCTCTCCGAGCCCGACATGCGCCTGGATATGGGCGGATTGATGCCGCGCGATACGGTGCTGAAAGACGTTGAAGAAGCCGGACAAATTGAAAGGCGTTCGCGCTTAAACATTGATTCGACTCTCACATGAGCGCTCGCTAAGCGTTTGTTGATTGGAGGCTATGATGGCGACTGAAAGTGGAAACGAGCTTTGCCAACTGGCGGCATTTGATCGGAATCGCTATTTCTACGGCAAGTTGATGACGGCGCGTGATTTTGAACAGGAGCAATCATACTTCAACGGTAAAAGATGGCTCATCAACCGTCTCTTGTTCGGCAGCGGCATCGCCTGCGGGCTCGAAGTCACGGGCGGGGGCTCTCCGCTCCTGTTGACGATCAAACCGGGCGCGGCCATCGACGCATGCGGGCGCGAGATCATCGTCCCACTTGAGGCGAAGCTGGCGCTGGACAAAATGGGGATTGCGCCGCCCGAATCCGGCACGACCAAGACCGTCCGCCTCTGCCTGGCCTACGAGGAATGCCCGCAGGAGCCAATTCCCTCGATGAAGAATTCGGAGTGCGAAGAGATTTGCGACTTCAACCGCGTCCGCGAAGGCTATCGCTTCAAGATTCTGCCGCCGCGTCCTGAGCCGCCCGTCGCCGACCCGACCTTCTGCCACCTGTGGACGAACGAGCGAAAGTACACGGGACAGAATGCGGACGTGCGCGTCGAGCGTCTTGCGCCGCTGTGGGTACGCGAGAACAGCACCTTCGAGGTCGCGGTCAAAGTCACCGCCCGCAGGGATAACGTCCCGAACGTGCAGTTGACGGAGATGGTGACGAACGGCCTCTTAGTCGAGCCGCAACCGACGCCGCCCAAGCAGTTCCCGACGCCGCCCAAGCCGCTGCGCGATGACGAGTTCTTCGTCTACGTCTACCAGGTCACGGCCCCGGCGGCCGGTAACCCTGCGGTGAAGATTACGCTCAACTGCACGCAGCCCGTGCTCTCCACTCCGCTCACCACGCAGATCGAAGTGGTGACGGAGGCGGAGGCGAAGAAACGCGAGGCCGCTCAGCGGCTCAAGGATTGTGGCGACGCGCCCACGCCCGACGAGCAGTGTGTGGACATCGCAGACATAGAGTTGAGCTACTCTTCGGGCCAGCTCAATTCCGTCGGTGCGATTAACCTGGGTCGTGCGCGCCACTTCAAGTACACGCTTGAGAGGGCGGCGGAGCTGCTCGAATGTATCAGAGCGAGCCTGCTGGCAGAGGTGGGCTCGCCGCGACCGGGCCACTACATGATTACGTTCAAAGACCTCGAAGTCAATTCTCTGCAACCCATCGGCCCGGCCAACGTGCGCGGCATGACCTTCGACGTGCCGCGCGGCGACCATGTCCACGCCTTGTTGTTCGCTGCCAACTCTGGATTGAAATTCAACGGCAACAATCTGCTTATTGACGGCAACGTGGGCGGCACGGCGATCAACTTTCTCAACACAGTCTTGGGCCAGCCGCCCGTCCAGCCCCTTCACCTGGCGACCAAGGGCTACGTCGATTCGAGCATAGATGCCAAGATCGCGGGCCTGGATTGGCAGGAGTCCGTCAAGGACAAAGACCAGGCAGCGCCCCCCGCCTCGCCCGTAAACGGCGATAGGTATCTGATTCTTCCGGTTGGCACGGGCACTTGGGCGGGCCATACGAACGCCATCGCTACCTGGAACGGTACGGCCTGGGTCTTCACGCAGCCGGACGAAGGCACAGCCGTCTTCGTCGAAGACGAGAACATCGCTTATCTCTACGTTGACGGTGGGTGGATACCGTTTCTCGCCACGCCCACCGTCGCCGCCGGGAACGGGTTGGAGGCGCACGGGGCGATTCTCTCCGTCGGCAAAGGCAAGGGCATAGTGGTCAGCGCCGATAAGGTGGACGTGGACTACTCGAACGCTATGCCAGCGCCCATCGGCACGACGCCGACGCCGGGCGTGTCCGAGCAGTTATCGCGCGGCGACCACTCGCACGCGCTGCCGCTGCTTGAGCTGGTCGGCGGTCTTGAATTCTTCAACAATAAGCTGCGCATCAACGGCAACATCGGCGGCCCGGCCATCAATTTTCTGAACCCCGTCTCGGGCCAGCCGCCCGTTCAAGGGCAGCATCTTGCGACGAAGAGTTATGTAGACGCCAGGATGAGCGGGCTCGATTGGCAGGAATCGGTGCTCGACAAAGATCAAGCCAATCCGCCCACGTCCCCCGCCATCGGCGCAAGGTATCTGCTGACCGCGCTGTTGCTACAGAACGCCTGGGCGGGCAAGAAGAACTTCATCGCCTCATGGAACGGCGCGGCCTGGGACTTTATCCTGCCGGACGAGGGAACGGCTGTCTTTGTCGAAGATGAAAAGATCGCCTATCTCTTTACGGGCGGGACATGGTCGCCCTTCCTGGCGACGCCGACTGTCGCCGCCGGGCAGGGCTTGATCGCTACGGACGCGACGCTCTCGGTCGGTAAAGGCGTCGGCGTGATCGTTGATGCCAGCAACGTCTCCGTGGATTTCGATGCAGCCGCGCCCTCCCCTGTTGGGCCCACGGCCCAGCCCGGCAACTCCAACAAGGCATCGCATAGCAATCACACGCACGCCCTATTGTTGGAGGCCGACGCCGGTCTGAAGTTCTACGGCAACAAACTTGGCATTGATGGGCCCATCAAAGGCGCGAATATAGTGTTTGTGGAGAACGTCACAGGCAAAGACCCTGTCGGCGATAAGCACCTGGCGACCAAGGGTTATGTTGATGCGCTGGTTGATGCGAAGATGGCCGGGCTCGATTGGCAGGAATCGGTTCTGGACAAAGACCTCACCGCGCCGCCCGCGCCCAACGCCGGTGTCAGGTATCTTCTCGCCTCGGCCATCCTGAGCGGCGCATGGTCTGGACACACGAACCAGCTCGCCGTCGGCACGGGCACGGCCTGGAAGTTCATCACGCCGGACGCGGGCACGGCTGTCTTCGTCGAAGACGAGAAGACGGCTTACATCTTCATCGATAATAAGTGGACGAAATTTCTGGCCGGGCCCGCGCCGGTGACGGCGGGCGACGGGCTCGGACAGGCGGGCGACACACTCTTCGTCAATGCCGGTGACGGGCTCCTGATCACAGGCGATAAGGTCACTGCGGCCTTCCAGGCCGATGCGCCGAGGCCGGTCGCGCTCACTTCGTCTACGGGCACGGCCAACACTTTAGCGCGCGGCGATCACGTCCACGGGATACCCGCATTCCTGAAATCCGCGACGGGCGTCGTGAACTTCAGAGCGCCTAACGGCATGAACAGCCAGGTGCGCAGCCTGCCCATCATTCCGAAGCTGGGGCCGGGGCCGATCAGCGTCATCCTGGGCCTCGAAAGGGTGAGCCTCAAGGCAGTCGAAGAGGACAGGATATTCATCGGCGACCCGGCCAACGCCGTCACGGAAGGGTTCGCCACGCTCGCGCTCTCATCCCTCATCACGGTCGCACGCGCCAAAGACGGTCAGACGAGCTTCGTCGTGCTGGCGCAGCCGACCCTCCGGCAGCAGGACATCAGGGGCTTTCGCGTCCGCTGGTATGCCTACAAATACGCTGAGGACGTCGGTGTGATGGAGGTCGAGGTGCAGCCTATTAAACCGTAAGCATGCGTTCAAACCTTTCCGGCCAGCCGCAGCGCAGCAGGAGTCGCGCACACGGGCCGGGCGAGATGTGGAACCAGTTTGCAAGAGACTTTGAAAGGGAAGCGCCGCCATGGCACAGGTAATTGACGTAGAAGACAACAACTGTTCGCTGCGCGGGTTCGAGCGCAATCGCTATTTCTTCGGCAAGCCGATGACGGTGCGCGACTTTGACCAGGAGCAGCGCTATTTCAACGGGAAGCGATACCTTCTCAACCGTATCGTTCACGGCGGCGGCATCGTCTGCGGCCTGGGCCTCACGGCCAACGAGACCGGCGGCTTTACGCTCAAGGCCGGGGCGGCCATTGATTGCTGTGGCCGTGAGATTGTCGTCGGCTCAGACTACAGCAAGACCGACCTCACCGAGCTGGAAGGCTTTCGCGGCGAATTCGTCGGCAAGACAATCTTTCTCTGTCTCATGTACGACGAATGCATACGCGAGCCCGTGCACACCAACGCCAACGCTTCGGCCTGCACCGACATCTGCGACTACAACCGTATTCGTGAAGGCTTCCGTGTCGTCATCAAGCCGCCGCCGACCGTCGTCAAGAAGGATTTCTGCGAGGTGGCAAGCTCGAAGAAGATTGTCTTCGAGGATGCGCGCCTGCGTCTTGAGCGCATCGCTCCTCTGTGGGTCAATCCGAAAGAGGTGTTTGAAGTGCGGCTCGTCGCCACGCCGAAGAATGTTTCGGGGGCGCTCGTCATGGATGTCGAAGAGGGCTTCACGCCGCCGCCGGATAATCTGACGGTCGTGCAGGGCATTCCTCCACTGACGAATCGCGTGAGCTTCTCTCTCACGCAGGCGGGCGGCGTGGTGCAGAAGACCTACTTGCTCAGGGCCGGGGCCGCGACCGTCGATACGCAGATCAAAGCCGCAATCTTTTTCCCGGCGACTTCTGAACAGAAGACCGAAGCCCAAGGCTCTGCCGTCAAGATCACCCCGGATAAGATCAGCGACCTCATGGTCGGGAAAATCTTCAAGGACGAGGAGCTGGGGGCCTGCAAGTCATGTACGGAAGACCATTGCCTCTATCTTGCCAGCGCCAGGCTCGACGGCGACAACCAGCTCAGCGAGATCAAGCTGTTTCCCTCCAACCAGTATGTCTATAACAACATGCTGCTCTTCGAGCTGCTCGCCTGTAGTGAAAACAGGATCGGTAAGATTCCAGAGATTCCCGTGAGCAACGCGACGCAGCAGGTCTTGCCCGCCGTGACGGCCTTCAAATTCTTCAAGGGGCTGACCGCCGCAGACGGAGGGCTCGGGCTGGCAAACGTCACGGCGCAGGTTGATAAGGGTCTCAAGATCGAAAGCGAAACAATCGTCGCAGACCTCGGCAAAGGAACCAAGCTCGACGGCAATCACATCAGCGCAGACCTGGGCAAAGGTGTCGTCTTCAACGGCAATCACATCGAAGCGGACATCGGCACGGGCCTCGTCTTCGATGGCAATCATATCAAAGCGGACCTCGGCAAAGGGGTGATGCTTGATGGCAATCACATCGACGCCGATCTGGGCAAAGGCGTAGTCTTCAACGGCAACCATATCGAAGCAGACCTTGGCAACGGTCTCATGTTCGACGCCAACCACATCGCCGCCAGAACCGGCCAGGGAGTGAAACTCTCCGGCAATCTCATCGCCGCCAATCTGGGCGACGGCCTGAAGCTGGACGGAACGGACCGCATCACGGCCAGCGTCGGCAGCGGCTTGAGCCTGACCGGCGGAAAGATCGTCGCCAATATCGGTAACGGCCTGAAATTCGTCGCCGACCAAATCCAGCCCGACTACTCCACGGCAAGCGTTGCGGGGAGAGTCTGCGAGGCTAACGACCCGCGCCTCTCGAACGCCAGACCTCCCTTGCCGCATGCGGTCACGCACCAGAACGGCGGCGCGGACGAGATTAACGTCGCGGGCCTGTCCGGCGTCTTGCAGGATGCTCAAAAAGTACAGGTGCAGGACGAAGGGACGAACATCGCCGCGCGTCCGAAGCTTAACTTCGCTGGCCAGGGTGTGACGGTCACGGACGACGCGGCCCAGAATCGCGTCAACATCAACATCCCGCAAGGCAGCAGAGTCTCGACCGGGCAGGTCAAGTTTCAAGCGATGGGCGGTGGTGAAACGCGCTTCTCTCCCGTGATCAATCACGGCTTCGGAACGGATGAATGCGCGCTGGTCTTTGCCATGGTGACCGTGACGGACTCCGGGCCGCTTGATTTCTTCGGAGACCTCGCGCACATAGAAACGAACCCCTTAATCTTTGGCCTCTCCGTCCCCGGCGCAGGGACTTTTTATATTATGGTGGTAGATCGTCGTGTGAGAAACCAGGCGGAGCCGATGGACTACACGATTCGCTGGTGGGCGATCCCAAGGAGCACAGATATGCCGGACGTGCTGGTTCCGCCGCGAGCAAACCAACCGGCAAACGTCCGCGTCACGGAAGACGATATTCGCCTCAGCGCGTTCATCAGGCCGGGCTTGACACAGGAGGAACTGGCCGAATCCTTCGGAGTCACACCGTCGAAGATCAAAACGCAGCTCAAGAGCCTGCAAGAGTCCGAACAGATAGATGTCGTTGACGGCAAGATTTTCACGAAGTAATTCTTCAACGCGCAAGCGAGGCGGTCGAGAAGGCTACAGAGAGGTCTGCGCTTGGAAGTCAGGTCAGTAGCGCCCTGGAGAAGCAGAAAGAGTCCGTTGAGAAATCATGATTTCTCAACGGACTCTTTCTGTGCGGCGATTGGAAGAGTTCCAAAGGCTGCGCCCTGGTTATTGAGCTTCCGCTGTGCGCGTCGCGTTCCCGTTCGCCTGCATGAACTGTTCGAGCGCTGCGAAGCGTTGTTCGAGCGTATTCAGTTGCGCGCGGAGTCGTTCGACTTCGGCGATCTTCTGTTGCAGTTGGGCCGTTCGCTCTTCCAAAGCTTTGACGGCGGCGATGCTGACGCCGGCTAAATCCTGAACGCCGATGGAAGTGTTGCCCGTGCCGAGACGGAAAGCCTGGTAGAAGTCTTCGGCCATCGGGCCCATGTGCCTGACCTGCCGCCCTTCCGAGATATAGTTCCAGGTGCTCACAGGTATGGCGCGCAGGCTCGACAGAATCTCCTCACCCCTGACGGCCAGGAAGTTCTCTTTCGTCGCGCGGCTCGACGTGCAGTTGAAGACGCCGCTTCCGGCGGGCAGATTACATCCGGTCGTGCCGCCCAGGTTGGTGCGGAAGCGGAAGCCGCCCGTCGCACGCGCCGCGAACTCGTTGTTGGCCGTGTTCCTGAAAGTGTCGGCGGTGGCTGTGGCCGAGCCGTCGCTCCAGATGAACGTGCCGCTGAAGCCGTTGTTCGAGGCGAACTTGCCCAGCGCCGTCGTGTGATCCTGGTCAGCCGTCACGTTGTAGCCCATGGCGACCGCCGCCAGCCCACGGATGTTGAAGGTGTCGGGGTCACACCTGCCGTTGATGAGAGGGCCGCCCGACTGGGCCTTGTTGCCGAAGGCGACGCCGTAGGTATCGCAGACGCGATTGCCAGCGCCCGCCGAGAACCCGGCAGCGCCCTTCACTTCATTGCCGCTGCCAAACACGATGCTGCTCGTGCTGCTGGCGAAGTTCGTATCGCCGAAAGCGAAAGCGTAGAGGCCGCTGGCGGTCGAGTTGCTGCCGCCCGCCCAAGAGAAGAAGCCTACGTTGGCATCGTCCCACTCGTTATCGGCATAGCCGGAGCGGAACGCGCCCTTGTAGGTGTACCACATCGTACGGTAGCCCTTTCCCTCCACGGGAATCGTGCCTATGCCGAGGTTGCCGGTGGCGAGAAAGCTGCCGTTCTGGTAGACCCTGAAGTCTGCGGGGGTAAAGCCGCTGGGGCCGGAGCAGCAGGTGCTTCCGCCGCGCAGGCTCAACATCGCCGCCGTGCCGTTGGCGTCGCCGACCGAGAGCTGCGGCGCGGCGGGCACGAACCTGATGGTGGTAGCTTCGAGGTAAGCCTTGTTAACAGCGTCACCAGCGGCAACGGGGTTGGCGACGTTCGAGACCTGTGCGCCGCCAGCCGAGAGGCCGAGGCTGAAGTTGTTCACGCCGGTCCAGTTGTTCGCGCTGCCGAGGCGCGCGAGGTTCGGGGACAAGCGCGCGTCTGAGATGGAGCCGGTGGTGGAGGCTGAGTTGATGGCCGTGATAATGCTCGTGCCGGTCATCTGGCTGCCGCCGTTCGCCGTCGTCAGCTTCGTGCCGTCGGGAAAGATCAGGCCGTTGCCGCCCCCGGCGATTCGGACATCGCCCGCCACGTCAAGCTTAAACTGCGGGTTATTCATACCGATGCCCAGGTTGCCCGCAGCGCTCAGACGCATGCGCTCGACGTTGTTGGCGGCAAAGAGGATTGGGCCCACGTAGTTCCAGAGCACAGCCGCGCCCGGGCCGCCTTCCTGCAAGGTGTTGCCGTCGTTGATCGAGCCGAAGAAGAAGCGATTAGCGTTGGCCTGCTTGAAAAAGAAACCGCTGTAAGCGAAGTTGCCTGCTTCCGTGTGACCGTTATCGACGTTGATGGTCGTCCCGGAGTTCTGCGCGCGCGAGACTACGAGCGGTGCGACAGGTGTGGCGGTTCCGATGCCGACGTTGCCGTTCGCTTCCGTGATGACGGAATCGCCCAGCGTGCCCGTCGTGTCCGTCCACTTCGTCAAAGTGTTCGTCGTCCCCGTACCGGCAACAGCCGCCGCCGCCGTGTTGCTCTTGGTCTCGGCCACAGCAGCGACGTTGGAAGTCCCTGCGGCGCGGGGCGCTGAGTTGAGCACAGTCCCGTCGTCGAAAACGATTCCGCCGCGAGCGCGGATAGTGCCGTCTACGTCCAGGGTCGCTTCGGGCCTATTGGTGCCGATGCCGACTCGCCCTTCGGGCGTGATCCTCATGTGCTCCTGATCTCTGTTTGCCAAGGTGTCGCCTGTGCGGAAGGTTAAGGCCCCTGTGGTGCTCGTGACCTGTCCATCCTGACCGTCATGGGCTGTGATCGTGGCGGCGCGCGTCGTCGTTTCGCGCACGATAGTCAAAGACGTATCGCTGCTCGCCGCCTCTATTTTTTGTGCATGTCTGCTGGCAGCCAGAGCCTGTGATTGAGCGGGCGTCAACTGCTCTTCGCGCGCGCGTTGAACGGAGACCTGGCCCGCCTGCACCGTGACGGCCCCGAACCTCTGGCCTGGTCGGCCACCTAAATCCTTGACCGTCACGATGCACAGGTACGAGCCGTCCATCAACGGCTGTTGAGAGTTCGTCGTCTTCCAATCCAGAATGTTTCCCTGGTGCAAACCGGAATCAAAAATAAGCTCGCCGTTGGCTGAATATATCTCCACACGCATCTGTAGCACCTGCTCAGGAGAAGTGAAGCGGATCGCTTCAGCCGAAGCAGAGGCCGTCACGGCAGGAGCGGGCGCGCTCACCGCTTGAGTGGCCGCTTCGCTCTGCGCGAGGGCTTGGGTGCCGAGCAATATTGAAAAAAGGGTAAACGCGATTAGGTGACGCACTCTGAACATGTCTTTACTCCTTCGTAACCGGCGAACCATCTCGCAGGTTTATTCCTTCACTCCCTAACGCGGATTCCCAGAGGGGATTGAATCATCACGGAGGAAAATTTATACACCACTACGATGTTGTAGAAAGAAGAGGGCGGGCCGCATCAAATTGATGGCGGCCCGCCCTCTTCACTATACAAAGGGATACGCCGAGCCCAGTCCTGTAGAGTCTGCTGCCCGCACATGTCTATACAATTAGTCCAGGTGAAGAGACTGCACCATCATGCTCGCGGCTCAGCAGATCAACGTAGAGTTGACGCCACAGCCCCGGCGTCCGATAACCTAGATTCCGTATCCCTTCCGCACATTGAAGGTGGTAACAGGCATCGTTCCTTCGATCTCAGCGATGAGACGTGAAACGGTTGACTTTGAGCCTCCCTATTAACTGACGCTTTCGCCGCTCGCTTCGCGCCGGGCGACGAGTCATCACATAACCCCGGTGACCAACACCCAACTTGATCGCTACAGAAATCCGCTCGGAGCAAGGCGGAGTCGTGGTAATATCGGAGCGGACTTGCTATAGTCCGACAATCCCCTAGACTTCCCCCGTCGCTACTTCTACTCAGTTCCACTGGTAAGTATGCCTATGCCCAGCGGGCCTCCGACAATAGATCTACCTGACGATAAATCCACCACAAACTCGCTTGCCGAATTACCTAGCAGCGAACTGGCTCAATACTGGCTCACCGCCATCATCGAATCGGCGGACGATGCCATTGTCACCAAGACGCTCGAAGGCATCATCACGAGCTGGAACAAGGGGGCCGAGCGCATCTTCGGCTACACGGCAGAGGAAGTCATCGGGAAGCCCGTCACCATCCTGATTCCCGCTGACCACCAGGACGAAGAGCCCGCCATTCTGGCACGCCTACGCGCGGGCAAGCGCATTGAGCACTACGAGACGGTGCGCGTGCGCAAGGACGGCACGTTCGTTGATATCTCGCTCACCGTCTCGCCGATCAGGAGTCCCGATGGCCGTATCATCGGGGCCTCTAAGATCGCGCGCGACATCTCGGAGCGGAAGCGGGCCGAAGAGGCGCTGCGCCAACGCGAGGAGGAGTTGACGGATTTTATTGAGAACTCTGCCGTGGGGCTGCACTGGGTCGGGCCTGATGGGACAATCCTGTGGGCGAATAAGGCGGAGCTTGAGCTACTCGGTTACACGCGCGAAGAGTACATTGGACATCACATCTCGGAGTTCCACGCCGATTCCGAAGTGATCGATGACATCCTCGGGCGGCTCAAGAGGGATGAGACGCTGCACAGCTATGAGGCGCGGCTGCGCTGCAAGGACGGCTCCCTCAGGCACGTCCTCATCAGCTCCAACGTCCGCAGGCAGAATGGAGAGTTCCATCACACGCGCTGCTTCACCAGGGACATCACCGAACGCAGGCTGGCCGAGCAGGCGTTGCGCCAGAGCGAGGAACGCTTCGCCAAAGCCTTCCAGGCAAGCCCGCTCGCCCTGACAATCACCTCCCTGAAGACCAGTCGGCTCCTTGAAGTCAACGAAACCTTTAGCCGTATGTCCGGCTTCACGCGCGAGGAGGCGGTCGGTCGCACGACACCGGAACTGGGCCTGTGGGTCAGAGACTCCGACCGCGAGGAGGAGGTGGCAATGGTCTCTGAGCGCGGGGGGGTGCGCGATCTCGAATACCACTTCCGCCTGAAAGACGGCACAGAGCGCGTGGGGCTACTGTCAGCCGAGCGGATCGAAATCGGCGGCGAGCCCTGTGCGCTGACCGTCATTCAGGATATAACCGAGCAGAAGCGGGCGGAAGCCGAGCGCGATCAGGTGCTGGAGCGCGAGAAGGCGCTCAGGGCCAAGGCCGAAGAGGCCAGCCGCCTGAAGGACGAGTTCCTCGCCACGGTCTCACACGAGCTGCGAACGCCCTTAACTTCCATTCTGGGATGGGCGCACATGCTGCGCACGGGACAGTTCGCGGGCGGGGACTCGGCTAAGGCACTTGAGACGATAGAGCGCAATGCCCGTGCGCAGTCCCAACTGATAGACGACCTCCTGGATGTCTCGCGCATCATCACGGGAAAGCTCCGCCTGGATATCCGTGTGGTTGACCCGAACTCCTTTATCGAGGCGGCCATCGAGGCAGTGAAGCCCGCGGCGGAGGCGAAGGGCATTCGCGTGCAGAAGATCATGGATACAGGTGTGGTCTCAGTTTCAGGAGACCCTGTCAGGCTCCAACAGGTGGTCTGGAATCTACTGTCGAACGCCATCAAGTTCACCCCGAAAGATGGGCGGGTGCAGATCAGGCTGGAGCGCGTGAACTCGCATGTTGAGATCGCCGTCAGCGACAACGGGTCGGGGATCGCGCCGGAGTTTCTGCCACACGTCTTTGACCGCTTCCGCCAGGCTGACCAGCGTACCACCCGCCAGCACGGCGGGATGGGATTGGGCTTAGCCATCGTGCGCCATCTGGTCGAACTCCACGGCGGGACGGTTCGCGCCGAGAGCGCAGGCCTGGGTCAAGGCTCGACCTTCACGGTGCTGCTTCCCGTCGCCCCCGTTTACCAGAGGATGGGCATGGAGGAGCGCGTGCATCCGGCGGCGAGAGACACACTGCCCTCCTACGAGTGCCCCGACAGGCTCGACGGGCTGAGAGTGCTTGTCGTTGATGATGAGCCGGACACACTGGAGTTGCTGAAGGCCGGACTCGGGCAGTGCGGGGCAGAGGTTGTGACGGTCCGGTCTGCGGGCGAGGCACTCGAAGCCATGGCGACGGTCGTGCCCGGCGTGCTGATCAGCGACATCGGGATGCCGGATGAGGACGGGTATGATTTGATCCGGCGCGTGCGCCAGCTTCCCGCCGAGAGTGGAGGGAGAGTGCCCGCTATCGCCCTGACGGCCTACGCACGAACGGAGGATCGAATGCAGGCGCTCAAGGCTGGCTACCAGATGCACGTGCCAAAACCCGTCGAGTTGGCCGAACTCGTCGCCGTCGTCGCGAGCCTCGTGCGGCGAAACGGGTGAGAAGATATATAAACTTCGGTCGCCCGTCAGTGGCAAGAGATCCTGTTTAGCCTAGACTGGTAAACGAAACGCAAACAGAGAGGCCGCTGTGCACAAATAATGCACAGCGGCCTCTCTCATTTCGCAGAGCTTTCACCCTACTAGAGTGCAGATATTCTATGCCTTATTTCTTACGGACCAACAGCTATTTGCGGGCAGCGCCCTCCGAGGGTGCTGTACATACTGAATCATCAAATGGCGGGACTGACAAAGCTTCTTCCGTACAGACACTCGCAATCCGCTCTGGTATCCATAGGCTATGGCGTTATAGGACGCGGAAGGCCTGGGAATCAAAACAGTCCTCGGGCTGGCAAGCGATAACCGCCGATTAGTGATAGAGGCCGCCTTCCAGGAGGCGGAAAAAGTTCTCAGCCGGGAAGCCAGCGCTCTTCAGCTCCTTGAGGAAAGCCTCCTGCTCGGAGGTGAGATGTTTCCTGTCATACTTGTTCCACAGCTCCATATACTTGGGCTTCTTTTCGTCCAGATACATTTGAAGCTTTAAGAGCTCTTCATCCTGCTTGGCAGACTTGGGATTGTACTTGGGGTTGGCCCTGAACGTCGTGAAGTAATAGCCAAGGAACTTGTAGAATTCATCTATCAGGTAGCTCTTCTGCCAGCCCGCATGCTCGGGCCAGGTGAGCCAGGAGTTCAGAGACATCTCCTGCGCCTCTGACAGCGTGCTGCGGTCTGGATTGTAGACCGACCAGACCTTGACGAAATAGTCCATGTCGAACACCTGTTCAATCCGCGCCCTGATCTTCTTGATCTTATCGTCATCCTTCTTCTCAGCTTTCTTGTCAGCCCCCTTGTCGCCTGCCTCTTTGGATTGTAGTTGTAGCTTGCGGGGCAAATTAAACGCGTTTCGTCCGGCATCATTCGTCAGCCGTTCTTTTCCACCGGCATCCGGTCTGCTTTGCAAGATAGTTCCCTTCCCGCCCGTTTCTCTATCCGAGGGGCCGGCGCTTCGGGCATATGCGTCCAGCAGATGTTCGCTCGAACGTCCCTGCACCACCTGCTCTGCGACCGCATCCGCGTGCTTTTCATACTGATCGCCAACCTGCCCCATCTCCCCCTGCAACTGCACCCCGGACCGCTGCTGAACTACGTGCGCCGCCTCGTGGGCCGCAGTATGCAGGTCAGGCGGCTCGGCGAAGGCGACATGGTTCTCCATAGCGTAGCCGCTCGCGCCCAAAGCCTCGTTAGCCGCAGTGGCTTGCGCGCCCGTATGCGCGGCCACGCCCGAGACATCATGACGACCGAACGATTTCTGAATGGCGTCCAGGTGTGGCAACGTCCCGGCGGCTCCCGAGATTCCCTCGCTCGCCACCTCGCGGGCGCAGTCCGCCTGCGCAGCATCGTGCGCGCTTTCCTGCTCGTGGAGGCCTGCGGGCGTCCCTGCACGAAGGGGGTCGCGCCGCTCGGACTGAAGCATTCTCAAAACCGCCTGGTTGCCCACGCTGTGCTGCAATTGCAGAATCGCGTCAGCGTCCATGTTCGGCCCGGGCAGCAGCCTCTCAGGCCTTGCCGGGTCAATCGAGTTAGCCTCCCGAGCTTGATCCTGTTTCCGTACATATTCGCGCATCGCTGTGCCTCCTGTATCGTCGAAGCTGCCCCAAGCCCGAATTGAGCCGCCGCCTGCGAATGGCATTCAAGCACACAGGAGCGTAGAAGAATGAAAGGGAAGCTGGCGGGGCGGTCTGATCGAACGAGTTGTTATGCTGCGGGTTGGTCTCAAATTGCTTTGACGAATTGATCGACCGTGAGATTTGCGGAACGGATCAGACTCCTCAACGTACCTCTCGCCACCTCTTTGTGATTGGGAATAGAAAGCGTGACGATCTCACCTTCTTTGGTCATGATGATGTGACTGCTTCTCTGTCGCGCCACGCTCCACCCAAAGGACTCAAAGACGCGCACCGCTTCCTGCCCGCTCAAAACCGGAAGCGAAGCCATTATGCGGCGACCTCGACCTGCTGCGTCTCGATTGTCAAAGGCAGCCCTTTCTCAGCCCTCACTTCGAGACATAAGGCGATAGCATCTTTGATATTTTCAACGGCCTCCTGCTTGGTCTTTCCCTGACTGACGCAACCGGGGATCGAAGGACACTCGGCTATCCAAATACCATCTTCGTCTCGATCAAGCGTGATGTTAAATCTCATGGTCAACCTCCGAGCAACAGATGATTACACGCCGTAGCTAAACAGGCAAGCAGCACAGCCGCCTCCGTGAGTGCCGTTAGACCTATGCGACGGTCGCCCGTCCGGCGAGCCTCGCCACGACCGCCACCAATTCGGTCGGCTCAAAAGGCTTCGACACATGTATCTGGTATCCGGCCATCAAGGCCCGAGTGCGGTCTTCGGGTCTGGTGTAGGCCGTTAGTGCGGCTGCCGGAACCTGTCCTCCGCGCTCCGCCGGGAACGCTCGCACTTTACGAATCAGCGCGTAGCCATCATCGCCGGGCATGCCGATGTCCGAGACCAGGACGTGCGGTCGCCAACTCTCAAGCGCCTTTAATGCTTCGTCGGCTGAGGCCACTGCGTTTACTTCGGCTCCATAGCCTTCGAGTAGCGCGGCGAGCATTCTCAGAGTATTCAACTCATCATCAACCACCAGCACGCGCAGGCCATGAAGCGACCGGCTGCTCTCCGAAGCTTCACCGGTATCGGCAAGCGTGGAGGGTGGCTGTGAATCAACTGCTTGCTCGTTGTCGCTTGCCAGCGGGAGTGTCACGGTAAAAGTCGCTCCCTCCCCTACCCCTGCGCTCTCGGCGCGAACCGTTCCGCCATGCAGCTCGACGAGATGGCGTACGATTGCGAGCCCCAGGCCGAGCCCGCCATAAGACCTCGTTGTCGAGCTGTCAGCTTGCCGAAAGCGGTCGAATACGTGCGGCAGAAATTCCGGCCTGATGCCCTGGCCCGTATCGCTGACCCTGATTTCCAGACAAGATCGAGCCCGCATCAGACTGACGGCGACGCTTCCACCTGACGGCGTAAACTTGATGGCGTTGGCGAGCAGGTTCCACAAGATTTGCTGCAAGCGCTCAGGGTCACCATTGACGCGCTCCGTGACAAGCTCACGCTCATAGAGAATTCTCACTCCCTTGGCCTCTGCCGCCTGGCGCATGGCGTCTATGGCCGCTTCGGCGACGGGGCCGATTTCCAATGAAGTCAGGTTGAGGCGCAGATTGCCGGTGATGATGCGCGAGACATCGAGCAGATCCTCGACGAGCTGCTGCTGCGACCTGGCGCTGCGCTCGATTGTTTCAAGACCGTGAGCGAGCGTGGCCTCGTCGAAACCGCCCTTGCGCAGGATACTGGCCCACCCGAGTATCGGTGTCAGAGGTGTACGCAGCTCGTGTGAGACGACGGCCAGGAACTCATCCTTACGCCGGTTGGACGCTTCCGCTTCGGCGCGTGCGGCCTGCTCGCGGATCAGTTGAATGCGTTCTTCTTCCGCTCGTTTGCGCTCAGTGATGTCGCGCGATATGCCGACGATGCCCGTCACTCGCCCGGCCTCATCGAAGATCGGCACTTTCGTGGTCGAAAGCCACGTCGTAGAGCCGTCCGTGTAGGTCTCTTTCTCTATTTTGTCTATGATCGGCACGCCCGTGCTGATGATCTGCTGCTCGTCCTCGTAAGCGGCGCGCGCGTGCTCTTCGACGAAGAAGTCGAAGTCCGTCTTACCAATGACCTCTTCGGACGAGATGTTACCTCTGTAGGGCGCGTGGCGATTAACGCGCGTGAAGCGGCTCTCCGTATCTTTGAAGTAGATGGCATCAGGGATATTGTCCATCAGCGCACGCATCAGCTCGCTCTCATGTTTGAGTGCATCCTGCGCCTGCTTGCGCTCAGTGATGTCATGCATCACCACGACAGCGCCCAGCTTCTCTCCACCCGGGCCATAGAGCGCTCGTCCGCTGGCCAGCAGCGTGCGTTTTGTTCCCCCTCCGGGAGCAATAACCATCTCCGCATTGCGCACGTGCTCGCCTTGCAAGGCGCGAAACAGAGGAATCTCTTCCTTCGTCATTCGCGTTTTTCCATTCGGCAAGTAGAGGTCATAGTATTCCGCCCACTGGTCTGCGTGAATGGGCTTCTCCGACTGCGCGTGAAACTCACGCGCCGCGCGGTTGAAGAGGACGAGTATCCCCTGAGCGTCGCAGGCGACGATCCCGTCTTCGACATTCTCAAGCACCGCCGTTAAAAATCCCTGCTCGCTTTGAAACGCGCGGTGCATTCCCTCGTCACTCATTCACTCCCCCCACCTTTCTACCTTTTCTTCAGCTTTGAGATTACTAATGCCAAGTTGCAATACACAGAGAGAGGTCAGCACCGCCAAGGGTCTCGGGCGGGTAGTTAATGTTGAAAGACCCGCCCGCGAGCTTTGGCGGTGCTGACGGCATGGCCCAGCGTCCTCTCTTCGTATTGCGACCCGGTATAAGAACAGATGTTCGAGGTGAGCCCATTGCGCTCCTCTACTCATTGCCTAAGAGTGGCGGAGCATGCTGCGCAGTGACAGAATTGTCCGTTGAGCCTTCTCTTCTTCTCCGGGCCTCAGCTCAGGGTAAATCAACTCCACTTTGTCGTGCGGTAGCTCTTCAGGCCGGGGCAATTCTCGACCGCTCAGCAGCATGAGCGTCAGAAACGGGTAGGTCTCCATCACCCGCTCAATGAAGGAAGTTGGTGGCAGGGGCGGAGGAAAAACGATGAAGATCGGCTCCTCATCCATCTCAAAGCGTCTTGAGAGAATCTCGTCCGGCTCGTCAGCAGAAACCCTGAGGCTTTCCTTGATCGTCCTCTCAAGCTCAGCCAGAACCATTTCCAGGGGTCTATCCTCGCTGCCTATAATGTTGAACGGTATGGTCTGCCAGGGCGGCCAACGCTCACTGGCGCGGCTGACGTATGACGTAGCGGTAAACTGTTCCGTGGCGTTGACGCACATCGCCCGCGTGCCCTGCGGACGCAGCGCGACTCGACGCACGGCGCGCGCCGCATCAGGGTTGACCCAGGTCGGAATGACAAGTTCTATAATCCTCCGTATGTCGGATTCGTTGATGTAATCTTTCAGCGCTTGCAATACTTTCGAGAGTTCATCCAGGCCACCCTGGACAATGCGCCGCGCCAACAGGTCTTGCGCGGGAATAACTTCCGCGAGCGAGAAGCCTTCCGACTCTTCAACCTCCGATAGTTTGAGCAGCACATCGTTCGACACGACACGCAAACGGTCGGAGATAAGCTTCACCAATTGCTCATCGTACGAGAGATGGTGCGGCCCCCTTTGCTTGAGCGGCTCAAGCGCCTTCATGATTCGTGCGACCGTATCGGTCGGAGGGCCGATGGCGCGGAGGCTCTGTATGTCCTGCCAGCGGATGACGCCAAGTCTCTCTACCAACTCAGTCACCACAATACCTCCGAGGAGAATCGTGAGCAGTAGAAAGCTCTCGTCCATGTGCCGACGATAAGAGAGAATCGCCGCTTCCCTTCTCACCCATAACGAATTGAGCGCATCATCGGAGAGAAGCATGAGAGCGGCATCCGCACGCATCATCTGCGTGTTCGACTCCTGAGCCCAACTGCCGCCCGGCTGTAGCCGTTCCCTATCAAGGTAGACCTCATAGTCCTCTCTGAGCGCATCCGTCAGCGTTTGCAGCAACTCCGTCGTATGCGAATCCCTCCCGCTATAGCTGAGATAGACGAGCGGCTTGTGCCCGGTCTCGTCAGTTTCCTTCGCACGTTTCTCTCTGCTTATCTCTTCGGCGACGATCCTGATGCGTTGCGCTATCTGCTGCCAAGCCTCTTCCGGGTCAGACCACTGGGTTAGAGGCCGACCATCTGTGGGGAGCGTCTGAAGATGCGCTAATGGGGTGTTCTCCAAGTGGCAGGGGCGCAGGATGATGGGGATGACGCGCGCCTTCTGCGCCTCGTGTCTTTCCAGCGCTCTCTTCATTTCGACTTCATGGGCGAATTCAGAGTCGAGAAAATCCGCGCTCACCAGCAACAGGATGAGATCAGAAGAATCCAGGTGTTCATCAATCTCTCCACGCGACATGTCACCTATCCCAATCTCTCGGTCGTGCCATTGCCCTATGACGCCCGTTCGCATTGAGGGAGCAAGATATTGCCTCAAACGGTTCATCAGTTCTTTGTCTGAATGTGCATAGGCGCAATAAAGCTCGATAGGCTCTAACGGCTCGGCTGGTGCGGTGAAAGGCTCGTCCCTGATGGCGGCCAGGAGTTCTCTGAAATTCTCCATGAAAAGATTGTCGTCCCGAAAGTCAATGTGACGATTATCGCCGAGTGACTCGGGGATTTCTGCGGCCCTGTGCGTGATAAAGATCAAAGGCTTGTCGTCACCCTCTAATTTCCTGAATGAATCAATCTGAACAACCTTCCGACTCGCGCGCCGGATTCTCTCCATTTTCCGTTCGATAACAATGAGGATTTGGTTCGCTGCGGATTCCGGCTCCAAAGGTGCGCTTTCCATATCCAGTGTGACGACGAGCGGTCGGCCTTCCAGTTGTTCCTCACGGAGGCGCATAACCAACCGCTCGACCCAGGGCTTGTCAGCGGGGTTCTCCGCAATAACGTACACGTCATATTGCTGCCTGAGAGTGAAGGTGTCGCCTGTCGGGGTGCTGATCTGAACTTCGTCCGGCGCTTCTGTCTCGACGGTCTGCGTCTGGCCCGGATGCAAGGCGACTTGACTGACTACGGTTTGCAGGCTGTAATGGCCTTCATTCCAAAAGTCTTCTTCACTAGAGACGTTGAGGAGCATGGGGTCTGTCTTCGGCAGGCGGATGACGTGCGCGCCTTCTGCGGGCGGCTCGCTGACCTCAACACCTGTGCCGAGGACGCGAGCCCTGAAGAGGCGCACGCCGACCGAGACCTGCTCTTGATCGCGCGGCAACACCCAGCGCAGCATCGTCTGCGAAATCGGAGCGGAGGCTTCGTCGGCGAGTATGCGACGCCCGCCGAGACGCGCTCCGGCTCCGATGGCGAGCGCCCACGCGGCCTCAGTGCTGCGCGCCTCCTCCGGCAGTCGCGGGAGCGCTCGCAAGGCCCACTGCGCCAGCCCGCGCCCGTCACCTTCAATCATCGTCCGCGTCGCAGACAGCAGCAGGTCTCTAATAGCTCCGCGAGCGGTCGGTTGATCTGAAAGAGCCAGATAGATGATCTCTTCCTCAAGGCGTATGACCGGCGAGGACTTGATGTGAACACGCTTGACGACCTCCCAGGCACGCCCTAGCAGATCCTGGTCTTGGGCCAGGCTGCGGCGCAGTAGGTCTGCCACGTCCGGGGCGAAGATGATCGCCAGGGGGCTGCGTGACTGGACGAGCGGGCTGAACCAGAGGTCTGCCTCGGCCCCTGCGTCTACGTGCGGGAGCAGTGCGAGGCGAGCACGCCTGAGGAGGGCGGGCTCTATGCGGGCCGCGAGTGAAACAACCCGCGCCAGCGCGTGCGCGCCCGGTCGCGCAGTTCGCTCGGCGTCAATCATCCTTTGAGCCTCTGCCCTCACTTCCGTCATACGGCCACCTGATGCGCACGCCCGATCAGATTGCGGATCGTGACGGCTGAAGTGCACCTGTCCCATTGCACGATGGTCATAGCACGCCGCAACGGACGCGGCCAGCGCCCGGGCGCATAAGGGACGAATGCCAGCAGGGGGCATCCGGCCCGGCGCACCTGTTGAGCGAATGCAAGCCACTCCCGAACGTCTGCATGATCTGTCGAGAACATCGGACGACCAATGCCCAGGTCAGTCAGGAGCAGCACGGGAGTGCCCGGCATGGGCGGACTGTAGTTCTTCCATTTCTCCCTGGCGCTGGCGCGAATGCCTCTCAAGGGGCAGCCGACAAAACGCAGCGCCTTCGCTTGATCGCTGCCGATAGCCCGTCGCGTAGCCTCCTGGATAGAGGTCTGGTCGCTGGCAAACGGCATCATCGCTTCGCTCTTGTCAACCAGCAGTTGCACGCCGCGCCGCGTGGTCGCGTGGATGCGGCGCGGCAGCGGGACGGGAATCTCGGCTCGGGCCAGCGCCTCGACGATGCGCTCGATGTCCAGCGGCCCCTCCTCGCTGTTGGTCGAGAGCGCGGAACTGAGAATGGCGCGCGTCCAGTTCGACACGAAGAGAGGCTCGACCGGCGGCTCTGATGTCGTGCCCGCCGTCTGCTGCAAAGGCGCGACTCCGGGCTCAGGAAGCCACAATTCTATCTCTTGCCGCGAGGCTTCGATCTTACTCTGAAGCGAATCCTGCGCGGAGGGCGTCGGCGAGGTCTGTTTAGTGAAAGGGGGCGGCGGCGCGGGGGCTGTGGGAGCGGTCGTCTTGGCCCTCTGCGTCTGCGGCTCGGCCTTGACGAGACCCAGCAGGTTGGCGATCTCGCGCCGGGTCGCATCGTCTGACACGCTTAGGCGCTCGAAGGCCCGGATCAGGTCGCCGATGCCGATGTGCGAGCGAAAGTTGTTCATGCGGTCGCTTCCAAAGGCTCGCGCGGCTTCCACAACGTAGCGCTCGAAATCGTCTCCCAGACCTTCTTCTCCGCTTGCGGGTCAACTTTCAACTCAAGGCAGGCGTCTATGGCGTCCAGGTACTCGGCGGTGCTGGGGAGCGTGGTGGCCCTGCTCCCTTCCTCCTTCGGCGTATCCTCCTTCATCAGCGTGGCGATGCTCTCGTAGAGGCTCTTGTGCTCATGGCCGAAGTGGGCCTCGGCGATCTCGATCAGCCTCTCGGGCGTGGGCCGCTTGAGCACGTAGATGACACAGCGGCGCAGAAAAGCGGCGGGCATCTCGCGCTCGTCGTTGGTCGTGATGACGACTAGCGGCGGCTCGTGCAGAGGGGCTTTCACTTCGACCTCCAACTCCGGCACGAAGAACTTGTAAGAGCCGAGCGTGACCAGCAGGTTGTTCGGCACATCCGGGTCAGCCTTGTCTATCTCGTCCAGGAGCACGACGGCGCGCGTGTGTTCAGGCTGCTTGCCGGGCTCCATCGCCGGAACGATATTCTCGGCATCCGGCAGCAGCCCGCGCCGTCGCGCACTCCCACGGTCGAAAGCCCACCAGAGCACGCCTGGCTCGATGTAGGGCCGCGTGTTGTTTCCCTTTTCGAGCACCCCGGCATGTGCATCGCTCAGGCGACGCAGCGTGTCGAAGCGCCATTGCAGCTCGCGCGCTTGCGAACGCGACGTGATGACTTCCTCGTAGTAGCGCCAGCCAAGATGCTCGGCGACGTTGCGTGCCAGCGAGGACTTCCCTGTCCCAGGCAGGCCGCGCAGCAACAACGGGCGGCCCGTGGCCAGCGCGACGTTGACGGCCAGCACCAGTTCCTCCTCGTAGATGTAGACGGAGGTTCCTCTACGGTCGCCCGCGCGCTGCGTCTCTTGCGGCGCATCGCCTTGCAGAGCCTCCAAAGGCCGTGGGTCAAATATTTTGTTATAGCTCAAGGTGCATCGCTCCTTCCGACGATCACACGCCCTGTCCTCGCCCAGAGTGCGCGGGTCTTACTGCGGGACGATTGACCTGGCCGTCTTGTACTCCAAATAGGCACGCATCTCCGCGCCCGGAGCGAGTCCAGGGACGAGGGATTGAAAGTATGCGGCTTCGCCCTCACCCGGCTCGGGCAGGCTTTCGCCTGTGAGCAGGAAAAAGGTGACGGTCGGGAACCCCTTACGCAGTTCTTTGAGGACTTCCGCAGGCGGCGCGGGAGGCGGGAACATGACGAAGATAGGCTCCTTCAACTTCCCCTCCCGCTCTTCCAGAATCGCGCGCAGGATGGCATCGCCGTCATCCGCATCCATGTAGAACCTAGACCTGAGAGCCGCGTTGATTTCGGCCCGCAGGCTCTCAACCGTATGCTCATCCCACGCGGCACTAAGGGTCACGACCGGCCAGCTGATCTTGGGCGCGCGGCAGCAAGCACGGCGCACGAACATGTTGGCGGTGAAAGCCATTGTTCCGTTGATGCCGAGCGCCCTGCGATCCCGCTCGCCTCTCGCCACGCTGGGAATGCCTCCGGCCAGGCACGGGTCAACCCAGGAGGGCGCGATCAGCTCTATGAGGCTTTCCACCTGCCGCTCGTCCAGGTAGCCGCTCAGATCGTCGTTGACTGCCTGGATTGAAGAGATGAAGTCGGCCTGCCACAATTCGCGCGCCAGCCGCGTTTGGAGGTCAGCGTCCGGCTCCCACACATCCAGATCAGCGCCTAGCGTCACGGCTGCGCCCCGTAGCGCCGCCTCTGGCACGTTTTTCAGCAGATTGGCGATGAGGTGCTCAAGTTTCTCGAAAGGCGTCTGCGCGGCCTGCTTCGGGATGAGCTGTAGGAAGGCTTGCCGCACCGCCTGGGCCACTTCCTTCGGGCTCTTGCCGCCGAGCAATTGAATCTCCGTGAGTTTCAGCGCCGAGAACTTCTGCTCAACCTCCTCCCTGGTCACTTCCCCCAGAAGTACCGGGAGCAGCTTGAAATCTTCGTCCAGGTAGGGGCGCGAGCCCAGGATGCTCACCTCCGTCGGGACGAAGGTCGATTCCAGGGCGTCCTTGGAGAGGAGGATGACCGCGCCGTGCGAACGATACATCCGAGTGAACAGTTCGTTACGCCAGCGTTGGCCCGGCTGAAGCCGGAAGCGATCAATGAAGACATCGAAGTCCGCCTGCAACTCCTCCTCGATTGCCTTCAGCGTCGCCTCCGCATGCTCTTCCTTGGCGCTGTGACTAATGAAGATTCGTGGGAAAGGCATTGCTCTATCAAGCGATCAGGAGTTGTGATGGTCAGCCCCAATAGGGTGAGGGCAACGACCGAAGGCCCAAACACTCAACAAGAACTAACGCGTGCCGAGTTCTCGCCAGTCGGCATGCAGGCACGTCCGGATAAGCAGCTATCAGCGTAGAACCCGATGCCGTCAGAGTAAAATCTCACACTGCGCGTGTCAATGAAAATAAGGTTATTGAAAGCTTTTCCGGGATCGCCACGTAACTGAAACTGTCGTTCAGAGCCATTATCGTTTCAAACTATTAGTGGCAGGATTACCGGCGTCACGAGAGGTAAGCTTATCCAGCAAAAATAAAAGGCTCGAACGCCTGCAATCCTGGACGAATTATAAAATCCCGCCGACAATAATTTTCTGTAAAGTGGCCTTATCGGAAATGCTACGAGAAGAGAAAGATTTAACTCTTGAACGCCTCTTTTTGTAACAGATTGCTTTCTGTGAAACCTTATTCCACCAATTGGTTAATTGCTAAATACGGGCTTACTCGGGACAAAATTTACCTTTAAGGTTATCCTTTCTACAAAGTTATAGTGAGTACGGGGTTTGGTAATTTCACGGGATTTATAACAACCGCATCTATTACTATCAATGAAATTTACCACCCCCCTATAAGATTTCTGTTGTTTTTTAAGCCTGTTATGTGTTATATGCCGTACTATGATACCCGAGAGTGTCTTTTCAATTTCGCCTAACCCTCGCTTCTTCTACATCACTCCGAGCGTGCAGGCAGCTATTGCCAAGACCCAGTACGTAATCCGCGCCAAGCAGGGGCTGACCACGATTATCGGCGACGTAGGGCTTGGCAAAACTTCCCTTCTGCGCCTGCTTTACAACGATTACGAGGATAATGCTGCCTATACTTCGGCCTTCATCGTAAATCCGAAGCAGACGAGCGAGACCGCCTTTCTCAAGGCAATCTGCACGGAATTCGGTGTAAAAACCAAGCGAAGCCAGCGCGAGACGGAATACGAACTGCGCGCTTTCCTTATAGACCAGTATAGGCAAGGCAAAAACGTCGTGCTTTTCATCGACGAGGCGCAGCAGCTCCGCGGCCCCATGTTCGAGCAAATCCGCCAGATTCTGAATTTTGAGACCGACGAGACCAAGTTGATCTCCATCGTCATGGCTGGCCAGGTTGAACTTCGGTACAAGCTCGCCGACAGGAGCAAACGGGCGCTCGTCTCCCGCATTGCTGTGTCTTCAACCCTGGATGCTCTCACTCTTGAAGAAACGGCTGGAATGATCGAATTCCGCTGCACCGTGGCGAACGTCAAAAACCCGTTCGAGCCAGAAGCCATTTCCGCCGTCTATCAGTGGTCTAAAGGTGTACCTCGTGAGGCTATAAAGCTATGCGCGATGGCCGTCCAGTATGCGAGCCTCAACGGGCTGGAAAAGATTCCGGCTGATCTAGTTGAACTCGCTGCGACAGACATTGTGCGACCGTCTGATGAGTCGGAAGAGATGCCCCCAACAAATCGCGGAACAATGAAAGCGGTGCGTGAATCTATATGAGCGAAGAGCGTAAGTACGTCACTTTCCGTGATTTACGCACAGTGGCCAAGCCTGAGCCCGCGCAGGAAACCATTGAAAAGGCAACCTCTACTAGTACACCTAGTAGTCCTAGTGATACTAGTACATCTAGCACTACTAGTACAACTAGCTCACCTAGCCCTACTAGTATAGCTCAAGATACTGAAAAACCTAAAAAACCTGCAATCGCTCCTGAGCGCGACTTTCATCGAGTTCCGAATTCTGTGACGCGGCGCGCCATTCCTGAAGGTTTATTTAGAGGTAAGAGCAAGCAGGTGTGGGATTATCTGTGGAGCATATCGCGTGGGGCAATTATCCCGGTCAGGTCTGTGAGGAAGTCCCGGCGAGAAATCAAGGCCGGGGCAGGCCTCGGCTCAATGGTCACAGTGGATGCCGCACTGGATCATCTGGAAACAGTAGGCTTGATCAGAATCGAACCCGCCGTCGGTTCGCTGATCGGCAACCAATATGAGGTGTTCACTCCGGAGGAAGCAGGTACTAGTACTACTAGTACAACTAGTACATCTAGCCCTACCCAGAAAGTAGTAGATCTAGATGTACCAGAATCTAGTAGTACTAGTATAACTCAAATCGTTGATAATAATAGCGGTTACGGGCAGCCTAAGACTTCTTTTAAGACTAATAATACATATGATGATGATGAGGCTTTCGCCCGTTTTATCGAGTCCTGGAGAAAGGCGGCGAAGGAAATTACCGGCAGGGAGCCTTCCAGAGCAGAAGCTGCCAGATGGCAGGAATTGGCTGATGTCCTGATCACGGAACTGAAAATAGCAGCAGCACGAACAAACGTCTCCTCGGTACCCGCATTTCTGAGTGAACATCTGAGGCGCAGGCTTTGGAAGAAAGACAAGCAGCAACTGAGCAATGAAAATAGAGCCGACGCGGGCGACTCGAAGTTAACCAATCAGGATATGGACATCAGCAAATGCCCGGACTGCGGTGGTAGCGGTATGTATTACCCTCAAGGTTATGAGAAGGGCGTCGCCAAATGCAGGCACGAAAGACTCGGAGCGGAGGGAACTGGCGGGTAAGAAAACGGGAGGCGCTGCCTATGCCTTTAACCTGGGAACAACTCGCCGCGAGAGAACCTGAGCTAGGCCGGTTGCGCGAAGAGATAGAGGAGGTGGACGCAATTGATTCGACTTTCTGCGCGAATCGAATGTGGTACGAAAGCTTGAAGCCACGGATGATGAAGCTCTTTGGAGACATGGCGCAAAGTGAGGGCCCCGTAATCATTTCATCGGAAGCGTATGATCTATCGAAGCAGGCGGCTTTGCCCAACAATTCTTATGGGCCAACAACTATTTTGAGAATGAAAGAATCAAGCTGGACAATATCTTGTGGATATTTTGAATCGTTGGGCAAAGCGGACGCACGCATAGAGCCGTTTCTGCCAAGAGAGCGTCGGCAGCTTCGCCTGCCGGGATGTCCAGGCGTTCACTGCTGTGTTGAAAAGACTCGTCTGCGCGCCCAGTCTGATTCTTTAGCGCTTCTTCCATACGCTCCTCACTTATTCTTCGCCATCTACTTGTTAGAATTAAGGCTACCGCTTGAACCCACGCCCGGCGGTTCTACTCTACTATTACCGTTGCTGGAAGCACCGCCGCCAATCCCCTGATTGTGTGGCCCGGAGCGGTATAAAATTGAATATCTTTCCTATAGGCGGTGTGCCATTGATCCGATATCTCATGTGCATGGGGGCTAAATAGGTGTTAATGGTAAAGACCAGACTTGGTCTCAGCAATATTCACGGCATCGGTTTGTTCGCCGACGAGTTCATTCCTCAAGGCGCAGTTATCTTGAAGTTCCATCCGGTAATAGATGAGCGTCTAATCGAGGGACAGATCGTGGAGTTGTCCTGCCCATCTCAAGAGCAGACCAGAAAATATACGTACCGGGAGAAACAGACAGGGCTTTACCTATGATGCGCTGACGACGCCAGATTCTTTAAGCATTCGGCTGCCCCGAATTGCCTGGACGTTTTTAATAACAGCGAGGAAGATTTAACCATTGCGCACACAGACATCAACCGCGGCGAAGAGTTGACCTGCGACTACGCTTTGTTTGACCATGACTTGGTTGAGGGCAGATATAAGATATGAGGCTTGCGGCCCTCGGCGGGCCTATGGTCTAACCGGGCGGCAGCGGCCATCCCGCAGAAGTAAAGGTTGAAATTTGAAACCATTCCTGACAAGAGACTAAATCGAGGGGGAACGAACCGAGGGCGGGGTCATGAAGGTAATCAGTAAAGAGCACAAATCCGTCGCAAGCTTTCGCAGCCCGACTTCATCGCGTGTGCTGCTTCTTTCTCTCCTACTCATCACGTCGGTCTTTGTCCGGCCAGAGCAGGGTCAAAGCCCGCCCAAGCGGACGAGCCGGGAGACGCGCGTGACCTCTACGACACCCGAGGAGGTGGAGTTGGTGCGCCGGTCGGCCCACCCTCTGTCGGGCGACGTGCGCGACTACGACCCGCTCATGGAGCAGGTGGGGGACGCACGATTCGTCCTGCTGGGCGAAGCCACGCACGGCACTCACGAGTTTTACCGCGAGCGTGCACGTATCACGCGCCGCCTCATAGAGGAGAAAGGGGTAAATGTCGTGGTGCTGGAGGCCGACTGGCCTGACGCCTACAGGGTAAACACGTATGTCCACGGCGAGGGGAAAGACCGCAGCGCGGAGGAGGCTCTCTCAGGCTTCAAGCGGTTCCCGCGCTGGATGTGGCGCAACACGGACTTCAGAGACTTCGTCGAGTGGCTTCGCTCATACAATGATTCGAGGCCACAGGGCTCTGCTCGCGTCGGCGTTTACGGCATGGACTTGTACAGTCTCACGGATTCGAAGGAGGCCGTAGTCGAATACCTCAAGCGCGTAGACCCGGAGGCGGCCAGGCGTGCCAGCAAGCGCTACGATTGCCTGGGCGGCTATCGGAACAGGCCGGAGCAGTACGGCCAAGATGTCGCCACATACTCAAGGGGTTCCTGCGAGAAACAGGCCGTGGCCCAGTTAAAGGAGATGGAGCAGCGGTTCGCGGCATGGCGAAGCTCGCAGAGCCGTAAGCCTGACGACGAACTCATGTCCGCGTACCAGAACGCGCGAGTGGTGAGGCACGGGGAAGCCTACTATCGCCTCATCTACTTCCAGAACCTCTCCTCATGGAACCTGCGCGACAGCCACATGGCGAGCACCATACAGGAACTCGTCAGGTACATGGATGCGCTGGGCGGCGAGAGGGGGAAGGCTGTGGTCTGGGCGCACAACACGCACCAGGGAGACGCGCGCATGACCGAAAGAGCGGCGCGTGGCGAGCATAACGTAGGCCACCTGATGCGGCAGTTTCACGACGGGAATACTTTCCTGTTGGGCTTTACAACTTACACAGGTGAAGTGATGGCCGCCTCTGAGTGGGGGTATGGCGGCAGAAGAATGAAGCTGCGCCTGGCGCTTTCTGAAAGCTACGCGGGGCTGTTTCACCAGACGGGGATACCGAGCTTCCTGCTTTCGTTCCGCGGTAATGATGCCCTCACACAGGCATTAGGAAGGCCGAGGCTGGAGAGAGCCATCGGAGTCGTTTACCTGCCGGGAACTGAGCGCCGCAGCCATTATTTTGAGGCACGGCTGTCCAAACAATTTGATGCCGTGATCCACTGGGACGTGACCGGGGCGGTCGAGCCCTTGAGATGAGGAGGGGCGGGGAAGTAGTTAATGAGCGCTTCTTACGAGAGACAATCGCGGCATCAGGCTACCCGCCGCAGGTTCTTCTTTAAGCTGATACTTTATATCTTTGCCGCACTGTTTCTACTGGTCGCCGCAATCCTTTTCTACGTCACGCAGCCCGTCTGGCGTAGTAAGGCCGAGCGTAAGACTCGGGTTGACCCGGGCAGACTGGAAGCCTACGTCAGGATGCTTGCGGAAAGCCTCTCGCCTAGAAGTGAATCTCACACGGAGAATCTGGACGCGGCCGCCGCGTACATCCGACAGGAGTTCGAAAACACACGGCGGCAGATACGGCGGAGAAGCTGGACTACAACAGGATGGCGCAGGTCGTGGAAGGCGTATATGCGGCAGTCCTTGAGCTGGGGGTGTAAATAATGCCATGGTTCACAGCTTATCCTTCACCCGAAGGTGATCACGTCAATGTTATTCTTCATGCTCGTGAAGGAAAGATTTCTGAACGGGAAGTGGTTTTATGTGATGAGACGAAGGTCTTTGGTATGCCGCCGCCTGGAAAGCAAAAGGTCACCTGATAAATACGAATGCAATCTAACAACTCATTCAAAATATCTACAAGATATTGTCCAGCTTGATTCTTTCATTCTCAAAATAGTTGTTGGCCCATAGGCATTGTCGGGCAAAGCAGTTCATGATTACATATTCATGTGAACATGTGATGACGGAAAATAGAGCGTCGAGCACTTGCACGTCTTCTATGGATGATCGAGTATGGGGGCTTAGTATGAATTTACAGGGTGAATGAATGGTCGTCTGTACGTTCAACCACTAAACGTAGAGCCATCGGCATAGCCGCTTCATGCCTTGGTTTGATAAGAGCATAATTCACATGACGTACGCCTCGGTCCGGCGGCGCGCGAAATCATGCTCGCAGACTAATCTCGTAATTGCTTGCGCGATCTTTTCTCCGCCACGGGTGGAAGGTTCGATAGGGTTTGCGTAGTCCCTCTCCTCATCGCAGATCAAGCGCAGATCAAGTAGCGGCAACCCGCGCGCGAAAGCTGCGCGTAGGATGGCGTCATTGAAGACAGTGAGGGCCGTCACAGCCAGCCTTTGTAAATGCGGGTCGGGAAAGCGCGGGTAGTAGATGGAACACAGGGCCGTCGGCAGGCTGCGCCGGAGGATGGCTTCCAGCATCGCTTCGTACTCCCGCTCAAAGCTTGCGCCCGCATCCGCAAGCTGCGTCAGAACTGCTGCGACGCTTCGCGCCGTTTCACCCAACAGGCCAGCGTGCCCGAGCGCGTCGTTTCCGCCGACGCTGACGACCAGGTGTGTGGCGTCAGCCGGTGACTGGCCTAATTGACCGATGACGTTACCGATGACACTTCCGTCCACGGCCTTGAGCGTCGCTTTCCAACCTCCGGGCAAAGTCTTCCGCAATTGCTCGACGACGTCCGGCCCGCCCGCGACGTAAGCCGCGTTATCAAAGACGGAATCGCCGAGCAGCACGATGTGGTTCATGCCTTTCCCCGTGTCTCCTCGCAGGCTGATATACCTAAGTGATGTTCAGCCGCCTCTCCCCACCTTGGGGGTGATGCCAGATGTTCAATTCCAATGCTTCAGTAAAATGATTCGAAGGCTCGCCTTCCGGTGACGGCAGCCCGTGCGACTCGACCATCGTGGAACGACGACGGTTTCTGTTCCCGCGCATCTCAAGATGCGTTCGGCTGCTCGACCGATGTCCTCAGCACAAGCTCCACCGCCGGCGGGAGTACCTCGCCGATGCCCTCCCACAGACGAATCGTTACGACCTCATCGTAAGGAGTTTCACCATGATTGATAAGCACCACCTTTGCTCCCTGTTTAAGCGCCAGCCCGACAAGTGAAGCCGCCGGATTCACCACGAGCGAGGAGCCAAGCACGAGCATCAGGTCGCACGCGCGCGCGTGCTCGGCGGCGAGCATCAATTCTTTCTCCGGCAGCGGGTCTCCGAAGTTCACGACCGATGAGATAAGTCGACCGACGCAGGTTGGACAGGCTGGCTGCCCCTTGACCGGCCTCTGCGCGCGGTAGCCCGGCCCCCATCGATCGGCGTCCCACCCGACTTCCTGTTTAGTGTAGAGACGGTCGCAGCTCAGGCACCGCATGAGCTGCCCGTTGCCGTGCAGTTCGGCCAGGAGTTCGGGGCGAATGCCGGACTGACGATGCAGGTTATCGGTATTCTGTGTGATGAGGAACTGAAGCTTACCGAGTTGTTGCAATTCGACCAGAGCAAGGTGGGACGCGTTGGGCTTGATCTGGCTTGGAGAAACCCGCCACCTCGGCGGCGCGAGACCGGCGTCACGCCTAGTCCACACGCCGTCGGGGCCGCGGAAGTCCGGGATGCCGGAGTCGGTGCTTATCCCTGCGCCCGTGAAGGCGACCAGGTGCTCGCACTCAATTATCCACCGGGCGATTGTCTCAATCGGTTGATCCGGGAGTTGTTTTTTGTTCATGATGTTTGCCCGCCGACCTTATCGCCCGCCGGTACTCTTCCGTTGTGCTTCACTTCTCAGCCTTCCAGCGCCCTTTGTAATCCATGGTAGTACCGGCGCTGAAGTCTCTCCAGGTCCTGCTTGACCAGGTTGAGGCCGACGACGCAGAGTTCAAAATTTTCGGCCAGCTTGCGAAACAGCGGGGACTCCTCTCTATACTCGAACTGGTCGAAGGCTGATACGACCTTGTAGGACTCCTTGCCCGCCTTAATGTAGTCCACGAAAACGTCCAGATGCATCTGCCTGAAACGCTGCCGACCCGAAAGGCTTTCGGGGAAGAGCCCCGTCATGAAGAGCACGTAATCGCCGACGTGCTTACGCACCTCGCGCTCGCGGTCGAACGAGCTGGCTTCGAGCAAAGGGTTGGATTCGAGTAGCATCTCGCCGACATCTTCGAGCCTGCGCCCGCGGGCATCGCGGACACGGTAGAGGTTATCTAAGTGCGTAAAATCCACGAGTAGCCCCGATACGTACGCGGCGATCCGAGCGTCCGGCAGGAGCACATCCGCGTCGAATCGCCGCTGAACCATCTCCGCGAAGAAACGGCGTAAAGGGTGATCGTGACTGATAGTATGTGCTCTTCTCATCACTCGTAGTCCTTCGATAGAAAGTTCATTAGCGCCTCTGGACCTTCACATCTACCTTAAACCGGACCAACAACTAGACCCCGTCTTTAAGGAACCATTCCAGCGCTTCGCCGGCAATTTCAGCTGGCACGGTGTGCGGGCCGTCGAACTCTTTGTACCGGACACGGTAGCCCGCGCGCTTCACCCGCGAGACGATCTTGCGGCTGCAAGCGTCTATCGGGAGCACGCGGTCACCTGTGCCATGCGATATGAAAAGTGCGGGTGAGCCGTGCTCGCTCGCCGGGGCCATGAATCCCGGCGAGAAAGCGATGACGTGTGTGAAGAGGTTGCCGTTTGTGGCTCCCAAGGAGAGCGCATATGAGGCTCCGTCGGAGAACCCGCTGATTGCGATCCGAGCCGGGTCGACATTGTAGAGGTCGAAAGTCTGCTCCAGTGCGCGGTCAATGTAAGCGACGTCTGGCCCATAGCCGCCAGCGATAACATCCCACGTCTGCTGGCGGGAGTCGGGCATAAGCAGGATCAGTCCCGAACTATCCGCAAAATGTTGTAAGAGGGGAATACTCTGACGCGCATTTCCTCCCGCCCCGTGCAGCATCAGCAGCAGAGGTGCAGGATGCTCTGCGCTAACACCATCTGGCACGTAGATAAACCCGTCCCGCTTACTTTCGAGCTTTAACTGTTGCAGACCTGAAGGCCCCGCCGTCTTCACCTTGCGCGGACGCGCCGTTAGCCGTCCAATAGAAAATCCCTGCGACTCCCGCGCTGGCTTAATACTTCTCATCAATGACCCCTCACCCATTAATTGATTAAAGCCTATGGCTATACTCAGACCCGCGCAAGCGACACTCAGACAGAGGCCAAGCAGGAGGCTGTGATGTTATGAAGCAGTCACCTCCATCTCGCTTGCGAGCTGCGTTAGACTCCTGTTGCCCATGAGACCGCACGAGGAAGTGCCTATGGCGATCTATTGTGGCGTTGTCTTCCATGCTCGTCAACAGACCATTTGTTATGGCGATACGCCTGATGGGATGATTCAGCTCTGAGAGTTAGATCACCAGTCTGTTAACTTCGCTGGCATTGGTTCCCGGCATGATTACACCCACGATCAGGTCGTATGACAGGAGCCGAATCCTCAACAGCTTGGATCGGGTGCCTTGCGGTAGTCAAACGCCGCCTGATCCTGAGCAATTTCGTCATCTTGAGGGGGCTTACGCCGAGAAGCTTGCGCGCAGTGGTAGCGGTTATTCATCCGGTATGTCTATGGCGGCGAAGATACACAATCAAATTGATTCAATCTAATTATTTCGCTGTGATAATCGCTTCTCGCTATAACGGTTGAGATTGTTTTAAGAGGGTGGGGCAGGCAAGTGTCCTCGCACGCTTGTGCTTCTCAGAAGCGCTGATGCTGAAACGCTGGGCGGCGCAGACTCCTTGAGCGCTCATGCGACGCACTGTTAGCTCTTCGCTTTATCAACCCAGCCAGGGGCCGAATCGGTTTTCTGCCGGAGGATAAGGTTCAATTGTGCGGCGTGGTGCTGGACGTGGCGCATGTTGTAGAGAAGTAACTCAAGGAAGCTGCTGTTAACTGATCCGTATACAGAGTGCCGTCGGGCCTGCTCGTCCGTGAGGGCTTCAATCGTGGCGCGGCATTTCATGCGGCCATGTGTGAGATAGGCTTGAAGCTCGTCTTTCGTATAGACACGCTCGGGCATGAGCCCTCTTGGATCCATCTCGTCGAGGGTGAAAGGAGCGGGGGGCGAGAATGCTTCAACCGAGCCGGAGAGGTAAAGGTCTAGCCAGAAGAGCGTGTGATAGACGACGTACCAGAACTCCGGTCGCTGCGAGCGGTCGCCCCAAAGCTCTTCCGGACAGGCGACGAGGGCATTTTCGAGCATCTCTATAGAGGCCCCGAACTGCTGCCAAAGGATTGCTCTCCATGTCGCGTCCACAGTCAAGGCTCCCTTCAAATGTTGTTTCTGCGCGCCAGTTTTATCACAGTAGACAAAAGACGCCGTACCGCTGCCTGCTATACGCGAATTATAGTTGAAAGTTCAGGCGCCTCCTACGGCCAACTGAGCCGGGCCCGGAGGGCTCTCACATGGAAGGGAATTCTTTTAATTCAAGAGACGTAGACCTTCCGGCAGAGATTCGCCGAAGATGCGGGCGGCGTCTGTGCGCGTCGGCGGCACGTAAGTTCGCAGGCTCTCGATCAGCTCGGCGTAAGCGTCGCCCTCGGCGCTCAACCTTTCGATGGCCCTTTGCCTGATCTCCGGCTCGACATCTCTGAGGGGGTTGTCTGTGCGCGCTGCAAGTTGGGCGAGCGCGGAGGCTGCGTGCGTAGTCAACACGGGCAGCTCAAGCAGGGCGTTGGCCCACAGACCGGCTGCCTCGGCGGGCACGACGCAATTGAGCGGGCCGTAGAAGGGCAGGCGCGCGCCCAATCGCCCGAGCGACCAGAGATAACCTTTATTGTCCGGCTCAGCCTTTATACGGCTGAGCAGTTCCTCGCCGAGCGAGACGCGCAGAGAGGGCGGCAAGTGTTCGAGGCTGACGAGCAAGAGCCAGCCTTCCTGCTCGACCTGACGATTGATTCTGCCTTTAGTCTTACTTCCGCCGACGCCCAGGAGCGCCTTGTGCCGCTCATAAAGCTCTCGCTGTTGTCCGGCGTTCATGCCGCCCGCCACTCTACGCCAGAGAATCAGCCACTCGACCTGGCATTGCAAGTCTTTCGTGAAGCAGAGCCCTTCATGATAGATTTTGCGCGCCTGGGCTATGCGCCAATCGTCGAGTAGAGCGCCGAAGCCCGGGCGCATGCAGAAGCCGAAGAGGTTGAGCCAGCGTGCTTCGTAGTTGCGCCCCTTCTTGCGCCCGGCGGCCAGTTCCGCCAGCACGTCGCAGAGCTTGCGTATAGTCTCCGTGCGCCAGGCGTCTTTGCGATAGCCGAGCGTGCTCTCAAGCTTGCCCGTGAGAACCTCTGGCGTCACCTGCTCTCCCTCTATACGGTCGCGCTCCGTGCCGAAGACGGCGCGGATAAGCTTGAAAGCCGCCTGCAACGCTTCTTCCGGGATGAAGACCTGCGAGCCCTCCTGGGCCGCCTCTGTTTGCTCGGAGCGGTCTTCGCCCTCGGCCTCCTGCTCTGGCTGCTGCGGCTCAGCGCCGCGCAATTGAAATTGCAGACGCCAGCGATGGCCCGTCTTAGGCGCTTCGCACCACAATTCGAGCGTGCCGACTTCCGTGAAATAGAGTCGCAGGCGCACATCCAGCTCTATGTGGCGCGAGCGCTTGCCGTAGCGCAGGACTGTGATGAGCGGCGCGTGTTTGTGCGCCTCGTCTTCGTCAAAGGTAATGACGGCTCCCTGCGCATCCTGGCGTGTGGTCGTGCTATAGAGTGTGAAGGAGACAGGACGGTTGGTGAGCACCGTAAACTCACGCTCGGCCAGCTCGATCTTAGAGCCCTCCTCGGTCCCGCGCGGCAGCACGCAGACAGCCGTCACCCTCCCGTCGCCGCCTTGTCCGGCGGCCTGCTGGACGCCTATGTAGTAGCCGCGTGCGCTGCCGCCGCTGATGCGCAGCCCGCCGCCGCGCTTCACCTGCGCGTAGTAAGCCGCGCCGATAGCGACGGCGCTCTCCGCGGCCTTATTGTTCAGGACTTTGGGTTGCCAGCTCTCGCCCTGCGCGGAAAACCATCCAGCGATGGCCGCAAGTATTCGCTCGCGGGCGAGCGGCGGGTGAAAGAAGCCGCCATTGAAGAGTACGGCGTCGGGCCGAACCATACGGCCTTGAGGGTGCGAGCCCGCCTCGTCGGATTGTTCGGCACTCATGGCCGCCCCGGCCTGCGACAGAAAGGCCGCCAGGTGTTTCGTGATCGCGGCCTCGCTCGCGTAAGGCAGACCGAATTCGCGCAGCCCTGCGCGTTTGTCGCGCGCAGGCAGGTCGTCCGGCGCTGTCATCGGCAGAAAGCCTTCGGCCAGTACCCGCTCGACTTCCTCACGCGTCAGCTCCGAGGCGAGCGTGCCGCCCACGAGCGAGCGCCCGCCGCCGAGCACTGTGATGGGCACGCGCTCGACGGACGCATCGCTCAAGAGCTGCTCCTTGGCCGCGCAGCATTGTCTGCGCAGCGCTTGCTGCTGGCGCAGCGTGAGGCGCGGGTGGCCCAGCTTCTCTTCGACGCGGCGCGCAAGCGCGAGGTCAACATTGTCGCCCCCGAGCAGCAGGTGCTCGCCGATGGCCGTGCGCTTGAACTGCACATCCTTGCCGCTGATGCTCACGCGAATGAGACTGAAATCGGTCGTCCCGCCGCCGACATCGCAGATCAAGACCAACTGCGAGTCCTTGAGGTGTCGCTTGAGAGAGCCTCTATGCGCGGCGATCCAGGAGTAGAAGGCTGCGAGCGGTTCTTCGAGCAGCGTCAGGTTTTCAAGGCCCGCCTCGCGTGCGGCCTGCACGGTCAGCTCTCTAGCCTCCTCGTCAAAGGATGCGGGCACGGTGAGCACTATCGTCTGGCGCTCGAACCGCAGCTCGTCCGCGTCGCTCGTCTGCGCGTGAGAGGCCGCCCAATAGTTCCAGGCGTCGCGCAGGTGTGAGAGGTAACGCGCGGCAGCCGCCACGGGTGAGCATGAATGTTCCGGCTGGTCAGCGCCCCAGGGCAGGATGGCTGCTGTGCGGTCTACGGACGAAAGGCAGAGCCAGGACTTCGCCGAGGAGACTTGCCGACCGGGAACCAGCGCGCCCTGCTCGCGCGCAATCACGCCGACCACAGTCGCCTGCGGCTGCTCTTCCCAGGGCAGGCGCGTGCTGCCCTGCGCGAAATCATGTTCGCCGACGAAGTAAAGAAAAGAGGGAAGACCGGGCAGCGCACGCAGTTCGCCTTCGGCGACCAACTGCGACACCTCGAAGACGCGGACGGGCGGGGCATCGCCCTTCTTTGGAATCTCCTTCGTATCAACGTAGGCGACAGCCGAGTTCGTCGTCCCCAGATCAATACCGATCAGGTAGCGGCCAGATACTTCCATGACTACTTATGTGGCACAAGAGAAATCAATTAACAGGATGGACAGAGATTGTCAGGATGAAAACAGAAAGCAGGATAAGAACTGAAAGCGGGAGGAAAGACAAAAGCATTGCTCGATGAATTTGGTATTGCTTTGTCTTTCATCCTGTGCATCCTGTCCATCCTGTTAAATTCTCTTTCTTGCGCTCTAAACCTTTTCAGGCAGCCGATACCTGCGACTCCTCGTCCCTTTCCCTGATATTGAATTCGAGCTTCCAGCGCTGCGAGCCGTCGCGCGCGACGCACCAGACCTCAAGCGTCCCGACTTCCGTGATGCGCGTCTCAAGTCGCACGGGCAGGACTGTATCCTCGCGCCCTTCCAGCTTGAGCGTGACTTCGAGCGGGCTCAGCTCTTCGATCTCGTCGCCCCAGTCTTCGATCATCTGGCCGAGCTGATCCTGCTTGCGCGTGGTGGAGCTGAGGAAGCGAAACTCCGCCTGCTCGCCGACGACCAGCCCGAACTCACGACCCGGAATCCCGGCTTCGGTTCCTTCCTCCATGCCGAAGGGGACGACGCACAGCGCCTTGAGAGGAGCGGGCATGCCGGGCACGGCGGGCATAGCGCTCTCGATGCCTATGTAGTAGGTGCGCGCCGCGCCGCTGCGTATGCGTACGCCCCGCCCGCGCTTGGCCTTGCCGTAATAGGCCGCGCCGCGAGCGACGGCCATATCGAGGTCGGGCGCGTCGAGCACGCCGCCTGGGCCCAGCGGCTCGAAGCCTTCCGACTGTAGCCAGTTGTTGAGCACTTCGACGACGCGCTCTCTGAGCATCGCTGCCTTCATCACGCCGCCGTTGAAGAGTACGTGCGTGGGAGAGGCGAAGCCGCTGGGCCCACGCCTGATCTCGACGCCTTCCGGGCTATTGCCTGTCTGCTGCGAGAGAAAGCGGGCGAGGTGCTTTGTGATGGCAGCGTCGGCGGCATAGGGCAGACCAAGCTCCTGAAAACCTATGCGACGCTGGCGAGCGGGCATCTCCCCTGGCCCGACGACGGGGAAGAAGCCTTCTGTTAAGACGCGCTCAAGGTCTTCGCGTCGCAGCTCCGTCTTGATAGTGCCGCCGACGAGCTTGGAGCCTTTGCCGAGCAGCGTCACAGGCTGCTTCTGGCTCTTGGGCTCGGCGAAGAGCTTTTCTTTCGCCAGGCGGCATTGATGCCAGAGACCCTGCAACTGCCAGGTGTCAACGCGATTGCCTTCCTCTTCGAGACG
>DASVQM010000059.1:0-9177 GCA_036389095.1 Pyrinomonadaceae bacterium
GGTTGCGATTTTTACGGTAGACGAGCTTGTAGGGTTCTCCTGTAGAGCGGGAGGATTTTCCACGACGCCTTACTTTGTGCGGAAGGGGCGCTTCAAAGATGCGGGCATTGTGCACCGAGCCCCGCGCTTTGGGTTTGTTCAGTTCCAGCGGCTGGGCAATAAGCAGAACGCGACGCACTTAGAGTTCAACTTACAAGGCGGCTACTTTTACAGGCTTGCGACCTGATTAAAAGCGTCCATGTCGGAGCGAACCGCGAAATCCTGACGAGCATGGGTTGGAATCTATTGATGCTATGGAAATGTAAGCTCAAGGGCGATAGGCTGCTTGACCAGCTCGGGCGCTTTCCTGGCGATACTCCTTAATGAAGTTCATTTGGAAAAAAATGATTGGCCATCGAGAGATTCAGAAGAATCAACCTGACACCCGAATCGAACCGCCCCGGCGAGAAGCATTCTCTCAAATCCGACAGGACAGTGATGAAAAGCATTTTATTGAGGCGGCGGGTTCGATGAGTAGTTAGATGCGATGGTGCTTTCACCCACCCTGTTGCAGACCCTTTAAAGACCGGCTTGCATGCGGCGCTCAATGTCTCGTAGCCGCTTCTGATGGCTTCTGACCAAATCGGAGCGGTTGGTGAGGCCTTGATAATGAATCGCCTTCTGCATGTGCGAATGCGCGGAGGGAAGATCATGGTCATGTTCTTCGGCGACGTGGGAAAGTCCCAGATGGGCGACGGCCAAATCTTTGGGATGATTGCTCAAAGACAGGACATTTTCAAATCGCGCCCGCGCCTCTTTCCAATCATGGCCTCGGAGGTTCATACCCAGAGCATTCAAGACTTGCGCCTCCCCATGCTTGTTGTTGAACTCCTTTTCAATCTCCAGAGCCTCCAGCAAAAGCTTCCTTGCATATTCGGGAGCCTCCTTCCCCATAATCTCCGCAATGCTTTGCATCACCTGAGCCTGTTCACGCCAAATACCCAACTGGCGTCGCAATGCAAGGCTGCGTCTTAAATAATCTACAGCCTGGCTCGGTTTACTTCGCCTGAGCATCTTACCTAAGGTATGTAAGACTTGTGCTTGCCCGTGCAGGTCGTTTAACTTCACAAGTAGATTCAGACTGGTCCTTAAAAGCTCTTCGGCCCTTCTGGGGTCTGCCTTCATTATATGCTTCCCCAAACTATGCTGTACTTCTGCATAGCCGTGAGGGTCTCGCTTCTTTAATATCTCGCTGCTTTCTTCTAATAGATTCCTGGCCCTTACGGGCTCTCTGTCTCCAATCAGGTTTGCCAGGCTATGCATGACGACTGCGCGCCCGTGCTGTTTACCCAATGCCTCTTCTATGCGTAGGCCCTGCTCCATGTAATCTTTAGCCTTCTGATAGAGGTGGCGCTGTCGCTGTAGGATCAAACCCAGAAGATGTGAGGCCACTGCTACCTCATCTCGAACTGCTCCATCGTCAGCAACGCGCAGGAAGTTTCTTTCTGCATCCTGCCATCGCCTTTCACGGTAGGCCGTCATCCCGCGAAAGAAAAAAGGCTCGATGATATGTTGTGGGAGCACCTTGCGCTGGTATTGCTCATAGGCGAGTTCTCCGAGGAGCCATTGTTCGCCCGTGTACTCGTCCTTATATGCCTCCCTGTAAAGCAGCAAGCCTTCTTCCGGTCTTAAAGCCGTAACATGGTATGCTTCGCCAACTTTTAAATGAAGATATTTAGGGACTGGGCGCTCAGCCAGATGATGAACCGCCCGGAGGGCTTCGTCTAAGAGAGTCTCGTGGGCCAGTTTCTCCATGTCCTGTTTAAGGCTCAATTGATCGAGTAAGAATCTGCGTATCGCCGCCTCGATATACCACTCGCCGTTGGGCTTGATGATGAAGTTGGAGGCGCGCAAACAGCCGACGATCTCCTCAGTCCCAAATGAGGAGGGCTGGCTTAAATGAACCAGTTTGTAGGCGATGTCGTTGGTGAGCGACACCGCCGCGCTTATCATGGTCAAAGCACGCGCAATATCCTCAGGTGCGTTGAGCCAGAAAACTCGCAATGTTGCAGGAGGCTGCACTTTACTTTTCTATACCCCGTTTGAGTTTTAGGATTTCCGTGTAAAGGTTGTTATAGACTTGTTCAGGAAGTAAAGACCAGGTGCTTATCAACAAGGTTTGAGCGCGGATGCGCGCCTCCTCCAAACTTTCCGCCAACTCACCGGCCAGCAAGCCTGAAAGGTCTTCGAGCGCATGAAGATAATTAGCATCGTCATATTGCGCAGGTAAGGTTATCACCTTTTCAGGCACTTGTGCCGGAGCGCGATGCTGATAATTGCCGTTGGATGTGATACTGCCGCACAAAACTAAAAGACCCTTTCGGGGAAGCGCCTTCAAGCCGCGTTTCCAGAGCTGCTGCCAGAACCACATAAAACTATCCGTAGGCATATCGGGACAACCGTCGAGTATCAGGGCGAGCCTGCAAGTCTGTAATCTTTCCCTGACCGTCGCAATAATTCGTTCGGTTCTTTTGACCTGGTTGCTCGCCGACGACGCAGGCGAAACGCTAACTCTGTTTTCTATGTTTTTTATATCAACACGTCCCAGGCTGCGAATGCGCGAAGCGACATTTACATTAACATTCACGGAGGGGTCTGCGGGTGGAGCATACTCGATACCAAGTTCCTCTTCCAACAGAGAGATGATGTCCGATGCCGTGCGCGTTGCGAGATACCCTGGGATTAGACGTACACACTTGTTGCCTTCATGACGAGTCTCGAATTCCTCCACCATCAGCGTGATGAAACTTTCATAGGCGGAGGTCGGGCCCCCGCCAACTCCCAGAACCCCGCCGCGAGATTCCAGATAAGGTTCTAAAGTATTTATCTGCCCTCTCCAGTCAATTTTCAAGGCCGTTTCCCCCCGCGCTTGACCGTCACGCCGGAGACATCCGCTGACTCCTTACCTCTAATCCTCCCTGCTGTATTTAACTCATCGCTGTGGTCGTCGCTGACATTAATATTCTCCACCCGAACCTTCCCACCTTCGATGTCCCATGCCGTGTTGTTCTGCGATTGCTTAGACCTGGGTGAAGAGCGGCGGAAGATAGCCGCCACAATGGCGAGAATGGCAAGACCGATGAGCCCGCTAACGAGCCACTTATCCCGTCTGCTAAGATCGCTGACAAAGGTCGTCACCAAGAAGACGATCAGAGACGCCGCGACGCCCGAGATAATTGAGAGTAAAAACTCTTTCATGACAAAGCCTCCATTAAAAATTGTCCTCTTATCGTTCCGACTGCGACAAGGGCCTCTGCAAAGCTCAAAGTCCTCGAATAGCACACCGACGGGCGCGTCGTTGACGATGTTCCGTCATCCGATAGCATTGCATAGCAGCATCTCACGCCTGAATAACCCGCGCCGAGCATAAAGCATTCAACATGGGAAGGCTAGATCAAGGATGAAAAGATTGCTATTGAGTGGTCGGGTTGAATGAGTTGCTAGGCCGCTTTCGCTTTATATCTTTCCCGACTCTTTTAAGGCTTATGACCGATGAGCAGGCCGTTGGCCCCGGGTGAGAGCACTGCTACGCGCTTGATCTCTGTGAGACCGGCCTCCTCCATCCAACCCGTGTACTCAGACCAGGTGTAGTTACGCCCTTCAGTTTCGATCAGCATGTTCAATGACATGAGCGCAGCCGGTACGGGCCCGGCCTTGTCGTCATCCATCATCAGTTCGCTCACGATCAGAGCCCCGCCTGACGGAAGGGCTGCAAAGCACCGGCGCAGAATCGCCCTGTTTTTCTCGGGCGTCCAGTCGTGCAGGATCATTGAAAGAAGAATAACATCAGACCCCTTTGGCAACTCTTCATTGAAGAAATCTCCGCTATAAGTCTCAATGCGATCAGAGAGTCCGGCCTCGGCGATCTTCTCTCGTGCGATTTCCAAAGCCGCCGGGATGTCGAAGACCACCGCGCGAAGGTGCGGGTAGCGGCGCGCGGCCTCGATGCAATACGCGCCGGAGCCTCCGCCCACGTCCAGTAGTTTTTTATAAGGCGAGAAGTCGAAGGACTCGGCCACAGCTTTCCCGGACTGGTTGCTGAAACTGTGCATCGCCTCGGTGAAGATACGCTGCTCCTCAGGGTCTTTGGAGATGGCCTCGAACAGACCTTGCTCATCTCCCCATGTCTGCGCGCGGTTAGTCTTGAGCGCTGCTGTCAGACGGTTCCACGGAAGATACAATCTACGATCCAGCATGGTCACCACGCCGCCGAAGTAATAGGGTTTACCTCTCACCAGGAACTCTTCGGAAAGTTGGGAGTTGTAGAAACGATCTCCTCGCTTCTCAAGCAGCCCTAAGCTGGCACACCCGCTCAGGAGCATCTCTGCGGGTCTGGGATGCATGTCGAGCAGCGCGGCGAGCTCCTCGATGTTCACGCCCTTGCCCGAGAGCTTGGTAAACAAGTCCAGCTCGACTGCCGAGGCGAGGGTTTTGGAAGCCCAAAACCCGGCGACAATCTGCATTAGAGGGATGGCCGTGATGGTCGGTTGTGGGTGGGTGCTCATCTCTTTATTCTCCTCATAAAAACCATATGCCGGATGAAAGAAAATCTAAATGGCGCACCTTGGCCGGGGCTTTTGGCGCACGGCATACATTTATGCCAACTCTTGTAGTGAGTCAATATCTCAGTGCCCGGGATACGCCGAACGCTCGAATTAACGCGCACCGTGCGAACAACATCCGACAGCACAGTCAAGCATGAAGGGCACGCCGTCGAGCGGTCGCGTTGAATGAGTTGTTAGATTGTGGCTTGCGATCGAGCGGGCTCATCCTTTGTCCACGATGCGTCGATGGATGCGTTGGTCTTCGGATTAGGGTTGCAGAGACGGGAACGGCTATGTGTCGCTGTCCTTGAGAAGCGGCGTCAGAGGCGCGCTCAAATGGCCCGGCACATCTCTGTTCCCCAGGGCGTTTTGATGGCCCGTTCGATACCTGCTTTCACCTCGGCAAAGTTCCAGCTCTTGCGCTGCAAGATTGAACCGTCCGAGTATTCCACGCGATTGATGACGACCTTCTCCTCGAAAAGGTTTCCGGCTTTGTTGGTCAAGCTTTCGACGCTGATCACATCGCTTGGGCCAACCACACTAAAGGCCAGCAGCTCTTTCTCCTTGGCGGGCTTGATATTGACGCCGCAAAGAAACTGCCGCCGCACGACATTGGCCGGATTCGACAACTCTTTGAATTGATATTCCCAGAAGACGACCTCGATCACTTTCGTGCTCGCGTTCCTTATTTTGACCTGGTACGAAAAGCCGTCCACGGTACTGGTTCTGGGTGAGCGCGCTTCTTGCGTGTTCTTTTCCAGCGCGGCGCTCCGCCCGTCTATCGTATCGGCATTCGGGTCTCTGACGCCTACCGGAGCCTGGGCCCTCTCGTTTCGTTGTAAGACCTTATTTTCCGGTATCATGGCCGCCGCCGGAGCCGTACTGGGCGACTCCGATTTCCTGATTGTCTGACGACTCCTGGCCCACTTGAATTCGAGCACCGCCACCAAAGAACCTTCATCCGAGCCTGCGCCATTCTGACCATGACTTGGCGAAACGAAAAACAGGAAACACGATAGGAGCAAGAGAGTTCTCATGGTTTGTCTCCAATAATAATCACTGTCGTCGGCGTTTCTTCTACGGGCCCTATTTGACCAGTTAGTCTTCAAAACATCAAATTATGAACCATCTCAAAGAAGGAGGGCGATAACGCCTGCGCGACCGGCCCTGTGATTCTCAACTAATCGCCGGACGCGCCGGGGGGCCGAAGAGACGTCAGCTTCCTTGATGGGCCCAGGCGAAAGATCGGCTGGCAATGAGCGCCGCCGGCTGGGCCCGGACGGCCCGCTCTTTGACCGGGCCGCGTGAGCGATCACCGCCTCTTCCGTTTCTCAGTGGGGCTCTTTCGCGCTATGCAGCTTCTCAAGCTCCGGCTTGACGAAATCGTCATAGCAGTCAGGGCAGACGCTATGGCTGATGCGCGCGTCGGAATGCTGGCCGAGGTAGCTTTCGACCTTCTGCCAGTAGTTCTGATCGTCACGAATCTTCTTACAATAGGAGCAGATGGGGAGCAGCCCGCGCAGTTGCTTGACCTGCGAGAGCGCATCCTCAAGCTCCCTGACGCGTTGGGCCAGGCTCTCCTGTAGCTCGACGATGCGGACGCCGACCTGCACGCGCGCGCGCAGCTCCTGTATGTCGAAAGGCTTGGTGATATAATCGTCGGCCCCGGCGGCGAGTCCCGCCACCACGTCTTCCTTGCTGGTTCTGGCCGTCAGCAGGATGATGTAGCAGGAGGTACAGGCGGGCGTTTCGCGGAATTTCCGGCAGAGCTCTATGCCTGTCAGGTAAGGCATCATCACGTCGAGGATGACGAGCGGGGGCGCGCCTTCGGTTTGCAGGGTCTCCCAAGCCTCTGCGCCGTCGCGCGTCGTCGTGACTTCGTAGCCCCATTTGACCAGCAGCGCCTTCAAGAGGCGAGCAGTCTCAAGATCATCTTCGGCGATCAGTATTCTCATCAAACTCTCCCTCGCGCGCGTCGCCCGCCTTAAATCTTAAGTCAACTTGCGAAAACAGGCTACCGCCGCCGCGAGTGCGTGCGCTGGGGTCTGTGCTCTCGTCGGCTCAGACGCGTAGCGAACCTTGCACAGCACTTGAGGGTACATGGTATGATCTCGGCCCTGGAAATTGAGCCTATGAAAGCCCTCGTGGTGGATGATGAAGCGGTGATACGCGACATCGTGGCCGATGTGCTGCGCGCTGACGGCTGGATTGTGAGCGAAGCCGATACGGCGGAGCGCGCCTTCGAGCTGCTGCGCGACGACAACTGGTCGCTCGTCTTCTGCGATGTCGTGCTCGGGGGCGAGGACGGTTTCAGCGTGCTGCGCCGCTTTAAAGAGGAGCAGCCGGAGGCGCAGATCGTCCTGATGACGGGCCACGGCTCGGCTGTCGGCGCGCTCGATGCCGCCGCGCTGGGCGCTTACGACTACCTTTTCAAGCCCTTCAACGTCAAGCATATTCTCTCGCTCGCCCAATCTGTGCGCGCCGGTCGGATGGAGAAAGCCGTGGCCCACCACGGCACGCATGACGGGGCGGCGACGGCCCTCATCTACAAGTCGGACATAGACCTCGTCGGGCGCAGCGCCGCCTTCGTCGAAGTGATGAAGCTGGTCGGGCGCGTCGCCGTGACGAGCTTGCCCGTGCTGATTACGGGCGAATCGGGCACAGGCAAAGAGGTCGTCGCTCGCGCCATCCATCGCCGCAGCCCGCGCGCGGGCTCGGCCTTCGTCGCCGTCAACTGCGGCGCGATTCCTTCGGAGTTGATCGAGTCGGAGTTGTTCGGCCATGTGCGCGGCTCTTTCACGGGCGCAACCGTTGACCGTCGCGGTCTCTGGGAGGAAGCCGACGGCGGCACTGTCTTTCTGGACGAGATTACGGAGACCACACCGGCCTTCCAGGTCAAGCTGTTGCGCGCCCTGCAAGAGGGCGAGCTGCGCCGGGTCGGCTCCAACCGGCTCGTGCATGTTGACGTGCGCGTCATCGCCGCTACCAATCGTGACGCCGAACAGGAGCAGCGCGAGGGCCGTTTCCGCCAGGACCTGCTCTACAGGTTGAACGCCGTGACCATTCATCTGCCACCTTTGCGCGAGCGCCGCGAAGACATCCTGCCGTTGGCCCAGCACTTCGCCGAAAGAGTCGTGCGTCCGGGCTCTCCGCCCGTCAGCTTCTCGCGCGAGGCCCTACAGCTGCTCGAACAATATTCCTGGCCCGGCAACATACGCGAGCTTGAGAACGCAGTGGTGCGCGCCGCCGCGCTCTGTGATCGCATCGTGCGCCCGGAAGATTTGCCCGAGCGCATACGCAACTGCTCGCCCGCGCCCGCCGTTCAAACGTCTCAAGAGACGCACACGGCGAAGCAGACAGATGAAGAAGAAGAGCTGCTCCCGCTTTCCGTCGTCGAGCGTCGCCACGTCGAGCGTGTGCTCGCACGCACGGGCGGCAACAAGCAGGCGGCAGCCCGCGTGCTCGGTATTGATCGCACAACCCTTCAACGTATGGTCAAGCGTCACAACCTGGACGCCGGCGAGGGCAGCGGCGCGGCAGCGCCTTCGACCAGACCGCAAAAATAGGTGAGAGGGACGCGCCTAACGAAGCGTGCGGACGTACTGCACGAGCCTGACCCATTCGCTGTCGTTCATCTCCGTAATACGCACGCCTACGAGATAGCCTGTTTCACTCTCTTCATCCTTGAGGCGCTCACACCGCAAGGGCGTGGCGCGTATGCGCACAGTCCCATCTGGAAGCTCTAGCATGATGTGTAGAGGGCTGCCGACGACGTTTAGATAATGGCCGCCGAACAGTAGGGACGGCACGACGAGCGCCAGCCCTGTTTCGCTCAGATTGCGCGTGTAGCCTTCCAGGTGGGGGGGGAGCGTTGCGACGCGCCCCTCTGTCGCCTGCAAGGAGAGACTGAACAGCAGGCGCGCATCCAGTTGCGCCTCGCATCGCGGAGCGGAGCGCCGCTCTTTTGTCTTCGCGCTGTGGCTATGCCGCGACGCTTGCTGTAACGCTCTCAAGGGATTCCTCCCGGCGGTGCGAGACATCATTGGCGATGTCTATGATGCGATCGATGGTGAAGGGCTTGGCGACCACCCAGTCCACCTGTGCCGCCTTCTGTTCATTCGACCCGACGGCCTCGCCCCATCCAGTGACGACGGCGAGCGGAAGCTGCGCGTCGCGCTCGCGGATGGCACGCGCCAGCTCCCACCCGCTCATTCCCGGCAATCCTACGTCCGTGAAGACGGCGTCGAATCTCATCACGTCGAAAAGGGCCAGGGCCTCGCGCCCGCCGTCTGCCACGACTACCTGGCAGCCCTCGTTCTCAAGAACGTCGCGCAGCAGTTCGCGCACATACTCTTCGTCGTCAACGACCAGAATCTTCGTCCGGTGTGAGTGTGCGGGCAGAGCTTCCGGGAGTATCAATTCGCCTGTCGCCTGCGGCGTCGTGACGCCCCTGGCAATCGGCAATCTGATCTTAAAGGTCGTGCCACGACCCACCTCAGACTCGGCTTCCACCGTCCCTTCGTGCCGCCGGATGATGCCGTAACTCACCGCCAGCCCCAACCCCAGCCCCGCCTTCCCCTTCGTCGTAAAGAAC
>DASVQM010000060.1:0-58778 GCA_036389095.1 Pyrinomonadaceae bacterium
AGCGCCACAGGTCTCGGGCGGGTGATGGAGATGCAAGCGCCCGCCCGAGACCTGTGGCGCTACTGACCTGAGCAGCATCCGTTCAGTCATTCCAATCCGCTCTAGTATTCGGAACGGGTTGGTCAGCAAAAGAAGAGGCCCACCGTAGCTGCGGTGGGCCTCTTCTTGATTCATCCGGCGAAAAGATATGACTCTTGATCTAGTCGCCGAGCTGGATTGAGCCGAGAACGCGATTGAAGGCTCCCTGGAAGCTGCGATAATCGTTCTGCGGTGCGACGGCGATCACATAGAAGAGTGTACCGTCGCGCAGCAGCGTCGTATAGACGCTAACGATCTCAGCCTGTCCCGTCGCCTCGTTGATGTTCGAGAGCGTGGCGGCGAGCGCCGTATGGCGATCAATCGTGCCGCGCTGATAACCGCTCTGCTGGCGCAGGCTGCGACTGCCCTGGGCCAACTGGTTGATGAAGGCGTCGGTCGCCTGCCGCAGATTGCCGCCCTGGGACTGCGCGATTCCGACATTGACGCCGTGCGTGAAAGTGTTCTGCCCGTAGCCTCCTTCGGGCGCAAACCAGACGGAGTTATTGCCGGGCAGCTCGCGCCAGTTATCCGGGTAGCTCAAGCGGAACAGATTGCCGCCCGTATAAGTCCGGTAACGCGTCGAAGGATAAGAGACCCTTCCGATATTGCCGCCGTAACCGGCCCCTTCACCCTGCGGGTATTGCTGGCCGCTGCGCGCAATCTCCTCCATCGAAGGAGCCCTGCCCTGGCCGCGCAGGCGCGCTTGAATGCGACGAAAATCGGCGCTGTCTCCCGACCCCCTGCCCTCTACACGCAGCATCGCGGCTTCCTGATTTATCCGCTCGTAGCGACGAGCCGGGCTCGGGTGACTGCTCAAAAAGCCGCCACCACCGCCGCCGCCCTGACGCTCTATGGTGCGGAACATGTTCGCCAGGTCGCGCGGGTCGTAACCGGCGTTGGCCATAATCTGTGCGCCGAGGATATCAGCCTCCGTCTCATACTCGCGGCTGTATTTCGTGATAAAAGCGGCGGAGCCTATCTGCCCGGCCTGCGCCACAGCGCCGCCGACCGTGCCGCCGAGAATCGCGCCGAGAATCGCACCGCCTATGGCCGGGGCCTGCGCCTTAAAGCTTCCGGCCTTGGTCGCCTGTGCCGTGCCGTGACGCAGCGCGACGTGGCTCAGCTCGTGGGCCATCACGCCTGCCATCTCGCCCTCATTGCGCGCGGCTTCAATCATGCCGCGATTGACGTACATGGGCCCACCCGGCAGGGCGAAGGCGTTGATATCCCTGGCATTGATGACCCTGAAATAATATCTGAACTCCGGGTGCTGGAACTGCCTCGGGATGGCGCTGACCAACCTCTGGCCAACCTGCTCGACGTAAGAAGTCACTTCTTCATCGCGCATGATGGGCAACTGCCGTTCAGCTTCCGCCGCCGCCTGCTGCCCGAGCTTCACGTCATCGCTGACGCTGTACCTGTTGCTGTGATAGCTGATGGGGGTCTGCGCGAAGGCAGCCGACGGCGCGACGAAGATCGCTACGGCCATGAGCCATGCGAGCAGAGCGCGCGTCTGGCGTTGCTTAGTGGTTATCATTCTCTCCCCTCCTTCAAAAGCGCGCTCGCTGCCAAGATGAGCGGTCGGAAGCGCGCCTTCATTCCAGATAAACTAAGAGAGCGGCGTCCCTCGTCAACGGGAGGACACGCCGCTCTCTTTAGCCGAAACGTCTCCCCCGAAACCCATCCTTGAAAATCCGCTGCTGCTACTGCGGCAAACGCGCAGGGGGAGAGAGCGCGTCAATCTCTACCAAATCGACCGCCGTTGATTCACTGGACGGCCTGCTTTGATGGCTTTGGTTTGATGAATACTAGCACATACGGGTTGGCCTCGTCACTACTCAGGGCCGTGCCCGCCGCCTGCCGACGCTGCGCCTTCTATTGCTCTTCGGCGTGCCGGGAAGATTTCGCCTGAGATTGTCCACATTATCGGCAAACTTTACGACGGCCCCTTCGGGCGGGCGCGGAATCGAGACGGCGATGAAGGGCGAAGTCAATCCCTGCGTCGTGATATCGGTGCGAGCGGGCGCTTGTTCGCTCGCGCGCACGCTCAGCACTTTAACGTCGCGTAGAATTTCCGTGATCGAGATGCTGTAGCCGCCCGTCGGCTTTTGTCCCTGAAAGGCGACGACGACGGCGCGCGTATCGAAGCTGATGTCGGGCGCGGGGCGGCGGCCGCCGACGGTGCGCCACACGCTCTGCCATTCGTTCTCGTTCATGATGAGGCGCACGGCGCGCTCGCCCGTATAGCTGCTGTATGCCCCCGTCGCCAGCACGGAGAAATCGAGCGCCCTGGGCTGTTCCGTCCTCTCAATCGACGGCGCGCTCCTGGAACGCGCGGAGCCTAGCATGGCCTGGCGTATGATCTTAACGGGCGGCATCCCGTAGCTGAGGAGACGGTCGTGAAACTCGCCGAGGTTGAAGGATGGGCCCATACGCGCACGCCACTCTTCGCGCAAGCGTATGATCTCCATCTTGCCGAGCGTGTAGACGAGATAGGTCGGATCAACCGTGCCGCGCCGCGCCTCGCGCTCGGCGTTGACTCTCTCCTGGTAGCCTTCGCGCATGAAGAAGTCAACGCCCTCCTCGTAGCTCATCCCCTGCGTGTGCAGGCGCAAGCCCACGACGTAACGACACAACCTGAGCAGCGCGGCGTTGAGCTGCGCGAGCCGCAGCCTCGGGTTATTGCCGCCGAAACCTTCATCCAGCATCATCTGCTCGCAGTAGTGGGCCCAGCCTTCGACGAAGCTGGCCGAGCCGAAGGCCGTGCGCACGCGCGAGGGCTGCTGCTGGAGCTTGAGCAGCTGGTAGTAATGGCCCGGGTACACTTCATGGATGGAGGTGATCTGTAGGCTGTAGCGATTGTAGTGGCCGAGGTGTTCTTCCCTCTGCTGAGCATTCCAGTTGGGGTCAGGCGGCGTCAGGTAATAATAGCTCTCGCTCGCCACGCGCTCGAAGGGCCCAGCCGTATCCATCGAAGCGAAGGAGAGCGAGCGCGCATATTCCGGCGTTTCGGCGACGATCAGGTTCTCGCGCGCGGGGGGCGTCAGGATATTTTGCGTGCGGACGAAGGCGCGTATGCGGTTAAGTTCGGCGCGGGCATCGCCGACGAGCCCGTCCGGCGTCGGATGATCGCTCGCCAGTTGGCGCAGCGCATAGGCGACGCCACGACCGGGCGCAATCTCTTCGGCCAGATTGCGCATCTCTTCCTGCGTCCGACGCAGCTCGCGCTCGCCGCTCCCGAGCAGTTGCGCGAGCGGCGTATCCACCATCTCTTCGTAGAGCAGCTTGCGACGATAATTCTCCGCACCGATGGCAAAGCTGCTTGTCGAGCGCGGCAGAAGGTCGCGTTCGAGCCAGTCGGCGAAGTCTGAGAGAGCGCGAATGACGCTTTCGTTTGAGGTCTCTATCTGCGCGCGACGCGCGGCTGCGAGGCGTCCGCCCGCCGCGCGCTCGATCACTTGCGGCACGACGCGCGAGAAATAATCCACGCTTCCGCGCACCTGTTTGATAGCCATCTCCGTGTAGATGCGCGGCGGGTTATCCAGATTCGAGCGCGCTTCCGAAAGCAGACGGGCCACCTCGCGCTCGCGTGCCAGGAAAGCATCCAGTCGCTGCTCTATGGGCGCGTAGTTTCGCTTCAGAATATTGTCTATGCTCGCGGCAGCGAGGCGATTGTAGAGGTTCGGGTCGCGCTGCCACATGCGTACCTCTTCGAGTTCGAGCAGCTGTGCCTGCACATGCGCGTTGAGGACGCGATAATCGAGGCGCGCCTCTTCCGTCAGCGCGCCTTCCCACAGGCGCAGGAGCGCTTGCTGCATCGCGCGCAGGCGGCGGACTTCGCGCGCAATCGAATCGCGGCTGCGCGATTCCAGTTGAGCGTCATAGGCGTGCAGGCCGGCAGCCGTCGCCTCCGTCGGATTGAAAGCATAGTAGGCGCGCAGGTATGCGTCCGCTATCTGGTTGAAGCGCGCGTTGACTGCTTCGACCGTGACGCGTGGCCGACGGCCCGCCGCGCCTTGAGCGCCGCGCCTCTGCGCCGTGGCAGCCGACGCCGAGAGAGCGCACACGACGCAGGCGAGCACCAGTGGGAGGGCGAGAAATTTCCTCTTCATCAAGCTTGAGCTCCGCGGTTGTAGAGAGTTCGGGGAAAGCCATCTCTTAAAGGGAGACTGTCACAGGGCAGAGCTTAACACAGAAGGGTGGGCACGGGCGCGACCCTACTTGCGGGGCTCGATCTTCTCGTTGAGCCAGCGCGTCGCATCGTCGAGCGGCGTGAGGCGATGCTCTTCGCCCTTCCAGACGCGTATGATCGAGATGATGAAGAAGACGAGCGCGGCCAGGCCGAAAAGCAGGGAGGCGACGCCGAGCATGGCCGAAGCCACGCCGCCGAGCGTATTGCTGACGAGGTTTCCTGAGAAGCGCAGCAGAAACCCTATGACCAACACGACGAGGTGCAGCGCCAGCCCTTGCGCCGCATGAAAGCGCGTGCGAGTTTCGCTGCGCGGCACCAGGAAGAGCTCGATGGCTCCGAGGATCGCGCCGAGGTAAAAAGGGATGTAGGGCAGAACCATCGTCACGTTTTCCGGCAGGTTGATTCCGGGCACGGTGCGTGACGTGGGCGGCTGCCCGGCGGCGCTCGTTGCCGCAGCAGCGGCTTGCGCCGTCGCCCCATAAGCGGCCGGAGGATGCGCGGGCGGAGGAATAAAGACCGACGGGTAAGAGGAAGGAAGCGGCTGATCGTAGCGCCGCGTAGGGGCTTCCGCGTGCTCGTGCTTACGGGCCTGCTCGTTGGGCGTGCGCGCCATCTCGCGCGTCGCGCCGCTGATGTCTTCCGTGGAAGCTGCGCCATTCTCGCTGCGCCTCGCGCCCCAGACATCATCCGTGCGCCGCGCATAGTCAGGGTCGAGCGGGTTGGTATCGTACTTGCTCTTTTCAGCCATCATCAACTCTTTCTACGAAGCGCGAGCGGCTTTGGTTCAACGAAATTATCACAGCTCGGCGATCATGTACTCGACTCGCTCCCAATCTCCACGCCGCTCCGAGAGCCGGAAAGCGCCGAGCGCCGCGTCGTCTCCGCTTAAACCAATAATAAAGTAAATCGCCGCCGGATAATAGGCGAGCCGCACGTCGCGCTCTGACGGCAAGGGTACGGGCGAGCGCGGGTGGGAATGATAGATGGCCAGCAGATGCTCGCCGCGCTCGCGCATACTACGCTGGGCGGCGAACAACTCTTCGGGCGCGGCCTCGTACGCGACGCGCGGGTCTGCGGCGCGGTTGCGCAAGCGATAGACCGTGCGCGCTCGCCCCGTCTCGCTCGTGCCGCCGATCAGCCCGCAGCACTCATCCGGCGCAGCCTCGCGTGCGTGCGCCTCCATCTCCAGGACGTGTGCGCGCAGGAGCGTAATCATAGAAAGAAATTAACAGGGAGGGACAGCGCTGGTCAGGATAAAAACTACAAGCAGAATGAGTGACGAAAGCATCGCCGGATGAATGTGTCTGTGCTTTTCTGATCCTGACAATCTCTGTCCCTCCCTGTTAGATTCTGCTTTAGCCTTCAGTTGCGGCTCTCGTCTGCGGTTGTCCGGCGGCAGCCTCTTTGATCAGGCTGCGACCGATGACGAGGCGTTGAATCTGGTTCGTGCCTTCGTAAATCTGCGTGATCTTGGCGTCGCGCATATATTTTTCGATCGGGTAATCCTTGCAGTAACCGTAGCCGCCGAAAAGCTGCACGGCATCGGTCGTCACGGACATGGCGACATCGGTCGCAAAGACTTTGCCCATCGCGGCCATCTTCGAGACGTTCTTCGCGCCCGCGTCAATGGCACGCGCCGTCGCGTAGACGAGTTGCCGCGCCGCTTCGATCCTGGTCGCCATGTCTGCCAGCATCCACTGTATGCCCTGGAATGAGGCGACCGATTGACCGAACTGCTCGCGCTTCATAGTGTAGCCCACGGCCAGATCGAGCGCCCCCTGGGCCAGGCCCAAAGCCTGCGCCGCCACGCCCGGGCGTGCGAGGTCAAGTGTCATCATCGCGTGCTTGAAGCCGTGTCCCTCGCGTCCTCCGAGAAGATTCTCTTCCGGCACATGGCAGTCTTGAAAATGCAGCTCGTGCACGGGCACGCAGCGAATGCCCATCAGGTCTTCCTTCTTGCCTATCTCGAATCCTTCAGTCCCCTTCTCGACGAGCAGGGCGGAGACGCCGCGCCCGCCCCGCTCGGGATTGGTCGAGCAGAAGATGGAATAGAGCGTCGCCGCGTTGCCGTTCGTATTCCACTTCTTGTCGCCGTTCAGGACGTAGAAGCCGTCGCGCTTCTCTGCACGCGCCTTGAGGCTTCCGGCATCTGAGCCCGCGGCCTTCTCCGAGAGCCCGAAGGCCATCAGGGTCTTCCCCTGCGCCACGTCCGGCAGATACTTCTGCTTCTGCTCTTCCGTTCCGCCGACGATGATCGGGAACGACGCCAGAGCGTTGACAGCGTAAGTCACGCCGACGCCCCCGCAGGCCTTCGACAATTCCTCGACCACCAGGCAGAGGTTCATGATGCCCCCGCCGCGCCCGCCATACTCTTTCGGAATCCAGACGCCCATCAAACCGGCGTCCTGCAAAGCGCGCACGACAGACCACGGGTACTCGGCTGTGCGATCAAGCTCAGCCGCCACCGGGCGCACAAACTTGTCGGCAATCTCGCGCGCCGTCGCACGATATTCAAGATTCTCTTTCGTCAATAATTCGTCCACTGATTCACTCCTTCAAGAGCTGATGCCGGATGCTAGTAAAAACTTTCTGCCATCTGTCATCCGGCATCCGCTCCTTCATTCCTCTTTCTTCATGACAAGCCTCAGTTCTTCCAACTGCCGCGCGTCCACTTCGCCGGGCGCTTCGATCATGAGGTCTGCCGCCGAGGCCGTTTTGGGGAAGGCCATCAAATCACGAATATTCTCGATGCCGGTCATTGACATCAAGAGGCGTTCGATGCCGGAGGCGATGCCGCCGTGCGGCGGCGTGCCGTATTCGAGCGCGTCGAGGAAGAAGCCGAAACGCTCGCGCGCTTTTTCCGGCGTCAGGCCGAGGGCCTTGAAGACCAGGGCTTGCACGTCGCGCTGGTGTATACGAATCGAGCCGCCCGCAGCCTCCACGCCGTTCACCACCGTGTCGTAAGCTTTGGCTCGCATACGCCCCAACAGCTCCATCTCACCGCCTTCGAGCGCGCGTCGCAGGAGCGGCAAATCTTCTTCGAGCGGCGAGGTGAACGGATGATGCATGGCGTAATAGCGCCCATCGTCTTCGTTAAACTCGAACATCGGAAACTCCGTGACCCAGAGCGGCCTGTAACTCTTTTCCGCGATCAGCTTTTCGCGCCGCGCCAGCTCGTTGCGCAGAGCGCCGAGCGCCTGGGCCACGACCTTGGGCCTGCCCGCCACGATCAGCACGGCTTCACCCCTGCGCGCTCCCGCCAACTGAGCCGCGCTCTCTATAGAGTCCTGGCCCAGTGCCTTCATCAATGAGGACGAGACTTCATCGCCCAGCTTAATCCAGGCCAGAGCGCCGGCCCCGTAACGCTTCACGAACTCCTGCAACTCGTCCAGAGCCTTACGCGAGAGCGCCGCACCGTTAGGCACGGCGAGCCCCTTGATCTCCCCCCTGTTTTCGAGCACCGACGCGAAGGGCGCAAACGTCGTTCCCTCGAACGCGCCGGTCAGGTCTTGCAGCTCCATCCCGAAGCGCAGGTCCGGCTTGTCCGAGCCGTAACGCCGCATCGCCTCGGCATAGGTCAGGCGCGGGAAAGGAGTTTCCAGCTCGACATCAATCAACTTGAAGACGCGCGCAAAGAGTCCTTCGATCAGCCTGTAGACTATCTCTGTTGAAGCGAAGCTCAGCTCCACGTCCAACTGAGTGAACTCGGGCTGGCGGTCGGCGCGCAGGTCTTCGTCACGAAAGCAGCGCGCGATCTGGTAATACTTATCGAGCCCGGCAATCATACAGAGCTGTTTGAAGAGCTGCGGCGATTGCGGAAGGGCGTAGAACTTTCCGGGCTGTATGCGCGACGGAACGATGTAGTCGCGCGCGCCTTCCGGCGTTGACTTGATGAGGATGGGCGTCTCTATCTCCGTAAACGTCTGCTCGTCCATATAGCGACGGATTTCGGCGACGACGCGGTGACGCAGGCGCAGGTTGGCCTGAAGCTGCGGGCGGCGCAGGTCCAGATAGCGATACTTCAAGCGCAGGTCTTCGCTCGCCAGGGCGTCCGAGGATGCGACTTCGAGCTGGAAGGGAGGAGTGCGCGCGTCGTTTAAAATCAGAAGCTCACTCGCCCGCACTTCGACATCGCCGGTGGCGATCTTAGGGTTGCGCTGCCCCTCTTCGCGCAAGACTACTTCGCCCTTGACGCTGATGACGTATTCGCCGCGCGTCGTCTTGGCGCGGGCGTGCGCAGCGGGCGCGTTCTCTTCGTTGACGACGACCTGCGTCAGCCCGTCGCGGTCGCGCAGGTCAATGAAGGTCAGCGGGCCGAAGTCTCTACGGCGTGCGACCCAGCCCATCAGCGTCACGGTCTTTCCGACATCCTCTGCGCGCAGTGCGCCGCAGGAGTGCGTGCGTTCGCGGTTTCCCAAATCATCAAGCATGTCTACTACTGTCTCTCGGTTTCAGAATCGCGTATAAAATCCTGCGGCTCGTCAAAGCGACTACTACTACTGCGCCGGACGGGGTCGTCCGCGCCTGCGCCGGTCGCGGATTGGGCGAGGTAGGCGTTGAACTGCGCGCTCTTGTTGCGCGGAATACTCAGGCTTTGCCACTCGGTCGAGCGCAGGTGCTTGGCCAGGAAAACCACCTGCCCCGTATGATAAGCGTAATGCGTCAACTGCCGGTTGATCGCTTCGACGACCGTGTGCTCTTTGCCGCGAATGTAGACGCGGCGCGCGAGGTCTGCGGGCTGCAAGGGTTCTATGGCAGCGAAGACCTGGGCCCATCCGCGCTCCCAGTATGCGAGCAGCTCGTCTCTGGTCGCGTCCTCGGCGAGCATGAATTCCATGTCGCGGTTGCGGTCTGGTTTTTCTCCATCGCTCTCAAGAAAATCCGTCCAGCGCGAGATCATGTTACCGGCCATGTGCTTGATGATGATGCCGATGCTATTGGCTTCCTCATCGAGCTTGACGAAAAACTCCTCATCGCTGACCTGCGCGAAGGCTTTTTCCGCCAGCCGCTTATAATCACGAAAAGTGGCGAGCGCGTCGTCCAGATAGTTTCGTCCAGTGGATATGTCCATCGAGGATTAACCTCCGCTCAGCTTCTCCTGCACGGTTGCCAGGACGCGCTCGCGGGGAAGGCGCATCTGTTCGCCCGAACGCATGTCCTTGATAGTTACGTCTCCAAGCTCGCGCTCTTCATCGCCGAGGACGGCGACAAAACTGATGCCGCGCCCCGAAGCATACTTGAACTGCTTGCCGAGCTTGTCTGCTTCCGGGTACAGGTCTACGCGCAGGCCCATGGAGCGCAACTCGCCCGCGAGCCGCAGCGAGTCCGCCGTTGACTGTTCGTCCCAGATCGTGACCATCACATCGGCCGGAGCTTCGACCAGATTTTTCGGGAACATCTCGCGCTCTGTCATAACGACGATGATGCGTTCCAGGCCGAGAGAGAAACCGCACGCCGGAACATCCTGCCCCGAAAACATCCCGACCAGATTATCGTAGCGCCCGCCGCCACCCAGACTGCCAGCCATGTCAGGAACATTGATCTCAAGGATCGCGCCCGTGTAGTAAGAGAGGCCGCGCGCCAGGCTCGGGTCGAGCTTGAGCCTTGGGCCAACGCCTGCGGCCTCGGCGAAACCGATGATCGAACGCAGCTCGTCTATGCCACGCGCGCCCGCTTCCATGTCGCCGACAAACTCAAGCATGCGCCCGAGGATGGCGGCGTTCAAAGCCTCCACGCTCTTCTGCGCCACATCTTCGGGGGCGAGCTGCGCGGCATGCTCAAGCGCGGCCACCGCCTCGAAGAAACCGAGCAGCCTGTTGGCGGCATCGCCCGTGATGCCGCGCTCGGCAAGCTCCCCGGCCACGCCTTCGCGCCCGATCTTGTCCAGCTTGTCGAGAGCAACGAGCGTATCCGTATGCTTCTCGACGGCGATGCCGGAGGCTTCCAGAACGCCCGCGAGCGCCTGCCTGTGATTGAGCCGGATAGTAAAATTCGTGAAGCCGAGTTTTTCCAGTGCCTCGCTGGCCGCCGCGCACAACTCCGCTTCCACGACGCCGGAGCGCGAGCCGAGCACGTCCACGTCGCATTGATAGAACTCGCGGAAGCGCCCACGGGCCGGTCGGTCTGCGCGCCAGACGGGCTGTATCTGGTAACGCTTGAAAAACTTTGGCAGCTTATCCTTGTATTGAGCGACGACGCGCGCGAGCGGAACCGTCAGGTCATAGCGCAGTGCGAGGTCTGCTTCGCCCGACTTCTCATGCTCGCCGCGCTTGAGGATTTTGAAGATGAGCTGGTTGCCCTCTTCGCCGTATTTGCCCAACAGCGTCTCTATGTTCTCGACCGCCGGAGTCTCAAGCGGCTCGAACCCGTAACGCTCGTAGACCTCTTTGATGACGCCGATGACGTACTCGCGCCGCCGGACATCCGCCGGGAGAAAATCGCGCATCCCGCGCGCCGGTTGTGTTTTAGCGCTCGCCATTACTTGAAAATTGAGAAACCGGCGTAGAGCACAAACTCGTTGAGACCCCGGTTCGAGCCCGAGCGATTGCCGTTCGAGATGTGATGAAACCTGACGCCCAAACTCAGCGCTCTACGCGCGGAAGTAAAGACGCGCAGGCCCGCGCCAGCCTCGCCGACGTAGGCGAACTTTCCAGCATCCGGCAAAGGGACTGACTTGGTGAAGACCAGAAAGCCGCCGTTGACATGCAGGAAGGGATGGACGTGCGAGCTGTTGGCGAAGTCCAGTTGCAGGCCGAGCGGCGTCAGTCCAGCGCCGTAGGTTGACTCTCGCCTGAAGGTCGTGACCGTGCCCGCAGGCGTCGTCGTGGTCGTGCTCTCGGTGATGTTGCCGGTGGCGACGGCGAGCGGAATAAGATCGAGCGTGTACTGCAAGGCCAGGCTATCGTTGGCCGCGAGCGTGCGCCCGTAACGAAAGGCCGCGAGCACCAGCTTGCGGTCGCGGGCCTCCTCTTCCCTCAAGCCGCCGAAGATTCTAGTCGCCTTGAAGGCGACGCCGCCCCACCCGCCAAACTCGTTATCGCCCCGTTTGAGCCTGTAGGGCGAGTCGCTCTGCGTCGGAGCCGGACTCGTAGCCGCATCGCTCGCCGGTTCGTTAAGCACGGCGAGATTTGCGCTCGTCGTCTGCGCGCTCGCAGCGAGGGCGCAGGCAGCCAGGAACAACAGGACGGTGATAACTCTGAGGGCACTAATGGGCATCCTCTTTCGTCTCCTTCAAGCTTTGATCGTAGAAGAGCTACTGCGAGGCAACTGCTCGGCTGTATATATCCTTGTGTATTCGATGTAATTCTGCCAGTAGTGAGCGAGCCCCGCGACCTCTTCATCCGTCAGCGGGCGCTTGACCCTGGCTGGTTGGCCCATGACGAGCGAGCGCGGCGGAATCTGCGTGCCCGGCGAAAGCAGCGACCCGGCGGCGACGAGCGACTGCGAGCCGACGCGCACGCCGTCCATCACGATGGCCCCGATGCCTATGAGGCAACCGCGCTCTATGTAGCAGCCGTGCAGCGTCACGTTATGGCCCACCGTCACCTCGTCTTCGAGAATGGTAGCGTGCGTGCCGTTCGAGACGTGAATCACAGTGCCGTCCTGTATGTTCGTCCGGTCTCCGATGCGTATGTGAAAGACATCGCCGCGCACGACCGCGTTGAACCAGACTGAAGACTCTTCGCCGATATGAACATCGCCGATGATCTGCGCGCTCTCTTCGATGAAGGCGGTCGGAGAAATTTGCGGGTGCTGGCCGCGAAATGATCTGATCATAATGGTCGGACGGACGAAAAAAAGTGCGCTTGTCCGGCTTCGGATGAAAGCGGAAACGGTAACATGACAGGCCGTAGAGGGCAAGGAAGGCCGCGTTTGTTGACAGCGCCGAGCCGTGCATGAGAGAGTGCCGAAGCGTGTCGGGTAGAAGGTCGAAATCGAGGCTGCGCCGGAGCTTATCCTTGTCGGCGATCTGTTGCGCGCTCGCCCTCTTGGCGGCGTGCGGCGCAGGCTCGCTCTACAAGGTGAGCCCGCGCGTCGAGGCTCCCATCTCGGGGAAGGCGGGAGAGGCGCGCGGCGGTGGAATCGCCCTGCGCGCCGTGCCGCTCCTGACCGATGAAGAGAGCCAACAGTTGTTTGAAGCCAACCTCCCGCTCGGCGGTCTCCTGCCCATCCGTGTCGAGATCGGAAACGAAAGCGGCGCAGAGCTAGCGCTCAGACAGGTTCGCTTGCGCCTGCGCGACGGCGCGGGCCGTGAGTGGAAATTGCGTTCGGCCAGGCAGGTCGTCTCACGCATTCTCGAAGCCAACGAGGTCACTCTCTATAACCCTTCCTCGCGCAGAGAATTCGAGCGGCGCGTGAGCGAGCACGCCCTTGATCTCTCGACGCCGCTCGCCCCTTCGGAGAAGCGGCGTGGACTGCTCTTCTTCCAGACGCCGCACAAAGAGGCGGTCGAAAGCCCGCGCGGACTCATACTCCGCGTAGAGAAATTGGCCCAGCCAATCGAGCTGCGCCTGGACTAAGCTCTACAACGCCGGGCCCTCCGAATAAAGGTGTTGACACCTTCTACGTTTATCTTTATAACTAAAGTATCGGGCCTTCATGCCCGTTCCTGCCCCGTGTGGTGATTAGAGTCTCACCAGCTCAGCACCCTTTAAGCTCCAAGATAAAAGTCGAACCGAGCGCCCGCTGACGACGGCCAATGACGGCACAGCTTTGCTCACTCCCCGGAAGAGAGCAGGCAGGTCATGAGCGGTTCGCCCTCGGCCTCGCGTTTCATCTGCGCCTTGTTGTGACTACAGGGGCGCGGGCATCACCGATTAACGGCACACCCGTAGCAATGCGGGGTCGCAAAGCCAGGAGTCTCAGGACTATTTGAGATCGTCCGGCTACCGAAGTGAGGTTCAAGCAATTGACAAATACATACGGGCCCAAGCGCCACGCCCTTCGTTCCTTCCCTTCAAACCTTCGTTCCACATTCGACTCCAAAGCCAGCATCAGATTGCTCCTGGTCGGCATCGCCTTGGCCCTCGCCTGTATCTACGCGAGCCGCCCGGCGCTGGTTCAAGCATCGCCTTCCTCTTGCGAGTGCAACCGCAACGCGCCCGATGTGATCTACGCACGATGGAAGCCGAATTCCACGCTGCGCGTCATGCTCAATCGCGGAGATTTTTCGCCAGCCGAGATTGCTGCCTTCCAGGAATCCATACGCTTGTGGCAGGCCGTGCTGCCGGAGTCGGGCACGGGGATTGACCTGCAAATGGGCGGAGAGATTGCGGGTAATAACTGCACGGGTTGTATCATCGTCAAGCGCAAAGCCGATGTCGGAGGAACCTTCGCGGCGCTCTACCTGCTCTCGACGCAGGGCGAGCTCTACACCAAGGCCATCATCAACATCAAGGCCGATGTGCATAAGACAGTGATGTTGCGCATGCTGCTGACGCATGAACTGGGCCATGCCTTCGGGCTCGACGACTGCGAGGAATGCGACGGCGATACGACGGTCATGAATTCCGTCAACAAATATGCTTTCGGCAAATTGGCCTTCTTAGCTCCGCGCAGTAAGATGGCCGCCGCTCCGACCCGCTGCGATGTCGCGCTCGTCGCGCGAGGCTATTCGGGCGCAAACGCCAGGCTGGGCGCGCACCCCGCCGCGCAAGCCCCCCGGCCCATCGTCGCTCAGGCTCGAATTCAACCGCGCGCCATCGTCAATACGCGCCCCCAACAGGCCCAGAATGCTCGGCCCCAACAGGCCCAGGCCGCCACGCCTCCCGCCGCACGTCATCATGCGAATCGCGTCGCGGGCCAGCTACAGTCTCCGGTCAGGACAGGCCAGCTAGTGCTCATGGACGCACTATCGAGGCGCGATAGATAAGCCTGCTTAGGCTCTCCCTCCCGGGCGAGCCCGAAATCATCCCGCCACTGCTTTTGTAAGGAGCGATCAACAGTTGATCGCTCCTTTTCTTTTCTCATCAGCTCTTGCACGGCGCGCAACGCATTTGTTGAATTCAGAAGCAATGCTTTATAGTTGGTGCCGGTTCAAGGGATGAAAAATCGTGCCTGTCAGCCGGGTGAAAAATCATCGGTCGCGCTCGCCAGCTTTACCAAATCACTTGTTGCAAGAGGATGACAATTTGAAAGAACAGATGTCGGCTAATTCTGCGTCCATCATCCTGCGCCCTGCCGAGCCGGATGATGAGCCGTTCCTCTTCGAGCTTTACGCCGATACGCGTGCCGACGAGTTGGCGGCGTGGGGCTGGAACCAGGCGCAGCAGGAGGTTTTCCTGCGCCTGCAATTCAACGCTCAGCGGCGGGGCTACGAGATGCAGTATGCGGAGGCAGACCACCACGTCATCATCTTCAACGACCAACATGCCGGAAGGATGATTGTGAGCCGGACGCAAGAGGAGATTCTGTTCATAGACATCGCCTTGCTCGCGCAATACCGGAACAAAGGGATCGGAACTTCGTTAATTAGAGGGCTCTGCGAGGAAGCGGAGCGCAAGGCCCTGCCCCTTCGGCTACATGTCTTGAAATCCAACGGCGCGGCACAGCGCCTCTATAAACGCCTGGGGTTTTCCACGACGGGTGAAAGCAGCAGCCACTTTCTGATGGAGTGGCCTCCGCTCAGGCCATGACAAACAGAGCTTTGCACAGATCACCGAAGAGAGGTCATCATCACACATGCTGGAAACATTCACGCTCGACACGTTTACTCAACGACTGAACTCGAAATTTACGATCAAGCCCGAGCACGCCAATCCGTTTGAGGCTGAGCTGATACGGGCCCAGGATGTCGGGACGTCTCCCAGGCAGATACAGTTCTCGATAGTATTTCGCGGCCCGCTCGACACTTTTCTGCCGCAGGCCATGTATGAGTTCGAGCATGAGGAGCTGGGTTCGTTCGCTCTCTTCATCGTCCCCATCAGTCAGGACGAAGAGGGCTTCTATTACGAAGCCATCTTCAATCGCCCGATTAAGTGAGACCCTTTCGCTAAGGGACGCGCATCGATGAAAGCAATAGTTGCCGCCTTCCTCATTATCCTCTTCGCCGCGAGCCAGTCGCCGCACGCGCAGACGCGCTCGCGGAACAATCAGGCGAAGCCGTCACAAAAGCCTGCGGCCTCCACTGGAGACGGGGAAGAGATAGGCGAAGACGATGTCCTTCGCGTGACCACCAGCCTCGTCTCGATTCCCGTCAGCGTCCTGGATCGAGACGGCAGGTATATCTTCGATCTGCGCCGGGAAGATTTTCGCATCTACGAGAACGGCACGGAGCAGCCAATATCTCACTTCAGCAATGTCGAGCAGCCGTTCTCGGTCGTGCTTCTGATGGACACCAGCTACTCGACCATCTCATATCTGGACCAGATCAGGGGAGCCGCCGCCGCTTTCATCGAACATCTTCGACCGGGCGACGCTGTGCTGCCGCTCACCTTCGACGCCATCGTGCACCCGCTGCTCTACAAAGCGACGAGCGAGCGTGCCGCCCTGAATGCGGCGCTGGAAAAGATGCGCTCGGACGAGGGGAACAACGGAACCAGGCTCTACGACGCGGTCGATTCGGCATATCAACTCTTGCGGCGCATTCGTGGCCGCAAAGCCGTCATCCTGTTCACGGACGGCGAGGACACATGGAGCAAGGCGACCTTCAAGAGCACGCTGCGCGACGCCACGGAGCTTGACGCTCTGGTCTACACGATTCATTACGGCGCTTCACCTTCCAACGATTACCTGACCTCGCTGGCGGAAAAGACCGGCGGTCGTTTTTATCAGGCCACGGACATCGAGATGCTCAGGCAGTCATTCAAGGCCGTGGCCGAAGAACTGCGTCATCAATACAGCATCGGCTACTATCCGAAAAAATCTGCGCGGCGCGGAGAGGAAAGAGTGATCAGGGTCAAGGTCAACCGTCCCAATGTGGGTGTCAGGACGCGCAAGTCCTACGTCTATTAACGACGAATTCTATTTTAATGGGCCAATGACCGGCTCGGCCCTCAAGCGCCCTTCCCGGCACGCTTTGCGACTATCAAAAGAAGCGACGACCCCGCGAACCGAAACCTGAATCAACATTATGCCCATAACTTTTCGCCCGATCGGGCCAGACGATGAAGCTTTCCTGCGCGAACTCTACGACAGCACACGCACGGACGAGATGGCTGCCGTGCCCTGGAACGAGGCCCAGAAGGAAGCCTTCCTGAGAATGCAGTTCCAGGCACAGCACGACCACTATCAAATCCATTACCCGAAGGCCAGCTACGAGATTATCCTTTCAGATGAGCGTCCCGTTGGCCGTCTCTACGTCGCCCGGCAGGATGAGAAAATCTTGATTATAGATATGACGCTTCTCCCCGCTGCGAGAAACAAAGGCATCGGGACTCCGATCATCAAAGACCTCATGGCCGAGTCGGCGAAGACGGGGAAAGGGCTCGAAATTTACGTCGAGAGCTTCAATCCGTCGCTTCGCCTTTTTCAACGGCTGGGGTTTTCCAAGATCGGAGAGGAAGGGGTCTACCTGCTCATGGAATGGAACGGCGAGCGAAGCGCCTGATTGATCAAGAGAGCGCGCGAAGCGATGAATCGTCCTCGAACCATTCGTCAAGGGCCGTGCCGGGCGAACCAACGCGTCGGGCACACCTCTCCCGTGCATATGATGGGTTGTCATACGCCGGGCTCAACGGGACGAAGAGATCGAGCAAAGTGTTTCGCTCGCTCTCTCCGCACGAAAATGTTTGAGCTATTTAATGGAGACGGTTGATCAAAGCCTCGTAGTAAGAGCCCTTCCTGTCCTTGCCGACCGGGACTAGAAGCAGCTCAAACTTTCCGAGCGTTGCGTGTTCGATCTCATACACGTCCTGGCGAAGCCTTTGCGAAGTGCGGAAAACGAGCGAAAAGCACTCCTTGCCGGACAACTGCTGATCTGGAACCGGCCCGGCGTCGTTAATCTCAACCAGTTTGACTTCGACGGCCCTGGCGCGTTTTGATTTAATGACAAAGGATGAGTTGAGATGCGCTGCGAAAGTGGCTTTCGTGTAAGACGCGAGCGAATCATGATTCAGCGTATTAGTCTTAACTGGGGTGGACGCCTGGGCTCCAACGGGAGAGCTCGATTGTGGAGGGGCGTTCCGCTTTCCGGTAACGACGACGGCTGTTTTCAGAGGGACGCCGGCAGCGACTGCAATCACAGTTCCGGCTTGCAAAAATTTTCGTCGTGAAATAAACATGGGGGTTCTCCTCGAAATGAGTTGTCTAGTTGCTCCGCAATGAACGAGGTAGTGCTTCTGTGAATTGGCGGCTTGTTTCGTTGCGCCGGACCGAGCAACTAAATACGATCAGGCGCATCTAGGTTGGTACGATCATTACCCCGGCAAGTATCTGCCCAGACCATTAGGAGCATGATCGCGCCGAAGACTTCTAACAGCAAATCCTGAGTTAGTCAATCCAATTTTTGATCGGCTCATGATCGGCCTGATAATTGCCGCTCTTCTCAAGCAGGAGCGGTCACGCCTTGGCCCTTGGGCCAAGCAGTCGGCAATGCTCGGAACGAGTTTTAAATCTTGAGACCCGCATTTCATGACGCACGTCCATCTTAATTTTGCAGGAGTCCATTGATGTTTCACCCTGGCAATCGAAGAAAACATTCCCCGTCCGCCTGTAAGGGTTCGCTCTCCTCGCGGCATCTTCTCTTCATCATCCCGATCATGATGGCCTGTGCCGGAGCACTAATCTTCTTTGTGGGCCCACGGAACGCCGTCAGGGCCGCGGGCGCGAGTCGCGGCCTCTTCGTGAGCCAGGCACAGAAGGCGGAGACTCCCGCCGACGCAGCCTTTCGTATCTCACAGGCATCGAGCGCGGGCGTTGACCGCGATGCGGCTTTTCCCGATGTGGCCTACAACCCGGAAGACAACGAATACTTGGTGGTGTGGGAGGGCGATGGACTGAGCGGGGCGGAATTCCGCCGGGTCAAAGAGATTTTCGGTCAACGCCTCAACGCCGCGACGGGCGCTGAGATAGGGCCCGATTTCCTCATCTCGCGCATGTCCGACAGCGGCCACACTCACGTCGCCAACCAACCGCAGATCGTTTATAACAGCGCGGCTCACGAGTATCTGGTTGTCTGGCACGGTGCGGGCGCGACAGGTGACCCGGATGAGGTCTTTGAGATATACGGGCAGAGATTAAGTCGCAGCGGCGTCGAAATCGGCAAAGACTTTCGCATCTCGCACACGACCGACGCGGGCAAGATACAGGAGAACATTGTACGCCAGAGCAGTAACGCAGATGTCGCCTGGGACAGCGCCAGCAACCAATACCTGGTCGTCTGGGAAGGGATGGGCCAACCCGAGGACGCCGTCAAGGTGGAGATTTACGGGCAATTGCTGAGCGCCAAAGGCGATGCGCTCGGCAAAGGCTTTCGCATCTCGAACACCACAGATCAGGGCCAGGGCTTTAACGCGAGCGGCCCGGAGGTCGCCTTCAATAGCGCGAACAGCCGTTATCTGGTCGTCTGGGCGGGCGGCTTCAAAGAGATGAACCAGTCGGAGATTTGGGCCCAGGGGCTGACCGCTCAAGGCGCGCAGGTCGGCGCAGGCAACGGCGACTTCCGCATCTCGCAGATCACCACCAGCATCGGCAGTAACCGCGACGCGGGTGCGGCGCATGTCGTTTATAACAACACCGTCAACGAGTACATGGTCGTCTTTCAGGCCACAGGGCTGGCGGGCGCGGGCGTTGAAGGACTCAGGGAAATCTTCGGCCAGCGCATCAATGCGGCGACGTTGCAGGAGACGGGGCCGGAGGATTTCCGCATCTCGAACACGGCTGGGCCCAAGAACGAGGCGGACAATCCGCGCGTCTCATACAACAGTGCGGATAAGGAGTATCTGGTCATCTGGCGCGGGGTTAGAGACGTGGGCCCATACGAGATTTTCGCCCAGCGCCTGAGCCCGCTCGGAGCGGAGATAGACGCGGACTTTCAGGTCTCGAACATCGCGGCGATAGGGAAAGATCGGAAAGTCAACCTGGCATCCGTGGCCTGCAATAGCGCGAGCGGCGAGTATCTCACGGTCTGGCAGGGCGACCAGTTGCCGGGCCCTACGAGCCGCAGGATAAACGAGATCTTCGGCCTGCGAATTAAATCATCAGCCAGGCGTCGTCCCTGAACAGGGCCGGAGCGTCGACTTCGCAGCCCGGGCCGGACGGGTGGGCCCATGCGCGCTCATGGCGAGGAGACGCGTTGACCTGAATTGATCGGGCTTGAAGCGTGTGGGCCAACTCCTTGTCGGCGTGTGCCGGGCTATGATGCGCGCTAAATCGAGCGTTCGTATGGGGACTGGCGGCGTGTGCAAAAAGTCCTTGACAACCGCCCGAGACCTGCACTATTGTACGCGCGCTTTTACGGTTCGCAGCGACGGCTAATTTCAGCTATTCGGTTTTGCCTCGCAGTCGCCCAGGGCAGAAGTAACGCGGCTCCCGGTTTAGTGAGGCGGTTTTTTTCCACTGTTCCAACAGGCCAGCGTCCATTCTTCAATTTCATTAGCCAATCAATTTCAACACGACCCTCTGCACAATAAGGAGTGGAGACTATGGGTACACCATTCATGAGTGAAATCCGAATCATGGCTTTCAACTTCGCACCGCAAGGCTGGGCGCAGTGCAATGGGCAGTTTCTGCCCATCAATCAGAACCAGGCGCTCTTCTCGCTGCTCGGCACGACCTTTGGTGGTAACGGGCAAACCACATTCGCCTTGCCCGACCTGCGCGGACGCATCCCAGTCCATACTGGTCCGGGCTTTAACCTCGGGCAAAGCGGCGGTCAGGAATTCCATACGCTTACCCAGAGCGAGATGGCTGCCCACACACACATCCTGCAAGGGACGAATAACGCTTCGACGACCGATAATCCCGACGGCACGGTCGTGCTCGGCAAAGCGAGCATCAACATGTATGGCGGTGCGACGAACCTGACGCCGATGGACGCGACCGTCATCGGTAATTTCGGGGGCAGCCAGGCACACGAGAACCGTCAGCCCTTTCTGACTTTGAACTTCTGTATCGCCCTTCAGGGCGCTTTCCCCAGTCGCAACTAGAAGGAGAGATTATGTCACAACCCTACACTGGTGAGATCAGGATGTTCGCCGGCAACTTCGCCCCGGCAGGCTGGGCCTTCTGCAGCGGGCAGCAAATGCCAATCTCACAAAACGATGCGCTGTTCGTTCTTCTCGGGACGACCTACGGCGGAGATGGACAGGAGACATTCAACCTTCCGAACCTGCAAAGCCGAGTTCCCCTTCACATGGGGCAGGGCCCGGGCATCACCCAGAATTATATAATAGGCGAGCTGGCCGGAGTGGAGTCGGTGACGCTAACGGCGCAGCAGACTCCTCTCCATACGCACCCTTTGCTGGCCGCCAACAGCCCCGGCACGTCGAAAGACCCGGTGGGTAATACGCCGTCAGTCTCCGAAGGTGATCTGTATGTCGGAGGGTCATCAACGATCCCGTTGAACGTCCAGGCGGTGACCCCCACCGGCGGCAGTCAGCCGCACACAAACATTCAGCCCTACCTGTGCGTGAACTTCATCATCTCGTTGTTCGGGTTCTTTCCCCATCAATAGCTAAGGAGAATCATCATGGCATCACCCTTTCTCGCCGAGATCAGAATGTTCTGCTGCAACTTCGCCCCGACCGGCTGGGCGCAGTGCAATGGGCAGTTGATCCCGCTCTCGCAGAACACGGCGCTCTTCTCCCTGCTCGGCACTTATTACGGCGGCGACGGGAAATCAACCTTCGCGCTGCCAAACCTACAGGGAAGTGCCCCGGTGCATCCGGGCCAGGGCAACGGCCTTAGTGAGTATTTCCTGGGTCAGCAAGGCGGTTCGGAGTACGTCACGCTTCTGACATCGGAGATCCCCTTCCATACGCACTCCATCTCAGCATCGGACAACGACGGCGCAAGCACCATTCCCACGGACAAGAACTTCGGGAGAGGAAACGACATCTATGCCCCGGCTGCCAACTTGCAGCAGATGTCCACGGCCCCCCTGCCGATTGCCGGTGGCAGTCTCCCGCACAACAACATGATGCCGTATCTGACTGTTAATTTCTGTATCGCTATGCAGGGAGTCTTCCCCGCCAGACCTTAGAAGAATTTTCCGAAGGGATGCTCTAGGCTCCTGATGCAGTACACCTAAGTCTGAATAGCCGCTATCGCCCGCCGCGCCCGTCTGGTGCGGCGGGCTCACCCAGCAGGATTTGAGGCTGGCCCCCGACGCCTATGCTCGCACACTCTCGCGCATAAACTCGTCCGCTCAGCCTTCCGACAAAATCCCTCGCGCTGTCAATCTCCAGCACACAGCGCTTTTCCTGGAAGGAGTTCCCCCGATGCGTCGCACTCATTATCGAAAATCCCACATTATTGCCGCCAATCATAAGCCAGCAAAGAAAAGAGCTTTGGCCGAGAAATCCCTGCTCTTGACGATCTGTGCCGTGATGGCCTTGGGCGTCGCGATACTTTCGCTGGCCTCACGCTCCGTCTACTCAAGCAATACGACGGCGAAAGAGCGTGCTGCGCGAACCGCTTCTCAGGCGCGCGAGCAAGAGAGCCGCGCCAAAGAGGCCGCGCACTCTACGCCGGGCGCGAAAGCTTTCGCCCGATTCTTTCCCTGGACTCGCGCGAGTAGCGACGGGGGCCGGGCGCGTTTGAGCCGCAACCATGCGCTCGCGCGCTACTTCCCGACCCTCCTCAACGCGACCGTCACGGCCACCAAGACGGATGCGCTTGTGAGCGACGCCAACGGCGATAATATAGCCAATCCGGGCGACACGCTGAAATACACCGTCACCATCACCAACACCGGGAGCACGGACGCCACGGGTGTCTCCTTCAACGACACGCCCGACCCGAACACGGACTATGTGGCGGGCTCTTTGACGACGACGCCGCTGGCTTTCGCCGACGCTTACCAGGCTTTAGGCAATGTCCAGATCACGATTCCGGCACCGGGCGTGCTCGCCAACGACGTTGACCCGGACGGCAGCGGCCCTTCCTTGACGGCCACCTCGGGCGCGACCAGCGCACAGGGCGGCAACGTCTCCATGGGCCCAGGCGGCGGCTTCACTTACAACCCGCCCAGGGGATTCGAGGGCAACGATAGCTTTACCTACACGCTCAACGACGGCGAAGGTAATACCAAGACGGGCACTGTGACGATCACGGTCAGCGGGATGATCTGGTTCGTCAACAACAATGCGGGAGCGCCCGGCGACGCGACGGGCGATGGGCGTATTACCAACCCCTACAAGACGCTCGCCGCCTTCAACGCCGTCAATAACGGCGCGGGCAATAACCCTGCGAGCAACGACAATATCTTTCTTTACGAGAGCCCGACCGATTACGTCGGCCCCGTCAGCCTGCTGAGCGGCCAGAGATTGATCGGTCAGGACTCGACCATCAGCCTCTCTTCCATCACCGGCCTGACCGAGCCCACGGGCAGCGAGCCTCTGCCCGCGATGAACTCCGCCAATGCGACCATCGTCAACATCACTGACGGCGCAAGCGGCATCACGGTCGCACAGAACAATACGATTCGCGGCCTCAACGTCGGCGACACGACCGGCACGGACATTACCGGCAGCAGCTTCGGCACGCTCACCGTCGCCGATGTCAGCCTCACGGGCACAGGCCGCGCGCTCAACCTCAGCACGGGCACGCTCGCCGCCACCTTCAATAGCATCGCTTCGACGAACAGCACGACGACCGGCATCAGCCTGGCGAGCGTGAGCGGCTCTTTCCAGGTCAGCGGGACGACCACCATTGACAACGCTGCGGGCGTGGGCATCAACATCTCCACCGTCGCCTCCATCCCCGTCGGCACTTCCATCCAGTTCGGCACGGTCAACATCCTCAACCGCAACGCGACCGGCATCGTCATCGACGACGTGGACAACGCTGACAATTCGCTGGGCGGAGTCGTCTTCGGCACGACGACGATTGCCAACCCGCACAACGTCGGCGGCTTCGGCGTCAAGGTGCAGAATTCGAGCATGAACGTCGGCTTTGCCGCCGCCAACATCAGCGGCACGAAGCAGACGGTCGCCGAGACGGACTCTAACTCTGACGGCATCCCAGAGAGCGAAGGCGACGGCGATGCCATCTTCCTGACAAACAATACTGGCAGCTTTACGCTCGGCGGCGGCACGCTTCAAGACCTCGGCGACGACGGCATAGACGTGCGCAACTCCGGCGACATCACGCTGACGGGCGTCACCATCCAGCGGCCCAATCGCGTCATCAACTCGCTCACGCCCGGACACCACGGCTTCTTCGCCAGCGAGCTGCGAGGCGCGAACAAGATTCAGAACAGCACCATCCAGGAAGTGCCCGCGGGCGGCGGCGGTATCAAGGTCATCAACGTCACGTCCACAGGCTCTTCGCTGACTCTGGACAACAGCGACTTCACCCAGCCGGCCGCCATGGTTGGAAAGACGGGCGATTCCTTCGTCATCGTTCAGGGCGGCGGCTCGACCAACACCTCGCTCATCATCACCAACACGAGCGACTTCTTCAACCTCGACGGCAACGCCGTCCAGAGCATCGCCGGTTCCACGGCAGGCTCGACGGCGACCGTCAACACGACGATTCAAAACTCTTCGTTCCGCAACGCCGCCACCCCGAGCGGACTGAACGCCATCCTCCTATCGGCATCTAATGCGGGCACGCAAAGCTTCACGATCACGGGCAACACCCTGGAGGACATCGGTCGGCCAGGCGCTAACGCCGGGTTGATCAACATGACGACGTCCGGCGGGAGCCTGCTCGGAACAATCGGCGGCGCTGGCGCTCTCAAGAACACGATTCGCAACAGCACCGGCCGTCGCGGCATACACATCACGGGCGACGCGACCGCTCCACAGACCAGCACCGTTGATGTCACCATAGACAATAACGACATTGACCGTCTGGCCCGAGAAGCGATCTTCGTTGACCTCAGAACCGACACCGGGAATTCCGAGATCGCCGTGACGAACAATCGCATCGGCCAGTTGGCGGGCTTCGTCGGCTCAATCGGAACCGGGTCGAACGAGGCCATAGAGTTCAGGACGCACGACACGCCCAGGTCAGTCAACTTCGCGCTGAGCAATAACACCATCACCGGCACGACCGGCTCGAACGAGCTGATCGACATCAACTCGGAGACGGGCAGCGCGCTGAACCTGACGGTGCTCAACAACACGCTTCAGCAGAACGGGACGGGCCCGGTCTTCAGCGCGGATACGATAGCCGCGACAGCCTCCATGTGCCTGGACATTCGCAGCAACAGCGCCTCTGGCGGCACGGCCCCGCAATACCGGCTGGCCAACACCGCCGGGACTTACGCTGTCGAAGGGCCCGGCGTGGGCGCTGTGACGGCGGCAGCCATCCAGGGCCAGAACACTTCCGGGACGGCCTCCGTCACGGGCACAATCAACTTCAACAACAACGCTAACTGCGCCGAGCCCGTCGCCATGCTCAAGAGCATGCAGCGACAAGACCTGGCCATGCAGCGTAACAACCCCCAGCAATTCATGAACACTGCCGCGTCGCCGCTCGATAAGAACCGGCAGGCGAGCAGCGACGGGCCCACGACGGCGGCACAGAGACTCGCCGCGATGGCACGCCCGGCAAACAGCCGAGCTTCACAGCCTGCGAACAATGCGCGTCGTCAGCGCGGCGAGAGCATGGCTTTGAATCACCCGAGCGTGAGAAGAGAGAACAGGCAGACGGCGGCGAGGACAAATCACGCCCCCGCAGCAAGGCCGTTGCTGTTGAAGCCTCTCGCCAGCATGTCGGGCGGCGTCAATCTCTCAATCGGCACGCTGCCTGCGGGCCAGAGCATCACCATCACTTTCAACGTGACGATCAGCGACCCCTACACGGGCGGTGCTCAGGTCTCGAACCAGGGCACTGTGTCCGGCAGCAACTTCAGCGACGTACTGACTGACGACCCGGACTTCCCCGGCGCAGCCGACCCGACCGTTACGCCGGTCGTTGTTCCGAACAGCGCTCCGGTGCTGGCTGATACGGCGGTCTCGCTCGCCAGCGAAGCAGAGGATTCGGGAGCGCCTGTCGGCCCGGTCGGAACGCTCGTCTCTTCACTCGTTGACCTGACGACGCCCGCAGGCGGCCAGGACAACGTGACCGACTCGGACGCCAATCCGGTGACGGGCATGGCGATCACGGGTGCGAACACGGCTAACGGCAACTGGTTCTACTCGACAAACAACGGGGCGAACTGGTTGGCTTTGGGAGCTGTCAGCAACTCGTCTGCTCGCGTCCTCAAGGCGGATGCGAACACGCGTCTATACTTCGAGCCCAATGCTGATTTCAACGGGACGGTGAGCAACGGCTTGACCTTCCGCGCCTGGGATCAGTCGAACGGCTTGGCCAACGGCGCAGGCTCCGCTAACACGACGCCGAACGGTGGCTCGACGGCCTACTCCGCGGCGACCGACGTTGCTTCGATCACCATCACGGAAGTGAACGATGCTCCGACGGCTGTTAACGACTCGCTCTCAAGCGTGGCCGAGGATTCGGGCACACGCACGATTTCGTTCGCCTCTCTGACAGGCAATGACTCTAAGGGTCCGGCCAACGAAAGCGGTCAAACGCTAACCGTCACGGCGGTCGGCAACGCTGTGGGCGGCACGGTTCAAATCGTCGGCACGGACGTGCTCTTTACACCGGCTGCCGATTATAACGGCCCGGCGAGCTTCGACTACACGGTTGAAGACAACGGCACGACCAACGGCGGGGCTGATCCGAAGACGGATTCGGGAAGCGCCAGCTTCACCGTCACAGAAGTCAACGACGCGCCGACGGCTGTCAACGATAGCCTGTCGAGCATCGCCGAAGACTCGGGCACACGCACGATTCCGTTCACAGACCTGACGGGCAACGACTCGAAGGGCCCGGCCAATGAAAGCGGCCAGGCGTTGATCGTCAAGACTGTGAGCAACGCTGTGGGCGGCACGGTTCAAATCGTCGGCACGGACGTGCTCTTTACGCCAACGGCTAATTACAACGGGCCAGCAAGCTTCGACTACACGGTCGAGGACAACGGCACGACCAACGGCGGGGCTGATCCGCTGACGAGCGCAGCCGCTGCCAGCGTCAGCTTCAACGTCACCGATGTCAACGACACGCCGACGGCTGTCAACGACTCGCTCTCAAGCGTGGCCGAGGATTCGGGCACACGCACGATTCCGTTCACAGACCTGACGGGCAACGACTCGAAGGGCCCGGCCAATGAAAGCGGCCAGAGCTTGACCGTCAAGACCGTCAGTAATCCCGTGGGCGGCACGGTCAGCATACTCGGCACGGACGTGCTCTTCACGCCGACCGCCGATTACAACGGCCCGGCGAGCTTCGACTACACGGTTGAAGACAACGGCACGACCAACGGCGGGGCTGATCCGAAGACGAGCGCGGCGGCGACCGCCAGCTTCACCGTCACGGAGGTTAACGATGCGCCGACCGCTTCTGACGATTCGCTGTCGAGCATAGCGGAGGATTCGGGCACACGCACGATTCCCTTCGCCACTCTGCTCGGCAACGACTCGAAGGGCCCGGCCAACGAGAGCGCTCAGGCTTTGACGATCATCTCGGTCGGCAACGCTGTCGGCGGTACGGTCATGATCTCCGGCACGGACGTGCTCTTTAATCCGACGCTCAATTACAACGGGCCGGCGAGCTTCGATTACGTCGCGCAGGACAACGGCACGACCAACGGGGCGGCTGATCCGAAGACGGATACCGGAAGCGTCAGCTTCACGATCACTCCGGTCAACGATCCGCCGGTCGCCGATGCCGGGCCGGATCAGACCGTGGGTTGCACGAACGTGTCAGTGACGCTCGACGGAACAGCTTCGACAGACCCGGACGCGGGCGACACGCTCTCCTACGTCTGGAAAGAAGGAGCGACCACACTCGGGACGGGTGCGACTCTCAACGTCACGCTCGGCCTCGGCGTACACACGATCACGCTTACGGTGACGGATTCGTCGAATGCCTCTTCGCAGGACACGGTGGTTATCACTGTCGTTGATAACTCACAGCCGACCATCACGTTGACGAATCAGGTCATCACGCTCTGGCCACCCAACCACCATTACATCACCGTCAACCTGACCAGTCTCGTTGCCAGCGCCAGCGACGCTTGCGATTCGACTGTTGACCTGAGCGACGTGGTTATCTCAAGCGTCACCAGCGACGAGACGGAGAACGGCAACGGCGATGGCAATACCTTGAAAGACATCGTCATCGCCTCCGACTGCAAGTCCGTGCAGTTGCGCTCGGAGCGTGACGGCGGCGGCAACGGGCGCGTCTACACCATCACCTTCCTGGTGAGGGATACGGCGGGCAATACGACCACAGCCACGGCCACGGTGACAGTGCCGAAGAGCCGGAACGGTATTGCCGCAGTGGACAGCGGGCCGCACTATACGGTCACGAGCAATTGCCCGTGATCTGAGAGGCTGCCACGCGCGTCAAAAGCGTGGGAGATGGACGCGGGCGGCGTATAGATGCCAGCCCAAGCGCACGAGCGGAAAACGCCTGGGCCCGCGTCCATCCATCACGCCACACGGATACGGTTGATCTTATTCTTCACCTGTTTACGACCCGAGAGAGGAGTCCGGTTATGAGAAAGATGCTTGACGCAATTCTAAATTCGAAAAAAGGCTTCCGCCTTGCGATCATGGTCGCTGTGCTCTCACTTATGAGCGCAGCCCCTATGCTGACGGGCGCACAAACGCAGACGACCATCACCGTCGTCAACAATTCCAAGTGGGAGATACGCCATCTCTACCTATCGCCTGCCGACAACGATAACTGGGGGCCTGACCAGCTCAACGACGGGGCCATCAGCCCCGGCCAGTCGTTTTCCCTCAGCGTCTCCGGTAATCAATCGCAGGTTAAGGTCATCAGCGAAGATCAGGACGGATGCTTCCTGTACAAGACGGTTGACGCTACCAGCAGCTCCGTGTGGACGATCACGAATGACGCCACTCCGAACTGCGGAAGCTAGGTTAAGGCCCAAGGCCAATGCCTCCGCGACGCTCAAACTTCCGTTAGGCGATCTTCGATGGCCCCATCCTGACCATCTCTCTCATGTCGTGCCGCAAGCCCTCCTTGCGGCACGACATGAGAGAGATGGTCGCTCGCTCCGACACTGTTAAGCCGCCTTCAAAGACGCGCCGCAGGACGTTGATGAAAGCAGGGTTTCTCCGTCGCTCGCAGTCATTAGCCCAGGACGAGAGGACAGGGGCGCTGGGGTAAAAACCGGCGCCCTTTCGCTATCATCCCCCGCGGGTTCGCCCGCGCAGGCTCGCCCGACGCTCAGCCTTTCTTCGAATCTTTATCGCCGTTGGCCCATAAGCTGTTGACTCTCTTGAAACTATCGCGTAAATTAGTAGGCCGTATCTCGGAGATGATCGTCCGAGTAGAGCTATTGCCTCTGTTGCATTCCCGATCAACCGTCCATTAGCTATCCCTCGTACTGTGAGACAGAGCACAGTGCCCCTAAATTGGAAGGAATCCCCATGTTTGACACGTCCCGCCCTGCGTCCCCCATTATGCCTGCAAATAAAGTGAGAACGACAAAGAGAGTCGTGCTATTGGCCCTCCTGACGTTCGCAGCGCTGGCGGGAATGGTCTTTTCCGGCTCAACCGTCGCCGTGCATTCGAGCGACGCCGCGCCTGCGACCGATCAGAGCATAGCTTCGGCCAGTTCCAGCGAAGCAGGCGCTCTGCCCGGGGTTGCCGCCTTAAAGGCCAACAGAGAATCGCTGCCGCAACAGGGCACGCCGCGCGCTGGCGCTCAAGCTCCCAGCGGCACGGGCAACGATGCGACGACGAGCGCAGGCGACGGGGGCGCACGCCTCAACCACGCGCAGGCCGTTCGCAGAATCTTCGCCAACATGCTCGTCGCGGGGCCTGTGATTGAAGTCGCTAAGGCCGATACGCTCGTAGACGGCGACGGCGACAATAAGATCGACCCAACGAACGGGATTCCGGCGACGACCGAAAAGATCACCTATACCGTCACCCTCACAAACACGGGCGATGCAGATGCGACGGGCGTGAGCTTCACCGACACCATTGACCCGCACACCACCTTAGTTCCCGGTTCGATCGGCGTCACCCCGGTCGCGGTCAACGACGCCTACACGGCGACGGGCAACGTCAGTATCTCAAAGGATGCCGCCGCCGGTCTGCTCACTAACGACTTCGACCCTTACACGGGCTCCGGCTCCGGCTTCACGGCGACGGCGGAAACGAAGAAGAGCGCGAACTGCGGAGCTTGCGCGACCAACAATGTGACGATCAACGCTGACGGCAGCTTCACCTACGACCCGCCGCCGGGATTCACCGGCGACGACACCTTCACCTATACGACGAACTCTCCGGCTGCGCTCTCCGCCTCCGGCACTGTGACGATCACGATCAGCGGGATGATCTGGTTCATCAACAACAACGCGGGAGCGCCCGGCGACGCGACAGGCGATGGACGCCTCTCCAACCCCTTTAAGCTGATCTCAACTTTCAATGCGCAGAACGACGGCGTAGGCACGCACCCGAAAGACAGCCAGAACATCTTCATCTATTCGAGCCCCAATAACTACGCGGGCCCTTTGACGTTGCGCAACGATCAGAAGTTGATCGGCGGTGGCTCAAGCGCTTCCATTCAAACGCTGACCGGCATCACGCCTCCTGCGGGCAGCGCCACGCTGCCCTCCACGGGCGGCACGCCTCCGACGATCACGACCGCAGGCATCACGCTCAACTCCGGCAACACCGGCAACCTGCTGCGCGGTTTCAATATCAGCGGGACGGCGGGCACTGGCCTCGCCGGCTCTGCCTTCGGAACTCTTTCGCTGACGGAAGTGAGCGTGAGCAGTAACGGGCAGGCGCTCAACCTGGCGAACGGCACGCTGTCCGGCCCTGTTGCCAGCACCGCAGTCTTCGGCACGGTTTCATCGGGCGGCGGAACCGACGGCATCCTGCTCACGACCATCGCCGGAACCATGACGGCTTCAGGCGGCACGCTCACGGGCACGGCTTCCGGGCCCACCTTCAGCGTCATTGGCGGAACTGTCAACGTGACCTACAACGGTGGCATCACTCAGGCGGCTAATAACGCGGCGGTCTCTGTTTCCGGCGGCCATACGACGGGCACGCTGCTCTTTCAAACGGGGACGATCAGCGCCACCGGCGGCTCCGGCCTTCAGTTCAGCAACGCCGACGGAGTCTACCAGTTCACCGGCACGACGACGCTCAACGGCGGCGACGCCGGGATCGACATCACCACGGGCTCGGAGGGCAACTTCACCTTCAGCACTTTAACGTCAATCACCAATCCGACGGGCGATGCCTTCTTAGTCAATGGCGGCGGCGGCACGGTGACCTACAACGGCACGATCTCGAAGAACTCTGCCGGACGTGCCGCGAACATTCAGAGCCGCACGGGCGGGTCTGTGAGCCTGACCGGCTCCATCTCCTCGACCGGCACTAGCTCAGGCATCCTCGTGCAGAACAACAGCGGCGGCCAGGTCATTTTCAACAACGCCACCAAGACCTTGAACACCGGCGCGAATAACGCCGTTACGCTGACGAGCAATAACGGCGCGACGATCAATTTAACGAACGGTCTGGACATAGACACGACCTCCGGCATAGGCTTTCAGGCCACCGGCGGCGGAATAGTCAACGTCAACACCGGAACGAACACCGTCACCTCGACCTCCGGGCAGGCGATAGACATCGACGGCGTTCAGATTGGCATCACCTTCAACTCCGTTGACTCGACCAACAGCACTGCTCAGGGCATAGACCTGACCAATCTCGTCGCCAATTCCAGCTTCAGCGTCACCGGCACGACCAACGTCACCAACGCCGGTTCGAGCCTCGGGAGCGTCACTACCCCCAGCGCAGGGGCCGCCAGCATCAATCTCAACACCGTCGGCGCTTCGTCCACCATCAGTTTCGGTGCGACCAACATCAATACCCGGGCCAGAACCGGCATCCAGATGACGAGCGTCCAGGGCACGGTCGGATTCGGCGCGGTCAGCATCCCGCTGGCTTCCGGGAACACCGTCCCCGGCTACGGCATTCGCGTGGATACCTCGAGCGCCGTCATCACCATCGCAAGCGCCAGCATCAGCAACGCCAATCAGTCCATCGCAGAGACCGATGCCAATCAGGACTACGTTGCCGAGAGCGACGGCGACGGCGACGCGATCTTCCTGAAAGACAATACCAACGCGGCCTTCAGGTTCAACCTCAATGGCGGCACGCTTCAAGACCTCGACGACGACGGCGTGGACGTGCGCAACTCCGGCGGCGTCAACCTCACGGGCGTGACCATCCAGCGGCCCAACCGCGTGAACAACTCGAACAAGCCCGGACATCACGGCTTCTTCGCCAACGAACTGAGAGGCGCTAATAACAAGATACAGACGAGCACGATTCAGGAAGTCCCGTCGGGCGGCGGCGGCATCTTCGTCATCAATATGACTCAGACCGGCGCGCTGTTGACCCTGGACGACGATACCTTCACGCAGCCTGCCGCTCTGGCGACGAAGACGGGCGACTCGTTCGTCATCATGCAGGGCGGCGGCACGACGAACAACTCGCTGACGATCACCAACACATGCGCCTTCACCAATATGGAAGGGCACGCCGTACAGACCGTCGCCGGTGTCTCGGCTGGCTCGACGGCGATAATCAACACGACGATTCAAAACTCTACATTTCAAAACGCCGCTCCTGTGACAGGCTTCGGTGGCGTCCTCTTGAACACGGCCCAGGCCGGGACGAATAACATCCTCATCACGGGCAGCACGTTCGACGACCTGACGCGTCAACAAGCCCTGGCGGGCATGATCGGCATTACGGGCGCGGGCGGGAATCTGCGCGGCACGGTCGGCGGCGCGGGCGCTCTGAAAAATATTATTAAGAACAGCGGCACTGGCGTGGGCACAGGGCGACGCGGCATTCACATCGTCAGCGAGCCGCCCGTCGGCCTGACCGGCAGCATTGACATCACTGTTGATAACAATGACTTTGACAATTTACCTGACCATCAGGCCATCTTCGCCGAGACGCGCGAGACGACCGGGGCTTCCGAACTTCGGATCATCAACAATCGCATCGGTCAAGCAGTAGGGTCCATCATCGGCGGCACTCGTCGGGCCATCGAAGTCGGATCGGTCGGTAATACGACATCATTCAAAGCTGAGATCAGCAATAACACGGTTACGGCCACGACCACCAGCAGAGTGGTAGACATCAACTCCTATGACAATTCCGACATGTCTGTTACCTTCGTCGGTAACACTCTCAGAAATACGAATGCCGCTGCAAGCCCCACCTTCCGCGCGGTGACAGAGGACTTCAACATCTCCCCCTCAAACCCCAAGCTGTGTCTTGACCTGCGGAATAACACGGCCTCATCCGGCGTCGGTAATGGCAACGGGTCGTTTACACTGACGGAGATTGCAGGCACTTTCACGCAGAACAACAGCGGCAACACGCCAGCGCCGACCATCGGTGCGGGCGTCACGGCCAACGGCGGCTCCTGCCCGCTTCCTGTGGGCTTCCTGCGCGGATTGCCGCAGGACAACAACGTCAACCCGAACGGCAACAATCTGATTCAGACGATGGCCGTGCTTCAGACAGCACCCACCGACACGCTCACTCCGCTCGCTTCGCGCTCCCTGGCCACAGTGCCGCAGCTCTCTTCAGTCGAGAGCACATTCGAGCCGGTCAACCTGGTCGCACTGCTCAATGCGAGCGACAATCTCAACCCGGCCATCGCCTGGGTCTCTCTTCTCAACAGGTCGCGCGAGCAGGCTGGCATCATCAACGCAACCTACTCGCAGCCGGTCACAGACCGGCTACGCGGCGAGATCAACGCGGCGGTCGCCGTCAATACCGCCGTCGAGCAGACTGCCGACGCGCAAACGACAGCCGCCCAAACGCTCGCCTCTACCGCAGAGACGGCCAGCCAGCAGACCGTCAATGCGCCCGTCTCTCAGCAGAGCATCGCGCTCAACGGCGCGGACAGTTCCCTTTCGGCCAGAGGCGACAGCCGCAGAGTGAGCGTCGCCAAAGACAGAAGGACGGCGATGTTGAGTCACGCCGTCGTACGCAGGACGCGCCCGCGCGCCGCTCTCGCAGCAGCCCTCGCGGGTGAGACCGTGACCGTCAACGGCTCAGGCTCAGGATTTACGCTGCCGCCGGGCAAGACCGTCACGATCACCTTCCAGGTAACTCTGAACAACCCGCCGAACCTGACGGGAGTCCCGCCCGGCCCGGCGCAGGTCAGCAACCAGGGCAAGGCCACGGGCACTAACTTCGCCGATGTCCTGACGCATGACCCGGACCCTGCCTCTGCGGGCGGAGCCAGCGCGGCCACCAAGGACGCGACGCTGACGCCGGTTGATCTCTTCGACACCACGACGACCGTCGTGTCCAGCAAGAACCCCTCGGACTTCAACGATGCCGTGACGTTTACGGCGACGGTCGCGTCGAACCCGGCTGGAAATCCGACGGCCGTGACCGGCACGGTTCAGTTCTTCGATAACGGAACTCCGCTAACCTGCGACGAGGGAGGCGCGAACGGTGTCAGGCCGATCAGTGGCGGTACGGCGGCCTGTACGACCTCGGCGCTGACGGCGACAACAAACCCGCCCCCGCCGCACACGATCACGGCTCAATATAGTGGGGACGGCAACTACGAGGCGGGCACGGCAGGCACGCTCGCGGGCGGGCAGACCGTCACTCCATGTCTCTCCAACCCCGTCGTCACCAGCATAAACGATAGCGGCCTGAACACGCTGCGCGCAGCCCTTGCGGGCATCTGTGCGGCTCCGAACAACAACGTCACTTTCAACCTCGGAGCCGGGGCGCACACCATCACGACCCTGAGCACGCTGGTTATCGCCAAGAACGTCAACATCACCAATACCATCACAGGCACTAACGGAGCGTTGACGATCAATGCCGGCGGCGGCAACTTCAACGCATTCAGAGTTGACAGTCCGGTCACGACGGCGAGCCTTTCCGGCTTCACCGTCACGGGCGTCAGCGCGACGGGCACCAGTGGCGGCGGCCTCCTCGTCCAGAGCGGCACAGTCACCCTGACGGGCATGCTCTTTACGGGTAACACGGTCATCAACGGCGACGGCGGCGCCATCACAGCCGGAAGCAGCTCGACCGTCAACCTCCGCAACTCGACCATCTCGGGCAATACGGCCCGCGAAGGCGGCGGCCTCGCCAGCAGCGGCGGCACGTTCAATCTCCTGAACGTGACGATCACGAACAATAACGCCAACGGCAACACGGGCACAGGAGCCTGTCCGGCTGCGGGCAGCATCAATGGCAGTGGCGGCGGTATCGACACCAACAACAATATAACCAACCTCACGAACACCATCATCTCAGGCAATATCGCCTGCGGCCCGGGACAGAACGCTTCCGGCGCGTTCACAACCGAGAACAACAACCTTTTCGACGGCGACCAGAAGATCGCGGCGCTCGCCGATAACGGCGGTCTGACGCGGACACACGCCCTGCTGGCCGGTAGCCCTGCGCTCGATGCGGGCGACAACACGGCGGTGGACGCGATTCCGCTGACGACGGATCAACGCGGCGCAGGCTTCGGGCGCAAGCGCGACGCGGCTGACGCCGATACCACACAGACCGTGGACATCGGAGCCTTTGAGGCCGACCCGTCTGTCGAGAACATCACGGACAAGTCTACGGCGGAAGACACTCCGCTCCTCTTAACCTTCAACGTCGGCGATGCGGCCACATCCTTTGATTCCATCACGGCCACTTCGAGCGATACGACGCTGGTTCCGAACCTGCCCGCCAACATAGCGGTCGGGCCAGACACTGCTTCAAGTCGCACGCTGACGATCACACCGGCTTTGAACCGGACGGGGACGACGACGATCACCGTGACGGCCACGAAGACGATCAGCGGGACAGCGGTCAGCATGTCCGATACGTTCGTCTTAACCGTGGACTCGATCAACGATCCGCCATCCTTTACGAAGGGCGCAGACCCTGTAGTCAACGAGGATGCAGGCGCACAGACGATCAACGGCTGGGCTACAGCCATCTCTCAGGGGCCGAACGAAACGGGACAGACCTTGACCTTCAACGTCTCGGTCACCGGCACGACCGGCACTCTGACCTTCACAAGCGCGCCCGCCATTGACGCGACGACGGGCAATTTGACCTTCACCGCCGCGGGCGACACCAATGGCACGGCCGACGTGAGCGTGACCTTGAGTGATAACGGCAGCAACGTGCTGCCCAACTCCAACACCAGCGCCCCGCAGACTTTCACCATTACGGTCAGTCCTGTGAACGACCCGCCGTCCTTCACCAAGGGGCCTGACCAAAACATCAACGAGAGCGCAGGGCCGCAGACGGTCGCGGGCTGGGCTACAGCCATCTCTCAGGGGCCGAACGAAACGGGACAGACCTTGACCTTCAACGTCTCGGTCACCGGCACGACCGGCACTCTGTCCTTCGCAACCGCGCCCGCCATTGACGCGACGACCGGGACGCTTACCTACGAGGTGACGAATGGCACGAGCGGCACGGCCGACGTGAGCGTGACCTTGAGTGATAACGGCAGCAACGTGCTGCCCAACTCCAACACCAGCGCCCCGCAGACCTTTACGATCAGTGTCAACGGGGTCAATGACGCGCCCGTCAACACAGTTCCCGGCGCGATCAGCATTCCGCAGAACACGATCTTAACCTTCACGGGCGCTAATCTGATTTCCGTCGCCGATTCGGACGCGGCTATCGCGCCGGGCGACGGCGTCATCACCGTCACGTTGACGGCCACCAACGGCACGCTCACTCTGAGCACTACAGCTGGACTGACCTTCAATCCGCCGGGAGCTAATAACGACGGCACGAACGACACGTCCATGACCTTCGACGGCACGCTCCTGGCCATCAACGCGGCGCTCAACGGCATGCAGTTTACGCCGACCTCCGGCTACAACGGCCCGGCGAGCGTCCAGATTGTCTCCAACGATCAGGGCAAGACCGGGACGGGCGGCGCGAAGTCCGACACGGACAGCGTTGCCATCACGGTTGGGCCACTGGCCACAATCTACGTCAACGAAATCGCGTTCAACCCGGACGCGTCCGGCACGAGCGAATACATAGAGCTTCGCGGCACGCCGAGCTCAACGATTCCCGCCGGGACTTACCTGGTAGCGATTGATGGCGACTCACCAAACGCAGGCGATGTGACGACCATCATCAACCTCTCGGGGTTGAGCTTCGGCACGAACGGCTTCCTGGTTCTCTTGCAGAACGGCAATACGTACACGACAGCTTCCGGCGCAAGCGTGGTCACGAGTACGACGACAGGCTTCGGCGGCTTGCCCGGCGGCATCTTCCAGGCGGACGGCGGCGCGACCAATCTTGAGAACGACTCCGCCACCTTCATGCTGGTTCAGACGGGTGTTGTTCCGACTCTTTCGGACGACATAGATTCGGATAACAACGGCACAAGCGACGGCGCTATCTATGCCGGTTGGGCCGTTCTCGATTCGATTGGCAATGTTGACGGCGGCAGCAGCGATCACGGCTACGGGGCTCTGAACTATGCGACGACCGGAAGCGGCGCGTCGTCAGGCACGGTCGTTCCCGTCACCTTCGCCTTGACCTACGTCGGGCGCAGGGGCGACACGACGGGCTCGGCGGCTGCCGATTGGGTGGCCAGTGGTGCGCTCGGCGGTTCTGCCCCGAACTTCACGCTCGACACCTTGAGCACGGAGGTGGAGCCTTCGAGCTTTGCGGGCAAGACGCTCGATCACATAGGCTCGACCAACTTCCTTAACAAGACGCCGGTCAACACAGTGCCCGGCGCACAGGTGGCGGATGAAGACGTGCCGCTCACGTTCACAGGTGGAACGAAGATTTCCATCAGCGACTCCGACGCGGGCACTGCCAGCGTCAAGGTCACGCTGACGGCCACGGGCGGAACGATCAGCCTGAGCGGCACGGCGGGGCTCACCTTCACGCCTGCGGGAGCAAACAACGACGGCACAGACGACGCGCTGATGGTCTTCACCGGCACGCTTGCGAACATCAACACGGCGCTCGACGGCCTGACCTTTACGCCGACACTGAACTACAGCGGCTCGGCCAGCCTGGCGATTTTGACCGATGATCAAGGCAACACTGGCGTGGACGGCGCGAAGACAGACTCCGATACTGTCCTCATCACCGTCAACGCGGTCAACGACCCGCCATCCTTCACGAAGGGCGCGGATCAAACGGTCAACGAGGATGCGGGCGCACAGACGGTCAACGGCTGGGCGACTAGCATCTCTCAAGGCGCTGGCGACCCGGCACAGACACTGACCTTCAATGTCTCGGTCGCAAGCACGACGGGCAACCTGGCATTCAGCAGCGGCCCTGCGATCAATGCGGCGACGGGCGATCTGACATTCACCACCTCGCCTGACACCAACGGCACGGCGGAGATCAACGTGTCGCTCTCCGATAATGGAAGCAACGTCTCGCCCAACTCCAATACGAGCGGGGTGCAGAAGTTCACGATCACGGTCAACGCCATTAACGACGCGCCCTCGTTCCAGATAGCGAGCAACCCGCCCGCCGTCAACGAGGACGCTACGGCGCAGACCGTCAACAGCTTCGCCACCAACTTCCTGCCCGGCCCGGCCACGGCGACGGACGAAGCGGGCCAGACGCTCGCCGGCTACGCCGTCACGCAGACCGCCACGACCGGCAATCTGACGTTCACTTCGGGGCCGTCAATTGACAACTCGGGCGTGCTGACCTATACGCCGACCGGCAACACTTCCGGCACGGCGACCTTCAACGTCGTGGCCACAGACAGCGGCAGCGGCACGTCTCCGAACGTCAACCAGAGTGCGCCTGTCCCCTTCACCATCACGGTCAACGGGCAGAACGACGCGCCCGTGCTTGACAACAACGGCAACATGTCGCTGAACGCCATCAGCGAGGACATTGCGGACGCCTCGAACAGCGGCACGCTCGTCTCCGACATCATTGCGAGCGCAGGTGGTGACCGCATCACGGACGTCGACGCAGGCGCGATTGAAGGCATCGCCGTGACAGCGGTTGATAATGCTAACGGCGCTTGGCAGTTTTCGATTAACAACGGCGGGAGTTGGACAGCCTTCGGCACACCGAACGCATCAAGCGCGCGGCTGCTGGCGGCAGACGCGCTGACGCGCATACGCTTCGTCCCCGCTCTTAACTTCAACGGCGCTGTCAATCCGGGGCTCACATTCCGCGCCTGGGATCAGGACAGCGGCGCAAACGGCAACACCGCCGACACGTCCGTCGTCGGCGGCACGACGCCCTTCAGCACGGCGACCGAGACGGCCAGCATTACGGTCACAGAGGTCAACGATGCTCCGACGGCCAGTAATGATGCTTTGAGTTCTGTTGGAGAAGACTCAGGGCAGCGGACGATTCCCTTCTCGGCCCTGACCGGCAACGACTCGACCGGCCCGGCCAACGAGAGCGCTCAGGCGTTGATCGTCAAGGCTGTGAGCAACGCTGTGGGCGGCGCGGTCAGCATCAGCGGCGGCAACGTGCTCTTTACGCCGACCGCCGATTACAACGGCCCGGCCAGCTTCCAGTACACGGTTGAAGACAACGGCACGACCAACGGCTCGGCTGCTCCTTTAACGAGCGCGGCGGCGACCGTCAGCTTTACCGTCACGCCCACGCCGGACACTCCGTCCGTCACGAACGCGACGACTAACGAAGATACGCAGACGACGACGGGCCTCGTCATCACGCCCAATCCGGGCGACGGCCCAGAGGTCTTGAACTTCAAGATCACTGGCATCACCGGCGGCACGCTCTTCCAGAACGACGGCACGACCCAGATCAATAACGGTGACTTCATCACGGTCGCGCAGGGCGCAGCCGGGTTGAAGTTCACGCCCGCCGCCAACTCCACCTCGAACGGCAGCTTCACCGTCCAGGCTTCCCTGAGCGCAGTTGATGCCGGGCTCGGCGGAGGCACGGCGACGGCCACCATCACCGTCAACCCCGTCAACGACGCTCCGACGCTGAACGCCATCGCTGATCTGACGATCAACGAGGACGCTCCGCTTCAGACCGTCAACCTGGCAGGCATCACGGCTGGCGGCGGAGAGTCGCAGACGCTCGTCGTCACGGCCACCTCCAACAACACCGGACTGATTCCCAATCCGGCTGTCACTTACACTTCGCCCAACGGCACTGGCTCGCTCTCCTTCACGCCCGCGGCAGATCAGAGCGGCTCGGCTCTCATCACCGTCACGGTCAGCGACGGCGGCGGCATCGCCAACGGCGGAGTGGAGACCGTCGTACGCACCTTCACCGTGACGGTCAACCCTGTCAACGATGCTCCGGTCAACACAGTGCCCGGCGCACAGGTGACAAACGCCGACACGGCTCTCGTCTTCTCTTCGGGCAACAGCAACCGCTTCACCATCTCCGATATTGATGCGGGAGCCGCGCTCGTACAGGTGACGCTGACGGCCACCAACGGCACGCTGACGTTCGCCTCCACCGCCGGACTCGCCTTTACGACGGGCGACGGCACGGCGGACGCGACCATGACCTTCACCGGCACGATTGCCGGCATCAACGGCGCTTTCAATGTGCTGACGTTCACGCCGACCTCCGGCTTCGCCGGCACGGCGACCGTCCAGATCACCACTAACGACCAAGGAAACGTGGGTGCTGGCGGCCCGTTCTCCGACACGGACTCGGTTTCGATCACCGTCAACCAGCGTAGCTTGCAGTTTAGCTCCCTGGACTACACCGTGGGCGAGGCCGAAGGTCATGCCACGATCACCGTCACCCGCACGGGCGGCACGGCGGAACCGGCCAGCGTGGCCTACGAGACGAGCGACCTGGCGGGTCTCAACAACTGTGACGTTAACACCGGCGATGCTTCGGCCAGGTGCGACTACACGGCTGTGGGCGGCACACTGACCTTCGCCGCCGGTCAGTCATCCAAGACCTTCACCGTCCCCGTCGTCAACGACGTTTACGTGGAAGGGCCTGAAGTCTTGGCACTGACGCTTAGCCAACCCGTCGGAGGCGTGCTCGGCACACCTTTCGTGGCGACGCTGCACATCACGGACAACGACCCCACGCCGGGAGCATTCAATCCCATTGATTCGCGTGAGTTCTTTATCCGTCAGCTCTATCTGGACACCCTCAACCGCGAGCCAGAGCCTTCTGGCCTCGCTGCCTGGCTCAACCGGCTCAACACCTGCCCGCAGCCAGGCGAGACCATACAGAACTGCGACGAGGTCGAAGTGGCTTCGGCCTTCTTCCGCTCGCCGGAGTTCTTCGCCCGCTCCTACTTCATCTTCAAAGTCTATGAAGTGGCCTTGGGTCGTCAGCCGCAATACGCCGAATACCAGCGCGACGTTCGCCGCGTCACCGGATTCCTGACGAACGAAGAGCTAGAGGCTCGCAAGCAGCAGTTCGTCCTTGAGTTCACTCAACGACAGGAGTTCCGCGACCGCTACGATCAGATTGCGGATTCCGGACAGTTCGTGGACACGCTGTTGCAGACGGCAGGAGTGCAGTTCGAGGATTCCACTCGCGCGGCTCTCATCTCGCAGTTGGCCAACAGTCACGTCCAGCGCTGGGATGTGCTGAGGATCGTGGCCAACAGCCCGGAGGTGAGTCAGAAGTTCTTCAATAAGGCGTTCGTGGTGGTCGGATACTTCGCCTTCTTGAGACGTAACCCTGATGCAGCCTATCTGCACTGGATTGAGATGTTGAATACGACGGGAGACTACAGAGAGATGATCAGAGTCTTGATGCAGTCGCCGGAGTATCGCTTACGCTTCGGCCCGATGTAAGCCTTCGGGCGCATATCGGCCAGCCGAAACGACGAAAGGGGCTTGAGCGATGATGCTCAAGCCCCTTTCCTTTATCGCTCGCAGCTCGCCAACCTCCGGCGCGCGTGCGCCGCCTATCCCCGGCCACGCTCCAACAAGACCATCATGATCAGGCTCAGCAGGACGCGCCGCTCTTCCTCATCGCTCATTGGGCCCAGTCGTTCGACCTTGAACTTCCCCTCGAAAAAGGCCGGCACTTTTTCCAGCCGCATCACTGCCACTCCGTCCGGCCGCAGCACCACGTAGGAGGGATGAAAGAGATATCCTGTGAACATCCCGACAATCGGAATCTCGCCCAGCAGCCCGTCGAGCACTTTAATCCACGGATTCACCTCCTGTATGGTCATCCCCGGCGTCTCCGCTTCCATAATATCGTAACGTGATCTCCACAGGGACTTCATGCCCTGGCGTTTCACGCTGCCGATGGCCGCCCCGCTGCGATCAGAGAAATGATAGCGCGCCGAAAAATCTATAACTCTATCAGCATTGATCGTATAGAGAGGCGTCGTCTGCTCCTCATCGGCGAAGATAGTGATCGACTCCTTGAGCTTGAAAGCCTTCTGCTTCACGTAGAAGACCAACGCCCCACTCGCATCCCTTACCGACAGCTGCCGGGCCAAAGCCATGATCTTGAAAGACAATTGAAGCGGATAGTTCATACGGTTTCTCTCTCATCCCTCAAAAAATATAACCGTCCATTTAAAGCATCACACTCTCCATCCGGAGCAGAGAATTTTCACTTTATGTTGTAGCGTGTGACTTTACCCATATATTTGCAGTAAAGGGAAGCATGAGTTGGCTGTCAAGGTGTCAAAAAGCTCGAATTTTGAGGTGGTATACATTTGCCTCTTTATGCAATTGGAACCATTTGCTTGCCGGAAGTGCAAATTGGAAGCATAAGCTTGCCGAACGTAAGAAAATCCAGCTTTAACTCGTTGCCTTCGAATATTTCCCCTCATTCTTTCTTCCATCCAATCCGGCTAACATATAACGTCCTGTGAGGTTTTTGTCGATGAATTGCCACAACTGAATCAGCATGTGTATACCTTAAACTACATGCTTGTTCGCTTTCATACAGTTTTATTTAAGCCTGTTCAATAGGGCTAGGTATTGGTATATTCATGTCTTTAGTTAAGGGCTATTAGAGTTGGAGGAGACCAACGTGGCAACCACCATTGCTTTAGTTAATATGAAAGGTGGCGTAGGTAAAACTACCCTAGCAGTAAATCTTGCTTGGCATTTCTATCAGAATGAGGGCGCTAATGTGCTCCTAGTGGATCTTGATCCACAGTTTAATGCGACACAGTATATTATGGATTATAAGTCTTTCGAGGCTCATCGTAAAAATGCTGGTACCATTTCCGAATTGTTAATTGACCCACCTGCACTCGACGCAAGGCTGCGAAAGGTTAAGAGCAATCCAGTGACAGCTCTGCACAAAATCAAGAGTGCAGGTGGGAAACACTTCAACCTTCTACCTGCGGAGCTTAATCTTGCTTGGATTGTCAAAAATCCAGCTCAAATGGATTATAAACTCGAAAAATTATTGGAGAGATTACGGCCAAGCTATGACTATATCTTCATTGACTGTGCCCCGACCGATTCCGTCCTAACGACCATGGCCCTTACAGCATCCGATTACCTGTTAATACCTATGCGGCCAGACCGCTTCTCTATCCTTGGTTTTACGCTCCTAAACGAAACGATAAAAACTTTTAGGAGCAATTGTCCAGATCCACATAGCGTCAAGGTCTTAGGAGCGGTTTTCACTCAGGTTACTGGCACTTCAGAGGTTGAGCGGCAGTCGATGCTAGAACTCACCACAGCCGCAGGTAAAGAAAGGATATATCTATTCTCATCTTCACTTAAGTTTTCAAACTCTTATATTCGTTCACAGAGAGATCAAACTCCTATATTTCAGACTCTATACGCTAAAGACAGATCACGGACTGCTGTTGCTAAGATTGCAGACGAATTAAAGTCTCGCATTGGCATTTTGTCCAAAAGCGCTGGAAAGGGAAAGAAACCATGACAAAGTCTAATACTCATGCCATCTTAGCTGATTTACATAAACTGTTGAGCAGTTATAGTACAGATGACTTCTTAGATGCGAGCAATTATGGAAATCTCCCGCCTGCGATGAGAGAAGCTCTTCGAGCGCTTTCGCATGAAGCTGAGCCTGCGGGGGCGAACGGATCCAAGGGGAAAACACATGCTTCAACTGAGTCTTTAAGCAAAAATTCTCAGAAGCCCCAGCAGGTACCTAGATACTTGGTGGAACTGATACAGCATTCTCCACACTTTAATAGCGCTGCGACAATGATCACCTATGCAAAGAGCATCGGACTCAAACTTAATTTGCGGCCAAAGGAAAGTAGAGAGAGATTAGCGAGAAGACTCGCTGTGCTCATCAGTAAATTGCCTAAAGCTGAAAAAGAAAAGATTATCAGCAGCCTCTCTGGGGCAAACAACCAAACTCAGGGTTGGATTGACGTAATCAAGAGCAGAAATAAGTGAGTACTATTCTTCCGACCTCGGCAAAGCTTCGTCAGCTAGTTGCTGATTATGTCACGGACAGTAGGAATATTGCGCAGCAGTCATTGGCTGTCGCAGAATCTAGCTTGGCCTTTCAAGAGATTTACCAGATATCACTAACGACTTACACCATACTCGGTAACCTCTCAAGTAGAACCCTGCGCCCACCGCTAACCCCCGCGCGAAATGTTGCAGTCCGGGTTCCTATTCTTGTGAGCGTCGGTCAAGCATCGGTTGCCCAAGTAGAATTACGTCGATTCGTAGAGCTAATTGCCTGGGCAGTTTATTTTACTGATCATCCTGTTGAGTGGAAAGTTTTTACCAACCAACCGCGCACTGGTTTCGCCCAAGATATGCGCAAGCCAATTTCTTATGCTGCGCACAGGGAACTTGGCTTCTATCTAGAATACGCCCGTGAGTTAATGGAGCCCGAACCTTCAGGCTTAGGCATCAAGGCCGTGGACAATGTCAAACAGGCAGTGAGGTTACTTAATGCAGCTGTCCATGCAGGTGAGATGGCTAAAGCGAGTGGAAAGATTCCGCCCCACGACGATATGTCCGAACAATCCTTGCGAGGCTTTGCAAAAATCCATCGATTAACATTTTCCAGCTGCAGTCTTCTACTCGCTGCTTTCCATAGGAACAAGTTCGATCAGTTGAATGCTGTATCCCGCGCGTCTTTTGACTGGTTAATAGGAGCCACACTCAGGCGCGAGGTACGAAAAGGACCATTCGGGTTGCCGTAGCTAGTGTGTGGCCATGAGTGTTCTTATTACCGACGGGGGGGGTGAGGATTTAGGTTTATAGATCCACGACTGGACGCGCCTGTTCCTTCAAAAGTCCTACGAAAAAGTAACGTCACAAATGGGACTAACTAGCTAATAACTTCACTTACTGAATACATAAGGGTTTAGCCAAATACTTTCAGGCGTAGTGGAACCATGAGGTTGACGTAGCGCCAAGCTTATGCCTCTAGTTACACAAACGCATGTGACTTTACCCATTCCCTTGCCCGAAGTACAGTGAAAAGCCTTAATTTTCGTTCTGTCAGAACTCCAGCCAATCGGAAATTTGAACTATCCGTTTGCCGAAAGTACAAATTAGAAGTAACAGCTTCGCCAAAGTACATAATCGGCCTTTTTGGCCGGGCATTGGATGGTGAACACGGCTCGTAAAAGTTATACTACGTAGCATCTCTCGAGCCAACAAGAATGGGAAGCTAACACTCAGGAGCGCAAACCGATGAAAGGGCTTCGTATCGCTGATAACCTGCTCCTACCAGTAGAGGCAGTCACGCAGACTTTTGCGATCTTGGCAAAGCGTGGGGTAGGGAAAACCTATACAGCCTCTGTCCTCACTGAAGAAATGCTTAAAGCAAGACTCCGGGTTGTCGTGGCTGATCCTATCGGCGTCTGGTGGGGACTAAGAGCTTCAGCAGATGGAAAGCATGAAGGGCTACCAGTTGTTGTATTTGGCGGCGATCACGGCGACGTACCTCTAGAGGCTACCACTGGCGCAACTATAGCCGATTTGGTTGTTGAAGAAAGTCTGCCCGCCGTGCTCGACCTCTCGCGTTTCCGCAAGGGTGAGCAAACAAGATTCATGACGGATTTCTGCGAACGGCTTTACCACAAAAACCGTGCGCCTCTTCATCTGGTGCTTGACGAGGCTGACGCATTTGCGCCTCAAAGGCCAATGAAAGGGCAGGAGCGATTACTAGGCGCTGTCGAAGATATCGTGCGTCGAGGCCGCGCACGGGGATTAGGCGTCACACTTGTCACTCAGCGAAGCGCAGTACTCAATAAGGATGTCCTTACTCAGGCAGAGGTTCTTGTCGCGCTTAGAACAATCGCGCCACAAGATCGAAATGCAATCGATGAGTGGATAAAGGTTCATGGCACGCCAGAGCAACGGGAGGAATTAATGCAATCCCTACCTTCACTTCCGATTGGGACGGCATGGTTCTGGAGCCCAGGCTGGCTAGATATTTTTAAGAGAGTCAAGGTAAGGCGACGAGAAACCTTTGATAGCTCCGCTACCCCAAAAGTAGGGCAAAGGCAGAAATCGCCAAACAAATTAGCTAAAGTCGATTTAACTAAACTACGTGCTCGGATTGCTGCAACTATCGAAAAAGCAAAAGCCGAAGATCCGAGAGAATTGCGAAGAAGAATCTCAGAATTAGAGAAAGAAATACGTCAAACAGAGAATGTAAAACCTAAGACTGAACGTATAGAAGTACCTATACTGCGTGAATCAGACATAAGACAATTGGTAGAAGTTGCAACCAAACTTTCAACAATGGGGGAAACGCTGACTACTATTGCGCATGAAATAAGTTCTAGTATATCGAAATCTACCCCCCCCCAAATGAATGTACAAGCAAAAGCTAGTCAGAATGGCGACTCCGCTTATAAAGATCAGCGGTCAAAGAAATCACAGAAGAATAGCCTTATTTCTGATGATGTTAAGTTGTCAGGAGGCGAGCGTAAAATACTTGCCGCTCTAGCCCAATATCCACAAGGCAGAACCAAAACGCAAGTCGCTATTCTAACTGGCTATTCTCATAAAGGTGGTGCTTTTAACAACTATTTAAGTGCTCTGCGGAGTAAAGGACTTATTGAAGGGTCGGGTGATAATCTGAGAATAAATGATGCAGGTCTCTATACGGGTCCCTATGAGACCCTGCCAACCGGAAGAGAGTTAATACAATATTGGATGAGGCAGTTGAGAAAAGCCGAGAGAGCAATTTTAAGTGCTTTAATTGAAGTTTACCCCGAAACTCTAACCAAAGAAGAGGTTGCTGTCAGGGCAGGATACGAGCCATCTGGCGGCGGCTTCAATAATGCAATATCTAAACTGCGCACCCTAGAACTGATTAGAGGACGCGCAGAGTTGAGAGCCGCTGACGAGTTTTTTAACTAAAATCTAGTTACATCTTCTCAGCGGTTAATATTATAAAGGTTATCACCAACTTATTATTAACTAGAATCTTTGCGTGATCGATAAAGAATCACGCTTGCCCAGTTTGGCCGCTTCCCAAATAGTTTAGCGATTTCTGTCGGACTGTAGCCAATGTCAGCTAAAAGCCTTACACTCTCCGTCTCGTTCTTGTCCTTAACAAGTAGAAGAGCTAGTAGATTCTCGATTCGCTGGAGACTTGCCATGATTGCTTGAGACTCTGGCTCTGTATTTTCACTTTTGGCTGCCTTTGTTCTTGCCACCGCGGCTCTCCTTAATTTTTCGTCTTTCGCGAGATAAAACTTCCGTTATAGTCTTTTCGCTAGTTCCAAGAAGAAGTGCCACGTCTTTCCGGGGCAATCCGAGGACATCAAGGAAGCTGGCTTGCTGCGCAATTCCTTTATCGCGTAAGCCCTCTTGTATTAAACACATAAAGGCAAGTGCTCTACCGCAAACAGCAAGCCATTGCTCATCACCTTGGTTATCCATGTAAGCTCCTTACTGAAGATAGTGAGATAAGGCCGCTTTATTATAAATGCTTTGGATAGATCAGGCCACGTGCTGGTGCGATACATCAAGCCAAGGGGTTACTTCATTTGGCACTCGGCGCAGTTGGATTAATATCTATTGTTAGGACTTTCACGATACCATCACCTGTCTTTACAAATTCGGGAATCGGCTCCCTGCGGGATAAGGGACGGGCGTCAAAAACAACAAGCCACCCCTCATTACCTCCTTCCGTCTTCATATAAGTCTGGAGCTGGCTCACCCCTACAAATTTAGACGATAATATCTTCATTTCGATCAGGTGAAGTTTACTTGAAAGGATAACTCCGATATCTACAAAACCTATGCCTGATGCCATTTCACGTAACACTAATCCCCGCGAACCGTGAGGAATCACACCTATAAGGTATATAGCCAGCAATGCCTGACCAATCTTTTCCGGCTTCCTCTGCAACCTGTTTGATTTTCTTGACTGCCAAAAAACGTCAACCGTTCTTGACTCCACTGCATCACGAAAGACCTCAAGCAGTGCCTTGATTGTCCTGCGAGGTCTCTGGCTAAGCTTACGTCTTTCGTTCGCTAAGCCGCCAGGAAAATCAAGCTCTGGCTTTTTTTTTTGAACTGGCGTTTGAGTGTGGCTAAAAGCTTGCTCTCGAACTCAGTTCGGTCAAGATTAGCGTTATTGCGAAAAAATACAGTATGTATGCGGCGGATGGAACGTAATACATCTTCATCAGATAGAGTTGGACTAAGTGAGGAGTAGATGTTAGCCAACTTTACGGCATATTGGTCAACGTCACGAAGGCCTAGCCTTTCAAAATAGTCCTCTAGATAGCGCTGGATAGAAAAAATCATTTCCCCTCGCTTTTTTTAGCAGACGCTTTTCTCTTATTATTCGTGCTTATAAGGGGCAAACCAGTAGGGCCGAGGTTGAACTCCTCCTGAAGAAACTTTGATACGCGCAAAGTCTTATCTAAGGGCTTTTTAGCATAAACGTCCCGCCCTCCCTGCGTATCTATAATTTCAACTAACCCTTCCTCTGTGAGAATTTTCAGGTCTGAGCCGACGTTTTGCCTTTTCATTTTTAAGTAGTCAGCTATTTCTTGCACACTCCGATTACCATTTGTCGCAAGGTAAACTTGCGCGCGTCGCTTGCTTTTTCCGAATATATCTCGCACAGAATCAAAATGCCTCTGTGCATCTGCTCGGAGGGCAAAAGCGGTGGTCTGTTCAAGCGAATCAACTTTGTGCTCTATTCTGGCGAGGCGACTTAATATCTGTTGATCGCGGTCTAGGTTTCTATTCTGTTCCATAAGACTATTCTATCAACTCGGCCCAATTATCTACTATCTGCTTTTACCGATCTTTTAGCTTTAGATAAGGTAGAAGTGACATCCTTAGGCTTCATCCCAAGAAGTGATGCGATTCTACCTGGCGGTATAGAGAGGGAGTTCAGTTCTCGAATCATTTCAGATTTACTCGTAAACTTTCCATTTAGTGCGAGTACCACACGTGTCAAGTCCCTAACAGCTTCTATAAGTTCCTCCTTGTTTTCGTTCGTCTTGCTCATGGCTTCTCTTTACCATTCTATTTCGCGCGACGGATGGTTAATCTTACTGCATCATAATTCTTGCCAAGAAGGTCTGCTATTTCTTGAAGTGTGAAACCAGCCCGATTAAGTAGAACTTCTAACTTCACATCCTTACTCTCATCACCGCTTATGCCCTGAAGCTGTATTAGAAGGTTAGCTCTAAGATATTTGATAATCTCATCTTGCTGTGAGTGGTTCTCTGAATTTGGCATAGCTTGATACCTAATAACCTCCTCTTTCTGTGAAGAACCCAGCATAGGGATTCCCCTGAGCAGCTTGACGTGTGGCTAATGAGGCCTCTGTTACCAAAACACAATTGAACCAAACGAAAGATATGATTGTTGAGCTTAGATGTCAATATTTCTTCTGCCTGCTAAACGGTGTTCTGCCGCTATTTTGCACCGCCTTCAAGAACTCTATATATCTCATATGTACGATCCCGACATAAGAGCAAAAGCCATCTGTATGAATGGTCGCTGAGAGTTCCACTTTGGCCCGAACAATGGCCTGAATATTGGCCTTTTCGCAATTCCGGGTGATCTCCGTATAAACGCGACCGTTATGCTTATAAACTCCGACGACTATGGTCTTACTTAGCGCTCAACGTCCTAGCTTACCTCGGACACGACGAGCGCCGAGGTACGATTCATCCAACTCAACATCGCCATTGAAAGGCGACTCGCGCTCACAATAAAGAGCGACCAACTGGCGAATCAATCTCAAATAACGGTTAACAGTATTGCGATTCAGAGTAGCCAAAGCGCTGGTCTGAGTGGCAGTCAAATCAAGCGCAAAGAGCTTCAAAAGCTGGCGAAATTTAGCCTGCGAAATCTTTTCACGAACAAATTATCTGGAACTAACTGCCATGAGTTAGTTTAACGCCATTTCTATGCCTCTTATCTAGTCATGCCCTTAAATTTTTGTCTCAGCAATATTCTCTTTGGAGATACCTAATAACTATATCCTTACTTACTCATGCTAGAGGCCTTTCTAGCATCTTTATTCTTCAATCTACTTGGTACCTGTTCTGGTAAGTCTACAGAATCATCAATTAGTACATCTACATATACGCCTGCGGCTTGAGCATATTTCAGCAGAGTTAAAAGCGTTGGCTCTCGTACTCCCCGTTCATAAGCCGAAAGTTCTTCCCGTGTAAGCTTATCCTCTAATCCTAAGTGTCGAAGCATACTATTTTGAGATAACCCGAGCTTTCTCCGAATTTCAGTGAGCTTATCACCTAAACGTATGGGTCTTTCCCTTTTGCCTTTACCCATCAGAAGTTTCCTCCTGATGAGTTAAATGCTTCTATTTCATCCTTGCGTATAGGAACAATTGTTCCTACTATGTAATGGCGTGATGAATTAGCCGAGAGCTTGTGCTTTATGTGCTCCGCAGCGACTGACATCACCTATGCTGATGTGCTTCGTCGCGCATCCTTTGGTTAATGACTGTCAAAGACATAGCAGGCCTTCTAGCTGTTTTGCCCAGCACATAATAAACGTGTTTTTCTGGAGAGAAAAGTAATGTCTTTTATCCTCATTGGATTTGGAAAGAGAACTTTCAAAGACTTAGGAGAGACAGGCACAAAGCAACAATGTGTCTGGTGCGGAACTACAATGTCCTACCACGTGATACGTATACGAACGTGGTTCACTTATTTTTTCATTCCAGTCTTCCCTTACCGAAGTGTATTTCTCATACAGTGTTCATCGTGTAGGCAAGGTGTCGAAATTCGTGGCCAGGAAATTAAGGCAGCAAAACATGGCGAATTAAGATTAAGCATTTATCACGATACAGAGTAATAAAAGTCTAGCTGGTACTCATGCGTCTGCGAGAGGCAAAAATCAAGGAAATCTACTCTGGACTGAGATACAGCGATAAAGCTGTTTTCAAGTACCTATGTGAACTGATAGAAGGCGGCGATGGAAACATATGCACAGCAAGTATTCCGAAGATCGCTATAGCGTGCGATATCTCTGAAAGACAAGTACAGATAAGTGCTGGTAGATTAATTAAAGCCAGGTTGATTAAGCGCGTTGGATATGTCTTTAGCAACCCCGACCGTTCAAGGCGAGGCACGATTTACAAATTGCCATCATGTAAACATAAGGCTGAACAACAAGCAGAAAGAGTAGCTAAAAAAAGCACCATTAAGTTCCTGCTATTTTGGAGTGAGGATAATCATCCTTAATGAGTAGCCCAGATTGCACTTAATCCACAAACTAAGGATATCAACTTCTTCCACCCTAGCAATTTCTGCTAGGGTGGCAGAAAATACTAGAGCCACAACAACTTACAGGAATTTTAGGTATTTACAGTTCCTCTCAATAATGATTTGTAAAGGGTCTATAAAGCTGTGGGTATTCTAGCTAGGAAGTGCCCACAAAAGGAAAGACCTGAGCGATCCGGCGGCCAACCAGAGAACGCTTCAGGTCCTTGAACTCGCTACCTTGGCGGGGCAGCTTTCGTGTACTTAGAATGCCTATCCGCATTCTACCTCCATTTGCTGTCTTGTCAAGCACTTTGTTACCAAGGGACTAAACAGGTGATTGGTATGGCTGTCTAATCAAAATATGCTTTGCAGAAGACATGGAATCTAAAAACTTGGCATCGAGTTGAACATGGTTCAATCTAAAGGAGCGCTCTACAATGATTAGCGATGCAGAATTCGATCAATGGTGTAGGAGGTTAAATTTATCAAGTGAGGCGCAAATTGCTATTAGCCAAATCCGAAATTCTAATCCTGTTCGCGCCGTAAGGAGTTTTAGAGGCAATGTCAGCGGGCGGTATCCGAGTCGGAAGATGGGGGTAACGATTCAGTTTGAAAGTCACAAAAATGAATTGGCCTTTATCTATGAGTATGAACACGACTCAGAAGTATTAGAGTATTATGATCAGCCATCCACCATTAAGCTTAATTATCCGTCACCAAATAGAAAGAATTTAGGGGCTTTACATACCCCAGATTTCTTCGTCCTTCGCACTCATACAGCCGGGTGGGAAGAGTGTAAAACTGAAGAGCAGCTCGCCAAGCTCACTTCTAGAAATCAAAAACGATATATCCAGGACAACAGTAGTAAATGGCGATGCCCGCCGGGTGAAGAATATGCCGAGAAACTTGGACTGTATTATGGTGTTCGTTCCTCTGAAGAGATCAATTGGATTTACCAAAGAAACATCGAATTTTTAGACGATTATTTTCGCTTCAACTTACCAATAGCAAATACGGGAACTCATACTGCTCTGCTTGCATACGTTGCCAAAGAACCAGGAATAACATTGAAGGAATTGTTTAGATATGCAGAGGAGTTCTGTAGTCGTGACGATATATACACGTTAATTGCCCATGACGGTTTGTACGTTGACCTCTATTCTTTTCCGCTGGTTGAGCCTGATAAGGTATTCGTTTTTCCAGATAGTGAAGCTGCTTTTGCATACAAGAATGTCATGCAAATACAAATTCAAGGTCAGGCTTATATATCACAATCCATTGATCTGGTCGCTGGTGGCTCTATCCAGTGGGATGGTAAGGGCTGGAAGATAGTAAATGTAGGTGAAACTTTGATTGGACTCTTGGGTGAGGCTAATACATTTACTGAATTGCCCATCAATGTATTTGAGAAACTAGTTCAAGAAAATCACATTACTGGTATTGAGTCTTGCCCTTCTCAGAGCTTAAGTCCAGAGGCCAGGCAGCGCTTTGAGCAGGCTGACAAAGGCGCTTATGCAGAAGCTAACCATCGCTTTAAGATTGTCCAAGCCCATCTCCGTGGGGATCCACTATTAAATGGCATATGTGTGTCTGAGCGCACTTTAAGGCGTTGGACAGCTAACTATCGTCTAGCTCAACAAACTCATGGTAGGGGTTATATCGGTTTGATACCGAGAATAAGAACTGGGAATACTAACGATAGATTACCGAGCCAGACCAGGGTGCTTTTAGATGAATTTATCAAGAACGATTATGAAACTCTTAAGCAGAAGCGTAAGTTCGAGGTCTATGCATCATTTTTGCTCGTATGCCAACGACGAGGAGTTCTGCCTGTCGCTTACAAAACTTTCTGCAAAGCTGTGAAATTACGTCCTCGCTATAATCAACTATTAAAGCGACAGGGACGCAGAGCAGCTTATAAAGATCAGGAGTTTTATTGGGAGCTAACACAAACTACACCATGCCATGGTGAACGTCCGTTTCATATAGCACACATTGACCATACTGAGCTTGACCAAGAGCTAGTTTGTTCAATCACTGGGCAGAACTTAGGTCGAACATGGGCAACTTTCCTAATGGATGCCTTTTCTCGTCGCATACTTGCTACTTATCTAACCTATGACCCACCAAGCTATCTCTCATCCATGATGATCATTCGTGAATGTGTTCGTCGTTTCGGAAGACTCCCGCAGATAGTCATTGTAGATAAAGGTCTGGAATTCTCCAGCACATACTTTGAGACACTTCTAGCAGTATATGAATGTACGAAGAAAACAAGACCTCCAACAGAGGGCCGCTTTGGATCTGTCTGTGAAAGGCTCTTTGGTACTACGAACACTCAATTCATTCATAATCTTCAGGGAAATACACAAATTATGCGTAATGTTCGTCAGGTGACGAAGTCTAATGATCCTCGGCAACATGCGATATGGACACTGGAGAAGATCTATTTATACCTACACCAATGGGCATATGAGGTTTACGACACTAATGGGCACCCTGCATTAGGTCAGAGTTCACGTGATGCTTTTGCAAGCGGTATGCTTTATGCAGGCGAGCGCTCTCATCGCCTGATCCTTTATAACAATGACTTTCGTATGCTCACACTCCCGACAACTGCTAAAACAACTGCCAAGGTTCAAATAGGACGCGGAGTTAAAATAAACAATATATACTACTGGTCTGACGTATTCCGTCATCCTAATGTCGAAAGCAGTCAAGTTCCTGTGCGCTTTGATCCATGGGATGCAGGCTTAGCTTTTGCTTATGCGCGTGGCCGGTGGACTGACTGTTACTCAGAAAAATACGCAGTATTTCATGGCCGCTCCGAGCGGGAAATACTGATTGCAACAGCCGAACTCCGCAAACGTCAGCTCCAACATTCAAGACGATTCAATATCACAGCCGCCCAAGTAGCATGTTTTCTTGAATCCATAGAAGCTGAAGAAGTTTTATTGCGGCAGCGAGCCACCGACCGAGAATCCCAAGGGATACTATCAATGATAGATAGTAGCTTCCAAATACAAGCTAACAGATCAGCAGACCGTCCCTCCTCTTTGGCAGATGCACCTTGCAGCGACCCATGTTCAGAGCCGGTATCCTCCAACAGCCTCGTAGAAGTGTTACCACCTAAAATGTATGGAGAGTTTTAGTGATGGTTGATTCGGCAGGTGACTCATTTCCGCGTGAATTACTGAGCAAGTCTAATAATGAGCGACTTGAGTATTTCAGAGCGTTCACTATCAAGCATCCTTTATTACTTAGGGCATATGAGGAGTTACGATGTGCCATTCGCGATTGTAACCCTGGCTCTATCATTTTCCTGCAAGGACCAACAGGAGTCGGTAAAACAACTCTTCTGGAGCGGATTGAAAAACACTTAAAGGAGACAACGCTTTCCAGGTTGGAGAAGGACTCGGAGCGAATTCCTGTCGTTAGCTTTCAGCTTGACCCACCTACAGCGGGTGACTTTGACTGGAAAGAGTATTTCAAATGGTTATTAATAGAGCTGGAGGAGCCATTAGTAGATGATAAACTTGATAGGGGAAGATGGAAGGAGCCAGCCTTCAGTGGAAATAAATATAGCAAAAGTAATCTAGAGCTGATCAGCAGCGACCAATTTGGCGCACGGCCGATGAGATTCGCGGCCCAACAAACACTGCGCCGTCGTCGGCCACTAGCTGTGTTACTAGACGATGCACAATATTTTGGGATTATCAGCTCGGGGCGAAAATTACTGGATCAGTTAAATATAATCAAATCGTTAGCAAGCAAAACCCGCATAACTCACGTATTAGGTGGCACATATGAACTAAATCCCCTACGCAACTTAAACGGCCAGCTAAGTCGCCGTAGTATAGACATTCACTTTAGACGCTATCACGCAGACAGCGAAGTACAGCGTCAAGAGTTTATTAATGTCTTATATACTTTCCAGCAACACCTCCCTCTAACTAAAACGCCAGATTTAGTATCAAAATGGGACTACTTTTATGAACGAAGCATTGGCTGTGTTGGCGTGCTCAAGGACTGGCTAACCAGTTCGCTAGCATTAGCACTAGAAAATGGCGGTTCCATCCTGAAGTTCAGTTATTTGGAAAGCCGCGTTCTTTCTGTATCACAATGTACGACTATATTAACTGAAGCAACAGTAGGTGAAGAGGATATGGAAGAGACAGAAGTAGAGCGATTACAGTTACGTAAGAAGTTAGGGATTGATTCAGGGAGTTTAGAGAGAATACCAGAGGTGAGGTCATCCCATAATTTGGGGCAGACCCAAAAAGCCACTCCCGTTCACCGTAAACGCCGTATTGGGACACGTAAGCCCGTGCGCGATAAGATTAAGATAGCACAATGAAAAAAACTGGCGGCTTAATACAATGTAACTACCAGACTTATCCACGATGGGACATTACCTCACCATTGTTGCCTCCCCACAGTCGTCTCTTTAGATTAAAACCAGTTGGACTTGGTACAGCTAAGGTAGAGAGCTTATCAAGCTATTTGAACCGTCTTGCAGAGGCCCACTGTGTATCTCCTCATAGTCTGCTTTGCAAAATTATTTTCCCCTCGGTTAGGGAAGGAATCTCACACTATTCCCACACCTTCGGATATCAAGGGATCCAAGTTAATGGAATGGGAACAATTGCTGATATCACAGCTACAGGTTTGGAGCGATTAACATTACGTCAAGGTCTACGCTATATGACGACAATGCCGTGGAAAAATGTCCTTTCCCCGCTCTATCTTCTGCGGCCTTATAAGGCATGGTGTGTTACTTGCTATGATGAACAACTACGGAATAAAAAGACCTTTTATGAGCCTCTTATTTGGGCAATTAATGCAGTTTCAATCTGTCCATTACATTATGAGAGACTATGCCAGATATGTCCGCACTGCAATCGCTCGATAGCTGTATTATCTGTTTTTTCTCGTGTCGGCTGCTGTTCTAGATGCCGTAACTGGCTTGGTGCATTATACGCAACAGGGTCGGGACAGAACTCGGCTCGATCAGTATCAGACATAGAGTTAACACAACAGATTCCAATAATACATTCTATCAGTGAACTTTTAGCCCACGCGCCGAGTCTTGCATCTATGCCATCAAATCAAAGCTTTATTGCTAACCTCACCTACTACATTGAGAAGGAGGCAGGCAATAACATTAATTTAGGAGCTAGTCTAGAACAGCTTCATGTTTTTTGACGATTTTCTTGATTAGAGCCTGTAAATTCGGGGCTCGGCGGTGATTGTACCGGAACTCCATTTCTTTTAAGTAGAAATAGAACTGATTGCGGCTCACTCCGTAATAGCTTTTGAGCTTGGTCTTTGCATAGCCCCAGAAGTTCTCGATGCCGTTGATGTGATGTCGTTTGCTTGCGGCGAATGTTTCCTGATGGTTAATACGATAGTGTTTGAAGCCATCAAGCACCAGGCCATCATAAGAGCGGAAGCTATCGGTGTAGATGATACTTTCGGGTACAACTTTCGTTCTGATGATCTGGCGCAAAGTCTTCCGAGAGACGTCACGAACGATCCGAGTGTAGACACGGCCATTGCGTCGAAGCAGGCCAAATACGGGCACTTTACCGGCTGCTCCACGACCGCGCCGGCCTTTGCGACGACCGCCGAAGTCAGATTCGTCGCACTCGACTTCGCCGCCGAAGGGGCTTTCCAGTTCGCACTCACGAGCCAGGCAGCGGCGGATGACTTGGTAGATACGCTGAGCAGTGTGTCGGTTGAGGCTCATTGCTCCGGCAGCTCTCGAAGCAGGTACTTCTAAAGCGAAGTACTTAATGAGTTCGTTGAGCTGGCGGTTAGTCAGCTTGCTATTTTTAACTAAACGCTTGGGCACTGGAACAGCCTATTTCTCTTTGGCTGTTCTATACAAGCTCCTTAATTTATTCTCTGATCTTGTTGGGATCTGGAGTGGAACAATTAGACGACTGTTATTAGGTCGGGTAAAGCCTAAGCTTAAGATATTATGGAAGATCTGTTCAAGATTAAATATCTCCCTCCTGGATTTGCTGGTCGGCACTGGTAATGAAGATAGCCTTGAACGGAGGCATCTTGTTTTTTGTCGAGATATTCCCTTTCCTAAAGAAATAACGCCTTGGGATAAAGTAGAAAGTAGCCTACAAAGTTCATTACTAGAATGCCAGCCGCCGCCTATGGAGGCTGTTGCAAGGCGTATGGGATATCACCCGCCTAAAGTTAAGAGACATTTTCCTGATCTGTGCGAGCAAATAAGTTCCCGATATAAAGAACATCTGAAAACTAAACATCCTCTATCTAAAGATATCCGAAAAGCACTCCGATCAGCACTCAAGGAACAACCGCCTCCATCTCTACAACGTGTTTTTAGACGGCTTGGCTGTCGGGACACAGGCTATTACTATTATTCTCATTATGCCGATTTGTGTTATGCCGTAGCTGAGCGTTACAAAGATTACCGGAACAAGCCATTTAACAAGGATATTGATCGTAAGCGATTGCAGGCGGCGCTGTTGGAAGAACCGCCACCTTCATTCTCAGAAGTTGCTAGGCGGCTAGATCATAACAGAGAGTTCGTGCGCAAAAAATTCCCTGAACTTTCAAAAGCAGTGGCTTCTCGTTATCTATATCACCAAGCTGCTTTACGGAAAGAACGAGCGAAAAGACTCCATCAAGAAATCCGGGACGCAATAAGGTGCATTACAGCCAAAGGCTTATATGTTTCAGAAGCAAGGGTGAAGGAGTATATCAAACCGCACCTACATCACCTCTGGCACTCTAGCCTATTTAAACAGGCCCTGCACAGAATCAAAGCAGAAATGGGAATAACCCAAGCAAAGCGCGTAGTCACCATATAAAATTCATGGCGACTATGTAGCAAAGCACTGGAACCATAAGTTGGCCACGCGTTATTGGAACCATAAGATGTCCATTGCGGCCAACTTATGGTTCCAGTCACAGTAGCGCACATCCTCAAAGACGAGAATAAGTCAGCCCCGTTTGCCCTTGATACTTCCCGCCGCGATCTTCGTATGAGACGCTACAGTCTTCGTCGGATTCGAGGAAGACTACCTGGCCGATGCCTTCTTTGACGTAGACGCGCAGGGGGAGGTCGGCGAGGTTGGCGAGCTCGACGACGAGGCGGCCAGTCCATCCGGCTTCGAGCGGGGTGGTGTTGACGAGTAGACCGGCGCGGGCGTATGAGCTTTTGCCCATCGCGATGCCTGTGACGTTGCGGGGCATGCGGAATGTTTCGACCGTGACGCCGAGCGCGTAAGAGTGTGGCGGCATGAGGTAGTATTTGGAGCCGTCGTCAGCCGTCCGCGTGGGTGGTTCGACCAGGCATTCCTCGTCGAAGTTTTTGGGGTCGATCTCGCGCCCGTGGATCGGAGAGAAGACGCGGAAGCCGTCATCAGCGAGGCGCATGTCGTAGCCGTAGCTGGAAGCTCCGGCAGAGATAATGCGGCGGCCTTCCATCTCGCGTACCAATTGAGAGTCGAAAGGCTCTATGAACCTGGCCTCTTCAGCCATGCGGCGAATCCAACGATCTGATTTGACGGTCATAAAATAAGTCCTGTGGGCGATGAACTCCAGAGAGCTGGGTTTATGCTATGGATGAATCATAAAGCAGGACAGCATAAGGCAGAAGGGGAAAGGCGGCAAGCGGGGAAATAGGTAAACATTAGTCAGTAGATTTTTGAGCGTGCTGTTAATTGAGCTTTAGCCAGT
>DASVQM010000061.1:0-249237 GCA_036389095.1 Pyrinomonadaceae bacterium
GAGCCCGACCGACGCGGTGACGTTTGGCGGGGTGGCGATAATCTTAGCCGGGGTCGCAGTGCTGGCGTGCTTGATTCCGGCGAGGCGGGCGACCAGAGTTGATCCGATGGTCGCCCTTAGATACGAGTGAAAGGATGAAGGATGAAAGCAATCAGTTAACAGGGGTGGACAGAGATGGTCAGGATAAACACGGAAAGCATGAAAGACGCAAGCATTGCTGCAATGAACTGTTCATCTTTTATTCTTTATCCTGACCATCTCTGTCCATCCTGTTAAATTCCGCTTCGCATGATGAGAGGCATTCTTTCATCCTTCATCCTTGCTTTTGGAGGTAGCTTGATGGGAACGCTGTTGCAGGATTTGCGGTACGGTGTGCGGATGCTGATGAAGAATCCGGGTTTTAGCGCCGTGGTGGTGTTGGCGCTCGCGCTGGGGATCGGCGCGAACTCGGCGATCTTCTCTGTGGTCAATGCGTTGTTGCTGAGACCGCTGCCGTTCGACGAGCCGCAGCAGTTGATGATGGTCTGGGGAGTCTCCAAAAATAGCGGTGAGGGCCGACTGGTGCTCTCCGTTCCAGACCTCAGCGATTTGCGAGCGCAGAGCCAGACCATAGAGTATCTGGCTCCTTATAACGGGTCGGGCACGACGCTCGCCAACGGCGATGAGACCGAACGCATCTTCGGCGCGGTCGTCCCCGCAGACCTCTTTCCGCTCCTGCGCGTTGAGCCCGTGTTGGGCCGCACCTTCACGCGCGAAGAGGACGTGCCGGGCGGCCCTCCCCTAGTCGTCATCAGCCAGAACCTCTGGCAGCGCAGCTTCGGCTCAGACCCGAAGATCGTCGGCAAAGAGATTAAGATGGGCGGTCTGGGCTTGACCGTCATCGGCGTCATGCCTGCAAGCTTCAGATTCCCCATTCAGGGCGAGAAGCCTGACTACTGGCAACCCATCGCTTCTTCGCCGAGCTATACGGCGGCGAAGGATATTCGCGGGAGCCGCAGCCTCCGAGTCCTGGCGCGTCTCAAGCGGGGCGTCACGCAGGCGCAGGCCCAATCCGAGCTGGCGTCAATCGCACGCCGACTCGAAGAGCAATACCCTGACACCAACACCGGATTGACCTTCAACCTCACGCCGCTGCATGAAGATATTGTCGGCAGCGTTCGTCCGGCCCTGCTCATCATCCTCGGCGCGGTCGCGTTCGTGCTCCTGATCGCGTGCGCCAACGTCGCCAACCTGCTGCTCGCGCGCTCCGCCGCGCGTCATAAAGAGATTGCGATCCGCACGGCGCTCGGCGCTGGGCGTCTGCGCATCATCAGGCAGCTTTTGACTGAAAGCCTGTTGTTGTCTGTGATGGGCGGCGGCCTCGGTATGCTGATCGCCATGTGGGGGATTGACCTGCTCGTGGCGGCGAGCCCGGCGAACCTGCCTCGCATCAGGGAGATCGGTCTGGATGCTTATGTGCTCGGCTTCACGGCGGCGGTCTCAATCCTGACGGGCATCCTGTTCGGGCTCGTCCCGGCGCTGCAATCCTCCAGGCTGGACTTGACGGAATCGCTCAAGGAGGGCGGGCGCGGCTCGACCGATGGCCTGCGGCGCAACCGCGTGCGCAGCCTGCTTGTGATCAGTGAAGTCGCGCTCTCGCTCGTGCTGCTCGTCGGCGCGGGGCTTTTGATCAGAAGCTTTGTCTCGCTCTTGAATACCAGTCCGGGATTTGATGCCGACTCGATTCTGACCGTGGACATTCCTTTATCCAGATCGAAGTTTCCTGGGGGCGAGCAGCAGTCCCTCTATGTGCAGCAATTGATCGAGCGCACGCGCGAAGTTCCCGGCGTGGAGGCGGTCGCAGCCGTAAATATTCTTCCGCTGAGCGGCAATGCCAGGGAGTCAAGCTTCACCGTCGAAGGACGCCCAGTGCCTCCGGGACAGGAGCCGGAGGCACAGGTCAGCGCCGTGAGCCCCGACTATTTCCGCGCGATGAGCATACCGCTGCAAAGGGGACGCGTCTTCACAGAGCGGGACAGAAAAGATGCTCCGCCGGTTCTGATCATCAGCGAGAGCTTGGCGCGGCGCAACTTTCCGGGCGAAGACCCCTTAGGCAAGCGACTGTTGATAGACGATGCCAAGCCGCCACACGAGATCATAGGCATCGTCGGCGACGTTCACCATGAAGGCTTGGAGACAGAGGCCGGGCCGGAATACTACCTCTCATATTTTCAAGCGCCCGAACGCCTGGTGAATCTGGTGGTGCGCGCCGCGCCTCCCACAGACCCCGCCAGTCTTCAGTCGGCTGTGCGCAACGCCATCAAAGGTGTGAACAGCGACCAGCTTATCTGGCAGACGAAGACCATGCAGCAGATGCTTTCAGAGTCCGTGGCGCGTCAACGCTTCAACATGATGCTGCTCGCCCTCTTCGCTGCGCTCGCGCTCTTCCTGGCGACCATCGGCATCTACGGCGTGATGAGCTATTCCGTCACCCAGCGCACGCATGAAATAGGCATCCGCATCGCTCTCGGCGCGCAAGCTCGTGATGTCTTACGGATGGTCGTGCGTCAAGGCATGACGCTCACGCTCGTAGGCGTCTGTCTGGGCCTCCTCGCAGCCTTCGCCGTGACGCGAGTGATGACGAGCCTGCTCTACGGCGTGACGGCCACCGATGCCCTGACGTTCGCGGCAGTATCTGTGCTCTTAGCCGGGATTGCACTGCTGGCCTGCCTTATCCCGGCTCGACGGGCGACCAGGGTTGATCCGATGGTCGCCCTTAGATACGAGTGAAAGGATGAAGGATGAAGGATGAAGGATGAAAGAAAGCAATTAACAGGGATGGACAGGATAGACAGGATAAGAAAAGCAAAGACCGAATTCATGCAGCAATGCTTTTGTCTTTCATCTGCTTTTAGTTCTTATCCTGTCTATCCTGTCCATCCTGTTAATTTCTGCTTTGAATGACGCTCATCATTCTTTCATCCTTCATCCTTCATCCTTCATCCTTGCTCTTCAGGAGGTTCTTGTGATGGGTACGCTCTGGCAGGATGTGCAGTACGGATTTCGGATGCTGATGAAGAGGCCGGGTTTTACGCTGGTCGCTTTGCTGGCTCTGGCGCTGGGCATCGGCGCGAATACGGCGATCTTCTCGGTCGTCAATGCCGTCTTGCTGCGGCCTTTGCCCTTTGATGAGCCGGAACGCCTCGTGATGGTCTGGGGCAGCGCCCCGCAACTGGGCTTCGATCTTCTTCCGGCCACAGCCGCCGAAGCCGTTAACTGGCGCGAGCAGAATCAGGTGTTCGAGCAGGTCGCGGCTTTTAGAAGCTGGGCCTGGAACATGACGGGCAGCACGGGGCCGGAGCAGGTCTGGGGCGCACGCGTCTCGGCGAGCCTTTTCCCTGCGCTCGGCGTCAAGCCGCTGCTCGGGCGCACCTTCCTGCCCGAAGAAGACAGGGTCGGCGGCGCGAAGGTGATCGTCATGGGCCACGGTCTCTGGCAGCGCAGCTTCGGCTCAGACCCTTCGATCATCGGCAAAGCCGTCACGCTTAACAACCAGAGTTATACGGTGGTCGGCGTGATGCCGCCGGGCTTCAAATTTCCGGGCGGCGAGAATATGTTGTCGGGACTTCAGTTCTCTCCGAAGACTGAGCTGTGGGAGCCCATGGCCTTCACGGACGAGGAGCTTGCCAATCGCGGCACTCATAACCTTGCCGTCATCGCGCGCCTGAGGCCCGGCGCGACCATCGCGCATGCGCGCTCCGAGATGACCTCCATCGCCGCGCACCTGGCCGAGCAGTATCCGAAATACAGTAAGGGTATAGGCGTCAAGCTCGTGCCCCTGCATGAGCAGGTCGTCGGCGATGTGCGTCCGGCTCTGCTCATCCTGCTGGGGACGGTCGGCTTCGTCCTGCTGATCGCCTGCGCCAACGTCGCCAACCTATTGCTCGCGCGTGCTGCGTCTCGCCAGAAGGAGATTGCCATACGCACGGCGCTCGGCGCGAGTCGCCTGAGAGTCATCAGACAGTTGTTGACGGAAAGCGTGCTGCTCGCGCTCGTTGGCGGCGCTGCCGGGATGCTGCTCGCGCTCTGGGGCATAGACGCGCTCGGCGCTCTGATCCCGGAGAATATTCCGCGCGCAAACGAGATCGGCGTGGACGCAGGGATGCTCGGCTTCACGCTCATCATCTCTCTTTTGACGGGCTTGGTCTTCGGGCTCGCCCCTGCGCTGCAAGCTTCCAGGACCGACATCAACGAATCGCTCAAGGAGGGCGGGCGCGGCGCGAGCACGGGGCTGCGTCGCAATCGCTTTCGCTCTCTGCTCGTCGTCTCGGAAATCGCGCTCGCGCTGGTGCTGCTCATCGGCGCAGGTCTCCTCATTCGCAGCTTCATGCGCTTGCAGCAGGTCTCGCCAGGCTTCGAGCCCGCGAGCGTCGTCGCCATGGAGATCGTGCTTCCGGCCATCGCCCCGTCAAATTACGCAAAGCCGGAGCAGCAGGCAGCCTTCTTTCAACAGGCGCTCGAACGCATGCAGACCCTGCCCGGCGTGCAAGCGGCCGCCGTGGTCTCCAGCCTTCCTCTGAGCGGCGCGTTCGAGAGCACGGACATCATCATAGAGGGGCGGCCAAACCCGCCGTCCGGGCAAGAGCCGCAGGCCAACTACACGATGATCAGCGCAGACTATTTCCGTGTGATGAGCATTCCACTGATGAAAGGTCGGACTGTCAGCGAGCGCGACACGAAGGACGCGCCCGCCGTCGTGGTCGTCAGCGAGACGCTGGCCGGTCGTTATTGGCCCAACGAGGAAGCCATCGGCAAGCGCCTGACCATGGGTTTTGAGAAGACGCCGCGCGAGGTCGTCGGCGTGGTCGGCGATGTCAGGCAAAACTCGCTCGATGTCGAGACGCCCCTCGCCGTCTATCTGCCCTACCAACAGTTTCCTTATGCCGGGATGACGCTCGTCGTCCGCACCGCGTCCGACCCGCAGACGATGGCCTCTGTCGCGCGGCGCGAGGTGCAAACGATAGATCAGAGCCTCCCCGTCTCGAACGTCAGAAGCATGGAAGAGGTCGTCTCCAACTCCGTCTCGCAGAGGCGCTTCAGTATGACGCTGCTGGGCCTTTTCGCCACTGTCGCGCTGCTGCTGGCGGCGGTCGGCATCTACGGCGTGATGGCCTACTCGGTCGCAGAGCGCGTCCACGAGATAGGCATTCGCATCGCACTCGGCGCGCAGGGGCGCGACATACTCCGGCTGATCGTGGGCCAGGGCATGATTCTGACGCTGGCGGGCGTCGCGCTGGGGCTGGCCGGGGCGTTCCTCTTGACGCGCCTCATGTCCAGTCTCATCTACGGCGTGAGCGCAACAGACCCTTTGACCTTCGCCGGAGTCTCTCTAAGCCTCTCGGCGGTGGCCCTGCTCGCCTGTTACATACCGGCACGCCGCGCCACCAGAGTCGATCCGATGGAGGCTCTTCGGTACGAATGAAAGAAGGAATTAACAGGGATGAAGAGAGATTGTCAGGATAAATACAAAAGAGAGGATGAAAGATAAAAGCAATGCTCGATGAATCTGTCCTTGCTTTTCTTTATCCTGCTTATCCTGTCCATCCCTGTTAGTTTTCCTCTTTATCCATTCTCTTCGGGAGGCTTCAGAGATGAGAACGGTGCTACAAGACGTGCGTTATGGCTTTCGTATGCTGGCGAAGCGACCGGGCTTTACGGTCGTCGCCGTGCTGGCCCTGGCGCTGGGGATCGGCGCGAATACGGCGATCTTCTCGGTCGTCAATGCCGTCTTGCTGCGCCCGCTCTCCTTTAAAGAGCCCGAGCGTCTCGTCGCCGTGTGGGAGACCAACGCGCAGGCGGAGGGGGAAGCGCGCACTCGTAACGAGGTGGCGCTCGGTAACTTTCTGGACTGGCGCGCGCAGAATCGCGTCTTCGAGCAACTAGGCGCTCTGGTGTATGCGAGCGCCAACCTTTCGGGCGTGGCCGAGCCTGAAAGGGTTCAGGGCGCAGTCGTCACGACCAATCTCTTCCAGCTGCTCGGAGCACAGCCCTTGATGGGACGGGCGTTTCTTCCGGAAGAGGAGCAGGTGACGAGCCCGCGTGCCGTCATTATCAGTCATGGTTTGTGGCAGCGGCGCTTCGGCGCAGACCCGGCGCTGCTGGGAAAGACGCTCACGCTCAACGGCAATCAGACCACGGTGGTCGGCATCATGCCACCGGGCTTTCAGCTTCAGTTCCCGACGAGCATGCAGGTTGATATGTGGCTGCCGCTTCGCATAGACCCTAAGGATGCCGGGCGCAAGGCTCATTATCTCTACGTGCTCGGGCGTCTCAAGCAGGGCGTTTCGATGGCGCAGGCCCAGGCCGGGATGAACGCCATCGTGGGCCAGCTACAGGAGCAGTACCCGGAGACGAACGCTGATCGGGGCGCGAACCTCGTTTCACTCCACAAGCAACTGGTCGGAAATGTCGAGCCCTATCTTTACGTGCTTTTCGGCGCGGTCGGGTTTGTGCTCCTGATCGCCTGCGCCAACGTCGCCAACCTGCTGCTGGCGCGCGTCAACGCGCGACATAAGGAGGTCGCCATACGCATCGCGCTCGGGGCGGGACGCTGGCGGCTCGTGCGTCAATTGCTGACCGAGAGCCTCATGCTCGCCGCCATCGGCGGGCTGCTCGGGTTGCTCGTGGCTTACTGGGGCGTTGACCTCCTCGTCGCCCTGAGCCCGCCAGATGTCCCGCGTCTTGGCGAGATCGGTCTTCATGGGCCCGTCTTCGCCTGGACGCTTCTGGTCTCGCTCCTGACGGGCCTGCTCTTTGGCATCGCCCCGGCTTTGCAAGCTTCCAAGCCCGACCTGAACGAAGCGCTCAAAGAGAGCGGAGGACGAAGCACCGGAGGCACGGGCCATAGCCGCCTGCGTAACCTCCTCGTCGTCTCGGAAATCGCGCTCGCGCTGGTGCTGCTCGTCGGCGCAGGTCTCCTCATTCGCAGCTTCATGCGCTTGCAGCAGGTCTCTCCGGGCTTCGAGCCGAAGAATTTGTTGACGCTGAACATCTCTCTGCCCAGGCAGAAATACAGAGAGGAACAGCAGGCGAATCTTTTCTTCGAGCAGCTCTTCCAGCGCATCGGCGCAGTGCCGGGAGTCGAAGCGGTCGGCGGCATTGACCCGCTCCCCTTGAGCGATAGCAACGAGACGACAGGCATACTCCTCGAAAGCCAACCCGCCCTGGCCCCGGCTGATCGTCCCGAAGTCGGCTCGCGCACCATCACCCCCGGCTATTTCCAGACGTTGCGCATCCCTGTCTTGAAAGGCCGCCCCTTCACAGGGCAAGACCGCGAGGATGCGCCGCGCACGGTGATTATCAACGATGCGCTGGCTCGCCGCTTCTGGCCCAATGAAGAGCCCATCGGAAAACGGCTCGGCTTCGAGGACGACGAGGGCAAGCAGGAGTGGCGAGAGATCGTCGGCGTGGTCGGCGATGTCAAGCATGAAAGGCTCGATGCTGAGGCCAAGCCCGAAGTCTATCTGCCCTACAGTCAGTCTCCGCGAAATTTCATGACGCTCGTGGTGCGCACCTCTTCAGAGCCCGCAGGCATGATCGGCGCGATACGCGATCAAGTCCTCGCCCTCGACAGAGATCAGCCCGTCTTCGGCATCAGGACGATGGAGCAGCGCCTCTCGAAATCCGTCGCGCAGAGCCGTTTTGTCATGATGCTGCTCGCCGTCTTCTCGGGTCTCGCGCTGGTGCTGGCGGCGGTCGGCGTCTACGGCGTGATGGCCTACTCGGTCACGCAGCGGACGCACGAGATAGGAATCCGCATGGCCCTCGGCGCGCAAACCGGAGACGTGCTCAGGATGGTCGTCGGGCAGGGAATGACGCTCGCTTGCGTCGGCGTGGCGATAGGTCTCCTTGCAGCCTTCGCCCTGAGGCGCGTCATGTCGGGCCTGCTCTATGGTGTGGGTGCGACCGATCCCGTCACGTTTATCGGTGTGTCGTTATTGCTGGCAGGCGTCGCGTTCGTCGCCTGCCTGATACCTGCGCGGCGCGCGGCCAGGGTAGACCCGATGGTTGCACTCCGTTACGAGTAATGAAGGAGAAACGATGATAGAGACTTTCTGGCGAGACGTTCGTTATGGCGCGCGGCTACTGGCGAAGCGGCCAGGTTTTACTCTGGTGACCGTGCTCGCCCTGGCTTTGGGCATCGGCGCGAACAGCGCCATCTTCTCGGTGGTCAATGCTGTGCTGCTTCGTCCATTGCCATACGAAGACCCGGAGCGGCTGGTCATGGTCTGGGAGCGACGCCCAAGACAGAATCGTGACGCGGGCCCGGTCTCGCCCGCAGACTTTATAGACTGGCAAAGTCAGACTCAATCCTTCGAGCGCATGGCGGCCTACTCGCCCGTGGCCTTTAACCTGACGGGGACGGGCGAGCCCGAGCAGATCAACAGTCAAATTGTGACGCAAGGGTTCTTTCAGGTCTTAGGCATTAAAGCCGCACTCGGTCGCACCTTTCTTCAGGAGGCAGATCAACCGGGGGGCGAGCGCCGAGTGGTTCTCGCGCACGGCTTATGGCAGCGCCGCTTCGGCGCAGACCCTTCGATCATCGGGCGCTCGCTCATGCTCAACGATGAGAGCTTCACCGTTGTGGGCGTCATGCCGCCCGATTTCCAATACCCGGACAAAGCGACGGAGTTGTGGGCGACTCCCAGAAGATTTGTCCCTGAGATGTCGGTCTCCGGCAATACAGACCCGGCGACGATTCGGACGCTGCATTACCTGAGCGTTGTCGCCCGCCTCAAGCCGGGCGTCTCGCTCAATCAATCTCAGGCTGAGATGGAGACCGTCGCCGCAAGGCTAGAGCAGCAGTACCCGGCGGAGAATACGGGGCACACGGCGCGCGTCGTCTCTCTACATGAAGACCTGGTCGGCGACGTGCGACCGGCGCTGCTGGTGCTTTTGGGAGCCGTCGGCTTCGTGCTTTTGATTGCCTGCGCCAACGTCGCCAATCTTCTGCTGGCACGCGCCACCGCGCGTCATAAGGAGATGTCAATTCGCACGGCGCTCGGCGCTGGCCGTCTTCGCCTGATACGACAAATGTTGACGGAAAGTGCGCTGCTGTCGCTCGCGGGCGGGGCGGTCGGACTGCTGCTGGCCTTGTGGGGAATTGACCTGCTGGTCGCGCTCAGCCCGGGCAATCTCCCACGCCTGAAAGAGATTACCCTGGACGCGAGAGTCGTCGGCTTCACACTGTTGCTCTCATTATTGACGGGCATCATCTTCGGTCTTGTGCCCGCCCTCCAGGCTTCAAAGCTCGATCTCATCAGCTCGCTCAAAGAGGGCGGGCGAAGCTCCATGGAAGGCTTCAGTCGTCATCGTATGCGTAGCGCCCTGATCGTCTTAGAGGTCGCCCTTGCGCTCGTGCTACTGGTCGGCGCGGGCCTCATGATCAGGAGTTTTCAGCGCATACAGCAGGTCTCTCCGGGCTTCAATCCGAATAATCTTCTGGCGATGGAGCTTTCTCTGCCCCGGTCGAAATACGCGGAGAAAGAGCGGATCGTCAATTTCCAAAACCAGATACTAGAGCGCATCGGGGCTCTGCCGGGCGTGGAGTCTGTCAGCTCGACCTGGATGCTGCCCTTGAGCGGGCAGGACGCGGGCCGTGGCTTTGACATCGAAGGCTACACGCCCGCGCCCAACGAGCGAACCAACGCGGCTTTCAGCGCCGTCAGTCCTCGTTATTTCCAGACGATGGAGATTCCTGTTCGGATGGGCCGCGAATTCAACGAGCAGGACACGGCGGCGGCGACGGGCGTCATTATCGTCAATGAAACATTCGCGCGGCGCTACTTTCCCAATGCGGACGCCCTCGGCAAACGAGTGAAGCTGAGGGGAGATGATAATCCCTGGCTCACGATTGTCGGAGTGGTCGGCGATGTCAAGCACACGGAATTGACCGCCGAGCCCAGGACGCAGCTCTATCTTTCTTCTCTGCAATCACCGTTCCCCTTCATCAACGTCGTAGTGCGCACGGCCAACGACCCTGCGAGCCTGGCGGCGGCGGTGCGCAAAGAGGTCTGGGCCGTAGACAAAGATCAACCCGTCGCGGAGGTCGAGACGATGCTTCAGCTCGTCTCAAACTCTGTCGCGCGTGCACGCTTCAACACGCTCCTGCTAGGGCTCTTCGCCTTTGTGGCTCTGTTGCTTGCGGCCATCGGACTCTACGGCGTGATGTCTTACTCGGTCACACAACGCACGCACGAGATAGGCATTCGCATGGCCCTGGGCGCGCAGCGCCGCGACGTGCTCAAGCTGGTGGTGGGCCAGGGGATGATTCTTGCTTTCGCGGGCGTTGTGCTGGGACTCTGTGCGGCCTTCGCCCTGACGCGCTTGATGGCGAGCCTGCTCTTCGGCGTGACGGCGACAGACCCCTGGACATTTATAGGAGTGGCCGTGGTCTTGAGCGCGGTCGCACTGCTGGCGACCGTTATCCCTGCGCGCCGCGCGACACGCGTAGACCCGATGATCGCGCTCAGGTACGAGTGAGATGGTCTAAACATTTTACGCCTGAGGCGGGTCGAAGCTCTCTCTTAATCGAAGCGAGGAGGACGCGCCAGCGTGCGCGGCATTCGAGTTGCGAGCCGATAACGATTACAATAATAGGCTGTCAGCAACAGCCCATGGGCTCGTGCCCGTGTTGCGCGCTGACGATTCTCGTGATAAGTATTTCGACCATTACATGAGGACATCGGACACACAAAACCGCCGGATTCTGATCGCCGACGATCAGCGCGACGTGCTTGAGGCGCTACGGCTGCTCTTCAAAGGCGAAGGCTACAAAACGGAGACCGTCACGTCTCCCGCAGAGGTGTTGCCCAGGCTCGAAACCGGGGATTTCGATCTCCTGCTGATGGATTTGAACTACGCGCGAGACACGACCTCGGGCCAGGAGGGCTTAGACCTCTTATCGCGCATACAGGCGGCGGACATCACGCTGCCTGTCGTCGTCATGACGGCCTGGGGCAGCGTCGAAGTGGCCGTCGAGGCGATGCGGCGCGGCGCGCGCGATTTCGTCCAGAAGCCCTGGGAGAATGCGCGCCTCCTCTCCATCCTTCGCACACAGATCGAACTGGGCCAGGCTTTGCGGCGGGGGCAGCGCCTCGAAGCGGAAAACCAGTTGTTGCGTGATGGCGAATCCCGCCCCACCCTGATCGCCCAGTCGCGCGCCATGCAGCCAGTGCTTGAGCTGATCGCGCACGTTGGCCCATCCGAGGCCAATGTCCTGATCACGGGCGAGCATGGAACGGGCAAAGAGGTCGTCGCGCAGACGCTCCATTCCATCTCTGCGCGCGCGGCCAAGCCCCTGGTCACGGTGGACGCGGGCAGCCTCTCCGAAGGCGTCTTCGAGAGTGAGCTGTTCGGTCACGTCAAGGGCGCTTTCACGGACGCCAAGACAGATCGCGTGGGCCGCTTCGAGCTGGCCGACGGCTCGACGCTTTTTCTCGACGAGATCGCCAACGTGCCGGTCAACAAGCAGCCGAAACTCCTGAGAGTGCTCGAAACGGGCGAGTTCGAGCGCGTCGGCTCTTCCAAGACGCGGCGCGTCAACGTGCGAGTGCTCTCGGCCACCAACGCCAACCTTGACGAAGAGGTCTCGTCGGGGCGCTTTCGACAGGACTTGCTCTTTCGCCTCAACACGGTCGAGATCAACCTGCCTCCCTTGCGCGAGCGCCCGGAAGACATCCCGCTCCTGGCCCAACACTTCCTGCGCCAGCACGCGCAGCGTTATCGCAAACAGCTCGAAGGCTTCGACGACGCTGCAAACCGCGCGCTTTTGGATTATGCTTGGCCGGGCAACGTCAGGGAACTCGAACATGCTGTGGAGAGGGCCGTGTTGATGGCGCAGGGGGAGAGGGTCGGAGCCCGTGACATAGGCTTGCAGCGCGGCTCGCGCGAGGGCTCGCGCCGCCTCGAAGATATGAGCCTGGAGGAAGTCGAAGCCTTCCTCATACAGAAAGCCCTGGCCCGCTTCGATGGCAACGTGGGCCAGGCAGCCCAATCCCTCGGCCTCAGCCGCAGCGCCCTCTACCGTCGCCTGCAACGCTACGGCCTATGAACAAACTCAGATTTTGGATGGGAGATGATAGATCACATGCTCCGCATCCGAAATCCAAGCCCAAGAACACAGGATTGAATCACGAGCAACGCGTTATCCTGATGGCCCTAGCGTCGGGCCTGCCGGGAACATTCGTCTCGCTCGTGCTGCTGTGGGCGGGCGGCTTTACGACCAAGGTTCAGCTCACGCTGACGCTCTTCATCGCCGCCATCTGGCTGGGCTTCGCCTTCGCCTTGCGCGAGCGCGTCGTGCGTCCTCTGCAAACTCTCTCAAACCTGCTGGCGGCGCTGCGCGAGGGCGACTATTCGATTCGGGCGCGCGGCGCGGATCACCGCGACTCGCTGGGCGAGGTGATGATCGAGGTCAACGCGCTCGGCGAAACCCTGCGCGAGCAGCGACTAGGCGCGATGGAGGCCACGGCGCTTCTCAGAACCGTGATGTCCAAGATTGACGTGGCGATCTTCGCCTTCGACCCGGACGAGCGTTTGCGGCTGGTCAATCGCGCCGGGGAGCGACTGTTGGCCCTGCCCGCAGAGCGTCTGCTCGGAAGCAGCGCCTCGGAGCTGGGCTTGGACGATTGCCTGCGCGGCGCGGCGACGCGCACGCTGCAAATCACTTCCGACGAGGGCACGGGCCGGTGGGGCGTGAGCCGCAGCACCTTCCGCGAGCACGGGCTGCCGCACCAATTACTGGTGCTTTCAAACTTGAGCCGCGCGCTGCGCGAGGAGGAGCGCCAGGCTTGGAAGCGGCTGGTGCGCGTGCTGGGCCACGAGCTGAACAATTCGCTCGCCCCGATCAAGTCAATCGCCGGGAGCCTCGAAAGCCTTCTCATCAGAGAGCCGCGCCCAGCCGATTGGGATGAAGATATGGGACGCGGCCTCGCCGTGATCGCGGCGCGCGCCGAAGCGCTCTCGCGCTTTATGGAAGCCTACTCGCGGCTCGCACGCCTGCCGCAGCCGCGTTTCGCGCCGCTCAATGTCGGCGCGTGGATTGAGCGCGCAGTCGGCTTAGAGACGCGGCTCAACGTCTCCATCTCGCCCGGCCCCGAAATCACCATCCATGCTGACGGCGACCAGTTAGACCAGATGCTCATTAACCTGCTTCACAACGCCGTTGACGCCGCGCTGGAAACAGGCGGCGCTGTCCATGTCGGATGGACTAGAAACGGCACGCACCTCGACGTAATCATTGACGACGAAGGCCCGGGGCTCTCCAACACGGCCAACCTCTTCGTCCCCTTCTTTACCACCAAGCCCTCCGGCACGGGCATCGGCCTCGTCCTCAGCCGCCAGATCGCAGAGGCGCATGGCGGCACACTCACGCTCGAAAACAGGCAGACAGGCCCAGGCTGCCAGGCTCGCATTCGCCTCCCACTTTAAGAGCAAGGATGAAGGATGAAGGATGAAGGATGAAAGAAGAAATTTAACAGGGATGGACAGGATAGACAGGATGAAATACAGCAAGCAGATGAAAGACAAAAGCACTGCTGCATGAAATGTTTTATTGCTTTTTCTTTATCCTGTGTATCCTGTCTATCCTGTTAATTTCCTGCTTTGATGACTCTCATCATTTTTCATCCTTCATCCTTCATCCTTCATCCTTGCTTTTCGAGCCATCTCTTGAGTACAGCCAGGACGTAGAGCTTCTCTTCGGGACGTAGGGTGTGGCCTTTGGCAATCTCGTGCCATTTCTCAAGGCAGCCACGGCAGCAGGTCGCCGTCGCGTGTTGGGCGATGAAGACGGGATGATTGCGCATGGGAGTCTGCTTGCCGTCGTTGGCCGGATGCGCCGGGGCCAAACGCTTCTCTATAAAATCAGCCGCGTGTTCGAGGATGACGCCGAGCCCTTTCTGCTCAAGATAGTCCAGCTCTTTTCCGCGCAGGCGAAAGCGGCGACGGAAATCCGAACCCTTCAGGGCGGTGAAGACTTCATCTAAATCTCGCATCTGGAAACCACAGGAGCTTTCCTCAACCCGAAGCGAACAGCGCTTCTAAAATAGCGACGGCCCGGAGGGGAGATATTGTTCCATCAAGCCGAAGGGCGCAGTCGTCAATAGGTGCGAGTAGGCTGTGAGCCGCAGGCCGCTATCGAGCGCGAAACGAATGGCCATATGATTGATGCCGGGTATCATCAAGCGTACCTGCGACGCCCCTTCAGCAGCTTCCCTGCACGCCGCTTCGATCACCGCCGGAGCATCCTCCCTGTGGGCCCATGCGGCTGGGCCAATCAGTCCATGATTGAAGTAGTAATAACCTGCGACGCGCCCGCCCGCAATTATCTGGCGGCCCTGATAACCGGGCTGCGCGAGCCAGAACATGTGGTCGGCCTCGCGCGCGGTGGCGCGCACTTGCCCATCCAACTCCATCGCGCTGGAAATGTCGAGCGGCTGCACGTCATAGCCCGCGCGTGGCCCGGGCAGCTCTCGCGCCAGCGTTCCGCCGAAGGTGAGAATCTGGTAGCCAGGCAGCATCCCTTGCTTCATGTAGCTGGCCATCGCCGTCGTGTCAACCGATGACCAGGTGAAGAATATGCTCGCGCCAGCGCCCGCGCCTTCATCACGAACGCGCCTGAGAAGCGGGCCGCCGATCTTCTGCCGCTGGAACTGCGGAAGCATCCAGAAACCGGAGAGAAACCACAAACGATCACGCACCACCGCGTTACAGATGGCGGCGATTCGTCCATCCACTTCGGCCACATAGAAGATGCCCGTCTCGAAGATATGACGATAAGAGGTCTCAATCACCGCACGCTCGGGCACAGGAGAACTGATGCCGTGACGCTCGTACATATCCTTTACCGCCGCCAGGAAGATTCCAACCGCTTCATCTATCTCAGCTTCAATCGCGGGCCTGTAATGAACTGCTGCCATCTGCCTCGCTCCGTTCTATGCTTGCCGCGTCCGCATCATCAGGGGCGGCGCCGGTTATCCCAACTGGCAAAGAGAGGCCAGTCGCGCCAAAGGTCTCTGACGGGTCGTAGCGCCACTTGAGACCCGCCCGAGACCTGTGGCGCGACTGACCGCATGATGTTACGTCCGCTCTTTTGACTGCCACCTGGTATTACTTCTCCACTTCGACTTTCCAGACGCGATCTCGTACCTGCTCGGCGTTGATCTCAACGTCCAGAAATTTTCTGATGATTTCGATATTGGTCATCGTGTGAAGAGAGAGCGGGCCGGTCAGAAATGAGCCGCCTCCGGCCAGCGCCAGGGGAATGAGCAACTGGTCTGCCAGGTGCTCGCCGACGGGAGCGCCCGTCTGAAGATAATCCAGAGCCTCTGCCACCGCCCTCTCCGCCACCGTTTCGGCGCGCACTCCGCGCTCGCCCATGCTTGTGATGATCTCCGTCACATGGCGGCTCACGATCCTGATGGTCAGGACATTGCCCGGACTGAAAGCGTTGGTGGAAGTCTCTACCTCCAAGTGCTCATAGCTCCACCCCATCTTTTCATGGATGACCCTGAGTTCTCTATGAGCGATGCCGGGCGGGAGATTGACGACGAGAGCCCTGGCACGCTCGCTCTCTATGGGCCCACGCTCGGGAATGTCCAACCGCTTGAGCTTCGGCGCTGGCTCAATCGAGACCTCGAAGCGTCCACCGCCGGGCGGGTAAAAACCGTAGCGCCGGAGCAAGGCTTCGACTCTTGGGCCCATGCGGCTGACCAGCGGGAGAAACGTCTCGGCGAGAAATTCAAACGGCGGCGCGTGAACATTATGCGTGCCGCCTTCGAGCGTCAGGCGGCTCGGAGCCTGTGCGATCAAGAGCGGCGGGAGCACAGTCTGTAGGACGAGAGGAGCGCTTCCGGCAGTGCCGACGCTGAAGGTGTAATCGCCGGCAACGACCTCGCGCGGCGTGAAGGTGAACTGCTGCGAGCCGACGCCCGCGCCGCTCGTCTCTGCGCGTCCGATCTCGGCGGCAGCGTTGACCGCCGTCAGGTGTTGACGCTGAAGCCCAGGCTTCTCGCGCCTGGCGCGGATGCGCTCGATGCGAAAGGGCCTGCCCGTTACAAGCGACAGGGCCAGCGACGTGCGTATGATCTGGCCTCCGCCCTCTCCGTATGAACCGTCAATGCTGATCACTTCAAGTCTCACCCGCGCCGCGCGCGAAATATCTTTCGAGGAACTGTTTAAGAGGCCGTTTCGGGCCCATCCTTCCATAGCGCTTTCGGAATCCGAGCTTCTTGACGAGCCGTCCGGTTCGGCATATTGTGCTGCTGCTGCCGAATCGGCTTCCAGAACCAACGCTATTCGGCAGCATGCCCCAGGGCTATCTTTCCATCATCACCCATACGTCAGGAGACAGGCTACGCAGTCTCTCGTCAAAGGAGCATCCCATACTAATGCTAAACAACCAGGTTGCAAAGATAGCTTGTGCGCGCATCTTCGTGCGGATGTCGAGCGGCGAGGACTTCGGCCATGTCAACTGACTTTCTGCTCTACGGCGCAAACGGTTATACGGGCGAGCTGGTTGCGCGCCTCGCTGCGGAGCGCGGGTGGCGTCCTCTGCTCGCCGGGCGCGACCCGAAGAAGATCGAGCCGCTGGCCAGAGAGCTTGGCTTCGAGTATCGCTCGTTCGCGCTGGACGATGCGGCGGCGATGGATGCGGCCTTGAAGAGCGTCGGCGTCGTCCTGCACTGCGCGGGCCCATTCTCGCGCACCTCCGGGCCGATGGCCGACGCTTGTCTCAGAACGCGAACGCACTACCTTGACATCACGGGCGAGATAGCTGTCTTCGAGTCGCTGGCCCAGAGAAGCGAGGAAGCCAGGGCCGCCGGGGTGATGCTGCTGCCGGGAGCCGGTTTCGATGTCGTCCCTTCGGACTGCCTGGCCGCCCACCTCAAAGCGCGTCTGCCTTCGGCGACGAGACTGACGCTGGCGATACGTGGCTCGGGACGCGTCTCGCATGGCACGGCGACGACGATGGTTGAGAACATCAATCGCGGCGGACTGGTGCGCCGTGATGGAAGATTGACGCCCGTGCCTGCCGCCTGGAAGACGCGCGAAGTGGATTTCGGAAGTGGGCCCATCGTGGCGACGACGATTCCCTGGGGCGATATCGCGACGGCCTTCTACAGCACCGGCATCCCGAACATAGAGGTCTACGCAGCGATTCCTTCATCCGCGCGCGCGATGATGAAGGCCAGCCGCGTGCTGGGCCCATTGCTCGCCACAGCCCCCGTGCAGCGCTTCCTGAAAAAACGTATCAAGGCACAGCCCGCAGGCCCTTCCGACGCTGAGCGCGTACACGGAGCGAGCTACGTCTGGGGCGAAGTGACGGACGACGAGGGCCGGAAAAGTTCGGCGCGGCAGCGCGGGCCGGAAGGCTACACACTGACGGCGATGACGGCGCTCGCCATCGTCGAGCGCGTGCTCGGCGGAACTGCCCCGGCGGGGTTTCAAACTCCGTCGCTTGCTTACGGCGCGGATTTCATCCTGGAGATAGAGGGCATCACGCGAGAAGATTTATAGCGATTAGCAAAATGGATAGGACTGCTGTCAGTAGCGCCAGAGGTCTCTGGCGCTTGCTTTTGCTGAGTATGACCCGCCCGAGACCTTTGACGCTACTGACCTGTCTGCTGCGCTCAGTGGTCGCATACATCTGCTAAGCGCTATAGATTGACGCCCCCCTCATCAAATCCGAGAGCGCATCATCTCTCATCGCTGCCGCCACCGCCCAGGCTAAAGGCAAGCAGGCGATCATCCTTCGCGGTATAGAGTAGAGATGCCGCTTCGTCGGCGACGAAGCGTTCGTCGGGGTTGTTCAAGCGAACGGCGCGCTCGGTCGCTCCCGTGTTGACGTTGACGCCCGCGAGCCCACGACCGCCGCCTCTCAAATCCGTGTAGTAATACATCCACTCGCCGCGAAGCGTGGCCAGACGCCGCCGACGCCAGAGGAAACGCGAGAGCCGCTCAAGCTGCCTCGCAGGGTCGAGGCGGTCGAGCAGGCGTTCCTCTATGTCTGCGCGCGAAGGTCGCGGGATGGATGGGGCTCTCACAGTCGGCACAGACGGACGCTGTCCGACGCGGGCGGCGATGCCGAAGGGCGCGAAGCGCGTCGTCACGTAATCGCGCGCAGAGTCCGCGGCGAGCGTAGTCAGATTCGCCGTCGTCACGCGCGAAGCCAGGCCAGACCATCGCAGTGTGCTCAGCGTGTTCAGCGTGCGAGCCAGTTGCACACCGCGAAAGGCCGTCGTCGCCGCGCCGCCATAACGAAAATAGAGAGAGGCGGCGCGTGCGGCAATCGCGCCCAGTGTGCGCAGCAACCCGCGCCCGGGCGGCTCGTGACGAGCACGCCAAAGCTCGCGCCCGTCCCTCGTGTCAAAGCCCGCGATCTCGTCGCGGCCACCGACGACGGCCTGGCCCCGTTCGTTGATGAGGACGAAAGCGGCCCTCTCGATATGATGCGTGCTCTTTGAGCGTCTCTTTCCCGTCCGCGCGTCCAGGAAGATGAGGTCGTCCGCATCTGCGATGATGATGGTCGAATCATCGGGCAGGGCGATGTTGGTGATTCCTTTGTCCGCACCCTTGTAGCGCCAGAGCGTCTTGCCCGTTGAAGTATCTATCGCGCTCACGCCGTAGGGGCCGCGCTCGACCGTTTCGCCGTCGCGCAGGCGCGTGAAGCGCCCGCCCGTTCGCACGTACATAACATCACGGGCGAGCACCATCTCGGGCGTAATCCCAAGGTCTTTGGCCTCCCACACCTCTTCACCGCTCCGGCGCGAGACGGCGCGCACACGCCCGCGCCCGGTCGTATATATGTATCGCTCGTCGAGCACAGGGTCGGCTTCCGTCAGCGCCAGTCCCTCTTCGTTGACGCGAAACTTCTCGCGCTCGCCCGCCCGCCCCGTGCGCGCGTCGAGCGAAGTGACGCCCTCATAAAAAAGGTAGAGCCGCGCGTCCAGGAAAACGGGCGGGCGATAGTTGTCGAGCGTATAAGCGCTCTTCTCATTATCATTCTCACTCCACTCGACCGGCATCATCTCGACCTCGCTCTCAAGGTCGTACTTCCACAGCTCGCGGCCCGTGCCGAGGTCGAACATGTGTACGACCGGCCTGCGCTTGAAGCCTTCGCGCGCGCGATCACGCGCATCGCGCACGAGGACGACGGCCAGGAGGTTGGCCTCCGTATCAACCACCATCTGCATCACCGCGCCGCGCGTCTTTTCGCTTTGCCAGATCGTCTCGCCCGTCAGCAGGTCTGTCGCCTCCATGCGCGTCTTATCGCCGCGCTCAAGGCTCAGCAACACCAGGTCTGTGCCGGGCACGGGCGCGATATCCGTCTCGTCCAGGCGAAGATTCTTCCGCCGCCACATGATGTCGCCCGTCTCGCCGTCCAGTGCATAGAGCGAGCGCTCGGTTGCCGCCACGATCAAGCCCAACTCCGTCGCCTGGTAAAAACGGATGCGCCCGTCCAGCTTCGTTGACCAATCAGGCGCGAGGGCAGCCGAAGCGTTTCCGAAAAGCAGAAGGATTAAGAGAGAGGCGTAAAGGGCCTGGCCCGGAAGGGAAGCGCAACGATTACTCGAAGCGTAGATGCCCCCGTTTGTATCCTCAGGCAGCTTGCAAGGCTTAGGCAAATTCATATCTCTCACTCTACGGTTGACTGTCCGGCTGAAACAGTGTGAACTACTCTTTCCGGGGAGTTACGCTGTCCGGGGTCTTTCATTCTAAGCTTTTATCTCATGGTACTGTAAAGCGCGCGGTGCGCTAAACAGTCTGCGGTTCAAGGAGGAGAGAATTGATGAATAATCGAAGCGCGAAACAAAATCAAGCCGCCGACGCCGCCTCCGGCCCGTCCATTGATAAAGCCACGGGCCAACCCGTCGAAGAGGCGGAAGATAATCTCAGCCGTCATTCCACGAAAGATTCGCACCCACCTGTCGCCGAAGAGGGCCGTACCACGGAGAAAGTAGACGAAGCTCAACCGCGAAGCGGCTCAGAGCTGAGACGGCAGGACGACGGATGGAAGGAATAGTAGAAGGAGTCTGACCCCTTGAGCAGAGGCTATGTCCACGATCTCGGAACAGGAGTTCAAAAAGCTCTGCGCTGATATCTACGCAGACCGCTTTCAGATTTACGCCTACAATCCGAACGTGAGCAGAAAAGAGGCGCTCTTGTGGATGATGCTCGGGTGTCTGGTGAGCCTGCTGAGCATTCCCATTCTCGAACAGCCGAGCGCCTACGGCGGCGCAAGCGAAGACCCTTACGGTGATGCCATCCTTGAAGTATTGAAAGCTCGCATGGAGCCGGACTTCGACCCCCAAGCCTATCTCGATGAGCTGTCGAGAAAGATAGAAGCTGAGCAGAAGAGTTAACAGGGATGGACAGAGATTGTCAGGATAAGCACTACAAGCAGGATGGAAGACGAAAGCCATTGCTGACCGAATCGTTCATCTCTTCTTCTTTATCCTGTCCATCCCTGTTAATTTCCGCCCGTTGGTGAAGAATGAGGTTTCCGTTGTATAAATAGAGAGAGAATTCTGTTCGTTAAAGCGCAAGGGAGAGGTTCAGGTTGATGGAATACTATGAGAATGTCCTGGGGCTTGTCGGTCGCACGCCGCTCGTCAAGCTCAATCGGCTAACGCAGGGAATCAAGGCGACCGTCCTCGCCAAGATGGAGAACCTCAACCCCGGATTCTCCGTCAAGGATCGCATCGGTCGCGCGATGATCGAGGCCGCCGAGCGTGACGGCATGCTCAAACCGGGCGGGACAATCGTCGAGGCCACTTCCGGCAACACGGGCATCGGACTGGCGCTGGCGGCAGCCGTCAAAGGCTATCGCTGCATCTTCGTCATGACGGACAAAGCCTCTACGGAAAAGGTACGCTATCTCAAGGCGCTCGGCGCGGACGTGGTGGTCACGCCCGCCGCCGCCAAGCCCGGCACCCCGGACCACTACGTCTCGACGGCCCAGCGCATTGCCCGCGAAACGCCGAACTCCTTCTACCCGGACCAGTATTCTCACCCGGCCAACCCCCTGGCCCACTACCAGACGACGGGCCCCGAGATTTGGGAGCAGACCGAGGGCCGCATCACGCATTTCGTCGCAGGCATCGGGACGGGCGGAACGATCTCGGGCACGGGCCGCTTTCTCAAAGAAAAGAACCCCAACATACGCGTCGTCGGCGCAGACCCCTACGGCTCGATCTTCAAGACCTACAAGGAGACCGGAAGAGTCATAGAGGCGACGCCTTACCTCGTTGAAGGCATCGGGCAACAGACCGTGCCCGATAATGTCAGCATCAAGTATGTTGACGAGGTTATCAACATCACAGACCGCGAATCGTTCGATCTCTCAAGACAGCTAGGGCGTATGGAGGGCATATTTTGCGGCGGCTCGACGGGGACAAACCTGGCGGCTGCCCTGCGCGTGGCGCGTGACCTTGATGAGCAGGCGGTGGTCGTCTTCATCGTCTGCGACACGGGCGAGCATTACCTGACCAAGTTTCACTCGGATGAATGGATGAAGGAGAAGCGGCTGCTTGAGCCGCAGAAGATCACCGCCGGTCTGATTAACGAGACGAAGGGCCAGAACTCTCCGCCGACGCTCATCACCGCTGCGCCCTCGGATAGCGTCACAGACGCCCTCGCCAAAATGAACGAGTACGGCCTGACGCAGCTCCCCGTCCTTGAGGACAATCGTTCCGTCGGCTCGCTCCGGGAGAACCGCGTGCTCGGCAAAGTCCTGGGCAATCGCGCGCTGCTCGACTCGCCCGTCAGCGAAGTGATGGAAGCAGGCTTTCCCGTCCTGGACGTGGACGCCAGCTCAGCCGAAGTGATACGTCAACTGCAAGCGAGCCCGGCTGTGCTGATAGAAGAATACGGGCGCATCACGGGCATCATCACGCGCCATGACGTACTGGACGCGCCCACAAATAGTGGGCGCGGGTGAGAGACCAATCCCTTTAGCGGCTTCTTTCGTAAACCGTGACCCTGAGATTCTCTTCGAGCGAAAGGGAATCAACCGGCCCGAATCCCTGCAAGTAATCGGCAGGCATAAACGTGTCTGCATCTTCGACCACCAGTGGAACCTCGGTGACAATCCATCTCTCTATGTCATCGCGGAAAGCGCGAAAGACCTCCGCGCCTCCGATGACGAAGATGTCGCAGGCGAGGTATGGCTTTAATGCAAGCACAGCCCCTTGGTTTCTGAGCGTGATGACGGAAGGCTGCGGCTCTATCTGCGAAGACCTGCTCAAGACTATGTTGAGCCTCTCTTTCAGCGGCCTCTTGAGCGAGAGCCAAGTCCGTCGCCCCATCACACAGGCATGGCCCAGTGTCTGCTGCTTGAAGTGCTTCATATCGGCAGAGTAATGCCAGGGCAGAGTGCCGCCTCTGCCAATCGCTCCGTTCCTGTCCACGGCGACAATGCCGATGATCGCCATCCAGCGTTATGTTCCTTCCCTCTCGTTCATCTTATATCAAGTTACAATGAAAAGAGAGGTCAGTACGGCCTCAGGTCTCGGGCGGATGCTCAAACAGCAACACCCGCCAGAGACCTTTGGCGCTACTGACCTCTTTGTCTATTGCAACCTGGTATTAGACGGCCACGGGCGCTGCGATCTTTCCGTGCGACTTGTAACCGACCAGATGCAAGTGCTCGTAGCTGATGGCGAGAAGACCTTTGAGCCCGCGCAGCTCGCCACGCTCGTCCAGAATCTCAAGCCTTGGCAGCGGCAACGGCTCTCTACCGAGAAGCTCCTCAACCTGCTCGAGGTGATTCCTGTAGATGTGATAATCGCCCAGGGTATAGATGAAGTCGCCGACTTCAAGCTCGCAGACGTGCGCGACCATGTGCGTCAACAGCGCGTAGGAGCTGATGTTGAAGGGCACGCCGAGGAAGGCATCGGCGGAGCGTTGATAGAGCTGGCAGTGGAGCGTGCGGCCTTCTTCGACCTTGAACTGAAAGAGAGTATGGCAGGGCGGGAGGTCAACCATCTCGCTTTCGCGCGGGTCCCAGCCCGTGACGATCAGGCGGCGCGAGTTCGGGTCGCGCTGAATGGTTTCGATCAGGCGTGCGATCTGGTCAACGCCGTCGCGGGCGGGATAGTGGCCGCCGAAGGAGCGCCAGAGGTAACCGTAGATGGGCCCAAGGTCGCCGGGGGCGCGACCGAAGCGGCTGGTGTGCGCTTCGTCCGCCCACTCGGCCCAGATGTCAACGCCCCGGGCGCGCAAGTTGGCCTCGTTTGTGTCGCCGGAGAGAAACCAGAATAACTCCTCCGCCACCCAGCGAAAGGGAATCTTCTTGGTCGTGACGATGGGGAAGCCTGCGCGCAGATTGAAACGGGTCTGATATCCGAAGTGCGAGATCGTCCCGACTCCCGTCCTGTCCCGGTGCGCTGTGCCGTGTTCGAGGATTGATCTGAGAAGCTCTTGATACTGTTTCATCGGCTCTAGCTATTAGAAGATTGCGGAGCGGACGGCTTTGGAGACCGCCGCGCCCGTTCCGGCGCTCTCGCTCACTTATGCTTCTGTAAATCCAGGGCGAAGCAGACCGTCTGATGCTTGGAGCCTTCGAGCAGCGCGGCGCCGAAGAGGAGCGGGATGCGTGTCCCGTCCTTGCGGATGAACACTTTCTCGAACGGCGTGCAGGCCCCCTTCTCTCGCATCTCCTCTATGGCCTGATCGTCCAGATGACGCAGCTCCGGGCGCGTGATGTCGTCCCAGCGCACTTTCCCGGCAAGCAGGTCTTGGCGCGAATAGCCGATCATCTCAAGAAAGGCGTCGTTGGCGTCCGTCACCGTCCCGGTCAAGTCCCAGAACATGATGCCGATCATGTTGGATTCGGAGACGCGACGGAATTTCGCTTCGCTTATGCGCAGAGCGTCTTCGATCTGCTGGCGCTCTTGCAGCTCAAGCTTCAACTGGAAGTTGGCCTTGGCCAGAGCGTGCGTGCGTCTTTCGACCAGCTCTTCCAGCTCGCTCTTGGCCTGCTGCAACTCCTCTTCGACCTTCTGCTGCTCGACGACATAGAGGCTCAGGTCATTGGCCTTCTGCTGAATCGCCTTGCGCTTGCGCGCCTCCCAGGTCGCATCCATCAAGAGCACCCATGTGCCCTCTTCGCCCGTGAAGAGATAGATGTCCGCCGAGAGACCCGAATCCGTCTTCATGTAGGGAAGAAAGAGCGGCGAGCTGTCGAGCGGCAGCATCCCCTCAAGGAAGAAGACCTGTTCTCCGACGGGCTGATCTTTGATCAGGCCCTCGATGCCGTAGGATGTGAGGTCGCCGCCCCAATCGGAGAGCAGGCCATCCTTCCGCACCAGTAGAAAGGCTGGCGAGCGCGTGTCTATATTGAGCTTGAGCATGAATTCGCTGATCGGCGATGGCAGACTCGGCATCTAGACCTCCATTATCTTTTCGGCGAGAGTGAGAAAAGCCTCTTCCACGTACTGGCCCGTCTTGGCGCTCGTCTTGTAGACGCTCCAACCGCTTTCGATCAACTCCTCTATCGCCTTATCGTCAAGGGCCCACTGCTCTACAAGGTCTGTCTTGTTGATGACGACGATGAAGGGAACTAAGCCGACGACTTCGTGCGCGCTACGCTGTATGGCGTAGGCCGTGTCGAGGGTTTCGCGGCGCGTGCCGTCAACGACGAGCAGGTAACCGGCAGCGCCTCTGAGGTAAGAGGGGCGCAGCTTCTGCACTCCGTCTTCGCCCTGAATGTCCCAGAGCAGCAGGTTGACCTCCTGCCCGCCGGCCCGGACGGATTTCTTGTCTATCTTGACGCCGACCGTAGTGTGATACTTGTCCGAGTAGATGCTCTCGACGAAGCGTTTGACGAGACTGGTTTTCCCGACGGCGAAAGCGCCGAGCATACATATCTTCTTCTGAATCATGGTTGATCCGATCTTTCCCTAAGCGACATCTATGAGTGTGATCTTGACGGTCACGCTGCGATTGAACGGCCTGTCTTCTTCCGTCCTCTCCGCACGCAGGGGCTCAAGGGCTCCGACGCCTCTGGCGCTGATTTCGGCCACATCGCCAAGCCTGGCGGCCAGCACGGAGCGCACCTGTTCCGCGCGCTCGCGGCTCAATTGCAGGTTCGTCTCCTCAGCGCCGAGGCTGTCCGTGTGACCGACCACTTCGACGCGCACGCTCTTTCCGGCAGCGGGCGCGAGCCTGTAAAGCTCTCTCAAGTCTGAGCCGAGCCGCTCAAGCTCTTCGCCCTGCCCGGCGGATAGCTCCGTAGTGTCGAGCACGAAGAGGATGATGCGCTTTTCCGCGCGCTCCTTGACCGCGAGCGCTTCGCTCAAGTTTGTATCCACCAGGGCGTCTTCGTTGAGCTGCTCGATGCCAGGGATAACGCGCACGAGCCTTCTGGTATCGGCTATCCAGCGATGCGGGGCGGAGCCGGAAGCGTACAGCACATTGGGCTCGGCCCTGAAGGTCACGCTCGCAGGGGGATTGAGCAGCGCCCTGGCGCGCGTCAGGATGAACTGCGGCGTCAGAGAATGATAAGGCTCCCAGTGGCTCTCGACATCCTCGGGGTCGAGCCTGGCTTCCCTGAGCAAGACGAGCGGGTCTGCCGCGAGCGGGTCGCGCAGGCCGGAGATACTGTACGACCACCAGTGCCTTTCGGCATTGGTCACGACGATGCCCGGCTCGCCCTGCAACCTCGCCAGGTAATTGCCCCATCGCCAGCGATCCCGGACGTGGAAAAATCCCCAGACGAGCAGCGCCAGAAGGAGCACTGCGGCGAGGACGCGCATCGGCGTGATGCGCTTTTTCTCTGCGCTCGACCGGCTCTGATCGTACTGGAATTGCAAGCATGCTTCCAGATATTTTCTGGCGGGCTCGAAGGCTGCGGCATCGCCGTCGAAGGTTTCAAGCTCTTCGGAAAACTCCCGGTGAATGCGTTCGAGCGTCTCCTGAAAAACCGTACGCAGCTCCTGCGGGGCATTCCCGCGTATGACGCCCGCGAGGATGGCGCGTGGCCCCTGCTCTATCCAGACGGTCAGCTCTCCGACCTGCAAGGTTTCGAGCGCGTCCGTCTTCTCTGCGCTGAAAGAGTCGTGGACGAAATCCTGAATCGCCGTCAGCATCCCCGACACCATATCTGCATCCTGCACGGCGGACTCTCCGGCCAGGACGTGCTGGAGCATCAATCCCGTCTCTCTGTGAATGAGAAAGACCTGCTCGACCCTGTAGAGCAGGGTGTGGAGCATCACGACCTCTGCGAAGCTGCGGCCCGTGCGCCAGGCTTCGAGCCGCCACTTCAACCCCTGCGGCGAGAGGCTGTGCTCAAGCGTCTGGTTCATCGTCTGAACCATTCCGGTCAGGGCTTCGGAGATGGCGCGGCGGATGGCTGGGCCGATGACGGGAAAGAGCGCGTCAACGAGAGTTTGCGGGTTCTTACGGACGGAGATGCCGATGGCCTCTTCGACCGTGGGCAGCAGCGCCTCCGTCACCTTCTTGTCCCTGCCTGTGCGAAGCTTGACGGCTTCGGGCAGGACGCGGCTGACATCTTCGGGCAGGAGGTCGTCCTGACGGTCCAGGCGCTCTTGAATCCTGACAAGCTCCTGCTGCTCCGGGCCGATCAGCAGGCGGCGCAGCTCGTCCAGCCCCGCGCCGTTCGCGTCCGGGTGATTGTTACGCTCTGCCTTATCAAGAACCTCGGAAGACGGCGGCTCAATCATCGTCAATCTCCCGTGTCGGGGCCTTCAGCTTTCATGTGTCGTCGGGTCGGGCGGCCAGCTTTATTCAGCGCCGGGAATCTTAAAGTCGTTGTTGAGCCGCATCGCCACCTCCGTAAAGAGCGCGGCCAGGGCCGAGCGATCTGTCTTGTCCGTGCGCAGCTCAAGCGCTTCCCGTTGCAGGGCGGCGGTTAGCTCTTCGTACTTCTGACGGATTTCGTCGTTGAGGCTCTTGGACTGATCCAGAATCTGCTGGCGCAGCTCGCGCTGGCTGCGCGCGGTCTGTTCGTCCATCTGTGCCGTCCTCTTTTCAAGCGCGCGGGCAGTCTCTTTGATGTCCTGGGATAATGCTTCCGCGCTTTCGCTGCGCGTGTTCTGTTCGGCGGTCAGGCGCTCGGTCAGAGATTCCAGCTCTTGTTTGAGGTACAGCTCAAGGGAGTCGAAACGCTTCTTCGTATCATCCCGCAAACCGTTTGACTCTTTAATGAGCCGTTCTTCCAGCCGCGCGAATCGTTTCTCGTAATCACGCATCTGGACGCCGAATAGTATGTCCCTGATCTTGTCTATGTTGCCCCCGCCCGAAAGGTCTGCCTCGGGGTTCGACTGGCGGGAACCGGAATCGCCTACAGCATCAGTGTGTTGCTGTCCGGTCGCGGCCTGGCCGTCCATCGGCTCGCCCAGTTGCGGGGAAGGTTGCGTGTGCTCTTCGATTCTCTCCATGATGTACACCTTTGCTGTTTGGGCTATCGAGTAGCCTCGATCGGAGCCGAGGACTCGGTGAAATGGCTCAAAGTGATGCTTAATATTCCTTACTTATAACTGAATTGTAAAGAGTGAAACGCGCGTCGCAGCCCGCGCGGGAAACTCGCTGGATGAAGCTTGAGGCCGGATTCGGCGCGAGCCAATTTTTTGACGATGCAGATTTGCTATTGCCGTCGAGGCGCAAAGTGATAGACAATTCAACTCCCTCGCCATTGGAGACACGTATCGCCGTCTGCCGGAAACTTTCGCGTAATCGTCTCACGCTTCCGATCAATATCTTTCGTCAAGATAACTCACCGTGGAGACCGATGATGGACAATCAAGTTAGCGCTCGCTCCAAAAGCCTTTTCTCAGAGAAGATCGTCAGCCGTTATACCTACGCCTATTTCGATCACCTGCAAAGCGAATATCACAGGATCGCTCTCACGATGGAGGACGAAAAGAGCCGGAAGATTAAAGAGCGGCTGGCCCCCATTATCAAGCGGCGCGAGGATAGGGAGCTGAGCTGGGATGATGTCTACACTTTCGACCTTGAGACCTTAGACCTGCTCTCCGACGAAGACCTCGTGCGTAAGGCTTATGACATGCGCTCCAAGTATCGCAGCATCGCCGGAGCGCGGGACTACGATGCTTACATCGCCTCGAAACCGCCGGACCTGACGACGCTCCAACTTGAATCCATCAGGAAGGATGGCGAGAAAGCTTCAGTTGCGACCGAGGTTCTGCGCGCCGACGTTCGGTACTTGCTGGGCCAATTCTACCTGCACTACTCGCTGATGCCGCTGCGCGAAGAGCTGCGCGACGAGCTGACGCGGCGGGCGCGCAAATGGACGCTCATCTTCATGGGCTTCTTCGGTCTGCTGGCAATCCTGAGCCTGATTCTCATCGGGAGGCTGCAAGCGACGGTCGGCGGAGTGGTCTCCTCGACGGTCGGGGTGGTCGTTTTCGCAGGCATTATGGGCGGGTGCGTAAGCATGTTGCAGCGCATACAGAGCGCCCCGAATGAAGGCGATGCCCTCTACAATCTGGCGGCGCTCTCGCACGGCTGGAAGGGCATCTCCCTTTCGCCCCTCTACGGCGCGATCTTCGCCATGCTGCTCTACGTCCTCTTCACCGCAGACATCTTGCAGGGAGTCGTCTTTCCCAGGATAGTAACGCTCAACGCCGCTTCATCATCCACCAACATGGGCCATGCATCCACGCAGGGACAGTCAGCGAACACGCCGCCTGCACATGAGCCTTCGGCGGCTGTCGCCAACACCGCGTCGTCTTCCGCCGCCAGCGACCCTTCATCGAGCCCGACTCCTGCGCCCGCTCCGACGCCAGCCGCCAAAAGTCTGCCTTTCGCCGATACGGGCCCGGTGGACGGCAAGGCTTATGCCCTGCTCGTCATCTGGTCTTTCATCGCAGGCTTTGCCGAACGCCTGGTTCCAGACACTTTGAACCGGCTCGTGACGAAGAATCAATCAATCCAGGGAACGACCACCTGAACTGCTGCTTGAAGTCTTGCTGCGCCAGGCTTGGGATGAGAGAAATGCTTTCGTCGTGCTCTATGGCCCACTGCCCTCGCCGAGCCGCTCTATCTCCCGGTGCAGCGACCTCCTTTCCAGCAGCAGCCGCAGGAAGAGCCCGCGCCGCCTGAGCAGGATGAGGACGGCTTTGTACCAGCCGCGCATATCGTAAAGCTCTTCCAGGGAGCGCATCGCCGCATAGCCGCACACGATCACAAAGGGAAAAGCCGGCACCGCCGCCCTCCATCCCCAGAACGCGTAAGAGAGGAGCGTAAAGGCGATCCAGGTCAACGGCATGAGGACGATGGCCGCCAGAATCTTGACGGTCGAGGCGATGTCGTCCGCGCCGTGTGTGCGGTAGAGTCGCGCCATGAGCCCGCACAGAAGATAGGCCGGGAGATGAAGCGTTGCGCCCATGAGCGACCACGGAAGCAGCATCAGCAGGAGCACGCTTCGCACAAGGAAGTGGCGAAAGACGTACCAGCGGGAATGCTTCGAGAGGGAAAGATTCTCCGGCGTCATGCCTATGCTGCGCAGCTCCGCTTCATACTGGATAATCCTTTGCCTGAGCAGATCAACGGAGTCAGGCGCGGCTGTGCGCCGGCGTCTTCGCCCGGCGGCAAAGCGCCTGACGAAATCGAACCTGGCAGTAATGCTGCTCTCCATATCCATCCCCTCGTACAGAGAAGAGAAGAGCTGTTCGGCCTTATTGACGACTTCCAGCTCGCGGTCGTCCTCGACATTGAGCGTCACTTCACGCAGAGCCGCCTCTATACGCTGCGAGAGCTGTCTGACCTCATCGCGCGGCGGCTGGCCCTCTTCGTCCAGCTCGACCGGAGAAACTTCAAGACACTCACCGAAGCGAAGCAGCGCCTCGCTGCGAAAGGATGTCTTGGATGTGTAGTAGAGCCCGACGGGAATAATCCTGAGAGCGGGAGATGTCGTCTCTTGCCTGTCCCGCTCAATAGAGATTGCGCCGAGCGCGATGCGCGCCGCGCCGGTCTTCAGCGGCAGGAGCTGAGTCGAGCTATGCGAGATGCCTTCCGGGAAGAGGGCGATGCAGCGCCCCTGCTGAAGCAACGCGTGACAGGCCGCGAACGTGCGCTGGTTGCGGCTCAGGTCTTCTCCGGCGTCCACGCGCCTGTAGAGCGGCAGCGCCTCCATCGTGCGCATCAGGAAAGCGATGACGGGAATGCGGAAGAGCGTGGACTTGGCGAGGAACGAGACGCGACGTGGAAGAGCACAAAAGACGAGCGCCGGGTCAATCAGGCCGTTCGGATGATTGAGGACGAAGACGAGCGGCCCCGTCTCGGGCACAAGCTCTACGCCGCTCGTCTCAATCCGCCGGAAAAAGAGGCGCAGAGCTATGCTGACGACGGCGTGCACCAGACGCCGCGTGAAAGAACCCTTCTGGCGAAAGAGCATCTCGCCAAAGCGCAGCACTCTCGTTTCCGGCATCGCATGATTATAGAGTAAAGAAGGAAATTAACAGGGATGGACAGAGATTATCAGGATACAGACTAAAAGCAGGATGAAAGATGAAAACATTGCCGGATGAATGTTCTCTCTGCTTTTCCTTTATCCTGACAATCTCTCTTCATCCCGGTTAATTTCTTCTGCTCGTCCGCTCTCTATACACCCGGCATAGCCTTCTTGAGCGGCTTGAGCAGGAGGAAGAGGACGACGGCCATGATGAGAGCCATGCCGCCGAGCACGCCGAAGAAAGAGGAGTGCAGCCAGCGATCCCAGAAGACGCCTATCTGCGTCAGCTTGTTGCCCATCGCTGTGGCGACAAACCATCCGCCCATCATCAATCCGCGCAAACGCACGGGCGCGACCTTCGAGACCAGCGAGAGGCCCATCGGCGAGAGCATCAGCTCGCCGAGCGTGACGACGAAGTATGCCGTGATAAGCCACAGCGGCGAGACGCGGAAAGCGTACGGGTCGCCAGCGGCGCTCGCTTCTCCCATCCTCGCGGCGAAGAAGAGGATGAAGAAGGAGAGGCCGGTCAAGGTCATCCCGAAGGCCATCTTCGTCGGCGTCGAAGGCTCAAGCCCGCGCTTGTCCAGCCACTTCCAGAAGAAGACGAGCGGAAAGGTCAGCGTGATGACCCAGAACGGATTGATCGAGTTGGAGATGATGCCGCCCGCTTCCTTGGCCGTCTGCGGCGAGAAGAACATCGTCCAGTCCGTGTTGGCGTCGGCCCAATAAGTGAGCGTCGAGCCGTTCTGGTGGAACACCATCCAGAAGATAATGACGACGGCGAAGATGACGATGAGCGCGACGATGCGCTTCCATTCGGGCACAGCCTCCATCACATCCCTGCGGCTGGCGTTCGAGGCGTCCTGATGACTGACGCCGTGCGGCGGCGCATCCACAGCGGTCGCCGCAGTATCCGTGGCCGTTACCGCCGAGCGTGTGGCCGCCGTCGGGAAGGCAGTCGCCGCCGCCTCCGGTTTGGTTCGCGGCTCCTCTATGTGCTTCCTGAACTGGAACAGAATCCAGACGGAGATCACCATGCCGCCCGCCGCGACGGCGAACGCCGGATGGAATCCGAATTTCGAGCGCACCCAACCGGCGATCAGGGGAGCGATGAAGGCGCCGATATTGATGCCCATGTAAAAGATGTTATAGGCGCGGTCTTTGAGGTGGCTGCCTTCTGGGTAAAGATTGCCGACCATCGTCGAGACGTTGGGCTTGAAAAAGCCGTTGCCGATGACCAGGCAGGTGAGCGCGGCGTAGACGGCGGTCAGCGAAGAGAAGGAGAGCAGCAGGTGTCCGGCGATGAAGAAGAGGCCGCCGACCATCACCGCCCTGCGATAGCCCGTTAAGCGGTCGGCGATAATTCCGCCGACGAGCGGAGAGAGGTAAACGAACATCAGGTAGTTGGAGTAGAGGCTGGTGGCCTCCGCGGGCGACCATCCGAACCCTTCCGTCCCGTCGCGCAGGTAGAGCGTAAACATTGCGAGCATCGAGTAGAAGCTGAAGCGCTCCCACATCTCTGTCGCAAAGAGCACGTAAAGACCCTTCGGATGCTTATCCATCGCGGCTGCGACGCCCGTCCCGACTGCTGCTGTTGTAGCCATATCGTCTGTCGCTCCTCTTCTTATTCGTTGATCGCTACACTCTCACGCCTTCTCGCACGCTTGCGTCTCACGCAGGCGCTGCTCTCGCGCGTGCCCACGCGCAGTCATGTCCGCCTGACTTTCACACGAGAAAGGCCGACATGCTAAATTTTCATCCGACGCTCGAACTTTATCATACGACTGCGCCCGCGTTACACACAATTGATGAAGGGCCCGCTCAACAGGATGCTTTCATAGGCCATTCACGTCAGGGAAGGCCAGGCTGACAGCTCGCGCAGATTCATCGGCGATTCTCTTTTCCGCTTCGGTTAAGGCCACCGGCTCGATGTAGCCCGGTCGTTGCGCCATAGATACTTCCGCATCAACCCAGGTGTTTATTTTGTGGCTCAGGATTTCAAGTCTCATCTCTCTTACGTCTGCGAACTCCGCGAGCGACTCGATCACCCTCTCGGGCTCTTTGACAAGCTCGGCGTACTTCAACAAAAGGACGGAAGAGTCATCGCTCAGGCCGAGCATGAAAGTGAGATTTTGCGCCCAGGCTTTGCAGAATTGCCCGGCCTCTGCCTCGGAATTGACAGAGCGCCGCGCCTTGGCCGAGCGCAGGCAATCCTCTATCTCTCTGTAGATAATAATAAACCTCGATTTCGGCATGACCTGACGGATGAGGCGTATGACATGCGGCGACCAGCCCGGATATTTAATGCCCCAGACTGGACGACCGACAAGCGCTGCATAATCGCGGCAGTAAGCGAGCCCTGAAAAGTAAGCGCGTCCGAGAGCCCCGATGTAACCGTCCAGTTCCGGCATCAAGTCCAGTATCCAATCGTTCACGTCGCCTTCGAGGACGCGCTTGAGGTCGGCGGCAAATCTTTGCCCGGCATGAGAGTAGACCGCGACCTTAGAGGCATAAAGCTGTAACGACAGTTCCATGTCTTTGCCGCACTCCTCGCCGTAAATGAGGGCATTGCTCGACGAACACAATAGACGCTGCAACAAAGTTGTGCCCGAACGGATGCTCGGCGCAGTGACGATGAGCGGGTTCAGCTCCGATGTGGTTTGAGGCGGAAGCAACTGGCTCATGAGTGTTCCTTGTTTCGCAGAATCATTGGAGTCTTCAATAGTATCTACCCGTATTTTTATGGGGTCGCAATACGGCGTCGGTCTGGAACGACAAACAATCACTCAAGCGAGAGTGCGGCTCACACAAGCTCCCGTTCAATAGCGAGGGCTAAGATATGGTTGCGGGGCGCGAGTGTCAAATTGAGTTTGGGGCCGCAACACAACGCAAGGTTCTCACGCCCATCAAACGAACGGACACCGGCGGTCATTTCTAATATGCCCTCACGCATACCGGCTATAACGGTTCTTAATCGGATGCGCTCATTGCAGCAGGCTTGGGGCAGAAGAAAAACGGGCGACAACGCTTGTCGCCCGCAACTGTTAAATTGATGAGCCGAGCAGGACTCGAACCTGCGACCCGCTGGTTAAAAGAACGATGCGGGTCTGTCCAGCTGAGATTACCACGGTGAATTGAGTTGACTACAGCGCATTTATTTTAGCTTTTTACTCAACCTGGATTCACTGAGTTGAGTATGATGAACAATCCTGATTGCTTTGTCTACCAAGTCGTCTACCTGCCGAACTCTATTCCCGTGCGAGGAGCGAGCGCCCAAGCTGCCCGGCAAAGTGAGTTACAAATGAAAGTTGGTCTAATCATCGCGCCGCTCCTTTCGCCCCGCGCGAACTGGCTCGCGGGTCGAAACGAGAGACGCGGCGAAGCTCTTCATAAAGCCGCCGCTCCTCATTACTCACCTCGCGCGGCGTGACGACTTTCAAACGGACGTACACGTCGCCGCGCCCGCCACGCCGCTTATTCAAGCCTTGACCGCGCAGCCTGAGCCTCTGTTCGTTCTGAGCGCCGGCAGGGATGGTCATCTCGACCTGCCCCTCTATGGTCGGCACTTCCACACGCGCGCCGAGCACGGCCTCCCAAGGGCTTATGGGCATCTCCACCTCAAGGTCATCTCCACGCACAGTGAACAAGGGGTGCGGACTCAAACGTATGCGCAAGTAGAGGTCGCCCGCAGCAGCGCCTTCGCTGCCTACGCCACCCTGACCCGTCAATCGGATGGTCGAGCCGTCACGCACCCCTGCGGGAATGTTGACCTCGATGGTTTTCGGCTTGAGCAATTGACCTGCGCCGCCGCACGTCTTGCAAATCTGGTTGCCGCCTGTGGCTCCCGCGCCCTGACAGGTCTGGCAGATTTCCGTTGCCTGCATCTGTAGCGTGCGACGCCCGCCCCTGTGCGCTTCTTCGAGTGAGAGTTCCAGTTCGGCTTCAACGTCCTGCCCGCGACGGCTGCGGCGTGCTCCCGCACTCCGTTGCGCTCTGCTGCCAGCATGACCGAATAACTCCTCGAAGATGTCGAAGCCACCCGCGCCGCCTCCGCCGGAGCGGAAGTCGCCGAAGTCAAAGCCGCCGAAATCGAAGCCGCTGGCTTGCGCACCTTCTCCGGAACGCCGACCCTCCCATCTGGGCGGGGGAGTGCCCGCGCCCGACTGCACGGCGCGCCAGTTCTCTCCGTACTGGTCGTAGAGCTTGCGCTTCTCCGCGTCCGAGAGCACATCGTAGGCTTCCTGCAACTCCTTGAAACGCTCTTCGGCTACCCTGTCTCCCGGGTTGAGATCGGGGTGAAACTTGCGGGCAAGCTTGCGGTAAGCCGCCTTGATCTGCTCATCGGTCGCACTGCGACCCACATTCAGCACCCCGTAATAATCTATCGTCTTCGTTGCCATCGCAGGTTATTCCTTTAGCGCGTGCTCGCCACCCAAGTCTCAAAATCATTCAGGCGCGAAAGTCTCAGAGACAGTTCAGTGAGCCGGAGACTGCTGCCACGCCCTCTGAGGTTTCGGCCTGATACGGGACGCGTCTCTCGACCCTTCTCCCCACAGTTCTTTCATGTCGCGCAGCAGCCCTTCGCGAACCGACACCACCGGCACAGACATGAAAACGCTCCCCGTCACGAGACCGACAGTAAACAGGAACGTGCCGTCAACGCCCTCGCTCCAGAGCCCGCCGCTCACAATGAGCCAGAGGCTCACCGCGAACGCAATGATGGCCGCCGCTAGCATGAGGCAGTTGTAAAAGACGGCGTGATAGATATAAGTCCTCTTCTCTTTGCCCATCGCCTTGAACCTCCTTTCTTCACTCTTTGACCACAATTGATGCCGATGCTTTCAGTTAAGGGACGACCGGATTCCACCCGTCGCGCTTCCACTGTTCGTGCCGTTTGCGCAAGCGCCGGACGCGCAGTGCGAGCGCGACGCTCAACAGGCCGACGAAGAAGAGGAATCCAGAGATCAGCCCTATGAGCAGTGCTGGCATCAGGATAATCAGCAGGCCGAGCACGATTAGGCTCAATCCCTCAAGTAGGTAGAGCCACCAAGCCGAACTCAACTCGGTCGTATAACTGTCGTAGAAGATAACGTCACGAAACATAAACGTCCCTCCCTTTAGGGTTTGCCGGGCACGATTTCACAGCAAGCGGCGACACTAAGGCGCTCACGTCCCGGCTAAGTCCGATAAAGTCTAGAGATTTAAGGAATCTAGGAAGGAAGCGGCCTTCAGACGGAAGCTGCTTCCTCCGCCGGAATCCTGACCAAATTTTACTTATCGAAAAATTTTTGTCAAGAGACTTGACAAGGCAACACTCAGATTTTATATTGGCATCACAATAACGGCTGTGATGCTCAGCCTAAATTCTGACTTTTAGGAGGTGGAAAGCTATGTCTAATTTAATGTTACGCGATCCAATCAATCTGCTTCCCATCTTTTCGAAGCAGATGAACCAGTTGTTCCAGAACCCTCTCACTTTTGATAATGGGCTGACGAGCACTCTTTCCGGGCCTGCTGTCACCGTGTACGAGACCCCAGACGAGTACGTCTTCTTGGCGGAGCTTCCGGGCTGGAAGCGCGATCAGGTTTCGATTAACTTCGAGAACCAGACCTTGACGCTCACTGGCCAGCGCGACCTGGTGGCTGAGGACGGTCGCCAGTATCACCGTGTGGAGGGCTTCTACGGGGAGTTTACGCGCTCGTTCACAGTGCCCGGCCATGTTGATTTCAATCGCGTCGAGGCTGAACTCAAGGACGGCGTTCTGACCATCCATCTGCCGAAGCGCGAAGAGGCCAAGCCGCGCACCATTGAGGTCAAAGAGGTGCAGTAAGCTGTAAACCTAAAAATCCATCTTCGAGCTTGTACGTGAGAACCTGACAATCAAGCTTGAATAAAGAGAAAGGCCGCAAGCTCGAACCATGAGTCTTGCGGCCTTTAGATTTTTGGGAAACCGAAAGGAGGACGAGAATCATGCGGAGTGGAAGGCTCAGATTGATCCGGATAATGGCGTTCATCCTCGTGATCGTTCTGGCTGTCTTCTCGCCGCTCTTCACCCTGTCAGGCGAAAGGGCGGCCAGAGTTGACATGAACATACCGCATCAAGTCACGCGCGTGGCAGACCTCGCTCGCCCGCGCCCTGAAGTTCGCATCGAGCGCGTGCTGAAGTTGGAAGAGTTCCTGGGCTTTGATCCTGACCTCGCGGCTTTATTAATAAATCCGCGCGAGCAGCGGCTCCCGGATGACTCACAGGCGGTCGAGCAACTCGCATTTTTGTCGCCCGAACACGGAAGAGATAGCGCGCCGTGAGGACGTAGCTTTGAACATTAGGGGGAATCCATCATGAGGCATGAGATTGAATCTTACTTCGAGCCTGACATGACGTGGCTCGGCGAGATCAACCGCCGTGTGCTTCAGCTTGAGCGTGAGGTGAATGTCTTTCCTCCGCGGCACACGCACCTGCACTGCGCGCTCTGGCGCGGCAGGGAAGACCGCGCCGGCCTGACACTCACACTGAGCATCGGCGACGTGGAATTGTACAGCCGCGCCGAAGACTCTTCACCCGTGATTGCGACAGGACGCGCCTTCGATGAACTTCATCATCAGCTTGCGAAGTATATGAGTGAGTTTCTGGACAAAGACATCTGGCCGCGCGCCAACTTCAATCGCCGTGCAACGGATACTCTAAGCGGCATCAGGACGGAGTTGGCGGCCCCCAACATGACGCGTAGCAGCCTTGCTCCGTCGCATAACTGACTCGAAAGTATGAGGGCCCGATAGAGAGGAGGTGAAAGGTATGCTGAGTAAGTTACTGAAATTGTTAATCCTGATCATCTGCGTCGCATTCTTTAATTCGCTGGCCGAAGTGACAATCGTGGCCTCCCTCGCCCCGCAGCAGGAGCGCACGCGTGTATCGGGCCAGCGCCGCTTACCGTCTGTGCGCGCTTCACTATCTGCGCATGAACAGGCAACGCTTATCCGGGAAGTACGCCACGAGCTTGTGACGCTTCCTTTCTACGACGTCTTTGACTGGCTCGAAGGCGAGGTGCGCCCGGACGGCACGGTCGTCTTGCGCGGGCAGGTGGTGCGCCCGGCGATGAAAACCGACGCCGAGGCGAGGGTGAAGGCCATTAAGGGCGTTGCGCGCATCCGTAACGAGATTGAGGTGCTGCCCGTCTCGCCGAGCGACGACCAGTTGCGTGTCACGCTCTACCGCGCGATCTACAGCTCCGATTCGCCGCTCTTTCGCTACGCGACGCGCGCCGTTCCACCCATCCACATCATCGTCAATAACGGGCGGGTGACGCTGCTGGGCGTGGTCGCCACCCCGCAGGAGAGTCAACTGGCATACACGGCGGCGCGCGGCGTGCCGGGCACGTTCGAGGTCAGGAACGAGTTACGCGTCGAGAGCGAGATGCTTCGGTGAGATGAAATTTTCTGGAAAGTTTTCATGAGGAGGTGAAAAGTTATGGCAAGGCAGAAAGAACAGAAAGGTAGTCAGGACAATACCCAATCACGCGATCAGCAAGGGTTGCAGTCTGAGGCGATGCAAACGTCAGCCGGGCAGGGCGGTGAACAATCGTCCCAGAGGGGACTCGAGCGCCGCGAGCAAGGCTGGCCTTCGCTGATGACTGGTAGCCCATTCACTTTCATGCGCCGTTTCTCCGAAGAGATGGATCGTCTCTTCGAGGATTTCGGCTTCGGACGGAGTTGGCTCGCTCCCACTTTCGGACAAAACCTTTTCTCGCGCGGTTTCGGCGAGTCGGGCCAGAGCGTGTGGTCTCCACAGGTCGAGGTGTTCGAGCGCGAGGGCCAGTTGGTCTTGCGCGCTGACCTGCCCGGCCTGACGAAAGACGACGTGAAAGTAGAGGTCACGAATGAGGCGATCAATATCTCCGGCGAGCGTAAGAGCGAGCACGAGGAGAAGCGCGAAGGTTATTACCGCTCGGAGCGCAGCTACGGCAGTTTCTATCGCAGCATTCCGCTGCCGGAAGGCGTTAACGCGGATGATGCCAATGCGACTTTCCGCAACGGGGTGCTGGAGATCACCATGCAAGCTCCGCAACGGCAGACCGAGCGCAGCGGCCGTCGCCTTGAGATTAAGGAAGGCACTGAAGGCCAGCAACAAACGCAGGCGCGCAGTGCAGCCGCCGGTCAAAAGCGTTGAGCGATAAGGGCAGGCGGGCGCGCGTGTCTCTATGCACGCGCCCGCCCTCACGCCGGCATTGAAAGCAAGGAATTCGCGAACCGGTGATTCCTCATTCCCATATTGGTAGGAAGGATAGAACGCACATAACAAGGAGGAGCTTATTATGATAACTCGTGGCTTGATCATTCGTAGCAAACGATCCATCGCCCGGATGAGTAGTCTGCTGCTCTCAATTTTTCTGATTCTTTCATTTACCGCGTGCAAGGGGAATGCATACACAACTACGGCATCCTTTTCTTCCCCCGCAGAGAACAATGTTGCTGGCTCGAACGTCGCGCCGTTGGCGCAGAATTCCTACGCAGAAGTGGTGAGCCGCGTCTCGCCGGCGGTCGTCACCATTCGTTCCGAGCGGAGAGTGCGCGCCTCTGAGCAGTTTCCCTTTATGGATGACCCGTTCTTCCGCGAGTTCTTCGGCGACCGCTTCAGGAACTCGCAGCCGCGCTCTCAAGAGCGTCTTCAACGCGGGCTGGGGTCGGGCGTGATCGTCACGGCGGACGGTTACATTCTGACGAATCATCACGTCATTGACGGCGCGGAAGAGATCAGGGTTGAGCTTAATGACAACCGAACTTTGGCGGCGAAGGTCGTCGGATCTGATCCGCCGAGTGATTTGGCCGTGCTGAAAGTAGACGGGCAAGGTCTCCCCGTCTTATCACTCGGCGATTCCGACCGCGTGAGAGTCGGCGACGTTGTGCTGGCCGTCGGGAATCCTTTGGGGGTCGGCCAAACCGTGACGATGGGCATTATCTCTGCCAAAGGTCGTTCGACTGGCCTCTCTGATGGCAGCTTTGAAGACTTTTTGCAAACGGACGCTCCCATCAATACAGGCAATTCAGGCGGCGCGCTCGTCAACACGAACGGAGAACTCATCGGCATCAACTCGCAAATCTTGAGTCCTTCGGGCGGTAACATCGGCATCGGCTTTGCGATTCCAGCCAACATGGCGCGCTCCGTGATGGATCAACTGCTCAAAGGCGGAAGGGTTCGTCGTGGGATGCTTGGCCTGACCATTCAGCAAGTGACGCCTGACCTCGCTACGAGCCTCGGCCTACAGAACGTGCGCGGCGCACTCGTCAGTTCTGTGCAGCCGGGCAGCCCTGCCGAGCGCGCAGGTCTCAAGCGAGGAGATGTGATTACGGCTCTCAACGGAGCGCCCGTCAGCGACAGCAACTCTCTGCGCAACCAGATCGCGCGCACGCAGCCGGGCACGGAAGTGACGTTGACCATCTCGCGCGATAACCTCTCGCGCGAAGTGCGCGTCACTCTCGGAGAATTGCCCGCTGATAAAAGAAGGGCAGCAACCGGAGACAGTAGCGGTAGCGCGACCGATACGGGCAAACTCGGCATCAGTGTCGAGCCACTGACGCCCGCGCTGGCCTCTCGTCTGGATCTGCCGAGCAGCGCGCAGGGTCTGGTCGTTACAAATGTTGATCCGGTAGGCCCGGCGGCTGAGGCGGGCATCCGGGAAGGCGACCTCGTTGAGGAAGTAAACCGGCAGCCGGTTCGCTCGGTTGCTGATCTACAATCGGCGCTTGGGCGGGCGGGGACGCGCCCTGCGCTGCTTCTCATCAACCGGCGTGGCGACAGCCTATTCTTGACAGTGCGCCCACGCCAATAGAAAGCTTGACGATTTAGAAATTGACTACCAAAAGAGTTACGGGCAGCCCATGGGCTGCCCGTAACTCTTTAAAACAAAATGAGCCGAGCAGGACTCGAACCTGCGACCCACTGGTTAAAAGCCAGTTGCTCTACCGACTGAGCTATCGGCCCGTTGCTGTTATTGCATTCTACATGGGATGCCGTGAGCGGGCAAGATGAGGTGATTGCCGTGCTTAGCGGGCGAGCCATGTGCCGAGGGCGGAGTCTGTGCAGATGATGGTTTGGCCGCGTTCGGGACCGGTTGAGACGAGGCCGATCTCGACGCCGATGGAGCGGGAGAGGAATTCGATGTATTGACGGGCCGGTGCGGGGAGGGCGTCCATCTCTGTGATGCCTTCGGTTGAAGTCTTCCAGCCGGGCAGCGTTTCGTAGACGGGCTCGATGCGACGCAGGTCTTGCGAGACGGCGGGGAAGGATTCGCAGGCGCGGCCATCCAGGCGGTAGCCGGTGCAAACCTTAATCTCGTCGAGCGCGTCGAGCACGTCGAGTTTGGTGAGGGCGACGGAGGTGAAACCGTTGATGTCAGCCGCGTAGCGTGTGGCAAAGGCGTCGAACCATCCGCAACGACGCGGGCGGCCAGTGACGGCCCCGTACTCGCGCCCGCGCTCGCGTATCAGTTGGCCCATCTCCTCTTCGCCCGCGAGCATCTCTGTCGGAAACGGCCCTTCGCCGACGCGCGTCGTGTAGGTGCGGACGATGCCGAGCACGCCCGTGATTCTGTGCGGCGCGAGACCCGTGCCGGTGGAGGCGCCGCCTGCCGTAGTATTTGAAGAGGTGACGAACGGGTATGTCCCGTGATCTACGTCGAGCAGCGTGGCCTGCGCTCCTTCGATCAGGATCGTCTGGCCCTCGCGCGCGGCCTTGTTCAGATAGTGTGTCGTGTCGGCGATGAAGGGCGCGAGGCGCTCCGCGAAGATGGAGGTTTCGTCAAAGATTTGATCGGCGTCGAGGGGCTGGCCGCCATAGGCGACGATGACGCGGTTGGCGTCTTCCAGGTTGCGCTCGATGCGCGAGCGCAGCACCTCGGGGACGAGCGCGTCGGCGACACGTATGCCACGGCGCCCGGCCTTGTCTTCATAGGCCGGGCCAATGCCGCGCAAGGTCGTGCCGACTCGTTCGTTGCCGAGTCGCTCTTCGCTCGTATGATCTAGGGCGCGGTGGTAGGGAAGTATCAGATGAGCGCGCGAGCTGACCAGGACGCGCTCGGGCGTGACGCTCACGCCCTGCGTAGCGAGCTGATCGGCCTCCTCAAAAAAAGCTTTCGGATCGATGACCATCCCGTTGCCGAGCACGCAGACCTTGCCCGGATGCACTATGCCTGAAGGCAAAAGGCGCAGGACAAAGGAACGCTCTCCGACGTAAACGGAGTGCCCGGCATTATGCCCGCCCTGATAGCGCGAGACGATCTGAAAGCGCTCGGCCAGCAAGTCAACGATCTTGCCCTTGCCTTCATCACCCCACTGCGCACCGATAACGACAATAATCATATGAGAACAGTGATCCGTGACGAGTGCCGAGTGACGAGCCTGGAACAAGTTTTTCTCTTGTCACTCGTCACTTGCCACTTGTCACTGCTTTCTTCAGCTTGCTTTCTCCAGCTTGACCGGCCTCTCTATGAAGTAGAAGCTGCAAGAGCCGCGCACCTCTTCAAGGTCGCGCCTTTCGATGGGGAAGAGGCGGCATTGATTGGGCCTGTCTTCGTAGATGCCGCAGGTGGTCGTCCCATCTCTATGCTTTTTGAGGAAGGGGCACTTGAAGAGAATCTCGCAGCACGCGCCGCAACGATTGCATTCACCGCGCCGCAAAGAGAGCGCGGCGATCACTTCCTGCTTACGGAAATTCGCACTGACGAAGCGGCGCAGCTTGCCTTGCGCCTGACGGGCACGAAACTTTGCATCCTCGACGGCGCGCGAGCGCAGCCGCTCGGCGAGCCTCTCTTCGAGCAATCGCTGCCGTTGGCTGCGACCCTTACGCAATGGTTTCATAAAGTGCAGTGCTTCGTTATTCGACGGCTGCGGTGAACCGTCGAGAGTCGCAGCCGTTAATGCACACTGCGTTCAGGTTCGACTACATAGGGGAACTCAAGCTCCGTTAAGAGTAAAAGGGGGTGCGGCGCGGGCCAGGCATGCAAAGAGACAGCGCCGTGGCCCGCGCCGCTTTAATGCCGGACTTCAGGCGGTCGCGGCGCTCACATGCTTGTCAATCATACGCGAGATCGCTTCTTTGGATGTCGCCCCGACGACGCGCTCCTCTTCCTTGCCGCCCTTGAAGAGAATCAAGGTCGGGATGCCCTTGATTCCGTATCGCTGCGAAACGGAAGGGTTCTCGTCCACGTTGAGCTTGACGACGCGAGCATTGCTGGCATACTTCTCAGCCACCGCTTCGACCGTCGGCGCAAGCATACGGCAAGGCGCGCACCAAGCGGCCCAAAAGTCCACGAGCACGGGACGATCCGATTGCAGGACATCTTTCTCGAAACTGCTATCGCTCACTTCGGTAACATGTTCACTCATATGCATCTCCTTATTTCTGACTGGACGACCGCCATGTGAGCAGAAAGGCCCTCCTCCTTGCGCGCGTCCGATTCTTTTCTCAAGCCCGAATCTATCTTGCAGTATTTACCTCACAACCCGGTCACCGAGCGGTAAAGATTCAGATACTTTTGCGCGGCGGCTGACCACGAATTATCCGTGCGCATGCCGTTGGTCTGAATCCTACTCCATATCTGCGGTTCTTTATAACAGTAAAGCGCCTCGCCTATTTTTTCAAGCAGGGCGGAGGCCCGGTAATCCCGGAACTTGAAACCGTTGCCCGCGCCGCTCGCAGGGTCGAAATCCTCGACCGTGTCATCTAGCCCGCCCGTCGCGCGCACGACCGGAACAGTCCCATAGCGCATACTGTACATCTGGTTTAAGCCGCACGGCTCATAGAGCGACGGCATGAGGAATATATCCGCGCCCGCTTCGATCTGATGGGCCAGCGGCTCGCCCGCGTAACCGACGTAGACGCCGACGCGCTCGGGAGCCCTCCTTTGCAGCGCCCGCAAAAAATCTTCGTACTCACATTCTCCCGCTCCGAGCGCGATGAAGAAGACGCCCGCTTGCAGCAGCTCAGCCATCACTTCCCGAATGAGGTCGTAGCCCTTCTGCGCCACGAGCCTTGAGATGACGGCGAAGACGGGCCGCTCGGCTTCCTGGGGCAGCCCGAAGCGGCTGAGCAGATCAAGCTTGCATGCGCGCTTGCCCGAGAGATCGTCGGCGCTGAAGTGTGCCGCGATATGCGGGTCTGTCTGCGGATTCCAGACGCTATAGTCCACTCCGTTAGTAATACCCACGAGCCGGTCGCTGCGAGCGCGCAGAAGCCAGTCCAGGCCGCATCCCTGCTCGGGCGTCTGAATCTCCAAAGCATAGCGGCGACTGACGGTCGAGAGCGCGTCGCTCGTCATCAACCCGGCCTTCAAAGCCGAGGCCGTGCCGTTGAGTAGAAAAGCGTCCGCATCTTCCTTCGAGCCGAAACCTAAAACCCACAGGTCGCCCGGATCGAACGCGCCCTGGTAAGCCAGGTTGTGTATGGAAAAGATCGAACGCGTCCGCGCAAAGAAGGGGTCGGGCGAGCGCCGCAGCTCGGCGGCAGCGAAGCCGCAGGGCCAATCATTGCCGTGCAGTATGTCGGGCGGCTCGCCCATGCGCTTCAAAAGCGCCAGGGCCGCGCGCGAGAAGAAGGCGAAGCGCTCGTGATCGTCGCCGAACCCGTAGATAGAAGGGCGCGCGAAATAGTCCGGCGCATCAATCAGAAAGGTCGGCGCTCCCGTGGCGAAGCTGTAGAGCACTCTAGTCCTGCGCAGAGCCCCGCGCCATTCGACCTCCAAATTATCAAAGACCAGCTCGTCCAGCAGGGCTCGATCAACCTGAGCGTAGAGCGGCATGACCAGCATCACGTCGGCTCCCGCATCGCGCAGGGCGCGCGGCAAAGCGCCCGCTACATCGGCAAGCCCGCCCGTCTTGGCGAAAGGCATGGCTTCGGACGTAAGTATCGCAACGCGCAATTTCTTCACACTGCGCCCACGCTCTCAGGAGGGCAAGCCGCAAATGATCGGATTACTAATACAGCGACGAGTGAAGAGTGACAAGTGCCAGGCGAGAGTAATGAGTGATGAGTTGAAAGCAACTGCCTTTCGCTCATCACTCTTTGCTCATTACGCTTTTTCTTCCCGCCGGTCACTCTTCACTTGCCACTCTTCACTGCGCTTCTCAGCTTTGTTGCATGGAGGCCAGAAATTCGGCGTTGGAACGTGATTTCTCAAGCCGTTCCAGTACGACCTCCATCTGCTCGACGGGCGAGAGCGGGTTCAGGACGCGGCGCATGACCCAGATGCGGTTGAGGTCTTCTTTGCTCAAGAGCAACTCCTCTTTGCGCGTGCCGGAGCGTTGCAGGTCAATGGCCGGGAAAAGGCGCTTATCAGAGAGGCGACGATCGAGGTGGATTTCGCAGTTGCCGGTTCCCTTGAACTCCTCGAAGATCACGTCGTCCATGCGCGAGCCGGTGTCAATCAGGGCCGTCGCAATGATCGTCAGGCTGCCGCCCTCTTCGATGTTGCGCGCCGCGCCGAAGAAACGCTTCGGGCGCTGCAAGGCGTTGGAGTCGATACCGCCCGAGAGAATCTTGCCCGAGGGCGGAACGACGGCATTGTGCGCGCGCGCAAGCCTGGTGATCGAATCGAGCAGGATGACTACGTCGCGCTTGTGCTCGACAAGGCGCTTGGCCTTTTCAATCACCATGTCGGCGACCTGTACGTGGCGCGTCGGCGGCTCGTCGAAGGTCGAAGAGATGACTTCGCCGTTGACGGAGCGCTGCATGTCCGTGACCTCTTCCGGGCGCTCGTCAATGAGGAGCACGATGAGGGTCACTTCCGGGTGATTGTGCGTGATGGAATTGGCGATGGTCTGCAAGAGCATGGTCTTGCCCGTGCGCGGAGGGGCGACGATCAACCCGCGCTGGCCCTTGCCGATGGGCGTCACCAGGTCGATGACGCGCGCCGAAAGGTTGTCCTTGTCGGTCTCCATCTTCAACTGCTCGTCCGGGTAGAGCGGCGTCAGGTTGTCGAAAAAGACTTTTTCGCGCGCCTGGTCGGGAGCCTCGAAATTGATGGCCTCGACCTTGATGAGCGCGAAGTAGCGCTCGCCCTCCTTGGGCGGGCGAATCTGGCCCGAGACGGTGTCGCCGGTTCTCAAATCGAATTTGCGTATCTGCGAGGGCGAGACGTAGATGTCGTCCGGGCCGGGCAGATAGTTGTACTCCGGCGCGCGCAGGAAACCGAAGCCGTCGGGCAGGGTCTCCAGGACGCCTTCCGAGAAGATCAATCCGCTCTTCTCGGTCTGCGCGGCGAGGACTTTGAAGATGAGCTCCTGCTTGCGCATCCCCGTCGCGCCGGGAACGTCCATGCTCTTGGCGATCTGCGTCAGCTTGGAGATGGACATCTCCTTGAGCTCGGCCAGGTTCAAGAGGTCTTCGCTCTTAATCTCCTTGGTGGCGGTGGACGCCTTTTCCGGCGGAGCTTCGGCGGTGGCCGTAGATGTTGTCGTCGTCGTTGAGGCTGTCTCTGCGCTGTCGCCGTCGCCGTTGGTACTGCTTGGAGGCGCTGCCGCCGCGGTGGAGGTGCGTGTTCGTGGTGTACGTTGTGACATTTCTATTATTCTCTTCGGCAGCCCTTCTTATTTGCGAGGCCGCCGCTCTGTAGTGATGCTCCTGCGGCTTCTTGTGGCCGCGTTGCGGTTGTCAATGTGATGGAAACAGTATTGATGAATCTGGGATGATCTCAGTTGCACAGGTCGAGAGCCAGGCGCTCGGTGCAGGGGGCGCTCGCTACACGTCACATGCGAGGGGACGTTCTGCTCTGACAAAATAGCGTCTGCAAAAAAATCGTTCTAAGGTACGCGGAAATTCGGTTCGTCAATGCTTTCGATGCCTGAAGACCCGCGCGCGTGGCCTCTTGAAAAATTTTCGAGATAACCAATGGATATTGAGATTTTGAGTCTTTGATTTCGGACTTCAGCGCGGTCGGATGTTGGAGGCTGAGCGGTAAAACTCCGGCATCCGAAACCCCGAATCTAAACTCCGAAATCGGTAACCTGCTCTTCGATAATGCGCCAAACTTCATCGCGTCCCCGGCCCGTCGTGGCGGAATAAACAACGACTCTCTCGGCGTCCATCACGCGGCGGACGCGTTCCACGCTTTTACGCAACTCGTTTTGAGAGAGCTTGTCGGATTTCGTAGCTACCACCACGCGGGGCTTCGCATTGGCTATGAGCCACTCGTTGAGCTGCAAGTCCAATGTTGTGGGTTCGTGACGCGAATCTACGATCTGAATTGATAACACAAGCCATAGGCGCTTGGCAAGGTAGTTTGTCGCCATCTCGCCCCACGTCGCCCGCACATTTTTCGGGACTCGCGCATACCCGTAGCCGGGAAGGTCAACGAAACGGAAACGCTTATTGATCAGAAAAAAATTTAAAGCCTGCGTGCGGCCCGGCGTGCCGGAAGTCCGGGCGAGTCCCCGGACGCCGACGAGCGAATTGATCAGGCTCGACTTGCCGACATTCGAGCGCCCGAGAAAGGCTATCTCCGGCACCGGGTCGCGCGGCCAGTCCGCTTCGGCAAACGCGCTCTTGATAAATTCGACGCTCGTAATCTTCATCAGGAATGAAAGGACAGATGCCGGATGACGGATGCCGGATGTCAGTCGAATGTCTCTACCGGCACCCAACATCCAGCATCCGGCATCAGCTTTCTCATCCCTTACTTGCGGCTTCGGCGCGGGCTGCCGTCATCTGTTTTATGCGTTCACGAAAAGCAGACATCTTCTCGCTTGCGTTAGGGATACGCATGACCACTTTTTCCAGGTGCTGCAAGTACTGCTCTCTGCCCGGCACGGCGCGAATCTCGTTGATGAAGGGCTCGATCTTGGCATAGACGGCGATGTGCTCGCCGTTGGCGTCATTAAACATCTGCTCGTCAATGGCTCCGTTATTGACGAGGGATGCAGCCATATCCCAGTAGGTCGTGACCATGCGGTAGTAGGCGCTGTGCTCGCCCATCACCGCCGCTTCAATCTCCTTCAGGCTGCCGGGATGAAACTCACCTATAAACCAGTTGCGGGCCTTGCGCATCACCTCCTCGCGTCTCAACTCATAGAGTCGCAGAATCAGGTTGGCGTCCTCATGCTTGGTGCTCATATTGTTTTCTCCATTTCAAGTCAGCCATCGAGCGCGCCTCCTGCTCATGAGCAGGAGGCCGCCTGGCATCTTTGGGTTAAAGTGGGATGGTCGTTTATATCCGACAGAGCAAAGAGGCGAGGGGGAACTGTTTCGGTAAAGCGGCGGGCGCGCGTGCGTGCGGCAAACGCGCCCGCGCCGCTCTCAGGTTGTCGCTATTCGGCGATGGTCTGTACGCCTTGGGTCGGCGGCTCGGTCGTCCAGATCGGAGGCGTCTTGGCGTCGTCGGTCGCACCGGCCTCGGTCGGGCAAGCGACTTCGAGCGCGAGCGCCAGCACCTCGTCGATGTTTTCGACCAGGTGAACCTCCATTACTTCGCGCACTTCTTCCGGGACTTCGACCAAATCCTTCTCGTTGTCTTTCGGAAGAAGAATGGTGTTGATGCCTAAGCGATGGGCGGCCATCAGCTTCTCCTTGACGCCGCCGATGGGCAGCACCTTTCCGCGCAGCGTAATCTCGCCGGTCATGGCGACGTTCTTGCGCACGGGAACGCGCGTCAGCGCCGAGGCCATCGCCGTCGCCAGCGTGATACCCGCCGAGGGCCCGTCCTTGGGGATGGCGCCCTCGGGGATGTGTATGTGGAGGTCGCGCTTGCGTATGAAGTCCAGGCTCATGCCGAGACGTTCGGCGCGCGCTTTGATACAGGTGAGAGCGGCCTGCGCCGACTCCTGCATCACGTCGCCGAGCTTGCCCGTGAGGGTCACGCCGCCGCGACCGTTCGTGAGCGTCGCTTCGATCTGCAAGACTTCGCCGCCGATCTCAGTCCAGGCCAGTCCCGTCGCCAGCCCGATCTCGCTCTCTGCGGCGATACCCTGCTGGCGGAATCTGATGGGCCCAAGCATGTCGCGCACGCGCTCCGCCGTCACCACGTCCTTGAAGCCCTCTTCGCCCTCGTTGGCGGAAACCAGCTTGCGCGCCACCTTACGCATACAAGAGCCGATTTCGCGCTCCATGTTGCGCACACCGGCCTCGCGCGTATAGTGGCGTATGATGTCGAGCAGCCCCTCTTCCGTGAACTCGACCTGTTCGGCCTTGAGACCATTGGCCTCCGCCTGCTTCGGGACGAGATGGCGACGCGCGATCTCAAGTTTTTCGCGCTCGGTATAACCCGAGAGCCTGATGATCTCAAGACGATCCTGGAGCGGCGGCGGAATCGTGTGCAGGACGTTGGCCGTCGCAATGAAGAAGACGCGCGAGAGATCGTATTCCACATCCAGGTAATGATCCTGAAACGTGTTGTTCTGTTCCGGGTCCAGGACTTCGAGGAGCGCCGAACTGGGGTCGCCGCGAAAGTCCGCGCCGAGCTTATCCACTTCGTCGAGGAGGATGAGCGGGTTGACCGTCCCGGCCTTCTTCATCATTTGAACGATCTGTCCGGGAAGCGCGCCGATGTAGGTGCGGCGGTGGCCGCGAATCTCCGCTTCGTCGCGCACCCCTCCCAGCGAGAGGCGCACGAACTTTCTATTGGTCGCGCGCGCGATGGATTTGCCCAAGGAAGTCTTGCCGACTCCCGGCGGGCCCACGAAGCAGAGGATGGAGCCCTTCGGATTCTTGACCAACTGGCGCACGGCCAGGTATTCGAGGATGCGCTCCTTGACCTTCTCCAAGCCGTAATGATCTTCGTTCAAGACCTCTTCGGCCTTGGCCAGGTCTTTGATCTCTTTGCTCTTCTGTTTCCAGGGCACATTCAAGAGCCAGTCAATGTAGGTGCGCGAGACGGTGCCCTCGGCGGACATCGGCGGCATGGCTTCCAGGCGATGAAGCTCCTGCAAGGCTTTCTCTTTCGCCTCGTCGGTCATCCCGGCCTCTTCGATCCTTTTCTTCAGGTCTTCAAGCTCGGCCTTCTCGTCCTTGCGTCCCAGCTCTTTGTGAATCGCCTTGATCTGCTCGTTGAGGTAATACTCCTTCTGCGCCTTCTCCATCTGTCGCTTGACGCGCGTCTGGATGGTGCGGTCAAGCTGTCGCTTCTCAAGCTCCGTCTCCAACAGCTCGATCAGGCGCACGAGCCGTGCCTGCATGGAGAAGATTTCGAGCAGGCCCTGCTTGTCTTCGACGGAGATGCGCAGTTGTGAAGCGAGCGCATCGGCCATGTGCGAAGCGTCCTGGTTGCGAAGCGCTGTTTGCAGCGCGTCGGTTTGCGCGTCGGGCGCAAGGCGCAGGTGTTGTTCGACGAGCTGGTTGATGCGTGCGACGAGCGCTTCGACCTGCGCGCCCGTTTCGCTCGCCTGCGGAGCGCGGCGCACCAGCGCCGTGAAGGCCCCGTTATTGTTCTCAACGCGCACGGTGGTCGCGCGCTCGCGCCCCTCGACGACGACCTTGATCTGCCCGTTCTCCTGCCGCTGCGATTGCAGTATGCGGCCCAATGTGCCGACGCCGTAAATCTGTTCGGGCGTGGGCTCGTCCACGGTCGCGTCATGCTGCGTGGCGAGAAAGATCGTGCGGTCGCCGGAGGCGAGGGCGTCTTCGAGCGCGCGGATCGAGCCGGGACGACCGATCTTGAAGGCCACCTTGGTGAAGGGAAAGATCACCACGTCGCGGATCGGAACCATCGGGTAACGGGCTATGTCTAGCGGAGTGCGGTCTGTGTATTCTTCCATAACTTGATTTAACTCTTTCGCTTTTCGGGTCACAATCTGCAAATAAGGGCGAGCCGCCTTAAAGTGCCACTCGCCCCGTTGTGAGCAGATTTAATTGTAGACCACACGGAAGGTAAAAGTAAAAAGGCAAAAGGTAAAAGTGCGGCGGAAACTGCTCCCGCGGCTGCGGCCTTTTACCTTTTGCCTGCTTGGCTTTTGACCTGGTTTCAGGCGGCTGCGCCGTCCACGCCCGTCAATCCTTCGCCGGGGATGGCGCGGCGCCGCTCGACCATCTCGCTCGTGATGACGAACTCCTTGATGCGCTTCTGCGAGGGGAGCGTGTACATGGCGTCGAGCAGCAGCTCTTCGAGAATCATCATCAGGCCGCGCGCGCCGACCTTGCGCTCGACCGCCTGGCGCGCGACCGACTTCAAGGCGTCGTCCGTGAATTTCAGCTTCACGTTGTCGAAGTCGAAGCGCTTCTGATACTGCTTGACGAGCGCGTTCTTCGGCTCGGTCAGAATCTTGATGAGCGCGCCTTCGTCCAATTCGTGGAGCACGCCGCAGACCGGAAGCCGACCGACGAACTCCGGTATCAGCCCGTAGCGCACGAGGTCTTCGGGTTGGACTGCCGAGAGCGCTTCGGCGTGACGGTGCGCGCCCGATTTGACCTCGGCCTGGAATCCCATCGACTTGTTGCGCAGCCGTTTTTCGACGACCTTCTCAAGACCGACGAACGCGCCGCCGCAGATGAAAAGGATGTTCGTCGTATCGACGGGGAAGAACTCCTGGTGAGGGTGCTTGCGCCCGCCCTGCGGCGGGACGTTGGCGACCGTGCCTTCGAGGATTTTCAGGAGCGCCTGCTGCACGCCCTCGCCCGACACGTCGCGCGTGATCGAAGGGTTCTCGTCCTTGCGACAAATCTTGTCAACCTCGTCGATGTAGATGATGCCCTGCTGCGCCCGCTCGACATCGCCGTTGGCGGCCTGCAAGAGTTTCAAGATGATGTTCTCGACATCTTCGCCGACGTAGCCCGCCTCCGTGAGCGTCGTCGCGTCAACGATGGTGAAGGGAACGGAGAGCATGCGCGCGAGCGTCTGGGCCAAAAGGGTCTTGCCCGTGCCCGTGGGCCCAATGAGGAGGATGTTGGATTTTTGAATCTCGACATCGGAGCGGCGTCGCGCCAGCTCGATGCGCTTGTAATGCTGGTAGACGGCGACGGCCAGGCGCTTCTTCGTCTCCTCCTGGCCGATGACGTACTCGTCTAGAAAGCTTTTGATCTCGTTCGGCTTAGGCAGGGGCGGTCGGGCGGCGACCGATTCGGCCTGCTGGTCATCGGTGATGATCTCGTTGCAGATGTCTATGCACTCGTTGCAGATGTAAACGGTGGGCCCGGCGATGAGCTTCTTCACTTCGTTCTGCGACTTGCCGCAGAAGGAGCAGCGCAACGTGTCATCGGTTCGTCGTACCATAAGCGTCTCGGAGGGGTTGGGATTATGGATTTTGAATCATGGTGACGGCGGAGCTTGAGCTTTTCAATGTTCCGCTTTGGGGCTCCGAACTGCAAGCCGGAGAGCCGCCAGTGTGCCACGGGCCTACTCGCGGTGCGCGATCACTTCATCGATGAGGCCGTATTCTTTGGCCTGCACGGCTGACATGATGCGGTCGCGCTCGACATCACGCTCGACAGTCTCATAAGGCTGGCCCGTGTGCTTGGCGAGAATGTTCGAGGTCAACTCGCGCATCCTGATGATCTCTTCGGCCTGGATGCGTATGTCTGTGGCCTGGCCCTGTGCGCCGCCCGAAGGCTGGTGGATGAGTATGCGCGAATTGGGGAGGGCGAAACGCTTGCCCTTCGCGCCAGCCGTCAACAGCAGCGCTCCCATCGAAGCGCATTGGCCCACGCAGATCGTCGTCACGTCAGGACGGATGAATTGCATCGTGTCGTAGATCGCCATCCCGGCGGTGATCGAGCCGCCCGGAGAGTTGATGTACAGGTTGATGTCCTTCTCCGGGTCTTCGGCTTCCAGGAAGAGAAGCTGTGCGACGATCAGGTTGGCGATGGTGTCGTCAATGGGAGTGCCCAAAAAGATGATGTTGTCTTTCAAGAGACGCGAGAAAATGTCGAAGGCACGCTCGCCACGCGACGTTTGCTCGACGACCATTGGAACTAAAGCCATACTACTTTGAACCTTTCGATTATCGGGGACGGGGCAAGAGCGCCTTGAGGGCCGGTGGGCCAATAGCGGTTGAGCATAGCGCCTGTGCCGCTCGCCCTGTAACTTCCGCTTAAGCCTCTTGCGAAGAAGATTGCGGCTTGGACTCTTCGCTCGTCTCGTCGACGGGCTTCGGGTTGGGATCGGCCTCCGGCGACCCGGATGGAGCGCTCGCTTGCGGCTCCGCTTCCTCGCGCCACTCTTCTTCGCTGACGCTCGCATTTTCAACGATCAGGTCGAGCGCTTTGCGATTGCGCAACCTATCGGCGATGCTACGTTCGCCTCCCTGCTTTGTCAAGGCAGCGCGCACTTGTTCTACAGTTTGACGCGCGTTGGTCGCAAGCGCCGCGATCTCAGCTTCGATCTCTTCATCCGTGACGGAGATATTCTCTTCATCGGCGATGCGCTCAAGCAGCATCGAGCCGCGCACATCGGAGGTCGCCTGGCCGCGCAACTGCTCGCGCACTCCCTCCCAGTTCAACTGCCCCTGGCGCGGATCGAACCCGCGACCGATCATGTCGCGCACGACCGATTCGACGAGCTGGTTGGTCTGATGCTCGACGAGCGTTGCGGGGACTTCAAAGGGATGCGACTCGACGAGCTTTTGCATCACCGCGCCTCTCAAGCGATGGTCGGATTCGACCGTCGCCCGCTTCTCCAAATCCTCTCGCACCTTGGTGCGCAGCATCTCCAGGGAATCGAACTCTTCACCCAGGCTCTTGGCCCACTCATCATCCATCTCCGGCAACTCTTTGCGGCGCACAGCCGTCACCGTCGCCGTGTACTCGACCTCTTTACCGGCCAGACCCTTCGAGGTGAAATCCTCCGGGTACTTGACCGTAAAGGTCTTCACCTCTTCGGGGCGCACGCCCGTCAGGTTATCCGTAAACTCCTGCTGGACGTTCTCGCCTCCGAGTTCCACGTCAACGTCCTCGACCTTGATCGGCTCCGCTTCGGGCTCTGCCGTAAACGTGCCGTGAAAGTTGACCGTCACGGTATCGCCCGGCTCGGAGGCGCGGTCTTCGACGGGCTGAAGCGAGGCGGAGGCTTCGCGCAATCCCTCGATCACGCGCGCGACCGCCTCTTCCGTCACGGGGCGTGTGCTGCGCGCCGCTTGCAGACCTTTGTATTGACCGAGGCTGACTTCGGGCAGCACCTCGGCATGGACGTGAACCGAGAGCGGCTCTGTTCCCAGTTTGTCCAGGCTCTCCGAATTATCCAGATGCACGTCCGGCTCGCCTATGACCTGAAGCCCATGCTCTCTAATGGCTTCCTCGATGGCCTGCGGCACAACCTCGCGCAGCACTTCGCCGCGAATCTCATCCTTAAAGCGCGTGCGGACGACCGAGCGCGGCGCGTGACCGCGACGAAAGCCAGGCACAACGGCGAGCTTCGCATAGCGGTCGCTGATCTGATCATAGGCGGCCTTCAATTGCTCGGCGTCAATCTCGATCTTCAGTTCCTTCTGCGTCGCAGAGAGATCAACCAGCTCGATTTTCATAAAATTTAAAGCCCGCGACGGCGCGCGTGTCGTGCGCCGCACGGGCATCCTTCCTTCTGTAGTGAATCAGACTAATAATTTGTGCGACATCCAAAAACTTGTGGTGCGAAAGGGGGGACTCGAACCCCCACCCCTTACGGGACCAGATCCTAAGTCTGGCGCGGCTGCCAATTACGCCACTTTCGCACGCGTCCCTCAACCGGAGCGTCACCGCGCAGAATGGAGATAAAATTTTCAAGACCTTGAGAATATCATACGACTCTTCTTTTCGTCACATACACACAGAAAAGCAGGTTAGACAAGCTCAAGGTGTGCGAGGAGGGGGAAGTGGTCTGAGGCACGGCTGGCGACGGCGGGTTCTTTGACGACTTCGCAGAATGTCAGGTGGCTTGCGTAGCGAGCGGGGAGGAAGATGTAGTCGAGGCGGACGTGCGCGTCCCAGGTGGGGAAGGAGTAGCCTTTGTCTTCCGGGTGGAGGAAGCGGTAGCCGTCAAGGTAGTTTGCATCGAGCATGAGCTGGATGGTATCGCGCCGTATGTCGCGCCCGCTGATCCAGACCAGGGCGCGAATCCAGGCGGGCATGCGACGGGTGTCGAGCAGTTCGCCTGGGGCCAGAGTATTGAAGTCGCCGACCAGCACATGAAAGCCTTCCTGGTGGCGTTTGATGCCTTCGAGCAGAGTTTGAATCTCGCGCACGCGCCGCCTCTCGCTCCACTTCGAGAAGCGTGCTCTCAGATGCAGTCCGAAGATGCGCGCCTCGCTGCCCGCCAACTGAATTTCGAGGAAGGAATGCTTGGCCCCTGCGGGATAGTGCCACTCGTGGTGCGCGACATCGAGGCGGCTGATGTAGCCTATGGAGTGAGCGGGTTTGGCGGCCCATCTGGTCATCCCCGTCGCCTGGGCCAATGTTTCTATGACGCGTGGGTCTGTCGCCTCCTGAAAGACGACGATGTCGGGCGCGGCGGCCCTGACGACCTCCGCCATCAGAGACTCACGCCCGCGCCCGCCGAAGCGTATGTTGTAGCTCATGAGCTTGAGATTCAAGCTTCTTCCTCTGCCTCGATCAGCGTGAAGTATGGCTGGTCGAACAAGACATCGCGCGCGAACAGAATCAGATTGGAAGTGGCCTGGAAGTTAACGGGGCGTCCGACCATCTCTTGCAGCGCCAGCCGGAGCGGATTCAAGCCGGGCGCGATCTCCGGGTCTTTATCGCCGAGCGGCTTGGTGTGAAGGCTCGGGATGTAGTAGGCGTCCTCATTCCAGAATTCCATCACGCGCCTGCCGACGAGCGTGACATCCAGATCGCTCGTGCCATGGCCGTCGGCATCGAAGGGCGCTCCGTCCTCCCAACGCTCTGCGGTCACCACGCTGCCGCGCAGCGCGACGCCTGTGCCTGCGGGCAGATCGGCCCGCATCTTCTCGCAGAACTCATCCAGGCGACGACCGTCTCCGCCGAAGCCGAGCCTGATGATTCGTTCGCGCACCTCTTCGTCGCTCATCTCCTTCACATCTTTTGTCATACCCTTGTGCTCCCTCCCTCTTCTCGTCCCTGTTTGTTTCAGTCCGCCTGCGCGTGGGCCCAACGCGTCATCCTTCACGCCCGACGCCGAGCGCATCGGCGACGCGGTTGATGTAGTTGAACCAGGACGCGATGAGCGTGATTTGCAGTATCGCGCGGTCGTCGAAGCCTGCGGCGCGCAGGCGCTCGTGATGCGCGGGCGTAATCTTCGTCGCGTCCTTCGTTAACTGCACCACATAGTCGAGCATCAATCGATCCTGCTCCGAGATGGGAGCGGTCGTGTAGTCCGCCTGTAGCGCCTCGACCAGCGACTCGTCCAGTGTGACTCGACGCAGAAACTCTGCGTGCGACTCGATTCAATAATGGCAGCGATTGTGGACCGACACCAGCGTCGTAATCATCTCGTGCTGGCGGCGCGAGAGCGGAAGCTCGGGCGACATCAGCGCGCCGAACGTGGCGAAGGCGTGATAGAGCGCATCCGGTATCAAGCTGTGCGAGGCGACGATGCCGGACGTTCCTCCGTCCGGCGTCGGATGAACAGGGACGGCGTACTCCGCCGGATACGACTCCCTCTGCGCCTCTATGGCGCGGCGCAGCTTCTCGTCCGCCTCCTCCATCGAAACAGTGCGAATCCAGGTCATGATGATTACCTCTCAGTCACGAAAAGACGGAAATTAACAGGGATGGACAGAGATTGTCAGGATAAAGAGAAGGCGAGAACGAATTCATGAAGCAATGCTTTCATCTTTCATCCGGCTTTCTTTTCTTATCCTATCCATCCTGTCCATCCTGTTAATTTCTCTTCTCACGCCGGGGCATGAATCTCCGGCGAAAGAGCAGATGATAAACCGGCACGCCGAGCGCGACAACCGCGACTCCGAGAGACGCCTGCTTCGCGTTATTAGCGGCGAGCAGCAGGAGCAGCACGCTCACCAGCAAGAGAAACAGCAAAGGGGTCAAGGGATAAGCGGGCATGCGATAGGCGGGCGCTCTCCCGTGCCTGCGTCGTAAGACGAAGACGGCGGCGACCGTCAGGGCCACGAAGAAGACGACGACGAAAATAAAGTAGGCGACGATGTCGTTGAATGTGCCGAGCACGGCCACCACGGACGCGAGCACGGCCTGCAAGATGATGGCGCGTGCGGGCGTGCCGAAGCTCGGATGAAGCGATGCGATGGGAGAGAGAAACAGCCCGTCACGCGCCATCGCATAATAGACGCGCGGCGCTGCCATCATGAACGCCGCCAGGCTGCCCAGCACAGAGACGATAACGACGCTTGAGAAGACCTTCCCGCCCGCCTGCCCGAAGAGCGCCGCTCCGGCCTGCGCGGCGAAGGTCTCGCCCGTCGCCACGCGCCCAAGCGGCACGAGGTAGAGGAAGACTGCGCTCGTCAGAATATAGAGAGTCGTCGTTATCAAGACGCCGTAGATGAGCGCGCGTGGCAGAGTGCGCGCGGGCTCGCGCACTTCGCCCGCGACCTTCGTTAAATCCCACCATCCGCCGAATGAGAAGAAGGCCGCGACCATCCCGCTCGCCAGCGCGGCGAAGAGCGGCATTGACTGGTCTGCGCGGGCCGCGAGCGGCGTGAAGTTGGCCCAACTCCCGAGCCTCAGCCCGAATCCCCACAGAATGATAAAGAGGAGCAGCGCGACTTTGAGCAGGGTCAGCAGGCGTATGAGGCCCGCGCCAAGCCTGACGCCAAAGATATTCGCGGCGGCGAGCGCAAAGATCGTCCCCACGGCCAGAGCCTTCACACCCATCGCCGGGAGACTGACGATGTAGCCGACGTAGGTCGCCATGCCTATCGCAAGCGCCGCCGTCAGCCCGGGGTCCAGGACGAGTAAGGCCATCCAGCCGTAAAGGAAAGCCGGTTGTGGCCCATAAGCTTCGCGCAGGTAGACGTAGCCGCCGCCCGCTTCGGGAAACCGTGCGGAAAGCTCGCCGTAACAGAGCGCGCCGCTCAGGGCCATCCCGCCCATCAGGAGCCAGATGAGCAGCAGCAAGAGAGGCGAACCGAGCGACTTGGCCATGCCCGCCGGGGTGAGAAAGATGCCGACGCCTATGATCTCGCCCACCAGAATGGCGGTCGCCGACCTAAGGCCGAGTTGTCGTTTGAGAGAGCCTTGTGCTTGCACCTTTGCCGCCTCGCCCGTTTTGGCCTTGAGCGTCATTCACAGAGCCGGGCCATGCCGGATGCTTCTTGTAGAGTAGCGCAGGAACACCGCGGCGCAGCCTCCGCCGTAGACTTCGTTTTTAAGAGATTGGTTCCGACCTGTAAGTCATGCAAGCTAACACAGCTTTGATTGAGGCGACAAGCTGAGCTTGAAAGCGATTCTTGACGCACGGAGAATGACGGCAGTATGCTCTAGCGCAACGTCTAGCCACAAACAGTGTAGGCGCACCCCGGCGCTGGTACTAACTTTCGGCAGCCTGAAAGTAAGGCTCCGTATCTTTACTCTTTTGGAGGTAGATGATGAAAAAATCGGGAGTGGTCGCCGTCATCGCAATCTCTTTGGCCGCCGTCACGGTGATTTTCGCACAGGGTCTCAAAAACGTCAGGGAGTTTTTGATCGGCTATGAAGAAGTCCCTTCGGTTTCGACCGCCGCCAGGGGTGAGTTTCGCGCACGTATCAGTAACGACGATTCGCAGATTCGCTATGTGCTGAGCTACTCCGACCTCGAAGGAGCCGTGCAGCAGTCCCATATTCATGTTGGCCAGAAGGGCGTCAACGGCGGCATCAGTGTTTTCCTATGCTCGAACCTGGGCAACGGCCCGGCGGGCACGCAGCCCTGCCCGCCGCCGCCTGCGACGATCAGCGGAACCATCACGCCCGCAGATGTCATTGGGCCAACCAATCAGGGAGTCGCCCCAGGCGAGTTTGAAGAGTTGTTGAGGGCCATGCGCGCTGGTGTCACCTACGTCAACGTGCATAGCTCAAAATTCCCCACGGGCGAAATCCGAAGCCAGATAGATGAACACGAAGGCAATAACGAGCATAGCGGAAAGTAGACGTGCGGCAATCGTTTGCGTCAGGAGTAAAGTATAGCGGATTGCAAATGAGTGCGAGCATTAAGCACAGCATGCAAGTCAGTATCGCTTGAGGTCTCGGGCGGGTCTCATTGTGAGCACAGCACCCGCTACCGCAGGCGGTACTGACAGCAGGCGCTTCCTTTTGCAAACCGCTATATTTAAAGCTGGCGAGCCCGCGCTGATGCAGAGCAACAGCGCGGCTCATGCCGCAGAACGGACTGATTGCCAGCGAGCGTGAGCGACCGACCGTCTGTTCCATCGAGACAGGCGGTTCTTTTTGCCGCCGGTCTGCGCGGGCGTGCAAGCATAGATGAGCGGGTGTTGGAAAAGTGCCTGACGAGATGAAACAGAGACGACGAGCGAGGCTCGGCGAAGTGGCCGAAGCGATGGGCGCTAAGCTGACGGGCGATGAGAGCATCGAAGTGGACGATGTGACGCACGACTCAAGACAGGCCCGTGAGGGAACTCTCTTCGTCGCCATACGCGGCGGAACCCTCGACGCCCACCGCTTCGTCGAGCAGGTGATGGGGGCGGGCGCAATCGGCGTCATCTCCGAACAATCACGCCCGGCAGGTTTTCAAGGTGCATGGCTTGAAGTCAGAGACGCGCGCGTCGCTTTGGCCCAGGCCGCAGCAACCGTGCATGGCCACCCTTCGCGCAAACTCAATTTAGTCGGCATCACCGGCACGAACGGCAAGACGACGACGACCTATCTGGTGGCGGCCATAGCGGAGGCGGCGGGCGAGCCCGTGGCGATGACGGGCACGGTCGAGTATCGCATCGGCGCGGAGCGTCGCAAGGCCGAGCGCACGACGCCGGAAGCGAGCGACATGCAGCGCATGCTGCGCGAGGCGGTCGAGACGGGTTGCCGTGTGGCCGTCATGGAATGCTCTTCGCAGGCCATTGATCTGCATCGCTGCGACGCGCTCTATTTGAGCGTCGCGGTGTGGACGAATCTGACGCGCGACCACCTCGATTATCACAAGACGATGGAAGCCTACTTCGCGGCCAAGCGTCGCCTCTTCGACGGCAGCCTCGGCGAGCCTCCACGCGTCGCCGTCCTGAACATGGACGACGCGCACGGCCTGGAACTTGCGCGCGAGCTTGGAGCGGAGGGGCGTCGCGTCGTGCGCTACGCGCTCAAGGCTGAGGCGGAGGTCACGGCGAGCGCCATTGTGCATTCGCTTGAAGGGATGCGTTTCAGGCTGCACACTCCCCTGGGCCAACGCGAGCTTTCATCGCCGCTCGTCGGTCGCCCGCATATCTACAATATCCTCGCGGCGGTTGCGACCGGCCTTGAGCTTGGCTATGAGCTTGACCTCATCTGCCGCGCCGTCGAGACCTGCACGGGCGCTCCGGGTCGCTTCGAGCGCGTGCCGCACGACGGAGACTTTGCCGTCGTAGTGGATTACGCGCACACGGATGATGCGCTCTTGAACGTGCTCAACACGGCGCGCGATGTCGCAGAGGGGAGAATCATCACAGTGTTCGGATGCGGCGGCGACCGCGACCACTCGAAGCGCGCGCCGATGGGCCATGCCGCCGCCTCGCTGAGCGACATAGTCATTCTCACTTCCGACAACCCGCGCACCGAAGAGCCCGAAAAAATCCTCGCCGACGTAGAGGAGGGAATGCGCGTCGCGGCCAGGCCCTACGAAAAGATCGCAGACCGTCGCGCCGCCATCCATCGCGCCATCATGGAAGCGCGCACGGGCGACGTTGTCCTCATCGCCGGTAAAGGCCACGAGGATTACCAGATCATAGGCCGCGAGGTTTTCCACTTCGACGATAAAGAGGTGGCGCGCGAAGCGCTGGCCCAAAGAGGAAAAGGTTAAAAGGGCAAAAGTGGAATGACGGCAATTTAAAAGCGGTCGCTGTTGATGCCGCTCCCGCCTTTTTCTTTGAAGAGCAGTGTGGCCGAATTGTCGCCGTCAACAAGACCGCCTCACATCCGGCACGCTCATTTCGTCAAACAAAACTTTCAGGCCACCGCTCAAGCTCAATATTTACGCCCTCAAGAGGTGGACGCGCCCTGCGCTTGCTCAGCTCCCGCCTATGGCCCAACGCTTGCAGAAAGCCGCCGTGCAGGGCGTGAGCATTAAGCTTACGCTATCCGGTTAACACCTTAAAAGAAGGAGCATATATGAAACGCATTCTGACACATTCGGCGCTGGCACTGGCATTGGCGCTCAGCGCACTCTCGCCCGCCGTCATGGCAAAGTCGAAGACCGGCAGGCATAGCGCGGCGCACGTCGCGGCTGTGAAGAAGTGTAACGAGGATTACAGCGCGGCGATGAAGGAGGCGCGGACGAAGAAGGGCAAAGAGCGAAAGGAAGCTCAGGCGGCTGCCAGCAAAACCAAAAGGGATTGCATGGCGAGCGCGCCGAGGTAAAAGAGCGGCTCGCTTCAGCTCGCTGACAGAGACCCCGCAGGCCCTGTGATCGGCAATTGCCGGTTACAGGGCCTCTCTCTTTCGCAGGGCAAGCATGGGCCAGACTATAGAGAGAAGGTGTGGCGTCTTTGTCAGGCTCGCAAAATCGCCACACCCAAAGACGGCGCGCGGCCAAGGCTGAGAGGCGCAAAGGGCCGCAAAAGCTGAAGACTCCTGGCTCGAAGGGAATGGTACGGGCCTTGCTCGATGAGAAAAGCGGAAGGCGGGGCTGTTAAGGCGAAATCAACGACGGCGATTGATTGAGCTTCACGCTCGGCCTCTCAAAAAATCGTTCTACCAGATCAAAGCATATTGCGCACATTCGCACGGGAGGCATATGAAAAAGATAGGAATCGTTATGGCGCTCATCTGCGCTATGAATTTCGGCGGCCTGGTTTTCGCACAGAACACGAACAGCAGCACGACTACGACCACGACCACGACAGCCAGGACTTCCGGCCAATCCAGCCGCAGCCGTCGTCGCCATCGTCGTCTACGTCGTCGTCATCGTCGGGCCAGGAGAGCGGGCAACAACAACATGGGCAGCGGCAACGGCAATACCAGACGATGAGCCTTTTGCCGATCTGATTGAAACCCGCACCATGACGGTGAGCATGTGATGAGGGCCACAGATATCTTGCGCAAGCCACAACCGAAGGTAAGGGCCGAGGCGGTGGACGATGCGCGAGCGAGCGTGGGCGGTTAGTGCGAGGATGAAACTGCCCGCGACCGAAGAGGGATGCGACTATAAGAGGAGATGGTCGCGTCCCTCTTTCATTTAACGCAGGCGGGGCGTAGACGCTGCCGAAGCCCTGCGGGTCGGAAGAGTGATGATGAGCGGACAGGCCAGCGGAGTCCATGTGCGCGCATACGGGGAGCGCCGAGCCTTGCGCGCCAGGCTCGCTCTATGCGCTCTCTGCATGGCGTCCATCATCTGCCTGCCCGCCTGCTCGCAGAAGCGCGTCGAGGAGGTCGTGACGGTTGACGCCGGGCGCTCTTCGTCTGTCGCCGTCAACGCCGAGCCCATAGCCATCGCGCCGCAATTGCCCGCCCGTGATGCAGACGTGGAACAGGCCGGAGACCGTATCGCTGAAGCGATCATGCATCTGAAGAAACGGCAGAGCGCCGCCGCGCTCACTGCCCTGGGCCAATCCAGGGCGGCGATCAATCGGGCGCTACGCAGCGATGCGCGTGATGACGCGGGACGCGAGGCCCTGCGCTCGACGCTCAAGGGAATAGAGACAGCCGAGCGCACCATCCAGCACGGCTCGCTCGCCGACGCCGCAACGCAGCTCGGCGCGATCAATAGAAAAGTTGATGCAATCGGCGCGCTCCCTCCCATCAGTACAGGGAGTCCCTGATAAACCGGAACCGGCAAGGAGAAGAAATTAACAGGGAGGGACAGGGGAGAAAGGATGAAGGATGAAGGATGAAGGATGAAACAAAGGTAGCTCAACTTGAATCACTCTTCTTTCATCCTTCCGCCTTCATCCTTCATCCTTCATCCTTGCTTTTTCATCCCCGTTAATTTCCTTCCTGATGCAGCCTGCCGCCGTGATACGATCAGGGATAAAGACCGAGCCGGCCCGGTCGCCGTGTAGACGATAGGATTGGCCTGAATTCTATGAACCCGCTCAAGCTGCATACGAAGACAACCCTGCTCGCTTCGGTCGTCACCGTCGCCGTGATGGCGGCGGCGCTCGCCATCACAAATGAGCGCGTCGCAGAGCTGGTACGCGAAGAGCAGAAGGCTCGTGCCGAGCTGCAAGCGATCAATCTGGCGGAACAGATCAGCCACATGACAGCGCCGCGCGACTCGCAGGCATTGGCCCACGCGGCGACCGTGGCGAGCGGCGCGCGTCCCGGCGTGGTTCGGATACGCATCTGGGAACGCGTCGGCGGCGTGTATGTCGAGACGGCTGCTTCTCCCGGCACAGACCCCGCGCAGGATATACCGGAAGAGACCAAGGCCGCGCTGCGCAACGGCCTGGCTTCGAGCCTCACCAGCGACCGGCCGGAGAGCGCCGGCAATTCGCTCTACAGAGTGTTTGCGCCCATCACGGATCAGGGACGCTTCAGCGGCGCAGTCGAAGTCGTCGAGCGCCTGGACGATGCTCCGTCCATCGCCGTGCGCTATGAGCGCATGGCCATCTGGATAGTCCTGGCGGCAGTCGTCCTGATCACGCTCGCCACCTACCTGCTGTTTCGCCGGTTCATCTACCGCCCGATCGAGCGACTCCTGGAAGTCATGTCGCAGGCCGAAGCAGGCGACCTCTCGGTCAAAGCGCCGCAGCGCGCGCCGGATGAGCTTGGACAGCTCTCCCTCGCCTTCAACCGGATGATCGGGCGCATCGGCGTAATGACGCAGGAGCGCGAAGGGCAGCGGCGCGTCCTTCAGGAGCGCGTGCACGAAGCGACAGCCGAGCTTGAACAGCGTAACGAGCAGTTGGAGGAGGCCAACCTTGAGCTTTGGCGGACGGCGAGACGCCTGACAGAGCTTGAGCGCCTTGCTGCCGCAGGTCAGACCGCCGCCCAGCTGGCCCATGAAGTGGGCACGCCGCTCAACCTGATTAGCGGCCACGTCCAACTGCTGCGCACGCGCCTTGCGCCAGACAGGGGCGCGCAAGAGCGTCTTGAGACCATAGGCGTGCAGATAGAGCGCATAGAGCGCATCGTGCGCAGTATGCTGGACCGCACGCGTCCCGAAGGCTTAGAGCTGGTGGAGATCGATCTCAACGCGCTTCTGGAACGCATCTTCGACGCGACCGCTCCCGCGCTGGATGCGCGCGGCGTGCGGCTCTCGACCGAGTTGGGCGCGAATCTTCCGGCGGTCGCAGGCGATGCAGACCGCTTGCAGCAGGTCTTCATCAATCTCATCAACAACGCGCTCGACGCGATGCCCGGCGGCGGCGAGATTCATATTCGCACACGCCGGGAAGCGGGCACGGAAGCGGCGGCGCGCGTCGTCGTCGAATTCGCGGACACCGGCAGCGGGATGGCAGAGGATGTACGCCTGCGCATCTTCGACCCGCTCTATACGACCAAGGAGCGTGGGCGCGGAACGGGGCTCGGGCTCGTCATCGTCCGGCAGGTGATCGCCGATCATCATGGCGGGATCGAAGTCTGGAGCGAGCCCGGTCGCGGCACACGCTTTCGCCTCTGGTTTCCCGTGAGCGTGAAAGACAGAGAGGAGCCCGCACAGCTTATCCCTCATCAGGGCGGCGAAGAGGAGCGGACGGCGGAAGTGAGATGAAAAGAATCCTCGTCGTCGATGATGACCGCGCATCGTGCGAGCTGCTGCGCGAGATTTTCGCAGAGCAGGGCTGGCAGTCCGAGACGGCGCAGACGCCCGAGAGAGCGCGCGAGCTGGCCGCCGAGCAAAGGTTCGATCTGGTCATCAGCGATGTCAACCTGGAAGCCGAAGAGTCCGGCTTAGACCTGCTCAAGAGTTTGCGCGACGGCTGTCCCGTTATCCTCTTGACGGGCTTCGGCTCACTCGAAGCGGCGGTCGAAGCCGCGCGCGAAGGGGCCTGGGACTTCATCTCCAAGCCCTTCAAGGTCGAGGAGGTCGTCGCGGCGGCGCGGCGCGCCATGGAACCGGCGACGCAAGCTGCGGAAGAGGGCGAGGGGGCGGGGACGGAAATGCTCTCGGCGCGTTACGCAGAGACTGGGCTGCTGGGCCGCTCGCCCGCTATGATCGAGCTGTACAAGGAGATTGCGCGTGTTGCCCCGTCGCGCTCGACCGTGCTTGTGATGGGAGAGTCCGGCACGGGTAAGGAGCTGGTCGCGCGTGCCATTCATAAGCATAGCCCGCGAGCGGAGCGTCCCTTCGTCGCCGTCAACTGCGGCGCGCTGGCCGAGACGCTGCTCGAAGCCGAGTTGTTCGGGCATGTGCGCGGCGCATTCACGGGCGCAGTCGCAGACCGCAGGGGATTGTGGGAAGAGGCCGAAGGCGGCACGCTCTTTCTGGACGAAGTGGGCGAGACGAGCGCCGCGATGCAGGTCAAGCTGTTGCGCGCGCTACAGGAGGGCGAGGTTCGCCGCGTCGGCTCGTCGCGCTCGGCGCATGTGGACGCGCGCGTCGTCGCCGCCACCAACCGCGATCTGGAAGCGGAGGTCAAAGCGGGCTCATTCCGCGAAGACCTCTTCTATCGCCTCGGCGTGGTCATTCTTCGCGTGCCGCCTCTGCGCGAACGACGGGGCGATATACCTTTACTCGCCGGGCGATTCCTGCGAGCGACGGGCGGCGATGGTGGGCGGGCGCGCAGCTTCTCCGAGGCAGCGCTCTCCGTGCTCGTCGCCTACGATTGGCCTGGAAATGTGCGCGAGCTGGAATCGGCGGTCGAGTATGCCGCGATACGTGCGCGCGGTGCGGAGGTCGCCGCAGAAGATTTGCCGTCCAGGCTGCAAGGCGATCACGCGCGCCGTCATCAACTCGAATCGCCGCTCGTCGCGCTCTATAGCGACCTCGTTTCACTCGAAGAGCTTGAGCGACGCTATCTGATCTACGTTCTCGAAAAGGTCGGCGGCAATCGCACGCGTGCCGCAGAGATTCTGGGCATTGACCGTCGCACCTTCTACCGCATGGCCGAGCGCTTCGCCATCAAGCTCGAAGGGCAATGAGAGCTTAAAGTGCCAAAGCGGACTCTAACAGGGATGGAGAGGAGAACATGCAGTCTGTAGCGCCGAAGGTCTCGGGCGGGTTGCGATGCAACTTGAGAACCCGCCCGAGACCTTTGGTGCGACTGACCTCTGATCCTGTCCATCCCTGTTAATTTCTCCCCCCTCGTTGCCGTCGCCGCTTTAATCTCAGGACAAGTGTTCGAGACGCCGCCGCGCCTTCACGATCTGCCTCTTGAGCTGTTCGGCCTGCTCCGTGAGCGCGTCGCGTCCCTGTGCCGCTTCCTCATCAACCGAGAGCTTGAGCCTGTAGAGTCCATCCTGCCTGATACGCTTGATGCCGAACTCGACCGTGCGCAGCTCCTCTTTGATATGCAAGAGCCTGCTGGCTAAATCTTCTTCCTTCTCATTGCCCTGCGTGCTCGTGCAAAAGAAGCGCAGCTCCTCATCGCCCAGAAGAGTGTTGAGGCTTTCGACATCGCCTTCCCTGTAGGCGCGGCTCGCCTCGGCCATGATGGTGTGACGACGACGTGCCTCACCTTCATCCGTAGCCATGTCCGGGTGAAACATTCTGGCGACAGACCAGAAGAGCTTACGCAGAGAGGTTTTGACCGGCAGCGTGTTTGGCCCTTGCGCGTCGTCCGTGCCCGAAGCCTCCTCCTCGTCCTCGGTTGAAGCGTCCGTCCCGAGCGTCCGGCTCTCAGCCTCTTTAATGGAGCGTTCCACCTCGGACAGTTCCGCCAGAAGGCTGCCGATGAGCTGCGTGTAGCGAGCCTTGAAAGCGCGCAGCTCTTCCTGTAGAGCGACCAGCTCAACGCGTCGCTGGGCCAACACGGCCTCAAGCCGGGCAAGCTCCTGCGCGAAATCTGTTGACGCGTTTTTCTCCGCGGATGAGTGAAGACTAAGACTCTGCATAGTAAGCTAAAGAAGATTGTAGCAGGAGGAGAAAGCGAAGTCTCCTGTGCGCGCTTCTCCATCGGCTGAGCTTAATCGTTACCCTCTGCCTCCGGCGGCGCGATGTAGTTGAGGCGGTTATGCCTGGACCAGTACCAGTAGACGGGTAGGCCCAGCACGATCAATCCGAGCCCGATGAAAGCCTGCACGGGAGTCGTCCAGAGTGTGACGATGAGAAGAGCCGCCGTCACCAGAAGAAAAATCAAGGGCACGACGGGGTAGCCCCAGGCGCGATAGGGCCGCTCGGCCTCCGGCATTCGGCGGCGAAAGATGAAGACCGAAGCGGTCACGAGCCCGTAGAAAATCCACGAGCCGAAGATCACGTAATCGGTAAGCGTGTCGAAAGAGCCGGAGAGCGCAAGGAGGCTGGCCCAGATGCCCTGTAGGATGAGCGCGCCGATGGGCACATGCGTGCGCCGCGAGAGGCGCGCGAGGTTCTGGAAAAAGAGGCGGTCGCGCGACATGGCGTAAGGCACACGCGCGCCCGTCAAAATCGAAGTATGCAGCGTGCCGATGCATGAAGACATCAGGGCGGCGGCGATCAGGCTGACGGCCAGTGGGCCCAGAAAAGTCTGCGCGACTTCACGCGCGACCGATGATTCTTTCGAGATACCGGCAATCGTCGTCGGGTCGAGCGCGTAAAAGTAGGCGATGTTGACGAAGACGTAAAGCGAGATGATGATGAGCATGCCGCCGATCAACGCTAAGGGAATATTGCGCTGCGGATTTTTCACCTCGCCCGCGACGAGCGTCAGGTTATTCCAGCCGTCATAACCCCACAGCGCTCCGAGCATCGCCGCCCCGAACCCGCTCACACCGTAGCGCGCAGCATCGCTGACGCCGAAGCATTTGCCCCCCACGTTCGCCATCGCAAAGTGCGACCAATCGCCGCTCATCGAGTAGAGAAAAGCGCCGCCGCCGACGCCCAGGACGAGCATGATCTTGATCACCGTCAGAAAGGCCGCGATGTTACCGCTGACGACGACCGTCGCGCAGTTTATTAAAGTCACCAGGGCGATGGCCGAGAGCGCGATGACCTGCAAAGTTCCGAACTGGAATTCATAGCCGAAGATCAAGCGCTTGAAGTAAACGGAGCTGAGCGCGCCTCCCGTCAAATCGTTGAGAAAGATGGCCAGCGCGACGGCGACCGAAGCCTGCGAGCCCGTCTTGGCGATAAAGACCTGCATCCATCCATAGAGAAAGCCCGGGCCCGGCCCGTAAGCCTCGCGCACAAAAACGTACTCGCCCCCGGCGCGCGGCATCATCGCCGCAAGCTCCGCGTAGGTGAGCGCACCCGCCAAACTCAACAATCCTGCCGCCACCCAGACGATAACCACCATGCCCGGTGTTCCGACATTGCACGTCATGACGCGCGTCTTCAAAAACACTCCCGTCCCGACCACGTTGCCGATCACGATGGACATGGCCGCGATCAGGGTCAGACCGCGAATAAGCGTGACGTTGCTGGGCGCAGGAAGCTTTGACATAAGGAACCAGGATTTTTAAGGAGGAAATTAACAGGGATGGACAGCAGGGACAGGATGAAAACTAAAAGCAGGAAGAAAGACAAAAGCATCGCTGCGTCAATGTTTCATCTCTTATTCTTTATCCTGACAATCTCTCTTCATCACTGTTAATTCTTCTTCAAGCAGTTCGACGCAATCTCCTTCGGCCTGCCAGGTTCTTGGCCGCCTCTTCACCCGTGACGACGGCTCCCTCCATGAAGCCCTGCCAGTCGGCGAGGTGTTCTCCGGCAAAGAGCACTTTGCCGTGCGGGCGTTGCAGGACGGGGCGGATCGTGAACCATTGTCCGGGGCGATAGAGGGCGTAGGCTCCCTGCGTGTAGCGGTCGCGCTGCCAGGCATAGGACTGTATGTTCCTCGCAAGCTGCGGCGCGCGCTCGTCGAGCGGCAGCAGGTCGCGCGTGATGATGTCTGTCCGGCGGCGCTCGTCCTGAGCGGCGAGCACGTCTGCCTTTTCCCCTATCGCGTAGCTGCACAGAATGCCCTCCGGGCCGGGTTGATCTCTGGTGCTGTGGAAATAGTAGTGGGACGTGACATCGCTGACGAGCGAGAAGTCTTCAGCGCCCCAGAAGCGTTCTCGGAAGAGCACGGAGTTCTTGATGATGCGCGCGTATTGAAGTTGATCTATCGCCGCAGACAGCGCCGCGCTCAGAGGCGGGTGAAACTTGATCTGGTCGAGCGTGCGCGCCGGAACCGTGCAGATGCAGGCATCGGCTGTGAACTGTTCCCCCTTCGCTTTGACGTAGACGCGACCGGCCCGCTCTTCTATCGCCTGGACGGGCATCTGTAGGCGTATGTTCGATGGGCCCACGCGCGCCGCCAGCTCATTCACGAGACGCGAATTGCCGCCGACCATCTTGAAATCCATCTCGTTGGCCGGGCTCGACTCGAAGTATTCGGAGGCGGCGGCGAAGGCCGAAACGTGACGAATGGATTCGCCGAAGTCCGTGCTGTCTTGCAGGTCACGCAGCAGCAGGTCGTCTTCCGTAAATCCTATCTCCCGCAGCCAGGTCCACCAGTCGTAGCGGTCAAGGCGCACGCGGTCGCGCTGCGTATAAGCTTTGTAATCTTTTCTGAACTTCTCGAAGGCCGCGTCCGCCCGCGCCGAAAAGCTCCACTGGCCCGGACGCTGCACGACCCCGTCGCGCATCAGCGAAGCCTCGAAGCGATGATCTTTCAGAGCGATGCCGAACTCACGACAGAGCGCCTGCACGCGCTCGTGGCTGGCTCCGACCCATTCGCCCCCGAGCTCGCAGACGAGCGAGGGATTCTCCCTGAAGCTGAAGGAGAGAACGCGGCCCCCGAGCCTCTCTCTGGCTTCGAGCACGGTGACGCGCCAGCCCGCGCGCTTGAGCGCGTAGGCGGCGGCGAGGCCCGATAGACCCGCACCGATAATGACGCACGAAGAAGCTCTGCGCCCACCCTGGATGTTGAAGAGAAAGGGCGCACCAATGGCCGCCGCGCCCGCGTACTTGAGAAACTCGCGGCGCGTCCGCGTGCGCTCTGATTTGACCTGTTTCGCAGAATCGTTCATCGCCTTAAACGCCATTCAGCGTTGCGTTCGTTCCGGTCGGAGTTTGATCGAGCGCGTTGCTCTCACCAGATGTCCTGAGCGATCAGATCGTCGTAGGTATCGCGGCGACGAATGAGGTCGGCGCTGCCGTTAGCTCTCACCATGACGGCGGCGGGCAGCGGTCGCCCGTTGTAGGGGAACATCTGCGCGAGCGAGTAAGCGCCGCTGTTTAAGAGCGCCAGGACTTCGCCCGGCCTCACCTCTGCGGGGAGCCGGCGATAGTCCGGCAAGCGTCCGCCGCGCTCGATGTCGAAATAGACATCGCCGGAATCGCACAGTGGCCCGGCGACCTTGTAGTCGTCAAGGGCAGGAGAGTCCGCCCGCGTGGCCGAGACCAGATGGTAATACCACTTATAGTTGTTCATCGAAAGCAGGAGATTATAACCGGCGTCGGTCAGCAGCCACACGTCGCCCGTCTCTGGACGCCGCTTGATATTACGCACGGTCGTGAGCACCAGGCCAGCGTCCGCGATCACGCTGCGTCCGGGCTCAAGCAGGATAGTGATCTGGTCCAGCAGGTGTTCGGCTCCGGCTGAACGCGCCGATTCGCGCGCTACGCGCAGTGCCTCTCTGAGAACTTCAACGGGCTCAAGGTCAGCGCCGAGCATATCACGCTCGTGCTCGGGCAACTGGTCTGCCTGCGAGCGGTCGCGCAGGTAGTTGACAGGAATGCCGCCGCCGAGGTTGATGTGTTCGAGCGTGTGGCCGGTCTCGCGCTGGATGGCGACGAGGTGCTCCCACATCGTCTCGAAGGCGATGGCGAAGGGTTCGACATCGGGCGTTTGCGAGCCGACGTGGATGTGTATGCCGCAGACGTGGATGAGCTCTGGATGGCGCAGTCCCCGCCGGAAAGCTTCGAGCACTTCGGATGAAGAGATGCCGAACTTCGAAGTCAGGAGCGCGGTCTGCAATCCGAGATGAGAGCGCGTGCCGATTTCCGGGACGAGCCGCAGGGCTATGCGCGCACGCTTGCCCATCCTGCGGGCGGATTCTTCAACCAGCTCGATCTCGTAGATGGAATCCACGTTGATGGCGTGAATCCCTGCGCCGACGGCTTGATCTATTTCGGCGTTCGTCTTGCTCGTGCCGTTGAAGATGAGCTGCCGGGGCTCGAAACCGGCGCGCAGGGCCTTGAAGAGCTCGCCGCCGCTATTGACCTCGGCATCAATCCCGGCGTCGAGCACGGTCTTGAGGACGGCCATGTTGGAGTTGGCTTTCGAGGCGTAGAAGAAACGGACCGGGCGGTCAACGGTGGAGGCCGCGCGCTTGAGTCGTTCGATGTTCGAGCGGATGCGCGGCTCGGAGAAGACGAAGAGCGGTGTATCGTGCGCCTCGACGAGAGAGAGCGCGTCCGTGCCGCTGATCGTCAGGTGGCCGTCGCGCGTCTCAAGATAACCGGGAATCGTCCATGCCGGAGCAGGAGCGACGAGTTGCGTGGACATTAAGCTGAAACTCTCCGTCGGAAAAATTCGGGGAAGCGCTATAAACGCAAGCGAAGATAGTCTGGACGGAGAGTAGCGTCAAGTGTGGAGGAAATTACTACCAAAGCCATTGACAATTTCTTTCACATTGACCGAAAATATTACCGATGACACGTATGAAACGAAGAGAGCGTAAATCAGACAGCCTTATCCGGCGACGCCCACTGCCTGAGAGCGTAGAGCTTAGGGCGGAGAACTACATAGAAGAAGTAAGGACTAGCCTGAACGAGAGCTACCCGGAAGAGTTAAAGACAGACCGGAGCTTCGTACATATTGCTATTACCCTGGCTAGCATCGCGGGCGCGGTTCTTTTGGCCGACATGCTGTCGGTAAAATTCTTTGGCGATCATGTACTTTCAGCAGCCATAGGTGTATTTGTAGCCTTCCTTGCAATGATGAGACACTAAACAAAACCTCTATAAGTTAATGTCTTTAGACCTCACTAAGACAACTGTCATCGCCGGGTTCGTCAGCTTCCTTCTGGTATTTCTTATTACACTCATCCGTCACCGCCGTTTTGACCCAAGTGATTTCGGCTCTTTTGCGGTTGGGTTCTTATCTGGTAGCAATATCCCCGCCGCGTTGTTTCTCTGCTATTACGTGTTTGACCCTGACCCGCCGACACTACAATCAAAATTGCTGGGCTATGAAAAATACATCGCCTTTGCGGGGCTCTCTTTTCTATTTGTAAATGTCGCCACGATTATCAGTCTTTGTAAGAAAGCATGGGCCAAGCCTGATAAAGCGCAGTGAGGGCAGAGAATCCGCAACTGATGACCGCTCGCTAAACCTAACAACCTAACTTTCCTAAGAAGAGGGGTGAGCAAAGCTTGCCTCTTTTCGTTTGAGTCAGGGTGTAAAGGTTGGTTGAAGGGTAAGGCTGGAAAAGGAAATTAGGGACGCAGGACTTTTACCTAAGACGCTTGGAAGTTGTAGTCACTGAACGCAACCTTATCTATCGAACCAATGCCGGAAATTAACAGGGATGGACGAGATAAAGAAAAAGCTTTGAACATTTCAATCAGTAATACTTTTATCTTTCATCCTGCTTTTAGTCTTTATCCTGCCCATCCTGTCCATCCCTGTTAATTCCTGCTTTGATAAGAAGTCGCGCGGGTTGAATCTTTATTCATCAATGGCCGAGCTTTTTGATGATCTCTTTGATCTGGCGGAAGTGGCGCATCTCGTGATGGCCAACGAAGGCTATTGCGCCGACGCCGTCGAACGTGCCGAGGAAGGGATGCTTCAGGCCCAGTTGTCTAAGGCGCTCCTGTCCGTGACGGGCGCTGAATTCTTTAAGGCTGCGGCGCACCTCCTGGTAATTGGCGATGGTCTCTGCCTTCGAGGGAGGGTCAAGCGGCTCGACCCCTTTCGGCGCTTTGACGCGTACTATGCGACGGCCTACGAGCAATCCGACGGGCATCAATTTTTGAAGCAGGCCCACGCGCACGGGAGCTTTATCAAGCGCCCCTTCAAGCTCGCCGAGGACGCGACGCTCGACCAGGCATAGATGATGCACGATCTCCGCGATGCTCCATTCGTCCGCCGATGGCCTGCGCGTGAAGTGCTCGTCGGTCAAAGGCTCGATGGTAGCAATCAGCTTCTGGTGGTTGGCATCAAGCTTGGCGATCTCTTTTTTCATCGTCTTCATCCTGCAATCTCACAGCCTCTCGCTTCAGCCGAGCCGCCCCCTCAGTCGCGCGCAGCGCGTTGCGACCCGCCGCAACCTTCTAGTTGGGTACAAAGTTATAAACGAGCAGCCCTTTGACTTTGACGAGCACGCCCGAGAGCCTGGTCGGCGAGAGCCTTGCTTTTAGTGCCGCCTCGACCGCCGCCTGCTGTAAGAGCGTGTGACCGGAGACGGCGCGCGCTTCGATCACATTCCCGTCCTCATTTACGAGAATCTCGACGGTCACAGTCCCGCTCGCCCCGGCCTCCCTGGCCTGCGGCGGATAAACGGGCTTCGGCAGGCTGATGGCCTTGCCGTTGAGCACGCCGCCCGAAATCGGCCTGCTCGTGTCAGGCGCGCGGGCCGGCGGCACAGGCGGCGGTGGCTCGTCGCTTTGCACGGTGATGTTGCCGGTGTTCCTTTGAGGTACGATGACCGGCCCGAACTCGGTCGTCAGGCCCGGTCTTCCGGGGGCCTGGACGAGCGTGAAGGAGTTTAAGAACCGTTCCGTGCTCGGGTCGCCTTCGAGCGCATTCAAGACCATCGTGACATAAAACTTCTTGCTCGTACTGTAGGCGCGCGCAGTGCCCGTGATGTCGCCCACCGTGAGGCTGTAGGCTGCGCCGAGATGCCCGTTCAATCTCAGCTCGCGCTGGCGCGTCGCCTCTGCCTTGAGCCCCTTTTCTCGAATGGCTTTGAAGAACCCTTCCCAGAAACCCGCGGCGTAGGAGTTCAGTCTATCTTTCTCCGGCATCATCGCCGAGAAAGCCCCCACGCCGCTCACCGAGACGACCATGTACAAAGGCCCGTCTTCGCTTGGGACGATGTAAGAGATGGAGGTGACGGTTAGCTGGCCGAAGGGCTTTTTCTCTGTCTCGATCTGCGGCGCGCGAGGCATAAGCACCGTGAACTCTTCATTCTCGGGAGCGATCTTCTGCCATTGAGGCGCGGCCGTTTGCGCCGTCGCGTGGATGGCCAGCATCAGGTTGAGAGCAATCAGAGCAGATAATGGAGCGAGGCTTATAGGCTTCAAGAGCTGAATCTCCCTGCGAGTGATATGACGGCCAATCTGACCCTCTTCGGGGCGGCGTGCCCGAAGACTCTAGCACAAACCTGCCCTGCCCTTGCAATTGAGAACAGAGCGGCGCGACGAGCCCGAAGCGCTTCGGCGTCAGGTCGAGCCGGGCACGGCCTGAAGCTTTCCGGCCTTACCGAACTCTTTCCCGCTCACGTTCCTTCAGCACGCGCCGCAGGATTTTGCCCGAAGGCGATTTCGGAATCTGCTCGACGAACTCGACGAAGCGAAGCTTCTTGTAAGGGGCGACGCGCTCGGCGACAAACTCCATGATCTCTTCGGCGTTCGCCTCGGCCCTGAGCACGACGTATGCTTTCGGCACTTCGCCTGCTTCCTCGTCCGGGCTCGGAATGACTGCCGCGTCCGCCACCGAAGGGTGTGTGACGAGCACGGCCTCAAGCTCTGCCGGCGCGACCTGAAAGCCCTTGTACTTGATCAGCTCCTTCAAGCGGTCAACGATATAGAAATGGCCGTCCTCGTCCGCATAGGCGATGTCGCCCGTATGAAGCCATCCTTCCTCGTCAATGGTCTGGGCGGTGGCCTCCGGGCGATTGAGATAACCCTTCATCACCTGCGGCCCGCGAATCCAGACCTCGCCTCTGCCTTTCAACCCCTGCGGTGCGCCGTCCTCAGGGCTCACGAGCTTGCATTCCGTGTTGGGCACGCAGATGCCGACCGAGCCCGGCTTCAAGTTGGTCAGCTCGAAGGGAGTGATATGCGTGCAGGGGCTCGTCTCCGTCATGCCGTAGCCCTGTATGATGCGACAGCTCAGGCGCTCCTGGCAGGCGCGCGTCAACTCTTCTCCGAGCGGCGCTGCGCCCGAGAAGACTGTCTTCAACTTCGAGAGGTCGTAGCGCTCGACGACGGGGCTTTTCGTCAGCGCGAGCACAATCGGCGGAACGAGGTGCGCCAGTGTCACGCCATGCTCCTCGGCCAGCTCCAGGAACGGTTCCAGCTCGAAGCGCGGCATGGTGACGATGGTCGCGCCCGCGTGCAGGCCGAGGTTCATGATGACAACCATGCCGTAGATGTGAAACATCGGCAGCACGCAGAGCAGCGTATCGTCCTGCGAGACGGTCTCGAAGAGTTGAAGCTGGCAGAGGTTTGCGACGAGATTACGGTGCGTGAGCATGACGCCCTTGGGCAAGCCCGTCGTCCCGCTCGAATACGGAAGCGCGACCAGGTCCTGCTGCGGGTCAATAAAGACCTCGGGCACGGGCCCATCGGCTTCGAGCAAGGCGGCGAAGGGCGTTGCCCCCTCGGCTTCGCCGAAGACAAATAACTCTCGCACACCGGCCTCGCCCGCCGCCTCCTGTGCGCGCTCCATCAACTGCGGGATCGTCAACAGGTACTTCGCCCCGGCATCCTTGAGCTGGTGCGCGACCTCTTCGGCGGTGTAGACCGGATTGATCGTCGTGTTGATGCCGCCGAGGCTGGCGACGGCGTGGAAAGCCACGGCGTAGTCGGGGCAGTTGGGACTATAGATGGCGAGCACGTCGCCTTTCTGAAAGCCGAGAGCGGCGAGGCCCGCCGCCACTCTCCGCACACTCTCGGCCAACTCGCCGTAAGTGATGCGGCGGCCCGTCGCGCCGTCTATCAGGGCGGGCTTCTCAGCCAGACGCTCGGCGGCGCCGAGGACGAACTCCGTCAAAGACACCGAGGGAATCGGAACCTCTGCATATGGGCTGCGAAAGATCATAGGATTAAGGGATGAGGGCCGCTCGGGTGCGGCGGGTTGAAATCGCCAATCTCGAATTTGAGAGCAATGCTTTCATTCTTCATGAGCGCCGGCTTGCGCCCTTGCTCTGAGCCTCAAATAGATTCACACTTGATCTGCCGACAGTGATACATTTGTCCGCAGAAAGGATACGAGATGAAAGAGCAAAACGGATCGCTATCCGGTAAAGAAACCCGCTTGAACGTGGAAGAGGCGGCCCCGGCGGAAGCCGCGACGCGCGCTGAAGAACAGATGGATGTCGCCGAGCCGGATGCTCCGACCGCTGCGGAAGAGAATGCCGGAATGAGCACGGTGCTCGATGCCGAGCCTCTCTCGGGCGTCCAGGATGATGCGAGCGACGAGTAAAGAGCGAGAAAGCAGTTTCAAAAAGAGCGTGCGCCATTCTAACATAGAAGCGCCCGCAAATTTCAAAGCGTTCTGTAACATGATCGCGCGCCGGAGCGCACATTAGATGACAGGCTCGCCCCCCAGCCCATTCTATATCGTCTGTCTCGCCAGTTTCTTCAAGGGCGGTGATTTCATAGGCGAGTGCAAGCGGCGGAATTGTCGCGTGGTGCTGGTGACGAGGGAAAAGCTGCTCGGCGAAGACTGGCCGCGCGCTGAACTGGACGACATCGTCGCCGTGCCAGACGACGCCACTGCCGAGCAGTTCATACACACCGTCACGCAACTGGCCCGCCCGCTCAAGCTCAACCGCGTCGTGGCCCTCGAAGAGTACGATGTCTTAACGGCGGCGCTCATACGCGAACACCTGCGCCTGCCGGGCATGACGGCGACGACGGCGCGCCATTTTCGTGACAAGCTGGCGATGCGCTCCATAGCCAGAGACGCGGGGCTGCGCGTGCCTGCCTTCGTGCACCTCGTCAACTACCAGGAGATAGGCGAGTACATGGAGCGCACGCCTGCGCCCTGGGTGCTCAAGCCGCGCTCGGATGTCTCGGCCATCGGGATTAAGAAGATGGAGGAGTCCGAGCAGGTGTGGCGTGCCATTGACGTGCTGGATGCGCGCGAGCGTTTGAGCGAGCGCTCTTCACACTACCTGCTCGAACGCTACGTGGCGGGCGAAGTCTTTCACGTAGACTCGCTGGTCGAGGGCGGCAAGGTGATTTTTGCGGGCGCTAATCGCTACGGGCGGCCACCGATGGACGTGGCCCACGGCGGCGGCGTCTATCTCTCCTACACTATCGAGCACGACTCCGAAGAACAGCGGCAACTCCTTGAGCTCAACAGCAAATTGATCGAGATACTCGGTCTTGAGCGCGGGGCCGCGCACGCCGAGTTCATCAAGAGCACGTCGGACGGAGAGTTCTACTTCTTAGAGATTGCGGCGCGCGTCGGCGGTTCCTACATCGCGGAGGTTCTGGAAGCAGCGAGCGGCGTCAATCTCTGGCGCGCATGGGCCGGGCTTGAGACGGCAAGGGCAGAGCAGCCTTACGAGATTGGCCCACAGCACAGGGAGTATGGCGGCATAGTGCTCTCGCTGGCGCGACAGGAATGGCCGGACACGAGCGCCTACACCGAAGCCGAGATCGTCTATCGCGTGAGGAAGAGGCATCACGTCGGACTGGTCGTGCGCTCGCCGCGCTTCGAGCGCGTCAGAGAACTGCTCGACGCTTACGCGCAGCGCTTCCATGACGAGTTTGCGGCGGTCATCCCGCCGCTTGAAAGGCCGCAGTAGTCGTCGTCGGACGAGGAACGCAACATGAATAGATTGCAAGGGAAGAACATATTGATCACGGGCGCGTCGCAGGGACTCGGACGCCAGCTCGCCATAGAGTTTGCGCGCGAGGGCGCGGCGGCGCTCTCGCTCGTCGCGCGCAGCCCCGAAAAGCTCGAAGAGGTCGCGGAGCGCGTGCGTGAGACCGGGACGCGCGCCCTCCTGATCGAGGCAGACCTTCAACGCCAGGAGGAGATCGAGCGTGTCATCGCCACGACCTTGAGCGAGTTCGACGGTCGCCTGGACGTGCTCGTCAATAACGCTTCGGCCATTGGGCCCACGCCTTTGCCTTACCTGCTGGACTATCCGCTTGAGGATTTTCGCAGCGTGCTCGACACCAACCTGATCGCGCCCTTCCTCTTGATTAAGAAGGCGCTGCCGGCGATGGTCGAGCACGGCGGCTCGATCATCAACGTGACGAGCGATGCGGGCGTCACGGGTTATCCGGGCTGGGGCGCATACGGCATCTCCAAGTTCGGCCTCGAAGGCATGTCGCAGACCTGGGCGGCGGAACTCGCTGAGAGCGGCGTCCGCATCAACGTCGTCGATCCCGGAGAGATGAACACAGCCATGCACCGCGCCGCAGAGCCAGAGGAAGACCCGAATCAATGGGCCCGTCCCGAAGAAGTGACCGAAGTCTTTATCTATCTCGCCTCGGACGAGTCCATCAACCTCAACGGCCAAAGGTTCCAGGCCCAGGAAGAGAACTGGGGACAAAAGGAAGGGATGAAGGCAGAAGGATGAAAGAATGACGAGCGTCATGCAAAGCAGATGCAAACAGGACGGACAGAGATTGTCAGGATAAAAGCAGAAAGCAGGATGAAAGCAGAAAGCGTCGCTGCATGAATCGTTCATCTCTTTTTCTTTATCCTATCCCTGCTGTCCATCCCTGTTAATTGCTTCTTTCATCCTTGCTCTATTATGTCCGCTCCTTTTACTTTCAACTTGCCGCCGGAGCTTTCGGCAAAGGAGCCGCCGGAGCGGCGTGGGCTGGCGCGCGATCATGTGCGGCTGATGGTCATCGAGCGCTCGACGGGGAAGGTCGAGCACACGCGCTTCGACCGTCTGGGCCAGTTCCTGCGGCCAGGCGACCTGCTCGTCTTCAACACGAGCCGGACTCTTCCGGCCTCGCTTGAGGCTTGCGCGGCCCCCTCCGGCCCATGCATAGAGATTCGCCTGGCCGAACATCTGCCGGACGACTCGTGGCTCGCGCTTCTTCTGTGCCAGCGGGGCGACCCCTTCTCGTGCGGCCTGCGCCGGGGGATGCAGATCACTTTTGGCGAGGGGCTCACGGCGGCGGTCATCGAGCGCGACGAGAGGATACAGCGGCTCTGGCGTCTGCGCTTCTCAAAGACCGGCCCGGAGCTTATCAACCTGCTCTACCGTTTGGGCCAGCCCGTCCGCTATGAATACGTCTCGGCGATGTGGGATTTGGACTACTACCAGACCGTGTACGCCAGAGAGCCGGGCTCTGCCGAGATGCCTTCAGCCGGTCGCGCCTTCACCTGGCGGCTGCTCTTCGACCTCAAGCGCCAGGGCATAGAGATGGCCTATCTTGTCCTGCACACGACGCTCTCCTCCTATATGGACGACGAGCTTGACGCCCTTCATCCGGCTTCCGAGGAGGAATACTTCATCCAGCAGGCGACGGCGGACAAGATCAACCGCACGCGCGCGGCTGGCAATCGTGTGATCGCCGTCGGAACAACGGTCGTCCGCGCGCTCGAAACGGTCGCGGACGCTGAGGGAAGGATTCAATCCGGTCACGGCTACACGCAGTTGCACATCACAGCCGAGCACAGCCTGAAGAGCGTTGACGGCCTGCTCACAGGATTGCATGAGCCTGAAGCCAGCCACCTGGACCTGCTCACGGCCTTTCTTCCAGCCGACCAGATACGCGAAGCCTACACGGAGGCCGTCCGCCTGGGCTACCTTTGGCATGAGTTCGGCGATCTGAATCTGATTCTATGAGCGCGGCGCGCGGCGCCAGGTTTTTGAACGGAGGAGCAAAATGCCGCTCAAGATGAAGGGACACTGCGAGAGATGCAAGACGGCGCTCGCGCACGACGCGGAAGCCTACATCTGTAGTTATGAATGCACGTTTTGCCCTGCCTGCACTGAGGAGATGGTGGCCGTGTGCAAGAATTGCGAAGGCGAATTGATTCGACGCCCGAGGCGGACGACGCCGATCTTGACGGTCGCGGCGCGCATCCACATGAGGTGGTGGACGCGCCTGCTCAAAGGCTCTTCTTAATCTCCTCGAAGGCTCTTCTTAAAAAGACCCGCCCTAGACTTTCTCCAAAGGCCAGATGTCAACGGCGAGTGCTTCCGCGTAATGAAGCAGGGGCTCGCCCTCGGGCGTCGGCAGCCCCTGGGATTCGATCATGGTCGAGCGCAGCGAATTCAGCTCCGCGTCCTGCAAGGGCCAGGGCGCGTGATGTATGCGTGCGCGATAAAGCTGCTCGCTGCTGTCTTCGGCGTAGAGACAGTAGCGCTCCGTGAGAAAGAATGCGAGCGAGCCGGGCTCGGATTCGGGAAGCGCTTCGCCGATGGCCCACGTGGCTTCCAGCTCCGCGTGCGGCTCGTCCGTCCGCCTCAGCCTGTAATCAATCGTCGCGTCTTCCTCTTCCAATTCGATCTCGGCATTGAAGTAGGGGAGATGAAAGAGCGAGCGCGCGCCGAGGACTGCGAGCGTGCTGTTGGCGTCGAGCGAGAAGAACCAGACGCCGGGCACGCCGTCCAGGTGTACGTAGGTGCGGACGTTCGTTTCGTGCAGCTCGCTCAGGAAGGGAACCGGCGGAGTGAAAACAGGTCGCACGCCCCACATCGTAAAAGGCGTGATGGCGATCCATGCTTCGCCTTCAAAGGTGTCAATGGTCAAACGCTCAGGTATCAGCGGGCGCAGCGCTTCGGCTTCGATGGGCCAATGCATAAAGAGCAGCTTGCCCCAGTTCTGGTGCATGATGGGCATCGCATCTGGGCGCTCGATGATGGAGAGCCGGTCAACCGACTCCGTCCCTGATTTCTTCTTCCCGGATTCTCTCTTTTTCAACGTAAGCCTCTCTATTCTAAAGCGGAATTTAACAGGGATGGACAGAGATGGTCAGGATGAAGAAGGAGAGATAACAAATTCAGTCAGCAAGGCTCTTATTTTTCACCCTGCTTTCTTTATCTTATCCTGCCTCTGCTGTCCATCCCTGTTAATTTTCTTCCTCTCAATCAGACCCGGATTTGGGCTGGCGAATCCAGCGGTGCTGGCGTAGCTGATCGTGCAGGTCTTCCGAGAGCGGCCCGGCATCGCTCGCGGCGACGTTTGACTCGACGTGCGCGACCTTACGCATGCCCGGAATGATAGTGCTCACAGACGGGTTGTTGAGAATGAAGCGCAGGGCCATCTCGGGCATGGTCATTCCGGCTGGAACCAGAGGCTTGAGCGCATCTGCGCGCTCGACGCTCGGGATCAGGTTCTCCGGCACGAAGTAGGTGCTGCGCCAATCGGTTTCGGGCCAGGTGCTCTCTTTCGTGAGCGTGCCCGTGAGCGTTCCCTCGTCGAGCGGGACGCGCGCGATGACGGCCACGTCCATCTCGCGGCAAGCGGGAAACAGCTCGTCTTCCGGGTTCTGATCGAAGATATTGTAGATGACCTGGACGGAATCTATTTGACCGCTGCGCACGGCGGCAACGCCGTTCCATGGCTCCCAGCGATTGATGCTGATGCCGACGGCTTTGATGAGCCCCTGTCCTCGCAGCTCTTCCATCTTATGGGCCCAGCGAGGGTCGCTCGTCCACGAATCTTCCCAGACGTGCAACTGTATGAGGTCGAAGCTCTCAAGACCGCTGTTCTCAAGACTACGATGAACGTATTCTTCGATGTGGTCGGGCGGAAAGGAGTCGTCGAGCGTAAACTCGCGGCGGCTCGGCCACTTGCGATTCTTTGGCGGAATCTTCGTCGCCGTGTAGAGCCGCTTGGAGGGGTTGGCCCGCACGAGTTGGCCCAACAATCCCTCGCTGTGCCCGTCGCCGTAGACCCACGCCGTATCGAAGAAATTACACCCGAGGTCGACGGCGCGTTGCAGAGAGCGCAGCGATTCCGCGTCATCGGAACCGCTCCAGCTTCCCATGCCCCACATCCCGTAACCGATCTCGCTCACCATCCAGCCCGTCCGGCCAAACCGCCTGTATCTCATCGTCGCTGTTTCCCCTTCGATTAAAAGCAAGGATGAAAGCAGGAATTAACAGTTATGGACGGAGATGGTCAGGATAAAGAACAAGCGTTGAAGCATTCATGCAGCAATGCTTTCAGCTTTCTTCCTGCTTTTAGTTTTCATCCTGACCATCTCTGTTCATCCTGTTAAATTCTGCCTTGAATAACGCTCCTCATCCTTTCCTTGCCATCTGCTCTTTCGGCTTGAGGTGCGCGTCGAACCAGTTGAGCATGGTTGTGTACCAGAGCACGGAATTCTGCGGCTTGAGAATCCAGTGGCCCTCGTCCGGGAAATAGAGCAGCTTGGATTCGATGCCGCGACGTTGCAGCGCCGTGAAGAGCTGTAGGCCCTCGCCGACGGGGACGCGATAATCCAGCTCGCCGTGGATGACGAGCATGGGGGTCTTGAATTCCTTGACGAACATGTGCGGCGACCAGCGCGTGTATATCTCAGGGTTGTCCCAGGGCGTGCCCTTGAACTCCCATTCCGTAAACCACAGCTCTTCGGTCGCGCCGTACATGCTCGTCAGGTTGTAGACGCCCGCGTGCGAGGCCAGCGCTTTGAACTGGAATCTGGGGTCCGTGTTGTGCCCCTCTATCCAGTTGACCATGTAGCCGCCGTAGCTTCCGCCAGCCGCGCCTATGCGCTCCTTGTCAACGTAACCGAGTGAGATGACGTGGGCCACTCCGTTCATCAGGTCTGTGAAGACGCGCCCGCCCCAATCGCCCGAGATGTCGTCGGTGAACTTCTGCCCGTAGCCGGTCGAGCCGCGCGGGTTCGGCATGAAGACCACGTAACCGGCGGCGGCGAAGACCTCAGGATTCCAGCGATAGCCCCAGTTGTTATTCCATGCGCCTTGCGGGCCGCCATGAATCAGGACGAGCAGCGGCCACTTGCGCGCCGCGTTGAAATCGGGCGGCTTGACGATAAAGCCGCTCACCTTCGCGCCCTCTGCGCCTTCCCACGTCACTTCCTCTGCGGGCTGAAGATTGAATCCGGCGATGAAGGCGTCGTTGATCTTCGTGATGGGCGAGAGAGAGCCGCCGTCTGCGCCGGCGCGGTAAATCTCGGTCGGGCGCGTCGCGCTGTTGCGCGTAAAGACGAGCCATTTGCCGTCGGCGGTGATCTTCACGTCGTCGTTGTAGCCGTCTGCGATGAGCTTGGTGATTTGGCCGCCGCTGACCGCGACTGTGTAGATGGGCTGTAGCCCGCGCTCGCCAGCGGTGAGGTAAATCCTCTTACTGTCGGGCGAGAAGACAATGCTCTCAACCTGTAAATCGAAAGGGTCTGAAAGCGAGCGCGACTTGTTGGTCTGGCGATCATAGAGCATCAACTGCCAGCGGTCGGCCTCGAACCCTGCCCTCGGCTGCGAGCGATAGGCTATGTAGCGACCATCGGGCGAATAGACGGGCGTGGAATCAGCGCCGCGATTATCGCCCGTGATGCGCCGGGCTTCGCCGCCCGCGACCGCCACCGTGAAGATGTCGTTGTTGGTCGAGATGGCTTCATCCTTATCCGTGTTGCGCGTGAAGGCCAGCTCTTTCGAGTCCGGCGAGAAGGCGTATTCGGGAGGGCCGCCGAGGCTGAAGGGCGGCGCATCCCAATCGCCCGGCGTCAGGTCGCGCGCTGCGCCGCCGTCCGTGGAGACGACGAAGACGTGGCTGCGCTTGCCCTCCTTCCATGTTTTCCAGTGACGATAGAGCAGACGGTCGGCTATCTTCGCCTTGACCTTGCTCTCTTCCGCCGCCTGCGCGCGCTTGCGGTTGCACTCGTCGTTCGTACATTCCGGGTAAACGTCCGAGACGAAGGCGATCCATCTTCCATCCGGCGACCAGACGGGAACGTCCGCGCCCGTCGCAATGCTCGTCACCTTCTTCTTCTCGCCGCTCGCCACGTCAATAGTCCAGACCTGCGAGTCGGAGATGTAGGCCAGACGTTTCCCGTCGGGCGACCAGCGCGGCGATTCCGCAGACTGTTCGCCGGAGGTCAAGGCTCTGGGCTCGCCACCCTCCACCCCGATCAGATATACCTGTGTCTTCGATTTGTTTGCCGCCACATCCGGGTCGGTGATCGTGAAAGCGACCGTGCGCCCGTCGGGCGAGACCTGCGGGTCTGAGACGCGGCGCACCTTGAGCAGCTCGTTGACGGTCAGGCGGCGACCCGCTTGCTGCGCCAGCGCCGCAGACGCGAGCGCCAGCAAGAGGATGACCGCACCAGTGACTAGACGTTTCATATCGCCCTCGAAATAATTTAAAAGAGTTTTGGAAAGCTCGCCTATTATCGCACCAAGCAATCTTCTTTGCATCTCAAGAATGGAAGACGAGCAATTAACAGAGATGGACAGGATAGAAAGAGAAAGCAGAATGAAAGATGAAAGCAAGATGAAGGATAAAAGCATTGCTTGCTGAATAGTTCATCTCTTATTCTTGATCCCGCCTGTCCTGACCATCCCCGTTAATTTTTACTGTATGATTCAATAAGCATTAAGAACGGAGGCGAAAGCTCTTGTTGGTGAGGCGGATTATCTGTGTCGTGCTGGGGCTGGCGCTGCGCGTCTTCTTTCGTCGCATAGAGGTCGCCGGCCTTGAGAGAATCCCGCAGCGAGAGCCCGTCCTCTTCGTCCTCAATCATCCCAACGGGCTCGTCGATCCTGTCTTCATACTTTGCCTCGCGCCGCGCCGCGTCTCATTCCTGGCGAAAGCGCCGCTCTTTCGCATGCCCGTGATCGGCTACTTCGTGCGCGCGCTCGACTCGCTGCCGGTCTACCGCCGCCAGGACGAGGGCGAAGACCCGACGCGCAATCGTGAGACGTTCGAGCTGAGCCGCGCGCTGCTCGGTCGCGGCGGCACGATTGCCATCTGCCCCGAAGGCGTCTCGCACAACGAGCCCCGTCTCAAGCCGCTCAAGACGGGCGCGGCGCGCATCGCGCTCGGCGCTGCCTCAGCCGGGGAAGGGCTCGACGTGCGGGTCGTGCCCGCCGGTCTTTACTACACCGCAAAGACAGCCTTCCGCAGCGCCGCGCTCCTCTATTTCGGCGAACCGATCAGGGTCGAGCCCGTCGCGCTGGACGAAGCGGGCGAGCCGCCGCGCGAAGCCGTCCGCGCGCTCTCAAAGCGGATCGAGGACGCGATGCGCGAGGTGATCCTCAACGCCGAACACGAAGAGGCGCTGGCGACCATCAGCCGTGCGGAGAGAATCTTCTCATCCGAGGTCAGGGGCGCGGGCGATGGGCCCACCCTTGAGCGCGAGCTTCAACTGCGGCGACGCTTCATCGAAGGCTACACACGGCTGCGCGCCCGCGCGCCCGAGCGACTCACGGCGCTCGACGCGCGCATCCGCCGCTACGAGGAGGAGCTACGTCAGGTGGGTATTGACGCCGAAGACCTCGCCCCGCCTCGCTCGACTCCCGCCGTTGCGGCTCATCTCGTCTCGCGCTCGCTGCTCTTTCTCATCCTTCTTCCGCTCGCCCTCGCGGGCACGCTCCTGCATTATCCCGCTTACCGCCTCGCCGGTTATTTCGCCCGCAGGTTTTCTCAGAACTCCGATGACGTAGTCTCGACCATCAAGATCATCGCGGCCATGCTCCTGTTTCCACTGACCTGGATCGGCCTCGCCGTCGCGTGTTACGTGCTGTGGGGATGGCTTGCCGCCATGAGCGTTCTTGTCTTCACCCCGCTCGCGGGCTATGCGGCGGTGCGCTTCTTCGAGGAGTTCGACCAGTTCGTCGGCGGAACCAAGGCGCTGCTTTTCTTCATCACACGCCGCTGGTTCTTCAAGCGACTGCTCGTCGAGCGACGCGCCATTCACGATGAGATCGTCGCGCTCGGCGATGAAGCGCGGGGATAAGCAGGAAATTAATAGGGATGGACAGGAGAGACAGGATAAGAGAAGCCAAGAGAATATTCATGCAGCAATGCTTTTGCGGTTCATCCTGCTGTTAGTCTTTATCCTGACAATCTCTGTCCCTCCCTGTTAATTTCCTGCTGTGAGTTGCAACGAAGATGAGAGAAAGATTTGCGACCGATGGTATTACTTCGACGGTGTCGGAGGCGTCGGCGAAGCGGCAGGCTGTGGCTCGGCTTTAGCGAAGACAATCGGGGCGGCGCTCGTGATGCCTTTGCCTTCCTGAATAGTGAGGGCCTGATTGGCTTTGACATCGGGAATCTTGTCCAAAGCGCCGCTGGGCCAACTGATCTCGATTGTGTAGGGCTTGTCTTCGGCACGGCCCAGGCCGAAGGTGAGCGGCAGCTCGCTCTGCGAGCAATAGCTCGAACCCGTCTTGACCATCTGCGTGAGTCGCGCGCCGCCCGCCGATTGCAGGCTCACGCGTGCGCCGATGCCGTCGCGGTTAGAGTGTGTGCCCGCGAGCTTGATGCGCAGCAGGTCGTTCTGATTCCCGTTGTCGTTGCGCAGCAGCCGCGCCGCCCCGTTATTTGTCGTGAGCAGCAGGTCCAGGTCGCCGTCGTTGTCGTAATCGCCGTAGGCCGCGCCCCGCCCCACCATCGCGCGTTGCAGCGAGCGACCGAGCCTGGCCGTCACCTCCTCGAACTTACGTCGCCCGCGATTGCGGAAGAGATGCGGAAGCTGCGCGTACTTGACCTGTGGCTGGACGACGCTGATGTCGTCGGAGACGTGGCCGTTGGCGGCGAAGATGTCCTGTAGCCCGTCCAGGTCGTAGTCGAAGAAGAAGCAGGCGAAAGTGAGCGATTGAGCCGACATCTTGCCGATGCCGGAGGCTTGCGCCTCGTCCGTAAAGAGTCCCGTGCCCTCGTTGCGATAAAGCGCCATGCTCTCGTTGGTGAAGTTGCCGATGATGATGCTCTGGCGGCCAGAGCCGTCGTAGTCGGCAGCATCAGCGCCCATCCCGGCGCGCGGCGTGCCCGCCTCGCTGAAGGCAACGCCCGCCGCCGTGCCTTCATCCGTAAACGTGCCGTTGCCGTTGTTCTTATAGAGCTTGTTGGGCTCCGTGTCGCAGGCGACGAAGAGGTCTATGAGGCCGTTGTTGTCATAGTCGAGCAGCGCCACGCCCAAAGCTTTGCCCGTCGGGTCTAAAAGCCCCGCGCGCTCCGTGACGTTCTCGAACGTGCCGTTCCCGCGGTTGCGATAGAGAGTCGAGCTTTGGCCCTTGTAAGACTGCGGCGTGCAGTAGGACTTGTTCTTGCCGTCGAGCGTGCAGAATTGATCTTTCTCCGCAGACCACTCGACGTAGTTGCAGACGAAGAGGTCAAGGCGACCGTCCCTGTCGTAATCGAAGAAGGCGGCGCTCGTGGACATGCTCGCGTCATCCACGCCAGCCTTCGCCGAGACATCGCTGAAGCGGCCTCCGCCAAGATTGCGGAAGAGACGATTCGGGCCCACGCAGGTGATGTAGATGTCCGGCTGGCCGTCAGCGTCGTAATCGGCGACGGTGACGCCCAGCCCGTACATCTCCTGAGCGAGCCCGGCCTGCACGGTCGTATTCGTAAACGTCCCGTCCTGGTTGTTGTGATACAGCGCCGGAAAACTTTTCTGCCCCTTCTGGTCGGGCCAGTTGGCGGAGTTGATGAGCAGCACATCCTGCCAGCCGTCCGAGTCGTAATCCAGAAAAGCGCAGCCGGAGCCGAGCGTCTCCGGTAGATATTTTTTGCCCGTCGCTCCGCTGTTATGCTTGAAGCGGATGCCTGCCTGCGCCGTCACGTCCGTAAACTCTATGGGGCCGGAAGGGCGCGGCGCTTGCGCCGTTGCTTGCGCCTGCGTCGAAGGCTGCGAGGTCTGCGGCTGCTCCGGGCTGGATGGAGCCGTGGCCGTCTGGTTCTTAACGCAACCCGCGAGCGAGAGCGTGAGCGACAGCAGGCAGAGGAGGCAAGTTAGAAATCTGCGGGACATTAATCGGGCGGTCAAAAGTGTGTTCGCTGATGAGACTGAGATTGTATCAAAAGCCCTTTGAAGTAAGCTCGCGCAGGTCAGGGGCGAGCTAAGAGGGAAGGGGCGGCGACCGCGAAGGCAGCCGCCCCTTCCCTCTGCGAGATGGTTATTTACCCAGAATCCTCTCCTGATTCGCAAGTATCTGTTGCTGGTTGGCGAGGATTTTATCCAGCTTCTCCTGGTTGCCCTTGAGGGTCTCCTGATTCGCCAGCAGGGCCTGCTGGTTCGACTTGATCTCTTCCTGATTGGCGATGATCTTCTTCTGATTCGCAATCACTTCGTTTTCGCTCATCTATATTTTTCCTTTTACCGAATTATGATCGAACTTCGGGCCTGCAACTCTCTCTTCCAGCCCAGACCTGGATGGTATGAGCCAAGACCTGTGTTGTCAAACTTAGGAAAAGGAATTAACAGGGATGGACAGGATAAAGAATGAAGGGATGAATAAGAAGAGATAAATGCTTTTACTTCATCCCTGCGCCCTGCCGCCCTCATCCCTTGCTTCTCTCCTGTCCATCCCTGTTAATTCCTTCTGAGCCGGATTTCGATCAGATTCGCCACGGGGCCTACCAGGAAGAGGGCGTAGTAGGGCGCGTGGACGACTTGCAGCAGGCGCAGCATCATCTCGACCAGGGCGATGGCGAACGCCACGCCGCAGCGGGCCAGCCTGTTGGAGCGGACGGTGGTCTTCGGGTCTGTGATCATAAAGAAGACGTAGAGCTGGTACATGGGCCCGGTGATGGGCGCGACCTCGGCCTGGAAGGGATGGCCCGTGATGAGGCTGCGCAGGTATGCGAGGAAGAAGAAGGAGACGACATAGGTGGCCGTGATGTGAAAGCGTCTTAGTCGCCAGACGATGATCGAGCCGAGCGCCCAGATGACTATCATCGGCCAGAGGGAATTGCCCCATTGAATGCTCAGCGTGGCGACCGCCGCCGGTGCGAGCAGGAGCATCGCACAGATGCCGAAGTTAGACGGATTCCAGATGTGACGATCACGGACTCTGAGCAGGTATTTAGACGTAATCGCAATCATGCTGCACAGAGCGTAGGGCCAGATGGCGGGCGAGCGTATGAGTATCCCGACGCTGATGCCGGAGATGTAGGCCGAGGCCAGGTGCGGCCACTTGCCCGTGAAGAGCCTTGAGAGCAACAGCTCCATCGCTATCGAAGCCAGGATCGCGAGAGCCGTCTTCGTGTAGCTTTCGAGAAAGCCGAAGGAGAGCTGGCCGCCCAGAAGGATGCAGGTGATCAGGACGGGAGCGAGAAAACGGTTGTCGAAGCCGAAGCGCCCGCGGCGCTCGGGGGCGGCGCTCACGGGCGGCGCGGGCGAAACCGATGCGCTAAGCTCAGACATCTTTTTACGCGGGCTCCTTCACCTTGTTGAGCTGGCCGAGCTGCGGCGCTGAGAGGGTCTGTATTTTACCAGAGGGCCAGCGAATCAACACCTTTTCCAGTTGGGGTCTTGGGCCCAGTCCGAAATGAAGGCGGCGCTGGTTCTGCGCGCAGAAGCCGCTTCCGCCGGAGACTTCCTGCAACTGCTCCCGACCGTTCCAGAAGACGCGCACCTGCGCGCCGATGGCGCTCTTGTTGCTCCCTGCGCCTTCAAGCTCGAAAGCGATCCACTTATTTTCAGGCGCGACCGTGTTCTTATAGACCAGCAGCGGCCCGCGTTGATTAGCCACCACGACATCCAGCACTCCGCGATTCCAGAGATCGACGAGCGCGACCGAGCGCCCGTCCAGATCATCACGCACGCCGACGGCCTGTGCGACGTTGAGGAAGCGGCCCGCGCCGTCGTTGATCCAGACGTGCTTCGGCTGAAAGCCTGAGAGGCTGCGGCCCTCCATTGGCGGCCAGTTCGCGGCGTCGGCGATGATGCGGCTATTGCCCCCGGCAATCTTCGAGAAGTCGTACCAGTAGTTTGTCCCCTTCGTCGCCGAGACGTAGCCGTTGACGAGGTAGAGGTCTAAAGCGCCGTCGTTGTTCAAGTCGCCGAACTGCGCGCCGAAGCTCCACCCGCCCAATTCCACGTTCATCTCGCGCGCCAGATTCTCGTATTGAAGCTCGGCCCCGGCGGCGCCGCCTTCCTTCGGAACCCAGAGATTATTGCCCTGTATGAGGACGCCTTCTTCCGAGATGTTGGAGACGTAGACGCTGAAGCGGCCATCATTCATGATGTCGCCGAGCGCGACGTTCATCCCGCTCTTCGGCGCAAAGCCGACGCCGGACGCCTGGCCCACGTCGCGGAACCCCCGACCTCCTTCGTTGATGAAAAGCTCCGAGACGCCGTAGTCATTGGCGATGAAGAGGTCTGGATAGCCCGTGCCGCGCAGGTCTGCGGCGGCACAGGCCAGGGCCCAGCGACGGCTGTTGATGCCCATGCGCGCGCTCACCTCTTCAAACCTTCCATCGCCGAGGTTGTGAAACAGATACTTGCGCCCGCCGTTCTGCGCGTACTCGAAGCTCTCGGGCATCATGCGCGTCGAGGTCAGATGCCAAAGGTTGACGCTTTCGGGATAGTAGCCGCCGACGAAGAGGTCTAGCCGTCCGTCGCGGTCGTAGTCGAACCACAGGGCTGTGTTGGCATTGGCCCAGGAGGGAAGCCCGGCCCTTTCAGTCGCACGCGTGAAGGAGCGCCCGCCGTCATTATGAAACAGCTCGGGGCGTCCCCACTTGTAAAGGAAGAGGTCTTCGTAGCCGTCCGCGTCGTAGTCGCCCCAGACCGCGCCCATCGAGACGCCCGTCTCCGCTTGGTTGACATCCGCAATGCCGACCTCTGCGGCCACGTCTTTGAAAGTGCCGTCGCGCTGGTTGCGATAAAGGCTGTTGAGGCTGCCCTCGCCGCTGTTGGTGACGTAGAGGTCTTGCCAGCCGTCGCGGTCATAGTCAACAACGGAGACGGCTGCGCCCATCGAGGCCACCTGCGGCATGATGTGATCGAGCTTCGCGTCCAGGCGCGGCGCGCGGTGCGTAAAGTCTATGCCCGATGCTTTCGATACTTCTTCGAGGCGAAAGCCGTAGCGAGCCATCACGGTTTGAGAATCCGCCGCCGCCGCCATCCGTTCGCGCCGCCGATTGTCCCAACGGATGATGAGCGGCGTGGCGAGCAGGGCGAGGAAAAAGATCGCCAGTAAAATCTTTGGAAGACGACTCTTCATCGCTCGTCTCTTACTTTTTTCTCAGCGCGTTCTGGAATCCTTCGGGCGTGACGTAGCGCGTGTGGTAGCGCTGCCAGTCTTCAAGATGACGGCGATAGACCGGATCATCTTCGAGACGGCTTGCAACCGTAGTGTAATCACGGATGTCATGCGCGGGCAAGGGGAGCACTGTCTTTGAGAAGGTCGAGTTGTAGTCGCCGTCCTTAATCCATCCGTCGCCGATGAGCACGAAGTCGCGCACCCATCCGGCGGCAGGCGCTGCGGGCGCGGCGAATCTGAATGCCATCTCGTCGGCGGAGTTCATGATGACGTAGCGATCATCCACGCCCGCCAGCAGCTCGCGCACATCGCCGAAGCGCGTGTAGTAGCCGACGAGGTCGCGCCAGCGCTGCACTGTTCCCTCAAGCCTGTTGTAGTCGGGCAGCTCCGGCGAAGAGGCGTTGGCCTGCGTAATCACGGAGTAGCCGCGATAGCGCAGCTCAGCCCTCTCAGGCGCAAGGCGCTCTGTCTTAGTCCGTTCGCCTGCCAGACCTTTGGCCCAATGGATGGCGTCCCAGTAGACTTCCAGATTGGTTCTCAGGCGCAGTTGGCGCGGCGTGCCTGCCGTGAAGAGGCCGTCGAGGTTGACGAGAATCGTCTTATTGCGCCCGGCCGGGAAGCCCAGATGCTCTTTCGCCGTCCGCCACCCGCCCTTGCCGTCAGGCACTTCCAAACTCAAATCCCTTGGCTGCTCACCGCCTCCCTGTTTGATGGCGACGTTGATGGAAGCATCGGTCGGATGCAGCCAGCCGTTTGCGATGAGCCACACTGGCCCGCTCGTGGGCGCGTCCGCGCCGAGGTCCACTTCGACGAAGTGGTCGCGCGTTAAGCCCTGATATTGCCCGCGCCCGAAAGTGTCAAGGTACACGCCATCGCGGGCGCGCAAAATTTCGCTTACGTCCTGCCCGCGATCATCCTGTGCGCGGGCCAACTCGCGCGCTCGCTCGACGGTGCGAATGGACAGCTCCGGTGCTGGGATGGAGAAGCGCTCGTCCACAAAGATGTCCGTGTCCGCCGGATGATCTACGACCAGGAGCGAGAGGTGATCTACGTAGTAGGTCTCCCACAGCTCGGCTGTGATGCGCAGCTCGTAAGCGCCGTTATGGGGCGCGAGGTGTTTGCCGTCAATCTTGAACCATTCCTCGGTGCGGAGCGCGCCCTTCGGGTCGAGCGTGTCAATGTGCAGGCCGATGGCTGCGCCCCACGGCTGGCAGTCCTTGACGAAGCTCATCTTCTGCCCGTCATAGGCGAAGAGGAAAGGGCAGGAGCCCTTCAAGCGCTGCTCGGCCACGACTTCCTGATCGGCTTTCAGCTCGAACTCGGCGCGCACGCTCCCGTTGGGCCAGACGATACGCACGACATCAGCCTGGGTCTGCTCGCCCAGACCGAAGTGGACGAGCGGCCCCCTGATCGGCTGCTTCTGCACGAGTAGCCCAGAGCGTATCTCCATCTCGCCGCCGACGCCGAAAGAATTGATGCGCTGGTCTCCGACGGCCTGCCTGGCGCGTGGGCGTATGATCTGCCAGTGATAGTTTTTCGAGCCGTGATTGATAAGCTGAGCGGGCTTTCCATCGAGGCTCAGGCCAAGCAAGTCCAGGCGACCGTCGGCGTTCAGATCGGAGATGGAAAGCTCATGCGTGTTCTGAGGCATGCTCAGTGATTTGAAACTCAGATTCTTATCGCTGAGCCACACCATCGCGCCGATTGGATTTTTGCCCGGCGGCTTCGTATCTTCACGCAGAGCGTCCGCCGACAGCACCATGTCTAGGCTGCCGTTGTTGTCCATATCGGCGACGTGAAGACGGAAATTTCCTTCGAGAGCATTCGGAGTCTCAAAGACGTGCGCTAACTCTTTCGTCTCCCATTCATGCCCCTCGTTCTTATCCGAGATGCGAATGATCACGCCGTCCGGTTGGAGGACGACGAGGTCTAAAATACCGTTGCCGTCAATATCGGCGACGGCGATTGCCCTCTGGGGCGGGAGATTGGGCGGCATCGCGCGGGCGCGAAACTGACCCGCGCGCTCGTTGGCGTAAACCTGTATGCCCTGCGGGCCCAGCAGGCCAGCGTCCGCGTCACCGTCGCCGTCAATGTCGGCCCAGACGAAATCACGGATCGCGGTCGCTCCCTCAAAGGGATGCAGCTCTTTAAAAGTCCCGTCGCCATTGTTCCTCAAGACGAGAGTGGGCCCATCACTCGTGCCCAGTACGATGTCGAGGTCGCCGTCCGCTTCGATGTCCGCCGCCCATGCGCCCGTGTAGGCTGCGCCCGCAACGCTCGCGGGCAGCTTCGCTTGCGCCGTCACGTCTGTGAACGAGTTGAGATTCTCCTGCCTGTAGAGCCGCGCCCCTCCCGCGCCCGAGTAGACGAGGTCTGTCTTGAAGTCGTAATTGAAATCCATCGCCAGGATTTGATTGGGGCCAACCGTGCCGCCGGGAATCCGCAGGGTCGCGCCGCCCGTGATCTTCAGCTCGCCGCCGCGCGCGGCGACGACCACCGGCGCACCATCGCCCGTAAAAGAGATAGCGCCGAGCCAGTCCCACTTATCCGTGCCGGGGCTCGATATCGCTTCCGTCGTGAAGTTGAGCGCTTCGTCGGGCGGCGCGGGCGTAAAGTCCGGCGTCGGCAGTCGAAGAAAGCGCGTGATGGGTTCGGCCTCTTCGCCGGGCGGAGGCTTGACGGAGGCCAGACCCGTGCGGTATTCGGGGACGCGCACGAGCACGTTTCGCAGGAAGGCGACACGCGTCGCGGCGGCGCGCGGGTCTGGGCCCATGGCCGCCGCCTCCAAAGCTTTGAACTGCTCCTGAACTTCCGGCGGCCACGCAGTAGCCTTCGACGCGAGACGCTCGATCACCCTGCGCAGCGTCGCGCCGTCGCCGCGCTTGGCCGAGAGACGCGCCAGCTCGACGAGGACGGCGGGATTTTCAGGCTGCGCGGCGAGAATCTTTTCGATCAACTGCTGGGCTTCGGCCTCGCCGCCTTCTCCCGCCTGGCGCTCTATCTCCTCGGCCAGCATGTAGAGGGCCCGCAGGTTACGAGGGTCAAGCTCGACGGCCTTGCGCAAGTGAGCGATTGACTCTGCGTAGCGCCCACGCTCGCTTTCAAGGAGGCCCAGCAGGACGATGACCTGTGCGCTTTCGGGCGCGAGCGTTTGGGCCCGAGACAATCTCTCGGCTGCCGCCTCATAATTCTTCTGGCGCAGCGCGAGCAGGCCCAGGTCGGCCCAGGGTGCTGGCTCGTCCGGCACAAGCTGCGTCGCCTGCGTCAGACGCGCTTCGGCTCGCACGTCGTCGCCGACCTGCAAGGCCGCGAGCCCGGTATAGAATGCCGAAACCATTTCACGATATTGCTGCGAGTTCTGATCGGGCAAGGGAGCGCCGCGACGACATGCGCTCCCGCTCGCAAGCAGCAGAGCGAGAAGGAGCGTGGACGCGAGCAAACGCAGGCTATGCGTTGACAGGTGGCGCATAAGCGGAAGTGCTGTTCTCATGAGGGACGCGACGCAAGATGTTGTGACACACGTCGCCCGGCGATATGGCTTTGGTCGGACGTGCGGGCTAAAATATGGAAGCTGCTCAGACCCGGTGTGCTCATCTCGAACGATAATGTTATATATCACAGCTCAAAGGCAAATGGCTCGGAGCGCTCCGCTCAGCCATTTCACGAAGGCGGGTGTGTTCTGGTAACTTAAAACAGTATCGTCGCCGATGAAAATGGCTGTGGTCGAAATGGCCCGGCCACGCGTTCCGAAGCCGGAATAAGCAGGGCCTCCTCAGACCTCTTTCGCAGGCCGCTAACGGCGGAGAAATCTTCTATGGTAGATTGCGTGACGGGCGAACTGTTTTTATGAGAGAAGAGAGATTGTCCCCCCAAACGCGCCTTCTCCCCTTAGTGGTGCTGCTCGCGGCTCTCGGTCTGTGGTCTGCGCTCTCTTTCTTCCGTGCCTTCCCCGAATCGCTATTTCCTTCGCCGGTGTCTGTCGCGCGAGGGTTCGTCGAAGAGGTACGCAGCGGGCGACTCTTGAGCGATGTCGTCGCTTCGCTCTTTCGCGTGACGAGCGGCTTTGCGCTGGCCGTCTTGACCGGCACGCCGCTGGGACTCTGGCTGGGCCACCAGTCGCGTGCCCGCGCCGCGTTCTTACCGGCCATCAACTTTTTTCGCAACCTCTCGCCGCTCGCCTGGATACCGTTTGCGATTCTCTGGTTCGGCATCGGCGATGTCCCGGCCATCTTCCTCATTTTTATGGCTGCATTTTTCCCCGTAGTGCTGGCGACGATGGCCGCTTATTCGAGTATTCCGTCGGTCTATTTTCGCGTCGCGGAGAACTACGGCTATCGCAGGGGCGCGCTGCTCAGGGAGGTGACGCTGCCCGCCATTATGCCGCAGGTCATTACGTCGCTGCGCGTGACGGCGGGGCTGTCCTGGCTGGTGGTGGTCGCCGCCGAGATGATCGCCGGGCGCGACGGGCTGGGGTTCGCCATCTGGGATGCGCGCAACGGCCTGCGTATGGATTTGCTGGTGGTCGGCATGATCGTCATCGGCATCATAGGTGTGGTGATCGACCGGCTGCTCGTGCAGTTGACCAGAATCCCGAGCGTCAGGTGGGGGTATGAGCGATGAGGGGGATGCGCCTGGAAGGCGTCTCGCTCTCCTTCGGGGCGGTCGAAGTCCTGCGCGACATCTCTCTGGATATTCAAGAGGGAGAGTTCGTCGCCGTCGTGGGCCCATCGGGCTGCGGCAAGACGACGCTCCTGAATCTCTTCTCCGGCTTCGTCAAGCCTTCGGCGGGGCGCATCATTTGTGACGGGCGGATGAGGATGGTCTACCAGCACGACGGGTTGTTTCCCTGGCGCACGGTGGCAGAGAATATCTCCATGGGCCTGCGCCACATAGAGGATGATGCGGAGCGAGCGCGCCAGTTGAAGCAGATGCTGGCGCTGATCGGATTGGAAGGCTTCGGCGATCATTACCCGCACCAGCTTTCGGGAGGCATGCGCCAGCGCGTGGAGCTGGCGCGGGCGCTGGCCGGAGAAACGGACGCGCTGCTGCTGGACGAGCCCTTCTCCGCGCTCGATTATCTTACGCGCCTGCGCCTGAGGCGCGAGCTGGCGCGTATGCTGCGTGAACGCCCGCGCACGGTCGTCCTGGTGACGCACGATACGGAAGAGGCCGCGCAGCTCGCCGACCGCGTAGTCGTGCTCTCGGAGCGCCCGGCGCGTATTCGCCGCGAACTGTCGCTCGATCTGGAGCGGCCACGCGACCCGACCAACCCCAGCGTCGTCGAGGCCGTGCATAGCATACTGACGGAGCTTGGATTGGAGCACGACACGGAGAACGTGCTCGTGTGAATGGTAAAGGCGCTCGCCGGTCGCTGTCGTCTTGAACTAATAATAGCTTGAGGAAGATTATGATGAAGGTTAATACGATGCGCGCAATGGCGGCGCTATGTTTACTGCTCGTCGCGCTGCCGGGCGTCATGGGCCAGAGGCGTCGAGCGTCTTCTTCTTCGTCCTCCGCCGCGTCGCCCGATTACTTCCCTTTGCGCCCCGGAGACATGTGGACGTACCGCCACTCCGAAGGCTCGCAATTCACCGTCAAAGTCCTCAACGACGAGAAGCAGGCAGACGGCAGCGTGCGCTACGTGGTCGAGCTTTTGTCCGGGGCCAGAGTCCATTACACCTACTCCAAGCCGAGGGGGTGGGTTCTTCAGCATCGCCATTCCTACCCGGATGAACAGACCGGGTTGAAGATTGATTACCAGCCCGCCAAGCAATACTTGAAGAACCCGCTCGTCGCAGGCGAAAAGTGGAACTGGTCGGGGAAAGATGTGGGGGGCAATGATGTCTCGGAATCCAGCCGGGTGGTGGGGCTTGAGTGGGTAGAAGTCCCGGCGGGCAAATTCCGCGCGATGAAGATCATCAGCCTCGTTTCGTCTGGCGCGAGCGTCGCCACCAAAACCTACTGGTACGTGGACGGCGTCGGACTGGTCAAAGCCTGGACGGATGCGGGAGCAGTCAAATACGGCTGGGAGTTGATAGACTACAGCTTCAGGAAAGGCCCTGCGAGATAGACCCTGCAAGCAGAATCAAACAGGGATGGAGAGTGTCAGGATAAAGAACTGACAGCAGGATGAAAGATAAAAGCATGACTGCATGAATCGTTCATCTCTTATTCTCGATCCTGTCCATCCCTGTTAATTTTCTTCTCTCATTCTTGCCGGCCAAGCCGCGCGCACGTATCGCCGTATCATGAAAATCCATAGCTGCTTTTTAGCTGTTGTCGTCGCCGCGCTCGTCCTTTATGCGCTGGCCTTACAGGGGTTCGTACGCACTGCGGCGCAGAGCCCGACCGTCCAGGCCGCCGCGCGCGAGGATGCTTATCGCGCCAACAATCTGGGAGTCGCGCTGCTCGAACAATACAAGTACAGGGAAGGGGCTGAGGCTTTCGCGCGTGCTTTGCAGCTTGACCCACAGCTCGCGCTGGCGCGCATCAATCTGAGCATCGCTCTCTACAACGTGCCGGACCTGCGCGCCGCGCAGCGCGAGGCCGAAGCGGCGGCGGCAGCCGCGCCCCGCGCGCCGCAACCGCTCTACATCCTTGGGCTCGTCGCGCGCAATCAGAATCGCGCCGAAGAAGCGATCAACGCTTTCCAGCGTGTGCTCAGGATAGACCCGCGCGATGTCGGGGCCAACGTCCAACTGGGCCAACTCCTGGCGCAGCAGCGCAAGTATGCCGAGGCCGTCGCCGCCTTTCGCATAGCCGTCGCCGCAGAGCCTTACAACCAGACGGCCGTCTACAACCTGGCGACCTCGCTCCAACGCACGGGCGAGCGTGAAGAGAGCGCGCGACTGATTCAGAGGTTTCAGGCGCTCAGGCAGAGCGGGGCCGGAACAACCATCGGCCAGAACTATCTCGAACAGGGCCGCTATGCTGAGGCCGTCGCCTCGACAGGCTCGGAGCCGGGGCTGGTTGATCGCTCGACGCCCGCCGTCACCTTCAAAGACGCCACTGCGAGCGTGCTGCCCCCTGTCGCGAAGGGCTTGAGCAACGCCGCGTCATCTTCTCAGGCGATGGGCCGCAGGTACAAAGCGGGCGAGCTGGCCGACGCGACCCGTCGAGAAATCGCAGCCTCGCTCGGCGGAAGCCTGACGCCTTTCGATTTCGACGGCGATGGTGACTTAGACCTCTTCGCCTGCACGCCCGTCGCGCAGCATCTTTACCGTAACGACGGCGGCAAGCTCTCTGACGTGACGGCGCAGGCGCAAACGCTCCTGGCCGGGGCGGCTGCCGGCATCGTGACGGGCGCGGTGGCGGGCGATTACGATAACGACAACAGGCCGGACCTCTTCTTAATACGCGACACGGGCCCGGCGCTCTATCATAACGACGGCGACGGAAAATTCTCTGACGTGACGACGGCCTCCGGTGTTCCGCGTTATCCCTATCTCTCCGCCGCGCTCGCCTTCGTTGACACAGACCATGACGGAGACCTCGACATCCTTATCGCCGGGCTCGCAGACCTCTCAAAAGCAGCGCAGGGCGAGGCACGCTTCCCGGAAGATTTCGCTCCCGCTCCGAACATGCTGCTGCGCAACGACGGCAATGGAAAGTTTACGAACACGACGGCGGCCTCCGGGTTGAGCGGCGCGATGGGCCACGTCGTCGCAATCGTTCCGACAGACTATGATAATCGCCGCGACGTTGATCTGCTGCTGGTCAGTTACGGCAAAGCGCCGGAGCTTTTCAGCAATCAACGCGACGGCTCGTTTCGAGATGTCGCGCGCGAGGTTGGGATCGACGCCGAGGGGCGTTGGACGAGCGCGGCGGCGGGCGATGTCAACAAGGACGGCTTCACCGATTTCTTCTTCGGTCGCAGCGATGCGCCCGGCCTCTTTGCGATGAGCGACGGGCAGGGCCGCTTCAAGAGTTCGGCTGGGCCCACCGGGACGGAAGGGGCGAGCGCCGCGCAGTTTCTTGATTACGACGACGACGGGCTGCTTGACTGCCTGGCGCTGTCAAGCGCGGGCCTGCGCATTTTCCGCAATGTCGGCGACGGGTGGGCGGACGTATCGGAGCGCGGCGCTGCGCGCGACCTCTTCGTCAGGGGGGAAGAGAACGGGCCGGGCCGCATCTTCGTCGCGGGCGACGTGGATGTTGACGGCGATACGGATTTGATGCTGGCGTCGGCGGCGGGCGAGGTGAGGGTGGCAAGGAACGAGGGCGGCAACGCTAACGCTTCGGTGCGTGTGCGCTTGACCGGGAAGGTCAGCAACCGTAGCGGCGTCGGGGCCAAGATAGAAGCGCGCGCAGGAAGCCTCATACAGAAGCTCGAAACCTACGCGGCGTGCCCGGCGCCCGCGCCCGCCGACATCATCTTCGGTCTAGGCAAGCGTCGCGGGCCGGATGCCGTGCGCGTGCTCTGGCCCGCCGGAATCGTCCAGGCCGAAACAGAGATAACGGCGCGCGCCTCCGAGCCGAAGAATAACGCTGCGGCCATCTTCCTCTCCGTCACGGAGCTTGACCGCAAGCCTTCTTCGTGTCCTTACCTTTATGCCTGGGACGGCGAGCGCTTTCGTTTCATCACGGACTTCATGGGCGGCGGCGAGATGGGGTACCTCGAAGGGCCCGGTCTCTTCAACACGCCTGACCCGGACGAGTACGTGAGGATTCGCGGCGATCAACTGCGTGAGCGCGATGGCCGCTTCGAGCTGCGCGTGACGAATGAGCTGGAAGAGGCGCTCTTCATTGACCGCCTGCAACTGCTCTGCGTCGCTCATCCGCGCGAAGTCGAAGTCTATCCGAACGAGGGCATGACCAATCCGCCTCGTCCCTTCCGGCTTTACAAGACCAGTCAAGCGCGCCCGCCGCTTTCGGCCACCGACGATCACGGCCATGACGTGCTCTCGCGCATCACTCAGCTTGATCGCCAGTGGCCGGACGATTTCCCGCTTGAGCGCGTGCGCGGCTATGCGGGCGAGCACACCCTGACGATGAAGCTTGATGAAGGCAGAGCTAAGGGAGCGCCCACGATTCTGCTCTTGACGGGCTGGACGGATTATTCCTGGTCCAGTGATAACGTCGCCGCACAGCAGGGCGGCAAGGCTGCAAGGTTGCCGGCCTTACAGGTCAAAGACGCGCGCGGCCTGTGGCGGACGGTCATCGAAGACATAGGCATCCCCGTCGGGCGACCGCAGACCGTGACTGTTGACCTCACGGGAAAATTCCTCTCGTCGAGCAGAGAAGTACGCATCGTCACAAACATGCGTATCTACTGGGATCAGATTCTGGTTGATACGTCAGGCGGAAATTTCCCTGTTCGTCTGACGCGGCTCGACCCCACGGTCGCAGACCTTCGCTGGCGCGGATTTTCCGGCGAAGTGACGCCGGACGGGCGCGAGCCCTTCGGCTATGACTACGACACGATCTCCTACACCTCTCCCTGGAAGGTGATGCCGGGCCGTTACACGCGCGAGGGCGATGTGCGCGAGCTGCTGCAAAGCAGGGACGACCTGTTCGTCATCTCTCGTCCGGGCGACGAAGTGATCCTCTCTTTCGATGCTACGCGGCTGCCAAAGCTTCCGCGCGGGTGGACGCGCACCTTCTTACTCTATGCCGACGGCTTCAGCAAGGAGATGGACATCAATTCGGCGAGCCCGAGCGCGGTCGCGCCGTTTCCTTTCCACGGGATGAAAAAATATCCCTACACCGCGCCCGACGTGTATCCGATGACGGAGGCACGCCGCGCCGTCTATGAGAAGTACAATACGCGTATCGTCACGCGCGAAGTGCCGTCAATCGAGACGACCTATGCCGAAGCGCTCATCTTCGGACGATCTTCGAGTCGCGGCGGCGCGCAACGAACGCAGGGAGAGAGATAATGTTTGAGCTACTCAGATACAGCGTGGCCGCGTGCCAGACGGATATGCCGAACCCGGTCGAGCGCCGCGCGATGCGCGCCAATACAGATCGCATGCTCTCGATGATTGATGCGGCGGTCGCGGGCAGCGCTCCCTTCCTGCCCGTGCGCCTCGTCGTCTTTCCCGAGTTCGCGCACGCCGCGCCCGTCTTTCCGACCGCCGCCGAGCTGATCGAACGGCTCGCGGTCTCAATACCGAACGAACATACCGAGCGGCTCGAAGGCAAAGCGCGCGAGCACGGCATCTATATTCAAAGCGGCACGATGCTCGAAGTGGATGCGCGGTATCCCGGAGCGGTCTTTAACACGACCTGCCTGATCGGCCCCGAAGGCGTGCTCTACAAGTACCGCAAGGTCAATACGTGGATTCCATACGAGGTGCACACGAGCCCGCACGATCTGGCCGTCTACGACGAGCCGCTCTTTCCCGTCGCCGATACTCCCATTGGCCGCATCGGCTGCGCCATCTGTTACGACTGGCTGTTCCCGGAAGCGATGCGCCAGTTGGCCCACGCGGGCGCTGAAGTTATGTTGAGAGTCTCTGCCTACATGGACCCGTGGGGTGCGACCGAGCCGATGGACTGGTGGACGGTCGTCAATCGCTGCCGCGCGCTTGAGAACATGGCCTATGTCGTGGCCGCCAACCAGGGGGCGAGCCTCAAGCATTACCCGCCATATTCCTGGCCCGGCGGCAGCCAGGTCATAGACTTCGACGGGCGCATCCTCGCTCAGGCGAGCCCAGGCCCAGGCGAGCGCATCGTCGTCGCCCCCGTTGATATCTCAGCGCTCAGGCACGAACGCGCCGTGCGGCGCGGCCATCACATGCTCGCACACCTGCGCACAGAAGCTTATCCGGTTTACAACTCTCACCAATATCCGCCCAGGATTGAAGGCGAGAATGAACGCGCCGCTATCTCTTATGAGAGAAACAATCTGCTCATAGACGAAGCGAAGCGCAGGCTCAAAGAGAGTGATCGCTAAGGCCGCGAAAGAATTTAACGGGATGGACAGGAGAGACAGGATAAGAAAAGCATTGAGAGGAGCATCTTGCTTTCTCCTCTTTTTATCCTGTCTCTCCTGTCCATCCTGTTTGAATCTGCCTTTCAAAGCCTACGCTTCTCGCGCCGTGGTGCAGCAGCAACAGCAGCCCGCGCCGTCTCCCTCGACGCAGCGCACGGGGCGCTCTTACAGCGGCGCAGAGCCGGGCAAGTCGCCGCCTCCGCCCGGGCCGCAAGCGCCCTCGACCGTGACCTTCTCCGACATCTCCGCGCAGACGCGAATCTCTTTCAGGCATGCCGCCTCCGTCACGTCGCAAAAATACCTGCTCGAAGCGATGGGCGGCGGCGTCGCCATGTTCGACTTCGATAACGACGGGCGGCTCGACCTCTATTTCACGAACGGAGCGCGCATCGAAGACCCTGCGCCCAAGAGTGCGATGCCGGATAAGCGAGACGCTAAGTTCTGGAATCGCCTCTATCATCAGAAGCCGGACGGCACGTTCGAGGACGTGACGGAGAGGGCTGGCGTGCGCGGTGAAGGCTATTCGATGGGCGTCGCCGCAGGGGATTACGACGCCGACGGCCTCGTCGATCTTTACGTCACGGCCTACGGCGCGAATATCCTTTATCGCAATCGCGGCGACGGCGTGTTCGAGGACGTGACGAAGCGCGCGGGCTTAGGCGCGTCAGGCTGGTCAACGAGCGCGGGCTGGCTCGATTACGACCGCGACGGCCGCCTTGACCTCTTCGTCGCGCGTTACATGGATTGGGATTTCGAGCGCGGGAATGTCTTTTGCGGCGATCCGCGCTACCGCGCCTACTGTCACCCGGACAATTTCAAGGGAGCCACGAACCTGCTCTTTCATCAGAAAGCGGACGGCACGTTTGAAGACGTGACCGCTTCCTCAAAGATCGCAGACCCTGCGGGCAAGGGCCTCGGCGTCGTGTTCGCGGATTTTGACGACGACGGATGGACTGATATCTTCGTCGCCAACGACAGCGTGCGCCAGTCGCTCTATCGCAATCGCGGCGACGGGACGTTTGAGGACGCGGCGCTGATGGCGGGGGCGGGCTACGACGAGAACGGCAAGACGTTTGCCGGGATGGGCGTTGACGCCGCCGATTACGACAACGACGGCTACATGGATATCTTTATCACGACGCTCTCGAACGAGACCTACCCGCTCTTTCGCAACAACGGCGACGCGACCTTTAGTTATGTCACGGGCACAACGGGCGTAGGCCAGATCACACTGCTCTATTCGGGTTGGGGGACGCGTTTCATCGACGCCGATAACGACGGGTGGCTCGACATCTTCGTCGCGCAGAGCCACGTCCTTGACACCATCGAGAAGACATCCAGCTATCTCAAGTACAGGCAGACGCCGCTCCTGATGCGTAATACGGGCAAGGGCTTCGTCAATGTCTCGCTGAGCGCCGGGGCCGTTTTCGGCCAGGCCGTAGCGGGTCGCGGCTCTGCCTTCGGCGATCTGGACAACGACGGCGATACGGATATAGTCATCAATGTCCTTGACGGCCCGGCGCTCGTCCTGCGTAATGACGGGACGCGCAATCACTGGCTGGGGATTTCTCTCGCGGGCACTAAGTCTAATCGCATGGGCCAGGGCGCGCGCATCACTGTCACAGACGCGGGCGGGCGTCGCCGGATTTTCGATGCGACGATGGCGGGCAGTTACCTGTCGTCCAACGACCCGCGCATCGTCTGCGGTCTCGGAACAGCGAGCGGCGTACGCTCTGTGGAAGTCCGCTGGCCGGGCAATAAGATTCAGCGAATTGCTAATCCGCCCGTTGATCGTTACCTCACCGTCAACGAGCGAGATGCCGGGAAATGATGGAAAGAGCCTGGCTGTCAGTCCCGCCAAAGGTCTCGGGGCGGGTACTCTTGCGGCGCTCAGACCCGCCCGAGACCTTTGGCGGGACTGACATGGCAGCCTTCGTTACTTGATTTCGTCCGGTTACTCAGAATGCTTCAACTTCGCTCAATTCACACATGTGCCGTGCGCTCGCTCAAGACGGCGCGCGCCCTCCTCGTCTTAACCCTTTTCCTGTGGGCCCAATCGCCGCTCGACCTGACTGCTCAAACTTCTTCGACACAGCAGCAGGGAATGGGCGGCGTCTCGACCGGCTCTGCCGCGACTTACACTTCGCGGCGCACCATTGACATCGTGGACCGGAATGCGCCCCTGGTCTTCGAGGATGTGACGGAGCAGTCAGGTGTCGCAGGCTTCAAGCATCATTCGGGCAGCGCGGCCAAGGATTACATCCTGGATACGCCTTCGGGCGGCTGTGCCATCTTCGATTATGATGGAGATGGACGCGCGGACATCTACCTCTTGAACGGCTCGACGTTCGCGGCCATGCAGGGCAGAGAGAAGCCTGCGCGCGCCGCGCTTTTTCGCAATAAGGGCAACTGGCAGTTTGAGGATGTGACGGAGCGGGCCGGAGTCGGCAACGAGCGCTGGGGCTTCGGCGTCGCCGTCGGCGACTACGACAACGATGGCCGCCCGGATATGTATGTCGGCAATTACGGCACGTCGCGTCTCTATCACAACAACGGCGACGGGACATTTACGGACGTGGCAGAGAAGCTGGGCGTGGCGCGCAAAGGTTGGAGCACGGGTGCGACGTGGGGAGATTACGACCGCGACGGTCGCTTAGACCTCTTCGTGCCCGGCTATGTCGAGTTCGATCTCGCACATCTGCCGCCGAACCCGAGCGAGGTCGGCAAGCCGGGCAGTATTAACCAGAACTTCTGCCAGTTTCGCGGGACGCCCGTCATGTGCGGCCCGCGCGGGCTCAAAGGCGACACCGATACGCTCTATCACCAGAAGCCGGACGGCACGTTCGAGGACGTGAGCGCCAAGGCCGGCGTCAACGACCCGAATCGCTATTACGGCTTCTCTTCGGTCTTCGTGCACGCAGACGATGACGACCTGCTCGATCTCGTCGTCATCAACGATTCGACTCCGAACCTGTTCTACATCAATAAAGGCAACGGCACTTTCGAGGAGACGGGCTATCCGTCCGGGATGGCTTTGAATGAGAACGGGCGCGAGCAGGCAGGGATGGGCCTCGGCGTCGGGGATTACGATAATGACGGGCGCGTCGATTTCTACGTGACAAACTTCTCTGACGATTCCAACACGCTCAGACACAACGACGGCGAAGGGAATTTCACGGACGTGACTTTCCAGTCAGGACACGGCGAGGTGACGATTCCATTCCTGGGCTGGGGGACGAGCTTTCTTGACTACGACAACGACGGCTGGAAGGACGTGCTCGTCGCCAACGGCCATGTCTACCCGGCGGTTGACAAGTACCAGTGGGGCAGCAGCTTCGCGCAGCAGCCGCTGCTCTTTCATAATCTGGGCAACGGCAGCTTCAAACGCGTGGGCGCGCGGCCCGCGAGCGCTCTGGCCTACGCCTGGCCCAGTCGTGGGCTCGCCGTCGGCGACTTGGACGGTGATGGACGCCCCGATGCCGTGCTGAACAATCTGGACACGAAACCAGCCGTGCTCAGAAACGCGACGAAAGGGGCTGGCCACTGGTTGTCGCTCAGTCTGGTGGGCGACGTGTCCAGGAAGAGCCCTAAAGATGCTACGGGCGCAATCGTCTATCTCACTACGGGCAAGCTGCGCCAGCGTGCCGATCTCTTTAGCGGCGCATCATTCGGCTCGCAAAATGAGCCGCGCCTGCACTTCGGTTTGGGCCAGGCGGCGCGCGTTGACAGGCTGGAAGTGAGATGGCCCGGCGGCACGCTCGAAACCTTCGACGTTCCCGGCGTTGATCGCGTGCTGACGCTCGTCGAGGGCAAAGGCAGCCCAGGGAAGTGAGTTGGCCCACAGAGAGATTCCCCCTGGGCCCACTGGGACGGCCTCGCAGCCGAATGCTCTCCTGCCGCCGTTCTGTCAATCAGCTCTGTCGGGCGCGAGTGCTCCTGAGAAAGAGATTGACAGTTCCCGAAAGCCACACATATACTCCGTCCTGTTGCGTAACAAAACGTAAGTTCAGCCGGGGCTTTTCAATCAAGAACATTACGAAAGATAGCTGAAGGCCAAAGCTACACTGCCTTACTTCTTTGGCCCTCTTATGACTCGTACGATCTGGCGATCAGCGCTCTGGATTCCCCGGCCTAAGCTTGCTCATAGACAATCTTCGGTTTCCGCAAGAGGCCCCGGTCATGACGACATCCCGTAGAATCTCGCACACGCTTTCAAGCTTCGGCGCACTATGTCTCCTACTCGCAGCCCTCGCGCTTCCCGCCTCGGCTCAAAACAACAAGGGCACAATCGTCGGCACGGTGACAGACCCGAACGGCGCTCTCGTCGCGGGCGCTAAGGTGACCGTCATCAATAATGCCACGGGGGTGACGCGCGATGCGACGAGCAGCGAGGACGGCACGTACACCGTGCCCAACCTTGAGCCGGGCAATTACCGCGTGACGGTAGACGCACAGGGCTTCCAGAGCGTCGTCGTCGAATCCGTGCAGCTTGAGACCAACGCGCGCCAGCCCGTCGATGTGAAGTTCGGCACGGTGGCAGGCGGCTCGGCCACTGTGACGGTCGAAGCAGAGGCTCCCGTGGTCGAGAGCGAAACGAGCGTGCGCGGCGATCTCATCACGGGTCGGCAGGTGACGGAGCTTCCCATCTCGCAGAGAAACTTTACGCTGCTGGCGGGTCTTTCGCCCGGCGTCTCGCGCCCCGTCGTGGGCACACTCGGCGGCGCGACCTTCGCCAGTAACGGGCCGACGGCCTCGACCGAATCAACGCGCTTCCGCGAGTCCGGCGGCTCTGTCATCGTCGCCAACGGCGCGCGTCCGACCAACAATAATTTCACGCTCGACGGCATAGACAATAACGAGACGCAGTTCGGGCAGATCGCCATCTATCCGAACCCGGATGCCATCGCCGAGTTCAAGATCGAGACGAGCGTCCCTTCAGCCGAGAGCGGGAGAGCGGGCGGCGCTGTCATCTCGACGACCTTCAAATCCGGCAGTAACGACGTTCACGGAACGGCTTACGAGTTCTACCAGGGACGCTTCTGGAGCGCCAAGCCCGCCGACAAGCCTAACCCTACAAACTACGTGACGCACAATTTCGGCGGAGTCGTCGGCGGGCCGATCTTTTTACCGCGACCGGGCGAAGGCGGCCCCATGTTCTACAACGGGCGCAATCGCTCCTTCTTCTTCTTCTCCTACAACGGCCAGCGCAACTCTACGCCCGCCTTCAAAGGAACGGATTCGCCCTTCGTCACAGTGCCGACCGTCAGGCAGCGCGCGGGCGATTTCTCGGAACAGCTCGTTCCCGGCAATCTCGTCACCTTCAACACCATCAACGGGCCCGTCATCGCGCCGCAGGGAACCATCTTCAATGCCGCGGGGGTTCCTTTCCCCGGCAACGTCATCCCGCTGGCCCTGCAATCAACCGCCGCGCGCAATCTCCTGAACGCTTACCCGCTGCCGACCAATGGCGCGCGCGTCAGCAATTACAGGCGTAACAGGAAAGAGAAGCTGGTGCAGGACAGCTACGACATCAGGATAGATCACACCATCTCCGGCTCGGACTCGATCTTCGGGCGCTACAGCAAGTCAACGGACGAGCGCAGTCGTGATAACAATTTCCCGCTCGGCACTTCGCCCAACGGCAATGACCTGGCGTCGGGTTTCGGCGCTGGCACGGAGTTCGGTAACGCGCGCCAGGTCGCGCTCGGCGAAACACACATCTTCTCGCCCACCGTCATTAACGACATGCGCGGCGGATACCATCGCGTCAATATAGGCATCTTCAACCCCGGCGTCGGCGGTGCGCTCGGCTTCAGCCCCTCCAACTCGGCAGACCTCGGCATCCCGAACGTCAACGTCTGCGGCCTGCCCTGTACGGGCACGCTCCTGATAGGTGTTATCGGGACGGACGATGCCGGGAGGGGAAACGACAGGGATTTGGAGTTCGTCGGAGACGGCGGGCCCTTCACTTTCCTCTCGAACAACTACTTCTTCGGAGACACGCTGACGGTCGTGCGCGGCAATCACACCTATAAGATCGGTGGAGATTTGCGCGTCCGGCAGAATCAGAACATTGACGCCGGTCGCGGCGGCGGAACCAAGGGCAACCTGGTTTACGGCTCTGGCGTCGGCGGTTTTGCGAGCGGCAACTACGCTGGCATTGCCATCGGGCCGAGGGATTCCGGTTCGTCTTACGCTAATCTCCTGCTCGGTTATCCGCCCGCGAGCATCTCACGCGGCAACGGCGGCGGCGGCCCCTACCTGCAATCCAATAAAGAGATATCCTTCTATGTGCAGGACGATTGGAAAGTCCGCTCAGACCTGACGCTCAACCTCGGATTGCGCTACGACCTTTTCACGCCGCGCACCGAGCGCTTTGATCGCCAAGTCAACTTCGACCCTGTGACGAGCACGCTCGTTCGCGCCGGAGAAGGCGCACCCGGCGGACGCGGCCTGGCCAACACGGACAAGAACAACTTCGGCCCGCGCATAGGCTTCGCCTACAGCTACGGCCCCGAAAAACATTTCATCATACGCGGCGGCTACGGCCTGCTCTACGCTGTTGACGTGACGGGCCAGCCCCCGCTCTACTTCAATCCGCCCTTTAGCGCCAGCTATTCGGCCAGCCTGAACAACTACGGAACGGCAGGCAGTCCCGTCCCGGCCAACTTCAATTTAGATACTGGCTACCCGTTCCCGACCCCCGGAGCGATTCCGCAGCCGGGCGCACGCTTCGCCGTCCCGAGCGCCTTCGAGACGCTCTTTTACATCGCTCCCAACAACAAGACGCCGCTCTTTCACCAGTACAACCTCACTTTCCAGTACGGATTCTGGAATGACTGGCTGGCCGAGGCCGGCTACGTCGGCTCGCTCGGTCGCAACCTGACGGTCGTCCAGAACATAGGCCGCAGCGGCAGCGTTGGCCCAGGCTCGCGCGAGGTGACGACTGTCGAGGTCATCAATGCCGTCCTGGATTTGGCCAGCTCAAGATACGATTCTCTCCAAATGAAATTGGAGAAGCGCCTGTCCAGGGGGCTCTCGATTCTTTCGACCTATACCTGGGCCCATGCCATTGACGACTCGCCCGGCAACTTCGCGGGCCAGAGCCGCGCCGCGAGAGACCGCTACGGCTATAGCAATCCGCTGCGGCCAGAGCTTGATCGCGGCAACTCGGACTTCGACATTCGCCATCGCTTCACTTTTTCAAACGTCTACGATCTTCCGTTCGGACGCGGGCGGCGCTATCTGAGCGGCGTCAGCCGTTGGGCCAACCTCTTCGTCGGCGGATTCCAGCTCAATAATATCGTCACGATTCAGAGCGGCCCGGTCTACAGCATCATCACGGGCGAGAACGGCCCCCGCCCGGACATCATCGGCGACCCGACTCCGACTGCCGCTCAGCGCGCCCTCGGCCTGGAATATAACCCGGCTGCTTTCCGCGCGCCGACGACTCGCATCTTCGTGAACGATGCAACGAGCCCGACCTACGGCAACCTCGGGCGCAATACTTTCCGAGGCCAGCGCCAGGAATACTGGGACGCCTCTCTGTTCAAGAACCTGATTCTCGGCGAGGTGACGAGGATACAGCTTCGCCTACAGGTCTTTAACGTCCTGAACCACGTCAATCGTTTCGTCCCCGAGAGGGACTTCACCTTTGCGTTAGACCCGAACACGGGCCGTCAGGCGGGACGCGACATCGCCATCTCGACGCCGCGCCAGCTTGAGTTCGGCTTCAAGTTTATCTTCTGAGACTCCGGCGAGGCCGTGGCCGGAAGGCCCTCTTCCGAGTGGCGGGCATGTTAGATATGCTCGCCACTCGTTTGTTTGGAAGCTGCACTGCGCCGGAGCAAGCCAGGCTTGTGCTTGCGCGTCGAAACAATTAACCTGTGTAGCTTAAAGTCTCCCCGGCCCGTCTCCGACTTATATTCTGACCGTCAACTCATGCGTGGCACTAAGATGATGATGAGCGCTCTCGATCAGGCATCAAGATTAAGGCGCTGCCTTCTCGTGATTCTCATTCTCAACTGCCCGCTCGTCGCGCTGGCCCAAACGCCGGACACGAGCGCCGCCTTGACCAGCGATCAACTGGCGACTGTCATCGCACGGGTGCGTTCGGAAAGGCCGCCCGACCCTGTGCGAATTACCGAAGCACAGCTCGTCGGGTTTGAGCTGTTAGGCGCGGCACGCTATGAGGATGCGCTCGCGCTCTTTCGCGCTATCCTTGACGCTCTGCCCTCCAATCAACAGGCGCTCTACGGCGGGGCGCTCGCCTCCTTCAATCTACGGCGCACGGGCGAGGCGGAACAGTTAGCCCGCGCCGCCGTCCAAGCGCCCGCGGTCAATCTCTCTGCTAAGGGCGCTGCCGTGAGCGCCATGGGCCCGGCGAAAAACTGGCGCGTCGAATCTCTGACGCTGCTCGGAGTTATCCTGGCTGTGAAGGGCGACAACACTGGCGCGCTCGGCGCTTTGACGGAGGCCGTCGCGCTCGCCCCTGATAATTACGATGCACAGCTCGCCCTGGGACGCGCACGCTACGGCGCGGGCGACCCAGCCGGCGCGGCCCTGGCATTTCGCGCCGCCGTCAAATTGAGACCTGGCGACGAGAGCGCACGCTTCTTTCTCGCCACGGCTCTTGAGAGAGCAAGCGATAACGAAGGCGCTCTGGCTGCATACCGCGAGCTTCTGTCCACGCGCCCCGAAAGCGCGGAAGGCCATCTAGGGCTGGGCGTGCTGCTCGTCAAGCTGGGCGGCGAGAAAACAACCGAGGGCATAGCGGAACTGACGCGCGCCATAGCTCTAAACGGTAATCTCTATGAAGCGCGCATCACGCTCGGTCGCGCTTTGTTGCGCGCCGGTCGGGCGCAGGAAGCCCTTGAGCACTTGCAGCGAGCCGTCGCTCTCGCGCCGGACAATCCAGAACCGCATTATCAACTGGCCCTCGCTTACAGGCGTCTTGGCAGAGCAACGGAGGCCGAGAGAGAGAATGCGATTATCAAAGAGATTCATTCGGCGCGGCGTGGAAACGGCACGCAATCGAGCCCGGGCGTCTCTTCGCAAGATCAGGATCGAAGACCTTGAACGAGGGAAAATCTAAGAGGGCCACAAGCAAGCCTCTAGCCGAGCGCCGCCCTGCGAACTCTTCAGCTTAATGTTTGTCTATCGCACATCGCCCAACATCATGCGCCGCGCTCTGCGCGTGATCGTCTGCCTGTCGGCCATCTTCGCCGCCTGCGGTCTCGCCGTGCGAATCGCCCCTGCACAGAAGCGACGAGCCTCCGCCTCCACGGCCCGCCACGAGAGCGCGCAGCGCAATGATAACAAGCGGGCTCTGGCAGAAGCCGCGACCCTGCTGCAAGCGGGAAAGACTGACGAAGCCGAAGCCATCGCGCGCCGCATCCTGACGGCTTCGCCAACAGATGCCGACGCGCATAATCTACTCGGCGTCATCCTCGATCAGCGCGGGCAGTCCCTTGATGCCGAGCGCGAATACCGCGCAGCGCTTCGCTTGAATCCGGGGATTGTCTCCGCCAACGCCAACCTGGGCGTTCTGCTGGCGCGCACGAACCGTCCAGACCAGGCCGTCGAAAGCTTCGAGGCGGCGCTGCGCCTGGCCCCAGATCACCCCGAAGCGACATACAACCTGGGCCTGCTCTATGCGGCGCGCGGCAATTACCAGGGGGCGGCGAGCCTGCTTGAGAGAGCAGCCGGAATCGGCCCGAACAGGCAGGCGAGCGCGAGCACGGACCTGCGACTGCTGCTGGCCCTAGTCAATGTCTATCTTCACGGCGGGCGCGCGAAGGAGGCCGCGGCGCTCTCGGACCGTATAGAACAGGCCGCGGGTGACGACCCGCGCGTGCTCTTCACGCTCGGTCTCCAACTGGCCGAAGGCCAGGAGTACGAGCGCGCCGTCAAGTTGTTCGAGCGCACGGACAAGCTTCGCCCGAACACTTCAGAGGTCTTATACAACTTGGGCGTCGCGCTCTATAACCTTGACCGGCTAGACGAGGCGACGCGCGCTTTGGAGTCTGCGGCGAATCTCTCGCCCGGCGACGCGCAGCCGCTTTATCGCTTGGGCCTGATCTCGTCTGCGCGCGGGCAATCGGAGGCGGCTTTGCGGTTCTGGCAAAGGGCTCTCACGCTGCAAGAGAATTTCCCGGAAGCCAATTTCATGATCGCCGAGGAGCACTTCAAGAATCGTCGGAGCGAGGCCGCCGCAGAGTTCTACGAGCGCGCCATCGCGCAAGACCCCTCGAAGCCGCTCTATTACGTGCGATTGGGCGCGGCCCATTTTCGTCGTCGTCGCTACTCGCAGGCGCGTGAAGCTTACGAGCGCGCCGCCAAACTTTTCCCCGACTCGCCCGAGATACATTATCTCGTCGGTTATGCCGCGCGCGGGCAGGGCTTATTCGACGAAGCGCGCGCCGCCTTCGAGCGCTCGCTCGCCCTCAAGCCGGACAACGCCGATGTGTTCGCCAACCTGGGCTTCATCGCCAGCCAGAATGGGCGCTCCGAAGAAGCAGAGCGCCTGCTGCGGCGAGCCATCGCGCTCGATGCCCGGAACTTTCCCGCCCATTACGACCTGGGCCGCTTGCTCGTCAGGCTCAAACGCTACGACGAGGCGCTGCCCATACTCGAACGCGCGACCGAGATGGATGCGCGAGACCCGGGCATTCACTATCAGCTTTTCACAGCCTACTCGCGCCTCAAGCGCAAAGAGGATGCCGAGCGCGAGCTGGCCATCTTCAAACGGCTCGAAGAGGCGCGCAAGAAGGGAGAGGGCGCAAGCGCCGGGAGCAGCAGTAGCAGTGTGAGCACGGGCGATGAACCCGCGCCTCCCGCGCCAGCCGACTTGCCCGAACCCGCAACCGGCAACATCACCCCGAAGACTCCATGAAGAGCAAGGATGGGAGAAGAGAATTAACAGTTGAATAAGAGACGGTCAAATGCTCTGCTTTCGTGCTGCGCGGCGCTGCTCTGCGCGGTTGTCGGTGCGTCGGACGCTGACGCGAGCGAGCCTTCGGCTGCCGCTACGCTTGCGCCCGCCGTGCTCAAGGTCGAGCCGCCGAACTGGTGGGCCGGGCATTCGATCAATCCTGTGCGCCTGCTCGTGCGCGGCAAGAATCTTCAAGGCGCTCGCGTCACGGCGACGCGACCTCAAACCGTCCCCGGCTCGCTCTTGACGAACGAAGCGGGCACGTACCTGTTCGTCAACGTGAAGATTGACCCGGCGGCCCGTCCCGGCGAGTACCCGCTCACACTTCAGACGCCGAGCGGGCAGACGACGATTCCTTTTCGCCTCGAAGCGCCGCTCGATGCGTCCGGAAATTTTCAGGGCGTGACTACGGATGACGTGATCTATCTGGTCATGCCTGACCGTTTCAGTAATGGAGACCGCGCCAACGATGTGCCTGCGGGCGCTCCGGCGGAGGCTACTGTCCGTGCCAATCCGCGCGCCTGGCACGGCGGCGATTTTCAAGGCGTCATCAATCGCTTGCCGTACTTGAAAGAGCTCGGCGTGACGGCCATCTGGCTCACCCCCTGGTATGACAACTGGAACGGCCTCAACAGGTGCGGCAAGCCGTGGTGTCCCAATACCTATTACCACGGCTATCACGCCGACGATTATTACGCCATCGAAGATCGCTTCGGCGACATGCGGACGCTCAGAGAGCTGGTCGAGCGTGCACACTCGCTCGGCTTGAAAGTGATTCAAGATCAGGTGGCCAATCACACGGGGTCGCGCCACGCCTGGGTGCTTGACCCGCCGCTCGCCAATTGGTTCCACGGCACACCCGAGCGCCACGAGTTGAACCTCTTCAACAATAGCTCGCTGCTCTCGCCCAACGCCAACGAGTCTGAGCGACGCAATACGCTCGACGGCTGGTTCTCTGATGAGCTGCCGGACATGAATCAGGATGAACCGGAGGTCGCGCGCTACGAGATTCAGAATGCTCTGTGGTGGGTCGGCATGACGGGCGTGGACGCCATTCGCCAGGACACCATACAGTACATGCCGCGCGCCTTCATCCGCGACCTCTCGCGTGCGCTTCACAAGCAGTATCCGAAGATGTGGATGGTCGGCGAGGTGTTGGAGCGCGATGCTGCACAGACCTCATTCTTCATCGGCGGGCACAAGGGCTGGGACGCGATTGACACCGAGCTTGATTCGGTCTTCGATTTCGCGCTCTGGCAAGCGTCATGCGATGTCTTCACGAACAAAAAGGCTGTGCGGCATTTGCGCGACACGCTGAAGTACGATGCGCTTTATCCAGACGCTTCGAGTGTGACGACTCTGCTGGGCAATCACGACACGCGCCGCTTCATCTCGCTCGAAGGCGCGACGCTCGAAGGCGCGATGCTGCACATGGCATTTACTTTGACCGTGCGCGGCACGCCGCAGCTTTACTACGGCGACGAGATTGCCCTGGCGGGCGGCGACGATCCTGATAATCGCAGAGACTTTCCGGGCGGCTTTCCGGGTGACGAGCGCAACGGTTTCGAGGCGCGCGGGCGAACGCCTGCGGAGCAGCGCATGTACGTGTGGACGCGCGACTGGCTGCGCCTGCGCCGCGAGCACACGGCGCTCAGACGCGGGCGCATGATTGACCTCTCATACACGGACGATGCTTACGTCTTTGCCAGGCGGGACGCAAGCGAGACCGTGATCGTCTGCATCAATCGCGCCGCGACGCCCCTCCTCGTCAGGCTTCCGGCGGCAACGCTCGGGTTGGCAAACGGCACACAAGTGCTGCCGCTTCTCTCTACGGGCACGCGCTCGGTCGTCGCGGCTGAGACGATCACGCTCGAAGTGCCCGCCCGAACCGTCATCGCTTATAAAGTTTCTTGATTGCAGTGCCAAATTGATCGAAGCGCGGGGCCGGTTTGAGCTATACTCTCGGGGACATCTTTCAAATCCTGAAGCCAGTTGCATAAGATCGGAGAGGTTAACAGTGAGCTTCTCGCGTTCGAGCGGTATTCTTCTACATCCAACATCATTGCCGGGAAGATTCGGTGTGGGCGACCTGGGCCCGGAGGCATACCGCTTCGCGGATTTTCTCGCCGCGTCGGGCCAGAGTCTCTGGCAAGTGCTGCCGCTTGGGCCCACCGGCTATGGCGACTCGCCCTATGCTTGCTTCTCTGCGTTTGCGGGCAACACGCTGATGATCAGCCCGGAGCGCCTGGTCGAAGAAGGCTTGCTCGGCCAGGATGAGCTGGCCTCCGCTCCTGCCTTTGCGGACGAGGAGCGCGTTGACTTTGAGCAGGCGAACCGGTTCAAGAACGACCTGCTGCGCAAAGCGTTCGCGCGCCTGCGGCAGACGACCGACACGCGATTACGCAGCGCCTTCGAGTCCTTCTGCCAGCACTACGCCTCCTGGCTGGAGGATTACGCGCTGTTTCGCGCGCTCAAGGACGCGCACGGCGGCGTGGCCTGGAACGAATGGGAGCCGTCGCTCGTGCGGCGTGACGCGTCGGCGCTCGCACGCGCGCGCCAAGAGCTGCGTGATGAGATAGACGCGCAGAAGTTCTACCAGTTCCTCTTCTTCAAGCAGTGGTTCGCCCTCAAAGCCTACTGCAACGAGCGCGGCATTAAGCTGATCGGCGACATCCCTATCTTCGTCGCGCAGGATTCGGCTGACGTGTGGACAAACCCTGAGCTATTTAAGCTCGACGAGCGGGGAACGCCCCTCGTGGTCGCGGGCGTGCCGCCGGATTACTTCAGCGCGACGGGCCAACTGTGGGGCAATCCTCTCTATCACTGGGAGCGTATGCGCGAGCGTGGCTTTCGCTGGTGGATCGCGCGCGTCGAGGCCACGCTACAGACCGTGGACATTCTGCGCATAGATCACTTTCGCGGCTTCGCCGCCTGCTGGGAGATACCGGGCGGAGACAAAACGGCGGAGCGAGGCCGCTGGGTCGAAGCGCCGGGCAGGGAACTCTTCACGACGATCAGGCAGGCGCTGGGCCAATTGCCGATCATCGCCGAAGACTTGGGCGTCATCACCCCTGACGTTGAGGCGCTGCGCGATGATTTCGGTTTCCCCGGCATGCGCATACTGCAATTCGCTTTCGGCGGCGACCCGACAAACCATGACCTCCCGCACAACTATCATCAGAACGTAGTGGTCTACACGGGGACGCACGATAACGACACGACCGTCGGCTGGTTCGAGAGCGAAGCGGGCGCGGGCTCAACGCGCGACGCCGCGCAGATCGAGCGCGAAAGAGAGTTCTGCCTGAAATATCTAGGCGCGGACGGGCGCGAGATTCACTGGGAGTTCATACGGGCCGTCTACGCCTCCGTTGCCGATACGGCGATTGTTCCGCTTCAGGACGTGCTCGGGCTGGGCACAAAAGCGCGCATGAATCTACCCAATAGCACTTCCGGCAACTGGGCCTGGCGCTACAGGGGCGGCGCTCTCAACGCCGAGATCAGCAAGCGGCTCAAAGAGCTGGCGCGGCTTTACGGAAGAAGCAGGATGAGCGGCGGCGGCGACCATAAGCCTGAGGAAAGCCTCTCAGTGGGATAACAACTTCTCCCGTGAATAAAGGGCTGGTTGAACAAGCGAGCTTGACGAGCAAGATTATGCGCCACGCGAAAGCTTTGAGACGATTGGCCGGGCTGACCGGCCTCTTATTGGTCGCCGCATTGCGCTGCGCCGTGTCGGCACAGACGGCTCCGGCTGTACTCAAGGTCGAGCCGCCGAACTGGTGGGCCGGTCATTCGATCAACCCTGTGCGCGTACTTATTCGCGGGCGCAATCTCTCAGGCGCGCGTGTCTCCGCGGTCGGCTCCGGCTTGCAGACGGGTCTGACGCGCATCAACGCCGCCGGGACGTATCTCTTCGTTGATGTCCTGATCGAGCCGCAGGCGCGGCCCGGAGCGCGTTCGCTCAGGCTGACGACGCCGAGCGGCACGGTTGATGCGCCCTTCGAGATCAACGCGCCCCTCAGCCGCGCCGGTCGTTTTCAAGGCTTCTCGCCCGACGATGTTCTCTACCTCATCATGATTGATCGCTTCAGCGACGGCGATCCGCAGAACAACGACCCGCCGCAATCGCGCGGCCTCTATGATCGCAACAATAAGTTCTATTATCACGGCGGCGATCTTCAAGGCGTCATCAATCGCTTGCCCTACTTGAAAGAGCTCGGCGTGACGGCCATCTGGCTCACCCCCTGGTATGACAACTACGACCGCCCGAATGAGATCGAGAAGAAGGAGGGCGCACCGAGCACGGGCTTTCACGGCTATAACGCGCAGGACTTCTACGCCGTGGATGAACACTTCGGCACGCTCTCGAAGCTCAGGGAACTGGTGGACGAGGCGCACGAGCTTGGCATCAAGGTGATTCAGGACAGCGTCGTCAATCACACGGGCCCATATCATCCCTGGGTGGACGATCAGCCGACGCCGACCTGGTTCAACGGCACGCGCGCCTCTCACTTGAAGAACGTCTTCCAGACATGGGTGCTGCACGACCCGCGCGCAGAGCCCCTGATTAAGCGCGAGACGATGGAAGGATGGTTTCTGGATTTCCTGCCCGACCTCAATCAAGCTGATGAAGAGACGGCTCGCTATCTCATCCAAAACACGCTCTGGTGGATAGGCGTGACGGGACTCGACGGCATACGCGAAGATACATGGCAGTACGTGCCCAATAGTTTCTGGCGCGACTGGACGGCGGCGATCAAGCGAGAGTATCCGAGCTTCCGCGTCTTCGGCGAAGTCAAAGACGGCGACCCCGTTCATACATCATTTTTCCAGGGCGGGCGCACGCGCTTTGACGGCGTGGATTCGGGGCTCGATTCGCTCCTCGATTTCCCGCTCTTTTATCCGCTGCGACACGCCTTCGCGGAAGGCAAGAACGTGGACGAAGTCGCAAAGATGCTGGCCAAGGATTACCTCTACACGAACCCTGAGATACTGGTCACGCTCGTGGGCGGCCACGACGACGGGCGCTTCATGAGCGAGCCGGGCGCAACCGTCGCGGGCTCAAAGCTCGCTCATACTTTTATTCTGACCTCGCGCGGCGTCCCGCAGCTTTACTACGGCGACGAAATCGGGATGACCGGAAATGATGAGCCCACGACGCGCAGAGACTTTCCGGGCGGCTTTCCCGGCGACCGTCGCAACGCTTTCACCAAAACGGGACGCACGCCGGAAGAGCAAGACCTCTTCGAGCACGTACGCAAGACCGCGCGCCTGCGTTCAGAGCTTGAGCCTCTACGGCGCGGCTCGCTCCTGAATCTACACGTCGCCGAGCAGCAGTACGCCTACGCCCGCGTGACGGATAAGGCATCGGTCATCGTCTTAATCAACAATGATGCGCGGGCGGCAGCCGTGGAGTTCAATCTCGCGCCGCTTAATCTTCCAGACGGCTCAGTGCTGGTTGATAGGCTGGGCGCGGGCGGCGACATACTTATCAGGAACGCGACATTCAAACTACGAATGCCGCCGCGTACGGCGAGCATCTATGTAAAGAAGGGATGAGGGCCGCAGGGATGAATAAGAAAAGAGAGATGCTTTTATTTCATCCCTGCGGCCCTCATCCCTTCCGGGAGAGGAGTTGGAAATGCAGAACAGACCCGGTTTGCCTGATAAGCCTCATTTGAGTTTCTGGCAAATCTGGAACATGAGTTTCGGATTTCTAGGGATACAGTTCGGCTGGGGCTTGCAGCTCGCCAACATGAGCGGCATCTACACCTATCTCGGCGCGAACCCGGACGATATACCTATCCTGTGGCTGGCCGGGCCGATGACAGGGTTGCTGGTGCAGCCCATCATCGGCTCGATGAGCGACCGGACGTGGAACCGGCTCGGACGCCGCCGTCCTTATTTCCTCGTCGGCGCAATCCTCGCCAGCATCGCCCTCTTCTTCATGCCAGACTCGCCCAAACTCTGGATGGCCGCCGGGCTGCTCTGGATTCTGGACGCCAGTATCAACGTCAGCATGGAGCCGTTTCGCGCTTTCGTCGCCGACAAGCTGAACATAGAGCAGCGCACAGCCGGATTCGTCATGCAAAGCTTCTTCATCGGCATCGGCGCATCGCTCGCCAACGCACTGCCTTTCATCCTGCGCTATTTCGGCGTGACGGGTCGAACCGCGAGCGGCATTCCGCTCACAGTGCAGTATGCGTTCAAGGCGGGCGCGGTGGCCTTTCTGCTCGCCGTGCTCTGGACTGTGTTGACGACGAAGGAATACCCGCCGGAGGATATTGAAGAGTTCGAGCGACAGCGCAGGAAGACGTATGGCGAGGCCACGGGTCTGAGCAAAGTATTGAAGGTCGCAGCCGAGCTGCTGCGTGAGATTTCCACCGCCCTGAGCGAGATGCCGCAGACGATGAAGCAACTGGCCATCGTCCAGATTTTCACCTGGCTCGGGCTCTTCTGCATGTGGATGTTCTTCGGCCTGACGACCTCTTACCACGTCTTCGGCGCGACCGGCAGCAGCGACCCGCGCTTCGCTCTCGGACAGGAATGGGGCGGCAACGCCTTCGCCGTCTACTCCATCGTCTGTTTTGTCATCGCCTTTGCGCTGCCGAAGGTCGCTGCCGCCACGAGCCGCAAGACCGTCCATGCCATCTCGCTCGTGTGCGGGGGCGTCGGCCTGCTCTCGGTCTATTTCATTAAAGACCAGTACGTGTTGCTGCTGACGATGGTCGGCGTAGGCATTGCCTGGGCCTCGATTCTCTCGATGCCGTATGCAATTCTCTCCGGCTCACTGCCGCCCGCGCGGATGGGCGTCTACATGGGCATCTTCAACTTCTTCATCGTCATTCCTGAGATCATCGCCTCGCTCTTTTTCGGGCGCATAATCCGCGCCATCTTCGGTGAGAACAGCCCGCAGGCCCCGCTCTACGTGGTGATGGCGGGCGGCGCGTTCATGTTGATCGCGGCGGCGCTGGTCTTGATCGTCAACGATGTCGCCGACAAGAAAATCCCTGTTGGCGCTGTCATCAGGGGCGACGAGGTCGAGCCGCTAACGACTCAGGGCTCAGCGCAGCCCGTGCCGAGCACCGGCCTGTTAGACAAGAGATAGGTGATGAGCATGAGAGGCCGCCGGGATTACGACTCGCATCTTCGCTTGCGCGCTGCGATCCGCTTGGAGCGTGCCGTTCGAAAGCTCTGCGCTTGCTGGTGCGTTCTCGTCCCGGCACTGGTGCTCGCCGTCTCGTGCGGCGGCTTGGCTCTGGGCCAACAGGCGAAGGCGCGCGATTTCTCGAAAGAGACGGCGAGAGCAGTTCCGGCCTGGGTGCAGGACGGCGTGATCTACGAAATCTTTCCGCGCTCCTTCTCCGCCACCGGTGATTTCAAGGGCGTCGCGGCGCGGCTCGACGAGCTGAAGCGGCTGGGCGTCAGTATTCTCTGGCTGATGCCGATTCACCCGGTCGGCCAGGAGAAGAAGAAGGGCAGTATCGGAAGCCCCTATGCCGTGCGCGACTACTACGCGATCAACCCTGACTACGGCACGAAGGAAGACCTGCGCAACCTGGTCACCGAGGCGCATCGTCGTGGGATGAAAGTGATCATCGACATCGTGGCGAATCACACGGCCTGGGATAGCGTGTTGATGAGAGAGCCGGACTTTTACACGCGCGATGCCAACGGCAGAATCATCCCGCCCGAGCCGGACTGGGCCGATGTCGCCGATCTCAACTACGCGAACGCTCGCCTGCGCGCCTACATGATCGAGATGCTGAAGTTCTGGCTGCGCGAATACGACCTGGACGGCTTTCGATGTGACGTGGCGGCATACGTTCCGACCGATTTCTGGGAACGTGCGCGCGAGGAGTTGGAGCGAGTCAAGCCGGACATCTTAATGCTGGCCGAAGCGCACGAGCCGGACCTGCTGGTCAAAGCCTTCGACCTGGACTATTCATGGCCCATGCACTCGGCGTTGACGGAGGTCTTGATGGGCCAGAAGCCCGCCGTCGCTTTGCGCGAGGCTTGGGAGGAGGAGCGGGCGAAGTTTCCGCGCGGCTCCTGGCACATGCGCTTTTCGGATAATCATGACGAGCGGCGAGCCATCGCACGCTTCGGCGAGCGCGGCGCTCTCGCCGCTTCGGCGCTGGTCTTGACGCTCGACGGCGTGCCCATGCTCTACAACGGGATGGAGGCTGGCGACACGACCGAGTCGGGCGCGCCCGCGCTCTTCGAGCGTCTTCCGGTCTTCTGGCAGATGCGTGCGCGTCGCCCCGAGTTCCCGCGCTTTTATCAACAGATGATCGCGCTCCGGCGAGCGCACGACGCACTTAGGCAAGGGCGTTTGGAGTGGGTGAAAAATTCCGACGAGGCGCACGTCCTCACCTACGTGCGCCGCACGCCGGGCGAAGAAGTGCTGGTTGCGATCAATCTCTCTAACCGTCCGTTTGTCGGATTGGTCGAGGCCGCACAGGGCGCGGCCTTTACGGACGTGACGCCGGATGTCGCGCCGCCGCTGCCGCCCGATGTCCCCGCGCCCGAAAGAGCCGCCGGAGTTCACGCCGTCGGCTTGCCCGCGCTCTCGTTAGATGCCTGGGGCTATCGCATCTTTCGCCGGAGTCTGAAGTGAGAGAAGGCAGAATCTAACAGGGATGGACAGGATAAAGATATAGAGATAAACAATTCCTGTAGTCAAGGGATGAGTCATTCATTGCAGCAATGCTTTTGTCTTTATCATGCTTTCTGTTTTTATCCTGACAATCTCAGTCCATCCGATTCTGCCTTCTCCCTTTATTGAGACCGACGAGGCGCATGGCGCGGGGAATCTCCTGATTGCGCATGAACCAGCGCCAGACATTCCCTGTGCGCAGGTTCTCGGCGCTGAGCAGGATGATGCCGACGTTGATGCTGATTACATCGGGGCCGACCCATCCCGTCAGCGGATTGAAAGCATCCGTGAAAGCGTAACGACCATATATGCGCTCGCCAAACTTTTCCTTCATCGCTCGCAGCGCCTGAAGTGAGATGCCGGGCGTAAACTGTAACGACCCGCCCGCAGCCGAAGGGACGATTGTCCCGTCAATGGCCGGGTCGCGCGGCGGCCCGCCCCAGGCCACGTATCCCTTAACGCTATCCGAAGCGGTGATGCCCCACATGTTCTCCGAGTAATCCGGGAACTCTTTTGATAAGTCTATGCAGAAGGCACGATGCGCGTGCGTGGCCGCGACGGAGTTGGCGAAATAATCCGTGTATGGATACCAGCTCTCGCGGCGATCACGAAAGTCAACCCAGGCGTGCGAGTACTGGTGTGTAAAGAGCGGCCCGTCGTTGAGATACGTGTAACCGGCATAGGTGATGCGCTTGCGACTCCATGCCGTCCAGGCGCGCGGCGTAATGGCGTGAGCGGGCGAGCCGATGGCGAGCAGCTGAAGAATCAGGTGTTCGCTGTAGCTGTCCCAGCGGGGTTTGAGGAAACCCGTCTCGGGTCGCCAGCCGTGCGAGAGCAGCGTCGGATGACCGGCCAGCATCCACTGGAAATCAACGCGCTCGTAAATGAGCGTGGCGAGGCGCACGATCTCCGCATCCGTCCTGAAATACTGCCGGGCCGTCAGCACTCCGCCGAGCAGCAGCGCCGTATCAATAGAGGAAAACTCGCTCTTCCACCTTCGCTCGCCCGTCGTCCGTTCCATCCAGTGATAAAACCAGCCGTGCTGATGCTCTGCGCGTTCGGCGAAGAAGCGCAGGGTCGTGCGGACACGCTCGCGCGCCTCAGCCTCTTTGACCCAGCGGCGCTCAGCCGCGATGCAGAGCGCCGTCAGCCCAAAGCCCGTGGCGGCGCTGCTGGCGATACGATAGCTCGGCTCGCCTTCGCCGTGCGGCCGGCCGTCCGTGTGTGCGCGGTCGAGCACGAGCCCCGTCTGCGGGTCTGCATGCTCCCAGAAATACTGGAACGAGCGGCGCGATAAATCTTCAAGGAAGGCTTGATCCGCAGCCGAGAGTCGCGCGGGTGAAGTGACTCCCGGCTTGGCCCAAAGGTTCGGGGCGGCAGCCGTCGCGCGCACGACGCTATGGCTTGCAGTGATCGAGCAGACGAGCAGGAGCAGCAGCAGCTGTGCGCGCAAGGTGCGGCTCAAAATATTCAGGCGCAGGCGCATCGTTGAAATCGCCGGTCGCATAACAGCTATCTTCCGGTGACTTCAAAGCTGGCTTCGAGACCGCCTTCGGAGCTTGTCCCGGCGAAGACCTTAAATGTGCCGGGCTCGACCACGAAGCGCATCTCTCGATTGTAGAAGCCCAGGTGTTCGGGTGTTAGCTGGAACTCGACGCGCCGCTTCTCGCCCGGACGCAGAGCGACGCGCTCAAAGCCTTTCAATTCCCGCACGGGCCGCGTCACGCTCGACGCCACGTCCCTGATGTAGAGCTGAACGACCTCGTCGCCCGCGCGCTTGCCCGTATTCTCCACTTCGACGCTCACGGTCAAGCGCCCGTCGGGCCGTATGCTCGTCGCGCTCAAACGCAAATCAGCGAGGCGGAACTGCGTATAACTCAGGCCGTAGCCGAAGGGAAAGAGCGGCGTCCAGGGCACGTCCAGGTATTTAGATGAATACTTGTTATTGACATCGGGCGGGCGTCCGGTGTTTTTGTGATTGTAATAGATGGGCACTTGTCCGACGGCGCGCGGGAACGTAACGGGCAGCTTGCCGCCGGGATTGACATCGCCGAAGAGCACGTCTGCGATGGCGTTACCGGCCTGCGTTCCCGCGAACCAGGTTTCGAGAATCGCGGGCGAGTTTTCCGCGAGCCAGTTAATGGTCAGTGGCCGCCCGTTCATCAAAACGACGGCGTAAGGCTTGCCCGTTTGATGAATCGCTTGAATCAATTCCAACTGCCTGCCGGGCAGGTCGAGCGAGGTGCGTGATGCCGCTTCGCCGCTCATCTCCGCCGTCTCCCCGACGGCGATGACGACCACGTCCGCCTCACGAGCAACGCGCACGGCTTGCTCGATTGAATCGGCAGCCGCAGGCGTTGTCGCAAGCCTGGCAGCCTCCGTGTTGGCTGCCGACGCCACGTTAGTGCCCCCGGCGTTGCTTGCATCGGCGGGCGCTGCATCGTAGTTGCCGCTCACGCCACGGCCCTCAATCGCCACGCCCTTCGCGTATAAAACTCTGGTCTGCGGCGCGACCTTCGCCTTGATTCCGGCGAGCAGTGTGACGGTATCCTCCGGGCGACCGTCGCCCGCCCACGAGCCGAGCATCGCTTTCGGGTCATCGGCCAGTGGGCCAATGAGGGCGATGGTGCGAACGGATTTGCTGAGCGGCAAAGTCTCGCGCTCGTTTTTCAGGAGCACCATCGAGCGCCCGGCCACCTCGCGTGCGGCGGCCAGATTCTCGCCGCTCAAAATCTGCGTGCGCTCTCTGGCTTCATCGGCATACGGTTTGTCGAATAACCCCAGGCGGAACTTGATACGCAGGATGCGCCGCACGGCTTCGTCCACGGTGGCCTGTGAAAGCCTGCCCTCTTTGATGAGGCTGGCCCCGTGCTTGTTGTAGAGGCGGCTGACCATCTCCATATCAACGCCTGCGCTCAAGGCCATGCGCGCCGCTTCGGCCTCGTTGGCGGGAAGACCGTGATTGAGAAGTTCACGAACAGATTCGTAGTCGCTGACGACGAAGCCGTCGAACTTCCACTCGTCGCGCAGGATTTTAGTGAGCGTGAAGGGATTGGCTGAGGTCGGCACACCGTTGAGATCGTTGAAGGCGCTCATGAAGGTTCCGACTCCGGCGTTAGCCGCCGCCCTGAACGGCGGCAGATAGGTCTCGCGCAAAGTCGTCTCCGACATGTCAACCGTATTGTAGTCGCGCCCGGCTTCGGCTGCGCCATAGGCTACCCAGTGCTTGGCGCAAGCTACCACCTTATCCGGCGAGCTGTAGTCGCGCCCCTGAAATCCGAGCACGCGCGCCCGTCCCATCACAGAGCCCAGGTAGGGGTCTTCGCCAGAGCCCTCGACGATGCGGCCCCAGCGGGCATCGCGCGCGATGTCGAGCATGGGCGCAAACGTCCAACGGACTCCGGCGGCGGACGCTTCCCTTGCGGCGATGCTCGCTGCGCGCTCGACAGCCGCCGTGTCCCAACTGCTCGCTTCGCCGAGCGGGACAGGAAAGATCGTGCGGTAGCCATGGATTACGTCGAAGCCGTAGAGCACGGGAATCTTGAGACGGGATTCCTCCATGGCGATGCGCTGCAATTCGTTGGTGCGCGCCACGCCTCTCACGTTCAAGGTCGAGCCGAGCAGGCCCTTGCGTATGAGGTCGCGGTGCTCCGGGCGGAAGTTGCCGTTGGCCTCGCCATCCAATTGCTGAAGCTGGCCGAGCTTCTCTTCGAGCGTCATTCGAGCAAGCAACGCATCGATCTTCTTTTCGATGTCAGCCTGTGAAGGGGAGGCTGCGACCGGCAGCTTGACGGCAGGAGTCGTGGTGAGCAGAACGGCCAGGGCGATGACGAGCGCCACGTACTGCGTCAGGTTTGAGCGTTGTCGAATATTCATATCGGAAGCGGAACCTGAAAGCAAAGAGATGCGCGAATGAACCGGAAAGCAGAGACCAGTCCATTCGCGCACGGGGTAATGCTAGAAGCTGAACCGCGCTTGAAGCTCGATGACGCGGCCAGCCAAACCGAACGGAGCACGCCCGAACTCGCCGTTGCCGATATCAACCTGCGCCGTGACGGGCTGAAACGCGGGCAGGTTGAGAATGTTGAAGGCGTTGAAGAGATTAGCGCGAATGTCCAGGTTGGCTTGCTCGCTGATGAATCTCAATTTCGTCTGCTTGATCAAAGAGAGATCAACCTGGCGGAAGCCCGGCCCGCGAAACGAGTTGCGACCGATACCCGCCGGGCCGCGCGTCGTCGTGTTGAAGTACCTGGTCCCGCCGCCGGGGAAAATCCCGTTGATGAAGTCCTCGTTCGACGGGTTCTGAATCGCGCCGCCGAAGTATGCCGTCGGGCGATCAGGACGGAAACCATCGCCGTTGAGATCGGTCTCGACGGGGCCGAAGACGACGGGCGTAAACGGGAAGCCGGAATGGAACGTGGCGATAGCGCTAATCTCGAAGCCGCCGAAGAGCGCGCCGAGCAGGCCGTTGTCTCCCTTGAAAAAGGGCAGGCGATAGAGGCCCGAGATGACCAGATTGTGGCGGATGTCGAAATCCGATGGCCCACGCTCAAGCCGCTGATCGCTGGGGTCTGTCTGCTGCGCGCCGCGACCGAAGGAGCTGGTGTCTATGCTCTTGCTGAAACGATAGTTGGCTTCCATCTGGAAGTTGCGCGCGTACTGGCGCGTAAAGCGCAGGAGCAGAGCGTTGTAGCTGGAATTTACGTCCGGCAGCGCGAAGAGAATGCCGTTGAGATTGGCGAAGCCGTAAAAATTGGGATTGCAGGAGAGGCGGGGCGCCACGGCGTTGCCGTTCACGTCGCGCGTCTGCACGCAATCGAAATTATTATCGAACGTATCGCCGGGAGAGAGACGATTGATGTTGACCGTGCGAATCAGCTTGCGACCGGCGCTCCCCTGGTAGCCAGCCGAGATGATGGTCTTCGGCGTCAGTAGATACTCAAAATCAAGCGAGTAGCTATAGACGTAGGCGTTCGGCAGGTTCGTGGGCGTGCCGTTGATCTCGACGGGTATATCTCTGCGGACGAAGCCGCCGGGCAGCGTCTGCGGATTCGGGTCGAGCAGGCCGCCCGTCAGCGGGTCTATGCCGCGCTGCAAGTTCGGGTTCGTCGGATAGACGAAAGGATTATCGCCGACGGCGAAGGAGTAGAGAATGGGGCCGGGGTCGGCGGCGTTGTTCGTTCCGGAGCAGCAGAGACCGACGCGCGCGAAGAAGGGCGTGTTGCCGCGCACGTTCGTCAATTGGTTAAGGAAGATGCGGTCGTAGAAGATACCGAAGCCGCCGCGAATGACGCCGCGCCCTTCGCTCAAAAGACCGCCGAAGTTGGGCGAGTAGGCGAAGCCTATGCGCGGGCCGAAGTTGTTGCGGTCGGGATTATAGAGCTGTTCAACCGCGACGACCCTGCCGTCAAGGACGCCGTTCGGGCCGAGGACGAAATTGCTGAGGCGGTTCTCCTTCTCCGTGAGCGGCGTCTGGTATTCCCAGCGCAGGCCGAGGTTCAAGGTCAGGTTGGGCCGCACCTTCCAGTCGTCCTGCACGAAGAGGCCGTAAGAGTTGGAGCGGAAATATCTCTGGCCGTTGGCCGCCCCGCCCGTACGCGGGTCGGCGTCTATGTTCTCGAAGAACACAGAGTCGTTGGCGAAGTCCAGGAGACTTTTGAACGTGTACTCGGGCCGCGCGCCCGAGATGATATTGTTGTTGTCCTGCTCGAAGCGGGCTTCGCCGCCGATCTTGACGGCGTGAGTGCCGCGCACGTAGGTGACCGTGTCGCGCACCTCGTAGGTATTCTGCGTACGGCTGTTGGGCCTGCCGCGATCAATGCCGAAGCTGGGCGCGCCGCCGAAGCTGAAGGCCGTACCGAAACCCTGAACCTGCAAGCGCGGAATCGAGAGATTGGATGCGCCTATGTCCTGAAGCTCGTTGGCGTTGAAGCGCGTGAAGTTGAAACGCGCCTCGTTGAGCAGGGTCGGCGAAAAGGTCTGTATATAGGTGAAGGTGATGGCGGAGTTGAAGGGCTTGAACTGAATGTCTTCAAAGGGGCGACCGCTACTTGAGCCGGAGAAGTTTTCCAGCTTGGTAAAGAAGGTGCTGAGAGCGAATTGACTGTTGGTTCCGTAGTTATAGTCAAAGCGCGTGTTGTATTGATTGCCCTTGGTGCTGCTCGGGATGATGACGCTGGCGAGCGTGACATCCGGTATGCCGTCGAAGAAGGTGGCCGCCTGTGCCGGATCATTCAGGTTGGGAGGATTGACGTTCTGTCCCGCCGGAGCGTTGATCGAGCCGATGTCGAAGCTCAAGCCAGCCTGCCCGTTCACGATGCGGAAGGGCCCGGCGGGCCCACCGCTCGGCAAGCCCGTGGCGATGGTGCGCGGCGTGACGCCCGAGGTTGAGAAGAGTCTGGCCGCGTTGCTGCCGGGGCGAACACGCTGGACGTATTGCCGAAATTCAGGCGTCTCGATAAAGATGTTGCTCGTGCGGGTATCGCTGCGGCGCAGCAGCTCTGTGGAAAAGAAGAAGAAGAGGCGATTCCTGCCGCTGATATAGGAGGGAGGCCCTTCGCCGAAGCGCGGCAGGTGAAGAGGCCCGCCGATGCTTCCGGCGAATTTGCGCTCGTAGAGATCAACAATCTCGGGGCAGCGACTGGCGAAGATCGTCAGCCCGCGCTGGCATGTAAGCTGTGCGGGAGTAGAGCCCGGCCCGGTAGTGGGCCCGCGAAACTTATTAAAAGAGTTGAGCTTCGGCGAGGCGTAGTTGGCGACGGCGCTGCCGTGATACTCGTTCGTGCCGTTCTGCGAGACGACTTTGATCTGCGCGCCGGTATTTCGTCCGTCTTCCGCCGAATAGCTGCTGCTGACGACGGAGACTTCCTTGACGGCTTCCTGGTTCGGGGTGACGACCGCCGCGCCGCCCAGCCCCAGGCTGTTCACGCTCACGCCGTCAATCTGGTAATTGTTGCTCGACACTCTCTGGCCGTTGGCGGAAATCTGCGTCTGGTTCTCTGTCTGGAAGACGCCGGCGTTAGAGCCGCCGCCGACCTGCTCGACGCCGGGCATGAACTGGGCGTTATTGCCGCCGCCGCCGCGACGGGCCGAGTCGCCGAAGACGCCCGGGGCCGTGCGCGCAAGCTCGTACGGGTTGCGACCGATCTGCGGCAACTCGCGCACCTCTTCGGTCGTGATGATGCCTCGGATGTTGGCGTTCTCCGTCTCAAGCGCGGCGCTCGTGTCGGCTGACACGGTGACCACCTCCGAGACCGTACCGGCCTGTAGCAGCACATCAACACCCTGCACCTCTTCGGCGCTGACGTTGACGTTATCGAGGACGGTTTTGCTGAAGCCCGTCTGCTCGACGCTGAGCGTGTATTGACCGGGAGCGAGCGACGAGAAGCGGTAAAAGCCCGCGTCGCTGGTCGTTGTCTGCTGCGATTTGCTGGTTTCATTGTTGGTCAGGGTGACGGTCGCGCCGGGAACGACAGCGCCAGCCGGGTCTGTCACCGTTCCCTGAACGCCGGCCCTGAACTGCGCGCTGGCGGACGCGACCAGAGACAAGATAAAGAGCCCGCATAAGAGGTAGCGGCGAAAGATTGCAAGAGTTTGACGCATAAGCGGTGAGCCTCCCTGATGGAAATTCTCGCGCGTCGCAGATCGCATCGCTGACACGATGGCCGCGCAGGGCGCGGGGTCAGTAAACGACATGTTCGTGAAACGAGAGTCCGAATATTAGGAATAGATCGGTAATTACCTGAAACCTGGGGCCGCTAATGGCTAGCGCCCCGTCTATGGGCTCAAGCTCTACCTGGGGGAAACGAGATGACAAAGTATCACCCGCAGATGAAAAATTCAATGGAAATGTGAAGTGGGGCTCTGTTAAGCTTGGGGCCTCGATCAAAAGCAGGGACGAAGGCCGCAAGGATGAAGGATGAAAGTGTGACTATTGGACTTCAATCAGCATTCGTTTATCCCAAATCCCTACGCCTTCATCGCTCATCCGCGCTTTTACGCGTGCAGGTCAATTCCATATGCCTGCTCTGCGTCGTTCTGGTCGGCATGCTGAGCGCCAAAGCGCAGTTAGCGCCCGGAGCGCCCGGCGAGGATGCTCACTGGGCGAGCGCTGCCAAGGACGCGGTCGGGACATCAAACACGCTGGAATCCAAGGTCTGGTTTACGCTCGGCGGCGGCACGCTGACGGAAGTCTATTACCCGACGGTTGACGTGGCCAACGTGCAGACCTTGCAGCTTATCGTCTTGAGCGATGAGGGCAAGCGCGTCGAGGTCGAAAGCGAACAGACCACGCACCGCATTGAAATCCTGGACGCGCACGCCCTCTCATTCCGGCAGGTCAACACGGCCCGAAGCGGCGCCTACTCCATTACTAAAACCTACACCTCAGACCCGCAGCGTCATACTCTTCTCATCAAAGTCGAGTTCAGGAACCTGAAAGGCGCTGCGAATCAACTCTACGTCTACTACGACCCCTCTTTGAATAACAGCGGAATGCACGACTCGGCCTGGACTGAGGGCGATGCGCTGCTGGCTGAGGACGCAGACCGCGCCTCCGCGCTCGTCGCCAGCCGAGGCTTTGAGGAGACGACGAACGGCTACCTTGGGACGAGCGACGGCCTTGTGCAGCTACGTCGAGAGGGGCGAATCAGGAGCGCTTACGCGAGGGCCGCGCAAGGCAACGTCGTGCAGGTCGCGCGTCTCAAGTCGGACGCGCCCTTCACGCTCGCGCTGGGCTTTGGCGCGACGGCGGCGGAAGCCTTACGCAGCGCACGCGCCTCGCTCGCCGAAGGTTTTGATCGCGTGCGCGGGCAGTACGAAGAGGGCTGGCACGCTTACGTCGCCGAGCTGGCGAGAGTCGCACCGCAGCTCTCGCGCCAGTACGAGATGGCCGCCATGGTTTTAAGAGCGCACGAGGACAAGACGCATCGCGGCGCGATGATCGCTTCGCTGACAGTACCCTGGGGCGGTGGGCCCAACGCGAATGAAGGAAGCGTCGGCGGTTATCACCTGGTCTGGGCGCGCGACCTCTACGAAGTGGCGACGGCCTTTGAAGCCCTCGGCGATCACGCGGCGGCGCTGCGCGCCCTGGACTATCTTTTCAACGTCCAGCAGAAGCCGGACGGAAGCTTTCCGCAGAACTCCTGGCTCGACGGGCGGCAGTTCTACGGCGGCCTTCAGATGGATCAGGTCGCCTACCCGCTCATCCTGGCCTTTCAACTTGGACGCGCCGACGCGGAGGCTTGGAGTAAACATATCAAGCCCGCCGCAGACTTTCTGATTCGTCATGGGCCTGCGACGGGGCAGGAGCGCTGGGAGGAGGAGAGCGGCTATTCACCCTCGACCATCGCGGCGGAGATAGCCGGGCTGGTGTGCGCCGCCGAGATCGCCGGGCGGAACAAAGACGAGGCTTCACGCTCAATCTACCTGGCGGCGGCTGACGATTGGGCGCGTAACCTTGACGCTCAGACGGCGACCTTGAGCGGCCCGCACGGTGACAAGAACTACTACCTGCGGATTACGGAGAACGATGACCCAAATGACGGCGCACGCCTTGAGATCAATAGCGGAGGCGGCGTCTACGACGAGCGCGAGGTGGTGGACGCGGGTTTCCTTGAGCTGGTACGGCTCGGCATCAAGAGCCCGGACGACCCGCTCGTCGCCAAGTCCCTGAGCGTCGTTGATCGCGTCCTGAAAGTCTCGACGCCGAACGGCGCGGCGTGGTATCGCTACAACCATGATGCCTATGGCGACAGAGAGGACGGCGGGAGTTACGATGGGAAGAGCGGAGTGGGCAGGCTGTGGACGCTTCTGACGGGAGAGCGCGGCGAGTATGAGCTGGCGCGGGGCGAGCGCGAACTGGCGCGCAGCCGTTTGGCTGCGATGCAAGGTTTTGCCAACGATGGGATGATGATTCCCGAACAGGTCTGGGATCGCGGGGCGAGCCCGCTGCCCGGCCAACTGCGCTTTGGCGAGGGGACGGCATCGGCGACGCCCCTCGCCTGGTCTATGGCCCAATTCATACGTCTCGCGCGCAACGTCGAAGAGGGTCGCAATCTTGAGATGCCCGCCATCGTCGCGGCGCGTTACGCTCGTGGACGCGCGCCCCTTCAATCCGATATTCACTTAGAGATAGCGGACGAGTATGCGCTCATGAATCTTGAGGCCGGAACATCTTTGCACGTCGGCGGGCGACTCTCCGCGGGCGCGCGCGCCTTCGTCTTTCAAGACGGTCAGGCGCGCGCCGTCGCAGTGGATGGAGACGGCAGCTTCGGTCTTGACTTGAAAGTGCCCCCGGGCCAAAGCGTGTTGGTGCTGGCTTCAATCGCGCCCGACGGCTCAAGCACATTCAACAGGCGAGTGCTTCGCGGGCATACGCTTGAGGAAAGGGCGGCGAGTGAGCGGCGCGAGCTGACTGCCGCTTTGGAGAGACGTTTGAAGGAGGCAGGCCGTTCCCCCATCGTCGAAGCGGGCCGCGCCGTCTTCTTCTATCGCGGCCCGGCGCGAAAGGTCGAAGTGGTCGGCGACTTCACGAACTGGACGCGGCGCGGGCTTCTGATGCGCGAGCTTGCCGGGACGGATATTAAGTATTACGTACGCCCATTCGCGCCGCAGGCACGCGCAGAGTATAAGCTCGTCGCCGATGATGAATGGATGCTCGACCCGCTCAACCCTGACCGTATAGATAACGGCGTCGGCGGGTACAACTCTTTCTTCTGGATGCCCGGCTATAGGGGAGCGGCCATTACAGGCGACGAGGGAGAGCGCGGCATCAGCGTTGATACGTTGGAAGTCCGAAGCAACCTGTTGGACGGCGTGCGCCGCGCGTGGGTCTATCTCCCGCCCGGCTACGCGCAGTCGAGCGCGCGTTACCCGACGCTTTACGTGCAGGATGGGATGGAGTACGTGACGCGCGCCCGCGCCACGCTGATCGCCCAGGACTTGATTAAGGAGAAGAAGATTGCCCCCTTCATCATCGTCTTCGTTCTGCCGCTCGACCGTCGGAAAGATTACTGGGCCAACGACGCGTTTGCGGATTTTATGGCGACCGAGCTAGTGCCCTTCATAGATGCGCGTTATCGCACGAAGGCTGAGCGCAACGCTCGCGCTCTGATGGGCGCGAGCCTCGGCGGTCTGATCTCTGTCTGGACTGTCCTGAGACACGCAGACACTTTCGCGCGCGTGGGCGGACAGTCCTCCTCCTTCCAGATAGATAACGAGCGAGTGGTCGGCGCGCTCTACGGCCTGGCTGCCGCGAGTCAAGAGCGCCCCCTCAAGTTTTATCTGGATGTCGGAAGAATGGAGCCGATCAAGGCCGTGAATCGCCGCGTCCTCGTCATGCTGGCCTCCAAGGGCTACCGCGTCGCATACGCGGAAGAGGACGCGGGACATAACTGGACGAGCTGGCGCGACCGTCTGGCGGGCGCATACCTTGCGTTGTGGAGCGATTGAATATGAGCACGACTAATCAAGCAACAATAGAAGGCGGTTTCGATTCCGGCCTCGTCATCGCCGTAGACCTCGGCGGCACGAACCTGCGCGCCGCCACGGTTGATTCCGAAGGGCGCATACACGAGCGCGTCAAGAATCCTACGCCGAAGGCAGACCGCGCGGACGAGATCGTTCAAGCTCTGGTCGAGGCCGCGCGGGAGTGCCAGAGCCGCAGCGGAGAGCGCGGCAAGGAGATCAGCGCCATCTCTGTCGTCGTGCCCGGCACTGTGCAGATCGAAAACGGGATAGTGACGAAAGCGCCGAACCTGCCTTGCCTTGACGGCTTTCGCCTGGGCGCGGCGCTGGAAAGCGAATTGCCCTGGAGGGCCGTGCTGGAAAACGACGCGAACGCGGCGGGCGTCGGCGAGATGTGGCAGGGCGCCGGGCGCGGGGCGCGCACGATCATCTGCGTCACGCTCGGCACGGGCGTGGGCGGCGGAATCATTCTCGACGGAGAGCTGTGGCGCGGGATTGACGGCTCGGCGGGCGAGATCGGCCACATCGGCGTCGAGACCCTGGGCGTCCCCTGTACGTGCGGCAGCCGTGGCTGTCTAGAGCGCTACGCTTCGGCGACGGCCATCGTCCGCATGGCGCACGAGGCGCAAACTCATTACCCTCGCTCGCAGCTACACACCAGAGAAGAGCTGACGGCGAAGTCTATCTATCAAAGCGGGGTTGAAGGAGACGAGCTGGCGCTCGAAGTTTTTCGCCGGATGGGTCGTTACCTGGGCGCTGGGCTGGCGAGTCTCATCAACGTCCTCAACCCGGAGATGATCGTCATCGGCGGAGGGGTCGCGGCGGGCTGGGAGCTGTTCTACCCACACGTCCGCGAACAGGTTGACGAGCGCGCTTTCCCCATCCCGGCACGCCGCGCGCAGATCGTGCGCGCCGAATGCGGCGACGACGCGGGACTTCTAGGCGCGGCGCACATCGCTTTCACCAAGCAGGCGAAAACCATGAAGGCAGATAGATGAGCGAGTCCGGGATTAAGAGAAGCAGGCCAGTAGCGAGCCACAGGCCGCGGACGGGTGATTGAGACAATAGAGTGCCGACGATAGAAGAACCCGCCCGCGACCTGTGGCTCGCTACTGACTGCACGATTTTACCCCTTCTCTTCATCCGTGCTTCTCTTGTGCTCCCGTGCGGGTATATATTAGCGAGCACACTCCTGATAATTATGAGAAAGATGCTGGCATCGCTGTGCTGCCTGGTTTCTCTGTTCACCGTGGCAGCCGCTCAAGACATCGTCAACGGGCTGGAACCGATTGGCGCGATCAGCGGTTTTACGAAGGCCGACGGGGCAGTGACTTTCGACTGCCGGGACGGCTCGCAGGTGCGCCTCAGCGTGCTCGCCCCAGACCTCTTGCGCGTCAGGGCATCGTTTAGGAAAGCTCTGCCTGCCGTAGATCACTCCTGGGCCATAGACAGGAATTCATGGGACGTGCCGCGTTGGAGTCTTTCGGAGCAGGCGGATGCCTTCATCATCTCGACGGATGAATTGGAGGTGGTCGTGCGGCGCTCGCCCCTGCTCGTAGAGTTTAGAGAGGCAGGGACGCACAGGGTCATCAACTCGGACGAGCGCCCCATGATGTTCGACGCGAAGGGGACGAAGACGGGGATGATGTTCGACCCGAAGGCTGGCCCGTTCGTCGCCGTCTCGAAGAGGCTGGGCTTTGACGAGCACTTCTACGGGCTGGGCGAAAAGGCCGCTCGTCTGGACAAGCGGCGCGGCTTCTTTACCAACTGGAACAGCGACACGCCCGGCTACACCGAAGGCAAAGATCCCATCTACCAGACCATCCCCTTCTACATAGGCTTGCAGCGGGGCGCGGCCTACGCCATCTTCTTCGATAACAGCTACCGCAGCTATTTCGATTTCGGCAGATCATCGCAGGAGCGCGCGGCCTTCGGCGCGGAGGGCGGCGAGATAAACTACTATTTTTTCCGTGGGCCGGAGATTAAAAAGATACTCGGGCGCTATGCTGATTTGACCGGCCACATGCCTTTGCCGCCACTGTGGGCGCTCGGCAATCAACAGAGTCGTTGGAGCTATTACCCGGACACGATGGCCGAAGAGGTCGTGCGCCAGTACAGGCAAAGAGATTTGCCGCTCGACGCCCTTCATCTGGACATCGATTACATGCAGGGCTATCGCGTCTTCACCTTCAACACGCAAAGATTCCCGAGCCCGAGGGAGTTCACGGAGCGTCTGGGGCGGCAGGGCGTCAAGGTCGTGACCATCGTCGACCCCGGCGTCAAATATCAACCGCCCGCACAAGGGACGGCCAACGCGCCCGCGCCCGCTCATCCGGAGCTGCTCCCGCAAGACAAGAGCTATTACGTCTTTAACCAGGGATTAGAGAAGAATTATTTCCAGCGACGACAAAACGGCGATCTATATATCGGCAGAGTGTGGCCGGGCGAGAGCGTGCTTGTTGATTTCACCTTGCCCGAGGCGCGGCGCTGGTGGGGCGACCTGCATCGCGCTTACACGGAGAACGGCGTCGCGGGCATCTGGACCGATATGAACGAGCCCTCGGACTTCGTTGACCAGACGGGGAAGAACCAGCTCGATGTCGTAAGCTACGACGAAGGCGAGCGCTCGACGCACGCCAAGAATCGCAACGTCTTCGCGCTCCTGATGGCGCGGGCGACCTACGAGGGACTTGAACGCCTTGAGCCCAACAAGCGGCCCTACGTCATTACGCGCGCCGCTTATGCCGGCTACCAGCGCTACTCGACGATGTGGACGGGCGACACGCCGAGCACCTGGGAGACGCTTTCTGTGAGCATTCCGCTCTATCAATCCCTGGGCCTCTCGGGCCAGCCTTTCGTCGGCGGCGATGTCGGCGGCTTCATCGGGCGCGGCAACGGAGAGCTGCTGGCGCGCGCCTACCAGATCAGCTTTCTCGCGCCCTTCTGCCGCAACCATAAGGACATCAGCGGCTACGACAACGAGCCCTGGCGCTACGGGAAATATTACGAGGATATTATTCGCAAGTATCTCAAGCTGCGTTATCGCCTGATGCCGTTCCTCTACACGACGCTCGAAGAGGCGCACCGCACGGGCATCCCCGTGTTGCGTCCTCTGCTGCTTGAATATCAAACGGACGAGAGCACGCTTAACCTGGACGACGAGTTCATGGTGGGAGGCGACCTGCTGGTTGCGCCCATCCTCAAACCGGATTTGACGCACCGGCTCGTCTATCTGCCGCAGGGCACATGGTATGACTACTGGACGGGAAAGCGGCACGCGGGCGGCACGATGATTCGCGCCGACGCGCCGCTCGAAACCGTGCCCATGTACGTGCGCGGCGGCGCGATCATTCCCATGGGCCCGGAGATGAGTTACACGGGCGAAAGGGCTGTTGACCCGCTGAGCTTCCACCTCTACCCGGACGAGAAGGGCGAAGCATCCGTCACGCTTTATGAAGATGACGGGAGCAGCCCGGCCTATAAGCGGGGCGTCTTTCGCCGGACGAATGTCACGCTGTCTTCGCAGAACGGAACGACGCGTCTTAACCTCCAAGCTCCCTCCGGTACTTATAATCCGGGGGGAAGGAATCTTCTCTTCGTGCTGGCTTCGGCTGCCCGGCAAGTCTGGCTGGACGGTAAGCCACTCGGCGCAACGACGAGCACCACGACGGGCAACGGCTGGTACAGGCAGGGCGACCGCCTTCACCTTCGCATCAAGGATGACGGCCAGGCTCATCAGATTCAGATCAGGTAATTGATGAACACAGCACTTATCATTCACGGCCATTTCTATCAACCGCCGCGCGAGAATCCCTGGACGGAGATCGTCGAGCGCGAGCCGAGCGCACGTCCCTTTCACGATTGGAACGAGCGTATACACAACGAGTGTTATCGGCCCAACGGCTATGCGCGCATCATCGACGGCTACGGGCGCATAGAGTTGATCGTTAATAACTACGTCAACACGAGCTTCAACTTCGGCCCGACGCTGCTCTCCTGGCTTGAGCGCCACCACCCGCAGACCTACGCGCGTATCCTCGAAGCCGACCGCGAGAGCGCAGAGCGGCGAGGCGGCCACGGCAACGCCATCGCGCAAGCCTATAATCACTCGATTCTTCCGCTCGACAGCGAGCGCGACCGCCGCACGCAGGTGCGCTGGGGGCTCAGCGATTTTCGACATCGCTTCGGGCGCGACCCGGAAGCGATGTGGCTTCCCGAAACGGCCTGCGATAGCCTGACGCTGGAAACGCTGATCGAAGAAGGGCTGCGCTACGTCATCCTCTCGCCGCATCAGGCCGAGCGCGTCCGCACCATCGGCGGCGACTGGCTCAGTGTGAACGAAGGGCAGATAGACTCAACACGTCCCTACAAATTTCTTCACCGCGACAAGAGCGGTCGTTCGATTGCCGTCTTCTTCTACGACGGGTCAATCGCCAAGGGCATAGCCTTCGACGGCGCGCTGGCTTCCAGCCAGGGGCTCATTGATCGTTTCGAGCGCGCGGCGCGCGACTCTGGGAGCTGCGTCAACGTGGCGACCGACGGCGAGACCTACGGACACCATTTTCACTGGGGCGACCGCACGCTCGCCTACGCGCTCGAAGTCGAAGCCGTGCGGCGCGGGTTTAGTGTCACCAACTACGGAGAGTTTCTGGATCATCATCCGCCGACGATGGAGGTCGAGATCAAGCGCGGGCCGGACGGGCTGGGCACGGCCTGGAGCTGCGCGCATGGCGTAGGGCGTTGGAGCCGCGATTGCGGATGCCAGACGGGCGCGCAGGAGGGATGGCGTCAAGCCTGGCGCACGCCTTTGCGCGCGGCGCTCAACCTCCTGCGCGAACGGGCAGCGCTCGCTTTTGAAGAGGCGCTGGGCGAGCTGTTCGTCGACGCATGGGAAGCGCGCGACGACTACATAGAGTTGATCGTAGACGCTGCGGCTTCGCGCGACGCTTTTTTGCGACGCCATGCGCGACGCGACCTGTCTGCTAAGGAGAAGGCTCGCGCTCTCACCTTTCTAGAGATGCAGCGCAGCGCCATCCGAATGTTTACGAGCTGCGGCTGGTTCTTCGCAGACATTTCGGGAATCGAAACGCAGCAGGTCTTGAAATACGCGGGCCGCATGCTGGACTTCGAGGAAGAGCTCGGCCTGCCATCTTCAAGGCAACGCTTTCTTGAAATCCTGTCGGAGGCGAAGAGCAATCTCACAAAGCTCGGCAACGGCGCGGACATCTACAGCCGCTTCGTCGAATCTGCCAGAGTCGGGCCCGAGCGTGTCGCCGCCCACCTCGGGATGAGCAGCCTGGTTGACGATGCGAGCGAGGCGGGCGAGACGGCCTCCTATCTGTACCGCCGCCGGGACTATCAGAAACAGCAGCACGGGCGGCTCACGCTCAGCACAGAGCACCTTGAGCTGGAAGCGAGCGCAACCGGCAAGGTCTACGATTACGCTGTGGCCTCCATGCATTTCGGCGATGTGGATTTTTACTGCGTGCTCAGACCTTTTCAGGGAGAGGCGGCTTTCAAAGAGTCCGCCTCGCGGCTCTGGTCGCAGCTTCGCGCAGCGTCTCTGCCCTCAATCCTCAGGCTGGCCCAGGAACAGTTCGGCCCGGACGAGTACGGGCTTGAGCACCTGCTGCAAGCCGGGCGCGAGCGCATCTCCGAAATCCTCTTCGGCCAGATGGTCGAGCGCTTCTCGGCGGAGTACGAATTTCTATACAAGGCCAACCGACGCAACATAGAGATGCTACAGGCAGCGGGGTTCGAGCTGCCGACGGAGCTTCGCGCCGCCGCCGAGTTCACCATTGGCCGCCGCTTTGAAGAAGAGATTCGCAAGCAGGGGCAGACCTATGACGTGGCGGCTTATCGCAAGGCCCTTGAGATAGCGAACGAGGTGGCCCAGCGCGGCCTGCGCATTGATCGCAAGTCCGTGAGCCGGACATTCGAGGAGATGATCGCTCGCGCCGTGCGGTACGCTCTGGCCAACCCGTCGGCGGAAAACTTTCAATCTCCGCTCGTGCTCGTCAGGCTCGCCCGCAAACTGAATCTCGAAGCCAATCTGGAAGAGTCGCAGGAAGTAGTCTATGAAGCTTTGAGAAGAGGCATCCCCGCCACTCAGGAGTTGCGCGAGCTGGCCGCAGTGCTCGGGCTCGCGCCGGGACTGTTCCGTCCGGCGGACGCGGCGATCAGAGTAGATAGCATCAACCCGGCTGTGGCTGAGGCCACCTTAAAATGAGCAAAAGAGGTGCAGACATAAAAGGCTTGAGCGTCGCCACCAAAAAGCGCGCGACGAAAACCGCCGGGCCGTCATCGGCTAAGACAGCCAGGCCCTCGTCTGCGAAGAGCGCCGCCCCGTCACGCTCGCGCACAGCCGCGGCGGCGGCTCCGGGCAAGGTCGTTTATCCGACTGTCCCTGCTCAAGAGCTGAACCGCCTGCTTCGCTTCCGTCATCCAGACCCGCACTCTATTCTGGGTGCTCATCCGAGGCCGGAGGGCGTCGTCGTGCGCGCCTACAGACCGGAAGCGGAAAAGGTTGAGCTGCTCATCGGAGGGCTGCGCCCTCGCCCGATGGTACGGTCCCACTCGGCTGGCATCTTCGAGCTGTTGATAGAAAATCGAAAGGAGCTTTTCCCTTACCGGCTCAAGGTCTACTACGCGGGCGGCAATGTCTTCACGCAACGCGACCCGTACATCTTCCTCCCGACCCTGAGCGATCTGGACGAGCATCTCTTTAACGAGGGACGCCACGAGCGCATCTACGAAAAGCTCGGCGCGCACGTTCGCAAGCTGGGCGACACGCGCGGCGTCTCCTTCGCCGTCTGGGCTCCGCACGCGGCGGGCGTGAGCGTCGTCGGCAATTTCAATAACTGGGACGGACGCCTGCATCAGATGCGCAGGCTCGGCTTCTCCGGCATCTGGGAAATCTTCATTCCAGACCTGGGCCCGGGCGAGCTTTACAAGTACGAGATTCGACCTCCTCAGGGCCTTCCGTTCCTCAAGGCCGACCCCTACGCCTTCTACATGGAGAGCCCGCCAGCCACTTCGTCAGTCGTTCATCAATCGAAATACCGTTTTCACGACGGGCCCTGGATGAAGCGCCGCGCCGACCTGGATCAACAGAGGCTGCCGCTCTCCATCTACGAAGTGCATCACGGCTCATGGCGCAGAGTCGAAGAGGAAGAGAATCGTCCTTTGAAGTATCGAGAGATGGCCCCCTTGCTCGCACGCTACGCGAAGGAGATGGGCTTTACGCACGTCGAGTTTCTGCCGCTCAAGGAGCATCCCTACGGCGGCTCCTGGGGCTACCAGGTGGGCAATTACTACGCGCCCTCCGCGCGCTACGGCACGCCGGATGATTTTCGCTACCTCGTTGATTACCTGCACGATCAGGGCATAGGCGTCATCATGGATTGGGTTCCCGCGCACTTCCCGAAAGACGCCTTCGCGCTGGGCCGCTTCGACGGCACTGCTCTCTACGAGCACGCAGACCCGCGCCAGGGTGAGCATCCCGATTGGGGCACATACATCTTCAACTACGGGCGCAACGAGGTGCGCAACTTCCTCATCGCCAACGCGCTCTTCTGGGCAGAGGAGTATCATGTTGACGGGCTGAGGGTGGATGCCGTCGCCTCCATGCTCTATCTCGACTACAGCCGCGCAGAAGGACAGTGGATTCCCAACCGGCATGGAGGCCGTGAGAACCTGGAAGCGATCTCTCTGCTGCGGGAGCTTAACCAGCTCATCCACGCGCGCCACCCGGGCTTTATGATGATCGCGGAGGAATCAACCTCCTGGCCGCTCGTCACTCGTGCGGTCTCGGCGGGCGGTCTCGGCTTCGATTTCAAGTGGAACATGGGATGGATGCACGACACCTTACAGTATTTTTCAAAAGACCCGATACATCGCCAGTACAATCACAACCTCCTGACCTTCGGCCTCGTCTACGCGTGGAGCGAAAACTTCATTCTGCCTTTCTCGCATGACGAGGTCGTGCACGGCAAGGGAGCGCTCTTGAACAAGATGCCGGGCGAGCGCGCGCAGAAGTTCGCCACGCTGCGCGCCCTCTACGGCTACATGTGGGCCCATCCGGGCAAGAAGCTGCTCTTCATGGGAGGCGAGCTTGGTCAATGGCGAGAATGGAACGAGGAACGCAGCCTCGACTGGCATCTGCTCGATCAACCTTTTCATCAGGGCTTGCAGGTGCTCGTGCGCGACATCAACGACTTTTACGCGGAAGAACCGGCTCTTTGTGAATCCGACAGTGACCCCGCCGGTTTCATGTGGATAGATGACAGGGACGCGCAGGGCAACACGCTGGCCTTCATGCGCCGCTCGCCTCGGACGGGCCGCCGCCTGGTCTGCGTCTGCAACTTCGCGCCACTCGTGCGCAGCGGCTATCGCGTCGGGCTGCCGTCGGAGGGTGAGTACCGTTTGGCGCTCAATACGGATGCCGAAAAATATGGAGGCACGGGCCTGCGTCAGCCCGACCGCATCAAGGCCGAAGCAGCGGGATGGCACGGTCAACCCTTTTCCGCAACGATCATGCTGCCGCCGCTCTCCACTCTCTGGCTTGAAGCGCCGGGGCCTTAGAAGGCTGCCGCTCATCCTGCGGATTGAGCGCTATGGTTATCTTGCTTAGCTCATACCAGGCTGCAATGAAAACAAAGAACGTAATCGTGCAATCAGTAGCGCCAAAAGTCTCGGGCGGGTATTAGTATCGCAGCCACCCGCCCGAGACCTTTGGCGCTACTGACCTCTCTTTGTCTGGCAACAGAGGAGAATCGCGCAACATGCTACCCGAAATCCCCAAATCCTGGCGGCCACTGCTCAAAGAAGAGTTGGACAAGCCATACTTCAAGGAACTGCAAAGATTCCTCGATGCCGAGCAGCAGTCCCACACTATTTATCCTCCCGAGAAAGATATTTTTGCGGCGCTTAAGTTTACCCCTTACGAAAGCGTCAATGTGCTCCTCTTGGGCCAAGACCCTTACCCCGGCAAGGATAACGCGCACGGGCTGAGCTTTTCGGTGCGACCCGGCATCAAGCCTCCGCCTTCGCTGGTCAACATCTACAAGGAGCTTCAGAGCGACATCAAGGGCTTTCGCATTCCGAATAACGGCTATCTTGAGCCGTGGGCGCGACAGGGCGTGCTGCTCCTGAACGCCGTGCTGACCCTGCGCGCGGGCCAGCCCAACTCGCACAAAGGTAAGGGATGGGAAATCTTCACCGATACGATCATCCGCAAGGTCAACGACAAGCAGAGCGCGGTCGTCTTTGTCCTCTGGGGAAATTATGCGCAGAAGAAGATCAAGCTGATAGATAATCCGTTGCACACCATAGTTAAGTGCGCGCATCCCGCGCCGCTCTCCGCGAGCAAAGGCTTCTTCGGCTGCAAGCCCTTCTCCGCCATCAACAAAGCCCTGCGCGCGGCGGGCAAACCCGAGATTGACTGGCAGATTCCAGATATCTAGCCGCCGCTTACTCTATCCAGCTTTAGTGACCGGCGGGCAGCCCGTCGCTGCGGCGCGCGTCGCTTGCGCCGAGGCGTACGCCGCTCCCCTCTTCGATCATCACGCCCTCGACATCACCCATGAAAGCCTGCTGTGTTGGCCCTCTGTACTCTGGCCGGAGCGTGAGTTTATGGCCACGGGCCGCAAGCGCGCGCCGCGTATCTTCCGAAAACCCGTAAGGCTCGTAGAATAATTCGTCTGGCAGCCATTGGTGATGTATGCGCGGCGCGTCTATGGCCGCTTGAATGTTCATGTCGAAATCTATGATGTTGACGATCACCTGAAGGACGGCGTTGATAATGCGCGGCCCGCCGGGAGAGCCCAGGGCGAACCACAGCGTCCCGTCTTTGCGCAGGATGAAAGTGGGCGTCATCGCCGAGAGCGGTCGTTTGCCGGGCGCTATCGCGTTGCGCTCGCTCTGAATCAAGCCGAACTCATTCGGCACACCGGCCTTGGCCGTGAAATCGTCCATCTCGTTATTGAGCAGCACGCCCGAGCCGCGCGCCGTGACGCCCGAGCCGTAATCGTCATTGAGCGTGTAGGTGTTGGCCACTGCGTTTCCGTCGCCGTCTACGATGGTGAAGTGCGTCGTTTCCGAAGGCTCTTCCCCGGCGGGCCCGCCGCCACGTATCTCCTCGCTCTTTGAAGCCCGCTCCATATTGATCGTCGCGCGCACCCTGGCCGCGTAGCCCTTCTCTATCAATCCATTGATGGGCACACGTACGAAGTCCGTATCCCCCATGTATGCGGCGCGGTCTGCGAAGGCCCGGCGCATGACCTCCGCCAGCAGATGCAGGCTGGCCGATGAGTTCCAACCCATACCGCGCACGTCGTAGCCTTCGAGCATGTTGAGCATCTCGATCAGGACAGTCCCGCCGGACGATGGGGGCGGCATGGAGACGACCCCGAAACCGCGATAGCTGCCGCGCAGCGTCGCGCGCTCTTTCGCCGCATAGCGCCGCAGGTCTTCGAGCGTAATCAGCCCGCCCATTCTCTTCATGTCGGCGGCGATCAATTGCGCCGTGCGTCCCTCGTAGAATTCACGCGGCCCGCGCCGCTGCATGCGCGCGAAAGTCGCGGCCAAATCGGGCTGGCGCAGTGTTTCTCCTTCGCCGTAAAACTTTCCGTCGTTCTGGAATATGCGGCGGCTCTCTGGATAGAGGGCTAGCTTGGGGCTCACGCGCAATGAACGCTCAAGCAGGCGGCTTATGGGGAATCCGTTGGCGGCGAGACGGCGCGCGGGTTCGATCAACTGGGCCCAGGAGAGTCTGCCAGAACCGTATCGCCTGAGAGCGAGCGCCATTCCGGCCACAGTGCCGGGCACACCGACGGCGCGATAGCCGACCGTCGAAGAGCCTTCGCCTTTAATCAGGTCGCCCTTGCTGTCAAGGTACGTATCACGCGTCGCTGCGGCGGGCGCTGTCTCTCGATAATCGATCGCGGTCGTGCGCCCGTCGCGCAGGCGTATCAACATAAAACCGCCCCCGCCAAGATTACCGTCTACGGGAAAGACCGCCGCCAGCGCAAAGGCCACGGCAATCGCAGCATCCACGGCATTGCCGCCGCGTTTCAAGACACGGACGCCGACCTCGGAAGCGATGCGGTTGGTGGTTGCGACCATCCCGCGGCGTGCGCGCACGGGCTCGCGCGAAGCTGCGACGGCTTCTGTAATCCTGCCATGACGGCTGAGCGGCGTGAACGGCGAGACGAGTAAGGCCAGGGCCAGTAGGGCTGACGTGATGATGCGCTTCGACTGATGCAGCATGAACGAATTCCAGCTCTTTATCCAGAGCGGTCTCTCCGCCTGATCACTTCGAGATTCTTATATCGCCGTTGACGGTCTTGATGGTGATGGGTATGCCGCCGCTGCCGATGCGGCCAGAGACGGATTTACCGACCTGTCGCTGTTCGACTTTCAGGTTGAGCCCGTCGTCCACTTCTATCTCGCCGTCTATCGTCTCGGCATTGATGTCGGCATTGACGCTCGCCGTTAAGCGAAGCTCTATGTCGCCGTTGACGCTCTTGAGCGCCTGCGGCCCCGTCAGGCTTCCGTTAAGCGTGACCTTCGTCTCGCCCTGCACGATCTTCGTGTTGACCGAGCCGCCGACATCCGACAGCTCTATCGAAGAGCCCTGGACGGTGACCGTGATCGCACTCGATATTTTAGACAACTCGACCTCGGAATCCGCCGACTTGATCTCAAGCCGGCGCACTTGGCGAGGGAGTTTTAGTTCGTAATGCACCTCTACGGGACTGCTGCGCGTCGGCGAAGTCTCAAGCGAGAGCAGCTCTTTGCCGCTGGTTAATTTGATCTCGACGGCTTGACGATCCTGCGCAGTCCCGCCTTCCTTGATGACTCTCACCTCGGCCTGCGGCTCGTCCCATCCTTCTATCTTGATTCTGCCCGTCACGTTCGAGAGCGAAACGCCTGCATTATCGCCGAGCGGATATGTCCCGCTAATCACGGTCTGATCTTTGGTGATGGTCGCGCCCTCTTCGCTCATCAAAGCGACGCCGGGCTGGGCAGGCTGATTGACGACGGCTTTGACGGGCGGGGCGTTCGTCTTCTTGCTCGCGGGCGCAACGACCACTGCTGCGTTCTTTGAGAGACGCGCGAATAGGAACGCGCCGAGGAGCGCAGAGGCGACGAGCGCGAGCACGATAAGCGGAATGAAGCGCGGCCAACGAGACTTGTCGGGTGGGATAGAAGGTGGGCGGATCGTCTCTCTTTCCGCCGCAGCAGGTTGATGGGCGGTCGGCTGTTGATAGACAGGCTCCGTCACCTGGCTCGAAAGCGGAGTGGTCATTACGGGAGCCTCCGCCTGCGCTGCGGGCCGGAATACTTTCGTCTCCACCTCTTCGGAAGAAGACCTGACGACGGGAGCGCCGCAACGGCGACAGAATCGCTGCCTTGGCAAGAGCGCCGCGCCGCAATCTTTGCAATACTGCTCCATCGTCTATCCGCACACCTCCGTGACTCTTTCAGACCCGACTGCTCTTTGACCGGCAGGTTACTTTATTTGAGATAGCTGAACACGCCTATATTAACTTGCGGAAACGCCAATTGTCATGACCTGCGCCTCAATACATGTCATGCGTCTCGCGGCTGCTGCCCTCTTGAGCGTTCGCTGTTCGGATAAGAGTTTGTTGATGTGCGGAACAATCGGCTCGCGCGCGGTGTCTAAGCAACGGGTTCACATTAAAGCGCGGGAGGTTCAGCCGAAGAAGGCGATTGCTCCCGCTTATTAACTTTCTGCTTGGAGGGGAAGGAGTATGAGGTTATGTCCGGTCACACCTTAAAGGATGAGCAAAAGAGGTCGCCCTACATCAACGTGACGCCGTTGATAGATGTCTTGCTCGTGATGCTGATTATCTTCATGGTCGTCACGCCGCAAAAGCCCAGTCGCTTTAAGGCGATGGTTCCCGAGCCGCCTGATGATCGCACGCTGCCGCCCAATCCTACTACGCTTGTCGTGACGATAGATAAAGATTTGCGCCTGAGGCTCAACGGCCTTGAGGAAGACTTCGGCACTGTCAACGATACGAGCAAGCTGAACGCGGCGCTCGTCAAACTCTTTCAGGAGCGTCGGGAGGCGCACCTTTACCGCGATGATATGGCGACACGCCCGGGTCTGACTGAGGATGAGCGCACTCTCAAGACGGTCTTCATCAAAGCTCCGCGCTCCATCTCGTACGGCGCGGTGGCGAGGGTCATAGACGGAGTTAAGGGAGCGGGTGCAGACCCTCTGGGCCTACAGATTGATGATCTCAATTAAACGCCCCGCTCCCCATCTGCCTGAAAGCTTCTCGAAGGGTGAAGCCCGATGACGCTCTAACGCGACGCCGAAGCGGCGATGATGATCAGGAACAGCACATAGAGGATGACTAAGACTAAGCTGATCGCGCCCGTGACCATTCCGCCGATGGCCAGTCCCTTACCGCCGAATCGCGCCGGGTCGGTCTTGATCTTGGAGAGGGCCAGAAAGCCCAGGATGATGGCGGGTATGGAGGTCACGCCGAAGAAGCATGTGAGGCTCAGGATGCCGCAGACCAGAGAGGCAATCGCCAGCCCGTTCTGTTGACCCTGCGCGGCTCCGAAGGGCGCGCTCGGCGCGGGCGGCACGTTCGTTCCCCAGGCGGAGCCTCCCTGGGGCGGGGACGCTTGCCAGGACGCAGGCGATTGGCCGCCCGGCAGGTCGCCCGAACCGAAACCCGGCGGCGGCGGCAACGGCGCGCTCTGCGAGGGCGGCGGGGGCGTGGCGACAATCGTCTTCATCGGATCATAGGCAGACTCCGACGCATCGCTCACAAGCGTCGCTCCATCGTTGACGCAGAATGCCTGTGACTCATCATAGGTGCGGTCGCACATCGGGCATCGTTTCATAGGGGCTCTCCGGTTTAAGATGTTTAGAATTCCGGCCAGTCAGATGTGCCTTTAGAACCTGTCCGGCTTAATAGATTGCAGCGGGCGCTATAATAACTATGTGCAGCGATGTTGTCTAGGTGAAGGGGTTCGCAGCCGCCTCGCTTTCAATGACGTGACGGGCGAGAGCCGCAGACTCACGCGCCAAAGATCGGGAACTAAGCGCGGAGCCACGCTTTCGTCTTTGCGTGCGGACGTGAAAAATCGGGGAACCCGAAAACTAATTCGGATTCCCCGAGCACAGGGCTGTAGATCAAACCGCTTTGGCTAGAAGATGAACTTGGCCCGCAGTTGAATCGAGCGGCCTGGGAAATCTCCCAGGCTATAGTCATTGAACCTGGGGCTCGACACGGTGGCGAAGGAGGGGTCGGCCTCGACGCCTGAGCTGGTGGCCTGTAGCCCGCCATTGCCCAGAGTCCGCGCCTTCTGGTTGAAGAGATCGTAAATCTCCGCGCCCACCTGTAAGGTGTAACGCTCGGCGAAGCGGAAGTTCTTGAGAATGGTCATGTCCGTGCGATTGAAGCCGCGCGAGCGCATGGTATTGCGCCCGGCGGTTGCGATCACCCCGTTACCGGCCTGTATGTATTGCGCCGTCGGATTGTCCACCACGTAGCCGACCGTCGCATTGCTGCCGAACGCGACGGTCGCGCCCGTCGCGTCAATGGCATGAACTGTGCTGCCTGTTCCCTCCACCCCGTTCGGATTGAAGAGCGTGCGGTCGCCCGCCGTATCGCCGTTGCGATTGGCGTCGTTACCCGAGAGCGGAGTCAGCGGTTGACCCGATTGCGCCTGGAAGATACCTGCCAACTGGAACCCGCCGAAGAAGAGACGAGCCCACTTGTTATCGTACTTGAGCAGGTAGGGCACTTCGTAGTTGACAGACATCACGAAGCGATGCGGAATGTCCAGGGCCGAAAGCCCGCGTTCATTTCGCAGATCGAAGGCGTCCTGCGAACGACGCGGATTGACGGCGCTCGTATTCAGCTCGTTCGTCGAATCGTCAATCGTCTTGCTCCAGGTATAGGCGCTCGTGAAAGCCAGACCGCGACTGAAACGGCGCGTCAGGCTGACGGAGCCGGAGTCATACTGCGAGTTGCCGACCGGCGAGTGCTCCGTCACGCTGCCGAGGAATCCGTATGGGCCCAGCATCGTCTGCCGCAGCGCGTTGATGTCTCCGAGAGTTTTCGTCAGACCGGCGAGCTGCGCCGCCGTCGGCTGGCTGAAGAAGGTCGGCAGACCTATGTTCGCGGGAACGACGCCCGCGTTGAGTCTGATCTGCACGGGCAGATGGCGACCGCGCGTGGCCAGATAGCGAAGCTCTATGGCTGTCGTCGCCGACAGTTCTCGCTGGTAGGAGACGGCCCAGGAGATAGAGTACGGATTGATCTGGTCAGGGATGCGCGCCTGTGTAATGCGGCGCGCAGCGGCGGCTGTGGTCGTCGGCGGCAGCGTTCCCGGCAATCCGCCGTTTTGCAGGAACGGGCGGGCCGGGTCGAAGCCGAAAGCCGCCGCCGCCGAGGGGAGATTCAGCTCGGTTTGAACCTGCGGCGGCAGTGCCAGCAGGGGCAGGTTCTGGAAGTTCGCGTAGTAGCTGATGGCGACGTTGGCGCGAATGGCGCTCTGACCCGCTGTGCCGAACAGAAAACGACCGATGCTGCTCGAAGCGTTGGGCGAGTAGGCTAAACCGACGCGGGGCGCGAAGTTGTTTTTGTCCGACTTCGGCTCGGCGAAGGTAATCACGCCCGGCACGTCCGCGATGGAGTTGAGCGCTTGCAGCTTGGCATCACGCGGGATGGTGACGAACTCATAGCGCAGCCCCAGGTTGAAAGTCAGGTTGGGCCGCACCTTCCAGTCGTCCTGCCCGAATGCGTAGAAGGACTGCTGATTGCCGGAGAAGAATTGCGAGCCGACGCCGCGCAGGTTCGTAAAGCTCGGCGCAGCGTCGGTGATCAATTCTTCGAAGCCGAGGTAAATATAATCGCCGCGCGCGCGCGGCAGGAAGGCGCTCGTGAAGATGAGGTTGCGATACTCGCCGCCGAACTTGAAGGTGTGCGCGCCGCGAGTGTAGTTGACCGTATCGAAAATCTGGTAGTTGTTATCGACGGGGGTGCCCTGCGGCAGGTTCGCGCCTGGGCCCAGGTCGATTCCGGTTTCCAGATCCGTGATGTTAGGGAAGGCGTTGTACTGGGCATCCTTCAAAGGATAGTTCGTGCGGCTGCGCCTGTAGGCCAGTCGCAGGTCGTTGACCACCGAAGGGCCGAAGCTATGCACCCAGTTGGCGGAGAAGAGGCTGGCGTTGAAAGCCAGAAAATTGTTGAAGCGCGGGTCAGCCGTTCCGAGCTGGCCGCCCTGCTGCTCGGCTCTGACGCGCTGGAAATTGAAGCGATAACGGAACTGGTCGTTCGTGTTCGGCGTGTGATCTATGTTGACCTGAAGCTGGTGGTTGATGAATCCGGTCGGAGCAAGCACGCTGACGCTGCCGAAGGGCACGTCTGTTCCGAGCACGGACTGGTTAAAGAGCGCGGCGGGCGCGAGCGTCAAGTTCTGGCGAAGAAAGTTGACGACGTAGGCGCTCGCGCCCGGCAGCGTTGCGATGAGGTCTAACCCGGCTGGCGTCGGGGCCGCGTAGGAAGCGACCGTCCCCGCCGAGACATTCTTCTGCCGCTCGAAGGCGCTAAAGAAGAAGAGCTTGTTTGTGATGATGGGCCCACCGCCGGTCAAGCCTGTGCGCTGGTCTCTATAGCGCGGCTTCCTGAGCAGCCCGCCCTGGTCGAGCGGCGTGTTGAGCAGCTCCTTCTGTCCCGTCGTCGCCGCATTGAATCTTTCGCTCTGCTGGTAGATATAGCCGGAGCCGTGAAACTCGTTCGTGCCGCTCTTGGTGACGGTATTGAACTGTCCACCGGCCACGTCGCCGAACTCGGCGTTGAAGTTGTTGCTGATCAAAGTAAACTCGGCCACCGCGTCTTGAATGACGCCGACGACCGGGCCCGTCGTGCTGGCATCGTTGTTGTCAACGCCGTCTATGACGAAGCTGTTGCCGCGAGGGCGTGTGCCGCCGACAGAGCCGCCGCTGCCCGTCACACCGGCTGAGCGCTCGACGACGTTGGGCGCGAGCACGGCCAACTGGTTCTGGTTACCGAAAATCGGCAAGTCCTGCACCTGCTTCGTCTCGAAGCTTCTGGTGAGCTGCGAGTTTTCGGTCTGCACCAATGCTTCGCTGGCCGCCGTCACGTTGACCGTGCCGGTCACCTGGCCCGCCTGCAATGTGGCATTGACCGTCGCCGTCTGGTTGAGTGAAACCTTCAACTCCTGTGTGACGGGAGCAAAGCCCGTGTTCTCAATCGTAATCGTATATTCGCCGAGGGCGACGTTGGGGAAGTTGAAAGCTCCCGTGTCGGTCGTTTGCGTCGTGAGCGTTTGCCCGGTCGCCTTATTGAGGAGCGTGACGGTAGCATTCGGCACGACCGCGCCCTGTGCATCAACGACCGAACCGGCCACCGCTCCGCCCGTGACCTGTCCGAGCGACGGGACGGCGAGCGCTGAGAGCAAAAGCATGGCCGCCAAGGTTAAGACTGTTTTTCTGTACATCGTGTGGACCTCCAAGTCAGGTGTTCGAGGCTGCTGATCTCTTTCTCTCTATAGTCGAAGGAGAGAGTCGGGTTCTCGGCGGTTGGCCCATCAATGACGGCTGGGCCAATCCGTCTCAAAACTTCATCAACTGTTCCGAATCTGGAACAATGAGAAAGCAAGCAACGCGTTCCTCAACTTTGGAAGCGCAACAGATATGCCGATGTCTCGATTAAGAGATAAAGTTTCTCTCTTTTGTGGTTGGTCTCAGCGAAGGCTTGAGGCGAGGCGGGAGAATCTTGCCGAATTTGAATATCGAGGCGGGACGGGATTGATGATTTTGGACAAGTCGCATCTGCGACGCGGCGCAAAGCCCCATTCGTTGTTCCATTTATTGAATAAAATAGATTCTTTGAGACGGCTTTGACCTGTGCGCCGAAAGAGCGTCGTAGGTCTTTGAGGCTAATGAAGGACTCGGACTGAGGAGGATGCGCGGCGTAGTCTATAGATGTTATCTGATTTTAAGACGCAGGTCGGGGGCGGTGTTGAGGAAGTCCTCGGCGTTGATCTGGTAGCGCTTCATCTTGGCATGAAGCGTTGGGACTTTCATCCCCAGCAGGCGCGCGGCTCGTCTTTGACGACCACCCGTCTGCATGAGCGCGCCGCGAATCAGGTCTGTCTCGAAGCGGCGCACCTCCTCGGAAAGATTGATCGCGCGCACAGGGCCTTGAGCCTGAATCTGCCCCAGGGCTTCAATCTCGTTCATCAAGGCGTGGGCCAACACCTTGAGGGCTTCGAGCCTGCTCATGGTCGCCGGAGCGCCCGCCGCCTGCGTGCTCTTGGTCTCGGCGCTCCTGAATAAGCGTAGCTTTTCACGCTCCATCAGATTGAGGCTTTCCATCTGAACCGCTCCTCTCGAAAACGCTTCGGCGTCCCGTCCGTTAGAGTAAATCGAAGGCAGCGCGAAAGTCAGTCTTCGGCGTGGCGCGGAGCCGTAAGCGGCGACCGCCAGTTGATGTTATAGGCCCTGATCTTTGAGTTGAGCGTCGTGGGCTTCAACTTGAGCAGGGAGGCGGCACGGGTCTGGCATCCCCCAGTATGCTTGAGGGCGCGCTGAATCAGAAAAATCTCAAAGCGGCTCACCTCATCATAAAAATCAATTCCGGCCTCAATGTCCAGGGGTTGGTCTACGGTCAGAAATCCCAATGTCCCGAAGGCTTCAAGAGCCGTCGAGAGGATGAGTGACAAATCCTTTAGCGCTTCGATCCGACTGTGTGCCGATTCCTCGCCGCGCGTCTTGGTCACGACCAACCGATGACTTACGCTCATCTCGTTCATAGCTCTAGACCCCACACGAAGTAGTTAAAAAACCGGGGTCGGCGCTCGGTGTTAAGCCGACGCCGACGCCGCTCATTCCACGGGCAGCGAATCCAGACAGATCAAGAGAGAGCCTTCGGGCTGCTCGCGGAAGTGAATGATCGCGGCCTCAACCCAGGCGTAGATGGTGCGCGTGCTGCTGCGTAGCATGGCTGCGGCCAGCTCGGGCGTGATCATGCTGACTTCCCTGGCGCAGTCAGGGCAAAAGATGCGAGCCTCCAAGCCCTGTCTCCTGATGACCATGACTTCCTGAGTCTCGACCACGATTCTGGTTCTCCTCTTAATCACGTCACCTCCCGCGCGCCGCCCGTCGAGCCTTAGCCAACGCTCTCGCCGGAACCGACCCGGGGCAGCAGCAAACCAGCTCTGTGGAGTTGCCACCACGCCCCTCTCTCTTTAAAATGAGGTGAGAACAGCGCCCCCGGCATCTCATACCGCTCGAACGACATCAAAACGCCAACAGCACCATCTCACCTCGCCGCCGACTGTAAAGTCGAAGTGGGTGGCATGTCTTTAAAGCGCTCTCAATAGTGTCCCAAATAGTTTTGAAAGATTCTTCAAAGGGATTTCAGAACGGGGAAAAAAGATGCAAGCAGTACATTTATACGAATTCGGCGAGTTCCAGTTGGATGCGACGGAGCGGTGTCTGCTCAGAGCGGGTGAGCCAGTCGCTCTGACCCCGAAGGCTTTCGACACACTGCTGCTGCTGGTCAGCCGCAGCGGTCATATCGTGGAAAAGGATGAGCTGCTCAAGGAGGTCTGGCCCGACGCCTTCGTCGAGGAGGCGACCGTCGCCCAGAACATCTTCACGCTGAGAAAGGCGCTCGGGCAGGCGCAGAACGGTCATCGCTTTATCGAGACAGTCCCGAAGCGCGGCTATCGTTTTGTCGCCGGGGTGAGGGAAGTGCGCGACAGCGATTCCGTGCTGGTCGTGGAAAAGCACACGCGCACGGAGATCGTCACGGAAGAAGAGGAGGTGGAAGCCGCAAGCGGTAATGGGGCGTCAAGACCGTCACGCGGCGCGGGCGCGGGCGCGAACGGCTGGGCCACCGTCTTCAGTAATCAGGGCGCGGCGGCCAACGCGGTCGAGCCTACGGCGACGACGCCTGAAGCCCTCGCGCTTGCGAAGCCGGAGGCCGCGGGCATGCCGCAGACCGTGACGAAGCGTCCGCGAAGCTTGAGACTCTACTTGCCGTTGGGGCTCGCGCTGCTCATCGGCGCGGCCCTCGCCATCTACTTCTGGCAGTCAAGGAACGCAAAGCAGCGTGAGACTAATCTCGTCGTCAAATCCATCGCCGTGCTTCCCTTCAAAGCGCTCGACGCCGACAGCGGAAACGAGCTGCTCGGGCTCGGGATGGCCGATGCGATCATCATCCGGCTGAGCAAATTCCAGCGCCTGCCGGTGCTGCCCACCAGCGCCATCATTAAATATACGGGACGCGATAACGACCCCTGGGCGCTCGGTCAGGCGCTCGGCGTGGACGCAGTCTTAAATGGAACCGTTCAGCGCTCGGGCGACCGCGTGCGCGTAACAGTGCAACTCATCAGTCTCAACACCGCGAAAACGCTCTGGTCTGACAAGTTTGATGAGCAGTTCACCAGCATCTTCGCCGTGCAGGATTCCATCTCGGAGCGAGTCGCCCAGGCGCTGGCGCTCCAACTCACGGGCGAGCAGAGAAAGCAACTGGCCAAACGCTACACGGGCAATACCGAGGCTTACCAGGATTACGTCATGGGCCTCTATTTCTACAACAAGAGGACGAAAGACGGCCTGGAAAAAGCGGTCGAATATTTCCGGCGGGCCATCGAAAAGGATCAGAACTACGCGCTCGCCCACGCCCTGCTCGCAGATACCTATTACCTGCTCGTCTACTACAGGTATGCCGCGCCCCGCAACAGTGAGATTTCTGCGAAAGCGAAGGCGGCTGCCATCCGTGCCCTTGAGCTGGACGATACGCTGGCCGAGGCGCACACGGCGATGGCCACGATTCTCTCGGATGTTGATCGAGACAGGGCGGGCGCTGAGCGCGAGCATAAACGGGCCATCGAGCTGAATCCGAACTACGCCATCGCGCACCTGCGTTATGCCTGGTTCCTCTCCGTTAATGGGCCCATGGATGAAGTGGTGAGGGAGATGAGGCGCGCACAGGAGCTAGACCCACTGTCGCCCACCACCAACGGCGCGCTGGCGGGCGCGCTCCTCCTGGCACGCCAGTATGACGAGTCCATCAAGTATAGCCAGCGAGCGCTTGAGCTTGACCCCGAGAGCTTCATCAATCTTCTGACGCTGGGCGACGCTTATCGAATGAAGAGGATGTTCGACCAGGCTATCGTCGAGTATCAGAAAGCGCTTGAGCTAAATATAGATAACATGGAGCCGCTCTCAGGGCTCGCGCTCGCCTACGCGCAGTCCGGGCGAAAGGCTGAGGCCGAGAAGGTGCTGGCGAAGCTACAGGAGATGGCCGGGAATGGAAGCGATGTCTTCTATAGCATAGCGCTCATCTACGGAGCGCTCGGCGATAAGGCGCGCGCATTCGAGTGGCTGGAAAAAGCTATCGTCTCTCGCGCGATGCCCAGCAGGAGCCTCAGGTTCGACCCGGACCTCGATGTCCTCAAGGCCGAGCCCGGATTCGATGAGCTGCTCAAACGCCACAACGTCGAGAAGTGATTCGAGAAAGCCTCTCGAAGGTCATTGAAGAGAAGGCCCCGTTGCCCTGGGCCTTCTCCTCAGGGCCCGAAGCGCCCGCGATACTCGGCGGAGTTGACGAAGCCATTGACCATCAGGCGATAGTCGCCCGTCTGATCCATCGTCTCAATCCATTTGAGGTAGAGGGCATCCGGGTCTCTACGCAAGTATCCGAAGTACTGCATGACGACGAACGCCTGGTTGAAGAACTTGGCGTCCACCTCCGCGCTCTCCGCAATCTCTCTCAAGACCTGCGAGCGCGTCTTCGTCCCGGCGTTGAGCTCATTTATCCAGGTCTGCCTGTTCGGCGAAGTCACGGCTGCGGTCGCCAGAATCCGATCCACATATTCCGTGTTGGTCGTCCCCGCGTACCTGTTCTGGAATTCCGCGCGTGACGTGAACTCTATGACGAACGCCTGCTTATTGGCCTCCTGCTCTTCCGGCGTTTGGAAGCCGCTCACTTTCGCCAGGTCAGGGATAAATTCGGCGTAGCGCGGAAACCTGCCCAGACTCGCCGCATAGAACTTGTAGACGAAATAGCCGCGCTCGCGGAACTCCGGCGAGCGGTAGAAGGCCGAAGAGACTTCGACGCGATCACAGGGCGGAGGAGGCTCGCCCGGTTGGCCGCAGAAGTCTATGCGATGCACCCACGCGGCGAAGCCTGTCGGGTCCGGCTCGCGGTTGAGGAAATCAATGTAATGCTGGCGGACGAAGAAGGGCGTCTGGTCAATCGGGTTAGTGGTCGGCTGGGCCGTATCGTTATCGTCGATGGTCAAGGTCGCCGTGACCTGCGCGCCCAGGTTGGCCCCGCTCGCGCTCGTGAGCGTCAGAGTAAAGTTCTCGCTGCCCTCGACGTACACGTCGTCCACGAGCGGGATGGAGATGTTTTTGGAAGTCTCTCCGGCGGCAAAGCGCACAGTCCCGACAGAGGTGGCGTAATCACAGCGCGAAGAGGCGACGCCGTTGGTGAGAGCACAGCTATTGAGCCCGGCGGTGTCGCTCGTGGCAAAGCTCGCGGTGGCCGCTGCGCTCGCATCGCCTGTGCGCGTGACGGTCACGAGGAGTCTGCCCGCCCCCTCGCTCGCACCATATGCGCCCGCGCTGAATTGCAGCGTCGGTGTGGGCGGAACAGTCGGCGGATAGATGGACTCGGAATTGATCGCGTTCTGATCGCAGGCGGCGACGCTCGTAGGCAGATTGCCGCCCAGGTCGTTCTCGTTGCAAATATAGTTCATCACGGTCGCGCCGTTGATCTGATCGCAGATGTTGGCGGGCGCAGCCGGATGATCCAGCCCCATCGTATGGCCCATCTCGTGCAAGGTGAGCTTGATGAAGATGGTGTCGTAACCGGCCCGGCTGGGATTGATGATAAGGTCGCTGCTGCCTGGGAAGACCGCGTTCGGGTCATAGGTCAGAGTCGCGGAGACGACCCTGCCGCTGGAGTTAAAGGACTTGTTGGCGAAGGCGGGTGTGCCGACGGGCAGCGTGCCGTTCAAGAACCTGAAGACGAAGTTCGTGCCCGTCGTGTCTTCCTCGAACCTGACGCGCGAATTGTTCACGCTATTGGCGTTGTTCCATTCACCGATGGCGATGCGAATCTGTCGCTTCTGCTCCGCGCTCAGATTAGCATCCAGAAAGAACCGCACGGTCGCGCCCTGCGTCCAGCCATGATTGTCAATCGTGGGACACTGCGCGCTGCTCCTGGAAGCGGTGCTGAAGATCAGGGCCAGCGCGCTGGCGAGTATGAAGAAAAATCTGCGGGAAGACGGCCCGCGTCTAATCGTATGACAGATCATGAATGCCCACCTTTGATCGTTCTCTAAGCGCCGCACTATATGCGGACAGATCGACGCTCCGGTGCTACCGGATTCGTAGCAACTTCAAACAATGCTCGCTATGAAACAGCGACAGTTCGAGGAGAGCGGAAGGCGAGTTGCGATTCTCGTGCCAGTGAAGGTGAGTCGCCATTCTCGTGCCGGTTTGGGATGGGAGCGGCCAGGCGAGCCATCGATGCCTTCGTCGCGTCTTGCCATCTAAGTGGCTTTCGATGGCGAGACGATGAAGTCTGCGACGACTCCTTTGGCGCGTAGTTGCGTCCCGTAGCGGACTGCTTCTTCACGGCTGCTGAAATGTCCCGTTTGCACCCTATACCATGTGCCGCGCTTGGGAATCTCGACCCTCGCCACGTAAGCAGTGACCCCTGCCGAGCCGAGCTTGGCGGCCCTTTCTTCTGCCTGGCCCAACTCGTTGAATGAGCCGACCTGAATGGTAAAGCCGCCTTCGCTGCGAGAGGCGGAGGTGCTGCGGTCAACGCTGGTCGCGGCCAAGACGAGCGGCGGTGCTGGTGCGGGCGTGGGGACTGGCGCTGCTTGTTGCCGCTCCACATCGTCTTTGTGGGGAACAGGGGCAGCTTCAACAACGGGTACGACGGCGGTTTCTACGCTCGGCTTTGGCTGTGGGAAGGACGCGCTCGGCTGCGGCCGGGCTTGCTCTACACTCCGTGCAGAGTTGGTTCGAGCCTGTTGACGGCTGCCGGGAGTCGTCTGCTGAGCGGCGACCTGGTCGGCACGCGTGACCGTACGCGTCATGAAGTTCAGAAGAAGAATCAGCGAGACGAAGGCGAGCCCGCAGGCGATAAGGGCCGTGGGCGAAGTCCGCATCACTCTCATACTCGTCACGGGCTGATGAGCGGCTACGGAAGATAAGTCCGGCACATGAGCCTTGGGCTCTTCCTCCTTGTTCTCGGAAGAGACGGGCATCTGCGTCGGGCCGGGGCTGGACGAGCCTGCGGGCCCATTCGCGCACGACGACTCTTCTGGCGATATAAGAACTGGCAACGCAACCTCTTTCTCGACGGACGCGACAAATGGGATTTTCGGAACGCCTTGATCTTACGAGCTGAAGCTTGAGCGGCTGGGAGGGCCTCGGCAGCTTTAAGCCTGGGTTGGCGATTCTCTCAAGAGATAATCAGCGGGGCTCTGATGTTGAAGCAGCGCTTCGGCGGCGCTACATCCATCAAAGATTCTAACCGTACACGCGACCGTCAGGCAAGAGATAATTTCGAGAAGGAATCCTGACCCGTCGTTATGCCCGGAAAAAGCAGAAGTTTTCGGCGCATTCCGGCTCTAAGGCGCAGTCGGCAAATAGTTTTGCTAATCGAAGGGCGGAAAGCTCACGCCAATTTTTTTCTTGCTAATATCAACCAAACCTAATACATTAAATTTTAGGCAGCGTTGGGCTAAACGGCCCTGCTGCTCTCTTTGCCCCTTCAGACCGCTCGGGTAAGCTAACGCCTCGCCCCGCATCTGTATCAACTTTGCCTGTCAAATCCGCCTCTCCAAACAGGCAAGCCGAATCACCCTCTTTAGCTTAAGGGTTATACAAGAGTTCAGTTTAAGGAGCACATGACCGTCGCCTCGCATGTGTGAAAGCAGCATCGCCACGTCTTGACTGCGCCCGGCAGCGGTGTGAAGCCCCACAGTCCGGGCATGGAGATTTAGTGCGTGCGGTAACACACACGTCGTCGCATCGTTATGGAATCCACGGGTCAACAAAATATCGCCAGGTCAATCGTGTGGCTCGTCGCGGGCTTTGCCGCCGGGCTGCTCTTATTGTCCGTCTACGCTCTGCCGCTCGGACAACTGAACATACCTTTCCTGCTCTTCGTCCTCATGACCTTGAGCATGGGCCCGCGCCTGAGCATCGAGACGGCGGAGGGCCGCGCGCAGGTCTCCGGCTCCGACGCCTTTATCTTCCTCGCGCTCTTGCTGTTTGACGCCGAGGCGGCGGTCTTTCTGGCCGCCCTGGCCTTTCTCTGCGCCTCGTTTTACAGCCAGAAGGAGGCGGGCCGTCGGCTCATCTATATGTCTCTGCCGGTCGTCTCGATCACGATCACGGCCTGGACGCTGCGCCTCTGCTTCGGCTCGATAGCGGAGCTGGCACGTAGCCAACGCTCGCTGCCTTTCCTGCTCGCCGTCTGCGTCATGGCGCTGGTGCAGTCCTCTTTCGTTTCACTCTTCATTCCGCTCGATGAATCGCCGGACGCCGCGCCGCAGCCGCGCCGCAGAAGCTTCTTCTGGACGCTGGTTGCCTCTCTGGCCGGAGCCTCGGCTGCCGGTTTAGCAGCCAAGCTCGTTTACCTCTTCGGCTACTATCCTTCAATAGCGACGATCACGACCTGCGTCATCGCTTACTTCATCTATGCGCCCTTAAAGCAGGGCTTGCACAGGGGCGCGCGCTCCAGGCCGACGATGAAGACGGCGGCGGCAGTTACCTCGACGACGAAGAGCGAGGAGCGATTTCGCAGCGCCTTCGACTATGCCGCGATTGGCATGGCGCTCGTTTCGGTCAAGGGCCGCTGGCTACAGGTCAACCATTCACTGTGCCAGCTCCTGGGCTACACGGAGCAGGAGTTGCTGGCGACGGATTTCCAGGCCATCACGCACCCGGAAGACCGCGACAACGCCATCGCGTATATCAAGCAACTGCTTAAAGGCGACATCCCGTCGCACCAGATGGAGAAGCGTTACCTGCATAAAGACGGGCATTCCGTCTGGGTGCTGTGGAGCGTCTCGCTGGCGCATGAAGAGCGGCGCAGGTCTTCGCACCTGATTTTCCAGGTGCAGGATATTACCGACCGTAAAAATGCCGAGCAGCGATTGCTCCACGATGTTTTCCACGACGCGCTCACGGGTCTGCCGAACAGGGCGCTCTTCATGGATCATTTGAAGCTCGCCTCGGCGCGCGCCCAGCGGCGCGAAGATCAGATCTTCGCCGTGCTCTTCCTGGACCTTGATCGCTTCAAGATCATCAACGACAGCCTGGGCCACATCGTCGGCGACCAACTCCTGGTCGGTATCGCGCGCCGCTTAGATCAGCACCTGCGGCCAGGCGATACCGTGGCACGCATCGGCGGCGACGAGTTCACCATCCTGCTAGAGGATTTGAACGGCCAGGACGAAGCGCTACAGATCGCCGAAAGAATACAGAAAGAGCTGTCGGTTCCTTTCAGCATCAACAAGCGCGAAGTGTTTACGACGGTGAGTATAGGAATCGCGCTCAGCTCGACGGGCTATGCCAACGCCGAAGATATTTTGCGTGATGCCGACACGGCGATGTACAGGGCCAAGTCCGAAGGCAAGGCGCGACACGTCGTCTTCGATAAGGAGATGCACGCCCACGCCATTGACCTCCTGCAATTGGAAACCGACATCCGTCGTGCCATCGGCTATCAGGAGTTCGATATCGCCTATCAGCCCATCGTCTCCCTCGACGATTTCAAGCTCCGAGGCTTCGAGGCGCTGGTGCGCTGGCGTCACCCGACGCGCGGTCTGATCTCCCCGGCCAACTTTATTCCCGTCGCCGAAGAGATGGGATTGATCATCAAGATAGACCAGTGGGTCTTGCGCAAGGCTTGTCAACAGATGCGCCAGTGGCAGTTGCTCTTCCCCTCAGACCCGCCGCTCTCCATCAGCGTCAACCTCTCCGGCAAGCAGTTCGCGCAGCCAGACCTGGTCGAGCAGGTCAAGGCCGTCCTCGAAGATACGGGGATTGACCCGCGCGGTCTCAAGCTTGAGATTACGGAATCGGTCGTCATGGAGAATATCGAGATGACGACGGCGCTGCTCTGGAAGCTGCGCGAGCTCGGGCTACGCCTGAGCATAGATGATTTCGGCACGGGCTATTCATCCTTGAGCTATCTCCACCGCTTTCCGATAGACACGCTCAAGATCGACCGCTCCTTCATCAGCCGGATGATTGATAACAACGAAAATAAGGAGATCGTCCGCACGATCGTCATGCTCGCGCAGAATTTGGGGATGGATGTCGTCGCCGAGGGCGTGGAGACTAAAGCGCAACTCGAAGAACTCAGACGTTTGCAATGCGAGAACGGTCAGGGCTATCTCTTCTCCAAGCCGATGGTGATGAAGGCCGCCGAGAAGATCATCTCCGATACTTATGCCGCGAAGGTGTCTCCGGTCAAGGTGCAGGAGAATACGCAGAGTCAGAAGAGATACGTCGTCTATTCCAAGCCCGGCAAGCCCGACAATAACCTGACCAAATCGCTGGGCCTCCGGCGTCCCACCTCCCGCTCCGTCATGCTCTATAACCCGAACGGAACGGGGAACGGCAAAGCCAAGTCCCAATAGCCTTGAGCTGGACGCCGCAGCTACTTCAGCCCCAACTTGCCGCCGCTCAGGGCCAGCCAAAAGATGACGACGTGAATGAACGCGCCGACCATCAGCGCCCCGAAATATCTATGCCCGCGCATCCTTCCTTTCAAGCGAGCCAGCACACTGGCCCCGAGGGGAATAAAGAGCAGGAGCCCTGTGACGAGCCCTGGATTATACTCCGCCCTCAACACAGCGTTGATCGTGTGCGCCAGGCCGTTGATAAAAACGACCGTCGCCAGGCACACCATCATCCACTCCGCAAACTTGAGGCGCAGCGCCAGCAACAGCCCGGCTGTCATCAACGACCAGCCGACGGCGTTCATGACGAGAAACTTCAAAGGGCTCAGCTCGACGCCCCTCGTCCTCGCAAGATATGCGGAGAAGCCGCCGCCGCCCCAGTGTTCTTCGGCGATGTGCAACAGATAGACGGCAGGGAATAGCCAGATGAATGTTACAGGGTTGGCGGAAGTCACGTCGGCCATTCTCTCACGTCGCCGTCCGGGATCGTTTATGTCCCGGCGGCTTTCTGATAAGCGGCGGCTGCCGCTGCCGTATCCATAAACTCGTGGAAGCCCGCGATCTTTCCATCGCGGATCGTAAAGACGTGGGCCCAATCGCCTCCATACTCGCGGCCACTCTTCTTGGCACGCCACATGTACTGACCGAGGGCCACGACCTTTTCGCCTTCCGCGATGAACTCCTGCGGCTCGAATTGCAGAACTTCCTGGCTTTCGGCCAGAGTGTGGAAGAACTGCGCCACCTGTCGAAGCCCGCTTCGCTTACCCGCGAAGGGCACGTTCTCCGTATCCGGTAATCGCCATTCAACGTCTTCCGTCAACAGATTGAGCAGGCCCCCGATGTCCGCGCTCTTAAATCTCTCGTAAGCCTGCCTCACCAGCTCTTTATTCTGTTCGCTCATGACTTGCTCCTTTCTCGGAAACTTCACAGGGATGTCAAGCGAGGTGCTTTTATACCCGACGGGGCGGTCAAGTCAATCACGAAAGAGAGAGGGGCGACCGCGATGGCCGCCCCTCTTGTTTTATTTCTCTCCAAGCCTTCACCAAATCCGGCAGCGCCGGTCTGGAGGTCGAACCATCTGGTCGCCGACCTTGCAGCCGAACGCTTCGGCAAATGCCGGCATGTTCGAGAGCGGGCCGTTGACGCGGAAGCGCCCGAGCGGATGCGGGTCGGTCGCCACTCTCAGGCGCGCAGCCTCCGGTCGTATGTTCTGGGCCCACACCTGGGCCCATCCCAAAAAGAAGCGTTGCTCGGGTGTGAAGCCGTTGATGACGGGCGGGCGCGGCTTGCCTTCGAGAGATTTCTGGTAGGCAGCGAAGGCGACGGTCAAGCCGCCGAGGTCTGCGACCGATTCGCCGACGACGAGCTTGCCGTTCTGCTTGAGCCCCGGCTCGACCTCGAAGGCATCGAACTGCGCGACGACGCAGTTCGTGCGCTCGTTGAACTTCTTCAGGTCTTCGGGCGTCCACCAGTTCACCAGATTTCCTTCGGCGTCGAACTGCGCACCCTTATCGTCGAAGCCGTGTGTCATCTCGTGGCCGATGACGGCCCCTATGCCTCCGTAGTTGAAGGCGTCGTCGGCCTGCGGGTCGTAGAACGGAGGCTGAAGAATGCCCGCCGGGAAGACGATCTCGTTCATCGAAGGATTGTAGTAAGCGTTGACGGTCGGCGGCGTCATGCCCCATTCGGTGCGATCAAGCGGCTTGCCGATCTTGGCGAGGTCGCGGCGAAATTCAAACTCGACCGCCGAGACGGAGTTGTTGTAGTAAGGCCCATTGTTGACCTGTAGGGCTTCGTAGTTGCGCCAGGTGTCCGGGAATCCGATCTTGCGTACGAAAGCGTCGAGCTTGGCGATGGCACGCTTGCGCGTCTCATCGCTCATCCAATCGAGCGTCGAAAGGTCGCTGCGCAGCGCGGCGATCAGGTTCTTGACCATCTCCTGCGCGCGTGCTTTGGCCTGTGGCGTGAAGGTCTTCTCGACGTAGAGTTGGCCCAGCGCTTCGCCGAGCGCGTTGTCCGTACTCGTCACGCAGCGACGCCAGCGCGGCAGATTCTCCTTCGCGCCGGTCAGGAAAGCCTTGTTGAAGTTGAAATCCTCTTCGACGAATTTAGACGAGAGCGTCGCTGCCGAGGCGTGCAGCAAGTGCCAGCGAAAGTAGGTCCGCCAGTCGGAGAGCGGAATGGTTGACAGGAGTTGATCGGCAGCCTTGAAGAATTCCGGCATCGCCACGTTGATCGCCTCTATCTTGCCAAGGCCGACCTCCTTCATATAATGGGCCCAGTTGAAATGCGGCATCAGCGTCTTCAGCTCGGCCATCGTCATCTTGTGATAGATGGCGGCGGGGTCGCGTCGCTGCACGCGCGTCAGAGAATTCTCGGCCAGCTTGGTCTCGATGCTCATCACGGTTCTGGCGGCTGCTGCCGCCTTCTCCGGTGTGTCGCCCGCCAGCTCGAACATACGCGCCATATGCTTGAGATACTCGGCGCGCGTCTTCGTGGAGTTCTCATCATCCTTCGTATAGTAGTCGCGGTCGGGCAGGCCGAGGCCGCCCTGTACAGCCGTGGCGATCACCTGCCGGGAATTCTTAAAATCCTGTGCCGCCCCGAAACCGAAGATGACCGGAACATTGTGCAGGTGCAGGCGGGCCACCGTCTCCTCTACGTCGGAGAGCGACTTGATCTGCTCGATACGCGCCAGCTCGGGTGCGAGCGGGCTGAGCCCGGCACGCTCGATGCTGGTCTCGTCCATACAGCTCGCATAGAAAACCGCGATCTTCTCGTCGCGGCTGCCCTTCACGAGGTCTTTTCTTTTAATCAACCCTTCGAGCACGTTATGCAGGACTTCAAGGTTCTGCGTATTAAGCTGCTCGAATCTTCCCCATCTTGAGAAAGCGGCTGGAATAGGATTCTGCTGCATCCACCCGCCGTTGGCGAACTGGTTAAAGTCCTGGCAGGGCTTGATGCTGCGATCCAGGCTCGCAACGTCGAATCCCGGAAGAGAGCCGCTTTGAGTCGAGTTCGATTGCGCCGCGTTCCGGCCCGCAGCCGCGCGACCCATCCAATGCGCCGTCAAGGCCACGCCCAGAAAACTCACAACCACAGCCGCGACAAAGCGAATGATCTGAATACGCATCGCTACTTACACCTCACACGGATGATTAAGGAAACAATACCGGCTTCTAAATATAATTCGGGGAATGCTCAGATCATACCAGCAAGAAGAGGATTTTCGTAGCGGTGAGACGAAGCCAGCAAGCAGCATTGATGTCGCGCCCAATAAAGAAGGGCGACCATGATAGTCGCCCTTTCTTATCGAAACCGAAAGTGAGCCGGACTGGGCTCGAACCAGTGACCCGCTGATTACTTACCACCTCGGCTTTCGCCGCCCCTGTTGGGTTCGTGGTCTGGACTATCCCTTCACCATGTCCCTTGCGGGATTTAGGTGGGCACCGTCTAGTCTCTACACCTTCCCCGATTCATCACCGGGGCTTGGCTCGGGATCGCCATCGTCTGAAGGGTTCCCCGATTTTGATGCCTTGTCACCCGCCCGTTTCCGAACGGGGCTCCCATATAAGAGTCAGCTGCTCTACCAACTGAGCTACCGGCCCACACTGCACCATCAAGCTTTCAAAAACAGCAACGCGATTACTGGCTGATCAGTGAGTTGCTTGAGGTAAGCCGATTATAACACAGCGATTGTTTCGTTCAACTGCGCAGAGAGCCGAATTGTCTTTGGGCTAGAGCGCCGCCGTCAAAGCTTTGCGCATCGCTTCGGCTGTGGGCCAGCGTTGGAGCGGGTCTTTGGCGAGGGCCCGCTCGATGGCGGCGGCGACCGAGGGCGGAACATCGCTGGTGCGGCTGTGGACGGGGATGACGGGTTTGTCGAAGATGGCTTTGACGGTCTCGGCGACGTTGGCTTTGGGCGAGATGTCCAGGGCGAGCGCGCCGGTGATGAGACTGTAGGCCGTCATGCCCATCGCGTAGATGTCTGCTGCCGGGCGCACGTCGCGGAAATCCCTGATCTGCTCGGGCGGCATGTAGGCGAACGTGCCCGCCATGTCGCCCGCCATCGTAATGCCGCTCATGCCGGACTGCGTGAAGCTCTTGGCGAGCCCGAAATCCGTGAGCTTCGAGATGTAGTTGGGCCAAGCGCCGCTCACCAGTATGTTCTGATCTTTGATGTCGCGGTGAATATAGCCCTGGGTGTGGGCGTAGGCGAGCGCGTCTAAGACCTGCGAGATGATGACGATGGCTTCCTTGTAGGGGAGTCGTCCGCCGCGCTGGTCTGCGAGCTTGGCGGCATCCGAGCCCTCGACGAACTCCGTGATGAGATAGACGACGCCGTTGTTTGTGCCGCGATCGAGAAAGCGGACGATGTGCGGATGCTGAAGAGTCGCGGCGACATCTATCTCGCGCTTGAAGCGGCGCAGGGCCTGGTCGCTGACGGCGACTTCGGGCAGCATGGTCTTGATGGCGACCAGTTGACCCGTCTGCTGATTGCGCGCAAGCATCACGCAGCCCATCCCGCCGCGCCCGAGTATCTTGATCGTATCGTAGCCGGGAACCTGCTGCGGCTGTCGCCTCAATTCGATGCGGCAGTCTTCGCACAGGTAAGTCAGACGCTCGTCCGGGTGCGACGCTTCGGCCTGATCGCGCCTGCCGCAGTTGAGACATTCGACCATCACGAGCGACGGCTGCGTGTTTGCGAGCGGCGCTGACTCAACCCCGTAGTGGCCGCCGCCGCTGTAGCCCTGCACGGTTTGATCCGTGCTGACTTCGACGGCGAGCACGGTCTGGCCGCCCTGTATCTGGTCGCCGTTATTGAGAAAAGCCTCCTGCACTTTCTGGCCGTTGACGTAAGTGCCGTTGGTCGAGCCCAGGTCGCGCAGAAAGCAGCGCGGCGGATTGATCTCCAGAATACAGTGGTTGCGCGAGAAGAACCTGTCTTCGGGCAGGTGCAGGTGTGCCGACTCGCTGCGACCGATCAGGAAGGTATTATGTTGATCGAAAGTGAAAGTGCGTCCGGCATATGGGCCCGACAGCACTCGTAAGTTAACTCGCATCTCTATCTCTAAAACTCGCGCTGAGGTCGCGCCGCAGTCCTACTTGTAAATCTCCAGGTCGTCGAAGGCCACAGGGTTTTCGTTGCTCGTAAAGAATCCGGCGCGGCCATCGCCGTAACCGGCTGAGTCTGTGATGCTCGTCACGTACTGACCGTTGACGTAATAGGAGAGCTGATTGCCTTTGATGCGCACCTCGATCTGGTTGGGGTTCGTGCCGCTGCGGACGACGGAGGAGCTGGTCCATTTGACGAGCGCCTTGTCCTCGTCGCCCGTCAAGTGGCGCACGGCATAGGACGGATCATTTCCGGTGTAGAGCAGGAAGCTGTAGCCGACCGGGTGTCCGGTCTTCGTCGTCCCGTGCACGACAAGGCCATAGCCGTAGTTGGATGCCGTCCCGTCGACGCTGCGCGCCGTCACCCGTATCGTCCTATCCTTTGTGTAGTATTTGCTCTGATCCGGCGCGAGCACGACGATGTAATTGCCTGTGTCCGTGTGCATGTGATACTCGCCGTCCTCGTACTTGTTCTCGTCCCCATCCGTCGTCCAGGTCTCCGAAGAGAAATCATCGCGCACGACGAGCGTCGAGCCCGTTGAGCCCGAACTCGTATTGCTCGTACTCGTCCTGGAATTCGTGTTAGAGGACGGACGGCTCGCGTTTGAGGTCGTACGGTTCGAGTTGGAGTCGGCGCTCATGGCGGCGAGAATGGCGATGAGCACGACGAAGCCTATGCCGAGCACGAGCAGTAGAGCCGCGCCGCCGAGTATCCAGGGAAGCGCAGACCTTTTGCGCGGAGGCGGCGGCTGCTGAGGGTAGGGCATCTGCGCCGAAGGGCCCTGCGACCAGTTGGATTGCGGGGGCTGTGGCTGCGTGGAGGGCGTCACGCGCGGCGTAGAGACAGGCGGCGTCGGAGTCGTCTCGCGCGGCGTCGGGTAAGCGAGCGTCGCGTTCGGGTCAAAGGATGAAGGCGCGTCGCCGCCCGTGCTCAGCAGTGGAGCGCCGTCGTCCAGGCAGAAGCTCAGGGCGTCATCCGTATAGGTGCGATTGCAAGTGGGGCATCGTTTCATTTAGTTCTTCTCTTGTCTCTGGACTTGAAAGGGAAAGCAACAATCCCGCCCGGCTGCGGCAGGCCGAAGGGTCTTATTGCTCGGTTCTCCGTTGGGCCGATAATCCTGCGAGGCACACCTCGCAGGCATTATACGGGATGTATGGATGGACTCAAGCCTTAATGAAGCTGCCGCAGCGCCCGCAGAATTTCGTCCCCGCCGGATAGGTCGTGCTGCACATCGCGCAGATCACTTCGGGCGGGCGCGCAGCGGGCATGGCGTTGGGCCGCATGGGAGGCGTGTTGCCTGCGGCGGGCGAGCCTCCGAGGAAAGTCATGCCGCAGCGCCCGCAGAATTTCGTTCCCGCAGGATACGAGACTCCACAGCGAGGGCAACGTACGGGCGTCAGAGGGTAAACGCCTGAGCCGACGCCGCCGCCGGAGGCCGCCTGCCCGCCGAGGCTCCTGGTGTCCTGATGCCCGCCATCAGCCGGGTGAAAGACAGTGCCGCCGCAGCGACCGCAGAACCTGACCCCGGCGGCAAAGCGTGCGTGGCATTGAGCGCAGACGACGACACCGGGAACGCTGCCGCCGATCAGGCTATTGTCGCGCGAAGGCGAGATAGGATGGCTGGGGCTGCCCTTGCCGCGCAGGTTCGCCTGAATAATCTGTTCGCTCGCATCGGGGCGAATCTCTATCACGCGCTCGTCGTCTGCGTTGCCTGTCTGCGAGACGCGCAGGACATGACGGCCCGGCGCGATAGAGGAAAGAATGAGCCTGCCGGAACGACCGACGCTGCCGTGTCTCTCATCGTCAACGTAGACCTCGGCTCCTGTCGGCGCGAGCACGACGACGCGCGAGTCGCCGCCGCCGTCCGTGTCAACGGACTCTTCTCCGGCGGCGGCTTCAAACTCTTCCAGCCAATCGGCCACGGTCGCGGGCCTGGCCGAAGGGTCTCTTTCCAGCGCGTGCATCACCGCCCGCTGCACCGCGGGCGAAATGTCGGAGCGCAGGTTTGAGAGAGGCTGCGGCGCATCCATCAGCTTCTGCGTGATCAACTGCGTGAGGTCGCCTGTGAAGGGAGGACGACCCCCCAGCATGTGATAGGCGATTGTGCCCAGAGCGTAGACATCTGCGCGAGCGTCGAGCTTGAAGCCGGGCTGCATCTGCTCGGGGGCCATGTATTCGGGAGTGCCGATGATGCCGCGCGAAGCTGGGCCGCTGGCGGAGATGGCTTCCGCCGCCGCTTCCGAGACGATCTTCGCCAAGCCGAAGTCGCCGACCTTCACAAACCCGTCTCCCGCCGCGCCGCTCCCGCTCTTCTTACGCTTCTGCATAATGAAGATGTTGGCGGGCTTCAAGTCTCGATGGAGGATGCCTTCGTCGTGCGCGGCCTCGACCCCGGCGGCGATCTGTTTGAGGAGAGAGAGCGTGCGCTGAACGCTCAAAGTCCCTTCACGCCGGAGGAGCTGATGCATCGTCTCGCCCTGAACGTATTCCATGACGAGATAGAAGACGCCCTCCGGGGTCTTGCCGAAGTCCGTTACGTCGACGACGTTGGGGTGGCGTATGGAGGCGGCTGTGCGTGCCTCCCGCTCGAAGCGCGCGATGGCCTCGCCCTCCTGCATGTCCTCGTCCGAAAGGATGTCCGGGCGAACGGTCTTGACGGCGACGCGACGCGTGAGCAGGTTCTCGTCGCGCGCCAGATAGACCTGGCCCATAGCGCCGCGCCCGAGCCGTTTCTCAAGAAAGTAGCGCCCGGAAAGAAGCGGGCCTCCCGGCAGCGTGTGCTTGGTATTCGAGCCCTCTTCAGGGCAGAGGACGACCTCGTCACTATAACAGCGTTCGCAACGTGGGCATTCGCGCATTATCCTTTGGGGGCCTCCGACTGCGCTCGATTGACGGGGAGACGGCGCGGTCGCTTGTCGTCAACAACTGAAGAAGAGCTTCGCACATCTTCGCCGCGACCGGGAGATGCGTCCGCGCCTTTGAAGTTCAAGGGCCCAGTCGCCATCTGTCTATCACTGGAAAAGAATAAGGCGTCGCACAGGTGCGCGTCAATTAGACGCGCCTGCACGACGCCCACAAGGGTCTCGTAGCGGTCAGGCTCTTCAGCCAGCCGCCATCGTCCTCTTCTGTTCCTGCTTGGCCGCTTCCATGCGCGCGCCCAGCTCTTCGATCTGATCGCTGCTCAGCACCTCGCGCGCGCTCGAGAACATCTCCGTCTCCTCTTCCTCGACGTGATGCTCGACGTTCTCTTTGAGCACTTTGAGCTTCGCCCCCCAGGTCTCGTCGTCCACCGGAAGCTCTTCCAGTTCGGCTAGAAGCTGCTTGACGACGTTGTGCTCTTCGTAGGCTTCAAGGGTAATCTCGTGAGTCTCCTGGGCGTCCTTGATGGCGGGGTAAAAGATTTCTTCTTCGATCCGCGCGTGAATGTCCAGCTCCAGTTTGAGCTGCGCGAACAACTCTTCGCGCGTCTTGACCCCGCGCTCCGTGGTCGGCTCCAATTTTTCAAAGATGCCCGAAACTTTTTCGTGATCCTGCTTCAACAATTCAAAAGCGTTCATATTGCGTCCATCCTCCCTCAATCTGTTCGGCCCTGTATGACGGTAATGCACGTTATTAGTACGTGCGTTGACTCTTCTCAATCCTTACGGGCAATTAGGATGCCGTAGAGAAGAAAGGATGAAGGCGGAAGGATGAAGGATGAAAAGAGTGCTTAAATTTCTTGAAAGCTTTTACTTCATCCTTCATCCTTCCGCCTTCATCCTTGCAGTTCGGCGCAGCATTGCGAGCAGCGTGTGGCTTTGAGCGGGATGGTCGAGAGACAGAGGGGGCAGTCTTTGGTCGTCGGCCCGGCGTCTGTGGCCTGTTTGCTCTTGAGCCTGTTGACGGCTCGGACGATGAGGAAGATGACGAAGGCGATGATCAGGAAGGTGATGATGTCGTTGATGAGCGCGCCATAGGCGATGACGGGAGCGCCTGCCGCCTTCGCCTCGGCGAGGGATTTATAGTTTCCTTCGGAGAGGTCATAAAACTTGTCTGTGAAATTCACCCGGCCAGTGAGAAGCCCTATGGGCGGCATGATGACGCCGTCAACAAGCGTGGTGATGATCTTGCCGAAGGCCGCGCCGATCACGACCGCCACGGCCAGGTCTATGACGTTTCCGCGTGCGATGAACTCCCTGAACTCTTTGAACATCTTCGCAATATCCTTTCAACTGGCGAGAGGTCTGCGGGGCAAACGCCGAACGGCCAGGAGCGCCGAGCCTCTGCCTTTGCCTCCATTGAGGCCGAAGATATGGCTGCGCCTGGCCGCCCGTGTTGTTGACTCTAGCTTTAGGCGCCGATGCCTTTGCGATCAGCGCACAGGGGAATCCGTGAGATGCCTTTAAGGAGTATTCGCAGTCGGCATACCCGGCATCGCACCCATGCCTCCGGCGGCAATCATGAGGATGGCGTAGAGAATGAGCAGCGCCGTCCAGATCATCATGATATTCCTGAGATTCAGTTTGCCCGCATTCATCCATCCCCAGATGAACGCCCACAGTGAGCAGACGAGGCCGATGATGCCCTGAACGGCTCCACCATTCTGGAACATCTTAATCAAAACCATGATAAAGCAGATGATGCTGCCGATGAGGCAGACCACAGCAAGTATTGCCAGGATAGAACCCATACTCTAAACCTCCGTTTGGTTGATGGTTGAAAGTCAATAGTGAGCGAGTCCGCTAACGAACCGTTTCGCCTCACCTCAAAATTCGCGTCACCTCTAAAAGGGATGGCCTCACAGGGCCAACACAGGGGCGGGCCGCCGGAGATGGCTTCGAGCCTTCCTCGCAGCGCTTACCCATGACCGTATCCGGCGCTGGCCGCGTGCTTCGACTGATTGATCAATTGCGTGATGGTATTAACCAGCTCGGAAATATCTCCGGGCTTGGCGATATAGCCTTGCGCTCCGGCGCTCAAGCCGCTCTCGCGGTCTGATTCATGAGCCGCCGCCGAATAGAAGAGGATGGGAGTCGAGGGGTCGAACATGCGTATGTGGCGACACAGCTCGATTCCGGTTCCGTCCGTGTACTGGCCGCTCAGCAGGTAGAGGTCGAAGCGGCGACAGCGGGCCAGGCGAAGGCCGTCCTCGACGGTTTTGGCGGCCTCGACCTCGTAGTTTGATTGCCCTAGCAGCAGGCTGAGCAGATGTCTGGTGTCGTCGTGGTCTTCGGCGCAGAAGACGCGTCGTTTCCTTGGCTGCATTCAAAATTCCGTCAAAAGAGGACTGGTTTGTGTCGGTAGCGGACGGGCTCTATTTTCCTGGCCGCTGTTTTCAATCGCCCTTGATGATTGATCTTTCAGGTAAGACTTCGACGGGGCGAGGTAAGCACCCGCGTTCAATATGGCGCGCACATTAGCACAAGCCGGGGCGGGTGACAAGATATTTTACCGAAGCGGCGCGACACGCGTTGGCGGCATGCGGATTGCCGATAGACGAAGAACACGGGCGCATCTTTTTTCAATCCCCTTACGCCACGGGCACGCTCGTCTTGCGGCAGGCCGGAGGGACAACTCTTTTCAGGCTTTGCGGATTTGTCCGGCCAGACCGGCGACGACCGCCACCAGCTCCGACGGCTTGATGGGCTTCGCCACATGCACTTGAAATCCTGCGTCCAGAGCCCGTCTCCTGTCTTCTTCCCTGGCATAGGCCGTGAGCGCGACGGCGGGCGTGCTGCCGCCATGCCCCTCGGCGAGCGCGCGTACTCTGCTGATCAGTGCGTAGCCGTCCTCACCCGGCATGCCTATGTCGCACACCAGCACATCTGGCCGCGCGCGCTCGATGAAGGCGATCGCTTCGGGAGCGGAGGCCGCCGTCGTGACCAGCGCCCCGCACCGTTCGAGCACGGTCTGAACCAGGTCGCGCGCATCCTCTTCGTCGTCAACGATGAGCACGCGCAGGTCTTCGAGCGCGTGCATGTCGGCTTCTGCGGGCGAGCGGTTGGCAGCGCTGCGCACAGCCCGTGCGCGCGGGTCCATCGCCGCCGCTGCCGCTGCCAACGGAAGCTTCAAGGTGAAGGTCGCGCCCTGCCCCTCGCCGGGGCTCTCCGCCGACACAGTGCCGCCGTGCAGCTCCGTCACATGACGCACGAGCGCAAGGCCCAGCCCGAGCCCGCCGTAAGCCCGCGTGCTGGTGCTATCAGCCTGGCGGAAGCGATCAAAGACATGCGGCAAAAACTCCTCCCTGATGCCTATGCCGGTATCGCTGATGACGACCTGCGCCTCCCCCGCCTCCTGCTTCAAAACTATCTTGACCACGCCGTTCGTCCCTGTGAACTTGATGGAATTTGAAAGCAGATTCCAGACGACTTGTTGCAAGCGGTCCGGGTCGCCGGAAATCGTCACGGCGCGATCAAGGCGCGTTGTCAGCCGCACGCCCCTGGCGACGGCAGCCGGGCGCACGACCTCTATGGCCGCATCGATCACGGAGGCGAGGTTGGTGGGTAGGACTTCCAGGTGCAGCTTGCCCGTAATCACGCGCGAGAGGTCGATGAGGTCTTCGATCAACTGCACCTGCGATCTGGCGTTGCGCTGAATGGTATCGAGAGCGCGGGCCGACGTTTCACGACTCAAGTCGCCGGTCGAAAGCAGGTGGGCCCAGCCGAGAATCGAAGTCAGCGGCGTGCGCAGCTCGTGCGAAAGCGTGGCTAAGAATTCGTCCTTGATGCGATTGGCCTCGGCCAGCTCCTCTGCGCGCAGCCGCACGGCATTCTCCAAACGCCTGCGCTCGGTAATATCCGTGACCGTGGCGAGCACGCATTTCTGCTCCTTGAACTCTATGATCTCGGCGGACAACTGGCCGGTGAGCACTTCTCCGCTCTTGATGCGAAAGTTGATCTCAAGGTCGCGTATAGCGCCCTGCGCCCGCAGCAGCTCCGTGATTCGCGCGCGGTCTTCCGGGTGCGAATAGATATTTATTTCGAGGGTCGTGCGCCCGATGATCTCTTCGCGTGTGTAGCCGGTCAGTTGAAGAAGGCTGGCGTTCACGTCCAGCAGGCGGCCTTCGACGAGTGTGCTGATGCTGATCGGCAGCGGCGTGGCGTCGAAGACCTTGACGAACAGCTCCCGCGATGACGCCAGCAGGTGCTCGGAGCGGGATGAGGGTTGGGCTAGGTAGGCGTCCAGGTCTTCCTGGCGGAAACGAAAGCGGCGGCCCCGTCGCGTATGAGGGAGCTCGCCGGAGCGCGCAAGGCGGTAGAGCTGATCTCTGCTTATGGAAAGATAGCTGGCCGCCCGCGCAGCGTCTAGCATCGTGGCGATCATGTGCTCGCACCCTTGGCCATAGGCATTGTCGAACCGATTATATCTTTACGAGCGCTCGCATCGCCAGCGCACTCGTCCAAGGGCCCACCACTCGGCATTGAGCTGCGCCTGCCGCTGTTCTTCTTGATTTTATCGAATACTTATGCGAGTTTGATGCGGTTATCGCGCGGCGTCGCGGAGAATCGCCGCGCCCCGTGCTTCTTCTATTCTAGAGAAACATAACGACATGAAACCAGGGCTCGAAAGACTCGGACGTGTACGGCTCTGCATCCCTTTCGACTACACGGCAGAGTTGTTTGAGCGGTCTGATAGTGAGCCGTCATCGTGATGAGACAGATGCGACAGGTGAAGAGTCGAAGGTCACAAGGGCTTGGAGCAGCATACGCGCTCAGAAATTTGACGGCGCTCATTCTGCTGCTGTGCCTGTTGAGCCCGACAGTTGCCGCTCAGGGGCGGGCTGAGACGGCCAGCATCACGATTGACGCGGGCAAAGTTGAAGGGCAGATCAGCCCGCTCCTCTATGGACAGTTCGCGGAGTTCATGTTCGAGAACATCAAGGGCGGGCTCCACGCCGAGCTGATTCGCAACCGCAGCTTTGAGGAAGCGCCGAGCGTGATCGGTCTCTCGCGCCACTGGGAGCGCTACCCTGATGATCGCAATGACGACTACGCTCTGAGCTTTCGCTGGTTCGACAATGTCTCTTATCCCGTCAAGAGAGACGAGCCGGGGCTCCCGGCCGAGCACTCTCTGGGGGTCGAAGCGGGCGACGGCGTCATAGCGCGACACGGCCTCTATCAAAGCCGCGTGCCCGTCGAGCGCGGACTCGAATATCGCGGCTACCTTTGGATTAAGTCGCAGGACTATCGTGGGCCTGTGACGGTCGCGCTCGAAGCAGATATTACGGGGGGCGAGATCTACGCCGCCGCCGACATCAATAATATCGGCGGCGAGTGGCGCAAGTATGAATTTACGCTCAGGCCGCAGAAGAGCGACCCGCTCGCGCGCTTCGCCATTCTATTCGGCGGTCGCGGCCATCTCTGGCTCGATCAGGTCTCGCTGCTGCCGGGCAATTCCGTGGACGGCGTGCGCGCAGATGTCTTCGAGAAGGTCAAGGCGCTCAAGCCCGCCTTCGTGCGCTGGCCCGGCGGCAATGTCGCGCAGGATTATCACTGGCGCTGGGGCGTGGGCCCACGCGACGAGAGGACAACCTGGGTCAATCTCTCGTGGAAGAACGAGCCGGAGCCGAGCGATTTCGGCACGGACGAGTATATACAGTTCTGCCGTAACCTTGGGGCCGAGCCTGCCATCACTGTCAACGTCGAGGGGCGCGGCGCGACCGTCGAGGAGGCCGCCGCGTGGGTCGAGTATTGCAACGGTGGGCCGACGACGAAATACGGCGCGATGCGCGCGGCCAACGGTCATCCAGCGCCCTACAACGTGCGCTACTGGGAGATCGGCAACGAGATTTGGGGAAGCTGGGTGCGCGGCCACTCGGATGCTGAAACCTACGCGCGCAACTACAATCGCTACGCCGAAGCCATGCGCGCCGTTGACCCGACGATCAAGCTGATAGCCGTCGGCGATAACAACATGAGCTGGAATCGCACCGTGCTGCGCAGGGCGGCAGCGCGCATGGACTACCTGGCGATTCATCACTACTACGGCAGGAATGAGATGAAGGGCGACCCGCTCAACCTGATGGCCCGCCCGCTCCATTACGAGCGCTTCTACAAGAGCGCTGCGCAATTGATAGGCGAGCTTGCGCCGGGCCGAGGGATCAGGCTTGCGATCAACGAGTGGGGACTGGACTTGCCCGTCGAGCGACAGTATTCGATGGAGTCCGCGCTCTATGGCGCGCGGCTCATGAACGTCTTCGAGCGCGCGGGTGATACGGTCGGCATGAGCGCCGTCTCTGATCTGGTCAACGGTTGGCCCGGCGGCATCATCCAGGCGAGCCGTCACGGCCTCTTCGTGACGCCGACCTACCTCGTCAACGCCCTCTACAGCAACCGCGCAGGCACGCGCCGCCTGAGCACTAAAGTCGAAAGCCCGACCTTCGATACGACGCTCGAAGGCAAGGGTGTCTCGTTCCTCGATGTCGTGGCGAGCCGTTCGGCAGACGGCAGGCACCTATACATTAAGGCTGTTAATACGAATCAGCGTGCCGCGCTGCGGGCGAGCATTACACTCAAAGGCCTGAACGTCACGTCTGAGGCTACGGTTGAGACCGTGACGGGCGAGACGCTGGCGACCTTTAATAGCTTTGCCGCACCCGAGGCCGTGAGCCTCAAGCGCCGCACGATCAGTGCCGCGCCGGGCTTCGTCGTCGAATTGCCGAAGCATTCGGTCTCAGTCATTACCTTAGCAGTTAAGTGAGCTGTTCGACAGCAGCAGGGAGGATGAAGGATATGCACAAAAGGCAGATCACGCTCGCCGACGGGCGCTACTTGATCTTTTATACCTTCGATAAGGATGAGGCGCAGACCCACGCTTCCGCCGAGAGCGAAGCGGAGGGGAAGCGGCCTGAGCCGGAGGCCGTGCCGGAGGCGGAGGAGGAGCGCCATGTCTGAGCTGCGTTGGAATCCACTGCTGGGCGAATGGGTGGCGACGGCCACGCACAGGCAGGAGCGCACCTTTTTGCCGCCCGCAGATTTTTGCCCGCTCTGCCCGACCAGGGAGGGAGGCTTCCCCACGGAAGTGCCCGAGCCCAGATATGATCTCGTCGTCTTCGAGAACCGTTTCCCGTCGCTGCGCCCTGAACCGCCCGCGCCCGCCGTCGAGGGCTCTGAGCTTTATCCAGTACGCCCGGCGCAGGGCGTCTGCGAGGTCGTGCTCTATTCCGAAGATCACAACACGACGCTCGCGGAAGAGAGCGTCGAGCAGATACATCAGCTCGTCAGAGTCTGGACAGACCGCTTCCGCGAGCTGGGCGCGCTCGACTTCGTCAAATACGTCTTCGCCTTCGAGAACAAGGGCGAGGCGATAGGCGTCACGCTTCATCACCCGCACGGTCAGATTTACGCCTACCCCTTTATCCCGCCGCGCATCGAGCGCGAGCTGGAACAATCCCGCGCTCATCAGGAGCGAAAGGGAAGCTGCCTGCTGTGCGACGTGGTACAGGAGGAGCGAAGCGACGCTCGGCGCATCGTGGCCGAGAATGAATCCTTCTCGGCCTTCATCCCGTTCTACGCGCGCTGGCCCTACGAGCTGCACATCTGCTCGCGCCGTCATCTACAGGCGCTCACGGATTTGACTGAGGCGGAAGGGCGCGACCTGGCCTCTATCCTCAAGATGGTGCTCGTGGCCTTCGACCGGCTCTTCAACATCAAGTTTCCCTACATGATGGTTATTCATCAAAGGCCCGTTGATGGCAGCAACTATGATTACTACCATTTCCATATAGAGTTTTACCCGCCGCTCAGAACGGCCACCAAGCTCAAATACCTGGCGGGCAGCGAGACGGGCGCCGGCCTCTTCATCAACGATACGCTGGCCGAGGAGAAGGCATCTGAGCTGCGCTCGCACGTCGAGCCCGTCGCCTGGGCCAACACGGGAGATTGATCGTGGTTGATCTTGAGCAGCTAAAGAATGCTTTCAGGAAGTTCTATGAGGCGGAGCCGCGACTGTTCGGCGCGCCGGGCCGTGTCAACCTGATCGGCGAGCACACGGACTATAACGACGGCTTCGTGCTGCCGATGGCGATTGACCGCCAGACGGTGGTTGCCGCCGCGCCGCGAGACGACCGCCGCGTCAGAGTTCACTCGCTGAGCGTGGAAGAGACCAGGGAGTTCGACCTTGACGGCGAGGGAGAGGCGCGGCGCGGTATCTGGCTTGATTACGTCGAAGGCGTCGCGCGCGTGCTCGAATCGCGCGGCGCACTGCTCGGCGGCGCAGACATGATGCTCTCCTCGGATGTCCCTGTGGGCGCGGGTCTCTCTTCGTCTGCGGCGCTTGAGCTGTCGGCGGGCCTGGCCCTGATCTCGCTCTCCGGCGCGAAGGTCGAAAGGGTTGCGCTCGCGCTCGCCGGACAGGAGGCCGAGCATACCTTCGTCGGGACGATGTGCGGGATTATGGATCAACTGGTCGCGGCGCTGGGGCTGCGCAATCACGCGCTCCTGATAGATTGCCGCTCGCTGAAGGTCGAGGCCATTCCGATGAAGCTGGAGGGCGTGGCCATCGTCGCCTGCGATACACGCGTCAAACACGAGCTCTCCTCATCCGAATACAACAAGCGGCGGGAGGAGTGTGCGCGCGGAGTCGAACTGCTGCGCGAGTCGCTCCCCGGTATTCGTGCGCTGCGTGATGTGAGCCCAGTTGAGTTCGAGCGTTATGGGGCGAGCCTGCCGCAGCCCGTCGGTCGTCGCTGCCGCCACATCGTCACCGAGAACGAGCGCACGCTGCGGGCCGCCGAGGCCCTGCGCTCCGGCAAGCCGGAAACGATGGGCCAACTGATGTACGAATCTCATCGTTCGCTGAGGGATGACTACGAGGTCAGCTCCGCCGAGCTTGACGCGCTGGTTGATATTGCCAGGGGCGTCAAAGGGGTGTTTGGCGCACGCATGACCGGGGGCGGCTTCGGCGGCTGTACCGTCAACCTCGTCCGGCGAGACGCGCTCGCAGAGTTCCGCGAAGTGGTCTCACGCGAATATACCAGAGCGACCGGCCATCAAACCGACATCTACGTCGTCGAGGCCAGCGACGGCGCGCGAGAGCTGGAATTGAAGGCCGCCGGATAAGCGGATGAAAGCATCGGTTTCGGAATTTGAGCGCTCGCATCATCGCTGATACTTCATCGGTTAAAGCGTGGATCGAGCTTTTGCGTCACCAGGCGCGTCAGAGGTTTTAAGAGAATCATGTCAGCGGGCCGCTACGATCAGCAACAGATAGCATCCTTCACACAGTCTGCGCTCGCAGACGGATTCTGTATTCTCCGCGAGCATTTCCCCAGACCAACCTTGGAAAAATGGCGAGAGGCGTTCGCTCCGCTGCTTGAGGCTCATGTGGCGCGAGAGGGCCATCTCTTCAATCGCGGGCCTGCGCGTTACTACGTCACGCTCCCCTTTATCGAGCCCTTCGCCGACCCCCTTATTTTTGAGGATGAAGATGTGCTCTCGATCGTTCGAGGTCTGGTCGGCGAAGACGCAGTCATGCCGCAGCTTGCGAGTGATACGCCGCTGCTGGGCTCCGACTACCAGGACATACACCGCGATACTCCGCCGCTCTTTCCAGAGACGGGGCAGGAGACGCCGCCCTACCAACTGGCTGTCAATTTCCCGCTCGTTGACGTGGTTAAAGAGAACGGGCCCTTCGAGGTGGCGCGCGGCACGCACATGATGTCGAAGGCCGAAGGACTGCGCCGTATCGAAGCGGGAGAGATCAAGCTCGAAGCGATCAATATGCGCCTGGGCGACCTGATGATACGCGACGTGCGCGGACTGCATCGCGGCACACCTAACCGCACGAGCGTCCCGCGCCCGATGGTCGTCATCGGCTACAGCCGTCGCTGGCTCTATCGTCCCGAAGTCTCTATTCGGGTTCCGCGCGCAGCCCTTGCCACGCTCTCCGAGCGTGCGCGTCATCTGCTACGCTTTAATCCCATCGTTGACTCGATAGACGATCAGCCGGAAACGGAAATCTATCAATCCTTCGCCTACTAATTGAGGATTAAGGCGCGACGTTCGGGAATCTGTTGACACTTCGCGCCTACAGCCTCTACTCTTTAAATAGAATCGCAAACATGCTCGCCGGCGAGTCTCATACGCTGAACCGGCCCTCATTAGTCGAGCGATTCAGATTCCGTGCGGCCTCTCTGTTTTCCGACGGGACGGGTCATGTTTTCTGCCTGGGATACCATCAATCGCAATCGCCGTATGGAGGCTCGATACCGGACACGCCTGCCTGCCAGCGTGTCAGTAGTCGAGAGTGGAATCGCGGAAAGCCGCTGGCCGAGCATCCTCGGCTATACGCGAGACGTGAGCCGGGATGGAATGGCGCTCGTCATCCCAACCTCGCGCCTGGGCTGCTACGAGCTTGGGCAGGGAGATCATCGGCTCAGAATCTTCCTCGCCATCTCGGCTGAAGTGAGAGTCGGCATGATCGTTCGGCTGGTGCATTGCGGGGTGTTCAGCGAAGACGAAGCGGAAGCCGGATACCTGATCGGAGTAAAGATCGAAGAGCTCGGCCCCGAAGACCGCCTCCTCTACGATGAATTTATCGCCAGCCTTCATTAAGATCACGCCGGAGCCGGCAAAGGCGAAACACGCCTTTTTTTGCGCATCAGCGCATCCTATGCAATAATTCTTCCCGCGCGCTTGTAGCTTCAGCCGCTATAGAAAATTACCTCCCAACAACCGACATTAGTACTGCCTTGCTATCTGGCGTAGGAAACTTATCACCCTTCGTTCAAGATAAGCTTGGCGGGAGGGAATATGTATAGAGTATGGCAACAGAAGTGAAGGTATAGTGCTTTGTGCTTATCTCGACGCAGGTTTCAATGTCAGCATTCCATTTGGAGCAGGGGCGAGCTACGATCTGGTTGTTGATAGCGGCATTCGCCTTCTAAAGATACAAGTTAAGACAGCTTGGGTCAGCGGCGGCTGCATCATCTACAAAAGTCAGCGTAGACAACCCGGCAATGGTCTGACGCGAAGAGCATACAGAAGCGGAGAGGTTGACTACTTCGTCGCATATTGCCCGACCACCGGGAGCATTTATGCCGTGCCTGCTGAGAAGCATGGTGTCGAAGGCAGGCTCAGACTTGAGCAGGTGCGAGACGGTCAGGCCAAGCTGGTGAGATGGGCGGCGGATCACACCTGGCAACGACACATTGATGAGCTGCGAAGTTATTACGCCTGGCAAGAATCGAACTTGCGACCTCCTGTTCCGGAGACAGGCGCTCTATCCCCTGAGCTACAGGCGCGTGAAAAGAATTTTCGCACACTTAAGGTCTGAGCGCAAAATCAATGGTCGCTCTTAAAAGTTGTCATCAGAATCGTCACAGCTTTCAACCCGCATTTTGTGAGCGCCACCATTCTCTTGATCGCCGGAGCGCAAATTATAGTAAGGAGAGAAACGCGTCGCCTACGCATTTGAAGCGCGCATCTTTGCCACATGATCGTCATCAATCGCCATCGCGCAGCCGTCATTAACACCCCGCACGGGTCGGAGATTCGTCCCCTCATTGACCGGACGACTTCTCAGATAGAGCTTTGCAGCCTGGCAGAAGAGGTGCTGCCTGTGGGCGCTGCGGTCGGCAGGCATCATCATCTGTTGACGGAGGAGGTCTACTACATCTTGCGCGGGAGGGGGCGCATGACCGTCGGGACAGAGGTGCGCGAGGTTGAGGCGGGCGATGCGGTCTTTATCCCGCGCGAGCATTCGCACACGCTTGAGAATACGGGCGCAGAGCCGATGACGATTCTGCTCGTCTGCGGCCCAGCCTATAGCTACGAAGATCATCACGCGGGCGATCAAGCGGCGGCGGCAGAACAGAGCCCGCGTGTCTGAAAGCCTGGCCGGGCGCTTATCTCGTGGCGTTATGTATGAGCTCGATGATGAAGTAGGAGAGGGCGGCGATGAAGGCTGCGGCGGGGATGGTCAGCACCCAGGCCCAGACGATGCGCCCGGCCACTCCCCACTTGACGGCTGAGAGGCGACGCGTCGCGCCGACGCCGACGATGGCTCCCGTGATCGTGTGCGTCGTCGAGACGGGGATGCCCGCGTAGGTCGCGCCAAAGAGCGTCAGCGCCCCAGCCGTCTCCGCACAGAAGCCGCCGACGGGCTTGAGCTTGGTAATCTTCGAGCCCATCGTGTGAACGATACGCCAGCCGCCCGAGAGCGTGCCGAGCCCGATGGCGGCATGCGCTGTGAGCACGACCCAGGTCGGAATCTCCGGCAAAGCTCCCTTCGGGCCCGAAGCCATTATGCCTCCGGCGACGAGCACAGCCGTGATGATGCCCATGGTTTTTTGCGCGTCGTTGCCGCCGTGGCCCAGCGAGTAAGCGGCGGCTGAAAGCAACTGCCCGCGACGAAAAGTCGTATCGACCTGGCCCGAAGACCAGCGCCGGAAAAGCCAGTAGACGGCCACCATCAGGATGAATCCCGCGACCGCGCCGAGCAGCGGCGAGACGACGATGAAGCTGATGGTCTTAATCCACCCTTCCGGCTTGAGCAGGCCAGCCACGCTCCTGTAAGCGGCAATGGCTGCGCCCGCATAGCCACCGATCAGCGCGTGCGAGCTAGATGTCGGCAGGCCCAGGTACCACGTAATCAAATTCCAGATGATCGCACCCAGAAGCGCCGCCAAAAGGACGTAGAGCCGCATATCCTCCGCGATGAGATTGATATTGACGAGGTCGCCGCCGATGGTCTTGGCGACGCGCGTGCCGAAGATCAGGAAGGCTATGAAGTTGAAGAATGCGGCCCAGATGACGGCGATGCCGGGCGAAAGCACGCGCGTCGAGACGACCGTGGCGATGGAGTTGGCCGCATCATGAAAGCCGTTGATGTAATCGAAGACGAGAGCGACGGCGATGATCAGTACGATAAAGGCGAATGTAGTGGTCATAGAGATAGTAGTTGGCCGACAGTCTTCAAGCGATCAGTGGAAAAGGCCGGAAGGCCGCATCGCTTTGCAGGGCTGAACGCTTCTTCAAGTGTTTTTGATGATCACGCTCTCGATAATATTGGCGACGTTTTCGCAACGATCAACTGCGGACTCAAGCTTCTCGTAAATATCTTTCCATTTAATCACGTCGAGCGGGTCGCTCGCGTTATTGAACAGCTCGCCGATGGCCGTGTGGTAAATATCATCGCCCTCATTTTCCAGCCGGTGCAGCTCGACGAGACGCGGCGCGATGCCGTTCGGTTTCTCCAGCGTCTTGACGATCTCGTGCAGCTCGACGGCCATGCGCTGAAGCACGTCGGCGAAGCGGCGTGCATGAACCGTGCTCTCTCTGACGCCGTACATCACCATCGCCCGCGCCGTATCGTTGATGAGGTCAACGATGTCGTCCAGAGCGCTCGACATCAGGTAAATGTCTTCACGATCAAAGGGCGTGATGAAAGATTTGTTGAGTCGCGTCGAGACCGTATGCGTCAGCTCGTCGCACTCGTGCTCGATGGCCTTGATGCGCCGGGCGTGCTCTTCGTAAGCTCCCTCGCGATCATTAACCATCTCGACGAGCGCACGCGAAGCGTCGTATATAAATGAAGTCATTTGCGAGAAGAGCGAGAAATACTGCTCTTCTCTGGGCAGAAAATTGAAGATTGACATGAGAAATTCTGCTCCGGCAACTGGCTGTTAATTTTAAAAGAGAGGGCAATATAGTCGAATGGCCTGGCATTGTCTACAGCAAATCGGAAGAGGGCGCGAAGGCGCAGGCGGGCCGTAACCCTGGGCCCTGTTGGACGGGGCGGCCACCGTTCTTGTCCCGGCGCGTCTCTTCGCGTATGCTCCACCGGAAAGGCCAGGGTGAAGGATAAAGGCGGAAGCGGTTTGAAATCGTAAATCCCGAATTTCGGATTCATCGTCGCCGCCTTCAGCCTTACTGCTGATATGACGGAGAAGAAATATTTCCCGCAGGTCGTCGAGCTTCTGCTGATGGAATCGCAAGCCATCGCACGAACTGCGGAGCGACTGTTGCGTGCTGAAGTCGAGCGCGCGATCAACCTCCTGGCCAATTGTCGCGGCAAGGTCGTGCTGGTCGGCGCGGGTAAATCGGGCATCATCGCGCACAAGATCGCCGCGACCATGACGAGCACGGGAACGGGCGCTATCTACCTGCATCCTTCGGACGCGCTGCACGGAGGAATGGGCATCGTCGCCGCCGAGGATGTCGTCGTCGCTCTCAGTAACAGCGGCGAGACGGATGAAGTGCTCGCCATGATCCCTTTTTTGAAACAGCGTGGCGTGCCCATCATAGCCTTAGTCGGCAATCTCAATTCGACGCTCGCGCGGCGCGCAGACGTGGTGTTGGATGCTTCCGTAGATCAGGAAGCCTGTCCCTTCAACCTGGCGCCGACCACCAGCACGACGGTCGCGCTCGCCATCGGCGATGCGCTGGCGATGACCCTCATGCAGGTGAGGGGACTCACACCCGACGACTTCGCCGTCAATCATCCGGGCGGGCGTCTGGGCAAGCGCCTCACGCTCAAGGTCGCAGACCTGATGCACACGGGCGCGGACAATCCGACCATCGGCCCCGACGCTCCCTGGCTCGAAGTCGTCACCTGCATCAGCCGTGGCGCGCTCGGCGCAGTTAACGTAGTGGACGCGGCGGGCCGCCTCCTGGGCATTATCACGGACGGCGACCTGAGGCGTGCGCTACAGCAGATCAAGCACGACAACTGGGAAATCCTCACGAGCGGAGCGATTATGACGCGCCACCCTGTCATCGCATCGCCGGAGCTTTTGGCTTACGACGCGCTGCGCTTGATGGAAGATCGCCCGTCGCAAATCTCGGTCCTGCCCGTCGTTGACACGGAGCGCGTCTGCGTCGGCCTCATTCGCCTGCACGACATCGTGCGAAGCGGACTTTGATGGCCAGGGCAAGAGCGTATCGCTTTCCGGCCTCTGCCGGGACTTGCAGCGCAAGTTATCGTTAAGCTAACGTCTCCTACCTGGCCTGTCGCAGGCAGCCGAGGGCCATGGCTTTCTCCCCATCTCATTGACGGCGCTCGGAGCCCATCAAAGGTTTCCGGCTGCCCGCCCGTTCAAAAGAGGGAGATGTTTCCATGACGATCAGGAGAGCGAACGCTATGTCTAAGGGTAGGAAGTCTTGGCTGTTGAGCTTGATGCTCTGTCTGGGCATGTTGGCGAGTGACTACTCTTTGGCGACGACGCTGGCGCAAACCCCTCAGCAGTCGCGCCCCAGACAAGCGACCGCGCAGACTCACGCCCCGACGCCTGCCGCTCCCTCGGCGGAAGCCACCGTCACGCTCAACGAACAATTTCTCAACGCGCTTCTCGAAGCGATGTTCACACGGCTCGGTGCGCCCTCGTTTCCCCTGGGGCTGGCCAGCACAGAGCGACCGAGCCGGAGTTTGCCGTCGGCGGCTCATGGGATTGCTACTACAAACCAGTGCGCGAGCGTCGTGGTGCTTGAGCGTGAGATGAGCGGCGTTAAGACAGCCGTCCACTTCGAGCAGGGCAGAATCGTTGCGCCGCTCGCCTTCACAGGCTCTTACAGCGTCCTGCTTCTAGGCTGCATGCGCTTTCAAGGATGGGCCGATACGGTCATCAATCTCAATTTCGACCGCGAGCGACAGGTCTTGAGCGCCCGCGTTGACGTTCAGGACATACATCTCGGCGGCATCCCTTCGCTCGCCAACGGCGTCATCATCAACCTCGTCCAGAACTCGCTCGACAGTCGCATCAACCCGGTCGAAATCCTGCAAGCCGCGCAACTCACCACGCGCCTGCCGATCACAGCGGCAGGAGGAGCATTGCGTCTGCGCGCCAAAGAGGTACGCCCCGAAATCCTCCCAGGCTCGCTGCGCCTGCACATCAGTTACGAATTTGTGAGTGATAAATAGTTTGGCTCAAGCAGGAAGGCATGACTGACTTCCTGCTTGCATGAGCGCACGAAGTGAACGCTCATTGTTGTGCGACCGGATAATCCGGGCCTTTCAGAAGAGAAGCCGCTGGCTCGCCCCAAGCGATGCTGATTGGCTCCGTAATCATTGTGACCCTTCCATCCGAGTAGTCTATTACCTTGAGCGGGGTGCTTCCCAGCTCAACCGTTCGATAAATATCTACCGAAGGCAGCCCTGTTTCGACCTCCGTGGCACGCAGCACATAGGCCGTGAGCCCGAACAATTTCTCCGTCCGTATCAGTTGCGGGCTGGCGCTTAGCTGTTCAGCCGTAAGGGGTGGCCCTGTCGGCCCCCCCGGCGAGACTTTTCTGTCCTGAAACAATAGCCCTTTCTGATGGTTGACGGAAAAGTAGCCGCGCCCAAGCTCGAAGAAGTATTCTCTGCGGTGTCCGTTCAAGTCCGTGCGAAAGGCGCGAAAACTGCCGTTCGATGAGACATATCGTGTCTCTTGCGAGACGAACTCGCTATTGTCTCGCGGATTAATGTAGGTCACCCGGCTGGTCAGAGTAAAAGCCGGACGCGAATTTCGTGAATTGTGGAATCGCAGCCTTGCCATGACACCAGCGGAGGTGGCCACTACAACTGTCAGCGCGATGATAATTAGGCTTCTGAACTTCATACGCTTTATCCAACCTCTCTTTTTTAGTTGATGCAGAGAAAACTAACACTGGCCGTTACACGCACCGACCGTGTATATCGCTGCTCTGGGAACATGACACTCATAGACCACTTTGTAGCAGCATAATGGATAAGTGTATGGGCTGTAGCAGGTATCTATACTGCATCCATTGTTACAGCTCTCAAAGACAATCTCAAGCTCCTGGCAATTTCCTATGGTTCCCGTAGGACAGTTTGCTGATGAGCTTGGTGGGAAGAGGAATCCTGCGACGAAGGAGGTTGAGAGGAGCAGGGCAACTAAGACCCATCTATGTTTTAAGGATTTGGTGAGCATCTGGACATCTCCTTGAGGAAGTGAGGTAGCCTGATCTAGTTAGATAGCTACAAGAAGTTGATTTCTCTGCCGCAACGGCAAAGCGAGGATAAGGATGCGACGCGATTATATTAGAGGGGGTTTAAAAGGGATGTCAATAAAATCGTTCTGGGGCGCACCTGCCTCATCTATAACCTTGACATGGCTGGAAGCTCAGACGCCGACCATTTGCTTGTTCATTTTCTGAGGGACGGGCATGTCTATGATCTCCCAGGCGGTGCGCTGGCGCAGGAGCTTGGACATGAGGGCGGCGTGGAGGATGTGGCCGCTGCGCTCGGCATGCACGCGGCCCAGGATGGGCATCCCCAGCAGAGCCAGGTCGCCGACGATGTCTAGAATCTTGTGGCGCACGAACTCGTCCGGGAAGCGCAGGCGCGTTTGGTTGAGCATCCCTTCGGGAGTGAGCACTATCGCGTTGTCGAGCGAGCCGCCGCGAATCAGGTTGGCACGCCTGAGCGCCTCTATCTCTTCTGTGAATCCGAAGGTGCGCGCAGGGGAAATCTCGCGCCCGAAGGCTCCGTCGGTCATCTCGAACGAGAGATGCTGCGTGCCGATCAGCGGATGCTTGAAATCTATCATGCAATCTATCTCGAAGGCTTCGTTGGGCTCTATACGTATGCGACGATTGCCCTGTTCGACCGCCACTGTCTCGCGCACGAGCAGGGCGCGGCGCGCAAGTGGCTGCTTGACGAGGCCTGCGCGCTCGATCATCTCCGTAAAAGCCTCACTTGAACCGTCCATGATCGGCAGCTCAAGGTTATCAACTTCGATATAGGCGTTGTCTAGACCCGCGCCGCGCAGGGCGGCCAGCAGGTGCTCGACCGTCGAGAGCATAACGCCCGTCCGCATCAACGTCGTCGCATAACTGCAATGCGCGACCGATTCGACCGTGGCCGGAATCTCAAAGCCGCCGAGGTCTGTGCGCACGAAGACGTATCCGGTGTCGGGCGGGGCCGGCAGCAGGCGCAGGTGAACCGTGACCGCCGTATGAAGACCAGAGCCGCTCGTTTCGGCCGGGGATGCCAGTGTCGTCTGTTTAATCAAAAGTTAATCCGAGCCTTTCCTCGTCGCCACGCCTTTGATGAACGATGCCCTATGCTTAAAAACGATAATTATTGTTCGCAAGGACTGTGCCGGAAAGCCTGAACGCCCCGAACATAAGCGCTTCGCGCGACCTCGCCGGAGAGCATCCGATAAGCTGTTGCACATGGGCCCACGCGAGCGATTATCCCCTGTTTACAGGCTGTTCGAGACGCCGCCCACATTTTCCTCGAGCCTCTTCGATCCGCTACAAAGGGCGACTGTTAAGACCCCCGCAGTTGTCTCCAATCGACCTGAGCCTTTGACCCCTTTGTCGCCTCAAAGCAACGAACGACGAGCCCGGGTGAGGCGCGAGCGCAACACAGAAAGGCGGAAGGCAAAAGGCGGAAGGATGAAAGAAATGCTTCCCTGTCTTGAATGCCTTTATTCCGCCTTCGCCTTTCACTTGTCACCTGTCGCCGCTTTCTTTATCATCAAATTATAATGGCACGGAAACAATCTACGACGCCCGAAGCGCCCACCGAGAGGGTCTATCTCATAGACTCTATGTCGCATATCTTTCGCGCCTTCTTCGCGCCGATGAGCGGGCGGGTTGACCCTCTGACCAATACGCAGGGCCAAGTGACGCAGGCCGTCTTTATCTTCACCAGCATGTTGCGCAAGCTCCTCGTAGACGAGAAGCCGCATTACATCGCGGCGGTCTTTGAATCCGGCGAGAAGACCTTCCGTCACGAGACCTTTACGGACTACAAGGCGCACCGCACGGAGATGCCCGATGATCTCTCTTCGCAGTTGCCCTACATCATACGCGTCTGCGAGGTCTTCAATATACCGATACTGAATTCGCCGGGGTTCGAGGCCGACGACGTGATCGGCACGCTCGCCGTGAAGGCCGCCGAGGCCCGCTTACAGGCCGTCATCGTCTCTAACGATAAGGACATGTGCCAGCTCGTGCGCGACCCCTGGATCATCTGCATGCGTCAGAACTCGCAGAACGTCAAGCGCAAGGAGCCCGTGCCGCCAGTCGAGTGGTGCGACGAAGCCTGGGTCGAGAATAAATTCGGCGTGCCGCCCGCGCAGATCATAGACCTGCTCGGATTGATGGGCGATGCGGTTGATAATATTCCGGGAGCGCCCGGCATCGGCGCGAAGGGGGCCGTGCAGCTCGTCAAGCAGTTCGGCTCGATTGAGAAGGCGCTCGAGAACTGGGAAGAGGTCAAGCATAAGAGCTACCGCGAATCCTTGCGCGATAACGCCGACCTCATTCGACAGTCGCGCGAGCTGGCGACGATCAGGACGGATGTCCCCGTCGAGCTTGATCTCGAAAAACTGCGCTCGCGCCCGCCGGACCGCGCCGCCGCCTATCAGCTCTTTCGTGAGCTTGAGTTTCAATCGCTGACGCGGGAATTTTCAGACGCCGCCGGGACGGCGACGGGCGCTGACGCCTCTGGCGCACCTCGCCGTTACCGCATCATTCGCAAGCGCGCAGAGCTTGATACGCTCGTGCGCTCTCTGTGGGAAGCAGAGCACTGGGGCTTTGCGCTCGCGGATTCGACGCCCGCCGGAGCGGGCCAGCAGGGCGGCGGCGCGCGCGAAGAGAGCAAGGCCACGGGCATCGCCATCTCGACGGCGGCGGGAGCATCCGCCTATGTCGATCTCGAAGGCTTTGAGGAAGGCGCGGAGGCCGCGCTGGGCCCACTGCGCGATGTGCTGGCTAACGGCCTGCTCTCCAAGTCCGTCCACGACCTGAAGCGGGCCGTCGCGCTGCTTGAGCCGCACGGCATAGAGCCCGAAGGCGTCACCGATGACACGCTGCTCGCCGCCTACCTGCTCGACCCCGTGCGAAGTAAGTATGAGCTGAGCGATCTAGCGCGGGAGGCCGTCGGGGCCGAAGGCGCAGGCGATGCGCCCGAAGGATGGACTGAAGCGCAGTGGCGTGCGGCTGAAGTCGCAGACCTCACGGCGCAAACCGCCGACGTGCTCCACACTCGCCTGCTCGAACAGGGGCTCGAAGCCATCTATAACGAGATCGAGCTGCCGCTCGCGCCGCTGCTTCATCGTATGGAGCGGGCGGGCCTCAGAGTTGACACGTCGGTCCTCGCGGAGCTCTCGAAATATTTGGGGAAGGAGCTGGATAAGCTCACACGGAAAATCTACAAGGTGGCCGGGAGAGAGTTTAAGATCAACTCGCCCAAGCAGGTCGGCGATGTGCTGGAAGAGCTCAATATCAGCTCGGGGCGAAAGACTTCGACGGGACGCGTCTCGACCAGCAAGGCTGTCCTCGAAGAGTTGGCCCAAACCTACGAGCTGCCGCGACTGATCATCGAATACCGCGAGCTTGATAAGTTGAAGACCGTGTACACGGACGCGCTGCCCGGCCAGATCGGCCCGGACGGTCGCATTCACGGCCAGCTCAACCAGACCGTGACCGCGACCGGACGCCTCAGTTCGAGCGAGCCGAATTTGCAGAATATTCCGATTCGGACTGAGCTGGGCCGCCGCATCCGCCGCGCCTTTGTCGCCGAGGAGGGTTACAAGCTGATCTCTGCGGACTATTCGCAGCTTGAGCTCCGGCTGCTGGCGCACATCACGCGCGACCCTGAGATGCTGGATGCGTTTCAAAAGGGCGACGACATACACGCCCGCACGGCCCGCCTGGTCTTCAACGCCCGGACGCCGGAGGAGCTGAAAGAGGCGCGTCGCTTCGCCAAGATCGTCAACTTCGCCATCGCCTATGCGATTGAGCCCTTCGGGCTCTCGCAGCGCGTCGGCATCACGCGCAAAGAGGCGAAGAAGGTCATAGACGATTACTACGAGACCTACAAGGGCGTGCACGCTTTCATGGAGGAAGTTCCCGTCAAAGCGCGCGAGCATGGCTACGTCCGCTCGATCTACGGGCGGCTGCGTCCCATCCCGGGCATCAACGACCGCAACGGCAATATACGCGCCCGCGCCGAGCGCGAAGCCATCAATATGCCAATTCAAGGCACGGCGAGTGACATCGTAAAGATCGCCATGCTGCATGTGGACGAAGCCCTGCGGCGCGAGCAGACGGGGGCGCGCATGCTGATGCAGGTGCATGACGAGCTGCTGATCGAAGCGCCCGCCGCAGAGGCCGAGCGGGTCGCCGCTACCATCCGCCGCGAGATGGAGTCAGCCGTCGAGCTTGATGTTCCTCTCACGGTCGAAGTCGGCATCGGCGACAACTGGATGGACGCGAAGTGAAAAGGTAATCAGCGATCACCGGCCAGTCAAAAAAAGTTTCCCGCTCGTGCTTGGCGACTGATTCACTTTATGCAAGAAGAGAGACCGACAGCAGGGCATGAGACGGACGAGGGCGAGGTCGTCTACAGGCGCGTGCCGTCGCTCGAAGAGGGCGCGCCGCGACCGGGCGCGCAGCGGCGTCGCCCGCTCGCGCAGGAGAGAGGAATCTCGCCGACCTTGATGCCGCTGCTCGTGGGCTTTGCGCTCCTGCTGACGGTCATCATCGTGCTCGGCCGCATCAGCGTTAATCAACTCGATCAGGTCAGCACGGACGTGCTCAACCTTGAACGCGGCTATGCCGGCAAGCTCAGCATCCTGCTTGAGCTGAGGGTGGCCCTCACCAACCTCAACAACGAGGCGCGCGCGCGCGGGCGCGTCGAGGGCGAGCCGGAACCTATCATCCCTATGCCCTTCGGTTATCGCATCGGCAGGGCGCGTGAAGAGGTGCAGAAGGTCTTGCCGCGCTTCGAGCATTTGCCGCTCGCGCAGGCCGAAGCTGGACGCGCCTTTCGCCGCGAGCTCGAAGAGTATTTCGCGGCGACGGAAACCAGGGAGCGCTATGGGGTCGAAGGGTTTGAAAAGTTTCGCGCCGTTGACGCCTCCTTAAATGCCATGCTGCGAGATGCGACGGGCCCGGAGCAGGCGGCGATCTTGCAGCAGATCGAATCAATAGAGAGCCGTGCGCTGCGCTCCATACGGTTGTGGAGCATGCTTGCGATCTTGATCGGCGTGCTCGTCGCAGCCGGAACGATCTGGGAAGTCCAGCGTCGCTTTCGTCAACTGCGCCGGAGCATGAGCGAGGCGCAGAGCGAGAGACGATTCAGCGCGCAGATGCTCGAAGGCATGGTCAGCGCCATCGCCGCCATTGACGCGCACGATCACATACGAAGCGCCAACGCCGCCTTCTTCAAAATCTTTCCGAGGGCGAGCATCGGCGCTTCCGTCTTCGACAAGTTCGCTCCGCCCGAAGCGATGACCATGCTCGAAGCCGCCGTCGCCACGCGCGTCACGCGGGCAACCTATCGCGGGCGCTGGATGTGCCCTGAGAGCAATCCAGACTGCGCCAATCGCGCCTACGATGTCTATTCCTCGCCGCTCGCCATTGACGGCGAGCAGGGACAGATCGTTACGCTCGTAGATGTCACGGAGGCGGCGGAGGCCGAAGCGCAGGTCAGAAGAACGGAATCGCTCGCGGCTGTCGGCCAGGCGGCGGCGCAGGTCGCACACGAGATCAAGAACCCACTGGGGAGCATACGCCTCGGCGTCTCTATGCTGCGCGATACGACGCGCGACCGCGAAGGCTTGAACACCATTGATCTGGTCGAGCGCGGTATAGATCATCTCAACAAGCTGGTGGTTGATGTCACGCAGTTCTCCGGCCAAAGGCCTTTAGACCGCACGGAGGTGAAGCTGGACGAGCTGCTGGATGCGAGCCTGGAATTGATCGCCGACCGGATCAGGGAAAAGAAGACGCCGATTGAGAAGCATTACAGCGAATATGCGCTCAAGGGTGAGTGGGACGAAGACCAGTTGCGGCAGGTCTTCATGAACATCCTGGCCAACGCCGTGGATGCCAGCAAAGCTGAGGAGCCGATCATTATCTCGACGGCCCGCGTCGAAGGCGCTGCCGGACAAGACGCAGGCCGCAACGGTCACTTCGGCGGCGCTCATCCTCTGGCCCGCGTCCAGATCGAAGATACCGGCAGCGGCATGGATGAAGAGACGCGCGCTCGCATCTTCGAGCCCTTCTTCACCACCAAGAAACGCGGCACGGGCCTCGGCCTCGCCATCGTCAAACAGATCATCGAGCGGCATGGCGGCACAATCTCCGTTTCAAGCGCCACTGGCCAGGGAACCACCTTCACCATAGACCTCCCGCTAAAAATAGCGAGGAGTAATGAGTGAAAGAATTTGTCTTCTTATACAAAGTTGCAAGACAAAGAGAGGCCGCCGGGTCAGGCAGTCAGTACAGCCAAAGCTCTCGGGCGGGTGATGCCGCTTGAGACTCGCCCGAGAGCTTTGGCACGACTGACCTCTTTTCTATAGCAACTTGGTACTACTCATCACTCATTACTGTTTTTAGCGCTCGGCGCGCGGCCTCGATGGTTTGGTCGAGTAGCTCGTCTGTGTGGGCGATGCTGATGAAGGCCGCTTCAAATTGTGAGGGCGCGAGGTAGACGCCCTCTGCGAGCATGGCGTGAAAGAATTTCCCGTAGAGAGTGCGGTCGCTCTTTTGTGCCGTGGCCCAATCCGTGACCGGCTCGCTCGTAAAGAATGAAGTCCACATCGAGCCGACGCGATTCGTCACGGTGCTCAAGCCAGCCTCGCGCGCCGCCTCCTTTAGTCCTCGACAGAGGCGCTCGCCCGCGCGCTCCAACCGCTCGTAAATGGAAGGCTCGCGCAAGCGCCTGAGCGTGGTCAAGCCTGCCGTCATCGCCAGTGGATTGCCAGAAAGCGTCCCGGCCTGGTAGATGTTTCCGGCGGGCGCGATATGGTTCATGATGTCGCGGCTCGCGCCATAAGCGCCGACGGGCAGGCCGCCGCCGATAATCTTGCCGAGCGTCGTGATGTCCGGCAGCACGCCGTATAACTGCTGCGCTCCGCCGCGCGCGAGACGAAAGCCCGTCATCACTTCGTCGAATATCAAGAGCGCGCCTGCCTTGCTTGTCAGCTCGCGCACCTCCTGCAAGTAACCTTCAAGCGGCACGACGCAGCCCATGTTGCCGACCACGGGCTCGATGATTACTGCCGCCACGTCGTTGTGTGCGGCGAAGACCTGTGCGAGCGCTGCCGTGTCGTTGAAGGGAACGGTGAGCGTGTTGGCGGCAAGCTGCGAGGGCACGCCCGGACTATCGGGCAGCCCGAGGGTGGCGACACCCGAACCGGCCTTGACCAGCAGGCTATCGCCGTGGCCGTGATAACAGCCCTCGAACTTGACCAGCTTATTGCGTCCGGTGACGCCGCGCGCCAGGCGTATGGCGGACATAGTGGCCTCCGTGCCGCTATTGACCATCCGCACCATCTCGATTGACGGCACTGCGTCAGCGATCTCCTCGGCAACCTCTATCTCCAGTTCGGTCGGAGCGCCGTAGCTCGTCCCGCGCGCCAGAGCATCGCGCAAGGCGTCGAGGACTTCCGGGTCTGCGTGCCCGAGAATCATCGGCCCCCAGGAGCCGACGTAGTCAATGTAGGTGCGACCGTCAACATCCGTCATCGTCGCGCCCCGTGCGCTGCGGATGAAGCGCGGCGTGCCGCCGACGCCGCGAAAGGCGCGCACGGGCGAATTGACCCCGCCCGGCATCAACTCTACGGCGCGCGCAAACAGTTCTGTCGAGCGATCAGGCTCTGCCTTACGTGATGTGCTCATGAGCCCTATTGTCTACGGCGTGCAGCCAGGAATGCAAGGAGTGCGTATCGGAAAAATCGATAAGCCGCGAAGGGGCGAGCGTAATGAGATACATTACGCTCGCCCCTTCGCGGCTTGCTTCGGATGCTTAAAAGAGCACGACTACTCTTTAGGAATCGTCAGTTGTTGGCCGACCTGAATCATGTTCGGGTCTTTGATCTTGTCGCGGTTGGCGTAGAAGATACGCATATACTCGCCCGCGTCTCCGTAATAATGCTTGCTGATCTTGGAGAGCGTATCGCCGGACTTGACCGTATAAGTCTCGCCGCCGCTGCTGCCGCCGACCGCCGCTCCCTGAGCGCGGCTTTCGTCAACGCGAATGTCGGCTGTGATGTCGTCCATGTTCGGATTGACGAGCTTGACCTGATCCCAGAACTTGTTCTTGGCATCCTCGGACGGTGCGACGCCCTTGATGAAGAGCTTGTCGTCCTGAACGTGGAAGTTCTCGAACTGTATGTGCTGCTGGTCAGACGTTGTCAATAGCGTCTGATACTTGTTCTTGAGCGTCTCGAAGCGTTGCTGCGCGTTGGGCTGCTGCTGCGCCTGCTCTGCGCCGCGCCCGAACATTTTGTCAAATAATCCCATTGCTTTGTGTCTCCTCTTCTTCCTTTGCCAATGAAGTCCGCCCCGCTAGCGAAGCCGGACGTGAAAATTATGAGAGTGTTCCCGGCTTTTCAGGTTGCAAGCAGCATACCAGCTTGAAAGAGCCCTGTTTTGCAGCTTCTCGCAGTTTGCGATGTCCGTTAACAGTTCACTCGACGTGTTCGACCTGCGAAATTTTTACAGGCTTTTCAACCAAAGATGCTGCGCCATTGTCGTTCGAGCGAGCCGCCGAAGAGGAAGGCACTGAGCGAAGGCTGCTCGTGCGAGCGGTCATAGCCGACCAGTTCGACATAGGCGCGGCCCTTCGTCTGCTCGCCCGCGTGACGCCCGAGCACAAGGCAAGCTCCCTCCCAGTAAACGATCATCGTCGTGCCGCGCGTATCCAGCTCCTGGTCTTTGATGACGGGCGAGACCTCGACATCCACGGCGAAGCGCGGCACGCGCAATCGCCAGCCGCTTGGATACCTGGCCCCCGTGTGCGGGCTCGTCCAGTGTGCGAGCGGTTCAAGCTGGAAATCCTCACGCGAGAGGTGCGTCCATTTGCCCTCGGCATCAACGAACGTGCCGCTTGAGAACGGGGACGGCTCTCCGGCTGTGTTGCGCAGGTGATAGACCATCACTTCCGCGCCCGTCTCAAGCTGGATGCTGAACCAGTCCCATCCCTTCTGATTCTCCGTCGTGCGCCATGTGCCGAACTCCCTATCCATCCAGGCAGAGCCTTGGAAATCCTCCGTCTCGCCGTGCCAGGTGATGCGGCCTTCGGCCTCCATGCGCGTCAGCGAAAAGTAGCGCGACGCCTCGCCCTCATCCTTGAAGCTCACGCCGACGCCCTCGTGCCCGTTCAGGACGTGCGGCTTCGTACTCTTGAGCCTCGCTTCAAAGATGAGATCATCACCCAGGGTCGCCCGCAGTTGGTGTATGCCCTGCGCTTCAGTGACTCTCCACTTGCCGAGGCGTAGGTAGTAGCGCTCGTCGCTCGCCGCCGCCGGAAGATCGAATGCGCCGCCCGTACTTTTTTTATGTTCATAACGAAACGAAGCGCGCCCTTCATCTGTGATGGCAAAGTGCGCGAGGTAGATCGGATTGGCGATGAGACGCAAAGGGATGATGCCGAAGCGGTCGAGGTCTGTGCGCCGTTTGAAGAAGACCAGCTCGAAGCCGAAGCGTCGCCCGCGGCTCGTCTGCATGTGCCCGGTGTAGTACCACCACTCTGTCTGCGCGCCCTCGTGCGCGTAAAGGTCGCGCGGCAGCCTGACGCCCGCGTGCTCCGTCCCGTCGCGCAGCGTAGACGCTTCGCCCACGATCACGTCGGCCACACGATCAAGCACGCCCGCCGCCATCTCTTCCAAAGGTTGAACGAAATTAGTGCTCATCTGTAGTTTCCCGATTCTTTCAGTGTAATGCTGGTCAGTACCGCCAAAGGTCTCGGGCGGGTTCTTATCGCAGCCGCCCGCCCGAGACCTTTGACGGTACTGGCCTTAACGCTCACTCAAGCTACAACGCGCCTGTGACGAAAGTGTGCGTCATTTGCAAACTGAAGCTGTAGATTTATGTTGAAACAGAGCGCGCTCTCTGTTTCAAATGCGCTCCAGGGTCTCGCGCGGCTCGACCGTCAGGGAGCGGAAGCCGGACATACGCACCAGACCCGGCGCCGCGCCTTTCGGCTTCGAGAGGAATTTGCGCGGCGTGTAGTGGACGTTGACCTTGGCGTCGCGCCTGGCATGGCTGAAGTTGGCCGCCAGTTGCGCCGCTTCGATGATGGTGCGGTGCGGTATCTCTTTGCGCGTCGGGTTGCGCACGACGACGTGCGAGCCCGGATAGTCAGCCGCGTGCAGCCACAAGTCGTGCGGGCGGGCGACACGGAAGGTGAGGTGATCGTTGTCGCGCGAGGTGCGACCGACCAATATCTCGTAGCCGTCCGAAGAGCGATAACGACGCGCGCCAGGCACGCTCTCCGCAGACTTTCTCGAGGCGGCGGTGCGCGCAGCCCTCGGCCCCTTCTGCCTGTCGCCCTCGAAGCTCAAGAGCGCCGCTTCATCTCTCGCGGCGATGATGCTCTCCAACTCTTCCTCCTGCGCTTCAAGCTGAGCCAGCTCTTCTTCCAGCGTCGAGAGCCTGGCGGCAATCTCCTGCGCCGCGCGCTTGGCCTTGGTGTAGCGAGCGAAACGTCGCGCCGCCTCATCCTGAAGAGAGCGATGCTCGTCAATCTCTAACTCTATGCGCGGTGTCTCTGCGGCGTAGTAATCGGTGACGGTGACGCGATTGCCGCTTCGCTCGGCGCTGCCTATGTTGGCGATGAGCAGCTCTCCGATCCTTTTATGCTCTTCGGCCTCGCCGTGCGCCGCCAGGTCCGCGCGCAGATGGCTTTGAAGCTTGCGGCGCTGTGCGATTGATTTACGAAGGCGTGCGCGTGCCGCTGCGGCTCTGGACTCGAAGGCGCGCTTCGCTTCGAGCTGCGCGTAATGATCGTCGGCTGCCTCGGAGAGTGAAGCGAAAGACCCCTTTGAGAGCGCCGTCTGAGCGTGCGCGCTTTGCGCTTGAGATGGCGGGGGCTCGTACGTGTCGCCGATCTCCTGACCCTCATCTTGAGAGGGCCGAAGCGCGTCGAGTATGTGGCCGCCTTCGTCCAGCAGAAAGAGGTTCGCCGTGCGACCCGTCAGTTGGGCGATGAGCCAGCGATGGTGCGCGTTGCCAAGCTCGTCAGACACCTGGAAGCGGAAGCGCACGATACGCTCGCCCTCATCTTTTGTCAGTTCTAGAAGCGTCCCGCCTCCCAGGTGTTTGCGTATCGCCAAGACGAAGTGCGAGGAGGCTTGAGACTCTTTCTCAAGGTCGCGTGTGCGCCGCGCGATCATGTGGAGACGGGGCGCGGCGGGCTCTACGCTCAGGAAGAGATAGCGGCCATCGCCCGTGCGAAAATCTATGGCCAGAGAGAGGCGCGATAATTGAAAGACCTTGCCCGCGGGCCGACCCTCAAGCAGTGGCTTAATCTCTTCAAGGATGAGGCTGACGGTTTGCTCGTTCACAATAATCAAGGCCAAAGTAAAAAGGTAAAAGGCAAAAGTAAAGAGGCCGTCTTCACTTTTGCCTTTTACCTTCTGCCTTTTTTACTTGGCTTATTCGCGCACGACGACCGTGCCCGAGAAATGGTCATGCGCGGCCCGCCCCTCCGCATCATAGAGCGCATAGAGGATACCGAGCCCGGCCGTCGCCAACGAGAACATGAACAGAATGGCACGCGCCATCGCTTGCCTGGTAGTGGGCGGCAGTCCCGTCTCGGCATCAACCGGACGCAGCGAGAGGAGCGACATGCCCCAGGTGCGCCCGCTCAGCGCAGTCGAGGCCGTCAGATAAAGAAACGTAATGACGAGGATAATGCCGCCCATAGAACCAGCGACGCGCATGTCCGCCCAATTGCCGTTCGTCAATTCGATGATGGCAGAGAATGGCGATGAAGCGAAGGCGACGACCATCAAGTCTATGACGGCAGCAACGACGCGCCGATGCAGTGGAGCGCGATCATCATAAGGCTCTATGACGGGCAGCGCCTCCGCTTCCTGCGCATGCGTGCTGTCGAGGATTGCCTCGTCAATGGCTTCGGCGGCATGCCTGGTCGTCACTTCAGTTTGGGCCACCTCGACGCGCGCCGCCAGCGGCTGCGCCGTAGAGATGACAACCAGACCATGCTCGCGCGCCGCTTCCGGGCTTTTCTCGACCAAAGCTTTATCGGGTTTCTGAAGCGGCATGGACGCCTGCGCTTCGAGCGTCGCGGGCGTCGTCACAGGCTGGTAGTCGTCCTCAACGACCCTTGCGACGGCGGTCGCCGCGCCGCCTCCGCCTCGGGTGCGCGTCGCCGGCGGATAGGATTGACGCGCGCGCTCTATACGGCGCAACGCAGCCGCAACCAGCGGATTGATCTGCGGCAGGTCTGGCGGCGGCACAAGACCGAGTTGCTGCGCGGGCGGTTCGGCAGCGGGTTGTTCCTGCGGACGACGCGCGGCCTCTTCGGCTTCACGCGCGCGCCGTTCCTGAATCTCGCGCACGCGCTCGCTCAACTGTTTACGCCACTGCGGGCGCGCCGCGCGTCCAGCGCCCGGAAACTCTATCAGGGTTGAGATGACCGGCGCTGTCGTCTCGCCGCCGGAAGCGTCCGCGCGAGAATCGCCAGCCAAGGGGTCTGTCGCCGCCATTTTTTCATCACGCCTTGAGAGCCTGGGCTCGACTTCAGGCGCGGGGGAATCTGTGGTCGCGGGTGTTTTGCACCGTGGGCATATTTCCAGGCCGTTGGAGTAAACAGCGCGGCACGAAGGACACTGCATAGCGAAGGTTGCCTCCGATAAAAACTGTTGGAATTTGCATCTGTGGGCCAGGGAGGTTAAGCCAGTAAACCCAAGCCCCTTGCGGAGTCGCGGCGGATACTATCAGAAGCTACTTTAAGTCGTCAACCAGAAAATATACTAGAGACTGTATTTGATGACCTGTGAGCTACAAGATAGTGTGAGCGTTTGAGGGAGGAAGGGCCGATGGCCGGGCAGGAAAGCCTTCGCTGCCAGACCTCTCTGGCCTCTTAACTCAAAGCGGTTGTCTTCCGGCGAAGCCAGCCTCTACGTCGTGCCACCACTCGATCTGGTCACCTTCGCCTAGCTGCCAGCAGAGCAGAATGACGCGCCCGTCGCGCAGTGAAGGGAAATCAATGAGGCCGCGCGTGTAATCCTTGAGCTGCACGCCCACTGCTTCGAGCTCGCCCGTGCGCGTCGTCAATTCGATGAGGAGCGCGACGTATCTCGAACCACCGGGCATACCGCCGCCGCCCGATTCCGCCCCCTGGGCGGCGTGCTTGGCTGCTTCGCGGCAGGCCAACAGGCGACGGTGCGCACGCTGTATCGCCAAAAGTACGGCGCGCACCGTCGGCAGCAGGGCGTTGGCCTCTTCGACGCTGAAGATTTTCATGGCGGAGTAGCCCCAGGCGTTGGCGATCAGTCGTTAGCTCAAAACTTTGAGCTGACGACGCCTGACCCATTACCGTTTTCTAATGCTCATCCGTAATGCGTATGAACTCGGTCGGCGATTCAAACTGCTCTTCGTCTTCGTCTATGTTGGTTTCAATCACGACGCGAGCGGTGGTCTGGCTAAAGCCGTCGCGGTGATGATGATTGTTGCCGTCCGTTGACGCTTCGACGGCAGGTTGGAGGAAGGAGGATGCGCCCGTGGCTTCCTCGTGCAGGTCGCGCTCGTCATAGCGTACGCCGTGCGGGAATTCCTTGCGCACCTTGTCGGCGATCTCGCCGAGGTCTATGAAATAATCGGCCACGTCAATCAGTTTGGGCGCAGTGTTCGAGCGAAAGCCCGCGACCTCGACGCGACAGCCTTTGTAGGCGACGGCGTTCACGGCATAGACGAAATCTTCGTCGCCGGAGACGAGCACAGCCGTGTCGTAGCGCCCGGCAAGGCTGAGCATGTCGACGGCTATCTCGACATCCAGATTGGCCTTGCGCGTGCCGTCGTAAAAAGTCTTCAGTTCTTTTTGAATGACGCGAAATCCGTTGCGGCGCATCCAGAGCAGGAATCCCTGCTGGCGCTCCGCCCCGACATCCACGCCCGTGTAGAAGAAGGCCCTGAGCAGACGACCATCGCCGAGCAGCACACGCAACAGCTTATTGTAATCGATGTCTATGTTGTGAAAACGCGCTGCGTGAAAAAGATTGTTCCCGTCAATGAATACTGCGACTCTGCCACGATGACCGAACTGCCACGAAATATTGTTCGTCGGATCAAAGTTCATGCGAAAGGGTGCTCCATAGAGATGTAAATAACTGTCAGATAGGATGCCGCCGTGAGGGTGTTCCGGTCAAGTGCGTAGAAGCGTTCCGGGCGCGGAGTCTCAAGTCGAAGGGGCCGAGGCGATGATTTTATTCGTCGCGGCATCCAGATAAAGCAGTCGCGCCCCGGCTCCTTTCCCGATCATTATCTCCCAGGCGAGGTGCAGCTCAAGGGCCGAGGGTTCACCCGCACGCGGCAACGGATAGATGACCAGTTCGCGGACCTTGACCTCTTCATTGCTGGCGACCGTCGAGGTCTGCTGGCCCAGGCCCGCGTCCGTGTAGGTGTAGGTGCGCCCGACGATGTTCGTCGCGGCCTGCTCGGCATTTAATGCCGGGGTGAGACCGGCCAGGGCGCGCTGCAACTGTTCGACATCGGGAATGCATGTGCTGTTGATTTGCAGCAGGCGACGGTCGGGTGCAAAGCTGATCTCTAGTTGGCCATAGCCGCCGCGCAGGGGATGACGAAAGGGGTGCTGCTCGTACTTAGCCTTTTTCGTCCCGTCTGCCAAGTCCGTGCGCAGCACTAATGAGAGCTGCTTGGGCTCAGCGCCGATGAGCGTGCCCTGCGCGCTTATGAAGCGTCGCAAAGCTTCGCGCGTCTCCTCCTCCGACATGGCATCTGCCGCGCCCACTTTCGGCAGGTAGAGGGACGGGCTCAAGTTGGGAATGCTCTTCAAAGTCTGCGTGACGGGTTGCAACTCGGGCGCTGGCGCATGCGCTATGCCTTGCGCGAGCGTCAGGTTGGCCCAGGCTGCCAGCGCCGCCTGTCGGCGATCAGGCGAGTCTGCGAGAGTCGGGTAGACGGGCGCGCTGGCGCGTGGGCCAGTCGCTTCGGGCGAGGGCGCTGCGGCGCAGGAGCACGCCAGGAGGGCCAGCGTCCAGGCCAGCGCAAAGCAAGACCGCCGCCCCCATCCCTCCTTTTGCCGCACCGTCCAGGTCATGAGCGCTCTTGAGCAATAACAGTTCGGAAGTGTTTGAAACGTGAAAGATAATGAGCGCGACGATTATACAGGAACGCCTGTCGTTATCAATCCCGGCGCGTTTTGCTGATTACAACGAGCGTCGTCAGGTCGTATAATCGCGGGCCGGAGATAAAGCATTGGCGAATGAGAATGAAGAAAAGCCGGCCTGGTTGAGCGACGGGCCGACGCTTGCGTCCGAGACGCGCGCCTTTTCCCCGGATGAGCTGGTGCGTTGCGAGGAGTGCCTGCGCGCCAACCCGCCGACGCGCTCCGGCTGCCTTTACTGTGCCGCGCCGCTTCCCCTCACGGAAGCGGGCACGCGCCTGCGCGAGCCAGCGCTGAGGCGTCTGGAAGACCGTGAGAGAGGATTCAACCTGATCTTGTTGCCGCACAGGCGTGCGCGGCTGTCTGAAGGCTCGCTCGTAAAGATGGCGGAGTTGCTGCGGCTCAGGATGGAGGAGCTGCTGCGCGTCACGGAAGCGGGAGAGCCGCTGCCCTTGGCCCGCTCCGCGACGCGCGAGGAAGCTTCGCTTGTCGAAGGCAGGCTGCGCGCTCTGGGAGCAGAGACCCTGACGGTTGACGATAAGGATTTGTCCTTGACGGATTCAGCGCCGAAGCGTCTACGCACACTGGAACTGAAGAGTGATGAGCTCGTTGCCTATCCGTTGGGCGGCGATGAATCATCAGGCATTGCCTGGAGCGATATTACGCTCTTGGTCGCGGGCAGGCTCTTCGCGCGGAGGGTTGAAGTCGAGGAGCGTGTGGGGCGCGGGTCGGAGAACGAGATCGTGGAAGCGCGCGAGTTGAGTGCGGACGAGGCTGTGCTCGACATCTACGCTGCCGGATTTGAAGGCAACGCTCGCATACACGCTCACAGCTTCGACTTCTCATGCCTGGGCGAGGGAAAGAATCTGATCGCGGCGCAGAACTTTTCAACGCTCGTCGAACTGCTCAGAGAGCGCGGCGTCGCGGCCCTGTACGATGACTCTTATCAACGGCTGCGGCGAGCCCTCTCTGTCGCCTGGCCTCTGGAAGAACATACCGGCGCGGCTGGCCTGCGTCGCTCCCGTCCCGGTCGCTTTAATACCGAAACCGTCACGACAAGCGATAACGAGCGACAGTTTGCGCGCTACTCGCGCCTGCGCCATTACCTCATGACACGCCACCCGGACTTGCTCGCATGAAGCCGCACCCGGATCATAAGCGGTCTCGCAGGAAGCCGCCGCCGCAGCAGCGGCGAGAGCGCGACCTTCAGCACGTTGAGAGACGCGCCGAGGTGGAGAGCGCTGCATCCTTAACGCCGGAGCGCGCCGCGCCTATGGGCGAACGGCTCTACGGCGTCTCGCCCATCCTTGAGGCTTTGCGCGCGGGTCAACGCTCGGTCGAGCAGGTCATCATCAACGAGGGCGCGCATACGCATCGCCTGCGCGAACTGCTGGACCTGGCTCGCCAGGCGAATGTTCCCGTGCGGCGTGCGACGCGCGCCGAGTTCGCGCGTGCCTCGCAGGGCGCGGGCGTTAATCACCAGGGCGTCATCGCAACCGTGGCCGCCGCGCGTTATGCGGACGCCGAAGAGCTTCTGTCTGCTCTGAGTGCGAGAGTGGGCACAAGCGAGCCGCCGCTTGCAGTAGTGCTCGACGGCGTTGAAGACCCGCGCAACCTGGGGGCGATACTGAGGACGGTGGAATGCGCGGGCGCGCATGGTCTCTTTATTCCAGAGCGCCGCGCCGTCGGCCTGACGGAGACTGTGGCCAAGGTCGCCGCCGGAGCGTTGGAGCACGTCGCCGTGGCGCGCGCGGCGAATCTCGCGCGCTTGATAGAGGAGTTGAAGCGGCGAGGCATCTGGACTTTGGGCACGAGCGGCCAGGCCGAGATGGAATATACGGAGTGGGATTACACGCAGCCCTGCGCGCTGGTTTTCGGAGGCGAAGGGGCGGGCCTGCATCGCCTAGTGCGCGAGCGTTGCGATGTGCTCGTGCGAATTCCTTTGCGTGGCCGAACGGAATCGCTTAATGTCTCAGTCGCAGCCGGAGTCGTGCTCTACGAAGCGTTGCGCCAGCGCACAAGAGCAAGGATGAAGGATGAAGGATGAAGGATGAATTTAACAGGATGGACAGGATACACAGGATAAAGAATAAGAGATGAACTATTCATGCAGTCATGCTTTTGTCTTTCTTCCTGATTTTTGTCTTCATCCTGTCTATCCTGTCCATCCCTGTTAGATTCTGCCTTGAACGATGCTCATTATTCTTTCATCCTTCATCCTTCATCCTTGCTTTTCGGCGATCATCAAAGAAAGGGAGGCGAGAATATGTATTGCCCGACATGTGGGACGAACAATCTGGACGGGGCCAGGTATTGCCGCTCTTGCGGCGTTGACATCAGCCTTGTGCCTCAAGCCCTGACAGGCCGCCTGCCCCAGCAAGAGCCGCCGCCCGCGCCCGTCCCGGAAGGCCGTCGCGGGCGCAGGGAGAGGGGCGAGCCGAGCCTGGATAAAGCCGTCAAGTCCATCTTTATGGGCGTGGGTTTCCTGGTCGTCGCCATCGTGCTCGCCTTCATGCCGATGGGGCGTGCCTGGTGGTTCTGGATGTTCATACCGGCTTTCACCATGCTCGGCGGCGGCGTCGCAGAGTGGATGCGTGTCAAGCAAACGCAGCCACAACAGCCCGCTTTGCCGCGCGCTTCTATGCAGCCGCAGATGCCGCCTCCGCCCGCTCGCGCGCAGGAGCCGCAGCTTCCGAGGCGCAATACCGCAGAGCTTATAATGCAGCCGCCGAGCGTCACCGAGGGCACGACCAGACACCTTGGCGCAGAGGCTCCGACGCGCCACATGGGCCGGGCCGTCGAGAATCCTTCGAGCAAAAGACAGACCGATGCCTGAGCCTTTGATGGTGTAGCCCGTTGTCTTCAGCCGAGTGCCTTGCACGCGCGCCGCGCGGCGCTGTATAGTTTTTTAAGAATCATTCATCACAGCTAGTCCGCCGCACTAATCTATTTTGAAGGAGTTCGCTATGCCGCAACGACCCAAGATTGCCAACAACATGCTTGAGCTGATCGGTTACACGCCCCTCGTCAGGCTCAATCGTATTCCCCATCCAGGCTCGGCGGAGATGCTCGCCAAGCTCGAATCGCAGAATCCGATGGATTCGGTCAAAGACCGTATCGGCTGGGCCATGATCGAAGATGCAGAGCGCCAGGGCCGCATCAAGGCGGGCGAAACCGTCATCATCGAGCCGACCTCCGGCAATACGGGCATCGCGCTCGCTTTCGCCGCCGCCATCAAGGGCTACAAGCTGATCGTCACGATGCCCGAGACCGTGACGGTCGAGCGACGCAGGGTGCTCTCAGCGCTCGGCGCGGAGGTTGTCCTGACGCCCGGCGCGGAAGGGATGAAGGGCTCTATCAAGAAGGCCGCAGACATTGCGGAAGAGACGCAGAACAGCTGGACGCCCGGACAGTTTGACAATCCCGCGAACCCGGAAGTGCATCGCCGCACCACAGCCGAGGAGGTCTGGGAGGATACGGACGGGCGCATAGACGCCTTCGTCGCGGGCGTCGGCACGGGCGGAACCATCGCGGGCGTCGGCCAGATACTCCGGGAGCGCGCGGGCAAAGATGTGCTCATCGTCGCCGTCGAGCCCACTTCCTCGCCGGTGCTTTCGGGCGGCGAGCCCGGGCCCAACAAGATTCAGGGCATCGGCGCGGGTTTCATTCCGCGCAACTACGATCCGTCGGTCGTTGACCGCGTCATCCCGGTTGATTACAACCTGGCACTTGAGATGGCCCGCCGCCTCGCGCGCGAAGAGGGCATCTTCTGCGGCATCTCTTCGGGCGCGATCACCTGGGCCGCGCGCGAAGTCGCCAGAGAGCTTGGCGAAGGCAAACGCGTGGTCTCCATCATCTGCGATTTCGGCGAGAGATACCTGTCGCACGAGCTTTTTGAGACGGCAACTTAGAGCGACGGGAAAGAAGTTAACAGGATGAACAGGATAGTCAGGATAGAGAATTTGAGGTTTGAGATTTCAACTCTCGGCTCGGCTCTCTAAGCATTGCTTTTATCCTGCCTGTCCCGTTTGATTCTGCTGTGGATTCTCTTGCTGTAATGGAAGAAAAGAGTCACCCGGCGCGCATCTGTGTTCCTGTCTGCGAGAGCCGCGCGAGCGAGTTGGCCCGCAGGGTCTTAGACGCTGCCCCCTTCGCAGACTTGATAGAGCTGCGCATGGATTGCCTGAGCGGCGTAGAGTTTGAGCTGGCCCTGCGTCACATGGATGAGCTGCGGCGCGCCAGCACGCGCCCCTGGATACTCACGCTGCGCCCAGCCGAACAGGGCGGCCACCGCGAGATAGACATCCTCAATCGTCTGGCCTTCTGGGTCGAACATTTTCTCTACGACGAAGAGTACGAAGGCTTAGCCGACATTGAGTGCGAGCTTCTATTCCTCATCCATCAAAGCGAGGATGAGCGCTGGAAACGGCTCGACTGGACGCGCGTCATCTGCTCGCATCACGACTTTACGGGCGTGCCCGCAGACCTCGAAAAGATTTACGAGCGCATGGCCGCAACCCCCGCCCGCATTCTCAAGCTCGCCGTTCACGCCGAAGACATCACGGACTGCATCCCCATATTCAATCTGCTCCGGCGCGCCCGCAGCGAGGGACGCGACCTGATCGCCATCGCCATGGGCCCAGCCGGAGTTGCGACGCGCATCCTCGGGCCGTCGCTCGGCGCATTCCTGACCTTCGCCGCGCTCGATGAAAGCGACGCCACCGCGCCCGGCCAGCTCGGCGTCGCCGCCATGCGCGAGCTTTACCGCCTTCAACAGATCGACCGCCGGACACAGATCATGGGCCTCATGGGTTTGCCCGTCGCGCATTCGGTCTCTCCACAAATACACAACGCTGCATACGCCGCGCTCGGTATGAACGGCGTTTACCTGCCTTTCGAGGTGCGTGAGGCGAAAGATTTTCTACGACGGATGGTACATCCGCGCACGCGCGAAGTGGATTGGAGGCTGCGCGGCTTAAGCGTCACGGCTCCGCACAAGAGCGCTTGTCTTGAGCTTCTGGATGATGTTGACCCGGCGGCGCGAGAGATCGGCGCTGTCAATACCGTCGTCGTCGAAGAGGATAAGCTCGTCGGCTATAACACGGACGCGGAGGCTTTTCTTGAGCCGCTGCGTGACGGGATGGGCTCGCTACGGGGGGCTCGCTGTGCTGTGATCGGTGCGGGCGGCGCGGCGCGCAGCGCTCTCTGGGCTCTCTGTGGAGAGGGAGCGCAGACCACCCTCTTCGCCAGAAACGTCGAGAAGGCAAGGCCCCTCGCCGAAACATTCGGCGCGGCCTGCGCCCGTCTTGAGGGCGCGCGCTTTTCCGGCTTCGATCTGGTCGTCAATGCCACGCCGCTCGGTACGCGCGGCAGCAGCGAGAACGAGACGCCGGCTACAGCCGAACAGCTTCAAGAGGCGCGACTCGCTTACGATCTTGTGTACAACCCTGCGACGACGCGCTTCATGCGCGAAGCCACGGAGGCCGGGTGCGAAAGCCTCGGGGGCCTGGCGATGTTGTTGGCCCAGGCCGCCGCGCAGTTCAGATTATGGAACGGCGAGGATGCGCCGCTCGATGTCATGCGCGAGGCGGCTGAGCGGGCGTTGAAGTGAAGTAACAGTGATGGACAGAGATTGTCAGGATGAAAACAGAAAGCAGGATAAAAGATGAAAGCAACGCTGCATGAATTGTTCATCTCTTCTGTTTATCCTGACTCTGCTGTCCATCACTGTTAGATTCTGTCGTGAGTTCCGTTAATGACTTTTAGTATGCTCGAACGATATAGCCGACAGATTTTGTTTGACGGGATAGGCGAGGCGGGGCAGAGACGGCTGCTCGCGTCACGCGCCACGATCATCGGCTGCGGGGCGCTCGGCTCGGCGCAGGCCGAAGCCCTGGCGCGCGCCGGCGTCGGACGCTTGCGCATAGTTGATCGTGATTTCGTGGAGGCTTCCAATCTACAGCGGCAGACTATGTTCACAGAGCGCGATGCGCGAGAGCGTCTGCCGAAGGCCGTCGCCTGCGCTCGTCACATAGCGGAGATCAACGCCGGGATCGAGACGCAAGAGCTGGTCGCCGATGTCAACGGGTCGAACGTCGAAGGCTTGATTCAAGAGTCGGATATCGTGCTCGACGGCACGGACAATTTTGCGACGCGCTATCTCATTAACGATGCCTGCGTCAAGAATGGGGTCGCCTGGGTCTACGGCGCGGCGGTCGGCTCCTACGGGGTGACGATGACGGTGCGTCCGCGAGAGACGCCCTGCCTGCGATGTATCTTCGAGGAAGCGCCCGCGCCGGGCAGCGCCCCGACCTGCGATACTTCCGGCGTCATCATGCCGATCATCTCCGTGGTCGCAGCCGTGCAGGTCACAGAAGCCTTGAAACTGTTAGCGGGCCAAACCGAGGCGCTGCATCGTTCGCTCATGCAGTTCGACGTGTGGCGCAACGAGTGGCGGCGCATGGCTCTCGGCGCACCCCTGGCGGATTGTCCGGCGTGCGGTCTAGGTCGCTACGAGACTTTGGAAGCGGAGGCTGGCGATTACGCAGCCGTGCTGTGCGGGCGCGATGCCGTGCAGATTTCCCCTATGCGCCCGACGCGTGTTGATCTGGCGGCGCTGGCCGAGCGGCTTCGGCTATCGGGCCGGGTGACGCTCAACGAGTACCTCCTTCGCTTCGAGGCCGGAGACTGCGAGTTGACGGTTTTTCAGGACGCGCGCTCGATCATCCGTGGCACAGAGGACGTGGCCGCCGCGCGTACGCTCTACGCGAAATATATCGGCACATAAGAGGACTCCCCCAGTCAGGGCCAGGCCCGCCTGCGCCGCACCGCAGTTTCCTACTCCAAGCTCTTTCAGGTTATGATTCTCATCGGATCAGCCGTTTGAAAGCTTGCGCCCGTTGGCTCGCAAACCTTTGTTATCGCACGGACGTATTAGTTAGAAGGCGACGGCCATGGAGCGTGCCATCCACGCTTGCCGCGACCGACATCGCAGCGCGGTCGCCTCGCATCGAAGCAACTTCGGACGATCAATAGCTCTCAGCAAGAGAAACAACAGACGAACCACTTGATGCTCAATAAAACTTCGACGAACTACATCGCCACATTCATCACCCTCCTTCTCATACTCTCTTCTGCCGTCATGGTGCGGGCCGGCGAGCCCATCCTGTGGGAAGTGAACAGCCGCGCAGAGCTCTTGAAGGGCGACGCGCGCGGCGTCTCGGTCACCGACACGGGAGCCTTAATGCTCGCGCCGCGCTTCTCACAGGTCTTCAACACGGAGCAAGCCTACATCTGGTCTAGCGCCGTAGACCCGTCCGGCAATGTTTACCTCGGCACTGGCCACGACGGGCGCATCTTTCGTGTCGGCGCGGACGGGCGCGGCGCCCTGCTCTACGACGCGCCGGAACTGGACGTGACGGCGCTCGCCATCGGTCGTGACGGCACGCTTTACGCGGGCACGTCGCCGGACGGAAAAGTCTATCGCATCGGTGCGGACGGGCGCGGCGAAGAGTATTTCGATCCGCCGGATAAGTACATCTGGTCGCTGGCCATGATGGCCGATGGCGGGCTGGCCGTCGGCACGGGCGACAACGGCAAGCTTTATCGCGTGCGTGCGGCGGGTGCGAAACCCGAAGCCTCTCTGCTGACCGACACGAACGAGACGCACGTCATCTCGCTCGCCATAGACGCGCAGGGAAACCTGATCGCCGGCACTGACCCGGGCGGGCTCGTCCTGCGTGTCTCGCCCGACGGCAAGGCTTTCGCCCTCTTCGATTCACCTCTGCGCGAGATTCACGCGCTGTCGGCGGGCGCCGACGGCTCGATCTACGCGCTCGCGCTCAGCGAAGCGGCCTCGACGGCACGCCCGGCCGGAGCCGCAGCCCCGACGCCGCAATCCGGTGATTCATCTGGCACGCCCACAGCGACCGTGACCTTTACGGCCATTGACGAGTCCGGCAATCCCGTCCAGGGCCAGCAGTCCGCGACTCGCAGCCGCAACGATCTCTCGAACGCGCGCAGCGCAGTCTTTCGCTTACTGCCCGACGGCGGAACCGACGTGCTGTGGAGTTCTTCGACGACCACTGCCTTCGCCGTCGCGCCCGCACCGCAGGGCGGCAGCGTGTTGATCGGCACGGCCGACAAGGGGCGCATCTATTCCGTCACCGACGACGGGCGCGACCGTCTCCTGCTGCAATCAACCGAAGGGCAAATCTCCTCTTTCGTCGTGCGCGGGCGCGAAGTGTTCGCCGCTTCCAGTAACCAGGGCAAGCTCTTTCGCTTCGGGTCTGAGCTGGTGACGGAGGGAACCTACGAATCGCCCGTGCGTGATGCCAAGCTCGTCGCTTCATGGGGGCGCATCTGGTGGCGTGGGCGCGGGCAGGTCGAATTGCAGACGCGCTCTGGAAATGGCGAGCGGCCCGATGCGACCTGGAGCGAATGGAGCGCGCCCTATCGTGACCCGTCAGGAGCGCAGGTCACAAGCCCGCGCGCACGCTTTATACAGTGGCGCGCAGTGCTGCGTACGCCTGCGGGCGCGGCCCAGGGCGGCGCGGATTCCTTCATGGAGGATGTCAGCATCGCTTACTTGCCGCGCAATGTCGCGCCCGAAGTGCTCTCGATTTCGGCGCTGCCCATAGGCGTCGGCTTGCAGTCCATGGTGCAGATACCTGTTGACCCGAACGTGGAATCTTCCGGCCTGGACCCGTCTCTCTTCGGCGCGGTCGCGCAGGCACAGCCGCGTCGCCTCTATCAACGCGGGGCGCGTGCGCTGCAATGGCAGGCCGAAGACCGCAACGGCGATACGCTGGAATATGCCATCTATTACCGTTCTTTGAACGAAAACGCTTTCCGCCTCTTGAAGGAGAAGCTGCGCGATAATTTCTACACAGTGGACGGCGCGACGCTCGCCGACGGGCGCTACGTCTTTAAAGTGATAGCCTCGGACGCGCCGGACAATCCGCTCGGGCAGGCTCTGATGGGCGAGCGCGTGAGCGAGCCGCTCGATATAGACAACACGCCGCCGAGCGTGCGCGCCCTCGCGGAAGCTCAAATTACGGGCGATCGCGTCCGCGTCGCCTTTGAAGTGGACGATTCCACGGGCATGATCAAGCGCGCAGACCTGAGCGTAGACGGCGCGACGTGGCGTGGCCTGTTCCCGGACGACGGGATCGCCGATAGCCCGCGCGAGCGTTACACGCTCGATCTGCCGCTCGTCGGCGCGGGCGAGCACACGATCTCCCTGCGGGCCTTCGACGCCAGCGGTAATGTTGGCACGACGAGGGTTATTGTGCGCCGCTGAAGACAGCCCGCCGGGACTTGCGGGCATCAAAGCTTGTGCACGATACGGTGCGGGAGGCGTCTGAAAGCGTGCGCTTGACGGCGAGAATTGATAAATTGTTAGCGGTAAATGCGGGAGGAGAGCAAGGATTTGCTTGTGGCATTGATATTGCTCCCTTTTGAGACTGGCGCGTCTCTTCTCCCTCCCATGCGCGCTCATGTGAAACAGGCATGAGGAGGCCACACGAAATCATGAAAGACTTAAAGCGAATGTTGATGACGGCCATGGTGCTTTGCATCGTGTCGGTCAGCGTCTTCGCAGAAGGACAGCGGGACAAGCCGCCGCCGCCGCCCAAGGAGAAGCCGCCGGTGGTGGTGGTCACCCCAAAGCCTCCGCCCAACAACAACGGAGGACAGGGCGAAAAAAAGGGAGACAAGAGGGGAAGACCCTGAAAGAGTGGCTCAGTAAACTTTGGATCAGCTTCTGAAGGAGTTGATTCTCGCATCATGAAACCCGCCCCCACTGATTATTGTGAAGGTGCGGGTTTCATCGCTTTTATGAAGAGATTGATATGAAATCAAGTCATCACACTTATCGTTTCCGAGCGTTCATGGTGATGATGGTCTGCTTGATGATCCTAGTTGGCACTATGGTGCAGTGCACGAGCGCGCAAAGCCGGACGGAGCAGATCATACGCGCCCGCGCCCAGGCCGTCACCGGAGATAGATTTCCCATCTTCGAGACTACGGAGCGCGGCGTACGCATCTACGCCGTCGCACCGCCCAATGCCGAGATGCTGCGCTCCATTGACGATGGGCTCACGGAGCTTTTCACCATCGCGCGCCGCCAAGGCTACCGCATGCGCATGAATTATTCGGACTATACGGTCTACATCGCCAGCCCGGACCGCGTGCGTGACAGTCGCGGCGCTTATTCGCCGGACGTGGCCGTCGCCTCCGCTCAGTATGCCGGTAGCGTCTACGATCAGGGCGGATTCATCTACGTGGCGGGAATGGTGCTTGAGCTTAACCACTGCGTCCTGCTCATCGCCGAGCACGAGAGGAATCTGCGTCGCGTTTCCGACGTGGTGCGCTACGAGGGCGAGCATCTGGTGCTCTACCACAACGACCGCGCTCTCTACCAGCGAACCGCCGACCACAGTCGCGGCGGCGGGCATCCCATTCTCCAATGAGCCGACCCGATGAAGTAAAGAAAGAGGCAAGCTATCATAGCTTGCCTCTTTCTTTATCCTCTCTCGTTGACAGCAAACCTGCTAAGTATCTTGCAGAGATAAGTGCCCGCTGATGGATTCGAACCAACGACCCCTCGCGTGTGAAGCGAGTGCTCTACCACTGAGCCAAGCGGGCATGTGCTTTTTTGAGAAGTGAACTTAGCCTAGCAAAGCGCGGGCGGCAGGGTCAAGCGAGGTTGATTCGGCTGACGGGCCCAATGCCGCACGCGCTTTCGCTTTACTGAAGCTTATTGGCCGATGGGCGGATCAGTCGGCGTGGCTGGCTGCTCAGGATTCTCGCGCGCCGTGCTGAGGCTCGGGTCATAGTAGAAATGGCGCTTGCCCGTCGCGCTGATGCCTTCGGAGGATTGCGGGTCTGCGTTGATGGTGTAGGTCGCCGGCTGGCCGCTCGATTTCGGCACGACCTTCATCGTGAAGATGTAACCGGCGACGACCGGAGCGTCGCCGGCAAAGCGCTCGTCAAGCGCGCCCTCTTTAATCAACATTTCAAAAGTGCCGTACTCGCCGCGATGCCCGAGCGCATAGTCGGCCTGCACCTCTTTGATCGTCTTAATGGTTTGAATGGCCGCCGTCTCGTTGCCCCTGCGCACCATTAAGCGCCAGGTGGGGACGCCGACGCCGATCAGAATGCCTATGATGGCGATCACGATCATCAGCTCTATGAGTGAGAATCCGCGCTCGCTTGAATGACGTTGATGAAGTTTTCTCATAACCGCTCCTGTCGCTCTTTACACGATGCGGCGGGGCTCTGGTTCCGCAAATTTTCTCCCGAATCCCTTCAACCCCGGCCCCGCTATCATGATTGATGATTCTACTACAGCGATGCGCGAGTCGTCACTTTAGGGGAGGGGTCGAAGGGCGCAACGGTTTTGCGCCGGGCGGGCCCACGAAAGCTGCTTAACCCGCGCGGAGAGGTGCGACGATACGCCCGAACATGTAGAATGGGCGAAAGGGAGTATCGAGGTAGAGCGTTCATGAGACGATTGCAGACGGCAAATAGAGAGGCTGAATTTCCGGCCACCGAGGCGGTCGAGAAGATAGACCGGCTGCAAGCGGCGGTCGAGAGCGTCATCCGAGGCAAGCCGGAAGCCGTACGCCTCGCCATCGTGACGTTGATCGCGGGCGGCCACCTTCTCGTCGAAGACGTGCCGGGCGTCGGCAAGACCACGCTCGCGCATGCCCTGGCGCGCGCCCTCTCCTGCATCTTCCAGCGCATACAGTTTACTTCCGACCTGCTGCCCTCCGATGTCATAGGTCTTTCCGTTTACAACCAGCACACGGGGCAGTTCGACTGGAAGCCCGGGCCCATCTTCGCCAACGTCGTGCTCGCCGACGAGATCAATCGCACGACGCCCAAAACGCAGTCGGCGCTCCTGGAAGCGATGGCCGAGGGCCACGTTACGGCTGAGGGACAGACGCATCCTCTGCCCGCGCCCTTCATCGTCCTGGCGACGCAGAATCCGATTGAGCATCACGGGACGTACCCGCTGCCGGAATCTCAACTTGATCGCTTCATGCTGCGACTGCGTATAGGCTATCCGCCCACGGCGGATGAGATACAGATTCTTCGTGACCGCGAGCGCTCAGAGCCTCTGGACGAGCTGCGCGCAGTGATGACGGGCGAGGACATACTGGAATTGCAGCAGAGAGTCGCGGAAGTCTCGGTTGACGATGCGCTCGTAGATTATTTGATGCGCATCGTTACGGCCACGCGAGAATCCGAGATGCTGGACTTGGGCGTGAGCCCGCGCGGAACGCTCGCTCTCTTCCGCGCCGCGCAGGCCATGGCCCTCACGGAAGAGCGCATGTACTGTGTGCCGGACGACATCAAGCGACTGGTGCTCCCCATCTTCGCGCATCGCATTGTCGTCAGCTCGCGCTTCTCTTCATCCCTGCGCCGCAGCGAAGAGGCCGAGGCCGTGCTCAGAGAGATCATCAAAACCATCAGCGTCCCGCTCTAAAAGTCTCAAGGGCCGAAGCCAGGGGCGATGATCGTGGCCGCCGACTGCTGTTTGCATCTTCACGGCATCTGATATTTATGCGGGTTCAAAGCTTTCGCGCGTGGCGCAATGCCATCCTCGGCACGCTGCTGGTGCTGGCCGGTCTGGGCACGGCGCTTGTCACCATGCTGGCGCGCAGGGCGGACGACATGGGGCTGGCGAGCGCCGCCGCCATCGCTTCGCTCGTCATCGTCGTACTGATCTTTATCCTTATCCTGCCGCCGCTGTTTCGCTCTGCACGCGAAGAGGTCTCGCGCTTCGACTTTCCGCTTGAAGTGACCTCGGGCGGCGCGATCTTTCTGGGCATCCTCGCCATCGTCGCCTTCGCCGCCTGGAATACGGGCAATAATCTGCTGTTTCTGGTCTTCTCCGTGCTCGCTTCGACGCTCTTTGTGGCGTGGGCGGCATCGCGCGCAGGTCTACGCGACCTGGTCGTCTCGGCGCGATTCCCCGATCACATCTTCGCCGGTGAGCCCGCGCCCGTCATCGTCACGCTTCAGAACAAGAAGCGTTTCCTGCCCTCTTTCTCGATTCTGGTCGAAGCCCGTGGGCCCATCAACAAGGGCGAGCTGAACAGGCGCGGCCAGCCCGCGCGCCTGCGTTACAGCAAGCGTGCCCTGGCCTATTTCATATATGTGCCGCACAAGGCCGGGGCCGAGCAGCGCGTCGAACAGACCTTTCAGAAGCGCGGGCACGTCCTCATCACGGGCTTCGAGCTTTCGACGCGCTTTCCCTTTGCCTTCTTTCGCCGCCGCCGCCGCCTGCGCGCGCGCGACGTTGACATCATCGTCTACCCGAAGCCAGAGCCCGCCAGCGACGAGCTGCACCTGCTGCCGATGAACGCCGGGCGGCTCGCCTCCGTTCGACGCGGCGCGGGACATGACCTGCTCTCCCTGCGCGACTACCAGGTGCAGGACGACCTGCGATACATGGATTGGAAGGCGACGGCGCGCGCGCGCCGCCTCATCGTGCGCGAGTTCACAGCCGAAGACGAACGCCGTATCACCATCGCTCTCGACACGGGACGAAGCGCGGAGGCCGACGAAGCCAAATTCACGGAGCGCTTTGAGCGCGGAGTGACGCTCGCCGCCTCTCTCGTCGCGCATTTCGTGGAGGAGAGAGCGGAAGTGCGTTTAGTCCTCGGCACGGAGGAGGGTCGCTATGGAGTCGGGCGCGAGCACCTCTACGATTGCCTGCGACGGCTGGCGCTGGTCGCGCCGCAGAAGAGTGAAGCGCGGCCTGTTGTTGACGTTGCGCCCGCCGTCAAGACGACGCATGACGACGCCCAGCCGTCTGCGCCCCCGGCGGACGGCAACTACTGCATACTCCTCACGACCGCCGCGCCCGGTTCGATTCCTTCAAACGTCTGGCGCACGTCGCACGTCATCTATCTCTAAAGATGGGCGATGCTCAATGTTTTGACGAGGGGACGCGGGAGCATGCAGTTAGTACCGCCTGCGGCAGCGGGCGGGCGCTACTGTGCATTAAGACCCGCCCGAGACCTCGGGCGATAGTGATCTCTTTTTCTATCGCAACTTGGTATAAGAAAGGTGTGGGGAGAGAATTCGGCTCGGCTTTCTCTTCGGCTCGGCTGTCTCCTCCGGGCCAATGGATTCTCAGTGAGTGGCGGACGAATAGTGCATGCCTGAAGCGGCGGTCGAAGCAAAGCTGCGCGCCCCATCGGCGCTTCTCTCCATCTCGTCCAGAGAGATAGCATCGCCATCGTCGGTTAGTATCTTCATATTGCGCTCGATCTCAAGGATGTCAAGGTATTCAAGGTATCGCTCGCGGTCGTCTTCGCTCATCTTTTTGATTCGCACGCCGATCAGGCAGCCCACTTCCGAGCCCTGCTTCTCATAGCGTTCATACTGGCGTGGCGTGGCTTCGATCTCGATTCGCCCTGTGACCATGAATCCGAGGCTCAAGTCCGAGTCATTGAGCGGCCTGTCGTAGATGGGATTGGCCTCGATCTGGATTGGCCCTTCGGGCAGATGAAGCGTAAAGCGCAAGGTGGAGTCGGGGCCCAGAAGATAGCGGTACAGGAAGGGAAGCGAGGGCACCAGAAGGGCGATGCCTCCGGCCCCAACGTCGCTCGTGTGGCTGACGAGCAGGGGCGGCTCGTCGAGGGCGTTGCCCGTCTCGGCTCCGATCAAAGGGATACTAAACGAGAGGCTGGCATCATGCCGTATGAATTGTCGCGCCTCTTCCTCCATCTCGTCTATGTCACAGGTCTCTAGCATTCCATCTCCTTGGCCGTCTCTCTATGTATTCACCTGCTCAGGGTACGAGCAGCACGGGTTGAAACTTAATCAAGCTGTGTGCCGCTTGAAAGCACAGGGCGGCAGGTTGGCCCATACTGCGGAAATGCTGCGGCTTTGGAGTAATCGCGCCCGAAGGCGAGCTGTGCAAGCGATGAGGGGCAAGCAATGTGACAGGTCAGGATGAGAGCAAGTGAGTAGATTGACATAATCGAGGTTGAAAGCTCGGCGGGACATGGTATATTGAAACCACTCACGCCCCGCCGACTTGTCCGATTCTAAATCTCTAAGGGTATAATTAAGCCAATGTCAACTGCCTTGAACGAGCGCGTGCGCGATGATCTCTATACCTATCCGGCCAGGAGCTTATGGCTGGTGGCCGTGTGTTTTATCTTTTCGGGGGCGACCGGCCTCGTGTACGAAGTCCTGTGGGCGCGCATGCTGGGCCTGGCCTTCGGGGCCACGACCTTCGCCATCAGCGCCGTGCTCGCTGCTTTCATGGGCGGGCTGGCGCTGGGCAGCGCTTGGGCCGGACGCCTCGCCTCGCGCATCCATCGCCCGCTCAGGGCCTATGCCCTGATCGAAGTCGGGATAGCCCTTTATGCCCTTGCCGTGCCGTTCCTCTTTAGCCTGGTCAACTACTTTTACGCGCTCGTCTGGGCCGAGCTTCATCCGGGCTTTTACGCTTTCAGCCTGTGGCGCTTCGTGCTGTCGTGCGTCGTGCTGCTCCTGCCGACGACGTTGATGGGCGCAACGCTGCCCGTGCTCTCGGCGGCGCTCCTGCGTTCCGAAGAACACAGCTCGGCGTCGGTCGCGCGCCTCTACACCTGCAATCTCGTCGGAGCCATACTCGGCACTATCCTCGCAGGCTTTCTACTCCTGCCCGCCCTGGGCGTTAGTCTGACGATCTACACGGCTGCTTTTATCAACATCCTCGTCGGCCTCTGCGCCTTCGTGGTTGATTGGAAATACGCGCAGGCTTTGCCGCTTCAGAGCGAAGACGCAAGCGATGCCGTGGCCGTCACGGAAGCACCGCTCGATTCCGGGAGCGAAGCGGACGAGCTGCCGGTAAGAGAAAAGAGCGGCGATGCAAAGTTCTGGCTACTGTGCGCCGCCGTGTCCGGTTTCGTCACCATCAGCACGCAGGTGGCGTGGACGCGCGTGCTGACGATGGTGATCGGTTCGAGCACCTATGCCTTCAGCATCGTCGTCGCCCTCTTCCTGCTTGGTCTCTCCTGGGGTGCATACCTGGTCGGGCGCAAGAAGATTACGGAAGATTTGCGCCGCAAGATTTTGAAGGTCGAGGCGGTAACGGCCATCAGCATTTTCCTGAGCCTGCTCATTATCAATCAAATGCCCGCCATACTCATCTATACGGGCTTGAGCCTGAGACTCGATTCATGGTCGGGCCTGCTGCTGTTGCAGGTCTTCGTCGCGGGCCTGCTGATACTGCTTCCGGCGCTGTTGATGGGGACGGTCATGCCGCTGGTGCTCGTGTGGGCGAGCGCGGCTGGCGGCAGCGCTTCTGTGCGACTGGTCGGACGCAGCTATGCGCTCAACACTCTGGGCGCAATCGCCGGAGCGTTCGGCACTGGCTTCATACTGATTCCGAAAGCGAGCACGCGATTTACCATCCTCTTCGCCGCCACGCTCTGCCTCATCGTGGCGGGCATAGCCTACAGGCCGCACCCGTCTGTTGCCGACAAAGATTTGCGGCGCGCGCTGGCTGCGGGTGCGACGCTTGCTTCAATCATCGTGCTCTTTATCGCTGCGCCGCGGCTCAATCTGCCGAGCCTCTCGCTCGGGGCCTATGACAGCCTGGTGAGAGTGCTGGCCCGGACGCGTTCGACCGGAACAGATACACGACTTCAGAATGACGGGCAGGAGACGCATAGCCTCCTGATGTTTGAAGAGGGGCCGACGGCGACCGTTTCCGTCCGCCAGGACTGGGACATTATCTCGATGGCGATCAACGGGCGCACGAACGCTTCCGACAAAGAGGACATGCCGACGCAGGTCATGCTGGGCCAACTGCCGCTGCTCATCGCGCCGCGCATCGAAAACTCTTTGATCGTCGGCTTCGGCTCGGGCGTAACGGTCGGCTCGATGCTGCAATCGCCCATCCAATCGCTGGAATGCGTAGAGCTTGAGCCCTCCGTCATCAACGCCGGAGAATATTTCAATCACGTCAACAACCAGCCGCGCAAAGACCCGCGCCTGCGCCTCATCATTGACGACGCGCGCGCTTACCTGCGCGTCAATCCGGTCAGGTACAACATCATCGTCAGCGAGCCGAGCCACCCCTGGGTTCCGGGCGTCGCCAATCTTTTTACGAGAGAATTCTTCGAGCTGGGGCGTAGCCGTCTGACCGACGACGGCGTCTTTGTGCAATGGCTGCAAATCTATCAACTCTCGAACGACGGGCTGCGTTCCGTGCTCGCCACTTACCAGAGCGTGTTCCCGCATGTCCTGGTCTTTCGCGTCGGCGGTGCGAGTAAGGGGAAGGATTTGCTGCTCGTCGGAAGTCGCGCGCCGCTCACGATGGAGCGCATCGGAGAGCGCTTTGCCAATCAGCAGATGGCGGCGGAGATGGCCCGTATCCAGATCAAAGGACAAGCCGACATAGAGTCATGGTACGTCTGCGATGAAACCCAACTGGGCCCAGCGCTGACCGGCGCTGTCATTAACACGGACGACAATATGCACATCGAGAATCGCACCCCGCGCGAGGCGTTCCTGCCCCTCATGGAAGCCAACGCGACCTGGATCGAAGCCCTCGCCGCACAGTCGCGCGCCGCAAGACCAGTCGCTAAGCGGATTCAAACAGGATGGACAGGATAAAGACTGAAAGCAGGAGGAAAGATAAAAGCGAAGGGGTATTCAGAGAGCAATGCTTTTGTCTTTCATCCTGTGTGTCCTGTTAATTCCTCTTTCCTCTCCTGGTGCAACAGGTCCGCTCTCGTAGTTCTCTCAGGTTTGCGAGCTGAGTGTGGCGAGAATCTCTTCGGCGGCCTGTTGGCCGCTGCGTATGCAGTCGGGTATGCCTGCGCCTCTGTAAGCGTTGCCCGCCAGCTTTAATGTTGGCTGTGCGTTCAGGTGTTCATTGATTCTTACGACTCTTTCAAGATGGCCGAGATGATATTGGGCCATCGAGCGCGGCCACTTCTCTACGAGCGAGAAGAGCGGCGGCTTTTCTATGCCGAGCAGCGCGCGCAGGTCTTCACGCACGGCCCTCTCCATCGCGTCTTCGTCGAGCGTGAACATCTCAGGCTGCAAAGCGCCGCCGACGAACGCACGCAGTAGCGTGTGGCCTTCGGGCGCGCGGCCCGCAAATTTGATACTGCTGAATGTACATGCCAGGGAGTTGCGCCGCTCGATGATGGGAGCGACGAAGCCGAAGCCGTCGAGCGGGTGCGGAATGTCCTCGCGCTTATAGGCCAGGTTGACGGTCGCCGTGGAGGCGTAGGGAATCGCTTCAAGCTCTGCGGCGACCCGTGCATTGGTCTCGCTGAGGAGAGAGGCGGCAGCGTAAGCAGGCAGGGCCAGGCAGACAGCCGCGCATTCGATCACCTCGCCGCGCAGAAGTCTAAGCCTCCAACGAGTATCCGTGCGATCAAAGGCGAGCGATTCGACGCGTGTGTTGAGTCGTATGGAGTCGGGCGGCAAGCGCTCGGTCAGTCGCTCGACAAGCAGTTGCATCCCGGCATCGAAGGAGAGGAAAAGGCTGTAGCGTGCTCCGCTCGTCCCGCGCTGCTGCTGCTGCGCTGCTTGCGTACGGCTTGCGCGCCACATCCCACGAATCAGGCTGCCGCTCTTACGCTCCATCTCAAGAAAGCGCGGCATAGTGGCGCGCAGGCTCAGCGCCTCCGGGTCTGCGGTATAGATGCCTCCGACCATCGGTTGGGCCATGCGCTCAAGCGCCTCGCGCCCCAACCTGCGACGGACGAATTGCGCCAGGCTCTCGTCGTCCTCGCCGTTCGCCCCCGCGTCACGCCTCGGAAGCAGAATGTCCAGGGCCATGCGCGCTTTGCCTCGCCAGCTAAAAATCCCGGTCGTGAGGAAAGGCCAGAAGCGCGTGGGCGCGAGCAGTTGAAATCCTTCAGGGACGGCGTGAAGGCGTCCGCCGCGCACGATGAAGCTGCGGCGATGCTGCGGGTTGGTTTCGATCAGATGATCTGAGATGCCCAGACGCGCGGCAAGCTCAATGGCCTCCGGCTTCTCCGAAATAAAAGAGTCCGGGCCCGCTTCCAACAGAAAACCGTCGCGCCTGTGCGTGCGAATAATGCCGCCCGTGCGACCGCTCGCTTCGAGCAGCAGAACCTCAAGCCTACGCCCAGACTCCCGGCTGCGCTCCTGAAGGCGATAGGCTGCGGCGAGACCGCTGATGCCTCCACCGACGATCACGACACGCTGCCCGCTCTTGATGTGCCTCTCTTCCAGCATCTCAGCGCACGGCTAATTCATCGTCGGCGTGCTCTTCCTCCGCGTCGTGCCAGGCTTTGAGCACCTGCGCTTCACGTTCGGGCTCCATCCCGGCCTTGGGTCGCGGAAGGCCGTAGCTGGTCTCGGGCGCGGGCGCTTCTGAAACAGTCCCGGCCCAATCGAGCGTGTCGCGGACGGTAACGGCCAGAGGCCGGAAGCTGAGCCCGTGAGCGATTGCCTTGGCGCAGTTGACGGCCATAAAGCCGCGCGGGGTATCCGGCGCGGCTTCGGAGAGCCATAAGGGCAGCTCCATCCATTCTCCGACGCCCGCATCACTTAAAAACTTATCGCCCACCCAGGTGAAGCGCGCATCGCTTCCGCTCACTCTCTGACATTCTTCAAGCAACTCTTCCATCGTCAACACGCGCTCCGGGCCGGTGGCGTTGAAGACTCCCGTCCGTCCGTCCTCGGCCATGCGTATCGTCCACTCGGCCAGATCGCGCGCATCAATGAACTGCACGGGACGCGCGCGGCGACCGGGAGCGAGCACCTCGCCGCCGCGCGCGACGCGCGTGGGCCAATAGGTGAAGCGCCCCGTCGGGTCGTGTGGGCCAACGATCAGCCCGGGGCGTATGTTGAGCGCGCGCCCTGCAAACACCTGCTCGACCGCCTGCTCGCAGAGAGCCTTCAAGGGCCCATAAGCCTCGCCCGTGATCTCTTCCGTGGTCGGGTCTTCGAGCTTGCCGACCGGCGCATTCTCGTCGGCCCCCGGCGCGCTCGTGTCCGCGATGACGGAGAGACTGGAAAAGAAGATGTAAAGCTCCGCCGCATTGACGAGCAACTCAGCCGAGGCGCGCACCACGCGCGGCACGAAACCGCAAGTATCAATGACCACGTCCCAACGCCTGCCGCGCAGCACGTCGAGTCCGCCGTCACGATCACCGTGCAGCTTCTCCACGTCTGGAAAAAGCTCGGGACTATGCAGCCCGCGATTGAAGAGCGTCACCTGATGCGCGCGCGCCTGCGCCGCCTCGACCAGATGCCGCCCCAGAAAGATCGTTCCGCCAAGGATTAAAATTCTCATCTCAAGTGGCCTCCGGCTTTTGTTCGACGACTTTGCAGTCTCAATCCAGCTTCTTTGCTCGGGAGCTATTTTTCAGAACGCGCGCCGACCGCTTGCGGAGGTCTTGCCGCGCCCGACGGGCAACAATCCGCCGGGCAGAGATCGTGGCTGGGCCCACGCGTGCCCAGGTAGCGACGCACCGGGTCATCCATCATCCGCTCAAGCACAAGCTCACGAATCATCCCGATGAATGACGGGTGCGCGCCGACCGTGCGGGCGCGCACCATGTTCAACCCTATCGCTTCGCAGAGTGTGCGCACTTCGGTATCCAGATCGTACAGGACTTCCATGTGATCGGAGATGAAGCCGATGGGTGCGACGACCACGTCCCTCGCCCCCGAGCTTTTAAGCTCGCGCAGGTGATCGCAGATGTCGGGCTCAAGCCAGGGTTGAGTGGGCGGCCCGCTGCGGCTCTGAAAGACGAGTCGCCAACGCTCATGGCCCACGGCTTCGGCGACCAGACGGCATGTCTCAAGAAGCTGGGCCTGATAATCGCAGCTCGCAGCCATCGCGGCGGGGATGCTGTGGGCCGTAAAGGCCAGGTGCGATGATGAGCGTCGCTCGCCGGGAATCCGTTCAAGGGCAGCGCTGACATGCTCGACGCTAGGCTCTATGAAACCCGGATGATTATAGAAGGCCCGCAGCTTCTCTACGCGCGGCGCTCTTGGGCCCACGCAGGCGCGCGCTCTCTCTATATCCTCTCGATACTGGCGACAGCCGGAGTAAGAGCTATAAGCGGAAGTGACGAAGGCGAGCGCGTTTGCGATACCGTCGTCGGCCATCCGGCTGAGAGTGTCGGAGAGCAAAGGATGCCAGTTTCGATTGCCCCAGTAGACGGGCAGGCGCGGGCCGTTTGCTTCCAGCTCCCGTTCGAGGGCAGCGATCAGTCTTCGAGTCTGCTCGTTGATCGGGCTCACACCCCCGAACAGCTCATAATGATGGGCCACCTCCTGCATCCGCGCCGCCGGGACGTTTCTGCCGCGCAGCACGTTTTCGAGGAAAGGCAACACTTCATCCATCCCCTCGGGCCCACCAAAGGAGACGATCAGGATGGCATCATAGCTTTGGCTCATAACGATCAAACGGCAGATTCAAACAGGGATGAAGAGAGATGGTCAGGATAAAGAAAAAGAGGTGAACGATTCATTGCAGCAATGCTTTCATCTTTCATCATGCTTTCTGTCTTTATCCCGAGGATCTCTGCCCGTCCCTGTTAATTCCTTCCCTGGCTCATCTCATGCACGGCGTCAACGAGGGCGATGACATTCCCGACGGGGGTTTCGGGGAGAATGCCGTGGCCCAGGTTAAAGATGTGACCGGGGCGAGCGCCCGCCCGCTCAAGTATGCGACGGGCCTCGGCGCGTACGTGGTCTTGACCGGCGAAGAGCGCGACGGGGTCCAGGTTGCCCATCACGGCGACATCATATCCGAGGCACTGCCAGCCCTGCGCAAGATCAACGCGCCAATCCAGGCCGATCACGTCACCTCCGGCTTCGCGCATCAGCTCAAGCAGCGTCGCCGTGCCCGTGCCGAAATGTATAACGGGCGTGCCGGGAGTAATGGCCTGAATAACGCTGCGCGTGTGCGGCAGAACGTAGTGGCGATAATCCTCCGGGCTCAGACATCCGACCCAGGAGTCGAAAAGCTGCACGGCCTGCGCGCCTGCTTCAATCTGCGCGTTGAGATACTTGACGAGGGCGCGCGAGATGAGCGCCATCAACGCGTGCCAGGCTCCGGCGTCGGTGTACATCAGCGATTTGGTGTGAACGTAGTTCTTTGAAGAGCCGCCCTCGACGATATAGGAGGCGAGCGTGAAGGGAGCGCCCGCGAAGCCTATCAGCGGGAGGGAGGGCTTGAGTGCGCGGCGTGTGAGACGAATCGCCTCGTAGACGTAGCCCAGGGATGCGACCGTTTCCACCTCGCGCAGTCTCAACAGATCGCTCGCCGTCCGCACAGGATTATGAATCAAAGGGCCTTCGCCCTTGGCGAATTCAAGCTCGATGCCCATCGGCTCGACGATCAGAAGGATGTCGGCGAAGATGATGGCCGCGTCCACTCCGAGCCTTTCCACAGCGGTGACGGTCACTTCCGAGGCCAGCTCTGGCCGCTTGCACAGTTCCAGAAAAGTCGTGCGCTCTCGCACTTCCCTATACTCGCGCATGTACCTTCCCGCCTGTCGCATCAGCCAGATGGGCGTGTAGGGCACGGGCTCGCGGCGGCACGCGCGCATGAAGGGGCTGTCGTTGAGCGCCGCGCTCGTCCGAGCGCTCGACGGTTCTGATACTACAGTGGCTTCGATGCCGGTCTTTTCGCTATTCATCAAAGGAAGCGGCCCGCTGAAATCTCAAGATGGCATAACGTCGCTTGCCGAAATGGCTCAAGCCTGTATGCTTCAGACTACAACAGGAAGCAGGCGGAGCGTTAGCGGCTATGATTTCGGGGCGCAGGCAGGTTTGCAATCAGGCGCATGAAACAACATAATCTCTCTCATGTTCGGAGGCGGGTGGGCAAATCCATGAAACCGATGAGAGGACATATCCTTTACGTCGAAGACCACGATGATACGCGCATCATCATGACCATCATGTTGGAGCGCGCGGGCTTCCAGGTCACTTCGGCCACAAACGGCAGGGACTGTCTGGCGCTGGCTCGCAGCGGCCAACACTTCGACCTCTATCTGCTCAACCATACTTTCCCGGACGCCTCTGGTGTGACCATCTGCGAGCAGCTCAGGGCTTTAGATGCGGAGACACCCATACTCTTCTATTCTGGCCGCGCCATGCAGCAGGAGAAAGAAGCGGCCCTCAAAGCCGGAGCGCAGGACTACCTGATTAAGCCTCAAGACCTTTTCAATGTCGCAGACCACGTCGCCCGTTGGATTGAAGCCAGGCGCAAACCTCAAAATTAAGACCGACGCCTTGAGCTTTCTCACGACCTGCCGCGTGTTCGGTGAAGAGGCTCGCCCGTGGGAGAAAACCCGCGGGAAAGATTTCTGCCACAAAATCCTCGCATGCGGTGTTTACCTTCCTGGGAGCAGTAAAAGCAGTCCTTTCGTCTGAAAGTAAATCCCGGCTCGTACGTGCGGGCTTCTGGCTGGACGCATCTTCAGGCGATGTGGACGCCCGGCGCACTCCCGCACAATCATATTCAAAACTCTTTTCAACCCTGAAGGTGATTACCATGATGAAAAGGTCACTCGTGATGCTCGCCGCAACGCTCATTTGCGGTCTCTCGGTCGCGCTCTGTGCGGTCGAAGGTAAGCAGGTGAGGCGCGCGGATTTCCTCGCCCCCGCCGTCGTGCAGAACAGTGGCGACATCCCCGATGATGTCAGGGAAAAGATCAGGCTGCTCGAATCCGCAGACTCTTCGGAGCGTGCTGGGGCCGCCTGCGCTCTGGGTCAAATGGGACAGCGAGCCGTTGCCGCCATCCCCGCGCTCATCAAAATTTTGGGCGATGATACGCCCACGCAGAGAGTCTATTGCGGAGAAGGGAGTTCCTTTCGCGGCAACTCGCAGGAGTCGGAAAAAAGCTCACCGGGAGAGCACGCCGCCGGGGCGCTCGCCGTCATCGGCGAGCCATCGGTCGCACCCCTCATCGCCGCGTCTAAATCCGACGACTGGCGCGTCCGCGCAAACGCGACGTGGGCGCTCGGAGTCATCAAGGATTCGCGCACGGTGGAGGCCGTACTTGCTGCTGTGAGAGACGGGGATTGGCGCGTGAGAGCGAAGGCCGCATGGGGCCTTGGCTTGAAGAGCGATGCGCGCGTGGCAGAAGCGCTCGTCGGTGCTTTAAGAGACGGCGCGTGGCAGGTTCGCAGGCAGGCCGCCTGGGCCTCCGGGTTGCAGGGAGACGAGCGGTCGGTCGAGCCGCTGGTCGCGGCTTTGAGGGACGAGCAGGCGGACGTTCGCCACCAGGCCGCGTGGGCCCTGGGGCTCAAGGGCGACAGCCGCGCGGTCGAGCCGCTTCATAACTCTCTGCGAGATCAGGACTGGCAGGTGCGAAGCCAGGCGGCTTGGGCCCTCGGGCTCAAAGGCAATCCCAGCTCGGTCGAGCCGCTGATCGCCGCTTTGAAGGATGAGAACGCTGGTGTTCGTCAACAGGCCGCCTGGGCGCTCGGGCTAAGAGGCGACCGCCGCGCGTCCGCAGCCTTAAACGCAGCGCTTCAGGACAGCGCAGCGCCCGTACGTAAAAACGCCGCGTGGGCCCTGCGCTTGATTCGTCTCAAGAGCGGCGACCTGCGCCCGGATGAGTTCGGACGGATGGAAGCCAGCGACGCCGCCGAGGAGGATACGTATGTGGAGGGGTCAGCCGTCAGGCTGAAAAGGCATTAAGGCCGCGAGAGGCGGATGCTTAAAGCCGGAAATTTATAGCCGATTGCCAAGGAGTGCGAACACTGATAGCAGTCCCGTCCATTGGCAATCCTCTTAATAAGGCATAACGGTCGAAAGACAGGCTGGCAGCTTTGCCTCTGATCTTCACCTATGCCGTAGACGAAGCCAGCGCCGGGAATGTAAACCCCGGCGCTTAAATTTGCCGCATCGCGTCGCCCGACCTTCCGGATAGCGCTTGAAGGGTCGCCCGATTACGCTTTCCAAACTCCTTATCACCCTCTAAACTGAACAATTTCCGGGCTGCGCGGCGTATAATACGCGGTTGTAAATATTTGCCACAAAACGTGTGCCTGCGGTGTTTACGTTATTGAGAGCGGCGATAATGAGCGAACGAGCAAGAGTTTTGGCTGATACAGTCCCGAATACGATGGAGAGAGCGGCGACAGCGCCGCTCAGCTTTGATGAGGCTTTTACGCTGCATCACCGCGCCGTCTTTCGCACTGCGCGCGCCATGGTGCGCGACTCCGGGCTGGCCGAAGACGTGACGCAGGAGGTCTTTCTCAGGCTCTATCGCAATCTGGACGAGACGCCCGGCGAAGAGTTGCTGCGCGCCTGGCTGCTGAGGGTGACGATGAACGTCGCGCGTAATACGCTGCGCGGTCAGGGACGGGCCACGGCGCGCGAAGACGAATACGCCAAGAAGGCCGAGCGCGACGGGTGGTTCACGGCGGCCCCGGAAGAAGAGTACGAGCGGCGCTCGCAGATCGAAGAGGCCAGGCGCGCCCTGGATAAGATCAAAGAGCCGATGCGTAGTTGCCTGCTATTGAAGCAGCAGGGGCTCACGTACCGCGAGATCGCCGAGAGCTTATCCGTCAACGAAGCGAACGTCGGAAGCCTGGTGGCGCGCGGAAGGAAAGAGTTCATGAGATTGTATGGCAAGATCGGAGGAAGCAGATGAGAGAGTGCTTAGCGGAAGACGTGTTGCAAGCCTATTTTGACGGCGAGCTCTCCTCTGAAATGATGGAGCGGGCCGCGACGCACATAGCGGCTTGCGCGCTGTGCGCCGAGGCGGCGCGTGAGATCGAAAACGAATCGCTGCTAATGGCCGAAGCCTTCGCGCCCGAAATGGCTTTGAGCGTTCCGACGGGGCGCTTGCGCCTGCGGCTTGATGCCGCTATCGCCGAATTGGAGACTGAGCATAGCAGGACGGCGGTTGAGACGCGCGGCTCAAGACTGCGCTCCTGGCTCGGTGCGCTCGCCGCGCCCTTCTCCTTCGCGCCGCAGCACGCCGTCGGCTTTGCGAGCCTCATCGCCGTCGCCGCCCTCGGCTTGATTTTCGCCTTCATCATCGTGCGCCCTCAAGCCGCGCTGCTTGAGGTGGCGAAGAATGCCCAAACACCAGAGCTGCGCTCATCCGGCATAGAACAGGGCCGCGTCGAGAACGCTGGCGTGCGGGATACGACGCCTGAGCCTGCGGGCGACAGGGCCGTCGCTCGCCGCTCCGTCGCCGGTCAGGCGAAGTCGGTCAATCAGGGAATGGCGCAGCGGTCTCAACAGGGCTCACCCGCCGCAAGGCAGTCAATGGTCGAAGCGACGGCCCTTGAGTCTGTCGCATCGGTCAAGCTCCTGCCGGGCGAGAGGAATTACCTGAAGGTCATCGCGTCGCTTGAGACGGCGATCAAGGCTGGCGGCGATAACGCCTTGAGGCCGACCCTGCGCGCAGAGTACGAGCGCAACCTTCAAGTCGTGGACGAAGCCATCGCGCAGACGCGCGTCGTCGCCCAGCGCAATCCGAATGACAGGGACGCGGCGGACTTCCTGCTCTCCGCTTATCAGAGCAAGGTCGATTTGATGAACACGATGGCCGAACAGGCCCAGCTCTCAACGATGTATCGGTAGAATTGGAAGCACCAGCGATGAAAGCACAGCATCTACTAATCTCCATGGCGCTCGCCTCGTCGCTGCTCTATGGCACGACTGCAAGCAGCAGCGCCGCCGTGCGAGGCTCTAAGGCCGCGCAGCCGCAAGGGACGCAGCAGACTGTCCCAGCCGAGCCGAACGTGATCGTCTCGCTCTGCATCGCATCGGGCAATATCAACGTGCGCGGCTGGGAGCGCAACGAGGTGCAGGCGCGCTCCGCCGATGCGCAGGCCATTGAGCTGCGGCGCGCGAGCGCGAGCACGACAGGCCCCGCCTCGCGCATAGAAGTGATGGTCGCAGACCCTGCGGACGGCCCGGAAGCGCGTGTGGGAAACTGCTCCGCCTTCTCCGATATCGAACTCAATGTCCCGCGCGGCGCAATCGTCCAGCTTCAGACGCGCGATGGCGACATCAACGTCTCGGACGTGGCCGAAGCGCGAGTCGAAGCCCAGAGCGGCGATATAGATTTGAATCACGTCACGAGACTTGTGGAAGCCAGGGCCCTGAGCGGCGATATTACTCTCAGGGATTCGAGCGGGCGCGTACAGCTTGGCTCGGTGAGCGGCTCGGTGGAAGCGACCAACGTCCGCTCGATCACGCCGGGCGACGATTTCGAGGCCGGGACTGTCAGCGGCGATGTCATACTTAAAGGCGTCGGACACGCGCAGGTGCACGCCAAGTCCGTCAGCGGGAGCTTGAATATGGATGGGTCGCTGGCGCGCGGCGGGCGCTACGATTTCAAGACGATGTCTGGCGACGTGCTGCTCAACATGCCCGCAGACTCTTCTTTCAAAGTCCACGCGAAGGTCGCGCAGGGCGGAGAGATCGTCTCGGATTTCGCCATCACTCCGACCGAAGAGACGCCGCAGCCAGGGACAGTCCACGCGCCCAAAGGCTCAACGCCGCCCGCTACTCCGCAAACTCCCAGGCCCGCACCAGCCCCCAGGCCAGCGCCGAGACCCGCATCTTCCGCGAGCGCTTCGGCCTCGGCGGGCGGGGATCAGACGCCTCACGCCTCTTCAAACTCGCGTGTGCTCGAACGCCTCAACGGTATCTTCGGCACAGGCGATGCCACGCTCAACCTGGCCTCCTTCAGCGGCACGGTCTACCTGCGCCGCCGCTAGGCCGCGGGCGCAGGCGCAGAAACTTACGCCGCCGCCGAAAATTTCCTGCCACAAAAGAATTACTCGCGGTGTTTTCATATCAGAGCGATGGAAAAGGCTGTCAGCCGGGGGCTTAGATAGAGGACACCCGTCGCGCGCAAGTGGTTCTTCATCAGCTTTAAATAAAAGATTAGAAAAAGGGATGCGCGCGGGGCGCGTTGCCGCCAAGGAGGCGTGGGAAGATGAGACACAAATGGATGGCGATGCTGGTCGTGATGATTACGACCTTGACGACCGGGCACGAAGCTTTGAAGCAGTACGATACGCTCAAGGCGCAGGCCGATGAGTGGGCGACGTTAAGATTGTGGACAGGCTTTCTCAGCGCCTACACGCCGCAGGATGAAACGCTCGAAGCGCAGTCCGCGACCTGTTCAGCCCTGCCCGCGCCGGTCGAGCATGAACGGAATGCTGCTCTGACGCCGCGCCTTTCAATCGAGATTCAGTACGACGTAAATCAAAATCGCGGCGCGTCGAATCACGTCGCGCGTGTCGAAATCCTCAATCATGAGGACGGACGCCCGGAGGATTCCGTTGACGTGGACGAGCGGGCTGTGGATGAGCGGGCTTCGGAGAGTATGGAAGAGGTCGCGTTCCTGGCCGGGCAAGATGACACGAGGACGGAAGAAACGTCTGAGTGTGTGGATGAATCAACCGTTACGGCCAGCCTTTCCGACGACGAACTTGAAGGGGCTTCAACTATTGATGCGTTGCGGGAAGTGCGACTCATCAGCCGCACTGTCAATCGTGAGCTGGCCGAGACCGCTCCTCTCGCAGCAGAGGCGGCGCAGCGCAGCCGCGCCGCTTCTCGCGCCGAAGCACAGGCGAAAGTGAAGGCCATGAGAAGGGCCGTTAGAGTGATACAAATCCGGCTTGAGAGGGCTTCCAGGCCGGAGCTGAGGACGAAGAGTATAGATTCGATGATCGAGCTGCCGGGCAGGGCCGACGCGCCTCTCCCCTCTGCGAGCAGCACGGCGAGCCACGCGACGGATTCTACAGCCGTACGGCAAGCCGCCGACAACAGGCTTCAAGACCCGGCCAGCATTAGCGGCGCGTGTCATGGCGAGTAGCCTGCTCGCTCTGCAAGGGGCCGTCACCAACGCACGCACAGCGTTTCCAGAAATTCCGAACGCCGCAAGGTAAAGGCGAACATTTTACAACCAGGAAAGAGGATGAAGATGAGAAACAGATTAACGGTCTTATTTCACAGTGTCGTAATCACAGTCCTGTTAGCGGGAATGTCCGCCCTGAGCGCGAGCGCGCAGGATTACTCTCAAAGAGACTTGCCCGTGAGCGAAGAGATTCGTCGCAGCTTTCAACTCGCGCCCGGCGCTCAAGTCTCAGTTGAAACCATCAGCGGCCCTGTGGATGTCGAGACGACGAGCGGCAATAACGCCGAGGTCTACATCGTTCGCTCCGCACAGACGCAGCGCGAGCTTGATTGTTATCGCACCGTCGTCGAGCAGACGGCCTCCGGCCTCTCTATTCGCCATGAGCAGCAATGCCGCAACATACGCTCGCGCCAGCGCGTACGCCTCAGTCTGCCGAAGGATGTGAATTTGCGCATAGAGTCCGTCAGCGGCGACGTACATATCGCAGCCATGGACGGCAGCGCCCGCCTCAGCAGTATTAGCGGCGGAGTGTGGATGGAGCAGGCGGGCGGCGACATCAATATCAGCAGCGTGAGCGGTCAGGTCAATCTCAACATCGTCCGCCTCAACTCTCGCGGCCTGCGCCTGAGCAGTATCAGCGGCAAAGTCTTGCTGCGCCTCGCCGACAACATCAATGCCGATGTCAAGGTTGACAGCATCTCGGGTGATTTCTCAAGCGAGATTCCCGGCGTCACGATAGACAAGGTGGGCGATTCGAATTACCGCGCGCAGGTCGGCAGGGGCGGCACGCCGATCTCCATCTCAAGCATCAGCGGCAGCATCACGCTGCGTCGCGCTTAAACTTCACGCGGGCCCACACGGCAAGCAGCCACGGCCCGCCCATCTGACACACGGTTACCTTACGGAAGAGAGCGAGCTATGTTAACCAGAGAAATCAGGAAGAGCACGATGAGGAGAGCGCTGCTGGGCCTGGCCGCCGGCCTCTGCCTGTTGTTGGCGGCGGCGAGCGACGCGCGCACCCAGACCTCAGAACAGTTGACCGAAGAGTTTCACCGGAGCTATCCGCTCGCGGGTGACGGGCGCGTGAGTCTTGAGAACCTCAACGGCTCGGTGCGCATCTCGTCCTGGGATCGCAACGAGGTCAAGGTGGATGCCGTCAAGCGTGCCTACACGCGCGAGCGACTGGCGGAGGCCAGGATCGAAGTGACGGCCAATACGAACAGCATCTTTATTAAGACCGATTACCCGCCCGGCAACCAGATGTTCACGGATGATCGGGAAGGACGCAGGAACAATCCTGCGCTGGTCGAATATACTTTGACTGTGCCGAGGAGCGCGCGCCTCGACGGGATTGAGCTGATCAACGGCGCGCTCGACATCAGCGGAGTCGCGGGCGACGTGAGAGCCTCTTCCATCAACGGTCGCGTCACGGCGAGCGGGCTCATGGGCGAGGCGAAGCTTTCGACCATCAACGGTCGCCTCGAAGTCATCTTCGACCGCCTCGACGCCTCCAAGCCGATCACGCTCAATTCCGTGAACGGCAGCGTCACGCTGACCCTTCCTTCCGATGCCAACGCCGAGCTGAAGGCGACGACCGTGCACGGCGGCATCAGCAACGACTTCGGCCTTCCGGTCAGACGCGGCAAGTACGTCGGACGCGACATGGCCGGGAGACTCGGACAGGGAGGCCCGCGCATCAAGCTCGATAACGTCAACGGCTCGATCTACGTCAAGCATGCGGCGGACGGTCGCAGCGTGAGCCCTGCCATCAACCTCCTGCCGGAGAAGAGCGAAGAGGACGAGTCGGATGCCGAGATCGAGCGGGAGAGGGCTGAGGCCCGCCGCGCCGCGCGCGAGGCGCAAAGAGAGGTGCAACAGGCGCAGATAGAGATTCAGCGCGAAGCGGTACGCGCGGCGCGCGAAGCCCTGCGCGGTCACGACGCAACGATCAGCGAGACGCAGCGCGAGGCGGCGCGCGCCGCGCGTGAGCATGAACGGGAAATACGTCGCGCGGCGCGCGAAGTCGAGCGCGAGCAGGCGGTCGTCGTTCATAACAGCGGCAACTACGGGCTCCCCGTCGTCAACCGCCAGACCAAAACCTTCCCCGTCAGCGGGGCCGCGCGCGTCGTCGTACAGACCTTTGATGGGCCCGTGGTGGTAAGAGCCTGGGATAAGCCTGAGGTCACGGTCAATGCGGTCGAGCGCGCGGGCGACGATCAGCAAAAGCAGGGCATCCGCCTCAGCATGAACCAGCGCGGCTCTGAAGTTTCCATCATTGCGGAGTTCGATAAGGCTTTCGCACAGCGCCTTGTGCCCGGAGTCACCAACATCAATGCTAACGTCAGCCTCGAAGTCTACGTGCCGCGCGCTACAACGCTTCGCGCCGTCACCGGCGACGGGCGCATCATCATCGAGGGCGTGCAGGGCGATCTGGACGTACGCACGGGCGATGGGCCCATAGACGTGCAGAACGGGCGCGGTCATCTGAATGCCACGACCGGCGATGGTCGCATACGCATCGCAGGCTTTGACGGGCAGGTCGAGACGCGCACGGGCGACGGCAGCATCAGCCTCGCGGGCCGCTTCGATCAACTCTCTGCGCGCACGGGCGACGGCTCTATCTCGCTCTCTCTTCCCGCAGGAGTCAATGCCACGGTCGAGACAGATTCCGAGACGGTCATCAACGACCTGGGGGCGGTCGAAGAACAGCCTGCCTCAGGGCGTGTGCGGCGCTTCAGAATCGGCGGCGGCGGGACAGTCTTTCGCTTACATACAGGCGATGGCCGGATAGTCTTACGCCGAGGCAGCGACCAGCCCTCAAATCATGCCCCGAGCGTTCAATGATAACGCCGGGCGCGTCCAGAGCGTCTTTAGTTCAGGCAGTGCGCGGTTTGTATAAATCTTTTTACAAGTTTACTGAAACTGCGGGACGAACCGGCACGTTTAAGCAGGAAAACCGGGCGTCTCGTAGTTGCGTCTAGCATTCTCAAAAAAAGAGGCGCAGTCATTTGGAAAACTTATCGTCAGGGGAGCGTGTATGAGAGAAGGTCTTACACCGGACGACTGCGCTGTGAGCGGGCCGAGTATGATCTATAGTCAAAAGCCATCGCATGCGTTATCTGAAATATCGCTTCGCGGCTCGCGCCGGACGATGAGGCGCACGCTTCAATCCCTTCTGATTCTCAACGCGATTATCTTTCAGGCGAGCCCTGGCGTCTATGCACAGAACGAGCAGTTGAGTCGCACGGGCCAGCCGCACCCTAGCTTCGCATCGCGCAGTGTGCGACCGCAGCTTAAACGTCTCATGGCTTTGCGCGGCAGTCTCATCCCCGAAGGCTCGCGCGTCACCATCTCAGCCGATACGCCGCTCAACGACTATTCCGCCTATCGCAGCGGCGACCGCTTCAACTTAGTCATCCCGAACGCGACCGGAGAACCTCTGAGAGGCGAGCTGAGAGGGCCAGGGTTCACCGAAGCAAGTGTCGCGCAGCGCGGCGACGACTGGGTGATCTCCTTCGCCTTGGAGCCGGGCGCAAGCGCAAGCGTCAGTCAAAGGTTCAATCGCCTGGATGTCAACTTCGTCGTCCCCGGCGTAGCGCATATCAGCCTGGGGAGCGCCCCGGCCAGCCCGGCCCCCACGCCCTCGCCGACGCCTGCACCCGCTAGCGGCGGCCATGATGAGAGCGGCACTGCGGGCAGCACTACGCCCGCGACGACGGTCGAGAGCACAGCGCCCGCCGCGAGGAGCGGCGCTGCGGCTGCGGGCGGCGATTCTTCCGCGACGAATCTTCCGATTGGCAGGGCCGCGCTCGCGCTGCCGCCGGAGAAAGCCAACCCTGTGCGCGTCCCGCTCTTTGCCAAGCCACCCGTCATCGACGGTCGTCTCGACGACGAAGCCTGGAAGGGCGCTGTCGTCCTGAGAGATTTCTATCAAGTCCAGCCGGGCGATAATCTCGCACCCTCCAAGCCGACCATCGTCTACCTCGGTTACGACTCGAAGTTTCTCTACGTCGCCTATCACGCCTACGATGAGCGGGACAAGGTGCGAGCCACCATCGCCAAGCGTGATGCCATCTTCGACGACGACTACGTGGGCCTCTTCTTCGATACCTTCAACGACAAGCGCAAAGCTTACGAGATGAACTTCAACCCGCTCGGCGTGCAAGCCGACGGCATTATGACTTCTGACGGCAACGAGGATTTCAGCGTTGACATGGTGGTCGAATCCAAGGGCGCTGTGGTCGAGGACGGCTACGTCGTGGAGGTCGCCATCCCCTTCAAGTCGCTGCGCTACGAAGCGGGCAAGGATAAGCTCTGGGGCGTACACTTTTATCGCCGCATCAAGCGCTTCAATAATGAGCTTGATATGTGGATGCCGCTCTCGCGCGACATCTCAAGCTGGCTGGCCCAGACGGGCCACATCACCGGGCTCGAAGGGCTCTCGACGGAGCGCACGCTGGAGGTCATTCCATCCGTGACGCTTTCCGAGACGGGGAAGATGACGCGCTCGATCCCGAGGGCAGTGCGGCTCGCCAACACCTCGCTCGTCGACCCCGGTCGCTTCGTCAACGAGCCGATCAAGCTCGATCCCGGCGTGACCGTGAAATACGGTATCACTCCGACCGTCACGCTTGACTTCGCCGTTAACCCGGACTTCGCGCAGGTCGAGGCAGACCAGACCGTGGTCACGGCCAACCAGAGATTCCCCATCTTCTTTGAGGAGAAGCGACCCTTCTTCCTCGAAGGCATAGATATTTTCCGCACGCAAATCCTGGCCGTCCACACGCGTACCATCGTTGACCCGGACATCGCCGCCAAGCTGACAGGCAAGCTCGGACGCAACAGTTTCGGACTGCTGCTCGCCTCCGACAATGCGCCCGGCAACTTCTCCGAAGAAGAGATTCAAGACCCTGAATTTACGAGCGATGATCTCATCGGCAAGAACGCCTACGTCGGCGTGCTGCGCCTGAAGCGCGACGTGGGCAGGGAGAACAGCATCGGCTTTCTCGCCACGACCTACAATTTTATACGCAAGCACAATCAGCTCGGCGGCTTCGACGGGCGCTTTAAGCTGAACAAGACGACGACCTTTGACTTCCAGGTGCTCGGCTCGACTTCGCGCTTCCCCTTCTACGACCCGGACAGGAATGAAAACATCTATCGCACGGGCAACGGCTTTATCTACGCTTACGCCCTGAACGATGACGGGAGGAATTTCGGCTACAACTATTCGGGCGTCGGTCGGACGCAGGATTATCGCTCGGACGTAGGCTTCAATCGCCGCGTCAATACGAATATCCATGAGCTGTTCGTGCGCTACAACTCCGAGCCCAAGCCCAAGGCGCGGCTCGTCTCCTGGCGCGTCTATAACGACATCAATACGAACTTCGATTTTCAGGGACGCATGCAGCGCTGGAACGACGAGGCGCAGATCAGATGGAATTTCCCGAGCCAGAGTTTCTTCGCCGTCGGCGGGCAGGCAGGCTACGAGCGCGTCTTTGAAGAGGAGTTTGGCCCGCGACGCCGCTTGAACCGTCCGGGGCAGTTCGCGGGCGAGGATTCGGAACGCACAGCCTACAAGAAGAACATCTATTTCTATGGCGGGACGACGCCGAGCAAAAAGTATTCGATCTTCGTCTTTGTCGCGCGCGACTGGGGCATTCTAGATTTCGACTTCGGCGCGGGCAACCGCTACCCGCGCGTCAGCCCGGGCGCGCTCCTCAACCCGGATGCGCCGCAAGACCCCGGCGCCGGCAACGGCTGGCACGTCGAGACGAACCTGGTCTACCAGCCGACGGGCACGCTGCGTCTCTCGCTCGATTACACCAAGGACATGCTGCGACGCGTAGACACGGGTCGCGTGGCCTTTGACGAGAACATCTTCGTCCTGCGCGGCACTTACCAGTTCACGCGCTTCACCTTTGCTCGCGCACGCATTGACTATGAAACGCTCGGCTCGGACGTGCGCGGCCAGTTCCTACTGGGCTGGACGCCCAACCCCGGCACGGCCTTCTACCTCGGCTATAACGACGACATCAATCTCAACGGGTTCAACCGCTTCTCGGGAGATTTGGAACCCGGCTTTCGCCGCAATGGCCGCACCTTCTTCATCAAGATGTCATATCTTTTCCGCCGCAGTTTTTAAGGAGAAGCAATTAACAGGGATGGACAGGATAAGAAAAGACTAATTCATCAAGCAATGCTTTTGTCTTTATATCCAACCTGTCCTGTCCATCCTGTTAAATTCCGACTCTACTCGAAGACCTTTTCAATCGGCACGATCAAGACGTTCTCCGGCTTGACGTTGATCTTATAGGCTTCGATGATCTTGTCTTCGTCCGTAATCTCCTTGGGTTTCTCGGAGACGTAGGTGATGGGCGTCGGCTTGCCGCTGAGGATTGCATCGCGCAACCCCTCGGCATCCTTCGTCACCATGACGATCTGCATCCGGTCCGACTTGAGATACTTCTGAATGGCGTTGTTGACATCCTGAAGCGTGAGCCATGCCAGTTGCTCGCGCATGTAGCCGTTGAAATCCGAGATGCCGTAATAACGGCTGTCCAGGGCATAGCCGAGCTGCGCGTCCTGCGTCTGCGTCAGGATATTGCTGTACTTGGTCAGGAACTCGCGCGTCGCCTCAAAGGTCTCCTTCGACATGCCATCTCTGACGAGCTTGTCATATTCGTAGAGCGTTGCTCTGAGCGCGAACATGCTGTTCATGGGCTCGACGGGACGAATCCAGATTTGGAAAATCTGTTGCTGGCGTCCGAGGTTCGGGTCGGGCGTGAACTGGAACATGCCGCGCGGGAAATATTCTATGTAAGCGTAGTCGCCGTAGTTGAGGCCGCGCGCTTCTCTCAAACGCCCGTAGAGATAACTGTTCGACGAGCGGTGCTGGCCGAAGTAGGACGCGACGACGGAGAGCGCGGCCCAGTCCTTATCTCCGCGCCTGGCATTGATCGGGAATCCGAGCGAGATGGCCGTCGAGCGCGTATCACGCTTGATGAGCTGGATACGCATCCCTTCGGGCAGGGTCGGCGCGCTGAATTTCACGCTCGCCGCCTGGCCCGCCGGAAGCTTCGAGAAATCTGTCTCGACTTTTTTCGGGAAGCTCGCCGGATAACCCCCTGCCAACCCGAGCACCATGTTCGCCTGCGTGTAGTTGGCCTTGTAGAAATTGCGCACGTCGTCCAGGGTGAGGCTCTGAAGCGCGCTGAGGCCGCCGATGTTGTGATGGCCGTAAGGATGGCCCGCGTAGATGACGTTGTAGAGAGCCTCTTTGCCGAGCTCCTCGTCGTTGCCTTCGCGCAGCGAGACTTTCAGGAAGTTGATGGCGTCCGTCTTGAGACGCTTGAAGTCGTCTTCGCGGAAACCCGGGTCGAGCAGCATCTGGCTGATGATCCCGTAATAGCGATCCAGATTATCCAGATGCGTCGTGCCCGTGAAGACCGTCATCTCCTTGTCTATCTGCCAGTCGAAGGAGGTCGCCATCGGATAGAACGCCTCCGTGATCTGATCGTAGGACATGGTGCGCGTGCCGCCCTTGGCGAGCATCGCCGCCGTCAATGCCGCCACGCCCTCCTGGCCCTTCGGGTCGAAGGCCGAGCCCGTCATAAAGAGTATGCGAAAGGTGATGAGCGGCGAGCGGTTCGGTTGCAGCACCGTTGCCATTTTGGCGGGTGCGGTCGCACCCTTTTCATTGAGCGCCAGGGCCGACAGCGAGACGCCCAGAATCAAGAGTGAAATTGTGAGTGTCCGTAACATTATTCTTCGCCCCCTTTGTTGGCAGTAGTATCGGGCTTCGTCGAGAGCGTCACGACCGTGCGGCGATTCTCGACGAAATATTTCTGCGCGGCGGCGCGTATGTCTTCAGGCGTGATCGTGTCGTAGAGAGCGAAGAGCGTGTTGATGGTCTCGGGCGTGCGCCGCAAGGCGATGTAAGGCGCGAGATTGTTGGCAATCGCTTCGGAGCTGTTGAAGGAGAGCGCAAAGCCGTAGCGCAGGCGCGAGCGCGTCGCGTCGAGCTTCGCCTGCGGAATCAAATCCTTCTTGTACCGCTCGAAGGTCGCCAGAATCTGATCGCGCACGTAATCCACGTCCTTCTGCTCTTTGATGCGCGAGAAGATACTGAACAGCTCAGGGTCTATCTGATCGTCGAAGCTGGGGCCGACGAAATCCACCTTCTGCTCTTTGAGCACGAGCCTTTGATAGAGGTCGGAGTTTTCGCCGAAGGCTATCTGGGCCAGCAGGTCGAGCGCGGCCTTGTCCTTCTGCGTGTCGGAGAAAGCGGGCCCGCGAAACGCGACGGCGAGATAGGGCAGCGTCGGCGTCGTCCAGTCAACATGGGCCGTGCGCGGCGCTGTCTGTTCCGGTTCCTTCGGGATTTGCGGGACGTAGTTGCCGCGCTGCCAGCTGCCGAAATATTTCTTGGTCAGGTCGAGCGCCTGCTGGTGCGTCACGTCGCCCGCGATGATGATGGTCGTGTACTCCGGGCGATAGTAACGCTTGTAGAATTCCAGGCTGTAGTTGTACTGGTTGGGCATATCCTCTATGTCGCGGATGAAGCCCATCGTGGTGTGCGTGTAGGTGTGCGTGCCGAAGGCCGTCTCGCGCAGCTTCTCGTAGAGCTTCGAGCCGGGGTTGGCGCTGTTCTTGTTGTACTCGCCGAGCACGGCGCGCGTCTCGGTCTTGTAAGCCGACTCCTCATACTTGAGACGTTGGAAGCGGTCGCCCTCAAGCTTCATCACCTGGTCCAGGTCTTCCTTGGAGAAGACCTCGTGATAGACCGTGCGGTCATCGGTCGTGTAAGCGTTCGAGGATGCGCCCGCGCGTTTCAGAATCTCGTCGCGCTGGTCAGACGTATAGTTCTCGCTGCCGCGAAACATGAGGTGCTCGAAGAGGTGCGCGTAGCCGCTCTTGCCCGGCTCGACCTCGTTGCGCGAGCCCGTCGAGACGACGATGTAGAGGGCGACGAGATTGGGATAATCCGTCGGAATAGTGACGAGTCTGAGGCCGTTCGGCAGATCGTCAATCTTGTAGTCGTACGGAAACAGCTTGCGCGGTTGCGCTTTGTTTGGCTGCGCCGCCGTGGGCTGCTGGGCTGCCATCGCGCGCGGGCTGCGCGCATGACGCTGCGCCGCTACCGCGAGAGGCAAACACAACAGGAGCGTGCCGAGAATCCATAGTTTCATTTCCTATATTCTCCTGAGAATGTATTGAACTGGATTAGTTGGGGACGGCCAAAATTATACACGATCGGCAACCCGAGAGCGATGCGAGGAAGAAGGCGACAGCGGTTGTCTGTAGAGACAAAGCTCGCGGGCGGGTAACAGCGTCACATGAGACCCGCCCGCGAGCTTTGTCTCTACTGACCTTTTAGCTCTGCGGCCAGTTGAGACGGGACATCGAGCACGCGTTGCCATCCTGAACCGTCTTCTCTCATCTTCAAGGTCAGCTCATCGCGCAGGGTGCGCAAGCGTTCGGTGAGTGCGACGGGATAATTCTCTATGTCGGCAAAGCGTGACCGTTGCTCTTCGACGAAATCCTTCTGCTTGGTGATGGAGGGAATGACCTCGTGAGAGCCGTTCTCAAGGAAGGGAAGGAGCAGGCGCTCGACGCGTGCTGCGCCGGGTATTTCCACATCCTCATCGTCCAGACCGATAAGGTCTGCGACGTAATTGCCGCCCGCGTCTATGCCGCGAAACACCTGTAGGCGACCGGGCAGCGTGGACTTCTCGGGCGTGTTCGATGCCTTGAGCGTCGGTCGGCCCTCGATCAAACATTGCTTGAAGATCACACCGGCGATTGACTTGACCTCGCTTGAGAGCTTCGTGCCGATGCCGAACCCTGCGGCTTCCGGGAATTCGGCGACGATGCGGCGCAGCTTCTCGACATCCAGGTCGCCCGTCAGTATCGGCATCAAGCCTTCGAGCCCGTTGGCTTCAAAGAAACGCAGACACCACGCGCCGAGCTTCGCCAGGTCGCCCGAATCCACGCGGAAGCCCTTGAACGCGCGCCGTCGCTCTTCGGTCGAGGTGGCCGCCATCGCGGCGTGAACCGCGCCCATGAACACGTCTATCGTATCGAGCAGAAGGGTCGTGCCGTTCGGATTGGCATCGAGCCAGCGCTCGAAGGCGACCTGCTCGAAATGCTTCGGCTGGCCCGTGCGCGGCTCCGTCTCCGGCTCATACATGTATTCGATATATGCCTGCTGCCAGTAGTGAGCCTCCGTCCCGACCGCCGGAATATCGAGGCGGTGCGCGGCCTCCATGTTCGACGTGTCGTTGAAGCCGCCGATGAAAGCGTAGGTGGCGACTTCGACCGCGCGCTCGACATCGCCGTCGCGGCGCAAAGAGAAATCCGAGAGCCAGCGCTCGCCCGCCGCCATGCGAAATTGCATGGCGAGGCTCGCGGTCGTCATCGGCAGGTCGAAGGCGTGCTCGAACTTGATCTCCTGGGCTTGCGTGAGCGCGAAACGGCCAGTGATGTCGGAGAAGGGCTCGCCCGCGAAGACGATTGTGCCCGGACGCACGGCGCGCACAGCGCCGACGAAATGCACGTCCTCAATGGCCCTGGCGAAGAGTTGCAAGCCGCCGCGATCCTGCTCCAGAAAGCGCAGGCGCGGGCGATCCACCTGGCTGTCAACGAGCAGGCGAATCAGACGCTCATGGCCCAGGCACGGCGCGAACCGCAGCTTGCGCTGCGTCACATAAAAGGTCGTCAGCGCCTCGCTCAACGCCTTGTCATGAAGACGCGTTGCCGCCTTGTAGGACGCATCCCCCATCGCCGCATGATAACGATCAATATTCAGTGTCCCCATAAGAAAACAGTGACAAGTGACGAGTGATGAGCAAAACCGAAAACAGCGAAGCGTAGTGAATGACGCGCGCGATGAGAGTGATGCTGTCTTTAACCTGTCACTCGGCGCTCCTCACGTCACTATATTATTTCTATTCCGGCTCGTCGCATCTCTTCGATGGCGCGGTCGCCGTCGCCGGGTTGAAGCTCGACCGGGCGCATGGCGTCGGCGACGGCCTTGACTTTAAAGCCCTCGCGCGCAGCGTCCAGGGCCGTCTGTTTGACGCAGTAGTCTGTGGCGAGCCCTCCGACCCAGACCTCTTCGACGCCCTGTTGGCGCAGCAAATCGGCGAGACCCGTGCCGTCGAAGGCGGAATACTCGTCGGCATCCATCCGGGCTTTGGAGATAATGGAGATGCGAGGGTCGTCAATCAGGCTTGGATGAAACTCCGCGCCGCGCGTCCCGCGAACGCAGTGCACGGGCCACGTCCCGCCGTAAGCAGCGAAGTGTCTGGTCTTGCTGTGATGCCAATCGCGGCTCTTGACCACGAGATCGTCGGCGGCGAGAAATTCCCTGGCCAGGGCGTTAAGCGGTTCGATCACCTCGTCGCCGTGCGCAACGGCCAGCGACCCGCCCGGACAAAAATCGTTCTGCACGTCAACGATAATGAGCGCGCGTCTTTTCCGATTGCCCACCGTAGGTCACCTTTCAGACAGAAAAGAGTCAAGCCAATCACAGAGCGTATGAGGACGCTAGCTTAACTTCTACGGTGCGCAGTAGGCAATCCAGACCGCCCGCAAGAGATGAGAGCAGGTCACCGGTCAAAACAGATCGCAGCCTCTGACGGGGTTGGTGAGAGGAGTAGGCGGAGAAGGGCAGAGGGGGGATTAAAGAACCGTTTCGGAGTCGTCGAAGGGATAGTTGACGAGCACGGCGCGCATCCTGACCTGGGCGAAGAGGGTTTCGAGGTAGCAGGCAAAACGATCAATTACAGGCTTTAACTCGGCGACGCAGTTTGAAGCCATGACTTCATCCACGAAGCGCTCGTAGACCTGCCAGTCCCTGTACATCAGGAAATGCATGCTGCCGTGACGGAAGGTTTCCAGGTACTGTATGAAAGCGATGATGGATTCGAGGTCGCCCCCGGCTTCGGCGCGGCGCGCGAGCTGGACGAGCGTCCACAAATCTCTTCTCAGCACAAGGGATTGTTCGACCCTGGTCGGCAGGTCGTTGAAGAGCTGAGAGCCCGTCACGGATTGGTCGAAGGCTTGCGCGAGGATAATGAGCGATTGCTGAAAACAGTTGCTCAGCAATCCGCGCGCGTGCGTAATCTTGCCCCGGATGATCCGGTCTGATTCGGTTGACGCCAACCCGTCCAACTCCTGTTCGTAGACACGTCTCAGCTCGTGACGAACCGCGAAGCTTATGCCGTCGAGCGCATGACGCAGATGCTCGCCGACACACTCGGCTTCCAGCACGCGATTCTCTATGAAAATCTGTAGGGCGCGGGCCTCTTCATGAACAAGCGTAAAGAAAGCCAGATTCTCAAGGGGCGTGCCTTGCCTGCCGAGCGCCGTTTCCGACATGCGCAGGTAGTCGAGCGTGCGTACGAGGTCGCCGAAGACGCGCAGCATCAAGGCCCGCAGCATCTCGTCGTCTATCTCCTCAAGCAGCGTGCTGAGCTGCTCCTGAAGACTCGTCGCCCCCGCATGATCGAAACCGGCGTAAGGAGCAGCGGCGTCGGTGATGGGCCGAGAAGAAGGAGGCAGGGCCGCGATCTCTCTATGCAGGGCTTGATTGGATTGGCGTAGGTTAGTATCCATGTCTCACATCATTCAGCAGGGAAGCTAGCTGTCTTGAGGCCGCTGAATCCGGTGGGGGGAGATTATTTCAATCATCGCAAGAGCTCTGAAGATTTTCACCGCCGAAGGTGAATGCTGTCGTAATAGGCCCGCAGCTTGTAGCCGACTTTCTGATAGGTGGCCTGAGCCCTGCGGTTCTGCTCGTTGACGAGCAGGCAGATGGACGATGAGCGCTCAAGTAATCTATGGCTGAGCTGCGAGAGGCAGCGCAGCGCGTAACCTTTATCGCGGTCTGAAGGATTGACGTAAACGCCTTCGATATAAGTGGCCGCGGGCGTTTCGGCCACGACCTCCGCTTTGAAGATCAGGCGGCCCGCTTCGACCAGAACCCACGTCCGACCCTGCATGATGCGGCGCTCGCAGCGCAGGCGAAAACCCATCGGGTCATCCTCCAAAGGATTGACGCGGCTCTCTTCAAAAGCCATCTGCGCATGGGCCGGGATAACCAGTTTGAGATCATCCTTCGTCGCCAGGCGCAGTCCCTCGACCGCTTCACGCACTTCGACGGGCCAACGCTGCTCGAACAACAACTCGCGCCGCACGAAGCGCGGCGTTTCTCTATTCTCCGCGTAGTAATTCCAGAACTGCTCTATCTCTTCATGCTCGCCCAGCATGATACGCGGGGCGGGAGCCATGCGCGCGACCTGCGCGAGCGCTATGAGGGCCGCGTCAACGCGCGCTTCCACGAGCGTCGCATGACCGATCAAGGCGATGCCTTTGAGATGACCGAGATGGTCGCAGCAGGCGTAGAAAGTGCCGCGATTGAGTGGGCTCACCAATCCGTGATCGCGTATGAAGCCAGCCATGATGACCGTGTGCAGCGGGCGCTCGGAGAGAAAAGCCAGGACTTCCTGCTCATCCTCGCCCGTGAGCTGAAAGGCGGCGAGCGCCTTTGTCGAAACCTGTGTGCCTGGCGTCGCACCGCTCTCCCTACTCATTGTCGCACGATCTAACACCTCTATTCTCCTCCCGTGCTTTCATCTCTCATGTCGCTTCTCAACGGAGTTCGCTCAGCCCGATTTGACTTTACACAATACGCGGGCGCGCAAGGCTTTTGCGCACGATGCCTGTATGGCAAGCAACGTGCCGCGTATAGCCAGCTCGAAGGAAGACGGTTTTGCTGGGCTTTAAGCTCTAATTGAGATGATGTGACCGGCTTGAGGTTGACTGCTGCGGTCAACTTGAGAGGGAATTGGTCATCATGACGGATGGCAGTTGCACTTACACTCAAAAGACCGCACGGCAATGAGTGAGCAAAATGAAGGACAGCCTACGCTGTTCCGAGAGGCTGTCTTTATTTATCTACTGCGCGCGATGGGCCAACCCGGGGCGCGGGCCGCGGCCGCATGTCGCCGGAGTCAATCGCCTCAGACGCAGAGCCTGGCAAGATTGTTCGTCCAGTTCGAGAGCACTTCGCTGCCGAACATCTCACGCTCTTTTTCCCGCCTGATGGCGCAGGCTTTACGCAGGGCCGCTTCTTCGCCGTACTCATCTATCGAGACCCACGTCCGGCAAAGCCTTCCCGGCTCTGGATTCCATGTCACCTCGTAGACATTCTTGATGGCACGCTCTCCCGCCTCGGTCTTGACGATCTTGGTCTTACGCTGGACGCCCATGATGCCTGAGCGGTTGCGAGGGTTGCTGGCAATGACGAGCCTGTCCGTGCGCGGCTTGCCCAACTCCTGCTCGGTTCGATTGCGAAACCGGACGGCTTGTGCGAGTGCGTCTTCGCGCCCTCCATGCGTCTCGTCGCTGAAGAACTTTGCGCGCTGCGTGCCGTCGAATCTGACCCTCACATACCAGCCATGAGTTTTCCTCTCGGGCTGATCAATCCGACTAATGCCTTTATGCCCAGACTTCGCCATAGCTATATTTGCCTCTGATTTCCCTTCCGCAAATGTTGAGGTGTAAGACAAAGCTACAGCGACGCTTATCATTTGTCAAAGTAAGGCAAAGCCTCTCGGGCACTTGCCCAGGGAGAGCGGCGCAAAGCGAAAGCCCTGATCGGCCGAGCGTTCGGGCACGAGCGCACGTGCGAAGACGCCATCGTTGGCGCGCTCCTCAAAGGGATGAACCGTCGCGTATGCCAGCCAGGTCGCGGCGCGGCGGCGGCGTCAGGGTTTGCCCTTCTGCGTTATCACTGCACGAAATGGTGACAGGATATGTGTGTAGTACCATACAAGTTGATCTAAAAACATCGGAAATTACATTGTTAATAGAACGGCATGAAGATTGCTACCCTGTACCCACAAGAAAGGGAGGCACAGATTGACATGAAGAGTTTAAGTAAAAGGATCGGCGGGGCAGTTCTAACGCTCGCTTTCGTGTTCGGCTTGTATGCGGCGGCCACCGGGACGGCCCAGGCGCAGTACCCGTATGGTCGTGATAATTCCGCTCAAGACAGGCGCGATCGTGATCGTGACCGCGACCGCGACCGTGATGATCGCTATCGTAACCGTGATCGTAATCGTCGCGGGCGCAACTGGGATCGCTACGACACCTACGGCGGCAATTACCAGCTTCGTCAGACAGCCCTCAATGCGGGCTACAACGAAGGCATCAAGGAAGGCCGCAAAGATCGCAACCGGCGCGAACGCTATGATTTCAGCGACTTCCGCTCCTACCGTGAGGCGACCAAGGATTACAACTCTCGTCTGGGCGACCGCGAACTCTATCGCCGTTACTTCCGTCAGGGTTTTGAGAATGGCTACGCGGACGGCTACAGGGGCTACTAAAACAGATTGACGATGAAAAGCCATCGGCGGGAGTGGGACGATTCAGTCTTCCACTCCCGCCAACTTGTTTCCACGTCTTAGCGCCCGGCCCTGTTCAAATAGAAATTCAAATCGCCCTCCCCTAATCCAGCCTCTTCGTGAACAACTCCACCGGCGTGCTTTGCCCAACGATTCAAAATATCTACAAGATATTTTCCAGCTTGATTCTTTCAATCTCAAAATGTTGTTGGCCCATAGGCATTGTTGGGTAAATCAGTGGGGCTGAGTATTTGCTAACCGGCAGTCAGGCTGAGGGCTTGTTTGTCCTGACGCGTCAGGACAAACAAGCCCTCTTCAGGCATTAAATGCTTGAAAAATAAGCAAACTAATTGGCGTAGAGCAGCATCCTAAGGCGCGCAAGTTGAAGCGGTTGCCCCGGCTCCTATATGACTGAAATCGTTGGGAGCGTCAGCGCCATTTCGTACTTGCCGGCAGGCTTTGAGGGCTGAAGAGCATCCAGACGCGCCAGACCTTTCATCTTCTCGGTCTACCCCCGCTTGACCTCAAAGAATCATTCATTAAGAAGCCCGGCATAGTTTTCTCTCGTTTTAGTAAAGTCTGCTTAACTCTGCCAGGCTCGCTGCTTCTTGCTATCGCCGAAGCTATCATCGATTTTATCGTCGAAAGGGTTCAAATACCTCGCATGTGTCGTTTAATAAAGAATCGGGCACACGTTTTAGCCTGGACATTGGCGCTGATGGCGTTTGCGTTTACCGCGCCCGTCTATGCCATTGGGGAATGCTCGCCGCCGAGCTTTAACGTCGCGCAGACCTTCAGCACCGATGATAATCCCGGCAATATTGTCAGCGAAGGCTTCAATATCGCCGCCGGGGATTTCAATAATGACGGCACGCCTGATCTTGTCATCGCCAACTACAGTACCAACAGTTTTTCCCTTCTTTTAGGCGACGGGGCGGGCGCTTTCGCGCCGCCGCAAAACTTCTTTGTCGGAATCAAGGAATACGATAACACCACGCATCCGCGCAGCGTGGCCGTCGGCGATTTGAACGGCGACGGTAAGCTCGATTTAGTAGTGGTCGGCGGCAACACGACGGATGCGGGCTGGGTTGCAATCCTGCACGGCGATGGGGCCGGAGGCTTCGGGACAGCCAGTAACATCACGGTCGGCGGCTTGTCCGACGTAGTTGCCGTCGCCGATTTCAACGGCGACGGCAAAAAGGACATAGGTATGGCTGCCGGAAACAGGGTCATCATCCTGATCGGCAATGGGGCCGGGATATTTACAAGAGTCGGCGATGTCATGCTGCCGACGGCAGCGAGCGCGATCACGGTCGCGGACTTTAATGGTGACGGCATCGCTGATATGGCATTGGCGGGGCGTTTACCGGAACGGAATTTCTCAGTCATCCTCGGCAACACTGCCGGAAGCTTTACAGTCCATAGAACTGTGCCCGTGCCTCTGCCCGCTTTATCCATCACGTCCGGGGATTTCAACAACGACGGCAAAGTGGATGTGGCCGTGGCCGTAACTTTCGCCAGCCCCGCACACGGCGTCGCAGTCATGCTCGGCGACGGAACCGGCGACTTTAGCCCGGGCAGCGAGATTTTAACCGGCTATAGACCGGAGTCGGTCGTGATGGGTGATTTTAATAAAGACGGCAAAGCTGACCTGGCCGTCGCGGCGAGCGCTTCTGGCAGCATCGCCGTCATGCTCGGCGATGGTGCGGGCGGCTTCACCCAGCCAAAATATTTCGCGGCGCACACGGGAACGCATGTCCTGCTAGTCGGAGATTTCAATAAAGACGGCGTGCCCGACATAGTCGCCACGCACCCTTACTCGGATGTCATCTCGGTCCTGATCGGAGACGGCAACGGCTCGTTTGCGGCGGCGATGACTGAGTTGAGCGGTGGGCCCAGAATCGTCGCGGCGGATTTGAACGGCGATGGCAATGCTGATTTGGCGATGCCTGTGAGCAGTCCGTCCGGGGCCTCAGCCGTCGAGATTCTGACCAATAGCGGGAACGGAAAATTCAACGCTCCCGTCTACTATAGCGTCTCTCCGAATGCGAAATCCCTGGCCGTCGCGGACTTCAATTCGGATGGCCGCGTGGATTTGGCCATCGGGTATGCAAATAGTAATGAACTCGTCTCAATCCTGTATGCGGACAACGCTGGCGGATTCAGCGGCGGGCCCTTCTCTTTCTACGCGCAGGGCATCCTTGGCGAAATCGCGGCTGGCGATTTTAATAAAGACGGCAAGCCTGACCTGGCCTTTCTCTCAAGCAATAATTCCGGCTCGGTCGCCATCCTGCTCAATAACGGCTCGGGAGGATTCGACATCAAGCCAGCCTTTTTTGCCGCCGGAGTGAATCCGAACTTTCTGGCGACCGGCGATTTCAATCATGATGGAAATCCAGACCTGGCCGTCACGAACAACGTCCCGAACGACTTTGGAAGGATGACGATCTTGCTCGGCAACGGCAGCGGCTCGTTTGCGTCGGCTCCCTATTCGCCCGTGCGCGTTCCCAGCAATACCAATTACGTTAGCGTTGGCGACATCAATAAAGACGGGCTGGATGATCTGTTGACAGCCGGGTTCGGTTTCAACAACGATTCCGTCTCCGTTCTAATCAATAACGGCGCGGGGTTTGCGCCCTATCTCACTCCGGCTCCGATACGCAGCTCGAAATCCGTCAGGGTGGCGGACTTCAACATGGACGGCAATCCGGACCTGGCCGTCGGGATAGATACTTACTCTGGCATCTTCAGTCATTTCACGGGCAACGTCCTGATTCTCACGGGCGACGGTACGGGAAACTTCAGTGCGCCTTATTACTTTTCCGCCGGGGGCACTTTGCCCGGCTTGGCAATCGCAGACTTTAATCTTGACGGCAAGCCAGACCTGGCTGCGAGCGGCCAGATCGCCATCCCTTTCACGACCACCGTCCTGCTCAACACATACGAGCCTCAACCCTGTCTCTCGTTCGCGCCCGTCAGTGTGACGGAAGGCGATGCCGGTGTAACCGAAGCGGTCTTTACGGTCAGCCTGTCGAGCCCGAGCACGCAGACGGTGAGAGTCAATTACCTCACCAGGAGCCACACGGCGACGAGCGGCCTTGATTACCAGGATGTCTCGGGCAGACTCTCGTTTGCTCCGGGCGTGACGGCGCAGGTTATCAGAGTGCCCATCAACTCAGACGCGCTCGACGAGTTTGATGAGGATTTCTATCTACAGCTCTCGAATCCGGCCAACGCGGCAGTCGGCGTAGCCCGCCAACTCGGAACCATCAACGATAACGATGCGGAGCCGACCATCAGCATCAGCGATGTGAGCGTCCCGGAGAACGTGCCCGGCTTCGACGCTGCCTTCGACGTGACGCTCTCGGCTCCGAGCGGTAAGCCCGTCACTTTCACCTACAGCACCGCCGACGGGACGGCGACGCGCGCGGGCGCTGACTACAATAATGCTTCAGGCCCGCAACAGTTCCAGATCGGCGAGACCAAGCTCCGTATCCTGGTCTTCGTTCGCAACGATAGCAGCTTTGAGCCGGATGAGACCTTCTTCGTCAACCTCAGCTCTCCGGTCAATGCCACCATTGCCAGAGCGCAGGCGCAGGCCACCATCATCAACGACGATCCGTTGCCTTCAATCTCGATCAGCTCCGGCGGATTCGTCAACGAAGGGGATTCCGGCACGCGCACCGCCTTCATCACCGTGAGATTGTCGAATCCCTCCTCCCAAGCCATCTCCGTCAACTACGCGACGGCGGACTTGACGGCCACGGCGGGAAGCGATTACGTGGCCGCCACAGGGACAGTGATCTTCCCTCCCGGGGAGACTTTCCAGAGCTTCAACGTGCAGGTCAATGGCGATACACAGCTTGAGTCCCAGGAGAGCTTTGCCGTCGTGCTCTCGAACCAGACCAATGCGACCCTGACGGATACGCAGACGATCATTCTCATCGTTGATGATGATGCGCCCAGGCTACAGTTCGCGCAGAGCCTCCATCAAGTCTCGGAAGGCGTCGGCTTCCTCAACGTCACGGTCACGCGCACGGGCGACAAATCCACCCCGGCGACGGTCAAATATGCGACCCGTGACACGACGGATGCCAACTTCAGGTGCGACCCCAACACAGCGGGCCAATCCACAGGCGTCGCCTCGCGCAAGTGCGACTATCACATCGCGGTCGGCACACTGCGCTTCGCCGCCGGTGAGACTACCAAGCAGTTCACCCTCAGCTTCATTGACGATGGTTATGTGGAAACCCCCGAATCTTTCAATATCACGTTGAGCAATCCTGTCGGCGCGGTACTGGGATTAAGCAATACAACCGTCACCATCCAGGACAACGACACCACGCCGGGCGCAGCCAATCCGATCGACGATACCCGCTTCTTCGTCCGCCAGCTCTACGTGGATTTACTGAGCCGCGAGCCAGACCCCGCCGGATGGAACGGTTGGACTGATCGTATCAACCTGTGCGGCCAGCCAGGCCAGCCTCCTCCTCCCTGTGATCGTGTGACGGTCGCTGGCGACGGATTCCTC
>DASVQM010000062.1:0-141191 GCA_036389095.1 Pyrinomonadaceae bacterium
ACGCAGACCGGCACGCGCCGCTTCGGCATCAATTCCAGCGGTAACTTCGTCGTTGACGCCACGGCCAGCTCGCTCGGCACAGTCCTGACTGCGTCGGAGATCGACACGCCCACAGGCTCCATCAAGTTCATCGGTAACTAATACCGCTGAGCCTTCATCCCGACACTCTGAGAGGGGCGAGCCTTATGGGCTCGCCCCTCTCTTATTTGCTGGGCCTCCGGTTTGTTCGCAGGCGGGAGCATAAATTTTTCAAGCGGGCGGCAGCTCGATCAGCATGAACTTCCCGTCGCTGCGAATGACCCTCGTGCCGCCCGTTAAAAAATCTTTCAGCATCTTCATCTTCTCAAGATTACGCTCGCGCGGAAGGCGATCATCGACAATCGGCGATTGATCGTAGTCGAGCAGCACGTCGTAGCGCACCAGCAGGTGCGTGATTCCGGCCTGGCGCGCACGCCTGCGCACATCCTCCACCGTCCCGGACTCGTCAACATACTTCTTGATCGTGTAGTCCTCGAACATGTAATCGGAGAAGTATGGCCGCTCGATGTAATAGGTATCGCGCCGCATATTGATGAGCCAGACGCGGGCAGAGGCAGGCAGCTCCGAATTGATGAGCGCGTAGTAAGGATAATAGTCTAGCTGTCGCGCCAGGTAATCGCCTCTGGCTTCGCCGCCGAGGACGACGCGCAGCGGATTCTGTTCAGCAAACCACGCGAGGCTCGTCAGGCATCCGCACAGGGCCATGACGACCAACGTCCATTGCACGGCGCGTCCGCCCCTTTTGCCGTAGCGCTCTGCGACGAGTGCGCCGGAAGCGGCCAAGCTGACCGCCAGCGCCGGGAGCGCCGGTAAAAGGTAGCGCATCTGTTGGCTTGAGAAGAGCCAGAAGATAAAGAGCACGCCCGACACAGCCGCCGCGATACGCAGCTCGACACTGAGCCCTGATCGCCAACAGGCCCAGATGATGAGCGGCAGCCCGAAGAGAAAGGCGACGCCAAGAACGCCGTCATAAAAGGCCGGTTGCTCGGGTTGGCCCATCACGGAGAGACGCACGGGCGCAAGCAGGTAGTCGAGCCCGTTCTTCGGATAGCCTCCGTACCTGGAATTAAGCTCTTGAAAGAGCAGGGAGCGCTCCGTGTCCCATCCCGGCGCGCTTCCCTTCCAGATATTCAAGTAGAAGGGAAAGACGGGGCTTCCGGTCTGGGCCCAGGTCTTGACGTACCATGGGCTCGCCAGCACGCACGCCAGGACGAGCGCGAGGAGTCCGCCAAAGGCTATCCGGCCCACTGAAGCGCTGCCTTCATGAACGCGCGCGTCGCCCTGCGCCTGACGCGCCCTGAGCAGTACGACCAGTGCCAGCGGGAAGAGGACGAAGATGGCCGTCAGCTTAATGCAGAGCGCAAAGCCCAGGGCCAGCGCCGCATACACAAGCTGCTCTCTATCCAGCGTAGTCCACCAGCGGGACACTGCCGAGACGGCCAGCGCCACATATAAAGAGAGCGCCAGGTCTATGTAGGCGCTCGCGGCGACGTGGTAAACGCTCGGGACTGATGCGATCAAGAGCGCCGCGAGCGCCGACCAGGTTTGGTCAAGCCCTTGCCGCCTGGCCCAGCCGTAGACGAACACCACGAGCAGAGGAAAGAAAGCGAACTGCGTCGCGCCCGATGCTGCCTCCGCCGCCCGCTCGCCCGCGAGTTGGCCCAGGAGCATCGCCCACACGCTATGCATCTCCGCCCCGAGTGGCAGGAAATTTGCAATATTGTTCGGCACGTCGGTGAACCCACCGGCGGCTGTGAACACTCTGGGCAGAGAGAGGTGATAGAGCAGCGTGTCTTTGGCAATCGGCGGAGCGAGCGCGGCCAGAAGGGCCAGCGCTCCGGTCAGAATCGTTAGCAAGAACGCCGCACGAGTTGGCCCACCCATCGCCTCGTCGCTTCGTCGCTTAACTCTCTGTCGCCTGTAAGCGATCACACCCAGGGAGAGGCCGAGGAGCAGAGCGGCCAGTGCCACAGGTCTGCGATAAGCTTTGATTACGCCGAGCGCGAACCACAGGAGCGACCAGGCTCCCGCGCCGAGCGCGCACGCTCCGGCCCACGCAAAGGCGCGTGATAGCGTCTCTTCAGACTCTTCGCCCGAGGCACGCCGCCCCTGCGCTAAACGCACGAGCAGGTCGCCAAGCCCATACCATGAGAAGACGATTGAAGCGGCGATGAAGATGCCGACCGCGCTGGCAGTGAGACCCGCCAGTCCAAAGGTAGAGGAGGAAGAGAGCGAGCGGAGGAAAGAGCTTGCGAGCGAAGCTAGCTGACCGACATCCCGGCCACGAAAGCTTAGGAATGCGACGATGAGCAGCGCGCCCCAGCCGAGCAGGACTAAGCCCACAGGCGCAATGGTTCGGTCTTGTGTCGCCCGTTTCACTCGCTTCTCATCCGTCTCCTCTTTCGCCCCGTCATAGTATCACAACCAAAGAGAGCGCCTGCATGACTTCACGCGAAAACATGTATACGAAAGAGCTATGCTATTATTCCGCTTCCGGGCCGCCGGTCCAGACGGGCCCGAATCGCGCAGGCTTCACAACAATCAACAGGGAGATGGGCGAGCCCGCAGTGAGCGTTTCCGAGCGAGCGACAGCAGCAGCAGATGAGAATGCGACCCGCGACGCGCATGTGGCGAGTCCTGCCTCCGGCCTGCGCGGCACAAGCCTGGGCCGCATGTGGACGATTGCGCGCAATGCCTTTCGTGAAGCGGTGCGTGATCGCGTCCTCTACAACCTTGTGCTGTTCGTGCTCGGCCTGACAGTGGTGGCGATCTTCGTTGGCGAATTGTCGGCGGGCCAGGAGGCCAGAATCATAGTCCACCTGGGCCTAAGCGCGATGCTCCTGTTCGGGACGTTCATCGCCATCTTCGTCGGCGTCGGGCTGGTCTATAAAGAGATTGAGCGGCGGACGGTCTACGCGATCTTCTCCAAGCCTGTCGGGCGCGGCGAGTTCCTCGTCGGCAAATACCTTGGCCTTTGCCTGACGCTGGCCCTCAACGTCGCCGTCATGGGCACAGGCATCACGCTCGCTCTAGTCTACGTGCATGGCGGTTGGAACCCGCTGGCTCTCACGATCTGGCCCTCCGTGCTGCTCATATTCATGGAGCTGATGATTCTGACGGCGGTCGCGCTTCTCTTCTCGTCCTTCTCTTCTCCTTCGCTCTCGGCGCTGCTGACCTTCTTCGTCTTCATCATCGGACAATCGAGCGCAGACCTGCGCGGCTTCGCTTCCGCGATGGGCACACCGAGCGCGCGCCTGCTCTTCTCGGCGCTTTACTACCTGCTGCCAAATCTCTCCAACTACAGTTTCATCACGCCCGCCGCCTACGGACAGACGCCGACGACCTCCACCATCCTCGCCGCGCTCGCTTACGCCGTCATTTACAGCGCGGTTCTTCTCTCAGCCGCGACGCTCATCTTCAATCGTCGCAACTTCAAGTGATGAATCAGGCCAAAGACAAGAGGAGCGGTGCTGGACGCTCAGGAGCGCGGCGGCGCGGCCTGGCGCTATCGCTCACGATTGTGCTGGGGATGATCGCCGTCTTCTCCCTGAGCCGTTGGATAGATGACAATCGTGCTCCGCAGAGCGTCGCGCTCGAAGAAGAGAATCTATACCTGACGGGCGCGGCGGCGCGGCGCGTCAGCCTCGGCTTTAGCGGCCTCGTCGCGGATTGGTACTGGATGCGCTCGCTGCAATACGTCGGGCGCAAAATCATCAAGCACCGAAGCGAGCACGCGGAAGTACAACAACTTGACGAGCTGGGCTCGCTCGATCTACGTCTTCTCTATCCTTTGCTGGATGCGACGACCACACTCGACCCGCAGTTTTTGGCGGTCTACGAGTACGGCGCGGTTGTGCTGCCCGAGATTGATGTGGACGGGGCGGTGAAGCTCTTGCGGAAAGGGATTGCCGCCAATCCCGCGGCCTGGCGTCTCTATCATCACCTGGGCTACATCTACTGGCAGCGCGGCGATTACCAGACGGCGAGCGCCATTTATCAGGAGGGCGCGCGGATTCCCGGCGCGGCCCCGTGGATGATTGTGATGAGCGCGCGGCTCATGGCAGAGGGAAGCAGCCGCGCGACCGCGCGCGAGATGTACCGGCGCATGTACGAGCAATCGGACGACGAGCAGATCAGGCAAATGGCCGTCAGGCGCTTGATGCAGCTCGATTCATTCGACGAGCGCGACGTGATACGAAAAGCCCTCAACGATTACGCGGCGCGCAACCGTAGCTGCGCCTCTTCATGGAAGGACGTGGCCGTTGCGCTCAGGGTCGCCGGTCTCAGACTAGACGCTGCGGGCGCACCGCTCGACCCGTCCGATACGCCTTACGTGCTGGTTAAAGGGGGTTGCGAGGTTGATCTCAGCGGGCGCTCTCAAGTCCCGTATAAATGAAAGGATGAAGGCGGAAGGATGAAGGGATGGAAGTACGCATCTTGAATTTAGAGATTTTAAGTTATCAAATCTCAAATTTGAGAGTAAGACTTTTAGATCGCTCATCTCTCGTCGTTCACAATTGACGCTATGGCTGCGGTAGTTGAGATTGAAAAGCTGACGAAGGATTACGAGGTGGGATTCCTGCGTAAGCGCAAGGTGCGGGCGCTCGACGGGTTGTCGCTTACGGTCGAGGGCGGCGAAATCTTCGGCTTCCTGGGCGCAAACGGCGCGGGCAAGACGACGACCCTCAAGCTCCTGATGCGGCTCATCTATCCGACCGCAGGGCAGGCGCGCATACTCGATAGCGACATCAGCGATGTCTCTATGCACGCGCGCATAGGCTACCTGCCCGAGAATCCTTACTTCTATGATTACCTGACGGCGCGGGAGTTTCTGGAATATTGCGCGGAGCTTTTCGGCTATGGCCGCAGCGAGCGGCAGAAGCGCACGAAGGAATTGCTGGCGCGCGTGTACCTGGACGAAAAGAGCTGGGACAAGCAGCTGCGCAAGTTCTCGAAGGGCATGTTGCAGCGCGTCGGCCTCGCGCAGGCGCTCGTCAACGACCCCCTGATCGTTTTCCTCGATGAGCCCATGAGCGGCCTTGACCCCATCGGTCGCCGCCAGGTGCGCGACCTTATCGCCTCGCTGCGCACGGAAGGCAAGACCGTCTTCATGTGCTCGCATATCCTTTCCGACATAGAAGTGCTGTGCGACCGCGTTGCCATCATGCGGCGAGGGCGACTGGCCCACACCGGACGCCTCGAAGAGCTGCGCGAGCAAGCGGGCGAAGCCCCTCGCATAGAGATCGTCGTCGCCGGAGCGGACGCCGAGGCAATCGCACGCCATCTTCCCTCGCCGGACAATTCGCAGGTCAGCCGGACGGCGAGCGGGGCTCGCATCGAAGTCGCCGACGAGCGGGAAGTGGACGGCGTGCTCGCGGCCATTCGTCGCGCGGGGGGAAGGCTCGTCTCCGTTCAGCCCGTCAAGCAATCGCTCGAAGAGCTATTCATGCGAGAGAACTGAAGGCGAATGATCGAGCGTGGGATCAGAGGCGCGGGCGCGATTGTGATGTTGACGGTCTGGCTGACCTCACTCTGCCTGCCACCCTTTCCCGTTTCCGCCGAGCGCGGCCTTCAGGCTCAAAAGCAGGTGGAGCCGGACGACATAATTAAACGGATTGAGACGCGCTACGGTCGCATGCGTTCCCTGGCGGCGGACTTCGAGCAGACATACAGCGGCCCCGGTGTACGCACGCGGCGCGAAAGCGGCAGGCTCTTTTTAGAGCGCCCGCGACGAATGCGCTGGGAGTATGACCCTAAGCCCGGCAAGCTCTTTATCGTCAACGGGCGCGAAGTCTGGTTCTATGTTCCGGCAGACCGCGAGGCGACGCACGCAGACGCTTCCAGAGTCTCCGACGCGCGATTCCCTTTCCTCTTTCTTCTAGGAAACACGAACCTGCGCCGAGCGTTCCGCTCCATCTCGCTCTCGGAGCAGGACGGCCAATCATCCGGTGCGCGCATGCTCCGTCTCGTTCCACGCGCCGGCATCCCCGGCGTGCGCGAGCTTTATTTAGAAGTTACTACGGACGGAAGAGTTTTAAGAATCAGGATCGTGGATGAAGCGGGCGCTCTCTCGGAAGTCTCTTTAACGAATGTGCGCGAGAACTACATAGCGCCCCCCGGCGCTTTCGAGTTTCGCCCCCCGCCCGGAGTCACAGTGAGAAGGCTTTAAGAAATTAACAGGGATGGACAGGATAAAGACAGAAATCATGCAGCCGGTAGCGTCAAAGGTCTCGGGCGGGTCATTGCGCCACTTGAGACCCGCCAGAGACCTTTGGCGCTACTGACCTCTTTTTGCTTTTCTTATCCTGTCTATCCTGCCCATCCCTGTCAGGTGCTTAAGCCGCGTCGGGGCTGAAGGGGTCTTCAAGGGTTAAGCGTTGATGCACTCTTGCGACGAGGTCGGGGATGGTTGGATCATCGCTCGCCGTGGGGATGATCTGTGGGTCTGGGGCGATGACGGGGCGTATCATCTTTTGCTGCAACTGCTCGCGCGCGTCCATCATCCATCCGAAGCCTCTGAAGATATAAGTCAGAAGAGTTCGATTGGTCTCTTCGATTCCGAGCCCCTCCTGGACGCACCACGCGCCGAAGTCCGTGTTGGCCGTCAGACGCAGCGGCGGGTCGTTCTCCTTGCCGCGCTTAATCACGCCTTCGACGAAAGCGATGTTGTAAATCTGCCGGACTATCGCCAGCCGCTCTCGCTGTCGCTCAGAGAGTGTGACCTGCCCTTCGTTGATGGCGGTAAAGAGCGGGTCAATATAGATGGCCGGGCGTGGGTCTTGCTGCACCGTGTTACCGCGCCCGGCGGCGGCAATCTCCGGGTGACCGAAGGTCGGCAAACCTCCCGTCAGCACCTTCTCGCGTATCGTCTCCCTGCGTCTATCAACAGAGGAAGATTCCAGCTCGTGTATGAAGGCTGACATGTCGTGGATGGCCCCGAAGTGGCGCGCGCCGTCCATAGCCATCTGCGACGCCGTAAAAAAGTCTGAGACCGAGAGCGTATGCAGCGTGGCCATGTAGCGGGCCACCATGTTCGAGCCCGCCGAGCCATGATGAATCTGAATCGTTCCCATCCTCTCAAGAATCAGAGACTCGTGCTCGTTTGCGTGGCGACCAAGAATCAGGCTGTAGCAGACTTGAAAAGCATTCCTCCCGCGCGCTCTTTCCTCCACGATGAAGCGGCGGGCGGACGCGGCAAGCTCCTGGGCGCTGATCTCTTCCGCGTTCTCCAGAAGGAGATGGTTAATGTAGGCCGCAACCGCGCCCGTGGCGACGTTCTCCATGTGGACTGAGATCATCTCCGTGAGCAGCGCCGCCGTGTCCCGCTCTTTGTTCAGGCCCCTCTCTTCCTGCTTGTTCCTGACCTTGAGCGCTTTCCTCAAGGTGGAGAAGTGCTGGATGGCTATCTCCGGGCCGGAGCCCGGATACTCTTTAACGAAATTTGCCGTCTGCTCGATGAGCGATGACCCCGTTTGCCCGGCCTCGCCAAGGCTGCCGAAGAATCCCTGATCAACGAAAGCGGCGAGCGTGGTCCTCTCGTTTGAGCCGCCTTCATCGCCACGCGGCTCGCGGCCCAGAAGGCCGACGAAGATAACGTCGAGTGGGCCAGCCTTGCCGTTGACGATCTCGGCTTCGGGGACTATTCCGCGAATCGTGAAAGACCTGATGTCGAGGCGCACCTGCGTGCCGTTGCAAGCGACCTCCGTGTGATGCAGGACGGGATTGGCGATGATCGAAGTCGATTGCGGCATCGTGGCGAAGGCCGCGAGCGCGGTCGCAATCTTTTGTTCGCCCAGTTCTTTGGCCCGTTCGATGGCTTGCCCCGTGGGGTTGAACTTGGGCGCAGGCGGCAGCTCCGAGAACAGCCTTCTGACCGCGCCGCTCTCCCCATCGTCAGACCCGGACTTCTGTTGACCCATACTTTCACCCATCATAGCTCTCCCCACGGTTACGAATCTGCACACAGATGAGGAGCACGCCCCATGGGCCTTTTCAGGTCGCGGGACGGGCTGCCGACAAACCGTATATTTACTTTAATGGTAACAATGCTCGATTCTAACGCGAGTAGTCGCAATTTCAAAGTATCGCCGCCTCGGGGCACGATAGAGCCCGAGAGGGTGACGGGGCAAACACTGGTTCGCCCCGTCACCCCTTTGCGTTTAGGACTTCGAACAGTTCTCTTTCCCTATTTGAATTTGATGGCGGCCACTTCCATCTTGATGTTTGCGCGGTCGTCCGTCTTGCTCATGCCTTCGAGCATCACAGGGACTTCCAGCATACGGTTGGGCTCAAGCTCGGCCTGGCCCGTTCGCCGGCTGGGGATGACGATCATGGTGCGCTCCTTGACGGGCTTGCCCTGCGAATCGACGACCGCCGCGTAGATTTCCAGACCGCTGATGGTGCGTCCGGTGAAGTTGCGCGCGTTGGTGGAGAGAGTCATCACGATGTCGCCGATGGGACGCGTCGCCTCTGTCGCTTCAGGTTTGTCTAAAACGATCTTGGACTTGTACTGCTCGAACTCGGGCGAGCCGGGCCGAAGCGCGCCTTCGAGCCTTTGCGGCCCGCTGCTTGTGCTCGTGCCGGGGCGCGTCATCCAGTAGAGGAGACCGCCGATCAATACCACCGAGACAATGCCGACGACGATAAAGAGCGTGCGCCGCGAATCGTCCGGCTCCTCATTTTTACGTTCGGTCGAAGCCATCATTTGACATGCCTCTTTGCTTGAAAGGCCCCATCTCAACGCGAGCCATACGCCCTCTCAGACGCAGAGCCTTCGACACGGGAAACAGATTTGCTAAAACTCTGGCGGAGGTCTTGCTTCTCTCTTATCACTAACGCGCACGCGAGCGCAAGTCCTTGATGGTGATCGGAGCGGGTACGCTTTTTTCGACGAGCGAGCCGGTTCCCGTGCGCTGCCGCACACTGAGCGGCCAGACTATGCGGAAGCGGCTTCCGGCTTCCGGTTCGCTCACGACGCTGATTTCGCCTTCGAGCAGCTCGACTATCTTGCGCGTGATCGCAAGCCCGAGCCCTGTCCCGCCGTAGGAGCGCGCGAGTCGATCATCAACCTGACGGAATTCGTCGAAGATATAGGTCAGAGCGTCGCTTGAGATGCCTATGCCCGTATCGCTCACTTCCAGAAACCATCGCTCCCCGTCGAGCAAGCCCGCCGTGATCTTGATCGCGCCGACGGCGGTAAACTTGACGGCGTTGCCGATCAGGTTCGAGAGCACCTGTTCCAGCTTGTGCCTGTCGGTCAATACAGGGCCAAGCTCGGGCGACACTTCCATGCTCATCCCGATGCGCTTATCCTTCGTCTCGGCTGCGTAGTCCTCGATGATAGAGGCGACCGTCTCGCCGACGTTGACGTGTTCGAGGTGAAGCGCGGCACGCCCCGCTTCGAGCCGCGAATAGTCGAGGAGGTCGTTGACCAGCTCGAGCAGAGAGCGCGCGTTGCGCTCCATGCGCATTACAGCCTCATCCTGAAGGGGAGCGAGCGGCAGTTGGCGGTCGCGCACGAGCAGTTGGCACAGGCCGATGATGACGTTTAAGGGCGTGCGCAGCTCGTGCGAGATGTTGGAGACGAAGGCGGACTTCAAGCGGTCATGCTCGCGCAGGCGATCATAGGCGGCGACCAGCTCGTCGTGTTGCCGGACATACTCGGTGGTGTCGCGGAAGACGGCGACAGCGCCCTCGTGCTGGCCGCCTTCGCCCGTGAGCGGAGTGGCGCTGATAGCGATGACGCGCTCTTCGCCGCCCGGACGCGCAATCTTCAACTGCTGGCCGGAAACCTGTTCGCGCTTATCCAGAGCGCGCATGATCGGCGTCTCTTCGGGCGCAAGCTCACGGCCCTCCATGTTGCGCAGCGCCATGTCCGTGATGAGGCCCTGCGCGTAGTCGCGGAAATCGCTGCGCTTGCGGCCCATGATCTCAGCCGCCGCCGGGTTGATCTTATAGCGCATGTGGCGATCTATGATGACCACGCCCTCGTTCATCTGGTTAATCACGCTCTCAAGCTCTGCGGCGCGCGTGCGCTCGGAGGCGAAGGCTGCGGTCGCCAGCTTTTCGGCGCGCACGCGCTTGGAGACTTCCGAGAGGACGAGCAGCAGGTCACCCCTTCCGGCGCTTCGCTCCATCACGGGCCAGATCGTCACGTCCCAGAAATTCCCACCCTCCGTTTCATCCTTCTCCGCGCGGCTACGGCGCGCGATGAGATTGAGCGGCAGCCCGTAAGCCACGAAAGGTTTGCGCGAGCGGCGCACGTCTTCCACCACGTCGCTTAGGACGGCGAGCCCGGCAGCCGCTTCGTAGATGCCGCGACCCGTAAGGGCCGGCGCATCACGACCGACGAAACGCGCGAACGTCGGATTGACTTTACGCACGATGAGGCTCGTATCGAGTAATGCCACGCCGAGCGGCAGACCGTTGAGCACCTCTTCGATGAAAGCGCCCTGCGTTTGCAGCTCTTTGAATTTGGTCTCAAGCTGACCGGCCATGAGGTTGAAGTTCTGGGCCAAGGCTCCGACCTCATCCTGCGTCTCGACGGCGACGCGCTCCTGCAAATGGCCTTCGCCGAAGGTCGAAGCCGAGGACGCCAGTTTCATCAAAGGTTTGGTAAAGCGCCCGACGGCCCAGAACCCTAGCAGGATAGAGGCCAGGAGCGTGAAGGCCCAGGTTGCCGCCAGCGCGATGCCGGCCTGCCCGGCGCTGGTGTTTTCCGCCACCGGCAGCCCGACCACGATGCTCCACCCAGAAGGCTCTACGCGCCTTGAATTGGTCAGGCGCGTCACGCCGTCGCTCCACCTGGCGCGTTGCACGCCGGTTGAAAGAAGGCCCGTCGCCGGTATGGGCCCACCCTCCCGCGAATCGCGCAGCGCATGGCCCTCCGAATCGAAGACGACGATCACGGCGTCTGCGGCGGGCGACGTGTTCTGTTTCAGGTAAGCGTATAGATTCCTTGCATCCGCGACGGGCAAAGCATCTGCCGTGTGGGCCAACTCGCGGTGATCTTTGAGCCAGGAGGCGAGAGCCGAGGCGGCTGAGTTGGTCTCTATGTGGGCGATGGTCGCCGCCTGATCGTTCAAGCTGCGGCGGTAGTTGTTCAATTGATAGAGGCTTAAAACGAGCAGGGGCAGAGAGAGCACGGCAAGCATGACGAGCAGCTTGGTGCGTACGCTGCGCAGCAGTGGCGTGGCTTTGCCCTGTCCCATCATCGCGGTCTAAGTCTCCGTAAAGTCCGTCTTGCGGCGGCGCGGCGGCGGCCAGACGGAGGTGCGCGTTTCCACCGGTGGCCGCAGCGAAGCGGCGTAGATTACCAGCGATTGCGCCAGCATCTCCTCCATAAAGCGGTTGGCGCGCCTGAGCGCGTCGCGCATCTCCCGCAGGTTGCCCTCAACCACACTGAAGCCCTCGCGCCATAAAAAATCCTCGAGCACTCTGCGCAAAGTCATCAACTCCCGTGCCATCTCGTCAATCAATATGCCCTGGTGAAAGCGAACCTGCGCGTGCGCGCGCAATCGTCTGGTGGCTTCCGCCGTTTCGACATCGCTCGGGGCGGCATCCAGCACATGGGCCAACTCTTCCAACAGTTCCGGCAGGTGGTTGACGAGTTGCGCGTAGGAGAGGCGCGCGGGCAGTTCCGTCCGGCGGTCTCTGTAAAGCTCGTCCATCCAGGCGCTGATGATGGCCTCTTCGCAACGTCGTATCAATGTGATGAATTGTTCGGGCATGAGAGGAAAGGGGCGCTCCGCCCGGCACTAAGGTTTGGGTAAGAGCTTCTCTAAAAGGGCCTCTAGCTGATCGAAATCAATCGGCTTGGTGACGTAATCATTACACCCGGCGGCGAGGGCGTCGGCGTGAAAATCGGCTGTATCGTGAGCGGAAACGGCTACAATCGGGACATCGCGCAGGGATGCCTCCTGTCTGATGCGGCGCGTGGCGGCCAGCCCGTCCAGGAGCGGCAGGCTCAAATCCATCAGGATCAGGCTCGGGCGCTCGCGCCTGGCGATCTCGACCGCCTCCTGGCCGTTGACGGCTTCCAGCACATGATACCCGCTCATCTCTAGTAACCGCCTCATCATAAAACGGTTATCTTCAAAATCCTCGACGACCATGATGGTCGGAAGGCCGCCATTGTTGCTCACCTGACTCACTCACCTCTGTCCGTTATATTTGAGTTGCGACTGCTCATCAGACTACCTCTGCGCGCATAACACTATGCATGACTAGCATACGGTGCTTTTTTTTGTTAAGATGCCGCATCGAAACGCGACACAAAGAGCTACCCCTTTTGGGCTCTATCCATACACGCGGCGTGGCCTGCGGGCCCAGCTAAATCCGCGTATGGAGCGCCCCGGGCGCGAAGGCTCGTGAGCAATATGAAGCCGTTAATATCGGAAATACAGGACGTTGACACCCTGCAAGAGCTGGGGCGCGCGTCCGTCCAAATCGTCCACGACCTGAAAAACCAACTCAACGGTCTCAAACTTTATGCCACGTTCCTGCGCAAGCGTATGGAGAAGAGCGAACGCCCGGCGGACGAGCAGGAGACCATCATTAAATTGATCAACGGGCTTGAGCGCGCGGCAGCCGACATGACGGCGCTGGTGCGCTACGGTCGCCCGTTGGAGCTTCGCCGCCAGCCGCGCGTTGACCTGGTCAAAATACTTGCCGCCATCGTCGCAAGCGACGGCTTTGGCCCGTCGAGCCTGCGCCTTGAGACGCCCGCCGCCCGCCCGCTCGAAGGCGAGTTCGACACTGTCGCCATTACCGAGGCTTTAAAGACCATCACGGCGGGAGCGAGTAATATGCGCCGGGCGGAAGATAACGACGCGCTCCTCGTCTACCTGAGGCGTGAAGAAGAAGAGGCGGCTGGCGCAGCCTGGGCCGTCATAGAGTGGCGCGGCGTGAGATCAACGGACGGCGTTGATCCCTTTCATTCTTTTGTCGGCAGCGATGCGCTCAGGATGTCGCTCGCGGCTAAGATCATAGAGGCGCATGGCGGACAGGCGAGCCCGGACACGGGGCTTCTCAGAGTTCGCCTGCCGGTTAAAAACAGTGACGAGTGATGAGTGACAAGTGACGAGCCTCGACAAGAGCTTTTATCTTGTCACTCGTCACTTGCCACTGGTCACTGTTCTAAGGGGGTTGAGACAAGTTGCAAAATAAAGACGCACGCATTCTGGTGGTTGATGATGAGCCGATGATGGCCGATTCTCTGAAGCAGAATCTGGCCGAAGAAGGATACACGGTGGATACGGCGGCGACCGGGGCCGAAGCCATAGAGCTGTTCGACCGTGGCGGACATCATCTGGCCATCTGCGACCTACAGCTTCCAGACATGGACGGCCTTGAGGTCTTGCGCCACATGAAGGATGCCAGGCCCGCGACAGAGATCATCGTCGTCACAGGCTACGGCACGGTTGCGCGCGCCGTGGAGGCGACCAAGGCCGGTGCTTTCTACTTCGTTGAAAAGCCTTTCGACTTCGAGCAGATGCAGCCGCTCGTGGAGAAGGCGCTGGAGCGCCGCGAGCTGATGGCCGAGTCTGAGAGCCTGCGTCGCCAACTCTCCACCCGTGCCGAATATTTCAACATCATCGGCTCCTCCAAGCCCATGCAGACCATCTACGAGACGATCGAATCCGTCGCCAAGTCCGACGCCAACGTCCTGATCGTCGGCGAGTCAGGGACGGGCAAAGAGCTGATCGCCAACGCCATTCACTACAATTCCCTGCGCTCGAAAAAACCTTTCATCAAAGTTAACTGCGCCGCGCTGCCCAAGGAGCTGATCGAGTCGGAGCTGTTCGGCCACACGAAGGGCGCGTTCACGGGCGCGCACGCCGACAAGGAAGGCTTAGTCCAGCATGCCGCGGGCGGCTCATTGATGTTAGACGAAATCGCTGAGATGCCCATTGAGCTGCAACCGAAACTGCTGAGAGTTCTGCAAGAGCGCAGCTACCGCAAGATCGGCTCGGAGAAAACCTACGCCGTTGACTTTCGTCTCATCTGCTCGACCAACCGTATGCCCGCAGACGCCATCCGCGACGGGCTGCTGCGCGACGATCTCTTCTATCGTATCTCCACGATCACGATTCACGTTCCCCCTCTGCGCGAGCGTGCCGAAGACATACAACTCCTGACGGAACATTTTTTGAAGATGTACTCGCAGAAGTATGACCGCCCGATCACGGGCGTGTCGCAGGCTGCCTACCAGCGACTTTTCGCGCACGCCTGGCCGGGCAACGTGCGCGAGCTGCAAAACGTCATCGAGCGCGCCGTGCTCCTGGCGAAAGCCAGCAAGATTGAGCCGGTTGATCTGCCCTTCGATAACGGCTCGCTGCCCGAAGGCGCGGCGGCGGGTGCGACCTGGGACGTGCCACCCAACATGACGCTCGAAGACATAGAAAAGCTCGTCATCGAAAAGACACTGCAAAGAACGGGCGGCAATAAGCAGGCGGCGGCCAACCTGCTCGGCATCTATCGCCCGCGCCTCTACAGCAAGATCAGGAAATATCACATAGACGTGGGCGCGCTCGTCTCGCCCTGAAACTTAGAGATCAAAGCGGGAATTAACAGTGATAGACAGGATGAACAGGATAAGAAAAGTTCAAAGATAATATTCATGCGGCGATGCTTTTAGCTTTTATCCTGACAATCTCTGTCCATCCCTTTTGATTTTGAATGTGCGAGGTCTTCCACGACGCGTTTTGGCCTCACTATCAGCCGAGGGCACATGAATTTTATTCGAGCTGTAGTCCTATTCTGCTTGATGCTCACCTGCGCGGCGGCGGTGGCGGCGCAAGCGAGCGGCGGGTGTGCTTTGAAGCCCGAGCAGTGGGCCGGAGCGCAGGAGCTATACGGTCTTCGCCCGGGCATGACGGTCGCGGAGGTTAAGGCGCGCGTGCCTGCGCTTGAGATGGGCCCAACGGACGCCGCCGGTCTCTCGAAGACAAGCTTCTCGCCGCAATTCAACCGGGCGATGGACAAGACCGCCTACCAGGGCGTGCGTACCATTTCGCTTGAGTTCTTCGACGGGCATCTCTCCTCTCTCTGGATCGGTTACGACGCTTCCTTCAAATGGAAGGGTCTGGAAGAGTTTGTGCCCGGGATGAGCCGCGCTCTCGGACTCCCCGATGCATGGCAGCCGAGGGCGCGCGGCGGACGCCAGCTTGTGTGCGGTGATTTTCAGGTGACAGCGACGATGATCGGCGGAAGCCCGAGCATTAACATCTCCGACGAAAAGGCGCGCTCGGCCTGGGAAACACGGCAGGCCGCCGCCGAAGAGGCGGAAGAAGCAACCAAGCCCTGAGCCCTCGCCTCACGGGTAAGCCTCTTGCCCGACAGATCGAAGACTTGCTCAAACACCAAGGGGGCGAGCCGTGTTGCTTCGACTCGCCCCCCCCTTGGATTTCCACTAACACAAAAACTAAGGGCCGCCAGGAATATCAATCGGGCCTTCTGCGGCCGATTGACTTGATGCGCTGCTGCCGGGCGGCGGGGGATCGCCAAGAGCGCCTCCGCCCGGTGGCGGCGGGTCGCCGGGAGCCGCCAGAGAAAACGCCAGGGCCAGGGCTGCGAGAAATGCAAACATTACATATTCTCCTTTGTGAAGGCTAACGTGAGGCTAATAAGAAAGGGTTCTCATTAGCAGGGAGGCGAGGAGGCAAGACGCAGCGAAGATATGCCCGCAGGCCCTTGTTGTCAATAGCCTTCTTTGGCAACCTCTCGGTCTAATCCACCTGGTATGTCGCAACGCTCGTCGGCGTCTCGAAGCAGCGAACTTTATAGACGCGCACGCGATCATCGCCGACGCGCGCGGCGACTCGCTCTAAGATATAGCGCGCCAGATTTTCCGCAGACGGATTCAACTCTTCATCGAAGGGCGCAAGCTCGTTGATGTTCCGGTGATCAAGATACTGGACGACTTCATCGGCGGCCTCTTTCAGCTCGCCGAAATCAACCAGCAATCCGATGTTGTCCAGCTCGCGCCCGCGCGCGTAGATTTCTATGCGGTAATTGTGCCCGTGCAGGTTCTCGCACTTCCCCTTATAGCCACGCAGTTGGTGCGCGCTGGAAAAGTTGCGCTCGATCATCACTTCAAATTGTCCGGCCATATCAAGGAAGTCTAAAGTCCGTGCACCAAAGTCGCAAGTCCGCAGCATGAGGTCTGGCGGCGCGGCGCTGAGGCCGTTTGCGCGCTCTGTCTAAGGCGGGATTTTAAATGACGGCTTCGTCGGTCTCGAAGACGCGCGACACGTCCTCTATGTATGATGTGACGCGGCATGGAGGGAGGCTTTCCAGGAACATGCGCCCGTAGCCTTTCGTGCGCAGGCGCGGGTCCAGGACGGCGAGCACGCCCCTGTCGGTCGTGCTGCGAATCAACCGACCCAGGCCCTGCTTCAAGCTGATGATCGCCTGCGGCACGCTGTACTCGTAAAAGCTAGACCCCCCCTGATCGTCTATATACCTTTGCCGGGCGGCGACCACAGGGTCGGAGGGAACGGCGAAGGGCAGCTTGTCTATGATGACGCAGGAGAGCTGACGCCCGCGCACGTCCACGCCCTGCCAGAAGCTTGAGGTGGCGAAGAGAACGGCGTTCGGCGTCTCGCGGAATCTCTCCAGCAGCCCCGCCTTTGACGCCGTGCCTTGCAGGAGGCATGGATACTCGACTTCGCGCGCCACCAGATCGTAGAGCGCGCGCATCCCGGCGAAGCTCGTGGAGAGCACGAAGGCGCGTCCCTCGGTCGCGTTCAGTATCTTGACGACTTCGGCGGCGGCGGCCTGGGCCCACTGCGGCGAGCGCGGGTCAGGCATGCGCGGGGGAAGATAGAGCACAGCCTGGTTCTCGTAATCGTAGCTTGAAGGCGCGACGAGATCGTCGGCCTCGGTGAGCCCTAAACGCTCGCGTATGAAGCCGAAGTTTCCGGCGCTGGCGAGCGTCGCAGAGGTCAGCACGACCGTCTCGACGCGCTCGAACAGCTTGTCTTGCAGCAAGCCCGAAACGTCTATGGGCGAAGCGCGCAGGAACGCCCCGCGCCCGCGACGTTCCAGCCAGTAAACGAAAGCGCGGTCGTCGCCCGCGACGATGAACTGCAAATCGAAGCGGAGCTGGCGAAGACGACGCACGAGATTTTCAATTTCTGGCGGCTGCTCTTTGAGCGCATCGAGCGTCGTCAACATTCTTTGGAGCGCGCCGTCCAGGCCCAAGTAAGCGTCGCCGAGCGCCGTCGCCTCTATCTCACCATCCGTTTTCCTGCGCGCAAACGTGCCGGGCAGGATGGGGAAACGCCCCTCTTCTCCCCTGCCGTCGCGGAAGCCCATCCAGAAATTGTCCGCGAAGCGCACGACGCGGCCCGCAATGCGCGTCAACTCCTTATTGGCCTCGACGTTTGTGATCGGAAGCAGCGCGAGGTCGCGCACGAGGTCTTCAATCTGGTAGCTGGAAACCTGCGCGCCGAAATATTCCGCCGCCACGTCCTCGATCAGATGAGCTTCGTCGAAGACGACCGCCGAGTAATCCGGCAGCACTTGCCCGTACTCGCTGTTGCGCAAAGCCAGGTCTGCGAAGAAGAGATGATGATTGACGATGACGATGTCGGCGTCCATCGCGCGCTGGCGCATGCGCGTGATAAAGCAAGGGTCGAAGTCAGGGCACTTCTGGCCCAGACACGTCTCCGAGCGCGCATCTATGTGACGCCAGAATGAGAGATTTTCCGGCAGCCCCAGAAGCTCTGCGCGGTCGCCCGTCTGCGACTCCCTGGCCCACTGCCGCACCTCGTCGAAGTAATCAAGCTCTTCCAGGCCGTCGAGTACGGGGAAGTTCTCCGCGCGCTTGATCCGCTGAAGGCAGGCGTAATTGCTGCGCCCCTTCATATAGGCGGCGGTGAACTTTCGCGGCAGGACTCTCTGCAAGAAGGGGATGTCTTTCTCCATCAACTGCTCTTGGAGATTCTTCGTTCCCGTCGAGATGATGACGCGCCCGCTCGTCGCCACCGCCGCCGCAATCGCCGGAACCAGATACGCCAGCGTCTTCCCCGTCCCCGTGCCCGCTTCGACGATCAGGTGGCGCTTCTCCTCAAAGGCGCGCAGCACCGCCCCGGCCATCTCAATCTGGCCGGGCCTGTACTCGTATTCAGGATGAGCGCGCGCGATCAAGCCGTCGCGCCCGAATATCGCTTCCATAAATTCAAACGACGGGCTTACGCTTTGTCATCATCAAAATCCAGCTCAAGCAACCGCACATCCTCTAAATCTTTCATTCGACCGGCTGCCCGCTTCGACGCGATCAGGTCGTCTTTGGCAGCGACATAGAATTCCTGTCCCTGATAACTCATGGCAACCCGATGAAGCCAGGCATCACTGAATTGTAATCCGGGAGTTGAGGTCTGTACATCAATACGCACCCTGTCATTGAAGACGGTGATTTCATGGGCCAGCAACTCGTCGGGTGTGATTTGCAGGGCGGTAGCGAATTTCGCCTCCGTGAGGGCAACGAGCAGGCGTTGAGCATTATCGGTTGAAGCTTCAATGAGGATGTCCAAATCAAACGTCGCGCGCGGTACGCCATGCAACACGGCGGCGATCCCACCAATTACGATATATCTAACCCCGTGCTTTTGAAAGGACGCGAACACGTCCAGCAGCCGATTGATCATTCCTCCGCTCCGCGATCAACGGGTTGTTCTCCAAGACCAGATCGGTGAACAAACATAGCATCTCCATGCGTTCTTCAAGCGATAGCGATTGAAACCAGCGGGCTTTAGCTTCGGGAGTCTCTGCTTGTAGATCGTGAGAAATAGTTCCGATCATAACGGCTCAAAATATATCATCCGGGACCAGGGAAACATAACACCGCATCGCCCGGCCCTTCTCAATCTGGCCGGGCCTGTACTCGTATTCAGGATGAGCGCGCGCGATCAAGCCGTCGCGCCCGAATATCGCTTCCATGTTAATCCGCGCCCATTGCTTCCTGCTCCGGTGCTCTTCTCTGTTTGAGGCGGTTCGGGTAGAGCGGGAAACGCGCGCTCAGTTCACCGACCGATTGCCGGACTTTGCGGCGCACGTCCTCGGATTGAGGGTCGTGTAGAACTTCGCTGATGAGGCGTCCGATCTCGCGCATCTCGCCCTCGCCCATGCCGCGCGTCGTGAGCGCGGGCGTGCCGATGCGGATGCCGGAAGTGACGAAGGGCTTGTTCGTATCGAATGGAATGGTGTTTTTGTTGACCGTGATATTGGCCGCTTCGAGCGCCTTCTCGGCGTCCTTGCCGGTAATACCTTTGCCTCCCATAAAAACGTCAACGAGCATCAGGTGATTGTCCGTGCCGCCGGAAACGATGCGCAGGCCCTGCTCCTGCAACTCGCTGGCGAGCGCCTTGGCGTTCGTCAGCACTTTCCGCTGGTACTCTTTGAAATCTTCCGTGAGAGCTTCGCCGAAGGCGACGGCCTTGGCGGCGATGATGTGCACGAGCGGGCCGCCCTGCACGCCCGGAAAGAGCTTGCGATTGATCTCCGCCGCGCGCTCTTCCCTGCACAGGATGAGACCGCCGCGCGGCCCGCGCAGAGTCTTATGCGTCGTCGTGGTGACGTAATCGGCGTGCGGGACGGGTGAAGGATGTAGTCCGGCGGCGATGGGCCCGGCAATGTGCGCGATGTCTGCGAACAGGAGCGCCCCGACGCCGCGTGCGATCTCGCCTATGCGCTCGAAGTCGATCGTGCGCGGGTAGGCGCTTGCGCCGCAGATGATGAGCCGGGGCTTGTGCTCTTCGGCTGCGCGTTGCAGCACGTCGTAATCAATCTGCTCGGTCTCGGGCGAGACGCCGTAGTCTGCGACCTTGTAGCTGATGCCGGAGAAGTTCATCGGGTGGCCGTGCGTGAGGTGTCCGCCGTGCGAGAGGTTCATGCCGAGAATCTGATCGCCGTACTGTATGGCCGCCATGTAGACGGCCATGTTGGCCTGCGCGCCCGAGTGCGGCTGGACGTTGGCGTGCTCCGCGCCGAACAGCTCTTTAGCACGATCAATGGCCGCCTGCTCGACCACGTCCGTAAACTCGCAGCCGCCGTAGTAACGCTTGCGTGGATAGCCTTCGGCGTACTTGTTGGTGAAGACCGAGCCCATCGCTTCGAGCACGGCCTCGCTGACGAAATTCTCAGAGGCGATCAACTCAAGCCCCTCGGCCTGGCGCGCGACCTCGTCATCTATCGCCCGGCTAATCAAGGGATCAACTTCAGCGAGCGGCGCATTCCTCTTATCTCTCATTCCTTCTCCTCTGACGATTGGGATTCTTCTTCGATCTGTTTGATCTTCGCAACTCTCGCCGCGTGACGCCCGCTCTCGAACTTCGTCTCGAACCAGGCGCGGACGATCTTCGGAATATCCTCTTCGGGGGTGGTGCGCGCGCCGATGGCCAGCACGTTGGCGTCGTTATGCCGGCGCGCAAGACGCGCCACCTCCTCCGACCATGCGACGGCGGCGCGCACGCCCTGCACCTTATTGGCGGCGATGGCCATTCCAGTCCCGGAGCCGCACACGAGCAGGCCCTGCTCGACGCGCCCGCGCGCGACCGCTTCGCCGACGCGGCGCGCGTAGTCAGGGTAGTCGACGGACTCTTCGGAGACCGCGCCGAGGTCTTCGTACTCGACGCCCAGTTCCCGGAGCAAAGGCTTCAGACGCTCTTTCTCCGCATAGCCTGCATGATCACTGGCGAGTGCTATCTTCATCTTGTCACTTTGGCCTCTGTGGTTGACGAAATGGACGGCATGTAGATATTGATGGTACATCACGCCTTTGGCCGCCCGCAATGAGAAACAGGGAAAGAGCGAGCCGTCAAGGCGGATTGAAAGAGAGCGCATCTCGGGCGGCGCGCAAGTCCTGTCTCTGGCGACCATTGATGCGGCTTTAAGGGCCCACGCCACGGTTGCTTTACTTGCTGCTGCCGCTGCGCGAGAATGAGCAGTCGTCTACGAGTCTATCCTTATCGAAGGAGTCTTAAAGGTACTTACTCATGCGCTGGTCACAATACTTCATCCCGACGTTACGCGAAGTCCCGGCTGACGCCGAGGTCGTTTCGCATCGCCTTCTGCTGCGTGCCGGGCTGGTGCGCCAACTCGCCGCCGGAATCTATTCCCTGCTGCCGCTCGCACAGCGCGTCTCGCTGAAGATCATGCAGATATTGCGCGAGGAGATGAACCGCATCGGCGGCCAGGAGTTCTTTCTGCCCGCCCTGAATCCGCGCGAGCTGTGGGAGGAGTCCGGGCGCTGGGCCGTGATGGGCGACAACATGTTTCGCCTCAAAGACCGCAGGGGCGCAGACCTCTGCCTCGGGATGACGCACGAAGAGGTCTTCACCTCGATTGCGCGCCACGAGATTCGCTCCTACAAGCAACTGCCGCAGGTCTGGTATCAGATTCAAGTGAAATTCCGCGACGAGCAGCGCCCCAAATCCGGCCTGCTCAGAGTGCGCCAGTTCATCATGAAGGACGCCTACTCGTTCGACGTAGATCAGGCTGGACTCGACCGCTCCTTTGAGAATCAGCGCGAAGCCTATAAGCGCATCTTTGATCGCTGCGGGCTGAAGTACGTCATCGTGGAGGCAAGCTCGGGGGCGATGGGCGGGTCTGCTTCCAACGAGTTCATGGTCAAGACGGAGGCGGGCGAAGATATGATCGCCACCTGCGACCGCTGCAACTACGCCGCCAATCTGGAAAAGGCACAGTCGCGCCTGCCCGAAGTCAAAGACGGCATAGGCCTGGATGCGCCCGTCGAGTTTCCCACGCCGGGCGTGCGTACCATCGAAGACCTGACGACCTTTCCCGGCGGCGCGGATGCCGACCGCCAGATCAAATCGCTCGTCTATGTGGCGACGCGCGAGGGCGATTCTCAATTCGTGCTCGCGCTCCTGCGCGGCGATCATCAGTTGCACGAGACGAAGCTCTCGGATTCGCTCGCGGGCGCGGAGATGAGACCGGCGCACCCGGAAGAGCTTCGCAGCCTGCTCGGCGCGAGCGCGGGCAGCCTCGGAGGCGTGACGGCCAAGGCGCTGGCGCGCGAGCATGGCCGGGAGATACGCATACTCGCCGACCTGGCTTTGAAGGGACGCCGCAACATGACGACGGGCGCGAACAAGGACGATCATCACCTGCGCGGCGTCAATATCTCGCGTGACATCGCCGTAGACCAATGGGTTGACCTGCGTACGGTCACCTCCGGCGAGGGCTGCCCGCAATGCACGGAGGGCAGGCTTGAGATTGCTAAATCCCTTGAGGTCGGCCACATCTTCAAGCTCGGGACGAAGTATTCGGCTTCGATGGGCGCGCACATACTGACGCAGGACGGCAAGGAAGTCCCCATCGTGATGGGCAGCTACGGCATAGGCGTCGAGCGCATACTCGCTTCGGCCATAGAGCTTCATCACGACGAGGACGGCATCATCTGGCCCAAGGCGATTGCGCCCTTCGATTGCGTCGTGACCATCACGAACATGAAACAGGACGAGCTGCGCGAAGCCGGAGAGAAGCTCTACAAGGCTTTGCAGCAGCGAGGGCTCGACGTGCTCTTAGACGACCGCGACGAGCGCGCCGGTGTGAAATTCAAGGACGCAGACCTGATCGGCATACCCTACCGCCTGACCGTCGGCAAGAAGATCACGGACGGCATGGTCGAACTCTTCGAGAGAAGCACGAAGAGGACGGAAGAGGTCAAGCTCGCAGACGTTGTCGAGCGCGTGCAAAAGCTTGCGCTGGCCGGGCTGTAAGAAAGAATTAACAGAGATTGTCAGGATAAGGAGAGAAAGCCGGATGAAAGACAAAAGCATCGCTTGCTGAACAGTTCATCGCTTATTCTTTATCCTGCTCCTGTCCATCCTGTTAAATTCCGCCTTTGATGAGATTGGCGTTTAGGTGCATTCAGGGACTCTGAAGTAATCGCTAATGAAACGAGTCAAGATATTTCCGTTGGCTGTGGCGATTCTCTTCGCTTCCGCTTCCCCCGGGCGCGCGCAGGATGCTCTGCCCGAGCTGGTCAGGCGCATCAAGCCGTCCGTCGTCTCCATCGTCACTTACGATGCTCGTGGACAGAGGATTGCGCGCGGCAGCGGTTTCTTCACATCCTCGGATCGCGTGATCACCAACCGTCACGTCATAGAGAAAGCCTACAAAGCGGAAGTCCACCTGACCAACGGCAACGCCTACAACGTGCGCGGCGTGCTGGCCGTGGACGGCGCGGGCGACATCGCGCTCTTGCAGGTCGAAGTTCCGGCGGCGCTGGCCAATCCCCTTCAGGTGGTGCGCACGACGCCGCAGGAGGGAGAGCGCGTCGTCGTCATCGGCAATCCTTTGGGCCTTGAGGGGAGCGTCTCGGACGGGATAGTCTCAGCCGTGCGCGACATCCCGAACTTCGGTCGCATCATACAGATCACCGCGCCCATCTCGCCCGGCTCATCCGGCAGCCCCGTCGTCAATATGCAGGGACAGGTCATCGGCGTCGCCACCCTTCAATTGACCGAGGGCCAAAGCCTCAACTTCGCCATCCCTTCCGAGCGCGTCGCGCAGCTACTGGGACAGACCATCGCGCTGCGCACGCTCGGCGGGCTGGCCGAAGATACTATCAGGAGCCAGCGCGCGACGGCTGAAAGATTCTACACGCAAGGCTTGGGCTTTCTTTCCAGGGACGACTGCGAGACGGCTCTAGCTTATTTCAAGCGGGCGACCGATGCCGATCCGAAATACGCGGAGGCCTGGGCCCAGACGGGTTTCTGTAGCGAGAAGCTGGGCCGCCACAGCGAAGCGATCAGAGCCTCGCGCCAGGTCATCACTTTGCGGCCCGATTCCGCCGAGTCCTACTTCAACATGGGCCTGGCCTATTTCTATTCCAACCAGTTCAGGGAATCTGCCGAGGCTTACAAACAGGCGCTTCGTCTCGACCCGGACAACGCCGAGACCTATTACGCGCTGGGCCTGGCTTACGGCAAGCTCGGACGTACGGAAGAAGAGATACAATCTTACCGCCGGGCCGTGCGCTTGCGTCTCGACTACACGGACGCCTACGAGCGGCTCGGTGGCGTCTACATGCGTGCTGGCCGCTTCGCGGATGCGGTCTGGGCCCTCAACAAGCTCGTCCAGCTCAAGCCCGGCGATGCCAAAGCCTATAACAATCTGGGCGAAGCTTACGTGAAGTTGAATCGCGGAGAGGATGCGGTCGCGGCCTTCAGGCAGGCGACGCTGATGAAGCCGGACTTCGCCCGCGCCTATTTCAACCTGGGTAAAGGCTACGTCGCGCTCGGCAATCGGGACGCCGCCCTTGAGCAATACAACATCCTCCGCACCCTCGACCCGGACCTCGCCGACGAACTCTACACCACCATCCCGGCGCAATAGGTAAGGATGAAGGCGGAAGTAAAGCTTTCAAGAACGGGAAGCACTCATTTCATCCTTCCGCCTTCATCCTTTATTTCATCGCTTCGCTGACGAGCGCTGTGAGGGCGTTGTCCTGTAGGGTCTTGTTGTTCTGTAGGTCGCCGTGCAGGTCGCAGGCGAAGACGGCATAGACGATGGGGAGCCCGCTGTTGAAGAGCGCGTTGTTGTGCCGTCCTTCGGCCAGGGTTTCGGCGAGCACGGAGCGGCGTGTGACGCGGCCATCGCCGGGCGCGTACATTACGAGCGTCGCCTCGCGGCGTTTGACGCGGCGGCCCGTCGAGGTGCGAAAGTCGCGCGGGTGTGTGAGCGTCACCCAGCGTCCTTTCTTCTCGTCGCGCAGCAGGACGGGCGCTTCCAGCGTCTCCTCACAGTCGCCGCCGAAGGCGAACATGGCGACCGGCGCTTCGCCGCCCGCGGTCGCATCCAGCGCATCATGAAAACGCTTGGCGCGACGCAGCACCGTGGCGAAATAGGCGTCCAGCTCTTCGAGCGAGCCGCCGCTGAAGGGAGCATAATCGCCGACCGTTTTTCCGTTCGCGTAACGTCGGCGGAAATCCTCGTCGTTGACGGGCGACCAGCCGTAACGCCGCCAGACTTCCGGGTCATAAAGGTCTATGGCGATGGGCTTCAGATTCTCGTCCAGGAAGCGCACCGACGCGCTGTGCGGCAGCAGCTGAAAGATGGAAGGCGTCGTTAAAGCATCCTCGCGCGAGAGCTTGTTGAGGAGGCGTATGGGCGTGCGCAGGCCCTCCGTCACCGAGTAGCCTTCAAGCAGCGTGGCGAAGGCGTTCATAGAGCCTTCGTTGGGCGTGCCGAACATGATGATCTTATTGATGTGCGCCGCGCCCGCCCAGGTCGGCACGGGCTCTGCTTCGAGGGGCAAGTCCGCCTCGCCGTACATCGCCGCATAACGCGCGACGAGGCCGCCCATGGAATGCGCCAGGATGTTGAAGCGCAGGTCTGGACGATTGAGCTTGCGCTTTAAGGTTTCGAGGCGCATGAAGAGGTCGCGCGCCGTCTCGACGTTATCGCGCCGCCAATCGTAAGGCAGCACGTAGAAAGTATCGTGGTCGCCGTCCGCGCCAGGGTTGGCCCAATCCCCCTCGCTGTAGCCGCCGTACCTTCTGAGCGCTTCGAGCAGCTCATGATAAACGTAGACTTCCGGCACGAGGCGCGCGAGGCGAATCGTATCCACAATCTTTCTGGCGACCAGCTTATCGCGGCTCGCCGACAGGTCGCGCGAGATGGGCAGGCTCAAGCCGTCGTTGGACGAGCGAAAGATGGAGGGCCACACGACTTCGCCCGTCTCATAGTTGACCAGTTGCGAGCCCAGAATGCCCGGGATGACGATGAGCGGGCGCTTGCCCCTGCGCTGCCTGGCCTGTGCGAAGATGCGCTCCAGATTCGGCGTGCGCCGCGCGCCGCAACCCGCCAGCGGCAGCACGCTCGTCGAGATCAAGATCAGTGAAAGGATGATCGCCTTTGCGCTTCCCTGTCTCTCGTGTCGTCTTTGAGTGAGGGCGGTTTGTCGCAAGATAAGATGTGCTCGGAATGAATGGAAATGATTAGTACAGGAAATTAGAGTCAGGAACAAAACGGAAAGAAGGAAATTAACAGGGATGGACAGAGATGGTCAGGATGAAAGACATAAAGCAGGATGAAAATAGAAATTCATTGCTGACTGAACAGTTCATCTCTTCTTCTTTCTCCTGTCTCTCCTGTCCCTCCCTGTTAATTCCTTCCCGTTACTCTGATGGCTCAACCCAGCGGCGATTGATCAGGCTGGCGACGAATCCCGCACCGAAGCCGTTATCTATGTTGACGACCGTCACGTTCGAGGAGCAGGAGTTGAGCATGCCGAGCAGGGCGGCAACCCCGCCAAGTGATGCGCCGTAGCCTATGCTCGTGGGAACGGCGACGACAGGCACGCTCACCAGACCGCCGACGACCGAGGGCAGCGCGCCCTCCATCCCGGCGGCGACGATACAGACGCGCGATCTTCTGAGCAGCTCGCGCTCGGCCAGGATGCGATGAATCCCACTAACGCCCGCATCCCAGATTCTACGCACGCGATTGCCCATCGTCTCAGCCGTGAGCGCCGCCTCTTCCGCCACCGGGATATCGCTCGTGCCAGCCGTGACGACCGTAATCTCGCCCGTGCCCAGCTCGGTCTTGTCCCTGTGAATTCGTATCAGGCGCGCAGACTCGTGCCACTCGGCATCGGTTGCGACGTTACGCACTTCTCCGAACGTCCCTTCATCCGTGCGCGTGACGAGCAGGTTGGGCACGCGTGCTGCGAGACGCTCGACGATGCCGACGACCTGTGCGCGCGTCTTGCCCGCGCCGAAGACGACTTCCGGGAAACCCTGCCGCGTCGTCCGGTTATGATCTACGCGCGCGTAGCCTATGTCTTCATAATGAAGATCGCCTATCAGGCGCGCGGCCTCGCCCGTCTCCACTTCGCCCCTCAGGTGAGCGCGCAGCAGCCTCTCTATCTCCGGTAAGCTCATTGCGGCAACCGTCTCTTTATCCTGAACTCTACTCCAAGCAAGATGGGCCATTCTAGCACTCAATACGGCTCGCCTCGAAATGCACACGGCTTGCGCTCGCGTCTCTACGACACGTAGAATCGCGCGTGCCAGGCTGCGAGAGACGACAAAAGAGCGGGAAGAGCCGACCTCTCATCCGCAGCCCGCGGCCTCCCTTATGGAACTGACCGTCGCCATCACAGGAGCCTCCGGCTCGATTTACGCGCAGCGTACGCTCCATTATCTGGCGGCGAGCGGCGCGGTCGAGCGCGTCAACCTGATTATGTCCGCATCGGCGCAGACGGTCGCGCGTGTTGAGTTGGGCGCAGACCTGAGAGAGGCCGACGAGCAGAGGATCAACGATTGGCTGGGCCTGCCGCGCGAGGCCGGACTGATACGGCTGCACCGTCTAGATAACCTGGCGTCCACGCCCGCCTCAGGCTCGCACATGCAGGCGGGCATGATTATCGTTCCCTGTTCGATGGGCACGCTCGGCGCAATCGCCTCGGGGGCGGGCACGAATCTCATACACCGTGCGGCGGACGTGACCTTGAAGGAAGGACGCAAGCTCGTCATCGTCCCGCGCGAGACGCCGCTCAGCACGATTCACCTGGAGAATCTGCTGCGATTGGCCCACGCGGGCGCGCGCATACTCCCTGCCAGCCCAGGCTTTTATCATCGCCCGGCGACGATTGAAGCGCTCGTCGATCACCTGGTCTTTCGTATCCTTGACCAGTTCGGCCTGCCTCACTCGCAAGCCACCCGTTGGCAAGGGGAGAATAAAACAGTGACAAGTGAAGAGTAACAAGTGGCAAGCTAAATACTTCTCTTTAATCTTGTCCAGGCTCGTCACCTGTCACTCCTCACTTGTCACTCTCTTTAGTATTTGCAGAGTGCGAGCGTGAGGTGGGGCGGGTTGCGAATTGCCAAGGGGTGTGGATTGAAAGCCCCGTTTATCGCATGTTTTCCGCATGGCGCGGCCCTTGCTTGGTGCTTGGTTGGAGGATAGGAGGTCGCGGGATGCTCGTAGAAAGTAAAGGGCGTGCGGCTTTGGACTCGCGGCCTCCTGAAAGATTATGTTGACAGCTACAGCACGAAACATCAGAACGACGCTCGAAATGATTAAGATCGAGCATACGCTGTTCGCCCTGCCGTTCGCTTTTCTGGGTGCGGTGCTGGCGGCCAAGGGCTTGCCCGCCATCGAGCAGATTCTCTGGATTACGCTGGCGATGGTCGGGGCACGCTCGACAGCGATGGCCTTCAATCGTATCGCCGACCGCGAATACGATGCGCGCAATCCGCGCACACGCGAGCGAGCGATTCCGGCGGGCGCTCTTTCGGTCGGCTTCGCCTGGGCCTTCACTCTTGTCTCGGCCACTCTCTTCCTTTTCGCGGCGGCGATGCTCAATCGCCTGGCGCTCACCTTAGCGCCGGTGGCGCTCGCCTCCATCCTTCTTTATTCGTACACGAAGCGCTGGACGATGCTCTCGCATCTGGTGCTCGGCTGGTGTCTCTCGATTGCTCCGGCGGGCGCTTGGATAGCCGTGCGCGGCGCGCTCGATAGCCCCGTGCCGCTGCTGCTCTCGCTGGTCGTGCTCCTGTGGACCGCCGGGTTCGACGTGCTCTATGCCTGCCAGGACTACGAGTTCGACCGCGCGGCTGGCCTGCACTCGATACCTGAAAAGCTCGGCGTCCGTCGCGCGCTCTGGATTTCCAGGCTCTTCCACGCGGATGCGTTCACTGCGCTCGTCGCGTTATACTTGGTGACGCATCTCGGGCCGCTGGCCTTAGTCGGTGTGGTCGCCACGGGCGCGCTGCTGGTTTACCAGCACACGCTCGTGCGCGCAGATGATCTGAGGCGGCTCAACGCGGCGTTCTTTACCACCAACGCTTTTGTGAGCGTGATTCTGTTTGCAACCTTCGGTGGAGCGGCCATCTTCGCCACTTCGCACATTTTCAGATAGAGAAGATGAAGTTTACACACGACCCGAAACTCGCAGAGGTCGCCGCCCGTGTCGAGGGCGGCGACCGTCTCTCTTTTGAAGACGGAGTGGCGCTCTACGCGACCAATGATCTGTCGGCCCTGGCGAAACTGGCCGACACGGTCAGGCGGCGCATGCACGCGCGCACCACGTACTTTAACGTCAATCGCCATTTCAATCCGACCAACGTCTGTTACGCCGATTGCAAGTTCTGCAACTTCTACCGCACGCCCAGACAGGCCGACGCCTACACGCATAATATTCAGGACTCTCTGGCGCTAGCGGGCGAAGCCGTCAAAGAGGGCGCGACGGAGCTGCACATCGTCGGCGGTCTCAACACCAAGCTGCCCTTCAGCTATTTCACAGACCTCCTGTCGGCATTGAAGGGCTCTTACCCGCAGCTTCACCTGAAGGCGTTCACGATGGTCGAGCTGGACCACTTCGCGCACTTCTACAAGATGTCGGACGAAGAGGTGATCGAGCAGTTGAAGCGGGCCGGGATGGATTCGTGTCCGGGCGGCGGAGCCGAGATATTCCGAGAGCCGACGCGCTCTATGATCTGCGCGCACAAGTGCGACGCCGACCGCTGGCTGGCGCTCTCGGGCAAAGTGCATGCCTGCGGGCTCAAGACCAATGCGACGATGCTCTACGGCCATATCGAATCCATCGAAGATCGCGTAGACCATCTCATACGCCTGCGCGAGCAGCAGGACACCTCTGGCGGCTTCCAGTGTTTTATCCCGCTCGCTTTTTACCCGCCCGGCACACAGCTCTCGCACCTGCCCGGCCCATCAGGCGTTGATTCCTTAAAGACCATCGCCGTCTCGCGTCTCATGCTCGACAACTTCGCGCACATCAAGGCGTACTGGGTAATGCTCGGCAAACGTCTCGCGCAGGTCGCGCTTCATTACGGCGCGAACGATCTCGACGGCACGATTACGGAGGGAGGAGAGCTGACGGAAAGCTACTCGGTCGAAGCCGGGGGCGAAGTCAGGATGACCAAACAGGAGATCATCTCTCTCATCGAAGAGGCCGGGTTCGAGGCGGTCGAGCGCGACACGCTCTATCATAGAGTCGAGCGGGAAACGACAGCCGCATAGACGGCGGCCTAGCGTCTGCCCGGTGTCAGGAAGAGAGTCGCCACGCCCTTTGAGACTAACATTGAGCGAGAGAATTTTACTGCTGGCTATGATTCTGGCCATGATTCATCACGTAGACCATGTGCTTCGTGCCGATCATAGCGGCTGGCCTTTTCTCCCGCAGGTGACTCCGTTCACCTTCAGCCTCGTGGTTTACCCGCTTTTCCTCTCGGTCTTTCTCGCCAGGTCAAAGCCATGGTACAGAGTCTTCGCCACGGCCCTCTTATTCCTTTTCGCCACGCTTTCGCACACCTTTCTGGAAACGCCTATGGATCAGTATCATACCTGGGCATACGGGAGTAACTTCGCGGGGCATACGGGGCAGCATAATCTGCTCGGGTACGATTCCAAGGCGCTGGGCCTGTGCGCCGTCGTTGTGACGGCGCTTCTTTCACTCAGCTTGTTAGCGGCTCTCCTGGCTTTTATCAAGGAGGCGAGGGAAAACAGAAGGGCCGAAGCTTAAAGGCAAATACTTTTCCGACCAATCTATTTATGACTGCTGCAACCGAAACGCGAACCGTGACCGTCGCGCATTCGCCGGACTCCGACGATGCGTTTATGTTCTACGCCCTGGCGACCAATAAGATTGATACCCGTGACATACAGTTTACGCATGTGCTCGAAGATATTCAGAGCCTCAACGAGAAGGCGATGCGCGGCGTCTACGATGTCACGGCCATCAGCTTTCACGCCTACGCTTATATCGCCGACACGTACGCTCTCCTGCCGCACGGCGCATCCATCGGCGACAACTATGGGCCCATCGTGGTGGCGCGCGATGCCTCTCACTCGCCAGAAGACTTATCGCGTCTGAAGGTCGCCGTGCCCGGAAAGTTGACGAGCGCCTTTCTCGCGCTTCGCATATTCAATCCCGAGTTCGACTACGAGGTCGTCCCCTTCGACCAGATCATCGGGGCCGTGCAGGAAGGGCGCTGCGATGCCGGTCTGCTGATACACGAAGGCCAGCTCTTTTATCAATCTCTGGGTCTGCATAAGGTTTTAGACCTCGGCGAGTGGTGGCACGAGCGCACGGGACTTCCGCTGCCGATGGGCGGCAATGTCATACGCCGCGACCTGGGGCCGGAATTGATGAGCAGAGTCTCCGGCTACCTGCGCGAGAGCATCCGGTATTCACTCGATCATCGTGAGGACGCGCTCAGCTACGCGATGCAGTTTGCGCGTGACATGGAGCCTGCGCTCGCCGACCGCTTCGTGGCGATGTGGGTCAACGAGCTGACTCTGGATTATACGGAGCGCGGGCGCGAGGCCGTGCGCCGCCTGCTCACCGAAGGCTTCGAGCGCGGCATCATCCCTCATCGCGTCTCGGTTGATTTCGTGGAGTGAAGGCGCTGCGACGGCGTTTGAGCAGACGAACGCTGTGCCCTGCTCTCTATATTTCATCTTCAAAAAAAATCCGGTGACGCGCGTTGGAAGGAACCGCGTCACCGACCCATCTTTGCCTCGATCAAGCCTGTGATTCAGCTCGCCGCAGCAAATGTGCTGGGGTGGGATTCGTAAAATGCTTCCGCCTCGAAGGCGCGAATTATGCTTTCCGCGCTGAACGCTATGCGTCCAAGCGCGTCTGCCAGATTCCATGCGCCCGTCAGGTTGTGCGCCAGCGTAAGGAGCGGCTGGTTTGTGGCCACTATCAAGTGACAGCCTATGGAGCGCGGGTAAGGATCGCCGACCGGCGTATAGCGCCCGGCCTCCACGATGGAATAGAGAACTCTTTGCGCCGCAGGCGAGAGCTTCTCTATGTGTGTGAGAAAGAGCGTGCCCGCGCCCGCCGCCGCCAGCAGTCCTCTCGTCCCTGCCGATGTGTGCGCGACGCCGCCCGTGGCTCCGGCCAGAAGGAGCGCCGTGCGGTCGCCGCGCACATCGTCGGCAAGCTGGCGGCCATCAAGCTCCTCCCACGAGCCTGACGCCTTTCTCATCCCGTGGAGCAACGCGGCCGCTGTGCGTTGCATATGCGCGCGAGCGCTGTAGAGGTTCACGGGAAGTTTGGAGGCCGCCAGCCGCCGATACAAAGACCTTTGTCTCTCTTCGTCGGCTCTTGAATTCAACACTGTGCCGCTGCCGTCTCTCATTACATTGTGAGCGTCGCCATAATAAGAATCGTGTCCAGAAGTCCCGGTGACTCCGCAACCACGGTCGTTTTCGCCGATATCGTCCTGCCAGGTGTTTCCGATGGCCCTGCCAACGCGAGGCCCCCGCCCATGCTCATGACCGCCGCGAGCAACAGTACCGCCGTAACTTTTTTCAATCTCCTCATCTGCCCCTCTTCTAAAACGGAAGTTAAATTTTGATTTAGATCGGATCGTCCTCGGGCCTGCCCGCCGTCGAACGATTTGTCGCTATTCTTCTGATAGTCCTACCTACAACCGCCATGCCACCGGCGCAGGCTTCTCGTCTACGCGCTTAGAGGTCGATTTTAGCTGGCATTTTAACGAACCGGGGATTGAAGAGACGCGCTCGGGCTGACAAAAAATTTTGCGGCACGCAGGGCTTTAGAGCACGCTCGGCGAGCGCGAAGAGCGCATTTTAACTGGCTATGATGCTGGTGCAGGAGATTTTGCCGGGGATGCAAAAAATTTTGCGTTTTGAGAAGAGGGATTCTTCAACGCACTTTCAAGGAGGCGGGCTTAGTTCCCTTTATCGTTATCGTCCGAGATGGGATGGGCCACGTCGAAGCGGCGCAGTTTGTAGTTGAGCGTCTGCCGGCTCAAGCCGAGGAGTCCGGCGGCGCGCGTCATATTACCGCTGTAGCGGGCCAGCGCCTCCGTCAGGAGTTGGCGCTCGACTTCCAGCATGATCTCCTTAAAGTCAATCGGCTTGGAGAAGTCCAGGTGGAAGCGGACGGGCGACTGCGATGAGGCCGCGCGCAAGATGTCAGAGGAGAGGGATTCGGCTCCGACGGATTGACCGTCTTCGGCGAAGACGACGATGCGCTCGATCTCGCTGCGGAGCTGGCGCACGTTGCCGGGCCATTGATAGCGCACCAGGTAGCTCATCGCCTCGGGCGTGATTCCGGCGAGCTGCCGGTTGTTGCGCCGACACGTCTCCTCGAAATAGTAGGAGACGAGCAAGGGAATATCTTCCGGTCGCTCGCGCAGCGGCGGCACTTTGATGACGAAGGTATTGAGGCGATAGAAGAGGTCTTCGCGGAAGCGCCCCTCGCGCACGTCCAGCTCAAGGTCGCGGTTGGTGGCGGCGATGACTCGTACGTTCACTTTCTGCGGCGCTTCGCCGAGCGGCATGATCTCGCCGCCCTGCAAGAAGCGCAGCAGCTTGGGCTGGACTTCCGGCGAGAGGTCGCCTATCTCGTCCAGAAAGAGCGTGCCTGCCTCGGCGGCACGGATGATGCCGCGCTGGTCGTTGACGGCCCCCGTAAACGTCCCCCGCCGGTGGCCGAACAGTTGGCTCTCGACCAGCTCACGCGGCGCGGCTGTGCAGTTGAAGGGAAGAAAGACCTTGTCACGCCTGCTGCTCTCTTCGTGCAGCGCGCGCGCGATGACCTCTTTGCCCGTGCCCGATTCTCCCAGGACAAGCACGGTCGCATCCGAATCCTTCAGGCGCTCCATGCGGGAGAGCACGTCGCGCATCACAAAGCTGGTGGCGATGATGTTGGGGAAGAGCCCTGAGGCTGAAGGCAGCGCCATCGCGTTGAAGGGGCGGGCGCGTTTCATGTCCGTGCGCAGCTCGATCATTTGCAGGGCGATGCGTGCGCAGCCCGTCAAAGCGTCCAGGATTTCACGGCGGCGATCAGAGAGCGGGGACGGGGCATGCAGGTAAAGGACGAAAGCGCCGCCGTTGCGGCGCGGCGCAAGCGTGCGACAGTGCTCATCCGGGGCCCCGCGCATCGCCGAAGATGAGAGCCCCAGCGTGGAGCCGTCCGAAGGATTTGCGCTCGCCTCCCTTTCTTTCGTCGCCAGGTGATCGAAGACGGCACGGGCCGCGCCCTCGCGCCCCTGTTCGTCGAGGTCTATGGTCGCCTGCGTGTAGAGCTGCCCGTCATCGTCGGCGGCGAAGATGGCCGCGCTGTCGGCGGCGAGCGCGGATTTGGCGGCGAACATCAGTTCTCTCAGCAGGCGCTCGCGCCCCGACGAAGCGTTGAGGATTTGTGTGATCAAAGGGGCCACGTCGGGCGGAATCAGATTAATGGAGGGCGCTGGCGGAATCTGCCAGGCAGCCATGCGCTCGGCGGCCCGCTGCGCCTCTGTTTCGGCCCGCTCGCCGTCCAGTTGCGCCCCAAAAGAGCGAAACTGCCGGGCCGCTTCCAGAAAGCGCTCGTGCGCCGCAGGATACTCGCCGCGCCTGACGAGGCTCTCGCCGTGCTCGAAGATCGTCACTGCCACCTGGTAAGCGGCATTCATAGAGCGAAACGCCTCCTCCGTCTGCTGAAAGAGTCGCTCGCCCCTTGAGGAGTCGCGCCGCCGTGAGGTGAAACTCGCCAGGTTGCGCTGCAAGATCGTATCCAGATAAGGATAGGGTAGGTGCTCAAGCTCTTCCTGGGCGACAGTCGTCCAGTCTTCGGCGGGCATCCATTTATCGCTGCGGCGGTAGCCCTCTATCATCAGGAGGGCGGCCTCGCTCGACAGTCTTTGATCATTGATCTCGCGCGCGAGATCACGCGCGTTACGCGCATAGGTCAAAGAGAGGTGCATGTTGCGCGCCATGAGCCACAACTTGGCGAGCGAGAGAAGCGCCTGCGTCTCGTCCTTCTTGCTGCCCATCTCTTTGGCGCGCGCGAGCGCCAGGCGGAGCAGCTCGTTCGATTCGTTAACGCGACCCTGGTACGCTCGAAGCAACCCGAGCGTCTCCGTATAGCGGCCTTCGGTCAATCGGTCGCCCCCGCTGCGCGCAATCCCCAGAGCCTGCTGCAAACGACTCTCGGCTACGTCCCACTCTCCCATGTAGATCGAGGCCGTAGCGAGATTGTTATAGACCATGCCGAGCAAGAGATCGTGCTGCAAGCCCGTCAGATGTTCAAGCGCGCGGCGCAGCGCGTTGGCTGCTTCGTAGAAGTTGCCCTGGTAGAGCAGCATCACGCCGAGGTTGATTTGCAGGCGGGCGCGTGTGGTCTCGTCCGTCGTGTGGCGCAAGAGACGAAGCGCCCGGCGATAACACATGCCCGCTTCGTCGAGATCGCCCTCGTGGCGTGCGACCAGCCCCAGATTCATGTAGGTGATGGCCAGCGCGCGGTCACGGTGGGCGCGACGCCCCCACTCGATGGCTAACTCATAGTGCTCACGAGCGAGCGGCTGCTCGTCAAGTGCCCAGTAGGTGCGCCCCAGGCAATGATAGACGCGTGCGAGGCTGGCGGCCTCGCCCGTCGGCTCAAGGCATTCGAGCGCGCGGTTGAGCAGCGTGACGGAGCGCGGGAAATCGTTCTGCCAGTAAGCGCGAGAGCCGAAGGCGACCAGCAGCAGCCCGCGCAGGTGTGAAGCTAGCTCGTCAAGCGAGCGTACGTCGTAGGGAGCAAGCGCTTCGTCCGCACCGTCGTACTGGCCCAGCCCCTCGTAGATTTCCGCCAGCATGGTGCGCGCCTGCACGTCACGCTCGCTGCCCGTGGCATCTTTGCCTTCCGCGATCTGCTCAAGCAGCAGCTTTTGCGCGCCCAGGAGGTCTCCGCGCTCGCTGGCTCTCTGGGCGCGGACGAGAGCGTCTGTGAAAGTCGCCTGATTGACTGGAACCTGGGTCATTCTGGAACCTGAGTCATCGAATTAAGGGGCCGGGAGCTAACGAAACATGGGGTCTAACGAAAAGCTGAGCGGGAGTATAACATAATTCGGGCGACCCGCGCCGACTAAGCTTGCCACAAAAGGAAGCTCCGGGCGCAGGCCGGTGGCAACATCCGGCACGCTCAAAGCATCTGAATGATTTGCGCTTTCTTCTGCTAACAGACGGCAGGATAATCATTAAGCTTAACCCTGATTTTACGCTCGACCATCGAGAATCGAACTCATATGAAGCGTTCTACTTTCTACAGTTTCGTGCTCGCGGCGCTTATGCTCGTCGCCGGCATAGTGCCCTTCGCTACGGCGCAGCAACCGAGGGTCTCTTCAGCCGCCGCGACCTCTCCCGCGCCGGCAGCGCCCGTTGATGTCAACCGCATCATCCGCGCCTTTACGAGCAAGGAGACGGAGTTTCGACAGGCGCTCAACAGCTACGCCTTCAAGCGCGATGCCGTGGTGCAAACAATTGGGATGGGCGGCCAGATTTCCGGCGAATATCACCGCGTCTCCTACTTCACTTTCGACGACAGCGGCAATCGCTACGAGAAGATTTCCTTCTTCCCCATGCCGACGCTGACGGAAATAAACATCACGAACGAAGATTTGGAAGACCTCGGCGGCATCCAGCCTTTTGCGCTCGAAACCTCCAAGCTGGACAAGTACAACATCACCTACGCGGGCAAAGAGCGAATAGACGAGCTTGACCTCTACGTTTTCGACGTAGCCCCGAAGGTCATGCCCGATCCGAAGAAGACTAAAGAGCGATTTTTTCAGGGACGCATCTGGGTGGACGACCAGGACTTGCAGATCGTCAAGGTGCGCGGCAAGGGCGTGCCCGAGGGTAAGCAGCGATTCCCGATCTTCGAGACCTACCGCGAGCAGATAGACGGTCGCTACTGGTTTCCCACCTATACCTTCGCTGATCAGGATCTGGTATTCGATAACGGACAGGTCATACACTATCGCATGCGCGTGCGCTACTCGGATTACAAGCGCGGTCGCGCCGACGTGAGGATTATAGAAACGGACGAGGACGGCCCGGGCATCGAAGACCAGACAGAGCAGAGGCCGGTGGTGAAGCCATCGCCCACTCCATCGCCGAGACCCTAGCCCGCAGGTCAAAACAGGAAAGGCAGTAAGGGGTGAAACTACATTGTTTCACCCCTTACTGCCTTTCCTGCTTTTACGGTCTACGCTCTTTCCAGTTCTCTAGCTATCTCGTCGTGAACGCGTGCGATAAGCTGCTGCACGTCGGCGTCTGTCGAGAGCCCGCTCGTCTCGACCGGCGGCAGGAGCACCATCTCAATCGTGCCCCGCTTGGCCTCGCCCGTTCCCTTACCCATCAGGCTGTCCGTATTCTTCATGGCGACGGGGACGATGGGGACGCCAGCTTCAATCGCCATATAGAACGCGCCCTTCTTGAAAGGCAGCAGCTTGCCCGGACGTGCGCGCGTGCCTTCGGCGAAGACGCCGAAGGAGACGCCTGAGCGTATCCGCTCGGTTGCCGCCTGAACGGTCTCTATGGCGCGCTGGCGGTTCGAGCGGTCAATGGCCATGATGTTGACGTAGCCCATGCCGGAGCCGAGGATGGGAACTTTCAAAAGCTCCTTTTTCGCCAGCACACCGATGCGCCGCCCCAGATGGCCGAAGAGCGTCGCCGTGTCCAGGTAAGACCTGTGGTTCGAGATAAAAACGTAAGTCCGTTGCGGGTCTATGTGCTCCATGCCGCGCACCCTGACCTTCATGCCGCTCCAACGCAGCCAGGCGCGCGCGCCGAAAACGCCGAAGGGGTAGACCCACTCCCTGCGACCCGCGGCCCAGGAGACAAAGATGACGGGCGGCCCGAGTATGAGCAGCAGTATGGCGGCGACGCATAAAGACCACCAGTAGAGCAGGCGTCCGCTGAGCGATGGGCCAGGTCGTGTGCTAGACTCGCTCGCAGGCAGCCCCTGAGCGAGATCCCCATCATTAACCATTTCACTCGAAGGGTGTTCGGAATGGCTTGTCATCGGTTTGTGTTTGCCGCCTTCATCATTATTGCCGCCACGGTCTTAACAGCAGCAGCCGTCGCCGCGCCGCCCATCACGCAGGCGGCGAGCGCTCAGTCAACGCCTGCGCGCGCGCAAGTCCCCGCTGTTCCCAGCCCGCGCTCCGTCCTCGGATTTACGCCGGGCGACGACCGCACGATAGCCGACTGGCGACAGATTACAGGCTACTTCGCGCGCCTCGATAGCGCGAGCGACCGCGTGAGCGTTCAATCCATCGGCGAGACGACCTTGCAGCGATCTTTGATCGTCGCCTACATCAGCGCGCCAGAGAATATACGCGATCTGGAAAAGTACAAAGCGATTCAGCGCAGGCTCGCAGACCCTCGCACCATCCGCGACGAGCGAGAGCGTGACGCCCTCATCGAGCAGGGTAAGACCATCGTCGCCATCTCCTGCTCCATTCACTCGACCGAGATCGTCGCCTCGCAGATGTCCATGCAGCTCGCCTACGAGCTGGCGACCGCCGAGGACGCGGACACGCGCGAGATTCTACGCCACACCATTCTCATACTGATACCCTCTGCCAACCCCGACGGCATAGACATCGTTGCCGACTGGTATCGCCGCACACTGGGCACACCCTTCGAGGGCAAAGAGCCACCCGAACTTTATCATCACTATGCCGGTCATGACGACAACCGCGACTGGTTCATGCTCAACCTCAAAGAGACGCGCTCCATCACGGCTCTCTTCTGGAAAGAATGGTTCCCGCAGATCGTCTATGACGTGCATCAGCAGGGCTCCACGGGCTCTCGCTTCTTCATCCCTCCCTTTTACGACCCGCCGAACCCGGAGATCGCGCCGCTCCTGTTAAGAGAGGTCGGCCTCATCGGTCACAAGGTCGCGGCAGACCTTCAGGCGGCAAACTTTCGGGGCGTCATCACCAACGCGCTCTACGATACATGGTGGCACGGCGGTTTTCGCACAGCCCCTTATTATCACAACTCCATAGGCATTCTCTCCGAAGCCGCGAGCGCCAGGCTGATGTCGCCCATCACGGTCACGCGCGACCAGCTACAGAGGGCCGCGACGCGCGGCATGCCCTCGGCCACGCAGAACGCGACCAACTTTCCAGACCCATGGCCCGGCGGCATCTGGCGCGCGCGCGACATCATGGCGATGGAGCTATCTGCATCTCGCTCAATCCTCTCGATGGCGGCGAAGTATCGAGCCAACTACCTGCGCAACTTCTATGAGCTGGGCCGCGCGAACGTGAGCCGTACGACGAGCGCCGACGAACCGCTCGCGTACCTGATTCCCGCCGGGCAAAGCCGCGACGAGGCTTTGGCGCGGATGATCGGCGCGCTCGTCGCGCAGGGCGTTGAAGTCCACAGGCTTGAGCGTGAGTTGCACATGGAATTCCTCAAGGGGCGCAGCAGCAGCCGGGCGATCAGATTCTCCGCGGGACATGACGGCGATGGTCGGCCACAGACAATCTCCGGCTCCTTTTTCGGCCCCGCGCAATCGCCCGAAGAGATTCCGGCGGGCAGCTACATAGTTTTCGTGGCACAGCCTTACGGCTCAAACGTGCGTTCGCTCTTCGAGCCTCAGGTCTATCCAGACCGCCGCTCGCCCGGAGGCGAAGCCGAGCGCCCTTATGATGTCGCAGGCTGGACGCTACCGATGCAGATGGGCGTTGCGACCGAAGCCGTCTTGAGCATCAAAGAGCCCGCCGCCGAAAGACGTTTGAAGCTCATCCTTAATCAGGCGGAGGTGAATCGTGATCTGGGCCTGGCGGTCGCGCGCGATTCATCCGCCCTCTTGACCACTCCGATCAAGCCCGGTGTCCGCATAGGTCTCTACAGAAGTTGGACGGGTTCGATGGACGAGGGCTGGACGCGCTGGGTCTTTGATACCTTCGGCGTGCGCTACAGCACGCTTCGTGATACGGACATGCGACGTGGAGACCTGCGCGCCGGGCTCGACGTGATCGTTATGCCGTCGCAGCGCGCCAGGGAGATCATCGAAGGCAATCCGCCCGGCACGTACCCCGCGGAGTTTACCGGCGGCATCACGCGCGCTGGTGTGGACAATCTACGCCGCTTCGTAGAGGACGGCGGCACGCTCGTCCTGTTCGACGCCTCGACGGAGCTTGCCATCAAGTATTTCACGCTTCCGGCCACCAAGGGAGATTCTTCGACGCGCGCTCCTTTTCCGCTGCGCAACGTCCTGGAAGATGTTAAGTCGTCTGTCTTCTACTGTCCCGGCTCTATTCTTTCGCTGGACGTTGATGCATCTCACCCTCTGGCCCAGGCGATGCCGCGTAAAGTTGACGCCTACTTTATCAACAGCTCCGCCTTCGAGGTCACGGATGCAAAGAGCGTACGCGTCGTCGCGCGATATGCTGAACAGGGCGTGCTGCGCTCAGGCTGGCTGCTGGGCGAAAGCCGCATCGCGGGCAAGGTCGCGCTCGCAGAAGTTCCGCTGGGCCGTGGCCGCATCGTCCTCTTCGGCTTTCGCCCGCAGCATCGCGGGCAGACATGGGGCACGTTCCCCTTCATCTTTAACGCCATCACAAACAGCGTACAATAGATCAAGCGCGGGCGATCTGGAGCGGATTGCGAATGACTGTACGGATAAGGCTTTGTCAGTAGCGCCTGGGGTCTCGGGCGGGTGCTTTTGCTGAGTAGAACCGGCCCGAGACATGAGGGCGCTACTGACCTCTCATCTAATCGCAAACCGCTCTCATCTGCGTTTAGCGCTCGTTGCTTGTCCCGGAAACATTTCGTGCGCGGGCTTGCCTGCCGACCCGTGCCGGGATTATGCTTTGGCCGTCCGCGTCCGATTCTCCCCTCTTTACGCCGATGTGCCTCGCAATAGATAAGCATCTCTTTTCCGATGTGTGCATCAAACGATACGAACGTCGTCGCCCGGGATGGCGCTTCGACCCGCATAGGAGCTTACAAACAGAATGAGAAAGATCGTCGCCTTTTCACTGCTCCTCTCTCTTTTCGTCTCGTTCGCGCAATTCGCAGCGGCGCAGACGCGCGCCCGTCGTGTCGGTCAAACGACGACGACGACGACCAGCGGCCCGCCCGTCTCCGCGCCCTCTACGACAACAACTCAAACGTCTCGTCCGCCCGTGCTGGGCGGCGCAAGGACGAGTAACGGAACGACTCAGAGCACGACGCAGGGGGCGCCCGCGCCCACAAGCGGGCCGGAAGAGGTTGACGAGGGCGACGTGGTGCGTGTCAGCACGTCGCTCGTCACCGTGCCGGTCAGCGTGATGGATCGCGCGGGCAAGTACGTGCCCGACCTGCGCCAAGGAGACTTTCACATCTTCGAGGAGGGCGTCGAACAGGATGTCGCTTACTTCGCCTCGGTCGAAAAACCCTTCACGGTCGCGCTCGTGATAGACACGAGCGGCTCGACCCGCTTCAAGATGGACGAGATACAGGACGCGGCCCAGGCATTCGTCGATCAGTTGAGAGCGGAAGATCGCGTCATGGTCGTCTCCTTCGACGATAAAGTGAGAGTGCTGGCCGAAGCGACCAATGATCGCTATGTGCTGCGCAACGCGATTCAGCAGACCAGGTCTGGCGACGGCACGAAGCTCTACGATGCGATCGATCTGGTCATCAACCAGCGCTTCAATCGCATACAGGGACGCAAGGCCATCGTCCTCTTTACGGATGGAGTGGATACGACGAGCAAACGCGCCAGCTACGAGAGCACCGTGCGCGATGCGGAAGAATTAGACGCGCTGATCTATCCCGTACAGTACGATACTTATGAGGATGTCGCGGGCGGTGGTGGCGGCGGCGGCGGACAGTGGCCTTATCCACGCCGACGCTCCGGCAACGGCCCCCTGGACGTTCTCATTGATATTCTTGGCGGCGGCGGCGTCAGTATAGGTCGCGGTGGTGGCGGCGGCGTGGGTTCGAGCCGCCGCGATTACGAGATTGCGAACTCTTACCTGCGGGCTCTGGCCGAGAAGACAGGCGCGCGCAGCTATCGCGCCGATAGTCTAGGCAATCTTTCGCAGTCGTTCGGGCTCATCGCAGAAGAGCTGCGACGCCAGTACAGCCTGGGCTACTATCCGAAGACGGCGGCGCAGTCCGGCCAGCGACGCCAGATCAGAGTGCGCGTCAACCGTCCGGGCTTGATCGTGCGCGCCCGCGACAGTTACATCTCGGCCTCCGCACCGGGCACGGCGACCGCCGCGCAAGACGGAGCGCAACAATCCCAGAAGCCCGAGATGCGCAAACGACCATTCGTCGCATCGAACTGAAAAGCGACGAAGAAATTTAACAGGGAAGGACAGAGATGGTCAGGATAAAGAAATAGAGATAAGGCATTCATGCAGCGATGCTTTTGTCTTTCTTCCTGAAAATCTTTGTCCCTCCCGGTCAATTCCTTCTTTCCGCCTTCCGCCCTACACAATCGTTCCGTCTTTGATGGTCGCGTTCTTGGGCACGAGGATGATGCGGTCGCGTATGTAGTAGCTGCCGTCGTCGCTGTCGCTGTTCTCGACCCCGGCCTCATTGATGAGGCGCACGCCCTCTCCGATGCGCGCATTCTTGTCTATGATGGCGCGGTGGATGATCGAGCCCTTGCCGATGCCGATGCGCGGGAGGTTCGCCGCCATGTCGGCCCGCATGTCTTCGATGGTCTGGTAATAATCAGCGCCCATCATGATCGTCGCATCGATGATCGCGCCCTGTTCGATGCGGCTGCGGAGGCCGATGACGGATTGGGAAATCTTCGCGCCGTTGATAATGCTGCCCTCGCTGATGAAGGATTCGCGTATCTCCGAGTCGTTCAGCTTTGAAGGCGGCAGATAGCGCGCACGCGTAAAGATCGGCGTGTTGGCGTCGAAGAAATTGAACTTCGGGACGGGCGCGGTCATATCAAGGTTGGCCTGGTAGAAAGCGTTGATCGTTCCGATGTCCTCCCAGTAATCGTCAAACATGTAAGCCTGCACATTGCCCGTTTGAATCATCGCCGGGATGACCTCGCGCCCGAAGTCCAGCCATGAATCGTCCTGCGCCAGAAGCTCCTCCAAGCGGTCGTACTTGAAGACGTAGATTCCCATCGAGGCGAGGAACGGTCGCGCCTGCGCCTCTTCGGCGCTCAGGCCGAGGTCTACCGTATTGACCTTCATCGCTTCGAGGGCCGCGCCCTTGGGCTTCTCGCTAAACTCTATGATGCGGCCTTCAGGGTCTGTCTTGAGGAGTCCGAACTCACTGGCGGAATCCGGCCTGATCGGGATGACGGAGATGGTCACGTCAGCATCAGTCTCGTAATGGCGCGCGAGAAACTTGCCGTAGTCCATACGGTAGAGGTGATCGCCCGAGAGGATCAGGAGCGTATCGATGCCCCAGTCGCGGATGTGCGGCAACACCTGTCGCACAGCATCCGCCGTGCCCTGAAACCATTGCCTATTTTCCGGCGTCTGCTCGGCGGCCAGGATTTCGACGAAGCCGTCGGAAAAGCTTGAAAAGCGGTAGGTGCGCGCGATGTGACGATTGAGCGAAGCCGAGTTGTATTGCGTGAGCACAAAGATTTTCGTGATATCCGAATTGATGCAATTCGAGATCGGGATGTCTACGAGCCGGTATTTACCGCCCAAAGGTACAGCCGGCTTAGAGCGTAGATGTGTCAGCGGAAACAGGCGCGTGCCGACGCCTCCGCCAAGAATCACTGCCAGCACGTTTTGCTTTGCTGCCATTGTTCGACTCCCATTGTTGCCGGATTTTCTGGAACGCATGGAGCATAGCCCCGAAAGCACCTGCTTTTCAAGGGAGGCGAGCCGGTTTGGAAACGCCGGATTAATCTATTTGTGTGACATGAAGGCGAGGATGACGGAGTTGCGATCTCGAATCACAAATCCGAGATGCAAGGAGACGCCGAGCGTCAAACTCAAATCCCTGTTTAGACTCCCTAACTAAAACCAAAGTTGCAGGAGATGTGAGGGAGAAATTAACAGGGATGGAGAGAGATGGCCAGGATAAAAACAGAGAGCAGGATGAAAGACGAAAGCATTGCTCGATGAATTGTTCATCGCTCTTTCTTACTCCTGTTCCTCCCGTCCATGCCTCTTAATTCCCTTCCTCTCGTTCCACTCATCTTGTGGGTTCTGTTATTCGCTCTCAATAGGCTGCGGCTGTGCCGCTCACTTTGACGCCCGCCGCCTCCTGCGCGATCTTCACTCCGACGCTCGCGCCGATGCGCGTCGCCCCGGCTTCGACCAGACGCCGCGCGTCCTCAAGTCCCTTCACGCCCCCGGAAGCCTTGACGCCAAGCTCCGGGCCCACCGTCTGTCGCATGAGCGCTATGTCGGCCACGGTCGCGCCGCCCTTGGCAAAGCCCGTCGAGGTCTTGACGAAATCGGCACCCGCTCGCTTGGCCGCCAGGCATGCCCGCACCTTCTCTTCGTCCGTCAGGAGCGCCGTCTCGATAATCACCTTGCACGTCACGTTGACTTCGTGCGCGACCTCGACGACGGCGCGTATGTCGTGCTCGACGGCGCAATCATCATTGCTCTTGAGAGCGCCGACGTTGATGACCATATCAACTTCGCGCGCGCCGTCAAAGATCGCGCGCCGCGCTTCGTAAGCCTTGACGTCGGGCAGCGTTGCGCCCAGCGGAAAGCCGATCACGGTGCAGACCAGCACGCCCGAGCCGCCCAGGTGGCAGGACGCGGCGCGCACCCAGGTCGGATTGACGCAGACGGAGGCGAAGCGGTATCGCGCGGCCTCTTCACACAAACGCTTGATGTCGGATTCGGTCGCCTCCGGCTTCAAGAGCGTGTGATCTATGAGGCTGGCCCAATCGCCCGCGCGGGCGGCCTCGCCCAGCACCAACCCTATGCGAGCCGCGCCCGCGTCCACGACCCTGTGCATCCTTTCGGGGCAGCGGTTGAAGCACTCGGACGTGCACCCGCACATCGCCGCCTGATCTTCGCCCCCTCCATTGAGGCGCGCGACAATCACATCCGTAATCTGTTCGACGAGGTGTTCAAGATCGCCATTATGCGTGTACGCCATTTTCAGCTCCTTTGAATGAAAGCGCCTTCGCCCTCAATTATCTTCTCTCGCCGAGACGTTGGTAAAGGTCGGCGTGCGCCCGGCGCGGCCCTCTGTGGACGGGATTACCTTGGCTCAGCAATTATACTGGCGCTCGATGGCATTGATCTTGGCGACGCGTTTGCGATGACGCTCTTCGCTGATCTCGGTCGAGAGCCAGGCGCTGACGATCTCGCGCATCTGTGCGGCGTTGATCGTCGAGCTTCCGAGCGTGAGGACGTTGGCGTCGTTATGCTCGCGCGAGTTCTTGGCGACGGCGACGGAATAGCAGGCGGCGGCTCTGACGCCCGGCACTTTGTTGGCCGTCATACAGGAGCCGACGCCCGCCCCGTCAATGACGATACCGACATCAGCCGTATGGTCAGCGACGGCGCGCGCCACCGCATGCGCGTAGTCAGGATAATCGACCGCCTCTTCCGAGTTCGTCCCGTAATCTCTGACCGCATGGCCCAGCTCGGTGAGCAGCGCCTTGAGCGCTTCCTTCATCTTGTAGCCGCCGTGGTCTGAGCCGACGGCGACCGTCTTCGCCAGCGTTGAGCCGCGACGAGAGACGCGACGCACAAGCTCTATGCGCCGCTCGCGCACGAGGTCTGCGGCCAGCGGCGTCAGGTGCGCGCCCTCTGCGATGCGCAGCCTCGCGCCCTCTTCGAGCCCACGCACATCCTCCTCCGTAATCACCATCTTGGATGATTCGTCGCGCGCAAACTCCGGCTTCGCGTCGCTAACAGAAGCAGCGGGCGCGGTCTGTATGAAACGGCTCGGCGGCGCGTTCGACGCTTCCGGCGTCACACGGCTCTCCTGCCCGGCGACGCCCGCCTCAACGCTCGCACCCTGTTCATCTTCAGCCGGGAGCGCATTGTTCAGCACGTCACGAACGAGCGCGCGCACCCGATCACGTGTTGCTTCATCTGCCATAAGCGCAAAAAGAAAGGATGAAGGATGAAGGATGAAGGATGAAGGAAAAGCATTCAAGACATTGAAGCATTCCTTTCATCCTTCCGCCTTCATCCTTCATCCTTGCTCTTCCGTCCTTTCGTCAAAGATGGAGGCGAGCGACTGGTCGCGTAAATCCAGCAGCCACCCGGCAGCCGCCGTCACCTTGTTGCGGCGCACTGTGAAATCAACGCGGCCCAGGTAGATGCCGCTCTTGCCGACCTGAAAGATGACCGTCTCTTTGCCCGACGGCTGCTTGGCCATGACGGGCTGTTTCATAAAAGTGTGTGTGTGGCCGCTGGCGATGAAGTCTATCCCGTCAACCTGCGCGACGACCTGCGAGTCGCCAAGCTCGTCGCCCTTGGGCTGCGGGTAATAGCCCAGGTGCGACGCGCAGACGACCATCGCGCATCTCTCCTGTGTCCGCAGCAGGCGGACAACGCCGCGCGCCATGCGTACAGGGTCCAGGTACTTGAGCCCTGTAAAACTCTCGGGCGGGTTCAAGCCTTCGAGCTTGATGCCGAGGCCAAAGATGCCTACGCGCACGCCGCCCAGCTCGCGCACGACGTAGGGCTTGACCCTGTTGGCGATGGCCGTGCCGCTCACGTCATAATTGGCCGAGACGAACTCGAAGGAGGCAGACTTCATCGCCTGGGCCAACGCTTCGATGCCGTTATCGAAATCGTGATTGCCGAGCGTCACCACATCGTAGCCGACCGCAGACATGGTCTTATACTCGACCACTCCTTTGTAGAGATTGAAATACGGCGTGCCCTGAAAGCAGTCTCCGGCGTCGAGGAGCAGGGTGTTCGGGTTCTCCTTGCGGATACGCTTGACGAGTGTGCCGCGACGGGCGATGCCGCCCTTGCCGGCGTAACGGTCGTTGGCCGGAAGCGGGTCAATCTGCGAATGCATGTCGTTCGTATGCAGGATGGTGATGAGCGTCTCGCCCTCCGCGGGCTCAAGCAGCGGCGCGGCGAGAGCGGCGTAGGAGCGCGCAGGCTCGTAAGCCGCGAAGAGATTTGAAGAGAGAGAGAGCCCGGCGGCGGTTGAGGCTGATGCGCCGAGAAATCGTCTGCGCGTGATGTTCATGGCTGTTCCTCCTCCGTCTCCGGCGTCGCAGTGCTTCTGTCGTAGCGGAAACGCCCGTCGAGCATGGCCTTCAAGCTGCGCCCGGCTGCCGTCTCCGCCTTCACGTATTCGAGCACGGCATCGCGCATCGTGAGCGTGAGCGGGCGGACGTTTTTCGCCTCCTGCAAGACGCTGTAATCGCCGCCGCGCTTGACCAGGTAATCAATGGTCACGATGGTGTAGGTGGCTTTCGGGTCGATCTCGATTTCAGCGCCGCTCGCGTCCCTCAGCTTGACGTTGACGATCTCGCTCTTCTTCAGCTCTTTGTTGGTGCGATAAAGAATGCGCGCGCCCGACTGCGCGTTGCGCCGCTCGACCGTGACATCCAGAAAGCGTCGCAACTGCTCGCCGTTGAGTTCGAGCGTGACGAGGGCGTTCTCAAAAGGCAGCAGCTCGTAGATGTCGCTCGCGCTGATGTCGCCTTCCGCGATCTGGTTCTTGCGCAGGCCGCTGCTGTTGATGACGGCTAGAAGGACTGGCTTGCCGAGCAGGACTTCGGCGCGACTGCGCAGCGCATCGGCGACGAAATTGCCGAGCGAGCCGCCGCCCATGCCGCCCTTCTTCAGACTGCCGACGAGCTTGCCGATCGGCATGTTCAGCTCGCGCACCTTAGCGCTGTAAGGAGCGATGACGGCCTCGACCGCCGGGTCGTTAGCGATGGTTTCGTCAACGGCGCTCTCAGATGCGCGCGCGTTAATACTTAAGGGCGCGGAAGGCTGGACGGCTGCGCCCTGAGCGGCGTTGGGCGAGTTGCCGGCTGCGGGCTGAGCGGCCTGCGGGCGCGCCGTCTGAGCGCGTACGTCATTCGCCTGTGGGCCCACCAGCAGGCAGAAAAACAGCAACGACGTGCAGCACGCGATTGCTTTCTCGTATCTCAACATTCTTCCCCTTTCAGCATAAGCGTGGCCGGAAGCGCCGGGATGCCACAAAGGAGCGCGGCCCCGTTTTGTAAACCCGGCGACAAGGATCGTTCGAGGGCCTTCAGCACTCTTTCACATTGACCTCCGGGGAGAGCTTCAATAGTATGTCGCAACGGAGGCCGTACGCGCAAACCCTCTTTAGATTCGGCGACGGATAGGCTTGCGCCCGGGCTCGCATAAAATCAAGGTCTGATTCGGAAACAATTTCGACAGGAGAATATCTTCCTTGGCCACTTCAGCATCCGCCACGCACGCCGCATCGGAATTCAACAACACCAATCTCGAACCGCTCTTCTCCGCCGAGCAGATACAGAGTCGTATCAGCGAGATGGGCGCGGACATCGCCCGCGATTACGCCGGGCTCAACCCCCTGCTGATCGTCGTCCTCAAGGGCGCGGTCATCTTCGCCAGCGATCTGCTGCGCGCCATTGACATGCGGCTCGCCATAGAGTTCATGGCGATCTCCAGCTACGGCTCAAGCACGCGCACCTCCGGTGAAGTACGCATCGTCAAAGACCTGGATGTCCCGATTGAAGGGCGCGACATCATCGTCGTCGAAGACATAGTTGATACGGGCCTGACGCTCTCCTACATGATGTCCAATCTGCGAGCGCGCGGCGCACGAAGCGTCAAGCTCGTGGCCCTCCTGGATAAATTCGAGCGGCGCGAGCGCGACGTGGAGATCAATTACCTGGGCTTTAAGATTCCAGACGCCTTCGTCGTCGGCTACGGCCTGGACTTCGCCGAGCGCTACCGCAACCTGCCATACATCGCCGTCCTCAAAAACCCGGAAGTGGATTGAGCGGGAGAGCCGCCAGGCAAGGACCAGGCCGATTTCATCCGACCTTTCAGGAGATTACTTTGAAACCTTTCATTTTCATCTGTGCATTGCTGATCGTGTCTCTCGGCCCGGCCCCGGTCGGCGCGCAGCAACCGGATTATTCAAAAGTCGAGATCAAGGTCGTCAAGGCGGCGGGCAACGTCTACATGTTGCAGGGCGCTGGCGGCAACATAGGCGTCTCGGTCGGCGCTGACGGCATTCTCATCGTTGACGATCAGTTCGCGCCGCTCGCCGATAAAATCCGCGCGGCCTTAAAGACGCTCGGCGAAGGAAAGCTCAAGTTCGTCCTCAATACTCACTGGCACGGCGATCACACGGGCGGCAACGCTCAATTCAGCCAGGAAGCACCCGTTATCGCTCACACCAACGTGCGCAAGCGGCTGGCGACAGACCAGAGGGTTTTGGGCGGGCCGGTCAAGGCTTCGCCCAAAGAGGCGCTGCCCGTCATCACCTTCGACCAGTCGCTCACGGTTCACTTCAACGGCGAAGAGATTCGCGTCATACATTTCCCGCACGGCCACACGGACGGCGACAGCGTCATCTTCTTCACCACCTCGAACGTCGTCCACATGGGCGATGATTTCTTCGCCGGAAGATTTCCCTTCATAGACCTGGACAGCGGCGGCAGCGTCCAGGGAGCGATGGACAATGTCGGCGACATCCTCAAAAAACTTCCAGCCGACGTGAAGATCATCCCCGGCCACGGCCCGCTCTCAACCATTGACGACCTCCGGCTCTACCATCGCATGCTCACGGAAACCGTCGGCCTAGTCCGCCAGCGCATGCGCGCCGGTAAGACCTTAGATCAGATCAAAGCCGAAGGGCTTCCCGCCGAATGGAAATCATGGGGAACAGGATTTATCAAGACAGACCAGTGGATTGAAACCATTTACCGCAGCACGTCAAAGCCAATGTAACGAGTGATGAGTAACCTGCTTGTCACTCATCACTATTTCAGTTGACGCGAACGACGACGAGCGTCATGTCGTCGTGCTGCTTGGCTCCGGCGGCGAAGGCATCTGCGTCCGTGACCAGTTGCTTGATCATATCGGCGGCGTTCAACCCTTTGCAGGCGCGTATGGCTTCGATCATCTGATCTTCGCCCCACTCTTCATCCTGCGGGTTCATCGCTTCGCTGATGCCGTCGGTGAAAGCGACGAGCAGGTCGCCCGGCTCCAAGGTGATGGTCGCCTGGCTGTAGGGGAAATCTCTGAGGAGGCCGACCACCACGCCGCCCGCTTCATCGAGGCGAATCAGTTGCGACGCTCCGTCGCTTTCGCGGAAGAGCATCGGCGGATTGTGGCCCGCGTTGACGTAGGTCAGCGCGCGTGTCGAGGGCGCATACTGTGCGTAGAAGAAGGTCGCGTAGCGATTTTCAGCCGAGGCATCGTAGACCAGGCGATTGACGTTGTTCATCAGCGCGGCCAGATCGCTCGTGCCCTGCATGGCCTGCCCGCGCAGTGACGCCTGGAGGCTCGCCATCAGGAGGGCGGCCGAGATTCCCTTGCCTGAAACGTCGCCGATGGCTATGCCCAGATTACCGTTCGGCAGCAAAAGGAAATCGTAATAGTCGCCGCCGACCCCGAGGGCCGGGCGACAAGCGCCGCAGTAATCGAGCCCTGCGACGGCGGGGAACTCCTGCGGGAAGAGTCGCTCCTGCACTTCGCGCGCGATCTCGACTTCGCGGTTGAGCCGTTCGCGCTGCGCGACTTCGGAGGCAATGGCGGCGCTCAACTGGCTGTTCTCAAGAGCGAGGCCGGTCTGCGTGGCGACGGACTGAAGCAGGCGCAGGTCAGTGCTCGAATAGGGCTCTTCCGATTGCTTTGGGCCCAGACTGATGAAGCCCGGCAGTTTCTCCTTGACGGCGAGCGGGAGCAGCAATTGCGTGTCGAGCTTTTCCAGCAACGGCCGCTCGCTGTCCATCCCCGGCGTCTTGTTGACCCACGAATCCGAATCATCCGAATAGACGAGCACGGGCTCGTTGACGCGCCGCAACTGGTGGACGGTCGCGCTCTTTTCCGGGAAAGAGACGGCGGGCGGAGCGTCATAGCCGAGCGCGTGCGCCGGACGATAGAAGCCATCATCGCGCAGGAGCAGGGCGACCCTGGGCACATGCAGCGATTCCGAGATGCGTCGCGCGACCGTCTCAAGCAGCGGCTCTGTCTCGACCATCGTGCGTACGTTCTCGCTCAGATCGCTCAGTATCACCTCGGCGTTGTAAGCCTCGCGGAAGAAGCGCCTGTCGGTCCAGGCGCGCACGCGCTCGGCGATGCGGCGGATGAGGATGACCAGAGTGATGCCCAGGGCGATAGGGATGATTCTCTGCGGCCTGTTGGCCGTGGAGCTGCTGCCGAGCGAAAGCGCAGTGAGGATGATCGCAGTCGTCAAAGCGATTTGCAGCACGAGCACACCGCTTCGCGCCAGCGCGTACTGCACGCCCTGGCGTATGACGACGCGCACGTCCAGAGCGCGTTGCACGACGATGACATAGGCCAGCGTGAGCGGGAAGAGAAAGAGCAGGAGCAGCGCCGTGACGGTGATCCAGGGCGGAATGCCCTGCCCGAGCCGGTTGCCCTGCACGCGCCCGATGATAATCACGATGAGCATGGGAGTGAGGCTCGTGGCCGTCCCGGCCAGCATCAGGCGCAATCGCCTGCGCGCATCGGGCGTAGTCTCCGGGTCGAATGCCTTCAGGCCCAGGCAGAAGAAGAAGCTCGAAATGCCCAGGATGATGATCGTGAACAGTAATCCCTGGTAGCGAAGGATGATGCGTGCGAGGGGCGCGATGGCCGCAAGGTTCTCAAGAGCGCCGACTTCGAGAATGATATTGACGGCGAGGATAAAGAGCAGGGGGATAATGAGAACCCACTTGGCCCAGGGCCAGCGGCGATCCCACTTGAGCCTTTCCGGGAAGTAGAGGCCGAAGAGCAGCATCCAGAGCGGCCATGCCGAGACGCTGACCATGTGATAGACGACCATCGCGTCGCGCATCCAGAAGGGCCAATGGCCCATGCCGATGCTCCTCAACTGCGCGAAGCTGAGCATCAGACCGAGCAGCAGCCAGGCGAGCGGATCGCGCGGGCGGATCGCCGCGACCCAGAAACCGAGCAGCAGGCAGAAGACAGGCATGACGACGAAAGCCAGCGTGTAGGGCAGCCATTCGCTGAGGCTCTGGCGAGTCGTCTGCGCAGCACCCCAGCGCACTGTGAAACGCTTCTCTTCCGTCTTACCTGCCTCGCCCGCACGCGCGACCGTGACGCTCAAAGAATCGCCCGGGCGGGCGACGGCTGCGAGCTGATCCAAGACCGCCGAGCCCTTCAAAGGACGGTCGTCGACGGTGAGCACACGATCACCTTCGAGCAGCCCGGCCTCACGACCCTCCGTTCGCAGGCTCTTAATGACAGGCTCTGCTTCCTCCGTCACGAAAGGCTCACGCACCTGCTCTTCAGGATAGAAGTCTTCTCGTAGAGCGTCTACGGTGAAGCGAGTCTGGTAGGTCAGCGCGATGATGAAGAGCGCGATTAAAGGGATGTAATAAGCGTAACGGTTTTTCATGGGAGACTAAGAGCAGTGACAAGCGACGCGTTAAGAGCTTCAAAAACTTGTCCATGCTCGTCACCTGTCACTTGTCACTGCCTTTAAAAAGCTTTCCCCGGCGGTCAACCGCAGGCTGAAGTTATCGGCGATGGTCTGGCCTATGTCCGAGAGCGAAGATCGAATCCCGAGGTCAACGCCCGGACGCGCACGCTTGCCGTAGACGATGAGCGGCGAGTATTCACGCGTATGGTCTGTGCCGGGGAAGGTCGGGTCGTTGCCGTGATCGGCGGCGAGGATAAAGAGGTCGCCGTCGCGCATCGCCGCTTCGATCTCAGGAAGGCGCGAATCGAAGTGCTCAAGAGCGCGTGCGTAGCCCTCCACGTCGCGGCGGTGACCGTAGAGCATGTCGAAGTCAACCAGGTTCGAGAAGATGAGCCCGCGCGTCTCACCGTTGAGCGCACGAATGGTTTGGTCTATCGATTGATCGTTGTTCTTGGCCGTCAAATCCTCAGTCACGCCCACGGCATCGTAGATTGAAGCGACCTTGCCGATGCAGACAACGTCCAGCCCGGCCTCGGAGAGCGTGACCAGAAGATTATCGCGCGGCGGCGGCACGGCGTAATCGTGCCGATTCTCCGTCCGGCGAAACGCGCCGGGCTCGCCCATGAAGGGACGCGCGATGACGCGCCCGACTTCGTCTTTGCCGCGCAGAATATTCCGCGCCGTCTCGCAGATTTCGTAGAGTCGCGGCAGCGGGATGACCTCTTCGTGCGCTGCGATCTGGAAGACCGAGTCGGCGGAGGTGTAGACGATGGGCTTGCCCGTGCGGACGTGCTCCGCGCCAAGCTCTTTGATGATCTCCGTCCCCGAAGCAGGCTTGTTGCCGAGGATGCCGGGCACGCGCGTTTCATCAACGAAGCGCTCGATGATCTCCTGTGGAAAGCCTTCCGGGTAGGTCGGGAAAGCACGCTCCAGGATAATCCCGGCCATCTCCCAGTGGCCCGTCGTCGTGTCCTTGCCGTTCGAGCGCAAGGCACAGCGCCCATAGGAGCCGCGCGGCCTCTCGACAGGCGGCACACCTGCGAGAGGCCGTATATTGCCGAGCCCGTAGCTTTGGAGGTTAGGCAGGCGGACTTCCCTGGATTCGAGTATATGGCCCAGCGTGTCCGAGCCCTTATCGCCCCAGTCGGCGGCGTCCGGCATCTCGCCGATGCCCGCGCTATCTAAGACGATGAGTGTCATGCGATCAAAAGCGGCGTCCTGGCCCATAAGGCTTGAAACCTCTCAGGTTGAAAATCGTAGAGCGCGGCGACCATTAAGAATAGGCGTGGTTGATTCCGCTTCAAAGCCGGGCGCTTATCTTAGCATGCTTTCCGACTTCTACCCTTTCGGCGCGTAGTAGCCTTCGCGCGCCCTGATCTGCGCGCCGCCCCGCACGCCCTTGACTTCGACGCGGATGGCACGGAAGCGACCGTCGCGCATCTTGTTCGTCGGGTAGTAGCCGAGGCTGTACTGCGTGCCGATCTCTGCGGAGACGCGGGCGAAGGCGGCGCGCGCATCACGCAGGCTCGTGGCCGGAAAAGTCTTACCGCCGGAGGCTTTGGCCAGATCGTTCATCTCCTCACGGGCCAGGGTGTAGAGGTCGCGGCTGATCTGCATACGCTCGAATGGGCCCATGCCACAGAAATCATCGAAATGGGAAGCGTCGACGCGGGGCGCGAATATCCGGCGGTAACGCTCCAACTGGCGGCGCGATAACCTGAGCGTGCCGGAGCTACGGCAGTCCTGCATCAGACGGTCTTCGACGAAGTCCTCCGTGTTGACCTGAATGAAATAGCAGGCCACGCCCGAGACCAGGAGCCTTGCGCGCACCTGCTCATAATCGCTGTTGCTCGCCGAATCAACGCCGTCTGTGAGGGCGACGACGGCGCGGCGACCGCGCACCTCTTCTCGCGGCGGCTCGCGGAAAATGTCGGCGACGATGCGTTCCAGCGAATCATAAAAGGGCGTGCCGTTGCTTGCGCCGATATCCTCTACGGCCTCGCGCAGAGCCTGGCGATTGTTCGTCAAGCGGGCCAGAACATCAACGGTCGCAAGCTGCGAGCGATCATATTGAGAAGTGTTATAAGCGATGACGGCAACGCGGTCGCCCGGGCGCAGGGAGTCGATGAAGGCGTTGGCAGCGCCGCGAATCAGCGCCACGTCGGCGCGCGTCGAGCCGGAAGTATCCAGCAGCAGCGCGACTTCAAAGGGCGCTTCGGTCGTTCCGAAATTGGCTATCTGCTGCGGTCGCCCGTCTTCGTAGAGGACGAAGTTCGCGGCGCTCAGCCCGGCGATTGGACGGCCAGACCCGTCCAAGACCACCGCCGGGACGGAAACCATCTGCGTCTCCACGCGCACGACATCGCCTTCGTCAACATCCTCGCCCGTCGCCGCAGGCTGAGGCGTGCTCGGCCTCGCCGTCTGCGACTGGGGCGGGTTGGTCGTGCCGTTGCCGACGCGGCGCGGCCTCTGTTGCTGAAGAGTTACCGCCGCGCCCGGCGACTGCTCTTGCTCCCCCTCCTGCGCACGGGCGACGACGAAGCTGCTGCCGAGCGCGACCAGAGCGACGAGAAGAAGGAGACGGAAGTGTCTTTGCGGTGTGCGTTCTGAATTTGCCAGTCTCTTTGGCATAGCCTTAAACTAACTGCGAAAGAATCGAGACGCTTAAATATAACTGGAAACACGCTCGCCGCGAAAGGAGTGAACGCTCATGTCAGTGATCGGAAGCCTGGACGAGCAGGTTGATGCCGTGCTCATCTCGCCGCTCGAAAAACAGCGCCGCAGCAGGGAGACGGAGACGGCGGCGCGGGACGAGCGGTCGAACCCCAAAGCCCCATCAACGTCGCAGACACCTACGCGAGCGCCCGGCACAGAGAAAAGCTCCGGGCACACTTCACCTGACGGAGATGAATTGCCCGTCTGGCTGCTGTGAGAATCAGGGCGCTTCGCTGATCGGTCCGGCGCTCTGCGTCTCACTCTTCAGGCGCTTCGCCCGGCTTGTTCTGGGCCCACGTCGCAAACTGAAGCGGCGGCCTTTGAAATGAGACGCACCAAAGCGAAGAGCAAGCATGCTTAGACACGCCGCCGCCTGCTCACGGTTCCTATAATATCGCTTGTCCTGCCGGGCTTAGACAGAGCGGCGTGCGTTCCTGGAAGATTGAAGGCGCGTTAATAGTAGGCCGCTTCCCTGTCAGGGAAGCGGCGGGAAGTCAAAAGCCTCTCGTTTCTACTATTTTCAGTTTATGCTTCATTGGTTTGTTCGGGGTGAAAGCGGCTTTGGATTGAGCGTGGGCCCGCCATGTGCGCGCCGCCTATTAAATGACAGCGCGCGCTGGCTGCCCTGATAAAGATTATGGCGCGACCAATCCCTTCTTAATGTTTCGCTGCCACTGTTCGTAATTCTTAATGCGCCGCTTCGCCTGCTTGCGGGTTATATTCATCATCCGCGCGACGTGGGCGATTCGTTCGGTGCGGTCTTTCTTCTTATCGTAGGGGTCGCCCGGCGCGCGCTCGAAATGGCCGTAGGCCCGCTCCCACTCCGCTTTGGTCTCTTCCGTTGCTTGTACGCCCCGCAACTCTGGCATGTTGTTCGCTCCTCTTTATTTTTTTGACGGCCTTAGATTGCCGCTATTCATTACATGATTGCAGCGTTTTAATGCAACGCTTATCTGACGGCTGATTATGCAATAATTGCTCAAACCTCGTAAATGGAGGTCAACATAGAAGTTCACCTCATCGAACAAATCTCCTTCGAGCGTGGCATATACATTGCTGATTGACCTCACTGTAACTCGGCTCTCCCCGACTTGATGAGGAATGGAAAACTCATGATGGGTGGAGATTGAAAGGAGAAAAATTTCATGTTGTGGACAATTCTGGTTGTGCTACTGGTCTTGTGGTTGATCGGTGCGATTGGCGGCATCGGTGGCGGCTTGATTCACTTACTGCTCGTAGTCGCCCTCGTCGTGTTCGTTATCAACCTGCTCGCAGGTCGTAACACGGTGTAAATGAAGACGGCGATTCAAAGAGCATCTTTTTAGTGGACGCTATTTAAGGCTATCGGCCTTTCGGGCCGATTCACTACCTGCCCTGGCTCATCGGTCAGGGCAGCGTCCACAGCAGAGCAACGCCTCTTCCTCGGGAGGGGTGTTGCTTCTATTTTTCTCATGCGAAAGGAGCTCCGATCTGCTTATCACGATACACATGGAAGCGAAGCGTTCTCCGCTCAACCGCCGTCACTAAACTGCAAGCGTGTCACGATCGGACGGCAATTCTTTTTCTATTTTCTCAACTATTTCTCAAGGTCGTTCCGGTAAGCTTCCTTTCATGTTGCCCCCGTCCTGAAAAGTCTTGAAGAGTAATGGGGTGAAAAGATGGCTACGTGCGGCGCGACGAGGGCACTCCTGCTGGTTGCGGAGGACTACGAGGACATACGTTCGATGATGAGGTTTTACCTGGAGAGTCTGGGTTATGGGGTCGTCGAAGCGGAGAACGGCGAGATGGCCGTCGAGCGTGCCATCAGCGAGCACCCGGACCTGATACTGATGGACTTGAACATGCCGGACCTTGACGGCTACGAGGCGGCGCGCCGCATACACGCGCAACCGCAACTGAAAGAAGTTCCCATCCTCGCCGTCTCGGCCTATTGCGATAATCATAAGAGGCTTCAAGCACTGGACGCCGGATGCGTCGAATGTGTCCTCAAGCCCATCAACTTAGGGATGATAGACGGACTGCTACAGAAGCATCTGACAGCCAGGGGAATTGAGCTTTCGCATTGAGACAACCCTGAAAGGCGACTCTCAGCTTGCGCTCCGGCATGAGCGGCTCACAGACACGAGCTGCTAACACATATTGAGTCTTTGCGTTCAGCGCGCATTTCAGGTTATCCTCTCGCGTCTCGAAAGAAAGCGGCGCGTCCGTTCTTTCCATACTTTAAGCCGATTTTTGAAGTGGCAGCGCGCGGCAATTTGACAGCGAGACGAAATCCGGTAGAATGTTGATCCGCTACTGATTTCGTGCCCGGAAGATTTACAGGCACGTATGTCAATGGTAGACGGCTTCCCTTACAAGGAAGAGGTTGGGGGTTCGAATCCCTCCGTGCCTACCACAGAAGTTTGAAAATTAGAGAGTTTACCCGGAGTCGTAGTTCAGTTGGTTAGAACGCCGGCCTGTCACGTCGGAGGTCGCGGGTTCGAGTCCCGTCGGCTCCGCCACATTGAGAAGCGCGCCTGTGTAGTTTCAGGCGCGCTTCTTTACTTTTAGCGCGAATTTGCAGCCGTTCGAGGAATAGCTAAAAGTCTCCCAAGTGCGCCTGTATCGCCCTAAATACCCCTCTCTTGCTCCTTGAGTCCCCACAAAAGTCCCCACAAATTTTCCCGCCAGCATTTTCACTGAAATCGTTTGTTTACAAGTATTCCAGCGCTTAACTGCCATCCTAGAGGGCAATATCTCAGCCGTTGAAAAGAACCCGGATAGGCTATGATCCACAAGGTTAGCTGACATTACCCTCTTTATTACCCCTTTTAAGGGTATTACCTCTTTTCCGCCACGGCGCTTCTGGCTATGGTTAAAACTTCGACATCAAGTCTTTGTTTGAGCTTGCGCATCATCCGTCACACCCTGTCTTGACTCCCGCTCGGTAAAATCTCTCTTCCCTTGTGAGATTCTTGTCCCAAGTTTAAGCCGACCGTTTTACGCTAAGCTTGAAATCTATGCGCCCTGTGCCAGTGAACGGCATGGAGTGAAGGATAGAATGGCTTCTGTGATGGGAGTAAGATTGGCTTTGCCTCCAAATTCTTTAGCAATAATCCTGCGTTCCCTCTCTCTTCGAAAGCGCTAGAGATCAAGAGTCGGTAGCGGTCTGTGAGTGAGAGTAGTCCCGCGTCAAAGGCCCAGTGGTGCAGCTTACAAAGTGCGAGTCCGTTGCCGATGCCGTCGTCGTAGGATTCGGAGAAAGGGATGATGTGCGCCGCGTCGACCGCCGAACGGCCGTCCGGTGTGATTATGCGGAGTCGGCAGGCAGAGCACGTGTAGTCGTAGAGGCGCATGATCTCTTGCCGAAACGCTACGCTCCGCACAGGTGAGGGTACTCCCTCATCCTCAGAGCCGCCACTTATCACACGCAGCCGGAGTTTTTGCGCTGCCTCTCCGATGAGATGATTTTCGCTGGCAGCGCTTTCAACGAGCGGGCGGTAATGGGCAAGGTGCCTTTCGATAATCGTCTGACGCAAGACTTCTCGCGCCTCAGGACGCTGGAGCAGAAGGAATAGTTCCGGGTCGAGGCTCGCATAAGCAACAAGCTTGTTGACGTGCGCTAAGGATTGGAAACTGCGTGTGGCTGCCAGCGCAGACTGCAGCCCGGGACGAGGGTGCAGATGCCAGAACGCAGAAGTGCGCAGCCGGGGGAAAGGGTTATAGAGGCGCGGCTGTCCGGTCGGGATGTGCTTCCAATAGTTAAGATAAGTCTCGACTAACAGCGGCGAGAGTTCAATTCGGTTTTGTGTGATTTCCCCACGTTCTATCAAATCAAAGACAGTCAGCAGAAGCAGGGGCTTATGAGGCGCGGGAACGCCGTGCGTTCGGTCAACACGAAGGTGCTCTATCTTGTTAAGATAATAGGCCAACGGCTCCGTCATGGCATTCTATTACTGCTCAAGTCACAAGGCTCAAATCCCACTAAATTGTGCCGGGCACCACAGGGGGTCTTAGCCAGCTATAATCCTGATCCCCTATTCTGATCGTTCAGCGCCATAGAAACCACTTAGCGCTCCCCTTCCCGAGTTATCAAGGCTGCCCCTTATTCCTGACCTGCTCGACAGCTTCACCAATTGATTTTTGCAATGTTACGCAATATGCGTAAATATATACGCAATATGCGTAAGAAGCGACCCATTGATGCCCTTTTTCCGAAAGCCCGTAGGGATATTCTCTCCGCCACCTACGGGCAGCCTGATCGCTGGTGGTACTTGACCGAGTTGGCGCAACGGTTCAACACAACGCCTTCGAGTCTACAGAGGGAGCTTCAATCTCTCGTGTCGAGCGGAATCTTACGACAAAAGCGGGACGGGAGGCGCATTTACTTTCAGGCAGAGGTTGCCTCACCGATTTTCGATGAACTCCATGGCATTATCGTTAAGACTCTAGGCGTTGAAGAGGCGCTCAAAGAGGCCCTTGCACAATTCGGCGATCGCGCCGCCTGCGCCTTCCTGTATGGATCGGTTGCGCGCCGTCAGGAGCATTCACTCAGCGACGTAGATCTGATGGTCGTCGGGTCGGTTGGCCTTTTCGAGCTTTCACCCATCCTGCGTAAGCTGGAGAAGAAGTTCGGGCGCGAGCTTAACGCCACCTGTTATTCGCCTAAGGAGTTTCGTAAGAAAGTTGAAGCTGAAAATCATTTCATTATGATCTTGCTAAACAATGAGAAGATTTTCTTAAAAGGGGATAAGGATGCGCTGGAAAGTCTTGCCTATGAGCCGGACCAGGCAAGAGTAAGTGAGATAGAGACTCACAAGCTATGAAGCCACTCCTAATCGGCATGCAAGCTATCCCTAGCCAACAAAGCACGCTTCATTACGCAGTAAATTTCCTTTCAAATGGTGTGTAGCATAGTACTAGTATATTCAATACTATGCGTACATTTAGCATTTTAGAATGGTTTGAGATTTAGGGTATGGTAGGATTCATCGGGATGTTTACATAAGGATGAGCTAATCTTTTCTTTTACGTACTAAAGATAAAACTCGCTTTTTGTTTCTGCTTACTGGGATTAATTATGCGAAAAATGCTTGTTTCCTCCACTCTGAGTTCTTCATCCGTTAGCCATTGTTCTGGCGCGTTCCTAATATAATCTTGAATCTGTTTCTCCTCCAGATCATCTGGATTGCACCGATCCACTTGCTCGCCTAGCAGAACTTCTATCTGTATATCGTTAATGCCCATTTCTTTCGCCACCCTGATTCCTTCATCGCGCGCCCTGATATAACGCACGGCCTCATCTACTGTGGATTCTCTACGTCGGGAATATTGTTCCGCTGGCAGCGCGCTCTCAGAGCCGTCCGCATAGACGGCAGAGATGGAAAATGACCTATGCCTCTCGGATCTGCGGCGGTTTTCGGCAGCAATCCTTACGGCACCGATCAGATCTCTCGAAAAGCCGAGATGACGTCCTACTGGGTCAGATACCCTGAAGAGTATCGGGCGTTCGATCCTACCCTCACCCTGAGAAATGTTGGTATCCATTCTTAAATTCTCCCTTGCCTCTCTTCGCGTCCGCCTGAATTCCCACCTGACATGTTCGACCCTCCACTTTGAAAGCAAACGCTTCGCTTCCCTAAGAGTGAGTTCCACGCGCGCGACTCCCTCTCTTGCGTTAGCCTTATGACTGCTTTCTTCTATCATCAGCGATTCAGGTGTGCATGTGACGCAGAGGCTAGAGTCGTCATAAGTCCAGCCTTCGGCTCTTCCCTTCTCTACCCTGATAATCTCCCAAAGTAGAATCGTGATGTAATAAGGGTTAGGGGCAAGAAGGCGCGACAACAATTCAGCGCGTTGCGTCTCTTCGCTAGGGAAGACGGCGCGTGGCACGTCTCCTACAACCTTTAAGCGTAAGTCCAATATTGAAGCTCTTTATCTGATTCTGGCGGACTCTGATCATCTCCAAGCCCATACTGTCTGTGGAGGCGGTGTGCCACCGATTGAGACGCTGGTTACTTGATTAACCTCGACGCTTTCGCCAACTAAAGTATTCTGATCCAGAATGATGTCAATAGGCTGGCTCTGCTCCCACCGACGACCGCAAGCACCTTCATCCAAATATTATCGGCGGAGACTTCTACCCTTTAGGCAAAGAAGGAAGCCCAGCCACTGCGAAAATGCTTTCAAATTTTCGCCCCAAGTTCCGCATCGCGACGCCTATAGTAATCAAGTTCGGCCATGACCTTGCGCTCATATTCGGGGAAGAAAACAATACGGTGCAGGTTCTCAATAGCCTCTTCGACTATCCGAGCCTTCGACACGCCTCTCTTTGCTGCTAACTGAGACACAACCTTCTCTGCATCTTCGGAGACTCTTACCTGTCCCATTCAACACTCCTTTCAACCCTAAAGAAGCCTCCGCGTTTCAACGGCTGGGGCATTCATCGGTAATTAGAACTAGATAGACCAGATTGCGCTAGCTCTGCTATTTTAGAAGCCTTCTTTGACAATCTCTGGCGTCAGTTATGTTTAGTGAAGCGGGCCGACATCGCGTATGGTGAGAGCCGCTCATGAGCTGAATCTCTTTCAGCTCTCGGCAGCACCAACCCCCGCAGCACAGCTAATAACAAAATGTATTAGCAATGAAAATCTAATACATTTTGTTATTAGTTTCAAGCGAATTTCACATGTGAGTGTCCTGTCAGGAGGTAAAGCCTGCTGATGGGAAGCTCCGCACGACGAAAACCTGCGCGCCTGGCTGAGAAGTTATTAGCTGTCAGAACACAACTCGGCCTTTCGCAGAACGGTATGATCCGCTGCATGGGTTTGACCGATGAATTGACTCAGGCAGAAATCAGCATGTACGAGCGGGGCATCCGCTTGCCGCCGCTCCCGGTTCTGCTCGAGTACGCGCACGCAGCGAATGTTTACGTAGAAGTCTTGATCGATGATTCTTTAGATTTGCCAGCGAGGATTCCACCGCGTGAGAAACATGAAGGTATGAGTAGCAAGTCAAAAATTAGAGGTAAATGAAATGTGGATTCTGCTCTACTCTTTGATCTCTCATGTGGGGCTTAATTCACTCAGGTGTCTTTCTTTATCAGGTGATATTGATTGGGCGCGCATTGATATATTTAGGCTAACCGATGATGGCTTCTACATTACGGGATTCTCTTTTTGTTTGAATGGTCTTGAAACAGGTAACTTACAAGCCGCCCGGTGAAGCGAAGAATAACCAAACCATCTCAGACCAGTCGTTTTACCGCGTGCATATACGATTTGTCGACAAGCCCACTATTCTAATATAATCACGCATCCTGCATGACACAACCTGCAGGGTGCGTGGATGCGGTAGCTCATCATGCCGTTGAGGGCAGGACATCGCCCGGCTTCCAGTCTCTGTACCTCAAATTTAGAGCTAAAGTGCTACTCCTTTTCCTCTACAAGCTGCTTGAGTGCAGGTCGCGCGACTATGGCGACTTCATTTATTGAGTTTGGCTTGATCTAGATGCCCACAGCTGGGAGATTAACGATTAAAGACTTGTATTATAACCGGCGGGAGGAATGGGTGCCGCTGCCAGAGTGGGCATCCTTTCTGGCTGCGGCCGGGGCGGCAGTGGCGTCGCACAGTTCCGCCGCGCTGCGACTGGTCATAGGGGCGGCCTTGCCCTCGCGATCTTTCAGCGCTGCGCTCGCGGCCACAGAGATCGTTGTAATGCGATCAGCGCTGGCTAGTATCGCAAGTGATGCCCGGCCAGATCTGGACGCTCGCTTCGAAGAGTTGTGCTGCATGCCGACGGGCACGCCTGTAACCCTGCTTAATCCTCCGACGAACCCTGCCAGTGGCGCGCGGGACAGGAAGCTGAAAGGCGTTATCAGCGGATGTACTAACGCATACGGCGAGCGAAGACTCAGGATCACCATTGACGCAGGTGGCGGGAGCCAACTGATCGCGGCCAGGGATTCATGGAGAATCGAGCCGTCGTCGTCGCCAAGAGATTTGCCTAAAAGGCAGACAGGGCAGCTTGTTGCCCCGGTGAAAGTTCTCGCACGGCACATGCTCGGCGAGGATCCTCGAGGTGCAAACCGACCCGAGGCGAGGCTGGACTGTGTAGTGCTGGGGCGCGCGAGCCAGATCGCGCGTGAAGTCTTAGGCGTCGATTTCGCCGTGAGGACAGCCGACGGCAAGTACGAGAGCGGCGTCCTGCAGGACGTACTGCGTGCCCGCAGGTTCATTGCGGGCGATGCCGTGTTCTACTCGGAAGTCCTGAGAGTCGATGGCTCGAAGCCCGCGAAGCCCCCGGCCGGGATGTCGCCGCACGTGACCGTTTTCGACGGCGCGCGGGGCTTCCTCAGGTGGCGACACCTGTGGCGCGACACCAACTGGATCGTCCTGCTAGACCGCACGGCGCCGCACTTCGATGAGGCGTCGAGCGCCCTGAACACTGAGTTTATCCAGAGCCGCGTGGACGACAGCGACGCGATGAGCGACGTCCCTGTGCCGCCTGGCGTCGAGGTCATGGCTTTCACCGCAGCGAGACGGAAGTGAACCAGGCATTCATAAACACAGATGAAGTCTACACGTGCAGCCACGTCGTCGCCGTGAGATCTCATCGTGTGTCTTACCCTGAGCTGGAGGGCTTTCATAACGAACTGCGGAACTTCCAGCGCTCTCTGGGGGAGGATGGCGGATCGGGCTACTGGAAGCCCTTCCTGCGCCAGCTGTGCCGCTACAGGTTCGACCTGTCGAGTTCCCCCCTGCCACCCGCGCACAAGGACTTTGAGGCGGCGAGGATGCTGGCTTCACTAGAAGCTCATCTCCGACAGTGCAACTTGATCTACCAGCGCTATGCGAGCGCCGCCCGCTCCTTGCTCGATACCGCCGCCCGTCTCTCGACGCTCGACGCCAGCCCGCTGCTTGATGCCATCGCAGGCACCTGTGCCGGGGAGGATATGCACAACGTAGCCCTGCTGGTTAAAGAGCCTCGTAGGGCCGCTGCCATCAGCGAAGCGCTCGCGGGGACGCCTGCGGCCGGAGCCAGGGTGCTAGGCGTCCACCAGCTCCGCGAAGAGGTTACCTATGATCGGCTGGTCGTGCTGGGATCGAGCGCGTGGTTTCCGGCATGGGTCTTTAGCGCCCCGCGGGCGCGAGGAGTCGATTACATCAGATGCTCGTGGCTGCGCTGCGATTGGCATCCTGAATTCGCGTTTGCGAGCACGCAGGCCATGACGCTGGGCAGGCTCACAATCGGCAAACCTTCCTGTACTCCTGCCACCGACGCGGCACGCGAGCGAGACGTCGCGCGGCCAGTAGATGATGCGCGCCAGATCGATGAAGAAGTTCTGCCCACCGTCGACTGGGACGCCATCTCGGCGCAGTTCGAGCGGCTGTCCACACCCGCGAGTGCGCACGACGAAGTGATGGCCCGGCTCTTCCTGCTCGAAGGCGACGTCGCGGTGTTCATGGAAGCGAGCGACAGCGCGAAGGCGCTGGTGATCGACCTGGAAGAGGACGCGGCAGCAGGGGAAGACGGCGGCGGCGGGAAGCGTTTCACCCGGATGCTCGTTCAGGACATAGAGCCGGGTATGTTCGTGCTCCTGCGGACTAGCGGCGGCGGCGACTACATCCTCCCGCTGGCCGACAAGTTTCTCGGAGCAGAGGCGGGCCGCGCCAGGGAACGCCAACGGCACTGGAAGTTATGCCTGCGCTCCATAGTTGATGATGAGGGACTGTTGGCGACCAGCATTCGGCTGCTCGATCTCGGCGCTGTCCGTGCCGACGAGGGCAACCTCAGGAACTGGCTGTCGGCCAGAAACATCAGGCCGCACGACAGGGCTGACTTCGAAGCGATCATGAAGCTCATCGGCCTGGAGAGTCTCATCCCGGAGTACTGGAAGAACACGGCTGCCATCTATCTCGCGCATCGGCGCGCAGGTTTCCTGATCCGCAGGCTACTGCTCAGGCAGGCCAAGGACATCGACTTTGAAGAACTCAGCCGGGTGGGCCGGATGGACATCGAGCTGCCTGAGGCGGGCGCTGGTAGCCTCACCGTCTTCCGCGTGCTGGACATCGCGGGGCGTGAGTTCGTCGTGCAGGCGTCGCAGCTCGGCGTCCCCTTCCAGAGTGGTGGGCTATGGCAAGGATGATCCCATCGACGATCCACCGCGAGCGGGCGAGCGTCGGCGAGCGGGAGGTCTTTCACAGGCTGAAGGACGACCCAGCGACGGATGGATGGATCGTCCTGCACTCGCTTGACATCGCCGATCACGTAAAGCGGGTTTCCGGCGAAGCCGACTTCGTCGTCATCATCCCGCGACAGGGCGTACTCTGCCTGGAAGTGAAAGGATGCTCACGCCTGCGCCGGGAAGGTGGGAGTTGGTACTACGGCAGCGACCCTGTCGCTGACAACAGGGGGCCGTTCAGACAGGCAACCGAGGCGATGCACAGCATACGCAAGCAGCTCGTGCAGGCCGACCCCGGCCTGTTGCGCGTGGTCTTCTGGTCAGCCGTCGTCTTCCCATTCGTGCCTTTTAACGCTACTTCCGGCGAGTGGCACGGCTGGCAGGTTGTGGATCGACAGTTATTCACCGCACGCCCGCTGAGTGCGGCCCTGCAGGCGATCCTCGAACGAGCCCGCGCCCACTTGAGCAACACCATGAGCGCCTGGTTCGATCCGGGGCTGGCCCTGCCCACTCCTGAGCAGTGCGAGAAGATCGCGGCACTCCTGCGCCCCAGCTTTGAGTTCATCGAGAGTTCCAAGACTCGCGGCGACAGGCTGGAGCAAGAGCTGAAGCACTACACCGCAGAGCAGTACCTCGCACTGGACGCGCTCGAAAGCAACCGTCGAATAGTGTTCACGGGGCTGGCGGGCACGGGGAAGACGCTGATCGCCATAGAAGCAGCCCGGCGCGGCAGGGCTGCCGGAAGGCACGTCCTATTCTTGTGCTTCAATCGGCTGCTGGGCAGGTGGCTTGAGTCCCAAACAGCCGCTCTACAACCAGAAGTGGTCACGAGAACTCTGCACCGTCACATGCTCGCGGTCGCAGGCGTCACACCGCCCGCGACCCCGCAGGACAGTTTCTGGGAGGACGAATTGCCCCTGATCGCTCTGGAGAAGCTTGTCGAAGATGGGGGAGAAGCAAACGTCTTCGACGAGCTGATCATAGATGAGGCGCAGGATGTCATACGCATAAGCTATCTCGATTTTTTAGATCTCAGTGTGCGGGGAGGGGTGGCTTCCGGCCGGTGGCGTTTGTTCGGCGACTTCGAGAAGCAGAACATATACGGGACATCAAGTGTGCCCTTTGAAGAGATACTTCGGGAGCGCGCAGGAGATGTCCCCATCTACACTCTTCAGGTCAACTGCCGCAACCCGCCTCGCATAGCCGAGACGGCACAGCTCCTCGGAGGGCTGGAGTCCAGGTATGCAAAAGTGCTGCGGCCGGATAACAGGCTGGAGCCTAAGATCAGCTACTACAAGGACGAGGCGGGCCAGCAGGCGCTGCTAGTGAGCACCCTGGAAGAACTCTGGCGCGACGGGTACAGGGCGCTCGACGTGGTGATACTCTCGACTCGCAGCGATGCGGCCTGCGCGGCCGCGAAGGTGAACGTCTCGCCGTGGAGAGAGCGCCTCCGTCCCGCGCACACGGCGGGAAGTGGGCATATACCCTACTGCTCGGTATATGCGTTTAAGGGCATGGAAGCGCCAGCCATTTTCGTGACCGACATTAACACCATCTCTGGCCCGGCAGCGTCGTCACTGTTTTATGTCGCAACAACCCGTGCTGTGGACAAGCTCGTGATCCTGGCGCATGATGCCGCGCGAAGCGACGTCATCGCCGCTCTCTCGTAAACAGTGGAACACCTTAACAGGCACACATCATGGTAGACCATATCGCTAACAGGAGGCGGGTAATAACCTCACTCCGCAAAGAACTCGTCGGCCCTGACCCGCAAGGTAACGAATTGGAATGTAGTGGTGACGTTACGTTCGCGGCGACCGCCGATTCCTACGGACCCTGGCGCCAGAAGGACACGGGCGAGGAGATACTGCAGCGCGACCCGCCGGTAAAACGGTACGGCGTCGGAGTCTTGTACCCGTTCCAGATGCCTGACGTGCCCGCAGAGGAGGAAACGATAGCCGCTCCGGCCGTCGTGGCAGGCAGCAACGGTAGTTCACCGACCAGCGAAATTGCAGAAACGCCGGAAGAGGGACGCTACGCTGCGGACGGCCCACCTGTGCCGGATGTCGAAGAGATCATCGAAAGAGCCGGGCGGCGCGGGGGCGACCGCGAGAGGGACACGGAGGAGTTCGATCTATCGACGGCCAACGCATACAAGCCGAGCAGTATGGCGGTGAGCTTTCTGGTCGAGTTGCCGCAGAAGGCAGAACTAGTCGTAGAAGCATCTGGCGGCCGCTACTACAGCAAGACAGTGCAGATCGAGGGGCGGGAGCGGACGTGGTGGCTCCGAAGCCCGGTGGCTATCGAGGCACGTCTCGACGCAGACGCCATCCGCGCGGCATCCAACACGGTCGTCGTCCCCCGCCCCGGTTCGATCAACAGCTCTGGCACTGAAGGGCTGGACATCAGGGTGGAGGTCTTCGCACGCCCTTACGGCGAGGGTCTGCACCTGTTAACGGTCTGCCTGATTAATCGCAACAAGAACACTTCTTCAGCCAACACCACAGCGCTGTTCCAGGCACACTTCAAGGTCACCATCATCGCGGAGGGCGAGCGATCCTGCATCCTCCCTTATCCAGACCAACGCGTGGAGCGCACGGCCGCAGCGGACGCGGAAGAAAAGTCCCTAGCCCTCTTGTACAGGAAGAGCGAAACATACGCTACGGGCCACGGGTGCGCAGCAGACTGGCAGGTGGATGGAGAGAGCCGACGGGCGAGATGGGTGAGCGCCGAGTGCCTCCCTGAATTCGAGACTCCTACTATCACATCCGACGTTGTAAAGGATGACGGCACCCCAGTCGTCGTCTCGATGGCGGCGCTGGCGGGACTCGTTCCAGGGAACGACGGCTTCGAAGACCTAGCCGCCGTGATCAGGGCTTACGAAGACTGGATAGAAGAGAAGAGTCGGGAAGTGGCATCTCTGGACGCTTCATTCCGGGAAGCAGCCGGGCGGCACATCGAAGACTGCAGGGCGTGCGCGAGGCGGATGCGTGCTGGGCTGGAGTACCTCAGGGGCGACGCGGATGCGCTGCGAGCATTCCGGCTTGCCAACCACGCGATCCTGTTACAACAGGTGCGCAGCGGGAGCGGCCTCCGGCGTGCGAGCTACAACTCACGGGCGAGACGGTTCGAGTTCTCACGCCCGGCGCGAGACTTCGATCTGCTGAACCCGCCGCGCGGGCGCGGGCAGTGGCGAGCCTTTCAGATCGCCTTCCTGCTGATGACAGTCCACTCCACGGCTACAGGAGACGACGATGATCGCCGCCGCGTGGAGCTGATCTGGTTTCCGACGGGCGGCGGGAAGACAGAGGCATATTTAGGGCTGGCCGCTTATGCCACGTTCATGCGCAGGCTCAAGAATCCGCAGGATGTGGGCGTCAACACGCTGATGCGGTACACGCTGCGCCTGCTTACGGCGCAGCAGTTCCAGCGCGCGTCTGGTCTGCTGTGCGCTATGGAATACCTGCGCAGGCAAGACGTCTCGCGCCTGGGCGAAGAAGAATTCTCGATAGGGATATGGGTCGGCGGCTCTACCAGTTCCAACTGGCGAGAGGATGCCATCTACAGCCTGACGAGACTGCTGCGCGGCGATCGGCGCGCAGAGAACCCCTTCATCCTGACGCGCTGCCCGTGGTGCGGCGCGCAGCTCGGCGTGATCGAGTTCGAGGGCAAGAAGCCACGCAACGTGCCGGGAGTGCTCGGCTACGAACAGCAGGGCGACACCGTGATATTCAGATGCCCGGACAATGCCTGCGAGTTCAACGACAGCCTGCCCATCTACGTCATCGATGAAGACATCTACGAGAAACGGCCGTCGCTCGTCATCGGCACGGTAGACAAGTTCGCCATGCTCGCGTGGCGTCCACAGGCCAGATCACTATTCGGCATAGATGAAGACGGCGAGCGGGTCGCTTCGCCGCCGGGGCTGATTATTCAGGATGAGCTGCACCTGATCTCCGGCCCTCTCGGCTCGATGGTCGGCCTGTACGAAGCTGTCATCGAAGAGCTTTGCACTGACCGACGCGGCGAGACGCCAGTGCCCCCCAAGATCGTGAGTTCGACAGCAACGATCAGGCGGTACGCCGAGCAGATCAACGCCCTGTATGCCCGTGACCAGGTGACGCTTTTCCCGCCGCCGGGCCTTGAGGCTGGCGACTCATTCTTCGCGCGCTACTCGAAGAATCCCGATGGCTCACTGCGCCCCGGCAGGATATATGTGGGCGTACACGCGCCGGGACTGGGATCGCTCCAGACCGTACAGGTTCGCACCTTCAGCGCGCTCCTCCAGGCGCCCGTCCCGTTCACAGACGAGGAGCGAGATCCGTGGTGGACGCTCCTCCTGTTCTTCAACAGCTTGCGTGAGCTGGGTACGACCGTCTCGCTCTTCCAGTCCGACATCCCGGACTATTTCAGAGTCCTGCTGAACCGCACGAGCTTGACTCCCGCACAGATCAGGGACTTCAGGTACATAAAGGAACTCACGGGGCGGCTGCGCAGCGAGGAAGTGCCGGAAGCCATAGCCGCGCTGGAAGTCCGGACTACAGATCTCGGGACCCGGCCCGTCGACGTGTGCCTCGCCTCCAACATCATCGAGGTCGGGGTCGACATCGACAGGCTCTCCCTGATGGCCGTTGTCGGCCAGCCCAAGACGACGTCACAGTACATACAAGTTACGGGTCGAGTGGGCAGGCTGCCGCAGGAGCGGCCGGGACTGGTGGTGACCATCTACGGCGCGTCCAAGCCGCGCGATCGCTCCCACTTCGAGAAATTTAGGAGCTACCACGAGAGGCTGTACGCACAGGTGGAGCCTACCAGCGTCACCCCCTTTTCGCCGCGAGTGCTGGACAGGGCGCTCCACGCGATCATGGCTGCCTACGCCGTTCAGGAGGGCGACCAGGAACTGGTGAGCAGGCCTTACCCGTACCCGGAAGATATGGTGAACGAGCTGCGCCGCATCCTGATGCCGCGCGTGCGCCAGGTGGACGCGGCAGAAGTGCCGAACTTCGAGCGCGTGTTTGACAGGAGGGCGAGAGAGTGGCGCAACTGGCAGCGCACCAAGTGGTACGGCAAGTGGAACGATGAGGACATCCCGCTGATCAGGGCCGCCGGCACGTATGCTAGCCGGGAGCGCGCTAATCTTTCATGGGCTACGCCGATGTCGATGCGGAACGTGGATGCCGAGTGCCAGATCGAGATCACAAGGTTGTACATCATCGGCGCAGAGGATGAGAGCGATGACTAAAGGGCCGGTACGGCGCGGGCAGCTGATAGCCCCATTCGGCGTAGGCGCGATGGTGATAGTGAGGGACGGGACGTCCGTGATCTCCGGAGGGCTGGATCACTGGTACGAGCGTGAAGGCGAAGGCGAGCCCATCGACGCTGAAGAGTTCAAGATAGAAGAGTGGCGGCTGCAGCGTCGGCTGGGAGTCGATCATTTCCGCCAGCCCCCTGACTACCGGGACGGCAACCAGGCTGAAGAGGTGCCCAACACCGGGCTCACCGTGCCTTTCCTGCGCTTCCCGCAGTGGCACTTCTGTCCTGAGCGGACGTGCCGCCAGCTGTGGGAAGTGCCGCTGACCGAGAGGTCAAGGGTGAAGTGCCCGGCGTGCGAGAGAAACAGGAGGACGCGCTACCTGGTACAAGTCCCGTTCGTTGCCATGTGCGGCAGCGGGCACATACAAGACTTCCCGTGGCGAGAGTGGGTTCATAAAAACGCCAGTCCCACATGCGACCAGCCCATCAGGCTGCGCGCTACAGGCGGAGCATCGCTCGGGGCGCAGATGGTAGAGTGCGATTGTGGGGCTAAGCGATCACTGGCTTCTATTACGGAAGCCAGCCAGGACGACTCATTCCTGAGCCGGGAGCTAGAAGCCGATGGCGGGCGGTACTCGTGTCGCGGCAAGCGCCCGTGGCTCGGCGGCGATGCGGACGAAGAGTGCGACCGCCCCGTGCGCGGGACTCTCCGCAGCGCGTCGAACGTCTACTACGCGCAAGTAAAGAGTGCCATCTACCTGCCTCGAGGTAGCAGCGCCGCCCCATCCGAGCTGGTCGAAATGCTGCAGAACCCGCCCTTCTCATCGCCCATCAGGCTTCTTGTCGACGCGGGAGCTGAGGTCAGGCCGCAACAGCTACGCAAGAACTACCCCGAACAGCTCCGCCCCTACACCGACGACCAGGTGCAGGAGGCGCTCCGCATCATCCTGTCTGGCGAAGAGGAGGAGGACGACTACGACCGCCGCGTGGAAGGCGACGACATCGAAACCGCATTCCGCCGTGCTGAGTTCGAGGTGCTGAAGACAGATCGGGACGAGTCGCAACTTACAATACAGAGTACGAACGTCAGGGACTACGACCAGATCATCTCGCGGTATTTCTCGCGCGTGATGCTGGTGCCCAAGCTTAGGGAGACGCGGGCGCTCGCAGGCTTTTCGCGCGTGCTGGCCGAGAACGACCAGGACTTGGCTCGGCGCAAGTCCATGCTCTGGAGGCATGTGCCGGAAGGCGTAGCCTCGTGGCTGCCAGCATACATAGTCTTCGGCGAAGGCATCATGCTTGAATTCGATGAGGAGCGGCTGCGCGAGTGGGAGAGGCGCGAGGCGGTAGTGAGCCGGGTGGCCACTCTGGCGAACAATTACTCAGGAGTCCAGCAGTCGAAGGGGCTCCGGCAGCGGGACATCACGCCGAGATTCGTGCTCCTGCACACCTTCGCGCACCTGCTGATGAACAGGCTCACCTTCGAGTGCGGCTACAGCTCCGCATCGCTTCGCGAGCGCCTGTTCGTTTCGAGCAATCTTTCTGCTCCCATGGCTGGCCTCTTGATTTATACTGCCGCCGGCGACGCAGATGGAACGATGGGTGGGCTGGTCAGGATGGGCAAGCGAGGCAACCTTGAGCCGGCCGTCACGAAGGCGCTGGCAGAGGCGCAATGGTGTTCTGCAGATCCAGTCTGCATGGAGATGGGCCGCAGCGGCGGGCAAGGGCCAGACTCCTGCAATCTAGCCGCCTGCCACAGCTGCGCGCTCGTGCCCGAGACGGCCTGCGAGGAGTTCAACAGGTTTCTGGATCGGGCGCTCGTCGTTGGGGACTTTTCAACCAGCGGGACTGCATACTTTGAGGAGCTGTTCTAAGAGCCGATTTGTATTAATTCCCTTTCAAAGTAATGGTGTGCTGGGGAGCGGGCCCGTTCTACCACTACTATATGAGAGGAAGCGGCTGCGGTGAATGGAACCGGAAATGGCAACGGAAAAGCGCGACACGTTGTAAGAGAAGTGCGCTGGGCGAAATTTGGACAGAGGCAAAACAGGCTCCTCTCCCCCCTTCATCACCTGCTGCGAGGCTCGGAAGCGCTACCCTGCACTGCCTTATATTAAGGCGGGCGAAAGGGTGGCTGTTTACAATCTCAAAGGGAATGCTGAGAGAGGCGAGTTTTTCGAAGCTCCAGCAACAGTTATCTACCTAGTACCAATAAATGTGAATGCTAAGTGAGAAAGTTTGATGAGTGACCACCGACAGCAATCATGGCTACTCCTCACATTTGGCGACCAGCGCCAATATGCGGGTAACACCGGGTACGATGATGATCCTCAGAAGGTCTATCACTATGACAGCTTTGTGCCGAATCACAAGCGCGTCTCTAAAGGGGACATAGCATTTATTAGAGGGACCAAAAAGTTGCTCGGGATAGCAATGATTGAGCAAATCCACTCCTACCAAGGTTACAAGCTGCGGCGGCGCTGTCCAGAATGTAACACTGTGAAGATTCAAGTGCGTAGGAAGGCTAAACCGACTTTCCGGTGTGAGAACAAGCACACATTCGAAGTGCCTTCTGAGCAGCAAGTCGAATGTGTTCATTACAAAGCATTGTTTGGTGACAGCTTTATCGCCACACCGGATGCCGTTACCGTCGCCGAACTACATAAAGCATGCCCGCAGTATAACGACCAGTTAGCAATGCAATTGCTTAACGTGCAGTGGGTAGCAGGTGCTTTGATCTCAAGGGCACCTAGCGCACAACCGCTACTTGAAGCGGCCCTTGGCAAACGCGCGTATTTAGCCGCTGAAGAGGCAAACCTATCGCCGGAAATTCATGTGACAGGCGAAGGCAACACCTATGTTCCGGCGAACGTGGATCACAGAGACAGCATAGAACGCATCATTAGAGTCCGGCGTGGACAGCAAACATTCCGTCATGGCTTGATCTCACGTCACGGTCCCGCCTGTATGGTTACAGGATGTGAATTGTTGGACGTAATCGAAGCTGCTCATATTTCACCCTACAGAGGAATCAATGATCAGCACATAGAAAATGGTCTACTGCTGAGAGCCGATATTCATGTGCTTTTTGATCTTGATCTTATGGGCATTGAGCCGGAAACTCTAACAGTTAGGTTCCACCCGGTCGCACTCAAATCTGGGTATATGAAGTGGGAAGGGAGAAGGTTAAGTTGTAAGGTAAGGCCAAGTACAGAGGCTCTAGAAACAAGATGGCTGCTCTTCAACAAGAGAAAAGAAATGGAATAGCCTTGCCGAAGGATTCTTAGTGCTACCAATTTGGCCTAATAAATGGCTCAAGACATCAGGTGATCAATAAAAGCTTCTTTGTTAATTGGTTCAAACAGTATGCCCGCGACTTTCCCTGGCGAAAGCATGGCACAACTCCTTTTGAGTTCTTGGTAACTGAGATGCTCCTCAGGCAAACAAGAGCCCCCGAAGTAGCTAAACTCTGGGACACATTTATCAGTCAGTATCCAAATGCGAAATCACTAGCCGGTGCGAGTACGGAGGAACTTGCAGGCCAGTTGAAGATTTTGGGCTTCGGCAACCAGAAAGCAGAGGCTCTGTTATCAGCAGCGAATTGGCTCGTCAAGTACCACGGTGGAGATGTGCCTGATTCGTTGGATGAGTTACTCGACATTCCTCACATCGGGCTTTACTCCGCTCGGGCTATCTTGTGTTTTGCATTTGGTCACAGGATAGAGATCGTTGACACCAACATCCAGAGGTTCTTTGCCAGGTACTACGGCCTCAGCGTGAAGCCTGACATTCGCCGTAATCCAATTGTCTGGGAGATTGCGAAGAAAGCGCTGCCGCGGGAGAGGAAGAAGGCGGTGCAGCACAACTACGGCCTCTTAGATTTCACAGCGGACATTTGCAAGTCAGGCAGGCCGAGGTGTGAGATTTGCCCGCTTTCGTCAACATGCGCCTGGGGTATCCAGCAAGTAGGCGTACCAGCAACGGCGAGAAAGAAAAACATCTAAATCGGCGGTGGGCAAGACGGGACGCCGAATGTGCCCTGGAGCACCTTGATGAAGGAAGATGCGACCGCACTTGCGAGGACGACCGGCACGCCGTTGCCGACCATCTTATACTTATGTGTTAGCGTCAGGTCATGGGGTAGAACGTAGGTGTCCGGCACGGTTTGGATGCGAAGCACTTCGCGTAGCGTTAGCCTCCGCGGCTCCACGGGGTGCAGGTGAACTTCGTTATTCCCGTAAGCCGCCGCTGGGCTGTATCGCCAGCGGTGAAGCCGCTTGAAACTTTTTCCCGAAGAGTCTCCCTCACGGATGGTTTTGAACTTTTTGCTTTTAGGCCTGAACCCATCCATGCCGTTGGGCAAGCGGCTCGTTTCTTCTATATCGCAAATATAATTACCTACCATCAACTCGTCCGGTATACCTTTAGGCTTTACCGGCATGCCGCCGAATCGGCTGGGACCTGGCCACTTGTAGCTGCCTTTGGCGTTTGGGTATTTTGCCTTCGGCCAAGGAAACCAATCTTCGTACCCCTGGGGAAACCTGAAGCCGAACTGCCTCCTCAGCCACCTCTTACTGAAGCCGGCGATGAAAACCCGCTCGCGGAACTGCGGGGCGCCGAAATCGAGGGCATTCAGGACTCGCAGGCTGATTGAATAGTCTTCCTGTAGCTGCGCTTTAAGCCTTTTCAAGAACCGCTGGTGCTTGCCAGTACGGGAAAGCCCCGCGACATTTTCTAAAAGGAAAAAAGTCGGCTGCAGGGCGATGATGCGATCAACGTACACCTGCGAAAGTTTCCCGTGCTCCCCGTGCTCGCCCTTGTTATTTCCGCCGAAAGCAAAGTCAGGGCACGGGGTCCCGCCGACGATGCCGAAAAGCTCTGGCGTACCAGTGTTGTTGAATGCTTCTTTTTTAATTTTTCTTGGTGTCGCGTCGTGAATCGAGCCTGTATTGGTGACCTTGTGCTCTTTCCCGAGGTGGGCATGCGTGGCGAATTCGAAGCCCCGGACAAAGTTAGGCTCATACTCGTTGCGCCAGACGATGTTGTTGAAGCCGGCTTGTAAGAAACCGAGGTCGAGGAGTCCTGCGCCGGTGAAGAAGGAAAGGAGAGGTATGGTTGCTACGTCTGGTGTCGCGCTGGTGCTTAGAACTGCGCCGGAATTATTTGAGGCCCGTTTCATCGCCATAGATGATCACGTCGCTGGAGGCGTATCCTGCTTCTAGTCGAGGCGCCGTCGCTAAAGCAGGGTCGCCATGCACGCTGCCGGGTTGAAAAATATCATTTAGCAGCTCTCTTTAGACTTCTCCTTTGAAGCTCTCCACATATCACACCGCTAACCGCCTTTTTCTTTACCTTGCTTTGAATCCGGGCAAGTCGAAGATCTTGAGATGGCGTGAGATTCTTCGAATGCAACTTGCCCCTGGGTTTATAACACAGAAGCCTGATTCCTGGGGAAACATTTTATTTACTGAATCCCTTAGTAAGACATCAAAGTACAGAGTAGAAAGCGTAACAGGCGTTATCCGGGTATGACGGGTGCCGCTCAGACTTGCTCCCTATTAATGGAGCCCAATCCGAATACCGCTCGCGTTAGGGCCTATCCGCTTAAGGCCTCTTACACTGCTTATTGCGCCGTAGCATGCTCAGCAGCTTGTCAAACTGCCTTAAAAACTCGCCGAGCTTCTTACCCTTCAAATCGTCCGGCCCAACCTGTTGCATCGACTCGATGAGGAGTTGAAGCTCCTCGTAAAAAAGGTGGCACGCGTCGTAAGGGTTCTGTTTGAACAACTCGTCGGCCTTCTGCCGACCCAGCTTACCCAGCCCCGGCTGACCTCCCGGCAACTCGCCCAACGCGACCTTGACGCGCAGGCGCAGGCTCTCCTGCGCACCGTTTGTTTTCAGGTGCGCCTTGAGTATTTCTGCTCGCAACTGGCGCGCCTGCTGTGAGGTCTGGCCCAATCGCCCCGGCGCCAGTCGCGCCAGGTAAGCAGCCTCCCATATGTTGATCTCCCCTTCAGCCAGCGCGGCGGCAACGTCTGCCGGGTAGCGCAGGATCCTCAGGTAGAGGCTAACGAAGCTGGACGGCGAGACACGTCCCCCCGTCTTTCGATCGAGAATCTTCTTTAGCTTTACGGCCACATTCGCGACCTGCTCCCGCTGCCAGCGGCGGGGACGGTCGGGTGTCTCGTCAACGACCGGGCGCGCCTCGTAGTGCCTAACCGACTCGAGCATCTTCACCGCCTGGCGCTCACTCCTTGGCAGGCTCCCGGGACACTGGCGACCGAGCTGGGCGAGGATACGGCGCACAGCCTCGGGGAGGCGAGCGGGTTCTGAGCGCCGGGCCCTACGCAACTGGTACAATCCGGCGAAGCTGTCCCTGTTTTGGCCCGGTCTACTCAACAGGGCAATATCATCACATTATTGCCTAACAGGTAGGCAATAATTCTGGAGTGTTGAGAGAAAAGTTACACGATCAGGTGAGAAGTACGACCTTGATTGTGAGGGGATATCAGGTCAGTGGTGAGCATTTATCTGCCCGCACTATCCATTAAATAGGCCACAGTCCGCTCGTATTGCTCTGCATCAATCTTATTATCTTCCAAAAAGAGGCGGAGCAACTCCTTCAGTCCAAAAGCTACGTGACAGGTGATTCCGACTTCTCCGACCGCCTGAACCCCACCCTGCTCGCGGTCTACCAAAACGGCGATGTCTTTAACATGCAGGCCATTCTCCGATAAGACCTTGGCCGACTCAAGCTTACTGTCGGCGCGGGTGATGAGGTCGTCGACCAAAAAGGCCGTTTGCCCTTCCTTGTAGACTCCGTCTATCAACCGGCCGATTCCATGACTTTTCACGTCGGAGCGGGGCGAGATCATGGGGACGCGGGTGCGGTGGGAGAGCAACGCGACAATGGGGGTTGCCGCCGTCGGAACATCAGCCAACAGATCAAACTCAAGCCCCTTTATCATTTCTAGGTAGACGTCGACCGCGGCGTCGATCACATCGGGGAAAGACCGGAGGATTCGCAGATCGATGTAAATCGGAGATAAAGGGGCGCCGGGGTTCTTCTCGTGAAGTTTTAGTCTGAACTCACCAAACTTAACCGCACCTATATCAAACAGCCCGGACGCCAGCGCCTTTTTCGCCTCAGTCAGCATTGTTTGCCTCCCGCCTCCTCAACGCAGCGTTTATTTCTTCGACCACTAATTTTGTAGCTTCGACCGGAGAGCCTATTTCGGCGGGAGGCTTTGTTATTGGACGGCCGATAACAACGTGTGAGGCGCCATTGAGAATTGCTTCGCCCGGGGTCATCACTCTTTTCTGGTCTTGGGTGGCAGCGGCCCATGCCGGTCTCACTCCTGGGGTTATCACAAGCAAATTCTCTGACACTCTTTTCGCAATGGCTTCTACCTCATGCGGTGAAGCGATCACCCCGTCGAGTCCTGCGTCCGCTACCATCCTCGCGAGATGAACCACGTGATCTTCTACACTGCCGGGAACCCTCAACTCGTCCCTCAATATTGCTTGATCGATGCTGGTAAGGACCGTTACTCCTAAGACGATGGGCGGAGTGACTCCAAGTCTTCGTGCTTCTTCTCTGCTGGACTCTGCGCTCGACCTCATCATTTCCACCCCGCCCATGGCGTGGACGTTGAACATCCGGACGCCCAACCTCGCCACGGCCCGTGATGCACCCGCGACTGTATTCGGGATGTCCATGAATTTACCGTCGAAGAAGACACTGCCGCCCAACTCCACCACGTTACGGACAACATTTACGCCGACAGAGTTGAGCAGTTCGAGGCCTATCTTGAATATCCCGACGTGCTCTCTCAGACTGAGGATGAGTTCGACCGCTTCTTTTTCTGTCGACACGTCCAGCGGAACTATGATTCGTTCCCGTGCATCTCTCATGACTGGTGACCTATCGAAGAATGGGTTTGGGTCAGTACGCTTCCGCCTGCCCGGGCTAAAGCTCAGCGTTTGGGTGCCCCCGCTGGTAAGTCCCTTTCGGGCACCCACGAACGGGCAAACACCCGCCCTTGTCCGGTGTTGGCGTCGGATGCGGCAAACTCGCCCTGACTTGCGGGCGACAGCAACTCATAAACATCCTGGGTAACCGTGATGGTCCCCAATGCCTGGCCGGGCTTATCACCCAACTCGTAAGCTATCAGTCCCGGCCGGACGCCTTGGTAGTCATCGCCGACGCCGTTTTCGTGTAAGGCGATGCCCGCACGTAAGAGACCGAACTGTGCGAACTGGTTGTTGTCCACGGCAGCCAGCCGCCGCGTAGTTTCTTTGACCAGATCGAGCGTGCTCGCAAACACCTCGTCGGCATTCCGCCCGGCCAGAATGACGTTATCCGAAGATATGCCCGCCAGAATGATCCCCGGATGCCGCTTCTCAATTTCCCGCGCAGTCTGCTGGACCCAGTTAAGAAGGCCTTCCAGTGCTTCTTCGTAGTTGAAGCCGAAAATGTCGGCGACCCTAGGCAGATTCCTAAGGTTTCGTATGTCGGCCACACTGACGGTATAAGGCTCCGGTAGATTGATGTCCCGCAGCCTCACTATCAGTCCGTCCTGAAATGCCAGTCGCTCCCTGTCACGCTCGGTCGAAGGCCGAGGGTCCGGTATCCTGCCAGGCGTGTCAAAAACACTGAGAATGAGATAGAAGGTCTTCGATAGGCAGTCGGCCATATCTTCAGTTAGAACTCCTTCCTTCGACTGCTCTATGCAAGACCTCAAGTCATCCTCCAGAGGCTTTATTTCCGGGCAGTTCTCCAGCAACTCACTCAGGTAGACGTTCACGTCTTGCGCCTTCGTGGATCCCTTGTCGAGTCCGCACACGGTCAGAATTTGCCTGACGAGCGAAGAGAATGGGCGCATGATATTGCATGCCCAAACCAGGTTCTGCATCGGGCGCGGGGAATTTGTGTTGAAGCTAGGCTCCTTGTCGATTGTTTCAAGTAGCACTTCGCTGGCGTCAAAATCTCCCCCTCTGCATAGTTCTTCAATCTGCTCCCTGAGGGACGGCAGGTTCCTGTACATCTCAATCTTGTCGAAAAGCAGGCGCGCGGGTGCCGCGAACTCCTCGAGATGGGTTTGCATAACAGGAGATGACGGACGCTCTCCGCTGAAGGCGTGAGCCTTCAGTAGCGGTAAAATCATTTCCTCGCCCTTTGCCATCCAGTCTCGCACTTCAAACCAGGCGCATTTGTAAGCGATGTCCTCGTTGCGTGCCGACCCTAATACGACCAAGGGATCTCGGAAGACTGAAGAGTTCGATGAGCGTGGGTCGGAAATACGCTTCGTTTTACACCCCTTCTGGATGGCAGCGTAGAGTCGCACCAGACCCGAGACGTGTGCCCTGGTGACGCCGTTCGTTTTCTTTTCGTAGAGCTTGCGCCAAGGGAATTGCGCGTCAGATGCTGGCGTGTACCTCCGCCACACCTGGGTCTGGTGCGTCTCGTGTGTTTCGGTAAGGCACTTCAGATCTATTAGAAACCGTTCGAATGCCTTGTACTCTCCCGACGATGCTGCGTCGGGTACGATCGCGACCGGACCGTACTTGTATGGCCTCCACCCCAAGTAGAGAAGGTTATGAGAGTCGCGCCAGTCGTGTTGCAGATTTGCGAACACCTTATTGAAATGTGTGGCGTTCATCTTAGACTCGCCGATCCTTTCCAGGAACTTTTCAACCACAATAGGACCAAGCGCCAGCGTGCGCTGTATGACCTCGTCCCGGTAAGTGACCTCCGCCCTGTCGAAGTCGAACCACACGCCAAACTCGCCCCGGTAGAAGCCGCGCCAGAGTTTCGCCACCTCCAGGCCGTCACGCGAGAAGAATTCCGTTTGGACGACTGGCTTCGCAGTGCCCCTGTCTAGTTCGTAATCCAGCACCCGTCCGACCGTCGATTCCGAATAGTGTGGAAGTCGCCTTAACAGGTCCCCGTATGAAAATGGTGCTAGAGACTTACCGTCCTGCGATTGGGTCCTTTGGGGGATGGCCTCCAGAAATTCGGTGCGGCAATTAAACACGTCATAACTACCTGCACTCGACTGCTCCCTCCGGATATGCAAAGGCGGGGGATAAGAAGTTTCATCAGGAAATAATTTCTTCCCACCTCTTAGGTCATTGATTATCTCCCGCGTACGCTTCGCCATCTCCTCACCCAAAGGCTTACCGAAAGTCGCACGTAGCTGGGCGGGATCTATAGCTTCCAAGGAATTCTCTATTTGAATCCCGATGTCTTGAGCAGCCCCAGATTGAACGAAATCATTAAACAGCTCCAGCGCGAGCCGCATGCAGAACGTGTAGTAAACCCGCCGCAGCCCGGCTTGGTCTGCCGTGGAAGATAAAGTGTCCTCATCCTCGGCGGCCTGACGCTGCTGTTTTCCAGTTCCCGAGTAAGCCGCCTCCTTCACCCACGCAGATAGAGGCCCCTCAACCGCCGGGTAGACAATGAAGGAGCTGTAACAGACCCCCGTCTCAAGATTAATGTAAAAACGGACTTTGCAAGGTGCCTCCCAGTCGAATGAAAACCCGTCCGGCATGTTCACGCTGCCGGTGTCGAAGAACTGGGGGCGGTCGAGCGTCACGGCGAGAAACTTATGGTGATTGTCGGGATGCCAGATTATGAACGGCAGCCCCCACTTCGCCATCTGTTCCAGGAGCTGCTCTGGCTGCGTCCCAGGCAGTATGCGGCCCTTGACGATCAGGTGATCGACGTCGAGTGGAGGCTCGAAGAGGGAAACCATTCGCGAGACGGTAGAAGCCCGCTCCGCGAACTGCACGTCGTCAACGTCTTCGAATGCCAGAGTGTCGTAGTCGAGCACCTCGCCAGCGTCCGCGCGCGAACGCTGCCGCACACAAACGACGCTCATTACCGTAGCGCCAAGTCCTTCCAAGGTCTGCCTTAACTCATGCAGTTCCCGTCCGCGCTGCATGATCTCGTCAAACAAAAGCACTTTTTTGTTAGCGAAGATCCGCTGAAGGTCGGAAGGCACTAGGATCTTGAAAATAGTGCTGTGCCAAAGATTATTGCCCCATGTGTAGCGGCTCGGCATAAGCATTGACCATATCTTCGAGCCGCGGCGGTCCGTAACCACCACATGGTCGGGCTGGAACTGATCCAGGTATTGCTCAAGACTACGGCCCCACTTCGTAAGAAGCGGACGTCCGAAGACCGACGTCTCGGGGTACGGGATAAACGGTTCTGCCCCCTGGGGCGATCTACTTGCTCCGGACAAAAGCCCCTGCTCCAGAGCCTCGCGGACCGCGCTCTGGTCGAAACGCCACTGTACGCCAGCCTTCTGTCCTACTAATTTGCCGCTCCGCACCCAGCGCCTGACAGTTGTCGGCGATACATTCAGGTTGACTGCAACTTCATCTATCGACAGGAGACGCTTCTCCATAACACCCGACCTCCAACTTCACTCAAACATTGACAAAAACAAAGGGTCTCAGCTCAATTCTACAAACCACCGTGAGCCTCATTTAAGAGCAGCTCAAGCTTGGAGTAAATTCAACTCCCCCAAGTAAACGGAAATGATACCACCATTGTTCATCATTGTCCACTGTTCGCGGTGGATATTATTGGTCAAATAGCTTTGCCCCATGACTTATTCTTCTTACTATTGACGTAATGTGCATTACAGTATACATTACAGGCTGTAACGGGTACTATAATGCACATTATGTCACTGAAGTCTTCCAAAACCCTACCGCTCCCCGTTAAACGTGCCCTCAGAAAGCTGGGATCTGACATCAGGGATGCCCGAAAGCGTAGAAGGATCTCGACGGTGACAATGTCCGAAAGGGCCATGATTAACCGGCGAACGCTGCTAAAAGTCGAACATGGTGATCCGAGTGTTTCCATGGGGATATATGCGACCATCTTGTTCGTTCTCGGCATGACAGACAGGCTGATTGACATAGCTGATGCATCGCATGACCTAGTCGGGCTGGATCTTGAGAGCGAGAACCTTCCGAAGAGGATTCGCGCGACGAGGCGTAGGCAAGATGAACCGGGAAATTGAAGTCTTCGTGGATCTCGACGGTGAAGCCTACCGGGTAGGTCGGTTATGGTCGCGCGCGAATAAGGGTCGGGAGAGCGCGTCCTTCGAGTACGACGAAGCGTGGGTCAAGTCGAAGCTACGATTTCCCCTCGAACCCCTGCTGAAGATCGACGTAGGGACACACCACACACTGCCGGGGAAGCCTTTGTTTGGGGCGATCGGCGATTCTGCCCCGGACCGGTGGGGTCGCGCTCTGATGAAGCGGGCGGAGCGCAAGGCAGCAGAGCATGAGGGCAGGATGCCAAGGACCCTCATGGAGATAGACTTTCTCCTGATGGTAGAGGATGGCATCCGACAGGGGGCGCTGCGCTTCAGGGATGTCGGCACTCAAGAGTTCCTGGCGAACAGCGAGAGGATAATTCCCCCGCTCATAGAACTCCCAAGACTGCTGGCTGCGTCGGAGCGGGTGGTAGAGGACAGGGACTCGGACGAAGATCTGCGGCTCCTCCTCGCCCCAGGTTCCTCCCTCGGAGGCGCACGGCCGAAGGCGGCTGTGGTCGACACGGACGGGAGTCTCTCCATCGCGAAGTTCCCGCACAGTAGCGACGAATACAACGTAGAACTGTGGAGCGGCGTCGCCCTCAGCTTGGCTGCCCGCGCCGGGGTCGAGGTCCCGGCGCACAGAGTAGCCGACGTGGCCGGCCGACAGATTCTGATAGTGCGGCGGTTCGACCGCGTCGGGGGAAATCGCGTCCCGTTCTTGTCGGCGATGAGTATGCTCGGGGCATCAGATGGAGAGGACCACAGTTACCTTGAAATAGTTGATGCAATACGTCAATACGGCGCTGATGTCGCCCATGACCTGCCTCAGTTATGGCGTAGGCTCGCGTTTGGGGTGCTGGTCTCGAATGTCGACGACCATCTGAGGAACCACGGATTCTTGTACGACACGGCAAAAGCGGGGTGGCGGCTCTCCCCCGCGTATGACATCAACCCTGTGCCGATAGACGTTAGGCCGCGCGTCCTCTCAATGATGATCGATGACCAAGACAACACCGCATCTTTCGACCTAGTCCTCGAGGTGGGAGATTACTTCGGGTTGAGGACGGATGATATGAAGGTGATAGTCGGCGAAGTTGCCTCGGCGGTCTCGCGCTGGCGTGAAGAGGCTGGATTACTGGGGATCTCAAATTCTGAGATCACGAGGATGGCTTCAGCTTTCGAGCACGACGAGCTGAGGAAAGCTCGCGACTACGGCAGATCTCACAGTTGAGGCATGCGCAAGAGGCGTCGGGATAGTTTTCCTCCGCCAGCGTAGGGGAGGAAGAGAGAGTGATCAATGAGCGAAGACGAAGGACTAGTTCCGACTCAAAGAATTGATGATATAGCCCTGCGAAGCGCTGTCACGTTGTGGGCGGAGACCACAACTGACGGCAGTAGCGACCGTAGCCATGATCTGCGGCGCGATAAGGTGATGGTCGTCCTCTCCTTCTTCGGCTTTGTCGCCAAGCATCCTGCCGAGATCATGCCTGGCGATGTGCAGAGGTGGCGAGATGAATTGGAGTCTCGCGGCCTAAAGCAGAATACCGTTTACGCCAGGGTCTCACGGCTTTCCTCTTTCTACCGCTGGTTGATGAAGGACCCAGTCCTGAGCCCTTACGTCACAACCAACCCGGCGCTGCTCGCGCGGCCAAAGCGCCCGAAGCCTTACCAGAGCGGCTCCACCAAATCCCTCACGGACGAGGAGATGAATCGGCTGCTCGCATCCGTCAAGGCCAGAGCCGATGCAGGATCTATGACCGCCAAGCGCGACTACGCGTTACTGCTGCCCAATAAGCAATGCTACGTAGTATTTCACAGACACACCCGTAGAGGATCTGTCTGGGTGGTCAGGTCGACCCGCTTTTCCAGTCAAAGTAAAAGCACGACTCTCCTCCAACGGCGTTGAGGCACTCATCATTCCGGTGAACGGAGTTTAAACGAGCTTATGCTTTTAATCACGTTGCAGGCAGAGTCTTCCTCATAGATATTAAGTACAAAGGCTTCATAGCTGTTCAATTGAGTAGCCACTCTGTCGTAGCCACTGAAGGATTCCATGCTCTCCGACGAGATGGGCTGCACCTACAATGACCAGGTGGATCCTGGGGCTTTGCATGTAGGATTCAATGTGAGGGCGCCAATTTAGATTCCTCTTTGTAATTATGGCTTCGTTAGCATCCGGGTACTTTTGACCGTATTCCAGCAGCAGCACTTCCAGGGCACTTACGTTACCGGAATGCCAGCTATTTACGATCTCCTCCAGCTTGCTCTCACCTTTCTGCTCAGATGTGAGCGCATTTACAAGATCCAGCTGCTGGAGTTTGGCCGGCACCCCTGCCAAGAAGTCTAACTGCTCCTCTACCGTTTCAAGCGCTACCACATCCTTGCCGACATTTTTAGCTTTCGCCAAAAAATACTTATCAACCCCCTTAGCACCTTCCAAGCCGCGTTTTGAGCCCTCAATACCTGCGAACATAAGGGTAAGAAGCCAGGGCTTTATTCTGTTCAAATCTTCAAAGGTGTCGGGGATGTCTGAGGCCCTGCTCATCACCATGTCAAAAGTTTCCCTTGAAACATTACCCTCTAATGTCTGACCGTCTTCGTAGACACCCTTGGCGCGGAGCATCTCTCCCATCTGCTCCTGCGAGGTCTTGGATTCGTCGGTCTCTACAACCACCACTTCAGCGGATGTGAATGCATCTTCCAGAGCCCTGTTTAGCGGGAAGTGTTCTTCTCTTAATAAATGAACAGATCCCATGATGTAGTGCGTAGGGCCTCCAGACCGGACTGCCCAAAGACAATTCTTATCGCCCATAATGTTTCCGCTCAAATCTAATTTAACTCCATAACCGAAACAGTTATCAGTTTCAGATCATTTATTAGGAATAACCTTCAGGCCTAGCTAACCTTTTTCCGAGGGTAGGGGAATTTGACCTTCCGGCGGAGAGTCATACTTCATCAAAATAGCTTGAATCGCAGGCTGGGCCGAAAAGAACGTACCCTTCGCTGGAATGGTTGCCCCTACGGTCGGGTCGAGAAAATCACGTACAAGCGGTGGAGCCTCAACCGATATTCGTGCCTTTCCGAAGTGGTTTAGAGCTGCGCCCTCTTGTCCCGGGAACTTAACACCAAAATCGGCTTTGTCGTGATCAAGACCGTAGTAAACAATGCAAAGCAGGCGCTTGATGTTCTGGTTAATTGCGTGAACGACGCGCCCGTAATCCGTTAACAGGTAACAGTGTCCCTCATCGTAGCCGACGATGATTGGGCTAATACTTCTGATAAGCTGGTAACGGACGATAAACTGGTTCCCCACGATCCTGACGCCTGTGAAAACTACCTCGAGTGGAGCGGAGTTTATGAGCAGCGAACCACCCGCGACCATGGGTTGCCCGGCCACCTCGTATAGAGAATACTCAGCCAGCCCTTTTAGATCCTCGTTCGAAAGCGGCGTGTCTTCGGGCATTGGGTCGGCAACCGACGCTGTGGCTATCAGATTACTGATTTCCACCCATGCGAAGCTGACTGTGACCGCTGGCGGAAGCTGCATACTTCTGGCAATTGGGTCTAAGACAGTCAAAGCCTCGGGCTCTTCAACCGGAGAAATGAGGCAACACCCGGCATCGGGGCGGGGCGCAAGACCTGTCGCAGCGCCGTGTAATACGCGAACGCGCTCTGCCACGTCTGCCGGCCACTCTCGTGATGCGGGATAAACAACACCTACTTCTTCCGGCCTTAAAAAACCTGCAAGGATTCGGCGCTCCACGTATGGCTTAGACAGCCAAGAGGGCCGCGTAGGCTGAGGCTGGTTTATCGGCATCTCGGTCATACAGAAGCTCCGGCATATTTTGTGGCCCTGTACTCGCGTACTATCGAGTAAGAACAGCGACAGAGGCAAAGCTTTGAGGGCGGCTCCTCCACGAGTTGTAACCCGAGGAGGTTCAGCGCCGAGGTTTCTGTCATGAGACTGTTGACAAGCCTCGGCGCTAAGCCTATTGAGTAAGAGAGTGCGCGAGCGGCCATGAATGCCGCACAAAGGAAGGAGACGAAGCTATAGCTATCCATAGGCGGCTCGGCCGCCCCCATCTGACCGGGCAATCCCGCCGCGCAAGCGAGCGGAGCACCAAGGTCGCGGAACTGCCGCTGGCTCTTGCCTGCAAGGCAGCCGACGCAGGCCGCTTCGGGTTGGGCAGTCGGGTGGTCTGAGACACGCCACGTGTAGCTACGCGTGCCGGCGTTTATGATGTGGCGCGGCCAGTCGCCCTGTATTAGGGCGCGAGTCTTCATCTGGTCTACACACGTGAACACCAGATCGTAGTCTTCGATTTTCAGGCCCACCCCACCCGCGCCCGCTTGCAACCTCTCGTAAGTAGTCACATGTGGCACCGCCTCAACGGTCGGACTCCCTATGCACGAAGCAGCCAGCACGGCCTTGTAAGAGCCCACGTGCGCCAAGAGTGCTGCAACCAGCCTATTAAGGCTTGTAACATCCACGCGGTCGTGATCAATGACATCAACACGACCGTGAAGTAACTCTGCAATCGTGCCGAGAATGAAGAGCGCGTTTCCGCCCAGAGCGCCCGCGCCTACGATCATCCATCTACCGATGTCTATACGCCCCGGCAACGGCTCTTCATCCCTGAGCCACCGTGCCGCCTCCTCCTCCGACTGCGTGGCGGCGGAGCGTCTGGCCGATACCCAGAGCGGTACTTGTCGCCCCCTGCCAGGCAAGCGGTTTTGATTAAAGTGACGGTAGACTTCGGCCGCACCGAGCGCGGCGGCCAATGCTGCTCCAACCGGGTTCGTGTGTGTGTCTCGCGCGTGCGATGTAGTTAAGCTACCGGCTTCGGCGATGGCAGCCGACCAACCTAACGGTCGCACGACGATTCCGGTAATACCAGCGGGAGCGTCGCCGACTGAGATGACAAAAGAGACCTCTTCGGGTCGGCCAACTAGCCCGTATGACCCGCAAGGGTCGGATGTCCGTAAATGATTGATTATCGCTTCGGCGAAGGTCACCCCTGAAGCGCCGGGAATGCGGCAGCTTATCTTTTCTGCGTCGGCTGGCAGACAAATTTGGATGTTGTTATACCTCTGCCCCATCCGTGAGATGAGCGACGCCAACCAGTAAAGTGTAAGCTGGCCGTCCGAAGTTTCAGCCCACGCGGGCCCGATAGTGAACGCAAGCCGCACCGGATCAATGGGCTGTTGTAGGAAGATATTGGTCCGATTATCTCGCTCTCTATAGAACGCTTCACAGTCGAATGGAGCGGCCTGCATTATCATGATAATTCCCCCGACAGCCAGATGTCGTCATAAACGCTCACAAGCCCTTCTCTCGCAACCATCCACTGGCCGTTGGCGTCACATTCGTAGCAGCTCAACCTGGGCGTCCTCAGATTGGAGAACTGAGCCCCGAACGGAATCACGATCGAGATAAATCCGGGGCGGCGCGTCGGCGACCACTCCTCGTCGGCATCAGAGTGTGGCTCGTCGGTCGGATGGGTGTGTACCTGGGCAATAACGAACACGCCCTCTCGCGCGGCGCGGGTGTTAATTTCCGCCATCTGCCCCGGGGCGAGTTCGAAAGAGTACTCGGTGCTGTAAATCTGCGGGAAGGCAACGACAGTGACCAGTCCGACACCTGCCTCTACTTCGCGACCGAGCCAGTAGCACAGTCCCTCTCTCGGGACATAACCTCTCAACCCCTTGAGACTTGTGTCCACCAGTGAAGCGGCGACGAGCAGACGGGATAGAGGGCCGGGCGGCCGCTCGATTACCGTTTCCTCCTCATGAGCCTTTTGAACATTTCGTCTGAACATCAAAGCCTCCCGTTGAGGACGAGCGGATACCACTTGGAGAAGTGGTCGGCCTTTTTGACCTCTCCGCTTAGCTGGATGACCACCCGCGCCAAGTCATAGGCCCAGGGATCCCACCGCTCGTCGCCGTGGTAGTAGAAGAACTCTGATGTGAACGGGTGGCAGATGAAGACGCGGAACGGGCCGGGGTAGCTGATGTGGAAGCCGCCGTTTAGACCAGGTAATCCGCTGAACGGCCAATAGCGCGGATCACGGTCGTGAACGCTAAGACGATCCTCGCCCTCAGCTTCGGGGTTGATGAAGCCGACGCGCCACGGCCCGACCGGATATTGCCCGGCTCCGATTTTCAACTGGTAAGGCTCCGATTGGCCGGCCGCGCCATATATTCGAGCAAATACTAGGCCGCCAACCATTTCGGCGCCGATGTCGAGACCTTCTTCGATAATGCGGCGCTGGAGTTGAACGAAGCCGTCCGCCACCAGCCTGCGCTGGTACTCCGGGTCCATCTGCTTACACGCCTCCGCCGGTGTCCCAGGTGAGCGAAAGCGTCAGATCGGCTTCCGGTCCGCCGCCCTGCTGTCTTTCAGCGAGCGTTGAAAGGACAACGCCGTCGTCAATACGCTCCCGGTTGAACTCGATCCACGTCCGGTCAAGTGTGATCTGCTCCTTCTGCTGGACGAGTTTGTCGTAGGCGAAGCGACGCACGTCGCCGATGGTATCGGTTGCGTCGAACGGATGATGCTTGATGTTGCCGTCGAAAGAGTTGATCGACACCATTAGCTTCTTCGGGCCACCACCGCCGCCGGGTTTACCCTGACTGCTACCCTGCTCATTTCCTTTAGGCATGATCTGCACCTCACTGAGGGAAGCCAATCTTTCCCTCCCTCTATCGAAATAGTTGATAGAAAGCGAGAAATAGTAAAAATCTTAGGAATTACTATTCCCTCATCCTACAAACTGTTGTATTCTACTTACGCCACGCGCGACGTAAGACAGCTTATCGCGGTTCACATAGGATACATGGCGCACTGGTCTTTATCTGACAAACATCTATTTGTTGTAGAGAATCGAAAGTCTCCTACAACATAGCGTGGTGACATTATCAGCTTTCGCCCGGGCAGTCAAGATTTTTCTGTACGCCAGTTAAGGCGTATCTTCATAAAACTAGCAGATAATTACAAGATAATGTCGAGTAACTTCTTACGCCATATATAGCGTAAGAATGGCATTGGTTTGTAATTGAAGGAGGAAAGGCAATGAATGAATTCGGTGAGGCGTTGAAAAACGCGCGTCTGAAGGCGAAAAAAACTCTGCGCGAAACGGGGGCTCACGTTAAACTGTCAGTAGGATATATGTCCGATATAGAGCAAGGCAGGAAGAGCGCGCCTGATCTGGAAACAGTACGAAAGTTACAAGATTTTTTGAGAGTGGATAATGATGAGTTGGTTATTTTAGCTTCCGAGTCTAGAACAAAACGGCCGACTGAGATAGTTCAACATTTACAAAATAGGCCCCGGTTGTCTGAGCTATTTATGAGAGCCCGTAACCTGTCGGACGAACAGCTTGAGGAGCTGATAGACAGAGCGTCCAAGAGAGAATAAATCCATGTCACACAGCGTGCAGTTGGTCAGGGCGAGAAGCAGCAAAGAGATTGAGGAGATAGCTTTCAAACTCGTCGAAGACTTTCAGCCTGATGCTGTCAAAATGATCATGCCTTTTGATGTGGAGAGGTTCTTCGAATTTAAGTTGAAAGATCAGACCGGGGTGGAGCCCATATACCAGACTTTAGGCGGGGGATTGGAAGGCTACACGGACAGCGAGAGGATGGAGTGCGTCATTTGTTCAACGCTTGCCGAGTACGGCGAGGATGACGTGAAGAGGAGGAGACTTCGCGCTACTCAAGCGCACGAGATCGGTCATTGCCATCTGCATGTCAAGGATGCGCAGAAAAACCGGACTATGCTTAAATTTCTCCATGATAAAAATGCGTCTTTCGAACGATACCAGCAAGAGGAAATTAAAGCTTATGTAAATCCGGAATGGCAGGCCTGGCGCTTTGCCGGCGCCCTTCTTATGCCGGAGTGCTGCATCCGTACCGCTGTTAATAAAAACTGGACCAGAAAGAAGATGTCGTGGGCTTTTGACGTCAACCCTTCTTTCATCGAAGTTAGGTTGAGAGACCTAAAGATACCTAATAAGATTCGGCCTGGTTGATAGCAGGTCAAAGGACTTATCAGGGCCCGACCTAGTGTCATGCAACTGAAGTCGCCGTAACGGTGGGGCAGGTCTTTTAGTCCATATTTAAGGTTTTGTATTCTAGTTACGGCTGGATGTATTAAGCTGATTAGCAGATTACAGGTATCTCCATCAATATCGATTTGAAGCCTGAAATCGAAGAGATGCTAGAACAGGAAGCTGTGGCCAAGGGCTTGTCTGTGGAATCTTATGTGGAAGATCTTTATAGAGCAGTCGGTCTCCCAGCCGCACAAAACTTCTCACATCGGCTCGGAAGAAATTGATTATATCCTGGACTCTTTGGCAGAAGGCTAAGCCTACCGTCCCGTGCTTCAACCTGAAGCTTACACGCGCGAGAGCATCTATCAGGAACATAACTGATGCGCTACCTCGTAGATACTAACGTCCGACTAAGGCTTCTACAGCGCAACGATCCCGATTACAGCACAATCCGATAGGCCGTTAGTGCTCTTTTAGCGCGTGGAGACGAGCTCTATTGTGCTCCCCAGAATATAGTCGAGTTCTGGAACGTCTGCACCAGGCCGGCGTTGGCAAGGGGTGGGTTCGGTTTAACAATTGCGGAGACCGACCGCAGATTCCGGCTGATTGAACGCATCTTCACGATCCTTGAGGAGACGCCGGCCGCTTACTCTGAGTGGCAACGCTTAGTTGTGGGCAATTCTGTCGGCGGAGTTCAGGTCCATGATGCTCGTATTGTAAGCATAATGAACGTCCAGCGCATCACGCATATCCTACGCTTAACGGTGCAGACTTCTCCCACTATAGGAATTACGAGCGTCTCTCCTGATGAAATTATCCTGCCATCATAACCTGAAGCTTATACTTACTCGGTAGATGTCAATAGATGAGAAAAAAGAGCTAAAGAAGATACGCCGTGACCTAGTAAAGCTAATAGCGAGCGAGCTGGCTAGAGCGTAATTTCTTTTGCTGCATTTTGCTCTATTATCTGTTCCGGTTCATTTGTAAATTGCTGTTTAGTGGAATAATCACAATCAAGCGTTACGGCTCGCTGTAGGCCTTCATACAATTCAGCTTTATCAACGCTTCCCTGCACACCTTCTTTATAGGACTCGATATATTCGCGTTGTTCTTTAGTTAAAATAGGTACGGGATCACGGCCAGCAATCTCACTACACGCGCTAATAGCGGTATTAAGCTTATCAATCTGAGCCCGGAGTGTTTCTAAAACCTTGAAGCCTTCGGCGGGTTTTGTGTTTAGCGACGCGTGGTACTCAACCAGCTTGACCATTCTTTCGCCGAGTAAGATTCCGGTTTCGTGTAGAAGATTGCTTTTATCTGAATTGAATTGCGTTTTCTCGTGCCCAAGAGTTCTTGGCTCAGCCTGTATTCTTAGCAGGCGCTGCAACTGCTTTACCGATGATTCCGAACTCGATTGTCGAGATGAGTTATTTCTCGCTTCTAATGCGAGGTGTTGTTCACCATCTCTTGCTCGATTTGACGGTTGAGCTCCTCCCCTGATCCCTGTCTTTCCGTTTCGCGCTTCTTGATAAGATAGGTCCACTTTGCTGCAGCGTGCTCCGTCTCCGCGATCGTGTCGATTCGACTCATGGTGTATATCGAGATCACTAATGAGCCGATTAGCGCCCCGACTAGCGCGCTCGCGGTTGCGACTGCCAAGGTCTTTGCCCACAACTTCTCTTTGAGATTCTGATACAGTCTGTGAACCGTCGCTACCTCCTGCGTGAGTTTCAAACTTTCGCTGCTCATCCAGATGCTTGTTCTCTCCGAGATTCCTTCTATTGCCTGAAGCGAGTCCTCGCGCGCGCCCGCAATCTGATTTGCTGCGTTCGCGCACTCCTTTGCTGCGCTCATACAGGCGAGAGCCATCCGACATATCTCGTTCCTGTCTATGCCTGGCTGTTTCAGGAGTTCTTCCAACCCCTCCGTTTCCGCCCTGAGAATCTCTTGTAGCTGCTCCCGGTTGGAAGCTAGGTTCTCCAGTATCTCCCCTTCGTAGTCCTTGATCTCCTCGCGTAGCTTCTGGGCGGCGTCCACCATCGGCCCGATGTTCTTCACGAATCGTTCCATGTCCGGCCGCTGGTTGAAGAGTTCTTGCTCGATCTCTGCGAGTCTCGCGTTTGTCTCCTCGCCTGTTCTTGCTATCTGCTCTTCCGTCAGCTTCATCTGACCGGCCAAAGTTGACACCCTGTCCAGCAGCTCCAGCCACTCGGCGCGCTCCATCTCTTCGATCAGACTCCCGGTCTGCTGCTCTGCCGATTTCTTTACCGTCTCTAATTTTTTCATAGTTCAATCCTCTTTCGATTAATCCGGGCCAGGTGTAATTCCTGCCGAGGTTGCTGCCTTTCCTGAGTTCTTTACCTAACCGGTAAGAGATACCGGTGACCAGGCCGTCTTCGCGAAGCCTGGGGATGACTTCAATCCCTGCTTTTTCCAGCCGGATTAGGAACTGCCCTGCCGTCGGGAAGCCGCGCACAGCGACGTCTATAGAATCCTGCAGCCTTAGCTTTACTGGCGCCGGGGGCCTATCTTTCTCACCGGCTTTTCCATCGACCACGTTCTTTTCGAACTCTTCAACAGCTTCCAAGTAACGATACAGCTCTCCGCGCGTGAGACCTTTCTTCTTTACCTCGCGGCTGGTTTCAAGTTGGGTGAGTCCGAACTGCTTTTCGGCGGCGCGCGCCGCTTCCTGCCCCACATAGCGCTCCATGGAGTCGGGTATCACAGTCCCGTCGAAACAGATTCGCGAGGCGACGATGTGGAAGTGATCATGCTCGGTGTCGGAGTGCGAGACGATGACATAAAGTGTGTTCTGGAAATCAATTTTTACCCCTGTAGTTTTTTTAATCTCGCCCACCAGCTTCTTGAGTAGGAACTCGGCTATCTCCTCTTTCTTCTCCGGTGAGTCCATCTCGCCGCGCGGGGTGCTCACGCTGATATGAAGGACGGGCTTCTTGATGTCGGGGCGCAAAGTTTGGAGTTGGGAAAACTCTCGTGCGAGTTGCTTGGTGGTTGTTCCCGCGGCATTGCCGCCTATGATCGTGCCCCTGAGAATCTGGGTTTCGCCAAATTCTAATTTTCCTACCTTTATCCCTTTAACCTCTTCAAGCTGCTGTAAGTCGATTATGGCTTTTTCATCAGCCAGGCTTTGGGCCACATGTCCTTCCGTAGGCTCCTTAACCTTTTCATTCGACTCACGCTCTTGCTGCGCACGCTCCTTCTTTTGGTTCATCACGTAACGGACGGTTCCTTCGAAGCTCTCTCCCTTGCTGACGTTGACGATCACGGCTTCACACCTCGAAGCTCCAAGCGCAGGGACTGCACGGCCTCAAAGAATCGCCGGGCGAGTTCGCCGTCAATAGCCACGTCCTGACCTGCTTCCATTCGATTGAGAGTTCGTCTGAGATCATCCGCGAGCGGCCGCAGCTCCAGCCACGCTTGATGATTGATTTGTGGTATTGGACGCGGAAGCTTTAGTCCGAGCAGCGCACGCCGCGTGAGATCACAGGGCGTAAGGTGCATGGATTGAGCTACACGCTTGACGTATTCACTCTCGAGTAAAGTTAGCTTGGTGCTCTGCTTGATGGAGCGTCTCTCCACGTCACTCTTTCTAGGGCGCCCACCCTGCTTGCGGCCCCTAGCACCAGACGTTTTTTCTCTTAAGTCTTCCACGTTACTTTTTGACCGGAGTAGTTTTTGGGGGACAAAAACACTGCTCGAATCTATTCTTTTAGACAGTCAAACCAGGGTTCACTAAGACTACGTTTGACTTGTAAGTTCTGGTGACAAACCAGCACTGACCCTTTACCGTTGGGACGGCTACTTCCAATCTTCTTACAAGGCGCGGGTTTCTCTATAAAACAATTAGCTCATATTTAGAGGCAGTTGTGGGGATTGTAAGTATATTAATTCGACCCCACTATCGTTGATTTTTGAAGCCTTCTTTGCAGGTGCTTTCTGTGAGCTGCTTTTTGGTTTGTTAGAAGCCTTCGATTTAGGCTGGTTTGAAACTGCAGCTTGTTCCTGTTGAGTAACCCCTTGTGCATTCTGGCTATCTGTACTGAACAGAGAGGGCTGATCGTCTACTGAAGCTGCTTCGCCTTTTTCTTGCGGTAGCAACGACTGTCGCAGCACCAGAATCGCTTCGACGATAAGCTCTTCTTCACTTTTTCCTGTGATTTCGCCGAGCTCTTTCAGTACGGATTGAGCCGCCGTAGGGATAGAGATTTGTAGAGGGGAAAGTTCTGGTTCTTGCAGTTCTTCAGCAGGCACCGTTGACTGCTTAATCTGAGGTCGGACGTGCTCGCGGAACACTTCACGGTTGAACTGCGGGTCTGCCGCTTTTTTCATCGCGAAGTGGATTGCCTCTTGAGGGTCTGGCGAAGCAAGAGCAATCACATAATACTCGCGGGGTAAACAGTGCTCGCGTGCGAGCGCTCTTTCTTCAGCCGTCGAGAAGAATTTATCGTAGATTCGCGCGTCTGTTCGAAGTGTGCTTCTCTTCTTCCCGAACTGGGCACACAGCTTTTCTAGTTGAGCCTGTACACCAGTGCCCGATGAATCACGCTTGCCGCTTCCACCGAGCAGGCGTGTTGTCCGGCGAAGCAGGTCAGATACACAAGCTGCGCGAAGCAGGAATGCGTGCCAGTGATGGCAGTCAGCGTAAAGGGCTAACTCTATGACGCGCGCTTCGTCATACCCTTGCAGTCTCTCTAGCTGTGTCTCGACCCATTGGGCAACCTGCTCTGGATCTCCCAGTTTAAGTTGGACTCTATCATTTCCAGTTTGCCTTACCGGATCCCCTAATGATGTCACAAGCTGGATATTTGTTGGCTTCGTTCCTTCTGCTGGCAGCTTGTTTTCTCGTTTCCCTTTCATATGAGACTCCTGGTTATTCATTGAGATTGTCGGTCTACTAGACAAGTTCTGTGAGCAAGCTGCTCACACTAACCAATAATGATGCTGAGCACGCTGCGTGCCACACAGTTTTTTTTCAATTTCTGCTCTGAATTTCCTTGCAAATTTGGACCAATAGATTTTGAGACGTTTTGCAGTGGCAGCTTTTCTGCCAAAGTCTTTTTTGGGGCCTCTCGAGATTGGCAGCTTTTCTGCCAGTGAATGCTTACCTGACTAAACATTGCTACCAATCAATTTACAGAATTAAGAGGGATACGATTTCTTACTCTTCCTACGCGTCATCTACTTTTGCCGATCGCGTGCGTGTTAGTTTCCCTGCCACTACCTAAGAGCTAGAGATGTCACCGGAGAAAGGTTAATAACAATTTTTAGAAGACATTCTTTCAATATCTCCCTGTTTCTCTTAGCGAAGAAGGATTGAAATTCTTCTAGTTAGTTCGCCTTTTCCTTCACCTTTTATTAGTGAGTAATAGATGTGAACCCCTACGTCTTGCATAGTGATGTCTGTTTATATAAACGGTGGCACAACTTATGCAGGCTAACTCACAGAGATGGCCTGGCAATTACATTTGCCGGGTCATCGAAGAAGGGGTAGCTAGCCTGACGGCAATATACCAACCGCCCTTTCACAAAATAGCTGAGACAAGGTGACCATGATGTAAAGCCAGAAGGCTTCAGATATTCGTGCGTCCTGTTGCCAGCAATAAAGAGAGGTCTCTTGAAATGGACGAAATTCGATTACCAGATCCGCTTCCTAAATTTCTCGAAGTCAGAGAGGTTGCAATTCTTCTACGCATCTCGAAGAGGACTGTTTACGACTGGGTGAGCCAGGGGCGCATCCCCTACCGCAAGGCGGGGGACCGGACCATCTTTCTTTTAGACGAGATTATCGAGTGGACGAGGCCCGACGAAGAATCGCGCTAATTCAATCCGGCGGCCGGCAGAGATCAATGTTGGCGATGATGTCTTCATGGGGAGACACAACCATTATCTCGTCTCCTGGCAGGGCCGTCCCGCCGGGCATTCAACTGTGATACTATCCTGGCCGTTCCTTGAACGGCTGCAATTCGGGAAAGGAACGAAAGATGTCAGTATTTATCAGGCAGTGCCAAAGGAAGGCCTGCCAAGGTAAGAAGACTTGTAAGCATAGGCACTACCATTATGATTTCTGGATCAAGGGCGTCCGCTATCGGGGGTCTATAAAAGAAGCCAGAACCAGAGATCAGGCTGAGCAGGCAGAAGTGAGGATCATGAATGAAGTTTTCGAGGGCACGTACGGTTCGCGTAAAACGGTCGCCCCCGTCTTCGAGGAATTCGTGAATGACACCTACCTGCCCTGGGCGAAGACTAACAAACGCTCGTGGAAGTCCGACGAGCTCAGGTGCAAGACCCTGGTCAAGCACTTCGGCCCGAAGCGCATGGACCAGATTACGGCGGAGATGATTGAGAAGTACAAAACCGTCCGCCGCAACTCAAACACATGGCGCGGCACACCACTGACTGAGGCCTCTGTCAACCGCGAGCTGGAAGTCCTCTCCAAGATTTTCAGCAAGGCGATTGACTTCGACAAAGTCAGCCACAACCCGTGCAGGAAGGTTGAGAGGTTCGTCCTGCGTAATACGCGGGCCAGGTACTTCACCCATGAGGAAGAGGAAAGGCTGATGAAGGTGCTGACGGAGTCGCTGGCGCACATCCGCCCCATCGTGATCGTCGGCATTGGCACGGGCCTTAGGCCACCCTCGGAGATTTTCAACCTGAAACGGTCGGACGTTGACTTTGAGCGCAACGTCCTGCGGGCCGGGACGAAAATCAACGAAGAGCGGGAGATCCCGATGGGCAAGGCCGTTCGGGAGGTCTTACTTGATCTCTACAACCGCAACGCCAGCAGCGACCACCTGTTTGTGAGTTGGCGCACGGGCGAGCGATTCAAAGAGGTCAAGAACGGCTTCCGTAGTGCGCTTGAACTCGCCGGGATCAAGGGAGCTTGCCTCTACACCATGCGCCACACCTTCGGCACACGGCTCGGTGAGAAGGGCTACACCGCATATGAGGTCATGGCTCTGATGGGCCATAAGGACATTAAGACATCGGCCAGGTACGTTCATTCGACTGATGGGCGCAAGCGCGAGGCGGTCGAGTCGATCTGGGATAGGAGTCCCCACAAAATCCCCACAAATGGGGATCAGCCACAGCCGGGACCGGCAATAAACTAGGAAAATGGGCGGAAAAGTGCACAGGAGCGGCGAAGTGCGAGGATTCGAGTCCCGTCGGCTCCGCCATTTTGAGAAGCGCGCCTGTCTCGTTGAGGGCGCGCTTTTCCTTTTCGCCCTTAGCAGCTGAAAAGCTAGCTATCTGCTTTCCTGGCTGTCCTGCAATCCTCTCCCCTGTCTGCTGTAAGAATGAAGTCGAGAAATGCTTGTAGCGTTGCAATTCTTCGCTTCTATGACCTGTCATCTTGCGGATAATTTCATCGGGTACACCCTCCACACAGGTACAACTCTGCATGGTGCATCTGGTGCGCCCCTCCTTGAGCTATGTCTCGCATCGAGATCGGAAAGAAGTGGCTCAAGACTTGAAGGCCATCTATCAGCCGACGACGATACAAGAGGCCGAGCAGCACCTTGAGGTGTTTGAAGAGCGCTCGGCAGAGACTTATCCTATGATCTCAAGGTCATGGCACGGGAATTGGTCGCGGGTCGTGCCGATGTTCTCCGATCCGAGTGGGATCAGGCGAGTGATCTATACGACCAACACCATAGAGTCGCTGAACATGACGTTGCGGAAGCTGACGAAGAATCGCTCGTTGTTGCCGAATGATGAGGCGGTCGTCAGGCTGAAGTATCTGGGGTTGAGGAATATCAGCCAGCGATGGACAATGCCGATCAAGAACTGGAGCGGAGCGATGAATCAGTTTGCGATTCTCTCTGAAGGGCGAGTACCGATGAATGGACTGAGCTCAAACTCACTCACACAGAATCTTGGTTAGGCCCGATGGTGAACTGGATGAATTATGGTCATTTATCGGGAAGAAAAAGCGTCAACGCTGCTCTGGTATGCTCTCGCGCCTAAGGCTAAAGAAATTATTGGATACGTTCCGGGATGGCGCATAGACGAGTCGCTTGAAAGGCTTCCGGAAAAACTGTCGGAGTGCCGTATTACTCGCTTTGACAGTTAAGATTGGGAGTTATACCAAAAGCTGATTCCTTCTTATCGGCACTGGATTGGCAAGATGGGCACGCAACGTATTGAGCGGCGTAATCTGAACTTCCGCACTCACTTGAAGCGTCTTTGAGCGTAGAACTATTTGTTTCTCAAAGAGCGGAGAGATGCCCGAAGCGGCGATTAAGCTTTATATCAAGCACTCAAATGCTCGGCAGCCTCTTTTCTGAATCATGACCAACTTGAATATTTGTGCAAGGCCAATTTGTTGACAAGCATTGGCGGCGAATGTAATCTCTCTAAGCTTTGGTGCTGCTTTCTCACGAATTCCCTCGCCGGCTCTTTATGCGCCGCTAAACCGCGACCGTCCTGTCCCGGAGCCTCTTTCGGTTTGAACACTCCGGCGCAGAGAACATTTCTTTCTCTGATTTAACCGAGTGGCTATTGCCCGCCCAGCGACCGCATCACGACGACGCAAACTCCAGAGCGCACCCCCGCTCATCTTCACCAAGAAGGAGGATTCTTACCCATGCGTAGAGGCAAAATTCATCTCCTGTCCGTTGAGGAGCGACAGACCTACAAAAAACTTCATGACGAGTTCATAGCAATGACCGATGGAAGTTTTCAAGCCATTCCACCGGGAACAACCCCCGTGGGCGCACACAGAGGCTGGCACAGTAATATGATAATGGTCGGCGGTGCGATCCCTCCTGGAATGGGAATGTCGCTGCTGTTCTGGCATCGCTATTTCATCAGGTACTTTGAAGATTTTCTGGGACAATGCGAGGCGCATCATTCCTCTCCCATTCCTTACTGGGACTCTAACACGCACGTCCCGCACGAACTTCCTACGCCGGAGCGTTACGAGGACGCCGAGTTGTGGCCTATTGATTCTGACCCGGCAGTACCCCTGCCATCGTGGGCCACTGTGGAAGGCGGGGCTGAACCGGCTCCAAGACCCTTTTCCCGTTATACCTCGCTGATGCAATTCCAAAGCACGGACGAACTGGGAAGGTCTTTCGACCTCTCCGTCTTTCACCCAAGCGTTCATCAGGGCATCATGGGTGCGATGGCTAGTCTTGATTCACCGAGCGCGCCGATCTTTTTCCCGTGGCACGGATTCCTGGACAGCGTGTGGGACGAGTGGCGGCGCGGCGCGATGCCGCTGCCGGTGGTGCTGATATACGGGCAACAGGGGAGCACCGAGAACGTCGGCGTCAAACTCTTTACACGCGCTAAGGACGGGGAGCTTCTGGAGGGAACATATTCCGGCGCGGGCAAGAAGTGGAAGTGGGCTAAAACGGGGAAGAAGATTTGGGGGCGACCTGTTCTTCTGGCGCGCGGGCGAACTGACATTTCATCCCTCGAAGACATGCGTCTTCACCTGTTTGCTCAAGGCGCAGACCGCAAACTCTGGGAGCGGTACTGGGACGGCGAGAGTTGGACGTGGATGGACACAGGGATCTCGGCCAACGGTGAACCGGTCACAGTTCACGGCGCGCCGACCGTCGTCGCCCAAGGCAACCTTCGCTCAGTGAATCTGGCCGATGTCCGGTTAAATGTTTTCATCCGCGCTGAGGACAAGTACGTTCGCGGCGACAAGAGCCACCTCTGGTGGGGCATACGTTCGGAAGATAAGGACGGCACCGCGAGATGGAGTTGGTACGACGACCTGACGTACCCGACTGCAAATCCAACCGTCCCGGAGGCGAGAAATGATCCGGGCAAGAAGATTGATGGGGACGTAATAGCGTTGGCGCACGGGGACCCCGATTCAAAAGAGCCTCAGGATGCTCGTATCAGGCTCTTCGCCCGGGGCAAAGATAGAAGGCTCTGGGCGGGCTTTCCGAAGTTGCGCCCACCGGAGGAAAAGGAGAAAAAGGGAGTCGAGCTTGAGGCACATTACGATTGGGAGTATGCGCAATTGGAAGTCAGTGACGACCCGGTGTCCGTCACGCAGGGATGCGGCGCAAGCGACGCACAGGCGCAAGCGACGCCGAATCTGTTTGTCAGGGGAGAGAACGGAAAACTCTGGCAAGGCAGGGGGCGATTTATTTATAAAGACAACAACTCCGAACCGGGATACAAGTGGGACTGGGTTGATACGGGCCAGGGAATCGCGGGGCGCGTCGTTACTCTTACTCAATCTGATGCCACGGGCCAACCTCTTGTCGTTAGCAGTCGCTTCCTCTGCCTACAAAGCACCAGTGGTAATTTGTGTATCGCACGCTCGGACGGCTCCGCGTGGGAGTGGTCTGATACGGGCCGCAAAATAGACGGGGAGCCGTTCGTGCTGGTGCAGGGCGAGCTTTCATCGGAAGGGACGGACTTCTCAAAAATCCGCATACACATTTTCGCCAGGAAGCTAGCGTATGCGCCAATTTACGGAACAAACGACGAAGGTGAACATGGCTACTTATATCCTCAGCCTCATATCACTTTGTTGCGCGGCTATTGGAATGGCAATGCGTGGGAGTGGACGGATACAAAAAGAGAGATAGCCGGTGACCCCTTCGCCTTCATGTATGGTGACGTAGCGAATACGGAACCGGGTAAAGTTCGGATTCACGCGTTTGTGCCGGTTGCCGAATCGCCGTCCGGCACTCACACGTCCCACACGGAACACACCGGGCACATGAACAATGAGGGAAGTCCGCAGACATCTGAGCACTCTATGACGACTGAGCCTGTTGGAATGTTATGGGAGCACTACTGGGATGGCGCGCTCTGGCGATGGCGCAGCACGCGCAGAAGAGTCGCGGTGTGATAGCTTGCACATTCGGAAAACGATGCATGTCAAGAATTCGACCGCCCCACTCTTAATTAAACCCTATTACTCTGGGCTGCTTTGCCCAACAATCCCTACCGGCTAACAACATTTTGAGAATGAAAGAATCAAGCTGGACAATATCTTGTAGATATTTTGAATTGTTGGGCAAAGCATTGCACGTCGGCATCAGGATTCTTGAGCGTGCTAGTTATGTGCCTGGTTTGGTTGATAAAGTTATTATCTGGTCAAACACCAATCCGCTTGCTCCTTCTCCCCGCCCAGTCTCCTTTCGTCGTCCGATCCAGGTGTACACTTTTCCATCAAACCAGCGGGCGCGTTGGAAACTACGGGTAAGGATAACACCTGCCCTGGGTACTTCCTCTTCGTGCAGGAGATAGCCTTCTCTGACAGCTCTTCCGTCCAGCCCTGTCCGCAAAATCTTACCGCGCGGCTCTATGCGGCTGCCGCGCGTTGCGTCGGTAAGTCGCGGCATTGATGCGCGCTGCAAGCGGATCTGGCGGTTAGAGCCTGGCTTGTGCCTGGGGATGAACGGAATCCAGTTTTCAGGGACCTCGGTTCCCAGGACGTAACGGACTTTCGCGCGTGTTGGTTTCTCATCGTCCGAGGTCTGAGAAACCCCTTGAAAGTATCTGGACAAAGCTGTGGCCGCTTCAAAGCCGTCGATGCCGCTCCCAGATATTCCAGGAATCCTTTCCTCTACAGCCCAGACCATGTTGGTCATTTCATCCCGTGCAAGTATGACCTTTTCGATGGGGCTGCTCTCCTCTATCTTCGCCACTGATGGCGGCAGCAACAAGCGGCGGTCTGCGTCACCCTCTCCCGCCAGCGTGTACATGGCCCACTGCTGCCAGTCCATACGCTGTCCCTGGCCTGCCGCGCGGATCAAGGTTCGCACGCCGAACACGTCCGTCACGACGATTCCATCTATCTCCGCCAGCGTGCCTACCTCAAGGTTGTAAGGGATGACGCTCCAGTCGTTGCCGTATATCAAACCGAACTCGGCCAGCATCAATAGCGGAAGGTCTGTCGTGGCCGCGCGTATGCTGCCGAAATCAGTCCGGCGGTCTTCGAACTCCCACCACCGAACATTCGGCATGCCGTTGAACTCAATCTGCGTCAGCAGGAAGGCAAGGGAGGGTCGCACCTCGAAGCTGTTTTCGGGGAAAGAGATTTCGGACAGGTCTTCAAGGCGGCTTCTCTTGTCTATGTTGAAAGCGTGCCAGTCCAGATGACCCTGATGATATTGTTCCGCGACCAGCACTGCGCGCGCCTCGCCCGACGGGTCTTGCGGCGCGGAGACTGCGAATTGATATTCCAGATATGAGGGCGCCCAGGCGTCTTCTATATCCGTGTCCGGTTGGGAATACAGCCTGCGGAACCAGCTCCTGAAATCACGCCCTAAATCTTTCAACGCCTGCTGCACGGCGGAATCAAAGCGGCTTTCCACCCACGGCTCGAACTCATCGTTTTCAATCGCTGCCAGAAGCTTTCGCCCGTCCGGGAGTCGCCCTTTGACCGCCCGCAAGGATTGCCAGGTCGCAGGGTCGCTCTGCAAGTGCGCCGCTTCAAGCCGCTCCGCCTCGCTCGGGGTGGCTATCTCCGACGCGTCTTCAAAGCCGAACTTCTCCAGAAACGCCTCTTTCAGATTCGACAATCCGGCCTGTTTCAAGAGGCGCAGCCAGTGGCGACCCATCTGGCTGCGAATGCTTAAGTAGTCGCTATGAGCATCAAGGTTGCCAGTCCATAAAGGCTCTCGCTCCACCTCCGCCTCAAGCGGAAAGCCGTTGTCGTAGGGGACTGCGTTCTTCCACTCTTCACCGCCCGTGGCCGTGCGGTCCTCGGACTTGACGGCGAACCTGTCTATGCGGCTGGCGCTTAACTGAACGCGCGCCTTGACGGACGAGCCTGCGTCTTCCCCACGGAACTCGCCGAACTGCCATTGACGCGTGAGCATCCAGAGCGGGTCGCGCACCTCTGCGCGCAGGCTGCGGTCGAACTCTTCCTGCCGTGGGCGTCCTTCCAGGCGGTTCCATAAGGTTATGGCCGGGCGAAAATCTGCCGTCAACAGCAAGTCCTTCAAATCTGCGGATATTACCTGTGGCATTCTCTTCCTTTCACATTTCGCTACCGCTCGAAGATCATTGATGAAGGCTGCGCGGCTAAGTTCGTAGAGATAGTTCCGAAGGGATGGCTGGTGAAGGTGCTCAGGACTGCGGGCAGCAGTTGAGCATAAGGAGTCGCGCGCAGAAAATCAGGCTCGACGGCTCTACGCTTCGCGCGGTCGAAGGTATCAATCAAGGTGTCTACCAGATTATCCCACTGCCACCCGCGTCCGTTGACAGTGGGGCTGATGGCGAGCAGCAGACATTGCGGCGGCTCAGTGTTCGGCTGGTTGTAATGTATGGCGATGCCAGTCGTCTCAACTCGGTTCGGAATCACTTCGTTCCATTCGTCTATCAACAAGCCAGCTTGTGTGGCGGCGTCGCTGTGGCCTGCGGGCAGGTGGCGCACGATTGACAGGAAATCGCCTGCGGGCACAAAGCTATTCGGATTATCCGACTCCTCCGGGCTGACTTCTGGAAACTCCAGCGCGACCCAGTGGGCCTTCTTATCAAAAGGCAGTTGCAGCGGCGCGAGCGTCAATTCTACGCCTGCGAAAGCCTCCTGATGAGTCTGTACTTCATCAACCATGCGCACTTTTTCTCTGACCGCCGCAACGCCCTGCAACCACTCCTCAACTGCAAGCGCGCGCCAGTCCTGAATGACGGAATTTGCCGACGCGGATTTCAGCCTGTCTTGCGTAAACCGCAGGAGGCTTTGCTCCGGCGACGCCGTATGAGAGAAAGCGTGCGCGGCCTCAAGCTCCGGCCTGTTATTAAAGTTAAAGGTGGGGATCAACCTGAAAGCGTCGCCAAGAATTAAAGCGCCCGCCTGCTGGAAGATTCCGGCTTTCTCCTCGGCCTTCAGCCGATTAACCTGCTCATCGCTCAACTCGCTGAAGGTGCGCAAAGACTCTGCCTGCGAGTGGCGGCGCGCGCCCTCTTCGTGTGTAAGGGTGGCCTGCTCTATCAGAGATTGTTGTGCGCGCAGCAACATTAGCCGCTCCTCGTCAGTGGCACCGGGGGGAAGCTCGGGCAAGAGCGCGCGTTTGGGGAATGCGCCGGAGAGGCCGAAGTAGGAGAGCCGTACCAGAGCTTCCCGCAGAGCATCGTAATCAACCCCGCTCAAGTCTCCTGCCTCCGCAGGGTCTTTGCTCAGGGCGCTCGGCGGAACGGAAGCGAGCAGCTCACCCAAATCATCCAGGCCATCCCTTAAAGAAGCGGCGGCCTCTTTGAGTGAATTCTCAAGAGCCTGCAAGTTCCACCGCTTCGGATTCTCTACGTCGCGCGGGTCTGTGCTGCCTTCCGAGTGCAACTGATAATCGTCCGCGCCGAGCGGGCGGCTCTCACTCACAAGCCTTCTCAAATTCCTGAGCAGCGGGAACAGCTCGAAGAGCGTGCGAATGTCAGGCGAAGGGAATTTGGCGCGGCTCATGAAATGAATCATAGCGCGGCCTGAAGAATCCCAATCGGGGTCTGCGGCCTTTCTCTTCAACCTGAAAACATGCTCGATGCGTGCTTCAAGCTCGGTCAGGTCGCTCGCCTGCCGCTCGCCACGGACAGCGCCAGCCTGCTCTCCTACCAGATAGATCAAATCAATCGGCTGAAGTTCAAGCTCAAGGAGCGAGATAAAGGTTACGACATCATCCAGCTCGTAGCCCACCTCGAAACCGAGCGAATCCGGCCTGCCTATAAGCTCGCCGAGCAGCTTATTCAGGCCGGGCGCGGCGACGGATTTGGGAGTTGGCCGCCCGCCCCAGGGACTCACTACATTCTCCGTCTCAAGGTGCACGGTCAGCCTGTGATTGACGACTGCGCCGCTGCGCGGAGTATTGACTATCTCAGGCTCCGGCGGCGCGTTGCCTTCGGAGAGGGCTTTGAGCATAGCGCCCGCGCGCTCGTAGTTCCCCTGCGTCACCTGAAAGACGCCTTCGGCCAGCGAGAGGTCTGCGATGGCGTCGAGTGTTTCTTCCAGGCGCGCGACCTCCGCGATGATGGCCTGCTTGATTCTGTTGTTGGTCTCGGTGGCTTCAGTCGGCAGCCCTTCGACGCCGAAGGGATACTCAAGTCGCGGCTCTTTGAGAAAGACAGCCTCAAGCAATGCGTAGCCGTCCACGACATGCGACGCTTCTTTGAGGTCAATCCTCTCATCGGCCTGGTCGGGCGTAATCTTGTCTGCGACCAGCGGGTACTGTTTTCGGAAAGCGAGGATGAACTGTTCGAGCGCAGTGCCGTCAACCACGTAACGGTCATGCAAAGCGCGCTCGAACTGGTATCCGAGCAGAGCGCCAAGCTCCTGGCCGTTGCGCACTCCTTCGAGAAAGGAAAGAGCCGTGCGCACACGCTCGGAAGTCAGCTTCACTGAGAAGTGCTCCGCGTCCTCCTGCCTGGCGTGCGTGAGATAAGCGTTGCGCAGGACGGCAGCGGCCACTGCGTGATTGATCGAAGGCGCGTGGATGTAGCCGCCATTGTCCGGCTGCTCAATCACACTGACGCCCTCTTCTCTCAAGCTTTCGGGAATCTCGTCGGGCGAGACAACCAGGGGCGCGGGCGCGGGCCGGACGTTTTCCAGCCAGCCGTAAGCGCCGAGATGCAGGCCGTGCCTGTGTACGCCCTCCTCCGTGGAGCTTTCGCGCAGGAGGTTTAGGCGTTCGAGCCGCCTGGCGAAGAGCGCTGTCTGCCACGCGTCCAGGCGATAGGAGCAGAGGTCTAGATGCTCTGCGAACAGTCGCTCAAGCTCCGCCGTCTTTAGCTCTTCAAGCCGGCCAATGCTATCCCTGACCTCTGCCAGGGTGAAGGCCGCGGGCAGGTTCAGTCCTTCAGGCGTCGCCAGGAAATCTCCTACGGAGAGATTCGCAAGGCTCAGTTGCGGCATGACTCGATTGACCTTGGCCTCCATGAACTCCCAGCGTGTGACAGTCCGGCCAGCCTCCACGTTGGTAAAATCCTGCTCGCGCCGAACATTTCCGGCCACGAGCCTGTGCGCCTCGTATAGATTCATCGTGGCGTCGAAATGAGAGAGCAGCAGGGCGCGGTGCAGCATCCTGTAGAGCAAGGCCATGGGAACCGGCAACGCGTTGCCGTCACGATTCAGCAACTTTTGCTCCTTGAGCGTAGCCACATCCGTCCCCACCAGCCAGCCTATATAGTTTCTATCCTCCGTCTCTTCCTCTTCTACGTCCTTGACGGCCACGGCATACTTGCGCGGCAGCGCCGCCGTCTCGGACAGCTTCTCGTCAGAAGCCTTTTCAACGTCGTCAACAAACGGCCCGTTGATGGGAGAGGTGCCGTTTGAAAAGAGCAGGCCGAAGAGCTTGGGCATTTTTGAAAACCCCAGGCCGAGCTGATTCAGCAAAGCGATCCCGCGCGAGCTGATCTCGCGGAAGTAACGCGCTACCGGGTCGCTGGCGGAAAAGTTAACGCCCATGCGCAGGTGCGCCAGATTCCAGAGCAGGTCTTTGTAAGTGCCTATGCGGCGCTGGAAGTCCACGGAAGTCGCTTGCAGCCCCAGCATGTCGAGCAGCTTCTCAAACGAATCACCGCCGCCGTCCACATGCGCTACCTGTCCTACAAGCTGCTGCCACTGGGCTTCAACTTTTTTCAGCACGTCATAAGTCTGCCTGAGGAAAGAGGCGTCTTCGCCGTCCACCTTTTCATCAATCCGCCACTTGCCGAAGGCGCTCGTGAGAAGAATGCCGTAGGGCTGTTTGCCGACGCGTATGGCTGGCAGGCTTCCTCTGGCGACGACCGTTTCTGTAAAGAAGAGGCGAATCTTGCCAATCGTAGCGGCCTCCATCTCCAGCAGCTCTTCCAGGTAAAACCCGAGCGTAGCAGACCAGAGCGCCCTGTTCATCACCTTGGCCTGCGAGACCTCTGTCGCTTCGGCGTTGGCAAGAGACGCGAGCTTGCCGAGCTCTATATCCAGAGCTTCGGCGAGGCGCTGCGCGTCCGTTTTTTCCAGCTCATCGGTTAAAGCCTCAAGGCCAGTCTCCTTCGTCTCCGTCTCGAAGCTCGCATCGCCCTCCGCATCGTCCGTGGAAAAGCCCGAGCGCGCCTCCCCAGTATGATTCGTCGGCGTGCCCTGCTTTAGAAAACTCATCCCGTCGGGCGAGTAGTGATGATTGTCTATCAACTCTTCCAGAAGCTCCTTGTGCTCTGCGGCCTCTGATGAGACGCGCATCCCTAAGACCATCAGGCGGTCGAAGCCTGCGCTGGCGAAAGGCTCATTGAGCGGCAAGCGCATAGCCATCCCTGCCGCTACGGCTTTATCGAAATCTGTGACCCAGGCGTAATCTTCGCCCACAATCAGGTCGCCGCCTCTTTGCTCCAGCTCGGATGCGAAGCTCTGCGGGTTCGGGCCTAAGATTAAAGGGTTGGGCACGGCGTTCGGGAAGGGCTGCTCAAGTTTGATGCCGCGCGTGAAGCCGACCAGGACGAAGCGGTCCGGCATGACTTCTGTGCGCGGCGCACGGCTCCAGCTTTCGGGTTTCAACTCTTCGAGGTCGAAGCCCAGATGCGTCAGGATGCCCGCCGCGATTGTTTCTGTAATCGCCTGTCGCGTGGGGTCTGTGAGCTGCGCGTCGTTTGCGAGAAGCTCGGAAATCTTATCCCGTATCAAGGCAATCAGGGGATGCGTGGAATCCAGCAGCGATAGAATAGAGCTGCGCTTATCGTCTGCGCTCAACTGAGGGTCGTTGAGAATGCCGGAGACCTGCACGCGTATGAGCAGGAAGGAGAAGTCTTCGCTTCCCTCTTTTTCCATAGCCCTTCTTTTGATTTCCGACGCGACCCAGGAGGCTCTGGTTCCTCCGTAGCTATTCGCCAGCGCGCGCCAGGCTCCCTTCTCAAGCCGCTCTCTTTCGCTGGCATCTTCAATGGATGCGGCCACAGTCCTCTCAGTCCAGTACTGCACGCCCGAGTCCGCCTCGTCGCGCGTCAGCTCTTTTTCGTGCGTGTGCACGGCGATGTCGTCCGGGTAGACACGCACCCACAATTGCTTGCTCGCGCCCGCGCCCATAAACCTTGTCTCTATGCGCAAGGGGAAGAGTAGACAGGGCAGACGGTCGTCCAGTCGAGAGACTAGCTGCTGCGGCGTAAGCGGGAGAACGAATTCGCCTACGAGCGAGGCGAGTTGAGCTTTTAGAGACTGCACCGTCTCTTGCTCTCCGGCGATGCGCTCTTTCAGTGAAGCGATTTCAGCTTCGAGGCGCGCGGCCCTCTCGTCGCCCTCCTTGCCCGCGCGCTTCGTGTTGATTAGTTGAGCCTCTTTGGAGCGCAGGCGGTTCTGCCGGGCGTAGAGACTTTCATCGGCTGTGCCGAGCGCCTCGCGAGCTTTTTTGATTGGGTCGTTCATCGTTTAATGAGGGAGAGCTCAGGGCAGCATGTCCGCGCCGTGAAAAGCCACCATGACGGGAACCTGGTAGAGTATGTAGGCCATGTCCGCAGCATTTCGCCCCCACTCGAACTGGTGATCAGGTGACTCCGTGATGTTTACGTTGACGGGCGTGTTGCGATTGAAATCTATCAGCACGAGGCTTGCGAAATTGTCCAGATGTTCCCAGGCCAGTTTGTTCCAGTTATCGACCGTCTCGGGCGCGTCGCTGCTCAAGTTATCGAGGCCGAAGCGCGGCTCGCCCGGTCGCTCCTGAATCACGAAGAACCAGCCGGGGTTTGTGGACAACGGGGTCGCGTCTCCTTTGGCGCGGCTGGCGGTCAGGTCGAAGCCCAGGAAGCGTATCTCCGGCTCAATCTCCGCCTTGAAGATGGGAACCTTGATATTCTCTTCGGGCTTGCTTTCGTCCAGCACACGAATATCGCGCCCCTCCTCATCCTTCGCCCACTTAGCCTGCTGCGCGTAGATGACGGCGGTGGGGTATTTCTTCAACAGGTCGCCGCGAACGACCAGCGCCAGGCGAGACTCGCCCGGTTCCGCCCCCGTGGGCAGCGGGCGATTTTCGTGTGTGCCCAGAGCCGTGGCGCGCTCCCACAGGTGAAGCTGTTTGATGTCGAGCGACGCCTCTTCAATCTGCGCAGCCGTTTTGCCCGGGTCACGATTGACGGTCTCGGCTACGTCCCAGAACTGGCGGAAATAGCTCCCGCGCTGGTCTGTAGGGAATTCGCGCCACAACAGCTCGCAGCCCATCTCGTGATTAAGCCCGACCATGTAGGCTTCTATAAAGCGCTGGTTAGTCTCCAGGAGCGAGATCGTGTTGTTGGGAATCAAGTGGAGGTTGGGAACCAGCAAGTCCGGTGAAATCTCAAGCAGCGGACGATACATAGGCTCGGCGAAGACCGGGTGCGCCATCACCAGCACGGGCGTTTCATGCGGGCGCAGATAAGAGTCCTTTATCTTCCCCGGTATCTGTAGGACGAACTCAGCCCTTTTCGGAATCGCCACGGCAGGGTTAATTGATTCGCGCAGCTTGAAGACGGCGTGACCGATGTTCAAGGGCTGGCGAACAGGCTCAGGCGGCGGTGGCGATTGATAGACGTTGAAGGCGTCTTTGAGCGCGATGCGAAAATTGGCGGCCTCTACGCTGTCGGCGCTGCCGGACGCGGCAGCACCGGGCATCTGCGCTTCAAATTCCGTCTGGACGAAATTCGGGCGCGCGGGTATTTCGTCCACCGCGCCCGGCTTGAAATTGGACTCATGAAGAGCGTCCGCCGCTTCCAGTTGCGCGCGCAGCCTCTCGGCTATAAAGAGAAGCGCGACAAGGACAATGATGATGCCGGCCATCAGGACAGCCGCATAAACCATGAAAGCTCCGCTCAGAATCAGTAGTGCGAGGGCGAGCGCAAGCAACAGTATCAACGCGCGCCTAACCAAGTTCTTACGCAGCCAGAGGCGAAGCCACTCCGGTATCTTCGGCACGAGCGTGTCGGCCATAGCGTCCAGAGAGATTTGGCCTACGGGCTCGGGCGGCGCGGGCGCGGCTGTGAGCGTGCCCTCGTTGAGCTTTGTGATGATGGACGCGGCTGAGGCTTGAACGCCGGGCGCGACCTTCCGCATAATTGCGCCACGGCTGCGAGTTATCTTGCGGAAAGAGGGGTCTAGCGCGGCCTGCGGCAGTCGGCTTTCGCTGACTTGGCGTGCAATCGTAGCGGGGCTTGCCAGGGCTCTGGCGTGCACGAGTTGTGTGAACGCGAGCAGGCGGTCGGAGGATTGCGGTAAGACATTTTTCTGGTAGATGCGGAAGCTGCTCATCCAGCCTAATTGCAGTTGCCTGATTTTCTGGTTGGCTCGCAACAGGTCTCCTAGCTGACGCCATGCCTGCTGCATGAGCCTCTCCTGATTCTTCTGTATGACCTTTGTGCCTATGCCAGCAGGCACTCTCAGGCGCGGGTCGCGGTTGAGTTCATTGACCCAGCCCGCCCCATTTCGCGCTTCAAGCTTTTCGGCCTTCGCATACCACTTGCCGTAGAGCGGCGGGCTGACGATTGGGTCCGGGTGCTTGTCGGCTGTCTCTTCCTGCTGAATATCGAATTGCATGTTGACAACGTCTTCTAGCTGGTTCAGGAACTTTCCCGCAGAGCCTTCGGGAGGATTCTCAAAGACCGTACCTGCGGGCGGCCACTGAGGCGGAAGGGATTCTGTCTCTGTGCTCTTGAGCGCGCCCTCCAAGCCCATGACATCCAGCGGAGCGGCCATGCCGTCCACCTCGTAGCCCGGCTCCTGCATATCCATCTCGCGCACGCCCACGCTTTTATCCACACGGCGCGGTTCGAGCAGGTCAACCAGAAATTCGAAATCGCCTTTCGTGCCTGTGCTGAAAGACCAGCGATAGTAAATGGGGTAGAGCCTCTGGCCTGCGCCCCAGGAAGCAAGCTGGCCGTCAACTCCTGTGAGGGGCAGTCCCAGTCCGGCCAGCCGCCCGGTCTCGAAGGCCGGAATCACAAAGGCATGATAGGCGGTGTTCTCCTTGAGCTTGCGCGGAGAGAGCAGGCGCGAGGAAGCGTTGTCGGGGTTGATGGCAAGGGTGCTGGCAAGCGTCTGCTCCAGAGTTCGCGCCTCCGGCTCACTTGTCGTTTGCGGCTTGCCTCCGATGATGTTCCGGCTGACGTGTACGTGCGCCCACGCCCAGGTCTGTTCCCGATTGGGGAAGAGCGTGTCGGGGCTTACGTCCGCCTTAATCTCGAAGGCTGGGAGCGGCGCGCCCAGTCTCTTCTCTTCAAACTCGCCTTCCTCTAAAACTATCAGGAATATCCAGGGGCGCAGGCGGCTCTCGGTCAACTCGCCCGCAGCTTTAACCGGAGTGAAGCGCCAGGGGAAATCCTCTTCGTAGAATTCTATGTAGGCCAGATAATTGGCTTCGAAATCCGTCACCAGGTTGCGCGGCTCTGTTTTGACGACCGCGAGCGGATTTAAGCCAAGCACGTCGCCAGGCCCCAGGAGTTCTACGACCTTCGGAACAGTCTCATCATTTAGCTTGAGGGTGACGGGCACTTTCGCTCGCTGCGGAGTCGCAAGGGGCGCAGCTTTGCCCAGGGCATCGGGCACGGAAATCTCCGTGGCGATGCCCTGCCGCAGCCAGGGGAGGAAGGTATAGTTTTTTAAGGTCTCCATGATTATGGACTCATCTCGAAGGCCGGCACTGCCTGCAACTTGCCGCGCAGCGCCGGGTTCTGTTCAATGAGAGCATTTATTCGCGTGAGCGCCTCGCGCTCGCTCGCGAGCAAGCTCGATTGGTCGAAGAGTTTCAGGTCGCCCGTCGTGACTACGGCGAAAGGCTCCTGCGCGACCGAGACTTCCTCCGGCGCAAGATTAGACTTGCGACCGCGCGCAAAGGAAAGCTCGGACTTGGCAATCGCGCCCTGCACAGCCCAGGCGTTGAAGGCTACGTTGTCAACCTCAAACGGATTGCCGTGTGGCGCCAGCCTGCGCTCGCGTTGCGAGTCTATGTATTTCAATTCGTAAGTCACAGCGCGGGCGGCTGCATAAGCGGTGTGCAGGCGCTCAGGCTCGCCCACGCGCACGCCGCTATCGAAATTCCTGAACGAAGGGCTTGCCAGCTTCTCTTCGTCGCTCATGTCAAAGAACTGCGCGGGCGCGAAGGACTCCTGCGCGGGCTGTGCGTTGTTGATAGTTCTGCCGGGCAACTGAATTTCAGTGATGCGAAATTCCCGCGCGTCGCCGGGGCGCTGGCTCCCCATCCTGTCAATCCTAAGATTAAGCGGCACAACCTTCTGGCTGACCTTCAATGTCCCCAGCGGGTGCACTAACAGTTGGTCTGCTGCGTCTGATGCTTCCTTAAAGCTCTCCAGGCGACGCTTTCTTTCGGGCAGCTCCGCTTCCCAGTTGTCCGGCGCCGAGAGGGCTTCAACGAGGAGCGGCAGGACGGCTATGTCCGGCAGGCTTGTGTTCCTGGTCTCGCCGAAAGTTTTGTTGAAACGTATCTTGAGCGTGAAGAACCAGCAGACCTTGAAGCTGGCTGTGCCCCTGGCCTTCCACGGCGCAGGCCCTTCGAGCGCGAACGTCAGCTTGATGCTGGCGATGCTGGAGGAGCCGACCCTGAGCGCCAGTATCGCCGTAATCTCCGCTATGAAGTAGAAGGGGTTGAACTGGAACAGCACGTCGAAGGAGAGGAAGCCGTAGACATTAAATTTCCAGGCCGAGGCGTAAAGCTCTAGCCGCGCTCCGAACTGCACAGTGTTCGCAGTGACTGCGAAATAGAGTTGCAGCGTGAGTCTGGGATTGTCGCCTTGGACGAGCGCCAGCGTGAGCCTGCGAAGCGCGGGCAGATTCATGGGCGGCGGCTGGTACGCGGGATGAAAGCCGCCCACGGTCAGCAGGAAGTTTGCATCCTTCTTGCCCCAGTACAGCCGCAGAGCCATGTCGCCCGTCAGCGCAAAGGCCAGCAGCTTCGAGTCGAACAGAGAGGCGTCAAACGAGAGCCGCTCCTGCTCGAAATTAATCTCACCCAGAAAGTTCACCTGCAAGCGCAGGATGGAAGACTTCTCATCCGGCAGGTGCGCGCGCACGACTCCCAGTATGACCAGCCGCACAGGCTCCGGTATCTCAATCACCAATCCGAGGTCTGCTGTAATCAGCGTCGGCGTGCCCCAGGTGATTTTCGCCATGGGGCCGAAGACGAAGCGGCGGCTCTCAGGCGGAAAGACCTGCCGCAGGTCGCTGAGGATGCGGTCTGAATTAGCGATGATGTTCGTGGGAAAGAGAATGCTGCCAAGCGTGTTATCTCTTAAGCCCGCGCGCAGCACCTCCGTCTTGACCGTGCGGTTCAAGCCCAGCAGCCCGCCCACGCCGTTGAGCTTAAAACCGAAGCCCAGTTGAATCGGCGTGAACTCCGAGTTAATGATGATGATGAGCGAGAACCCGTCCTGCCCGTTAGGCAAACGAGTCGTCAGCAGGCCGAACGCCTTGAGGCTGAACTTACCTTGATAATCAAGCTCCAGTATGCCGGAGTAACTCTCGTCCTCCGGCTCGAAGTCCATGAAGCCCCCGCCCTTGAATCCGCCGCCGTCAATCGAAAGCCCCAGGCCGGAGGGCGGCTTGAAGCGAGGCTGTAGACCGAATATCCCCAGGTTGCCCTCGCCGAAAGAGACATCAACTTTCAGGCCGACCCCTTTGACCGTGACAAGCAGAGGCCCCAGGCTTAAATTGCCTGCCACAGATGCTTCAAAGTCCAGCCCTTCGTCTTCAACCTTCAGCCCCACGGTCAGACTGTTGAGCGTGAACGCTCCCAATCGCGCGTGCACGGGGATGGAAACCGTCAGGCCGGAGCTGCCCTGAAAATAGATGCCCTGCTCGCTAGTCCAACCGACGCGCAGGTCAAAGGGCGAGGCAACACTGTCCTGCTTGATGCTCTCCTGCAAAAAATCGTCCGCGTCATCTAAGGAGAAATCTATGCTGCCGCCGAGCAGAGCCAGCTCCATGAAACTCTCTGCGGAGCGGTCAGAGTATTTTTCCAGGCCGCCCGTGACTATGAATTGTTGCAGGCGCAGCGCCGCGCCGGGGAAGAAAGAGAGGATGTGCTTGGGTTCAGCGTCGGGCGAGCCGCGCCGCATGCTCAGCGAAAAGCGCCCCGTTATGGTGTCGCTCAAGCCGTTGCCGAGCCGCACCGCGAGGTCTTCGTTCGGGCGCAGTATGAGCGCGACACGCTTCAACAAATCGCCTTCGGCTGACAAATCTATAAACGTGTCGTCGAGCTTGAAAAAGGGGACGCTGGCGCGCGCCTGTCCGCGCACGATGGGGGCTAACCCCAGGCCGCCGTCAGTTGCGCCCGCAGAGGTTGGCCGCGCGCCGAAAACCGAGAACCCCAAACGAAGACCGGCAATGTCTCCGCGCTCTTCGTGAAGAAAGGTTATCAGTTGAGGCAAGGGTTCTGTTTCCGTAACCGTTCTCTCAAGCCAGACCTCTTCGGCCTCCGCCTTCAGAGGTTGTATGCGGCTGCGCATGCCCAGGGCTTGAAACAGCAGGCTCAAACGCAGCAAGAAGGTCATGGGCAGAAATCGCTCGGTGTTCCATCCGTAAGCTTCCTCTGCCAGCTGCGACGGGTCTGTGACCAGGGTCTTAAAATTCCGGTAGTTGATGGTCGCGCGCACATGCTCTACCTGAAAGTTTTCGGGGTCGGCGGGGAAATGCGGGTAATCAATGACGTTGATTAAATGGAGAAGCGCGAAGCCGAGGGGCGAAGTCTGGGCTAGATAATTGGCGAGCAGGAAATCAAAGAGGCGTTTCGGCAGCTCTCTATGAATGTTTGTTCTATCTACATAATCGCCAAAGGCGGCGAGCTTCGTAGGCAGCTCCTCTGCAAGCTCTATGAGCGTTTGCACCAGGGTATTGATGGCAAGAATCAGCTCACCCACGCGTGTGAGCATGGCGACTTCGTTTTCCCACTCTTCGTCTGAAGCCCCCAGGACCGCGTCCAGTTTTTCCAGAAAATCTCCGAGGTCCAGCGTCGCCAGGCCTACGTCCTCGACCCCTGGCGGAAGCTCCCAGCCCATGAGGTTGATGAACGCCTTCGCCTCGCTGACATCGTCGTGAATCTTGGTCAGGAAGGAGAGGAGGTCGCCGATGCCGGCGGCGGATTCGTTGACTATACTGGCCATTTAAACGATCTCTTCTGGTCTTCAAGCCTGCACTTGCCGAAATCGTACTTCACAGCTTTGTCTCTCAAGTTCTTTGTGCTGACCTTCAACTCGCGCAGGTAAGCCTTCGCCTTGGTGTCTCCCGTATAGGTGAGAATTTTTGGCGGGTGGCTAGCCGGGGCGATCTCATTCTTAATCTCGTTCAGGTTGGCTGCGGCGCGGCTGTTCCAGGTGTCCACCCAGTTCAAAGGTGTCGGAAGGGCTGGAACCTCCTGCATATCCGCCGGGAGATTCGCAAGCCCCAGGTGCTCCTTCCACAAACGCTCACGCAGCGGCTTGATGACGGTCGTGGCGGGGAGACCGGCGATGCCGTTGTAGATGACCAGGTTCAACTCCACGCTGCGCATGGGTTGACGCGCACGGTTCGGGACGGCGTGTGCAGCGGTGCGTATGAAAGCATCTCTCACCAAACCGGGAATATCCCCAACGTCGCCGAGGGTTTCTCTAATCTTGTCCAGGGTCGCGTCAAAATCCGTGATTAGCTTGTACGCGAATTTGAGTATCTTCAGCAGGATTTTCAGCTCGAAGCCGAATCGCTCCTTGAAGGCAAAGAAAAACAGATACCAGAACGCCTCCCAGAGAAACTTGAGGAAGTCATCTCCCAGTCCGAGTTTGTCAAGCAGCCTGTCTGTGAGCGCGCCTATGGTTATCAACGCAATCTCGTGATAGTTCATAGAGGTGCCGTCCAGATTGGCGCTGCCGACGGTCGCCCACTTGTCGTCTATGATTGCCACCTTGGTGTGCACGTCAACGGGCATGATCTCAAATTCCGGTTGACTGCCCGCAGGGACGCCGCGCTTTTCCGCCCTGGTCCAGATGGTGAAAGCGGCTAACTGATGGCCGTTGTCTTTGGCGCAGCTCTTCAACTGGTTGACATTGTCCACCTGGCGGTCTGCGTAGCCCGGGAAGTCGCAACTGAAGTTGAGCACGAGGATGATGTGAAGCTTCGGTTTCGAGCTGTCTTTCATGCGCGCTATCAGAGCGTTGATGATTTCATGAGAGGTGAAGTATTGATTCTCTATGTAGATGTAGCGCTCCGCATTATTGATCGCCCTCTCGTAAGCTTCCAGGATACCTGTCTCGCCGTGCGGAATGTCTTCATCGCCCGCCCCCCTTGCTCTGAAAGCGCCTCCGGCAAGGGTGCGCACGACTTGAACCGAGGCCACATTGTCTCCCTGCCGCTCGTCAATCTGGCCGGGAGTTATCATAGTCAGCGGCTTGCCCGTAGCCTTCCAGACCGTTTCAAAGGTCTTGTTGATGTGAGCGACGGCAGGCCCCGTGACCTTCAGGCTTACGTCGTGGTGCAGCCCCCCTTTGTGGCGCGCGTCGCGAATGTGATGGCGATCGTCGCTGAAGTAGGGCTGCTTGAGCGGCGAACCCATGATGATGGCCGTCTCTCCGTCTATAATCAGGTTCTTGGAGTGTAGAATATTGAAACCCTTTTTGAAGCGGTTGGTGTTCACCCCGGTATTAGCGAAAAACTCTTCCACCTCCGTGGCAGTGTCGTCTACCAGCGGCTTGTCGTGGACCATGACGTTCACGAGTTTGGCCGAGGGGTTGATGGCCTTTCTTATCAACTCCTCTTCCAGCGTCGCCTCCATAGCGTCAAGGCAGTTGGAGGAGGGCGGGTTCAACGGGTCAAAGCTGCCCTTGAATTTAGTGATGAAATTGCTTTTGACCTCGAAGAGCAGCGTCATCAGATTGACGGACGTTTTTGCTCCCGTGACCGCGTCCGTAATCGCCGGGAACATAGTGTCGCCGTCCACCAGATGCTCAATCTCGTTGCCGTTAAAGAGTGCGACCGGCGTTGCGACTTCAGGATGCAGCGTCGCGTGTGTGACCAGCCAGCCGTCTATGTTATCCGGGTGAATTTTTATCTCACCCACTTCCAGAACTGTGTCCGTTACCTCTTCTACTTCTTTTGTCTCGTGGAGCAGGCGAGTGCCGAAGAGTTTGGGGTCCGTGTAGCGAGGGGCGTAGATGCGTACGACTATGTCAGGCTTTCTATCTATCTTCCAGGAACTGTAGGCGCTGGCGGAGTAAGATATTTGAAATCTTCCCTGGGCGTCGGTCTTCACCTTCCCCAGTACATCGTCTTCGTTGAAGAAGGGGTCGAAATCGACGGCGGTCACGGTGAGGTCTGGAATGCCTTCACCCGTTCCGGCAAAAACTACGCGGCCTTTAACGCCAGTATTAGCCATGACCGCGTGCTATATCACATTATCGAGTCACTTCAAAGAAGAATAAAGCACGTAAAAGAGGCCAAATATTTTCAGGCCGTGCTTCCCCAATGGTATGAAGCCGGATAACAAGCTTGACCTCTGCATCGACAACCAGCTTTTACATACTTCAGACTTATCTCACACGGCGCGTCTCTTCATCCGCGGTAGGTATGGATGAAGAGCCACTACCCTACTCTCGCTTTACTTCACCGGCGCTTAACTTTTTGTCGGACACCAGGCTGCTGGAATCTAGTTGCATCGCACCTCGACAGCCACTTAATTGTTCAGCTTGAGGGCGGCCACACTCGCGCGCCCCACAGGCGTTAAACCGACGATCTTCGCGCCGTCGGCACTCCAGCTAAAATGTTCGTGCCAGTTGTTCGTGCGCGGGTCGTAGAGCGGCAACGGGTCTCGGGCGAGCGGGTCCGTGGCTTCGACTTGAGCGCCTTTATAGCGGTTGCACAGGCTACACGATAACCATAGATTCGATTCCTCATCGCTACCACCGAGTGCGCGCAGCCCGGGATGCTCGATTTCGAGTTTGCCCATTACCAGGTGTTGCGGGCTGAGGCAGTAGCCGGGGAGCTATAAAGATTGTGGGTCATAGACGGAAATGTATTTCACGCCGTACAGGTTTTGCTCATCGTCTTTGTCGAGGTCTACTACCCTGACGGAGGTTCCGTTCGCCCCTAAGACGATTAAAGGTTGCGCCGAGGCTTTGAGCGTGGGAAGCGCGAGGTCGCCGGCTTCAGCCATGCGCTTGACGGGCGAAAGGCCTCCGGGCGTGCGACAAATGGCAGAGACCTTTCGCAGCCATGCCAGGTGCTCAGCATACCATGCCTGAAGAAAGCCATCGGTGGGATAATAGGAGCTAATATGATTGATCGCTTCGCGCGCTTTCTCCTGCGCATCCGTATCGTCACAGATGTGCGAAGACAGCGCGACGAGTCGCGCCATCCCGTACAAGTTCTCTTGAAGCTCGTCAAGCTCTTCTGCTTCTTTCGCCGATCGTACGTCGAGCGCGCAATCCCAGGCCGTCCAGAGCAAGAGACCAGCGACTATCGAAGTCTCGTCATCAAGGGAATTTGAGTGTTGCGCCTGTAGAGAGAGGGCGCGCTTCATCAAGGCCGTGCGCTGCGAGTAGAGTAAGCGGGTGGCGTCAAGGAAGAATTGCCATTCGTCCTCGTAGCGGACGAAAGTTTCACCGCGAAGCAGCTGTTTCTCAATCTGCTCCAACTCGCGCAGCCAGGGCAGGAGGGCGAGGACGGCAGCCGTTTGACGAATAGCGCCGAAGGTTCTTTCCTGTGCGATGACAGCCAGCTCAAGCTGCGCCGTCATTCGCCGCAGCATATTTCTCATTTTACGCTGGCAGGTACGTGCCAGCGCCTCCCCGTCAATCTCCCGCACAGCGTCGGGAGCTTCCTCGTCTTCCACATCAAGATCAACCAGTTCCTCCTCACTGCGCGCGATTGCCGGGCCCGTCCCGAATGATGCTTCCATGCCGCCGCCGCTAAGCCTCCGGCGCAAAGCGTCGATGATTAAAGTCAAATCGTCGGCCAGCATGAAATTTCGCTTCCTTTTCAAGCGTCCCGCGTCAGCGAGACTCGCTGAAAAGGATGTTTGCGGTGCGTCCTCGGATAATGCCTGCTTGCCGGAATCTTTCTCTGCCGCGCTTGTGCGTCCCGCGCCGCCAGAGCGCAACTGCGAATTATCAAAATCGTCGAAGATCGCTCGCTCAACGATCTTCAGCATGTTTTCGAGCATCGGCGTCGCGGCGTCCAGGTTGGCGAGCGCGAACTGTAATTCGCGTTGTCTTTCGGTCTGTGCGGACACGGCAACATCGAAGGTGTGATGAACGATGGCGAAGCGCGATCTTCCGTCAACGGACTGAAGGGCAATCGTTGACGCGCGCCTGCGCGGCTCAATGTCCGGCACTTCGACCTGGTAGAAGCCGAACTCATCCAGGCTGACGGGAAAAGTGGCGAGGGCATTTCCGCTCGCATCCACAAGCTCTGCGCTTGAAGAGAGTTCGCCCCCGGCGAGCCTCGCTTCAAGCTCAAACCCTTGATTCGTCTCCACGGCGATGAGCGGGATGTGGATGGTTGTCGTATCCTGCTTCGGGCGCGAAGCCGGCTGTCGCTTGATTTGCCGCCACGTCTCTTCCGACAAGGCTGCTTCCTTCGCCAACGCTCTCAGGCCCAGCGCATTGGCCGTAGATTTTCTGCTCGTTCCTTCCGTGATGATCACCGCTTCGGCGTTGCGCCCGTCGTTTTTCAGCAACCATGCCTGTCGGCTCGCGTTCGCGCTGCCGGTGATGAGCAGTTCGCGCCCGTCCTGAGCCTCAAATAGAATCGCCTTCGCGTGTAAGTAGCCATCTCCCTCTCGCAGTTTCCCGGCATCCACGAACTTCGCGTTCGGCATGATGCTGTGCGCTTTATGGTTGATTTCCACCCTCTCCGGCTCGATGCCGACGATGAATTCTGCGGGCGATAGTTCGTCGGAGAGATGTTTAAGAAAGTCCAGTCTCGAATCGAAGAAAGGCGCGACAACAGTGATGCGCTTAACAGCGGTCGGTACCCGTGAGCGAACCATCTCCCACAGCGCTTGTCCGTCCGGCTGAGAACCGAAGAAGCCTGACGGGATATCGGCGGAACGAGTGTGGACAAGCGCATCCCGCAGCCAATGCGCGTAAGTCTCCGCATCGTCAAACGGGATGCGTAGTTCTTCGGGCTGTTCCAAAGCCCATGCGCGCAGGAAATTCCAAGCCTGCCCGAAGGCGACTAACTTCGTCGGATCACTCGCATCATCGACTTCATAGCGGCACGTCAATTCACGGTTGTGACCGAAACCGGCGATGGTCAGGTTATGGCTTCCGACGAACATCAAGCCCTTGCGTTTTCCGACAAGCAGCAACAGCTTGGGATGGAACGCTCCGCCAGCGTGCACAGGGATGAGCGTATACTCGCGCCCTGCCTGTCGCGGGCGCGAGCCTTCGACGGCGAACGCAGCAGCGCATTGCCTGCCGTCCATCATGAGCGTATTCGCGCGACTTCCGGCGCTCGCCAGTCGTCGCAAAACCACCTCTTCGTAAAACGGAAAGTACGCGTTGTAAGTCGCGGCGAATGAAAACTCGTAGCCGCTCCCGATGCGACGCAATTCGTCAAGGATTGAGATGTCGCGCTCTTTATTCATCGCGGCACTCCTCAAGCATTTGCCTGCCGAAGGCGCTGAGCCTGATGCCGCCATTCTCCGCGTTCGGATCGAGCGCGCGCAGGTCGTATAGCATTTGCAGCGATTGTTTCAGACGCGGGCTGGTGAAGGAAGGGACGGGGGCTTCCGTCACGACCAGGCCCTGATCCGTCGGCCTGATCTTGAATGTGTCGCGCGAATCGTATCGCAGCTTGCGTAGCGCAACGCGCAGGTGAGCTTCAATCCCCCATCGCACGGCGAGCCAGCCGAGCAATTCGCGCATGGAAAAATTCCGCCAACCATCCTGTGCGTGTTGCTCGAAGCTGCGAAAATTGACCGGGTACTGCGCCAGGTAGTTGGGCGACAGTCCGACGGTCAGCTCCTGCGAATCAAGCTCAAGCTTTCGCGCGGCGAGTATCAGCAGCAGCTTCACGGATGTACGTAAGACCTCCCGCCGTTGCTGTGCCGCATCTTCTACGCGCGTGAGATTATGGATGTGCCAGCCGAGCTGGATTTCGTGTTCCGATTCGCCCCACAGTCCCAACGGCAACAATCGGTCTGCCGTTCGGCGCACAGCGTCCGCGAAGGACTCTTCCCCTTTACGCTCAAGCTCGACGGCGAAAGTCTCGACGAACCATTTTCTGTAAGCCTCGCTATTGGCCAGCTCGACTCCCTGCTCTTGCAGCTCGTCCAGTCCGGCCCAGAAGATGCCTTGCACGGCGACGGAAAAAAGCTCGAAGCGCTGATACTGTTGCCAGCCGCGCCGATGCTGTTCCAGGGCCGGCGCATCGAATGTCCACGCCTTGCCGTTCGGCAACGCTCCGGCGTAAGCGCACGCGCGGAAGAGGTCTGCGCCGTAGCCGTCAACGCTAAGTCCCGTGTCCGTCCCTTCGAGCCGCGCCGTCAAATCCAGCAGCAGAGTGAGCGTCAGGCGGCGGGAAATTCCCGATTCGTCAGAAAAGACGCTCTCACGATTGAAGAACAAGTCTGTCAGCGCGGAATGTTCCGGTTCATTCCCGTGCAGATTGCAGGGGCAGAAAGCGGCCAGCTCATCGAGCACGTCAATCTTCACGTTGTCGCTTTCCAGCACCTCAAAGAATCTTTCGCGGTCGATGCCGCGCTCGAAAGCCTGCGCGAGAACAAGCCCACGCTCCGGCGTGTACTTCACACCCGTGCGCAAATCGCCGACCAGCACTCCGGCTTCACGTAATGTGCCGAGATAGTATTGGCCCAGGCCGCCAAGTTTATTCTTGAAGTAGCGCTCCGGCTCCGCTTCAGTAGTGGCGTACCGGGTAAGGCGCAGGCGCTCGCCGTCGGCAAGTCTCAAGAGCGCGGGAAAGAGCGTGATCGCGCCAATCATCGCGCCGTGCAGTTGTTTGCTTTCTTCAATCCTTGCTTGATGCCGCGCGGCGATAAGCGTGTAGAGACAATCCGCGCGCCGCAGTATTTGGAAGAACGGAAGAGCTTTCAGACGACCTGCGTGCCGCTCGACAGCCCAGATGAGCCACGGATAGAAAGAGAAATAACGGGCGCGGTCGGTGACGTTGGTGATGCCGGGCACAAGTTGCGCGTAAAGATTCTCGCAAGGTGCGCGCACGCCCAGATGATCGAGGCCCTTAATGATCGGCGGCGATTTTATCCAGGCTATGTGAGTTGAGGTCATAAGCTAATCGCTGTCTGAAATTATTGTGAGACATTTTCCTCACGCGTGGTTGACGCCTATCCCTTCAAGCAGTTCGAGCTGTAATTTTATGAACCTGTCGGCGTCCGGCGCAAGTCATGCTCTCGTTTCTCAGAGCGCCCGGCCCGGCGTCTGACCCCTCCCGCAGCGATGCTGCCAGGCATGACAACTTATATGGATTGCCGCCTAGCTTTCAGCAGCTTGAGCTGCATGGAGTTTCATGACCCCGGATGTCGCCAATTACTTCGTAGCGGTCTTTGCTCTAAACGCGCTGGTATTGACAGGACGTGATACATTGCTCTTTTCTGTGTGCGGAAAGGTGGGAGGCTGTATGAAACCGAGGCTCAAGATCAAGATTGTGCTCTGGACTGCGCTGGTCTGGTTAACGCTGGCGGCGGCGGTCTCACCTGTGCAAACGGGCGCGGCGAGAAGAAAGCCCGCGCATAGATTCGGCTGGCAGGGCGAGCACTTCATGCTCGACGGGAAACCGTTTCAAATCATCGCGGGCGATATGCATTACGCGCGTGTGCCCAGGCAATACTGGCGCGACCGTATGCGTAAGATGAAGGCTATGGGCCTGAACACGCTGACTACCTACAGCTTCTGGAACCTGCATGAGCCGAAGCCCGGTCGGTTCGATTTCACAGGCAATCTTGATATTGCGGCCTACATCCGCATCGCACAAGAAGAGGGGCTGTGGGTGATCGTCCGTCCCGGGCCATACATCTGCTCGGAGTGGGAGTTCGGCGGCTTCCCGGCATGGCTGCTCTCTACGCCGGACATGAAGGTGAGGAGCGCCGACCCGCGTTTTCTGAAGGCCGCCGCGAACTATATGAAGCAGGTCGGGCGTGAGCTTGCGCCCCTACAGATCACGCGCGGTGGGCCCATCATCATGGTTCAGGTCGAGAACGAGTATGGCTCATTCGGCAGCGATAAGGTCTACCTGAGCGCGGTTCAACGCATGATCGTTGACGCGGGCTTCGACGTGACGCTGTTTACGTCCGACGGCGACCCGAACAAACTCCCCGCAGGGACGCTGCCCGGCGTGCTCTCGGTCATCAACTTCGGAGCAGGGGATTCACCGGAAAAGAAATTTGCCGTCTTCGATAAATTTCGCCAGCATGTGCCGCGGATGTGCGGCGAGTTCTGGGTCGGGTGGTTCGATTCATGGGGCGAGCGGCATCACACCGTCGCGGCGCAGAAGGCGGCGGACGGGCTGGACTGGATGCTTCAGCGCGGCATCTCCGTCAGCATCTACATGTTTCATGGAGGCTCGTCCTTCGCATTTATGAACGGGGCGAACGACTCCAAAGCCTACAGGCCGATCATCAACAGCTATGACTACGATGCGCCGCTCGATGAAGCCGGTCGTCCGACCGAGAAATATTTCGCCCTGCGCGATGTGATCAAGAGACACCTGCCCGCAGGCACGACGCTGCCCGAACTGCCCGCGCCGCTGCCGATGATCGAACTGCCCCGTATCGAGTTGAATGAGTCGGCGGCTCTCCTCTCTGCGCTGGGCCCAGCGGTCAGGTCTGAGCGCCCGCAGCCGATGGAGGCTTTAGGGCAGGACTACGGGTTTATCCTTTATCGCAAACGAGTCGAGCGCGCGGCCAGGGGCAGCTTGGAGATTCAGGAGGCCAGAGATTACGCACTCATCTACCAGGGTGAGAGAAGGCTCGGCGTGCTTGATCGAAGGCTCAAGCAAAGCTCGCTGGATGTGGAGCTGAGCGCGTCCGCGCCGCTCGACATTCTGGTAGAGAATATGGGGCGCACCAACTTCGGGCTCAACATGGTGAATGATCGTAAGGGGATTACGGGTCAAGTTGCGCTGGACGGCCAAGAGTTAACGGGATGGGAGATGTACAGGCTTCCGCTCACGGATATATCCGGCTTGAAATTCTCGACCGGGCCCAAACGCGGCGCAGCCTTCTATCGCGGCGCGTTTAAGTTGACGGCAACGGGCGATACCTATCTGGACATGCGTGGGTGGGGGAAGGGACTGGTGTGGATCAACGGACACAACCTTGGCCGCTACTGGCGTATCGGCCCGCAGCAGAGCCTCTTTGTTCCTTCGGGCTGGTTAAGGAAGGGCCAAAACGAAATCATAGTTCTGGACCTGGAAGAAGGCCGTAGCCGATCTGTTCAGGGGATCAAAGAACTGGTCTTTGAGACACCGGCTTCTGAGTAGGGTTCGAGTTTCGGATACGTCCCGGCAATTAGAGCGGATTGCGAATGGCTGTATGGATGTTGCTGTGCCGGTCGCTTTGTCAGTCCGGCCACAGGTCTCGGGCAGTTGATGCCGCTGCTTGAGACCCGACAGAGACCTTTGGCGCGACTGACCTTGCAGTCATTCGCAACCCGCTCTAGATGGCGGCTAGCGTTCCTCGCTGCGCTGCCTGTAGGCGGCAACGGCCTCGATAGCCCCCTCGTGCATCCTCTCCGGTCGGACGTAGAGCCAGTGTTTCTCAAACTCCTCGTCGCCCAACGAAGGCTGTGCGGCCCGTTCTTTGTTCTTGAGCCACTGCTCGGCCCAATCCCTTAGTTCCATATCCCGGTTGAGCGCCGTTCGCGCCTCGTGCATGCTGACAGGTCTGCTCATAAGTTTTCACCTCCAGTCGTCTTTAACACTCTCGCTCCGAGGCCATCAGTCTTTCAGGAAGCCGCGAAAAGTCACGGAGATTCTGCTGCCGGAAAACTTTCGGGCGCGGGGCACTTCATGCGTCCACGCCAGATTCGTTTCATAAGGCATGATGAACACGCTCCCGTCGAGCGCTGGAAAGTCTCTGCGCCCCTTGCCACGATACGGGCGTAACCTGAAGATACGCTCCTCGCCCAGCGAGACAGTCACGATAGAGACGCCTTTGAGCATCTCCCCCGTGCTGTCCCTGTGCCGTCCCATGTAGTGTCCCAGCAAAGCGTCGTACCAGTTAACAAGTATGCTGTTGAGCCGTTCGTCTATCTGGGTCCGGGCCCATGCGAGCAGGGGCTCAAGGAGCAGCGGGACAGGCAGTGCCCTGTTCACGCGCCGCGTGTAACGATAATCCATCCCGTATGCCTGCTGCCAGCGCGGCGTCTTCAAGACCCGACCGTGCATCAGGATTTCATGATATTCCGGCGGGCGCATACGCCACAGCGCCTCGAAGTTCGCCGCATCGAATCGCAGATTGTCTGGCAGGCGGCCAGTCCAGAACGTGTGCGCGTCCCCTAAGTCGTGGCACTCAAATCCCGCCTCCGCAAGAGTAGCCAGCCGATGCGGCCCGTCTTTGCCAACAGGTCTCGCTTCAGGAATCCGTTTTTCGATGGCCTTCACTTCAACGCCCTCCCGGTTCTCATCCTCCCCGGTGGATGGAAGTGTGTTCGAGTGGCCGCGCGTTGTCTACTCTGCAACAGCTTCCCCGGCACGAGACCAGTTCACACTATAGCCGACGTGCGGCGGAATTCCAGCCGCCAAGCGCAGGCCCTCAACCGGCAAGCCGCACTCAAAAGAGAAGGTCGCCGGAAGCATCCCGGCGACCTTTCTCGTACCTGGCTCCGCTGATTGGTTTTGTTAGTCGTTATTCGTAACGCAGGGCCTCGACGGGATTGAGCCGCGCTGCTTTCCAGGCGGGCCAGAGCCCGAAGATGAGACCGATGCCGACGCTGGCCACGGAACCGGCGACGGGAGCCCACAGCGGGACGTAGGAAGGAACGCTGAGGCGTATGAGGAGCGTCGTCGCCCAGCCGAGGCTGAGCCCCATCAAGCCGCCGATGCCCGTCAGCGTCATCGCTTCAAAGAGAAATTGAATCAGAATATCGCGGCGTCGCGCACCCATGGCTTTGCGTATGCCTATCTCGCGCGTACGCTCCGTGACGGAGACGAGCATGATATTCATCACGCCTATGCCGCCGACGATGAGCCCGACCGAAGAGATGGCGATCATGGCCAGCGCCACCGCGAAGATGATCGAGCGAAACTGCTGCGTGACGGAATCCGCCGTCGCCATACCGAAGTTGTCCGGCTGATCAAATGGAACCTGCCGCCTCACGCGCAGCAGTGAGGTGATCTGGTCTTTCGCTTCTTCCAACCGCCCGGGGCGCGCGATGATGACGATGTAGGTATCTTCGGCGCTCGGCCTCAGCTTATGCGCGACTTCGAGCGGGATGAAAATGCTATTGTTCATATCATCGCCGTCATCACCGCTGAAGAGAAATCCTTCGCGCTTCTCAAGCGTACCGATGACACGAAACTCCCGCCCGCCGATCTTCAAGCTCTGGCCCACCGGATACTGATCAGGGAAGAATCGCTCCACGATGTTTGAGGCCAGGACGCAGACCTGTTGATTGGTTCTGTTCTCATAGGACGTGAAGAAACGGCCTTCCGCAATCGTCCAGATGGCCGTCTCTTCATAGGCGGGAAGCGCCCCCTCCAATTTCACGTTGGCCGATGTCTTGCCTCCAGCCGAGACCAGAATCTTTTGCCCGAAGTTATAGTTGGGAACCATCAGGTTAGGCACGGCCAGCTCCACCGCCGGCAGTTCCGCGATGGCAGCGGCGTCTGCTTCCGTCAGGTTCTTCCGCATCCTCTCTTCACGCGTCGGCTCGCTGGTACGCAGGCCGGGGTCGAACTTGTATAGAAAGATCGTGCGTGTGCCGAAAGATTCGACCTCCTTCTGCACGGCGACATCAATGCCGCTGATGATCGAAGCGATGGCGATCACAGTCCACACGCCGACGACCACGCCGACCAGCGTGAGGATCGAGCGCAGCTTATGCTCACGCAGGTTGGCTAAAGCCATCCTCAGATTTTCATATAGATCGCTGCGAAGCGGCCTCATACTCTTCTCATTCTCGCCATGGTGAAGCTTAGAAAGATGGGATGAAGCGGCCAGCCGCTTCATCCCATCTCCGGTTGTGCGGGAGATTATACGGGGCTCGTGTTTGACCCGGGCGCATGGGCTACTCTGCCCTTAAAGCTTCGACCGGGTCTAAACGCGCAGCCTTCCAGGCCGGGAGTATGCCGAACAATACGCCGACCCCGCCCGAAACCGTGAGCGCGACGATGATGGCCGTGACGGATAAGTAGGTGGGGAAAATCGTGGCGGTCACGATAGAGCCCGCGATCTTTGCCATCACGATACCGCAGGCTCCGCCGAGGGCCGAGAGGATGATCGCTTCGGCGAGAAACTGTTTGAGAATATCGCGGCGTCGCGCACCCATGGCTTTGCGTATGCCTATCTCTTTCGTGCGCTCCGTGACGGAAACGAGCATGATGTTCATAATGACTATGCCGCCGACGAAAAGCGCGATGGAAGGCACGGCCACGGCGACCAGGTAGATCGTGCCGAGGATGCGGTCGCGCATCCCGATAATGGCTTCGGGAGTCGTGATGGCGAAATTATCCTCTTCCGTCAGGCCCAGTTGACGCCGGGCCCGCAGCAGTTGACGAACCTCTTCGATAGCATCGTTGAATAAGCCGTCCGATTTGGCCTTGGCGACAAACAGCAGCCCGCGCAGGCTCGTGATGTGGCTCCCCAAATCCCTGACGAAAGCTTTCAAGGGGACGAGCACGAAATTGTCCTGCGGCGTACCGAAGATAGTTCCCTTGGCGGCAGCAACCCCGAGCACGCGATAAGTGATTCCGCCGATCACGACTTCCCGGTTCAAGGCCGAGCCCTGGGGGAAAAGTTTGTTGGCGACATCTGCGCCGAGCACCGCCACGCGCATGGCCGCCGCGTTTTCGCTCTCGCTGAAATAACGACCGTCGGCCATCTCCGTATTCTCGATCTCGGCGACATTGGCCGTCGTCCCGCTCACGGCCACATCTTCCAGGGCCGTCGCGCCGCGCTTGACCTCTAAAAAAGTCGGGAGCGATTTGGCCCCGAGCGTTTCGACCAGGACGGAGTGAGAGCGCAGGTAAGCCAGATCGTCGAGCGTCAACTTCTTATTACGGCGCTGGGCCGCCGCAATCGTGTCCGTGTCTTTGAAGTCTTCCTTGCGAAAGCGGTGGACGGTGAATGATTTCGAGCCTATCTTGGCGATCTTCTCTTCGACGTAGGAATTGAAACCCTGTATCAGGGAGACGACCACCACGACAGCCGCCACGCCGACCATCATGCCGAGCAGCGTGAGAGCCGAGCGCAGCTTGTGCGCCCAGATAGCCTCGAAGGCAAGCCTGACGGCCTCAGTTAAATTCATAATAGGTGACGGATAAGAGAGAGCGTGACGACCCTTTGTGCTCGACTCAAGGCCAGTGCCGGTTGCGATGGCTTGCAGGTCTCAGAGCAGCGTTTGGAAAACCCGCCCGCTATCGCAAACGGCACCGGCCTTGAGGGCCCCCCGGCCCGAGTGTCTTGTCGCCGTGCCTCTTTCTCAAGCTCCGAGGAAAGTCTCTTTGCCGGCCGTGGGATGATAGTCAGGGAGGGACGGAGTAAATGACCAGACATAGCCCAACCGGACGAGGTGATCGAAGACCACTCGCGCCGTCTCTTCAGGACTTTGCGAGACCGTGTCGAGTGTAATCTCGGCGTGCTGCGGCGGCTCGTACGCATCGTCTATGCCGGTAAAACCTTTAATCTCTCCCCGCCGTGCCTGCGCATACATGCCCTTCACATCACGTTGTTCGCAGACCTCCAGGGGCGTATTGACATAGACCTCTATGAAGCGATCTTTCTCCATCATGTTGCGCACGTCGTTGCGAGTCGCCCTGTAGGGACTGACCGCCGCGCACAGAGCTATGCCGCCGTGGCGCACGATCTCTGACGCCACGAAACCTATCCGCCGGACGTTGGTATCCCTGTCTTCTCGACTAAAGCCGAGCCCCTTTGAGAGGTGCGTGCGGACGACATCGCCGTCGAGGAGCGTGACGCGGCGGCCCTGCTCCAATAAGAGCACAGTCAGTATCTCAGCCGTCGTTGACTTGCCGGCGCTGCTCAATCCTGTGAGCCAGACACAGATGCCCTGGCGATAGCGCGGCGGATAAACCTCCGACAAAATCCTCGCCACCTCAGGCCGCGTGAACCAGTCCGGCAAATGCCTGCCCGTATTCAGGTAGCCCTCGCGCACCTGCGTGCCCGAAATCGCCACCGTAGAGACATCAGCCGGAACATTATCAATCTCTTCGTAGCGCTCCTCTTCCGGTAGATAGACCATTTCGCGGAAGGGCACGACGCCGACGCCCAGCTCATCCGTGAACCGTTGAACTATTTCCTGCGCGGCGTAAGGGTCATAGAAAGGCTTGCCCGTGGAATCCGTGCCGGGGCTGGCATGGTCGCGCCCGACGATCAGATAGTTTGCGCCGTAGTTGCGCCGAATCAGCGCATGCCAGAGCGCCTCTCTGGGCCCGGCCATACGCATCGCCAGGGGCAGCAGCGCGAGCACGATTCGATCCGGCTCATAATGGCGCTCGGCCAGGGCCTTGTAGGTACGCACGCGACTGTAATGATCTGTGTCGCCGGCCTTGGTCAGACCGACGACAGGGTGCAGCAACAGGACTCCATCTTTCTCCTGCACCGCGCGCTTGGTCATCTCCTCGTGCGCCCGATGCAGAGGATTACGGGTCTGGAAAGCGATCACGTTCTCGCGCCCGAGGGCTTGCAGGCGCGCGCGCGTGCGCGCGGGCGTCAGGCGCAGGTCTTGAAAGTCGTAGTGGCGAGGCAGCGAGAGCACTCGCAGATGGCCCGAGATGTTGAGCCGGCCCCAACTGCGCATCTCCGCGACGAGCGGGTGGCGAAGGTCTTCCGTCCCGCAGACCTGACGCGAGACCTCCCTTACGTCCCATTCGTAAATCTCCTCAATCGTCATCATAGCCAGTATTTCGTTCTTTGAATTGCGCAGCGTAATCTCCTGATCGAGCCGTATGTCTGGCCCAGGCTCGACCGGCAGCGTGATCGGGAGGGGAAAGATGTGGCCGCTTCGGGCGAGGCGCATGTCGTCCAGGACGGACTGGTAATCCTCGCGCCCCATAAAACGGTCGAGGGGAGAAAACCCGCCGCACGCCAGCATCTCCAGATCGCACACCGCGCGCTCCGATAGTTGCAGCGAAGGCAGGCGGCTGGCATAAGACTTCAACTCGTCCTGCATCTCGGCAGAGACGGTGAGATCGATCAGACGCCCCCCGCAGGGCGCGATAAGCTGAAAAGAGTTTGTCGCAGTGTTCACTTGATTCACCCAATCCTTTCAAATCGATTTAACGATAAAGCGTTGATGGGCCCACCGGGGCGGGCGCAAGGTGTGCGGTCAGCGTTGGCTTCTGGCTTTTTCTTCGCCGTGCGGGCCATACCTGTGAGATTGTTTCATCCCCTTGATCAAGAGATCGATCAGGTAATTGATCAATTTGTCCTGCTTGACCCAGGGGAAATCCTTATCGACGATGAGCAGCGAGGTGAGCCCGTGGGCCGAGGCCCAGAGCGCCTGGCTCGTCGTCTCGACATCGAGCTTGCGAAACTTGTTCTGCTTGACGCAATCCTTGACGGCATCGCGTATGAAGTTGAAAGCCTCTTCGTGGACGGAGCCTTCAAAATTATATCGCGCGGTCTCGGCGCAAGAGGCCATGAAAGCCACCTGATAGTGGTTCGGGTGTTTGAGGCCGAACTCCACGTAGACGCGCAGGCCCATCTTCAGACGCATCAGAGGGTCGCCGAAATCCGGGCCCAGCGACTCGAACCTCTTGATCAGCTCGGCGAACGTGTCGTCGCAGATGCAGCTCAAAAGATGGGCCTTGTCTTTGAAGTAATGATAGATGATGGTGGGCGAGTACTCGATCTTATGAGCGATCTTGCGCATGGAGACATGCGTGTAGCCTTCCTTGGCGAACATCTCCATGGCGGCATCCAGTATCTCCTGGCGCAGCATCAGCTTTTGTCGCTCTATTCTCTCTTTTGAGCCCATCTTTAGCCTCGACTTGGGGGAGTTGGTTGCCGGCTCAAGCAGAAGAACCGTCCGGCTAAATCTCTTTTGCTCCGTGACGGCGGCGCTTGAGCGAAACGCGCCGCCGATGATCTTGAGAACAAAGGAGACGAATGGGTTATCAAGCTACTTCCAACACGTCATACAGTTCACGACAGATGGTTTCCAGCAGTTGACGCCGGGCCGTGTGTAAAAAGAAGTGGTCGCCGGGCAGCATGCGCAATATGAAAGCAGCGCTGGTCTGCTCGGCCCAGCCAGCCAAATCCTCACTCGACACTTCCTGATCTTGCAGCCCGCCGAAGGCTGAGACGGGGCAGGCAAGCGGAGGCTCAGGCCTATAATCGTAAGTCTCGCAAACCGCGAAATCCGCGCGCAGGATGGGAATCATCAACTGCATCAGCTCCGGGTTGTCGAGGATTTCGAGGGGCGTGCCGTTAAGGTTGCGCACCTTCCTGAGAAACTCCGGCTCGGGCAGAGCGTGGTGCGGCTGTGTAGTGTCGGGTATCTGCGGCGCTCTCCGACCGGAAAGAAAGAGATGCGCGGGCAGAGGGGCGGATTCCCTTCGCAGCCGACGCGCAAGCTCGAAGCCGATGGATGCGCCCATGCTATGGCCGAAGAAGGCGAAGGGTTTATCCAGATGCGGCAGGAGAGCCGGAAGCAGCGCTTCTATGAGAGGCTCAAGACGTGTGAAGGAAGGCTCACGCAAACGCGCTCCGCGTCCCGGAAGCTGTATGGAGCAGACCTCTATGAGCGGCGGCAGAATCTCCGGCCACTGGCGAAAGACGACGGGCGAGCCTCCGGCATAGGGGAAACAGAAGAGCCTCAAGTACGCCTGAGGATTCGGCCTCGGGCAAGTGAGCCACAGATCATTGATGGGGATGCCTGCCATAATCTTACGTCTATGGATAAGGAAAGGCAGAGCCCTTTCCACACAGCCGGAGGGCGGCTCAAGCCGCCTAGATCGAGTTCAGGTTAAGCTGCTCTGCAACGCTGAGCGACCGGGCCGGGAGACGCGCGCCTAAGCGTCGTAACGCTTGAAGAGCAGCGAGACGTTGGTTCCGCCAAAACCGAAGGAGTTCGAGAGCGCATAGCGAATCTCACTGTTGCGCCCGCGATTGGGCACGTAGTCCAGATTACATTCCGGGTCCGGCGTCGAGTAGTTGATGGTCGGCGGGAGAAACTGGTGATAGAGCGCGAGCGCCGTAATGCCTGCCTCAAGACCTCCGGCAGCGCCGAGCAGGTGCCCCGTCATGGATTTGGTCGAGCTGACGGCGAGCTTCGCGGCGTGCGCGCCGAAGGCCGTGTTGATGGCAAGCGTCTCAAGCTTGTCGTTATAGGGCGTCGAGCTGCCGTGCGCGTTGATGTAGTCTATCTCTTCGAGTGATACCCCGGCGTCCTTCATGGCATTCTGCATACAGTGTGCGCCGCCCTCTCCGGTCAGGCTCGGCTGCGTGATATGGAAAGCATCGGAGGACGTGCCGTAGCCCACTATCGAGGCATAGATTCGCGCACCGCGCCTGAGGGCGTGCTCATACTCTTCGAGGAGAAGGATGCCCGCACCCTCGCCCATAACGAAGCCGTCTCGCTCAAGATCGAATGGACGGCTGGCCGTCTGCGGCTCTTTGTTGCAGGTCGAGAGCGCACGCATCGCGGCAAAGCCGCCGATGCCCATGGGCGTAATCGTTCCCTCGCTGCCGCCGCAGATCATCACGTCCGCATCGCCATGCCGGATAAGCCGGAAAGCCTCGCCGATAGCATGTGCGCCCGATGAGCAGGCCGTCGCAGTCGCCAGGTTCGGGCCCTTCGCGCCGGTCTTGATCGAGACCCAGCCCGCCGCCAGGTTGACGATAATGGCTGGCACGAAGAAGGGTGAGATGTGGTCCGGGCCACCGCGAATGTATTTCCCGATCTCACGCTCGATGACCGTGAGGCCGCCCATCCCTGAGCCGATGCAGACGCCCACGCGCTCTGCGTTCTCGGGTGTGATGCGCAAGCCCGAGCTGCACACGGCCTCCTGTGCCGCGCCGAGCGCGTAGTGAATGAAGTAATCCGTTTTCTTGAGGTCTTTTCTGTCCAGCACCCGGCTCGTATCAAAATTCTTGACTTCACCGGCGATGCGCACGGGAAAGCCTGTCGTGTCAAAGTGTGTGATATAGCCAATCCCGCTGTTTCCGGCGACGATACCGGCCCAGGTATCCTCCGTGGTATTGCCGAGCGGGGTGAGAAGTCCGACGCCAGTGATGACAACATTGCGACTCATGTCACTACTCCAATTTCACGCACTTCTTCAGTGCTTCAGAGGTTCTGCCAGTCAGGCGGCAGCTCGCGCGGCCCTTTCATTCATCCGGGTGCGCTCGAATAAGCCCTTCCCCGATGCGTGCTTTATGGCCGAGGGGATGATCTGCCAGCCCATAACATCTTTATTCGTGACGGCGCTCAGCACTCTCCGTTTGAGCATGACGCGTTTGGCTTCGAGTGCTGAGGATTGAGGGTGGTTTCGACTTGAGGAAAAGGTTACGCCAGTGTCAAGGCATCCATCCTTGCGCCCGCGGGCGGAATTTCTCATGAGCCCGAACGGACAGCTTCCGCCATCTTCCGTCTCAAACTGAGCGGCCTCATGTCCGTCCAGACTTCCTTGATATAGCCCAGGCACTCTGCCCTGGTTCCGGTCTTGCCCGCATCAGTCCACCCGAGCGCGTTATCACGCTCGACGGGCCAGATCGAATACTGCTCCTCATGATTGACGACTACCTTGCAGATCACAGTCTCTTCATTTTCGTCTCTATTCATCATCGCCTCCTTCAAATTTTGAAACGTCTTCAGCCCAGACCGCCCGCTCTTGCCGTGAGCCTTTATCTATCGAGCCAGGAGTCCGGCAGGAATGATTCTATGAAGAAGCCCTGTCTGCGTTCGACCGCGAGATCGTAGACGAGCTTGCCCACGGCTATATCGAGTATGCCGAGGCCGAAGGGGCTGAAGACACTGATGCTCCCGTCATCGCGTCTCTTCCGGTTAGCCCCACGCACGATGTCGGCCAGGGTGCACCTGATGAAATCCCTATGGCCGATCAGTTGTTCCGCCAGGTGCACGGAGGTTTGAGCGCGGCAGACGTGATCCACGTCGTCCACTATGTTGTCGCAGGAGAGAATCACTTCGGGGGCGAGGTCGCGCAAAGAGATGTGAAGAATGGTCGTGCCCGGCGCGCAGCCTTCGAGGTCGAAGACGTGCGGCCTGGCCGCCGTCGTCGCCAGCGAGATGAGCGACGAGCTGCGGAAGACCGCCTCGACGCTGCTCGCTATCTCGACATCCATCTCGCCCCACGCGTCCTGACACTTGGCCTTGAAACGGCGTGCCCGCTCAACGTCGAGGTCGAAAGTCGCGAGCGTGTTCAGCCCCGGGTAGACGGCCTTGAGGAAACGCGTGGTCTCGAAATTGATGAGGCCGCACCCGATCAGTCCCAGCCGCTTGACGCTCTCTTCCGGGTGCAGAGATTGCGCGGCGAGGGCGGCGCTCGCAGCCGTTCGCTTCGCGCTGATAATCGAGCCCTCCATAATGGCGGCGGGCCTGCCCGTCTGCGTCGAGTTGAGAATCAGGACGGCTGAGGCTCTGTCCATACGCAGTTCGGAGTTACGCGGAAAGGATGAGACCCACTTGAGGCCAGCCAGCTCGAACCCGTCGCTTAAGTAAGCGGGAAGCGCGATGATCCGATTTCTCGGCGCGTCCGGGAAGTTCAGGAAGACGGAATGGGGGAGCGAGCTTTTGCCTTCACGGTGGGCCAGGTAAGCGGCCCGCACGATATTCATCAACTCAAGCTCCTGCCCGGAGAGGAGCGCGAGCACCTCATCGCCTTTAAGAATCAGCATGTCACCGTCACGCATATTGCACCTCTTTTTCGTTGGCCCAGTAGTGTGAGACCATCCCGAAATGTTTTCTCACCCAAGTGTCCGAATAGATGGTGTCCAGATAGCGCTCGCCGCGATCAGCAAAGATCATGACGCAGGTCGCATTGGGCGCTATCCTGTGCTTGACCTGATCGACGGCCATGAGCACTGCGCCCGAAGAGCCGCCGACGAGAATCGCCTCTCGCTTGACGAGGCGACGGCAGCCGACGACGCAGTCCAGGTCTGTCACATGAATGCACTCGCGGGCCAGGTTGGGCTGGTACAGCTCGGGCCTCACGGCAGCGCCGTGGCCGGGAATCAGCCGCTTGGCTTTCGGGCCGCCGAAGATCACGCTCCCCACCGCATCAACAGCGTAGAGCTGCGTCTTGAGCCGGTTGTCATGGATGTATTCGGCGCATCCTCTCATCGTGCCGCAGGTGCTCGTCGCGCAGAAGAGATAGTCAGGCTCCTCTTCGAGCGCTTCTGCAATCTCCTGCATCGTCTGGTGGTGCGCGCGCGGGTTGTAGACGTTCTCATACTGATTGGGCCAGAAGCTGTCCTTCGTAGACCAGAGCAGAGAGCGGACGCGATCAATGCGGGCCTGCAAGAACTCTTTCGTGTTCGGGTCCGGCTCGGTGACGAGATCAACCTCGGCCCCGTACGCTTCCAGGAGTCGAATATTTTGCGAGGTCGTCTTGGTATCCACCACGCAAATGAATCGCAGGCCGTAGTAAGCGCAAGCCTGTGCCAGGCCGATGCCCATGTTGCCGGAGCTGGATTCGATGACGACCGTGCGGCTATGAATCGCGCCGGTCTCGATGCCGCGCCTGATGATGCTCAGGGCCGACCTGTCTTTCATACTGCCGCCGGGATTGAGCGCTTCCATCTTGGCCAAGAGCCGGAATGGAATATCATCGAGGACGCGGTTCAAGCTGACGAGCGGCGTATTGCCGACTGCTGATAAAATGCCTTCATCCATCATGATGCTAACCTACTTGAAGAAGGGGCTGTGGGCAGGAGACGGCTGCGGACGACCATCTCCCCGGTTAAGTGTTCCTCAAAGCGTGCGCGAGAGTGATTCGGTAAGCGGGTTAAGGGAATGTGGCCGTTGAGGCCCATGGGCCGGACGGCGACTCAGGAAACCTGCTCTAAGAGCGAGCTGTCCATGCGCCTGTCGTAGTCCATCTGGCCGTAGTTGAGCCGGAGAAGACGATCAGCCACGTAGTAGTACTGATCGTCGTGGCTGATGACGAGCACGGTCTTTCCCCTGGCTTTGAGTTCCGGCAAGAGCTGTAGATAGAAAATCTTCTTGAACTGCGGGTCTTGATCAGCCGCCCATTCGTCGAAGACGTAGAAGGGACGATCTTCGAGATAGGCGGTTAAGAGGGCGAGGCGCTTGCGCTGTCCCTGCGAGAGGGCGGTGGTCGAAAGCAGCCCTTCTCTGATCTCGACCTTATGGTCTAGCTGAAGCTCGACGAGGTATTCCCGCGCTTGAGCGTCCAGCTCGGGAGTATCAATACCGAGAAGGCTATCGAAGAGGTAGAAATCTGAGAAGACAACGGAGAAATACTGGCGATAACCTTCCCTGGTCTCGTCCGTAACGGGTCGCCCGTTGAAAGAGATCATCCCTGATTCGGGAGCGTAAAGACCTACGAGGAGCTTGGCGAAGGTCGTCTTGCCGCTGCCGTTGCCCCCCGTCAGGAAGACCAGCTCTCCGGCGCGAAAGCTCAAGTTGAGCGGGCCGAGGACAAACTGATGCTCACGCTCGCCCCTGTAAGCATGCGTCACGCCCTCAAGCTCAAGGAGATGGCAGGCAGAGCCCTTATCCGCTAGGGGCAGCGCCTCCGGCTCGGTCGCGTGAGCGGCGAGCGAGAGGCCGAGCGTCTCGATCTTTTGCAGCGCGATGCGCGCGCGTCCCATGATGGGCAGAGTGTTGAGGATGATCGCCAGCGGATTCATGATGTAGAGCACCACCAGCGCGTAGCCGGTCAACGTCCTGGCATCTATGTTTCTGAGCACCGGCAGCGCGAAGATCAACAGGCCGATCAAAATCAGGAAGAGAAGCTCTCCCCAGCTACCGGCGACGGTGTAGGTCGCCAACCCTTTGAAATTACGACGCCGCAGGCTCATGGCAGTCTCGCGCAGCACCTTCGTGAGGAAAGCTTCGCGGCGCTGGCGATGCAGCTTCAATTCCTTGGCCCCGTGTGTCAGCGCGCGGAAATGGCCCAGCAAGCGGTCATGCTCCTCTCGCCCGGCTCGCAGGTAGCGCTGGGCAGTCGTCATCGGAACCTGATAGGTGATAATCCCGAAGATCATAAAGCTGAGCACAGCGAAGAGCAGCAGCCATGACAGCCATCCGAGGTAGATGAGACATCCGACCATGATGGCGAAGTTAATGCACATCAGCGGAATACTGATGAGCGCGTTCGAGATGACGGGAATGTCATCTGTGAGCGTGCTGAGCAGGCGATGAGGGCCAAGCTCTTCAAGATGGCGCAGAGAGGTGGCGAGCATCTGCCGGCTGAGGCTCATGCGCAGGTCGAGCGTGGCCCCCTGCGCGATGCGTATCAGGATGATCTTGGACGTGATGCCGGACAGAAGCGAGACGAGACAGAGCCCGATGAAGCCCCACATCAGCAGCGTCTTACCCGAGGCCTGATCGGAGTTGAGAGAGGCGTGGATGAGCGCGATCAGGCCCGTGCTGCTCGCGCCGCTAATGACGCCGACGCAGATCGAGAGCAGGAGGACGCCCGGCGAATTGCGCCAGAGAAAGTTGAAGAGTTTCATCATCAGACAACCAGTTCGGCGACCTGCGCCTGATCGAGGTGGGTTCTCAATTGTTCGGCCAGAGCCTCGACGTTCGGCTTTTTGAGCATGGTGTAATGATCGCCCGGCACGTCGCAGACCTCCACGCCCTCGGCGGCTATGCTGGCCCAGCCGTTCGCTTTACTCTGCGCTTGGGCATCCCGCGCATGCAGGTTCTTCTTAATGCCGCGCAGTAGATTCTGACCCCAGCCGAGGCCCCTGTTCTGCCCGGCTTTGACGACGCGGTCTCGCGCACGGAAAAGAGTGATGCGTCCCGAATAAGGCTGCGGCTCATAGCCACGCACGGCCCGGATATTGGTTTTGAAGACCTCGAAGAGACGGCGAAAATATTGCAGCGTCATGTCGGTCGGCACGATCTTGCTCGACTGCGCCAGGCCCATCACGTAGGCCAGTTGCCGATCCGGCTCAAGCTGTGCGATCTCGTCGAGCGGGATGGTCAGTTGGCTCAAGGTGAGCCCGAGGTTGAAAGCGAAGCGGGCGAGCGCTCGCCGCTCATCTATCTTGATGGGCCCGGGCTTGCCCTTCGGAGCGAAGGAGTCGAGCAGAGCCAGCATGGCTATCTTCTCACCCTGCGCCTGGAGCTGCTGCGCCATCTCGAAGGCGACGACGCCTCCCATCGACCACCCCCCCAGGGCGTAAGGGCCTTCGGGCTGGACGCCGCGCAATGCCTCTATGTAGTGGGCGGCGATTGCTTCGACGCGCGTCTCCTGCGTCTCTTCCCCGTCGTTTAAGCCGTGGGCCTGAAGCCCGTAGAATGTCTGATCTGCGCCGAGGTGGCGAGCGAGGTCGAAATAGCAGAGCACGTTGCCGCCGAGCGGATGAACGCAGAAGAAGGGCTGGCGTGCGTCTCCCGCCTGGATTTCGACGAGCGCTTCACTCTTGGAGCGGCGCGGCGTCTTTCGGTTTGAGCCTTCGCCGCCCGCTTCCATGTTCTCCGCACTCTTTTCCTCGCCCTCGATGCTCTCTTCGACGCTCCCCTCTGTGACTTCAGGGGTCTCGTAACCGAGTCGTCGGGCCAGTTGCAAAGTGATCTCGCCAAGCTCGCTTTCCCGGCTCTTCTCTTTCCAGCGCTCAGCCGTCGCGGCATCTATCCCCTGATGCTCGTGGAACTTCATATCGCCGTGCATCTTCGATTCGGGATGGATGCCGTCCGTCATCCGCCGCTCTTTATCCCTGTACGGCTCGATCATGGCTTCCGTGAATTCGATTCCCAGGAATTCACAAAGCCGCTCCATCACGCGGCGCGGCTCTCTCAACAATTCCTCGAACTGCAAGAGGTGCTGGCGCTCTGCCGGCACTTCGCTCAGAAAGTCCAGAATGTTCTGCTGGCTCACGACCCAGATCAGCTCTGCCAGTTCTCGTCTGCCGAAGTCGTGCTCGTGGCGGAAGAAGACCTGATCGAGGCGTGCCTCTTCAAAGGAGAGAATCATGGCCGACGGATGCCGCACGAGATGTATGTAGCGTGCCTGATCGAAGTCGCTCTCGGCTCGTTTCAGACTCTCGCGGTCGAGCGCATAAGAAGGCGTCTTATCCACAAGCAAGCGTTCACCTATCCACTCTTGCAGCAGGGCGTAGAACTCCCTTGTCGTCAGACCCTCATCCTCATACTGCCCCATGATCTGTTTAGCCTCTTCGACGTTGCACCCTTTAAGCTCCATCAGGGCGCGCAGCGTCCCTTCCAGCGAAAAGCTGTTGCGACCCGTAAAGGCCGCGCGCCTCTCTTCGAGCGTGTTGAAGGAGAGCAATTCAAGCTCGGGCGGCGCAAACAGTTGCGGATGCCCGGCGAGCATTACTCTCAAGAGCGTCGAGCCCGAACGCGGCGGAGACAGGACGAAGATCGCCGGACGGTTTTTGACGACGCTTTCGGCGGCAGACATCTCACGCGGCGGCAGCGGTGTCATGGCCTGCCGCAGCTTTTCTACCTTCGCCTCATCTATTCTTTCACCGCTCGCTTCGTTTGCGGGCAGGGTTTCCGCACCGAAGAGTCGTGCGACGGCTTCCAGGTAATTCTCCGTCAGGTAGACTGCGAGCTGAGCGATGGTCGGCGCGTCGAAGATCGCCACCACGTAGACGTATTGGCCCAGCGCTTCCTGCAAGCGATTGATGAAGACGGCCCCCTTGATCGAATCTCCGCCAAGCTCGAAGAAGTTATCGTGAACGCCTATCTGCTCAAGCCCTAAAATCTTCTTCAGCATGTCGGTCAACCACTGTTCGAGCGGCGTCCTCGGAGCGACATACTCTTTGGCCAGTTGCGGTCGGCTCCTGTCCGGCTCGGGCAGCGCGCGCCTGTCAACCTTGCCGTTCGAGTTCAGCGGCAATGCGTCCAACGTCATGAACAGCGCGGGAACCATGTATTCCGGCAACTTGGACTTCAGGAAACTTTGCAGCTCGCCGACGCTCGGAGACTCCTCGCCCTGATGCGCCACCACGTAAGCCATCAGCCGCTTATCACCCGCCTCGTCTTCGCGCGCCACGACGACTGCCTCGCGCACGGACGGGTGGAGCACAAGCGCCGCCTCTATCTCGCCCAGCTCGATACGGAACCCGCGCACCTTCACCTGGAAATCTATCCGCCCGAGATACTCCACGTTGCCGTCGGGCAGATAGCGCGCGAGGTCGCCCGTCTTATACATCCTGGCTCCGGGCTCTGTGCTGAACGGGTTGGGAATAAACTTTTCGGCAGTCAGCGCGGCACGTTTCATGTAGCCTCTGGCGAGCCCAGCGCCCGCAAGGTACAACTCGCCCGCCACGCCAACCTGCACCACCTGCATCCGCTCATCCAGGATATAAGTCTGTGTGTTGGCGATCGGCTTCCCGATCGGCACTACCTTCCGCTCACTCCCTCGCTCGCATTCCCAACTCGTCACATCCACCGCCGCCTCC
>DASVQM010000063.1:0-105307 GCA_036389095.1 Pyrinomonadaceae bacterium
GGGCGGGTCTCAAGTGACTCAATGACCCGCCCGAGACCTTTGGCTGTTCTGACCGCTCCTGGTATTGCCGCTTGGTACTACTTTTATCCGTTCTTCCGCTCGAACTCTTTCATAAATGCGACGAGCGCCTCGACGCCCTCACGCGGAAAGGCGTTGTAGATGGAGGCTCTTATGCCGCCGACGGAGCGATGCCCTTTGAGCCCGTCGAGCCCGGCGGCGGTCGCCTCCCTGGCGAACTGCTTTTCCAGCTCTTCGGAAGGAAGACGGAAAGTGACGTTCATCAAAGAGCGCGCATCCGGGTCGGCGTGGCCGCGATAGAAAGAGGTCGCATCAATCGCATCATAGAGAATCCTGGCCTTGGCTTCGTTCTCGGCGTGCATCCCTTCAAGCCCGCCCTTCTCCTTGAGCCACTTGCAGACCAGCATGATGATATAGATGCCGAAAGTGTTCGGCGTGTTATAGAGCGACTTGGCCTCGACGTGCGTGCGATAGTCGAGCATCGTGTGCAGACCTTCGGGGATGTGCGCGAGCAGGTCGTCGCGCAGAATGACGAGCGTAACGCCGCTTGGGCCCATGTTCTTCTGCGCGCCCGCATAGATGAGCGCGTACTTCTCGACCGGGATGGGCCGCGAAAGAATATCCGAAGAGGCGTCGCACACGAGCGGCACGTCTCCCACGTCCGGCTCACCCTTCCATTCGACGCCCTCAATCGTCTCGTTTGAAGTGAAGTGAGCGTAGGCCGCGTGCGGGTCGAGATTAAGCTCGTCCTGAGAGGGGACGCGCGTAAAATTCCCGTCAGCCATCGTGGCGGCGACATTGACCGCGCCGGTTTTCTTCGCCTCCTTGAGCGCCTTCTTGCCCCAGCTTCCCGTCAGGATATAGTCGGCGCTCTTGTCCTTCGCCAAAAAGTTCATCGGGATCATGGAGAACTGAAGGCTTGCGCCGCCCTGCAAAAAGAGGACGTGATAATCGTCCGGGAGACCCATCAGCTCGCGCAGGTCGCTCTCGGCACGCCCGATAATCTCGTCGAAGGTTTTCGAGCGGTGGCTGATCTCCATGATGGACATGCCGACGCCCGGCAAACAGACCAGCTCGCGCTGCGCCTCTTCGAGCACGGGCAGCGGCAGCACCGCAGGCCCCGCGCTGAAGTTATAGATTCTCTCACTCATCTTCTAGCCTCCTGAAAGCAGTGACGAGTGACGAGTGACAAGTTAAAACAGCTTCGCTCTCATCTGCTCATCCATTCATCACTCATCATTTGATTACTCGTCATTCATCACTCGTCACTGTTTTGGTTTTGCTTGTCACTTGTCGCTCGTCACTTCCCACTGTTGTTCTGGTATCGGGGTCGCAGAGCAGTGCCGACCATGCGCGCAATGAGCGAGCGCGGCACGAGTCGTTCCGATTCGGTCATGAAATAGTTGGCCCAGCCGGAGATGACGTGGCTGCGCCCGCGCTCCAGGCTTCTGAGCGCCGTCTCGACCACCTGCTCGGGCGTCTGCGCCACGCGCATCGGCGGGCGCTCGATCTGCGCCGCGTTGAAGAAATTCGTTTCCGTCACGCCCGGACAGAGCGCCATGATCTTGATACCGAGCGTGCGATTCTCCTCCCACAGCGCTTCGGAGAAGGAGAGGACGAAAGCTTTGGTCGCCGCGTAGGTCGCCATGAAGGGCACGGGCTGGAAGGCTGCGGTCGAAGCGACGTTGATGATCTGGCCTCGCCTGCGCTCCCGCATCGGGGCCAGATAGCGATAGGTCAGCTCGACCAGTGCCCTCACGTTGAGATCAATCATATTCAGCTCGCGCTCAAGGTCTTGCGCGAGGAAATCGCCCATCGAGCCGAAGCCGGCATTATTGATCAGCGTCTCAACGACAAGTGAGCGCCGCTCCGTCTCTTCGTAGAGACGCGCGCTCGCGTCGCGCTCCGATAAGTCCATGGCGACGTACTGCGCGTTAATATTGCTGGCGCGGCCAAGCTCATTACAGATCGTGGCGAGGCGCTCGGCGGAGCGTGCGACCAGTAAAACATTCTCGCCGCGCGCGGCGAGCCTGCGCGCGAAAACTTCGCCGATGCCGCTCGATGCGCCTGTGATGAGAGTGGTCTGCATGGTGACAGGTATCGCGGGCCGAAGAATTCAGTAGACGATGCGCAATGGAAGCTCGGCTTCGCCCCCGGCCGCTGCGGGCGGACGCGGCACGTCGGGAAAGAGAGGCGGCGGCAGGAGACGCCCCCTGCTATCTCTCACCTCGACGATGTCATAAGGTTGAAGCAAGGTGTCTTCGGCGCGTCCCTTCCTGATCGCCTTGAGGCTAACATGAATGCGTGTGCGCGCCGCTTGCCCGGCCACATACCTGTAGACGTAGATTCCGTCCGTCCCCACGTCAGGCAAAATGCCACCGGCCAAAGCTATCGCCTGTGTGATGCTGATCGGCTCTCTGAGTATAATGGGCTGCGGCCTCGCCACACCGCCGACGATATATGCGACACCGACTTCGGAAACGGCCACGACATCGCCGGGCCGCAGGTAAGGGTTGAGCTTCTCGTCGTCTGCGCGCAGCAGCGCGGCCACCTCGAAACTCTCAACGCGGCTCCCTGAGCTTTTATCCATCTCCACAGCCGTCGGCTCGCCGCATTCGGCATCCTGCGCGGCGTGAGTTATCTGCACCTGTTTCCCTGCCAGCTCGGTTAACCCGCCGACGACCGCGAGCGCTTCGCGCAGACGCACTCTGCGGCGCAGCTCAAGCCTAGCGGGAGCGCGTACCGCGCCGGTAACTTTAACGACCGGCCTGCATGCGGCGCCGGTCGCCCGGGCAGAGGAGGACTGCTGAGCCTCCTGCGCGTCGCGGCTCGCGCCAATCGTTGACAGGCCCATCGTCAGGGCCATGAGCAAGAGCGGCATGCTTCTATTCTTCATCGCAGCCTCAGCGCAAGGTTAGTTTCTGATTTCCAGCAGATTAAGCTCAAGGATCGCCGGGTTCTCGGCGCGCAGGCGTTCCAAGGTCTCAAGCGGCGGTTCGCTCTCAAGATTGATGCGCGCGACGGCAGCCTCCGAGCCCTCGAAGATGATGTTCTCCATCTCCTGCACGTTGATCTCGGCGGCGCGGATGGCGTCGAGGACGTGCGCGAGCACGCCGGGCCTGTCACGGTGACGCACGACGAGGACGTGCGTGGCTGGCGTCCGCCGTGCCAGGTTGACGACGTTAGGGACTTCCCCAGTCTCTTTAAAGGATTGAATGATGCGGACTGTCTCGGCGGCAATCGCTTCCTGCGCCTGGTCTGTGGAAGCGCCGATGTGATGCGTGCCGTAGATGTTGGGCTCGCGTGTGATCTCCGTGTCGGTGAACTCGGCGGTGGCCGCGGCAGGCTCGGCGGCGTAAACGTCCAGGCCCGCGCGTATGCCGCGCGTCTTGATCGCCGCGAGCAGCGCCGCCTGATCTACGACTTCGCCGCGAGCGGTATTGATAAAGAGCGTGCCTTCTCGCATGGAGTTGAAGACATCAGCTCCGACGAACGAGCGCGTTTCGGGATTCAAGGCCAGATGCACGCTCACGATGTCGGAGACGCGCGCCACTTCCTGCGGGCTCTCTTTAAGCTCTATGCCGAGCCTGTCTGCGCGCTCCGGCGTCAGGCTGCGACTCCAGGCGACGACCGTCATACCGAAGGCGCGCGCGCGCGGAATCATCTCCTGGCCGATCTGGCCGACGCCGATCAGGCCCAGCGTGCGCCCGTAGAGCCCCCGCGCCTTCGAGAACTCTTTCTTGTTCCAAGTCCCCTCGCGCAGAGTGATGACGTTATCGGCGATGCGACGATCTAAAGCGAGGATGAGCGCGAAGGCCAGCTCGGCCACGGCGATGGCATTCTTCCCCGGGCAATTCGAGACGTAGATGCCGCGACGCGATGCCGCCGCCACGTCAATCGTGTTATAACCGGCCCCGGCGCGCACGACCAGCTTGAGCGCCCCGGCTTCGAGCGCGCTTTCCGTCACCTTCGTCGAGCGCACGACCAACACGTCCGGCCCCTTCTGAGCGATAGCCTCGACCAGCGCCGCGTCCTTCAAATCCGGCTCGTATGATATTTCGCAGCCGATGGCCCGCAGACCATCGCGCCCCGACTGCTCAAACTTGTCAGCGATTAGCACATGCATATCTTCAAATCAGTGACGAGCGGCAAGTGACAAGTTAAAAATAAGAAATTCTTCTTGCTCCTCACCCGTCACTCATCACTTGTCCCGGCCCTTCAAATGGTATGAATCAAGAGACCGTCGCGCAGCTTGGGCTCGAACCAGGTTGACTTGGGCGGCATGATGCTGCCCGCGTCCGAGACCTTCAGCAGATCGTCCACGGTCGTCGGATAGAGCGAAAAGGCGACGGAAGCTTTGCCTTCATTGACGAGCCGCTCAAGCTCGGCAGTGCCGCGCGCTCCGCCGACGAAATCAATGCGCTTGTCCGTGCGTACGTCCTTGATGCCGAGCACCGGTTCGAGCAGGTGATCCTGCAACAGGCTGACATCGAGAGAAGCTACGGGGTCGCTCGTCTGCGGCATATTGTCGCCAGGCGTGAGCGAGTACCAGCGCCCGTCCAGGTACATGCTCCACTGCCTGCGCGCCGGGGGCGACGGTGCGCCTCCCTCCGTGATGTGAAACCTCTCTCCGACCTCGGCCAGGAACTCGCGCGGCGAGCGGTTGTTGAGATCGCGCACGATGCGGTTGTAGGGAAGAATCTGCAACTGGTCTGAAGGAAAGAGCACGGCCAGGAAATAGTTGTACTCCTCTTCGCCCGTGTGCGAGGGGTTCTGCTCTCTCAGCGCGGCGCGGGCGCGGCTGGCGCTGGCGGCGCGGTGATGACCGTCGGCGATATAGAGGAACGGCACGTCGCGGAAAGCGTATGTGAAGCGCAGCGCATCGGGCACGCGCCAGATCGTATGCTCCACGCCGTCCTCAGCCGTGAAATCGAAGATCGCATCGCTCATCGTCGTGTCCATCACCATCGTGTCCACGTCGCGGCTCGCGCGGTAGGTTAGAAAGACCGGGCCGGTCTGCGCTTTGAGGCTGAGCATGTGACGCGTGCGGTCATCCTCCTTGTCGCGCCGCGTGCGCTCGTGTTTGCGTATGATGTCTTTGTCGTACTCGTCAACGGAGCAGCAGGCGACAAGGCCGATCTGTTCATGCTCGCCCATAATCAGGCGATAGAGATAGATGCTCGGCGTCTCATCTGATTCGAGCGGGCACGCTTTGATGAGGCGCTGGAAATTCTCCGCGGCCTTCTCGTAGACCGCGTCGCTATGAACGTCTGTGCCCTCGGGCATGTCTATCTCCGGGCGCGAGACATGCAGGAAGCTCAGAGGATTGCCGCTGGCGAGCGCGCGAGCCTCTTCCGTATTGACGACATCGTAAGGCACGCTGGCAACTTCGGCGGCCCTCTCCGTGGGCGGACGAAGCGCGCTGAAAGGACGAATCACAGCCACTACTCTTTTCTCCTCCGCGTAAGTGATCGGTCTTCCATGCTCAGTTGTCAGCAAAGAGGCTTTGCCTGCTTCGACGCTGAATAACTGATGGCTGATGGCTGCGGTTAAGACTATCCGCTCGCGGGGCAGTTTGCCAAGTGTCGAGAGCGGTTTGATCGAAGAGCAGCCTTCTGCTAATTTCGACGACAGCGCGTGTGGGCTTCCCGCGCCACAGCAACTCAAGGAGAAATCTATGATGACTAAGCTGGCGAGTCGCCAATGCATCCCATGTCGCGGCGGCGTGCCCGCGCTCAAGGGCGAAGAGATAGGCGTGCTGCTCGCAGAGCTTGACGGATGGGAAGTGGTCGCCGAGCATCACCTGCTTAAAAGCTACGACTTCAAAGATTTTGCCGGGGCGCTCGGCTTCGTCAATCGCGTGGGCCGACTGGCCGAAGAGCAGGGCCACCATCCAGACATCTGCTTCGGCTGGGGCCGCGCCGAAGTATCCATCTGGACGCACAAGATTGACGGCCTGACGGAAAGCGACTTCATCCTCGCCGCCAAAATAGATGCGCTCTCGGGAGCCTGAGAGCTCGGCGACGCGAAGACGGGACTGCTGCTGCTGCCCGAAAACGCCGTCCGCGTCCGTTCGTCACAGCTAGATTCGCAGAGACGATCAAGGCCGCCGCTGCCGCGACCGGGCTCTCGACAAGACTTTCAATGGTCAAGCGACCGGACAAAGTTGACACCTCAGTATCCGCTTGGTAAGTTTCCTCGACAGGTCTATTTGATAAGCTGTGAGCCGGTTCCATCATTATTCCATGGTCTTCACGGCCCGTGAGTGATGAGACCAAACACCTTCTCTCTGCCCCTGTAGCTCAATGGTTAGAGCAGCAGACTCATAATCTGTTGGTTCGGGGTTCAAATCCCTGCGGGGGCATCTTTAAGATTCAGCTCAGGGCGACCAGTGTTGGTCGCCCTGAGCTGTCTTTTACGCCGCTTTCCGATCAGCCGACGGCCTTGACGTTCAAGTGTCCATTGATCGTCGCGTGGAGGCGCGGCGGGGTGACTAATAGTCCCCGGTGCTCTATCATTTTAAGTCAAAAGATAAAATCTACGCTTCGTGGAATCAAGGAAGATGGAAGACCTGGAAAAAGCACCAGTAGCTTATGCACAGCCGACGCTCGCGCTCTCTTCAAAGAGGCGCTGGGTCGTGACGGGGGGCGTGATGACGGGCATGTTCCTGGCCGCGCTCGAAGCGACGGTGGTCAGCACGGCGATGCCGACCGTCATCGCCTCGCTCGGCGGGCTCAGCCATTATAGCTGGGTCTTTTCGGCCTACCTCATCACTTCGACCGTGACCGTGCCGGTCTGGGGCAAGCTCTCAGACCTCTACGGTCGAAGGCTCTTTTATCAGCTCGGCATAGCCATCTTTCTGGTCGGCTCTGTTCTGTCGGGCATGTCAACTTCGATGACGCAGTTGATTGCCTTCCGCGCCTTGCAGGGCCTCGGAGCGGGCGCGCTCATACCGCTCGGCCTGACCATCATCGGCGACATCTACACGGTGGAAGAGAGGGCCAGGATGCAGGCGCTCTTTAGCGGCGTGTGGGGCCTGGCGAGCGTGGTGGGCCCATTCGTCGGCGGCATCATCACAGATCAGTTGTCATGGCGCTGGGTCTTTTATATCAACGTGCCTTTCGGTCTGGCGGCGGCGCTGATACTCGGTCTCGGCTTGAAGGAGCCGAAGCGACAGGAGCGACCGGCGATTGATTATGCCGGGGCGGCGACCTTGATGGCGGCCATTACGCTGCTGATGCTGGCGCTGGTCGAAGGCGGAGCGAGCCTGACGGCACTCTTTGCGCCGCGCAATCTTGCGCTCTTCGGTGGGGCCGCCGTGCTCTGCGCCTTGTTCGCCTGGATTGAGCAGCGCGCGAAAGACCCCATGGTTCCCTTCAAGCTTTTCCGCAACCGTGTCGTCGCCGTCTCGGTCGGAGCGGGCTTTCTGGCGGGCGTCTCCATGTTCGGGGCGATCACGTTCGTTCCGCTTTTCGCGCAGGGCGCGCTGGGCGCGACGGCCACCGAGGCGGGCTCTTTCCTGATGCCGCTCATGTTGAGCTGGGTAACGCTTTCCGTGATCGGCGGGAGATTGCTGCTCAGGGTCGGCTATCGCCCGACGAGCATAACGGGGTTCGTCCTGTTGACCATAGGCTTTACGCTGCTCTCGATGTACGGGCGCGAAACGGCGCGCGTCTGGCTCTACGTTGATCTGATTATGATCGGCGCAGGGCTGGGGCTCACGATGCTGACGCTCCTCATCGCAGTGCAGCAGTCTGTGCCGCGCACGCAACTAGGCATCGCCACTTCGCTCAACCAGTTTTCACGCTCAATCGGCGGCGCGGTCGGCGTGGCCGTGATGGGCGCTGTGCTCTCGGCAGGACTCTCGGCACATTTGAATAAGATTGCGAGCACGAGCGGCGGAGCGTTGTCGCCCGAGAGCGCGAGCGCACTGGCGGCGAACCCCAATGCATTGATCGAACCCTCGGCGCGCGCCGCACTGCCGCCAGATGTGCTGGCAGCGCTACAGGATTCGCTCGCCAACGCGATTCACAACGTCTTCTGGGTAGGGACGGCGCTGGCGGCGCTGGCCCTACTGGTCTCCTTCTGGCTGCCGCGCAGCGATGATCGCACGCACGCTCAACCGACCGAAGAGGCTTGCAGCGCCGAATCCTGCGAGCGACTCGTGATGGCGGAACTCGCCGCGCTCGATCCCGAACACGAGCCGATGAAAGGATGAAGGACGAAAGCAGGAATTAACAGGGATGGACAGCAGGGACAGGATAAAGAATAAGAAATAGACAACTCATGCAGTGATGCTTTTATCTTTCCTCCTGCTTCCTGTCTTTATCCTGACCATCACTGTCCATCCCTGTTAATCGTTCTCTTTAGAGATGAATTAGATCAACTCCCGCGCTGGCGAAACGTCGTGCTGATGCCAGGGGACGAGCATCAGCTTCATGATCGAGCGACCATTGCGCGTGTCTGATGAGCAGGGCCAACTCCATCGCGCGGCCTATCGTCAGGGCGAAGCGACGCGCGCCAGCCTCCATCACATCTTGTCCCTCTTGGCGCGCGGCTGAGAGCCAGGCTTCGGCGTGCTCCATGGCTAGTCTCGCGGCTTGAGCTGGGCGGGCGAGCCTGTCATCCTGCGCCTGTTCAAGGCAACGGGCAATCTCGGCTTTCAATATTTGAAACGCCTGACCTTCGTGGCCCAGGGCGCGCAGGGCATCGAGCGAGAGCACGTTGGTCGTTCCCTCCCAGATCGGCAAGACCTGTGCGTCGCGCAGCAGCAAAGGCAATCCTGTGTCTTCAACGTAACCCGCGCCGCCAAAGCTTTCGAGCACTTCGCTCGTAACCGCCACCGCCTGTTTTGCCGTCGTAAGCTTCGCCAAAGGCGTGAGCAGGCGCAGCAACAAGCTCTCCTCTTCGCTCGTCTCGCCTGTCTCGCGGCGTCCGGTCAGCTCAGACAGGTAGAAGGCCAGTTGAAAAGCGGCTTCGAATTCCGCCTCCAGGCCCGCCAGCGTATCCATGTGCAGAGGCTTCGCGTCGAGCGGGGAGCCGAAAGCCACGCGCCTCGCTGCGTAGTCGAGCGCGAGAGCGATGCCGCGTCGCATCAAGGCAACGGCGCTCAGGGCATTCCACAGCCGCGTGATATTGAGCATGGGCGCGATATTGCGTACGCCGTCCCGCGTCCCGCAGACGAGGCTCGCAGGTGTCGCGTCTAAAGTTAATTCGGCGGTCGGAACCTTGCGCGTGCCCAGCTTGTCCTTGAGCCGGTTGATCTGAATATTGCGCAGCCGACCGCCCTCGTCCCTCGTCTCGATGTAGAAGAGAGCGAGTCCCTGCCCGCCCGGCCCATTGCCTTCCGGGCGAGCGAGCGTCAGCGCCATCTGCGAAGTCGTGGCGGACGTGAACCACTTCCGCCCGTAAAGACGCCAGTCTCCCTGCTCGTCGCGTCGCGCCACCGTCTCCGATAAGCCAACGTCAGAGCCGCCCGTGGCTTCCGTCATCCATTGGCCGCTCGTCCAGAACATTGCGGGGTCGCGCGTCGTCAGGTGCGGCACGGCGCGCTCGATGAGCACTCGATTGCCGGAGCTTAAAAGCGTGTGCGCCGCTCCGTCCGTCATCGCCAGCGGACAGCTATAGATGTCCGTTGACGGTGTGAAAAGATAGGCGAGCGCCGATTGGTGTACCCTTGAGAAACGGCCATGCCTGCGCTCATAACTGGTCGCTACGACGCCGTGCTCGGCGGCCAGCCGCTCGGCCACGCGCCAGAGCGGCGACAGTTCTATCCGGTCAATGCGATTTCCCCAGGCGTCCCACTGCGTCAGCGACGGCTCGTTCAATCTATCGGCAAGCTGCATACGATAAAGCTCATCCCCGGCGAGGCGTCCCATCTCGACAAGCGACGGCTCGATCTCGCCACGCACTTCCCAGGGAAGAACGCGTGCCAGGTATGAGCGCAGGATACGATCATCTTCGTACTGGTTGCCGAGTGTCGGCGGTGTTTGATTGAAGGGCATGAGCTTCTCTGGTCGTCATCGCCGGGTGGCGGCCATCTGCTGCGATTTCATCGGACGCCTTCAGCCTTCTCATTCCGATCATCTCTTAACGCCATCCGACCGAGCCGCGCACGGATTCAATCAGCTTGGCGGAGTCGTAGCCGACGCCGTCCTTAAAGACTATCTCGACCTTCTCTATGTCGGCGATATTGGTCGAAGGGTCGCCGGACGTAATGAAGAGGTCTGCCTGTTTGCCTGCGGCTATCTGGCCGATGCGATCAGTCTCGCCGAGATACTGAGCGCCGTTGAAGGTTGCGATGCGAATCGCCTCAAGAGGTGTGAAACCGGCTTCGACGAGGAGGATGACTTCGCGCTGGCTGCCGAAACCGGCGAGCACTCCGCCGTTGCCGGTCGGGTCAGTCCCGGCCAGCAGCAATCCTCCGGCACGGGCGAAAGCAAGCTCGAACTGCATCTCCTTCCTGAAGGCAACGGGCCAGGGCGAATCTTTTCTATCGCTACTGGCGGCGCGCGCCACGAGATACTGAGCGCGTGCGTCCGTCGTCATCGCATTGAGTACTCTTTGTTGAAGCGGAGGGCGGCCCGGAACTAATGCTTCAAAGACGGGAAGCGTCGACGTGATGGCGACTTTGCGCGCGACCAGTTCGCGTATCATACGCTGGACGGGCCCACTCTCAAGCACGAGCCTGGAAAGGTTGCTGACCGTGTCGGCCTGCGCCGGACAGACATCCGGCTTCTTTCCCGGCAGGAACTCCGTATCGACGATGATCCCGTGCTCAAGATTATCTATGCCGAGCGCGGCGGCCTCGCTGAAGCCGACGGCACAGAGATGGCCCGTCACCTTCAGCCCGCGCTCGTGCGCCGCCGCGATGGCGGCTGAAAGCTCCGCTCGCTTGATGTACATGTAAGCCTTGAAAGAGGTCGCGCCCTCCTGGGCCCATTGCTCGACCATCCGGCGGGCATCGTCCGGGCCCGTGAGGACGTGAAACTGCGTGGCGAAACTTCCCACGCCGTCGAGATACGGCCCGGAGACGTGCATCTTCGGCCCAGGTATCTTGCCGCCGTCTATCATCCTCTTCAGGTTCAGGTCCGTGTAAGGCTCGACGCTGCCCGCCGTGCGCAGGGAGGTGACGCCCGCCGCCAGGTAAAGTCGCGGAAAGCTCCATCCCATCTCGTTGAAGAGCGCCAGCCTGCCCGTCGGGTAAAACATGTGCTCGTGCATCATCACCAAGCCCGGCAGGACGCTCTTGCCGCTGAGGTCTATGACCTTTGCCCCGGCGGGGACGCTCAAGCTCTTCGTCGGGCCGAGCTGTTGAATCCTGCCGCCCGCGATGATGATGGTTTGATCGGCTTGTGCGGCTGCACCCGTCCCGTCAATCACCCGTGCGTGTATGAGCGCGACCGTCCCCGAGTCAACCGTGACGAACTCTCGCACCTCGGGCGACAGTTGAACCTCCGTTTGCGCGCCTGCGGGCTGAAAGAGCAGGAGCAATATGCAGGCGCTGGCGGCGATCATCCGGCCAGGCTTTGTCGGACGAAGACGGGGAGGTCTACTCTCGTAAGCTTGAAAGCTGAGCTGGCAGCCGTTTAGCTTGAACATCGAAGCTCCTTTCTAGATGAAGCCGGGCCCACCTCTGGCCCCGGGGTTCTCAGGGACACCTTGGCGAAACCCCTTTATCTTTCTCTTCCGCGCCGGGCCATCTTATCAAGCTTCTCGACCGGGAGAAATCATTATGAGTCTCTGTTGTTTCTCGTAGGTATCCGGGGCTGTTGGTGATAATCTCTGTGCGCCTCGCGGAAGATACAAAATATAAGACCGTATATGGAGGTTGCAACGTGGCAATAAATGTCGTCATCGACCTGTCTCACTTCAACAACGTGACGGACTTCAATGCCGTCAAAGCCGATGGCATCGTCGGCGTCATACACAAGGCCACGGAAGGTCTGGGCTATGTTGATCCGAAGTATGCATTGCATCGCGGCCAGGCGCTCGCCGCCGGGCTCTGGTGGGGAGCTTATCATTTCGGCACGTCCGATGACGGGGTGGCGCAGGCTGAACACTTCCTCTCGGTCGTCAATCCCGGCGCGAACGATCTGCTGGTGCTGGACTTCGAGCAGAACACGACGGGCGGGAGCATGACCATCGCCGGAGCCGAGCAGTTCGTCACTCATGTGCAGGCCGCGACCGGACGCTGGCCCGGCTTTTACTCCGGCTCTTACGTCGAGCAGCTATTGGGAGGAAATCAGAATCCGACGCTGGCCAATTGCTGGCTCTGGCTCTCGGAGTATGGGCCCACCGCGCACGTCCCCGCGAACTGGCCGACGTGGACGATGTGGCAGTACACGGACGGGGAAGTCGGCCCGGAGCCGCACTCGGTCGCAGGCGTCGGCAACTGTGACCGCGACCAGTTCAACGGAGACATGGACGGGTTGACGAGACTCTGGGGATATACAACCTAACAGGACACGCGCAGGAAATTTAACAGGGATGGACAGGATACACAGGATAAGAAAAGCAAAGGCCGAATTCATGCAGCAATGCTTTTGTCTTTCTTCCTGCTTATAGTTTTTCATCCTGACAATCTGTGTCCATCCCTGTTAATTTCCTGCTTTGAATGAGGGCAGGCGCGTGCGCGTCGGAGTGGACACGGGCGGGACGTTTACGGATTTCGTCTTCGAGTCGAGAGATGGCCTGCGCCTGTTCAAGATCGCCTCGACGCCGCAAGACCCGTCGCTGGCGATCACGGAGGGTCTCAAGCGCATCGCCCTTGAGACGGGCGCGCGGCTGCGCGAGATAGAGGTCGTGCACGGGACGACCGTGGGCACGAACGCGCTGCTTGAGCGGCGCGGTGCAAAAACGGCGCTCGTCACGACGCGTGGGTTCGAGGATGTGCTCGCCATCGGTCGGCAGGCGCGGCCAGCGCTCTACGACCTGGGCGCAGAGCGCCCCGCACCGCTCGTTCCAGACCGCCTGCGCTTCGGCGTGCGCGAGCGCGTCGCCGCGACCGGAGAAGTGCTCGAAGCCCTGGGCGAAAGTGAGCTCGGCGCGCTCGTCAGGAGATTAGAGCGCGCGGGCGTCGAATCGGTCGCCATCTCTCTGCTCTTCTCTTTCGTCCATCCAGAGCATGAGCGTCGCATCAGCGAAGCGCTCAAGACGCTGGGCGTACCGCTCTCGGTCTCGCACCTGATTCTTCCAGAGTACAGGGAATACGAGCGCACCTCTACGGTTGCCATCAACGCTTACCTGCAACCCTTGATGAGCCGCTATCTGAATCGCCTGAGGACGCAAGCGCCCGCCCTGCGCGTGATGCAGTCTTCGGGCGGGGGCATCTCTGCCGGGGTCGCGGCGGCGGAACCCGTGCGAACGATTCTTTCTGGCCCGGCGGGCGGTGTGGTCGGCGCGTTGGGCATCGCGCGCGAGGCGGGCATAGAGAACGTCATCACCTTCGACATGGGCGGCACTTCGACGGACGTGGCGCTGTGCGACCGCGACGGGATGCGTATGACGAGCGAGGCGATGGTGGCGGGCCTGCCCGTCGCCGTCCAGATGATGGACATACACACGGTCGGCGCGGGCGGCGGCTCGATTGCGAGAGTTGACGAAGGCGGCTCGCTTCGCGTCGGGCCGGAGTCGGCGGGAGCTAATCCGGGCCCGGCCTGTTACGGTCGCGGGCTGCTGCCGACCGTGACGGACGCACATGTCGTCTTGCAGCATTTCGGCGGCGCTGGCCTGCTCGGCGGAGAGTTCGCGCTCGACGAGCGCAGGGCCCATCAGGCTCTCGCGGGGCTGGCCCGCGAGATGAGCGCGGCGGCGCGGCGCAAAGTCTCCGTCAGGGAGGCCTCGCAGGGCTTGCTGAGCGTCGTCAATACGGGGATGGAGCGGGCGCTGCGCGTGATCTCCGTCGAGCGCGGGTTTGACCCACGCGAGTTCGCTCTCGTCCCGTTCGGGGGCGCGGGTGGGCTGCACGCCGTTGACCTCGCTCGCGCGCTGCGTATTCCGCGCATCATCGCGCCGACCTCTGCGGGCGCTCTCTCCGCGCTTGGCGCTCTCTCTGCGGACGTGGTGAAGGATTGGAGCCGCACGGTGATGCTTGCGGCGACCGCTGATAACGCTCGCGTGCTCGAACGCGCGTTTCGAGAGATGGAGCGCGAGGCCAGGCGTGCGCTCAGCCGCGAAGGCTTCGGCGAGACGCGGCAGCGGCACGAGAGAAGACTCGCCGTTAGATACCTGGGCCAATCCTTCGAGCTTGAGATCGTGTGGAGGAAAGGTATGGAGATCGCCGCCGCCTTTCACCGCGCGCACAGGGCACGCTACGGCTATGCGCAGGAGGCCAACAGCGTGGAGATAGTCAGCGCGCGCGTGCGCTCCGTCGGGGTTGTCGAGAAGTTGAGGACGCAGAAGGCCGGGGCACGCGTGCGCTCCTCAATCATCATAACACCGCACAGGTATGCGAAAGTTCATTTCGCGGATGGGGAAGCGCGCACGGCCATTTACGTCCGCGAAGAACTGCCGCGCGGCGCGCGCCTGCGCTCGCCCTGCATCGTGACGGAATATTCTTCGACGACGCTCGTTCCCAAGGGCGCGCGCGCCGCCTTAGACCATCATGGAAACCTGGTTATCGAGCCATGAAGCTTAAAGCAAACAGAGAGAGCGCCGGGCGCGAAAAGAGGGCCGGGGGCTTTGACCCGACGACGCTTGAGATTTACCGCGCGCTCTATACCTCTGTCGCGGAGGAGATGGGCATCGCGCTTCGTCGCACGGCCTTTTCGCCCAACATCAAAGAGCGTAGGGATTACTCCTGCGCCGTCTTCGACCGCGAGGGCCTCGTCATCGCGCAGGGCGATCACATGCCAGTGCACCTGGGCTCCATGCCGATGGCCGTGGCCGCCGCGCTCAGCCGCGTAGAGCTTGCTCCCGGCGACGTGGTGGCCCTCAACGACCCGTTCGCGGGCGGCACGCATCTGCCGGACGTGACGCTCGTCTCAGGAGTCTACGCGGATGATGAGCGCGACGCTGAGGAAGAAGGGAAGAGCGGGCAGAGTCGTCTGCAATCGAGCAGGCACAGGTTAAGCGAGCGGTCGAAGGGGAAGCGCGCAGGCTCGTCGTCCAGCGTAGAGCATCTTCGGTCGCCGCTCTTTTACGTTGCCAATCGCGCGCATCACGCAGACATAGGCGGCGGGACGCCGGGCTCTATGGGGGTGGCGACGGATGTCTATGGAGAGGGCTTGAGGATTCCGCCCGTGAGGATTGTGCGCGGGGGTGAGACGGATGAAGAGATGCTGGGATTGCTGCTGGCGAACGTGCGCGGGACTGCGGAGCGGCGCGCAGACTTCGAGGCGCAGATCGGTTCACTCAAGACGGGCGCGGCGCGTCTCTTAGAGATCGTCGGGCGGCGCGGAGAGCGCGACGCGCTTCGCTACGCCTCGCACCTGATAGAGTATTCGGCGCGCATGATGCGACGCGCCATCAGGGAGATTCCAGACGGCGTCTACGACGGCAGCGACTCCCTGGACGACGACGGCGTGAGCGAGACCAAAGTCACGATTAAGGCGCGCGTGACGATTGAAGGGGAACGGGCGCGCGTTGATTTTGAGGGCAGCGCGCCACAGGTCGCGGGCGCGATCAATGCCGTCGAAGCGATCACGGTCTCTGCCGTCTCCTACGTCTTCCGCTGCCTGGTCGGCGCGGACATCCCGGCGAGCGCGGGCCTGATGGAACCCATAGAGGTCATCGCGCCGCGCGGCACAATCGTCAATGCCGTGCACCCGTCCCCGGTCGCGGGCGGAAACGTCGAGACCTCGCAGCGCATCGTTGACGCTCTGTTCCGCGCCCTGGCCCATGCGCTTCCCCTTAAAATTCCGGCGGCGAGCCAGGGCACTATGAACAACCTGACTATCGGCGGCATTGACCCGCGCAGCGGTCGTGAGTTCGCTTATTACGAAACGGTGGCGGGCGGCATGGGCGCGCGCCCGGCGAGCGACGGGATGAGCGCAGTCCATACGCACATGACCAATAGTCTGAACACGCCCGCCGAGGCGCTTGAGTACGCGTATCCTCTGCGCGTGCGCGTCTATCGCATTCGCAAAAATTCCGGCGGGCGCGGCACGCAGCGCGGCGGCGACGGCGTCGTGCGCGAGATCGAAACGCTTGCCCCTGCGCGTATGTCACTGCTCGCCGACAGGCGGCGGCTCGCACCTTACGGGCTTGAGGGCGGCGAGGATGGAAGCACCGGACGAGATTCAATCGTGAGGAAGGGCCGCGCGCGGCCTCTCACATCCAAAGGTAGCTGGACACTTGAGGCCGGAGACCGCGTGCGGATTGAGACGCCCGGCGGAGGCGGTCATGGGCGGGCGAAGAAGAAATGAAGGCCGAGCGGCGGCTGAAGCCGCACGTTTGAGCTTATCTAGCATTGATGTTCTCCTAAGGTCTATGGTCTCTGGACGTGTGACTCTTTGAGCGGGATAATGGAGAACACGCCAAGCTCTACAGTAATCTTTAATCAGGGGTCGAACGAATATGCGAGTCACTATCGGGCAGATCAATACGACGAACGGAGATTATGCGGGCAACACGGCGAGCATCCTGCGCGCCATCGAGCAGGCGAAGCGTGACGCTTCCGACCTGGTCGTCTTGCCGGAAGTCGCGGTTCAGGGCTACATGTCCTTCGACTGGTTTCTTGATCGTGACGTGGTGCGCTCGTCGCTTGCGCCGCTGGATAAGATCATCGCGGCGACCGAAGGTTTGACGGCTGTCATCGGCACGGTCAGGCCGACGGAGCAGCCCGCTGGCCGTAAGCTCTACAACTCGGCGGCGGTGATTCGTAATCAGAAGCTCCTGGGCTACGCCGACAAGACGCTCCTGCCCGAATATGACGTGTTTGATGACCCGAGGTATTTCGAGCCCGCGCGCGAGCGCCACCTTTTCCGGCTCGGCGAAGCGAGCCTCGGCGTTGCCGTCTGCGAAGACCTCTGGAACGATAAGACCTACTGGAAAGAGCGACTCTACCCGCACGACCCTGCGGACGACCTGATCGAGATGGGCGCGAGCGTGCTCTGCTCAATCAACGCTTCGCCCTTCAACAAGGGCAAGATGGGCCAACGCTGCTCGATGGTCTCGCACAGGGCCAAGCTCGCCGGGCTGCCCATCGTCTTCGTCAATCTCGTCGGCGCAAACGACGGCATCATCTTCGACGGCGCGAGCATCGTCGCAGACTGTCGCGGCGAGATCATTATGCAGGCTCCGCCGTTTGAGGAGTTCTTCGGCACGGTTGATCTGGATTGCGGCGTGGCGGATGACCGCTGCCTGCCCGGCAATGATATTGAGACGGTGCATCGCGCTCTGGTTCTGGGCATTCACGACTACGCGCGAAAGAACCGCTTTACGACGGCGCTCCTGGGCCTCTCGGGCGGCATTGATTCGGCTGTGGTGGCGGCGCTCGCCTGCGAGGCGCTCGGCTCCGAAAATGTGCTCTCGGTGATGATGCCATCGCCCTTCTCCTCGCGCGGCAGCGTTGACGACTCCGTCGAGCTTGGTCGTCGCCTCGGCATGAAGACCGTCGAGCATCCGATCACAGGGGCCTTCGAGGCCCTGACCGGAGAGCTTAATCTAAGCAAGCCGACGCGCGGGGGCGAATCGCTCGCGGCGGAAAATCTGCAATCGCGCCTGCGCGGCAATATACTGATGACGATCTCGAACAAGGAGGGACGACTGCTGCTCTCGACGGGCAACAAGTCTGAGTTGGCCCTGGGCTACTGCACGCTCTACGGTGATACGAACGGGGGCTTGGCCGTGCTCGGCGACCTGCTGAAGACGGAAGTCTACGCGCTCGCCCGTCACTTCAACCGCGAGTCGGAGATCATCCCGAGTGCGATTATAGATAAGCGCCCGTCTGCGGAACTCGCGCCCGGCCAGTTCGACGATCAATCGCTTCCGCCCTACGATAAGATTGACCCGATACTGCAACTATACTTCGAGCAGAAGGCGACGCCCGAAGAGATCATCGCCGCCGGGCACGACTCGACGATGGTCTACGACCTGCTCAATCGTGTGGAATCGCCCGCCAATGAGTTCAAGCGCAGGCAGCTTCCCCCCACGCTCATCATCTCGCGCAACGCCATCGGCATCGGTCGCCGCCGACCCGTGACGCATCATTACCGCCGCCGCCCGCCCGAGCAGCAACTGACGCGCGCCGGAGGCTAAAGCATACCTGGGTACAAGACAGGGGCGGCTCGCTCCTTAGGCCCGCGCCCCTGACGCATGACTATCCGAAGCGATGAAAGAACCGCGCGCATTTCCCCTGATCGAAACCGAGCGACTCGTTCTGACGCTGCCGTCGGAGGATGCCGCCCCACGCATGCTGGCTTTCTTTGAAGAGAACCGCGCGCATCTGGCCCGCTGGTCGCCGCCGCCGCCCGCAGGCTATTACACGGAAAGCTACTGGCGCGAGCGCCTCGCGCAGGGGCGCGCACAGTTTACGCAGGACGAGGCTCTAAAACTCGTCTTATTTGAGCGCGAGCAGCAGCAGCAGCAGGCAGCGCCCGTCGTGGGCGTCTGCAATTTTACGAACTTCGTGCGCGGCCCTTTCCAGGCGTGCTACCTCGGCTACAGTCTGGACTATCGCTTTGAAGGCCGTGGGCTGATGTACGAGGCGCTCACCTCCGCCATCCGCTACGTGTTCGAGCAGCTGCGCCTGCACCGCATTATGGCGAACTATCTTCCCGTCAACGAGAGAAGCGGCAAACTTCTGCGACGGCTGGGATTCTGCGTCGAGGGCTACGCGCGCGATTATCTTTTGATCGAAGACCGCTGGCAGGATCACATCCTGACCTCTCTGACGAACTCGAACCTCAAAGCCGCAGACCCACGCTCTTGAAGCGACGCGAAAGAGCGCACGCACTCTGTCACCGATCATGAAGACACGGCTCACCGACGGAAAAATAGTTCTGAGACCTTACCGCGCAGAAGATACGGACGCGCTCTACGAGGCCGTGCGCGAATCCATCGATGAACTCTCCAGGTGGATGCCCTGGTGTCACACAGGCTACACGATTGACGAGAGCAGAGCTTTCATCATGTCGCGCGATGAAGCATCGGCCAGGGGGGAGGACTACAGCTTCGGCGTCTTCGATGCGCGCACGGGCGCTTACTTCGGAGGCATCGGGCTTAATCATCTCGTTCGTCATAACCTTTATGCCAACCTTGGCTACTGGATAAGGACAGGCTGCACAAGACGCGGCCTCGCTTCGAGGGCGACCATGCTGCTCGCCCGGTTCGGTCTTCAAGAGCTGGGACTAAAGCGTATAGAGATCGTCGCCGCCGTCGGGAACGTGGCCAGCCAGCGCGTCGCGGAAAAGGCAGGGGCCGTCCGCGAAGGCATCCTTCGAAAACGGATCATGCTCGATGGCCGCTCGCATGACGCCCTACTCTACTCACTGGTGGCCGAAGACCTTCCGGCAGCGACCGACCCCTGGCCGGATGAAGGCCCCCGGTGACGCTTTTTTTCCATGATCGTGCAAGCCGCCAGGGCTCTCTTCGTTCACAGGTCAAGCAATCAAGCTTGTGACCTTTCGGAGAGACGCTTATGACCAGATACACCAGCCCGCTAGAGCGCGTGAGGGTCGCGGCCCCTTGTTCCGCTAATTGGGACGAGATGATCGGCGATCAACGGGCACGCTTTTGCGGCCAGTGCAGGCTCAATGTTTATAACCTTTCGGGAATGACAAGAAGCGAGGCCGAAGCGCTCATCGCGCGCGCAGAGGGGCGTCTGTGCGTCAGGTTCTACAGGCGCAGTGATGGCACGATCTTGACCGAGAACTGCCCCGTGGGCCTGCGCGCACTGAAGCGTCGCCTCTCGCGCGTCGCCACAGCGACGCTTTCGGCGATCATCAGTTTCTTCGCAGGGCTCGGCCTCTACACGGCCATGGATGAACGAGAGCCAATGCAGATGATGGGAGCCGTCACGGCAAACAGGCTCAGAGAAGAGCAGCCTGTCGGCAGAGTCATGGGAACTTTCGCCGCCGAGCAGCCGGTCGTCACTCAAGGGCAAGGCGAATGGGCCGAAGGTCAAATGTTGATGCGGGAGATGGGCGAGGCCAGAGTCGAGTTGCCCGATGGACGCGACGCGGTAAAGCCAAGGGCCGGTCAGAGGCGAAGGTAGCCTGGGCACGAGCGGCGCGGTTCAGTCTCGCGTTGGAGCTTTGCAGCGAAGACGGCACGGCCAGGCGAAAGAGCCTGTCAGGCTGCATAACGCGCGTAGACGGTCTTGACCTTTTCCAAAAAATCGCGGCGATCAAGGATGAAGTAGAGCTTCACTGCGCCGTCGCCGCCCGTCAGGTGCTCGACAAGTTTTTCCAGCACATCGAATTGATCGCGCTCCGTAATGCCCTGTGCGTCCAGGTGGCCGCTATATCGCATGCGGCGCACAAGCTCAATGAGCGTCAGGCGGCCTTCAAACGTGCGCCCGCCGTGTTTGTGCGAGCGGCTGACCAGGTATTGCACGAGCAGCGCGTCGTTGTAGAGCGCCGGCGAGAGATATAGACGCGCCCCGTCGCGCTCCCAACCCGCTTCGAGCCTATGCGAGCGGCGCACGTCCCGCACGCCCTCAAACTCCCGGGCCCAATCCGTCTTCGGCTCTGTGCGCTCTAAAAATGCGCGCGTCGCCTCTATCAGCCAGGAGTCCATCTCGAAGTCCAGTGAGCGACCGAGCGCCTCCAGCCATTCAAAAAAGATCGCGCGGCGCGTGGATTTCGTTTCAATTATCTGGAACTGGTCTTCGGCTTTGGGAAGCATTTTGGTGAGCGCGCGACGGGCCGCGTCCGTCGCCTTGCCGCCTTCTATGCGATAGGTCTTGAGACGCGCATGCCAGCGCTTCACAGCGTCGCAGTAAGGACAGCGCGGGTGCTTCTCTTCACTCTGGAAGTAGGGGCGCATGGGCTCACGCGCCGTCAACTCCTCGACGGTCGGCGCGTGGCGTTTGATCTCCGAATAGGCCGTGCGCGGAGCGAGGCCAAGCTGCTCTGTGAAGATGTCGAAGATACAGGCCAGGCATAGAAGCCGCGTGTACTCTGTGACAGTGCCCGGCGGAAAAGCGCTCCAATCCAACTCTCGCTTTTTGGAAGCAGTAGTCGTCGCCATTCTTCCGTCTCCGGCTCAGGCGAGAGAGACCAGCGCCGGAAATTGCGCCAGGTCTTCGTCCGTGTGGCCGATGGCCGTATCAAGCTCTGCCTCTATGTCGCCAGTGCCCGGCGCGAGCGATCTGAAATCGAAGAGGTTAGGGTCGAGCAGATGTGAAGGCACAGCATTCGTCATCGCCGTCAACATAGAACTGCGTATGTTCGGAATCTCTTTTTCCAGCTCCGTGATCAATCGCTTGATGCGCGCGCGCTTTAAGTTCGATTGCGAGCCGCACAGGTCGCAGGGGATGATCGGAAACTCTTTGGAGACGGCGAACTCCGCTATGTCCGCTTCACGACAGTAGGCGAGCGGGCGTATGACCGTATTGCGCCCGTCTGTTGAGCGCAAGATGGGCGGCATGGCCTTGAGCGTGCCGACGAAGAAGAGATTCAAGAGAAAGGTCGTGATGATGTCGTCGGCATGATGGCCGAGCGCGATCTTGGTGCATCCCTCTTCGACGGCGATGTTGTAGAGAATGCCGCGTCGCAGGCGAGAGCAGACGGCGCAGTAGGTCTTGCCTTCCGGGACGAGGCGCTTGACGATTGAATAAGTGTCGCGCTCGACGATGCGAAAGGGAACATTGAGGCTTTGCAGGTACTCCGGCAGGACGTGCGCGGGAAAACCAGGCTGCTTCTGGTCCAGGTTGACGGCAAGGATATCGAAGCGTACGGGCGCGCGCTCGCGCACGTCCACCAGCAGGTCGAGCAGCGTATAGCTGTCCTTGCCACCCGAAAGACAGACCATCACGCGGTCGCCCTCTGCGATCATCCCGAAGTCCTTGATGGCCTCGCCCATGCGGCGCAGCAGCCTTGTCTTCATCTTACTCTCGACAAACATCTCGGCCTCAAAAACTCCTACGCTTCAGCCTCGGTCTCTATCGTGTCAGGATGCCACGTTTGATACGGGATTGACAACCGGGGCACGCCGCCCGCCCGTCCCGCGCTCACGGCGCAGGATGAAGCCGCAGCCTCGGAAGCCCGCGCGCAGTCCCGCGCCGAAAATTTTTTCCACAGGCCACGAACCGCACGGCCCGAGCCAAGACAAACGCATTGCTGCTCATCATTTAGTGTATGAAACCTCATCCGACTACTAAATATAGAAATGTCGCCTGGAGGGATGCAGCCAGGGAGAAGCCTTCGGCGACCCCGTGTGTTTAAAAATGCTGGACACGGCCTAACGCATTATTTATGATGAGGTACGCTTTGCTTGAAAGCGTCTACCTGCGAGGGGAGCGGAAGGTTCTGCTCCGGCAAGCACCGAAAGCTGAATTTTCATCCGACTGGCCCACGCTCACGTGCGGTTCGGGTTTGCGCGACTTCTGGGCATCCGAATCTGTGAGTCAATCCGCTCAGACACATACCGGGAGGTTTCAGTATGCTTAGAATGGGAAAGAATCCGAAAGCAGACCAAGGAGACAGCGAGAACACAATGGACAGCAAGGCGACGCCCGCATATAACCCATCCCCCTCATATCAAAGCCAGCCCTACTCGGAGCCGCCGCAACCGTACAGGCCCGCGAGCGAACCCCCCTCCGCTTCAGCTTCTTCTTCCTCGTCGCCGCGTGCCGTGACGGAAAGCGAGTCGCTGGCGCGCGACATCAAGGAAGGAACCCTCAGCGGCTTTGTCGGCAACGGCACGGTCCTGACGGGCGAGGCGACCTTCAAGGCTATGCTGCGCGTTGACGGACATCTCTCCGGGCGCGTCAGCTCCGAATCCGGCACGCTCATCGTCGGCAACAACGGGCAGGTGGACGCCGACATACAGGTCGCCATCGCCGTCATTCACGGCACGGTCAACGGCGACATCATCGCCAGCCAGCGTCTTGAGCTTGGCCGCGCCGCCAAAGTCAACGGCAACATTCAAACCCCTTCGCTTGTGATCGAGCAGGGCGCGGTCTTTGAAGGCAGTTGCCGTATGGCCCAACTCAAGAACGCGCTTGATGGTAATGGTCGTGAGGCGAACGCGCGCGAGGAAAAAACGCCCGACAACGGCGCGCTCTCCGAGAGCGTCCCGGTCGTCGCCGAAAGCTCGGCCAAGCCTGCGGGCGACTTCTCAGGCATGTCGGAGATTGCGAGCTAAAAAAGTCTGGCTTATCAGTCGAGAAGAGGCGCTACGGGGGTTATCTCCCGTGGCGCTTCTGCTTTTAGAGAGGTCAACCCGTAGCTCTTCTGATAAACTAGGAGCGCCTAATAAGAAAGAGATCAGCAGCGACGGGAAAGAGATTAACAGGGATAGACGGGATGGGCGTGATAAAAACAGCAAGCAGGAAGAGAGACAAAAGCATTGCTGCAATGAATCGTTCATCGCTTCTTCTTTATCTTGAGTATCTCTGTCCATCCCTGTTTGAATCCGCTTTAGCTATCGAATGATGACTCGACCGATGAATTCCGACGCAAACCAGGATCGCAGCCCGAGAGTTGTTAAGGCCGCGTGCCCGCATGATTGTCCCGATACGTGCGCGATGCTCGTGACGGTCGAAGATGGCCGGGCTTTGCGCGTGGCGGGCGACCCCGATCATCCGTTCACGCGCGGCTTTCTCTGCACGAAGGTCGCCAACTACCAGGAGCGCACGCATAGCCCTGATCGCATCATGACCTGTCTCAGGCGCACGGGGGCGAAGGGCGAAGGACGCTTTGAGCCGATCAGTTGGACGCAGGCGCTCTCGGAGATCGCTTCGCGCTTCAGGGCTCTTGCAAGTTCCCTTGAGGGCGCGCAAACAATTCTGCCTTACAGCTATTGCGGGACGATGGGGCTGGTGCAATCGCAGTCAATGGACAGGCGTTTCTTTCACCGTCTCGGCGCGTCGCAGCTAGACCGCACGATCTGCGCCTCGGCGGGCACAGCCGGGTACAAGGCGACAATCGGCGCAACCATCGGGACAGACCCCGAGCGTTTCCCCGAAGCGCGCTTGATTCTGCTCTGGGGAACGAACACAATCTCGGCCAACGTGCATCTCTGGCCCAAGGTCTCGGAGGCGCGAACGACGGGGGCGCGCGTCATCTGTATTGACCCGCGCCGCACGCGCACGGCTGACCAAGCAGACGAGCACATAGCGCTGCTTCCGGGCACGGACGCCGCCCTCGCGCTCGGGCTCATGCATGTCATCTTCGCAGAGGGCCTGGAAGATAGCGATTACCTTGAGCGTTACTGTACGGGCGCTGCGGAGTTACGCGCGCGCGCCGCAGAGTATACGCCCGAGCGCGTAGCGAAGACGTGCGGGCTCGCGCCGGAAACGATCATCAATCTGGCGCGCGAGTATGCGACCGTCAAGCCCTGCGTCATTCGCCTCAACTACGGCTTGCAGCGTCACAGGGGCGGCGGCATGGCCGTACGCACGCTCACCTGCTTGCCTGCCGTAGTCGGCGCTTGGCGAGACCCTGCGGGCGGCGTCCTGCTCTCGACGAGCGGCACGTTCCCGCTCAATTACCCTGTGCTCGAACGTCCAGACCTGATGCCCAGTCCGCGCCCGCGCACGCTCAACATGTCAGCCCTCGGCGACCTGTTGACGAAGAGGCTTGAGCCGCCCGTGCGCGCTCTCTACGTCTACAACTCCAACCCCGCGGCGGTCGCGCCCGATCAGTCGAAGGTGCTCGAAGGCTTGCGGCGCGAAGATCTGTTTACGGTCGTGCATGAACAGTTCATGACCGATACGTGCGACTACGCGGACATCGTGCTGCCCGCCACGACACAGCTAGAGCACTTCGATCTACATAAAGCCTACGGCCATCTATACCTCGTCATCAACGAGCGGGCCATAGAGCCCATCGGCGAATCGCGCTCGAATTCCGATGTCTTTCGGCAGTTGGCCGCCGCGATGGGCTTCGATGAAGAGTGCTTCAAGGATTCGGACGAAGAGATTGCGAGGCAGGCCATCAAGACCGATCATCCGGCGCTCGCGGGGATTACTCTGGAAGCTTTACGCGAGCGCGGATGGATGCGCTTAAACGTGGCGGAGACCTTCGCGCCCTTCGCCGAAGGCAACTTCCACACGGCGTCGGGCAAGTGCGAGCTTGTCTGCGAGCAGATGGAGGCGCTCGGCCTGGACGCCGTGCCGGACTTTATTCCGCCGAGCGAATCCGTTGAAAGTGCGCCTGAATTGGCGCGCAAGTTTCCGCTCGCGCTCCTGACTCCGGCGGCGCACGCCTTCCTCAATTCGACCTTTGCTAATCTCCCGAAGCAGTTGCGCCAGGAGATGCGCCCGTTCATAGAGATTCACCCGGCGGACGCCGCCGCGCGTGGAATTGAGGACGGCTGCCGCGTACGCGCCTTCAACGAGCGCGGCTCGTGTGAGCTTTGGGCGGTGGTGACGACGCGTGCGCGCCTGGGCGTCGTCGTCTCGCCCTCCGTCTGGTGGAACAAGCATTCGCCGGGCGGAGCCAACGTCAATCAACTGACTTCGCAAAAGCTGACGGACATGGGCGGCGGCGCGACCTTCTACGACGCGCTCGTCGAAGTCGAGCGCATAAGCGACAGAGATGAACTTGTCGGCTCTCCTGCGTCATAACTTTTAATCGGCGTGTGCGAGCCCGATGGCTGCGAGCGCTGCGAGCACGCCCAGGCCCAGGCCCGCCCAGAGAGCTATGGTTTTGCCCGTCGCACGACCCCTGTTCTCCTCGACCGAGGCGACATCGCCATAGAGTACGCTTGCGCCCCGATCATTATCTTTGATAACGAACTCGCTTTCCCCAACCTGCTCTAGATAACCTTTGAGCTTCGTTCCGTTCTTCAGCCTGATCTTGACGCGCGCTCGTCGGCCTATCCCCATGCGCCCTATCTTGGCCCTGATCTCATCCGTCGTTTGGGCCTGCTTATCCGGCCTGGCGGATGCCAGCACGGGCGCGGCGGTGAAAACCAGCAAGTATATGAGAACCAGCGAAAGCCATAGCTTAACCATCATCTGCCTCCTTACTTTCAAATCCGACGCTTGAGCCTGGGAGCAAGAGAGATGCCACAGCGCCGAAATGTTGGAAAGGCAGTGAAAGCCTGCTAAAGACTGGACGCAGCCGCAATCCGCGCCCGACCGCGAGCGCAGCAAATATCAGACTGTTGACGTGATTGCCCCGGATGATGAAGTCACGCCCATAGCGGATTGCCAAGGAGTGCGAGCACTTAGCGCAGCATTCAGCTCAGTCGCGCCCTCAGGTCTCGGGCCGGTCTCAAGTCGCGTCACCCGCCCGCCCGAGAGCTTTGGCGCGACTGACCTGTTCTCGCACTCAATTGAGAACCGCTCTAGGCGCTCGTCAAATACATCCTGAAGCCCCTCAGAGGTGTCGCTGCGCTTGACATAAGCGACGACTCTCCACGATACATAAAGAAGAGATCAAGCGCCGCGTCGTTGCCGTGCGGCACGCGCCGGGTGCTATCATGAGCTTGCCGTCTGATTCCATGCCAAAGGATCTCCACACTCAACATCTTCCGGGCCGGCCTGCGACCCTGTCCGGCGCTGCTGCCGCGGTCGTCGCCCTCTTCGCCTGCTTAATCGCAGTCTCTTCGTCGCACGCGGCGTTGGCCCAGCAGAAGAAACAGCAGGGGCGGTCGAAGCCTTCGGCGCAGAGCCGTCCGAGCGCTATTCCCGAGGAGACGATGCTGCGCATAGTGCGAGCCGAGGACGAGCGGCGCTGGGGAGACGCCCTGGCACAGTTGCTCTCCGACAAGGGCGCGCGAGTGCGACGCAGGGCGGCGCTCGCCGCCGGACGCATAGGCGACCCCCGCTCCGTCAGCACGCTCGTCAAGCTGCTTGAGTCCGACTCCGATGCGGGCGTGCGTGCGATGGCCGCCTTCGCGCTTGGCGAAGTGGAATCGGCCACGGCTTCCGAAGCTGTTGTCGCGGCTTCGATTCGCGTGGAGGAGACGAGCGAGGTTCGCGCGCGTGCCCTTGAGGCGATGGGTAAGATCGCCGCCGCTCTGCCGAAGAAGGATGAAGCGAGCATGAGCGCCCTTGGCGAAGCGGTCTTGAGCGTGCTCTCAAAGGAAGCGGAGCGCGGCGCGCGTTCCGATAAGCGAATCATCCTCGCCGGGCTGACCGCCGTGCTACGGGCTCGTCCGGCAAAACCCGCCCCGGTGCTCTCGAAGTTTCTTTCGCACAAGGACGGGCGCATTCGTGCCGATGCTTTGAACACCCTGGCGCGACTTGGCAACAAAGACGCCAACGAACAGGTGCGACCCCTTCTGACAAACGACCGGGAAGCGATTGTCCGGGCAAACGCGGCGCGCGTGCTCGGAGCAACAGAGGACAGGGCTTCGCTGGATGCGCTCGCGGCGCGTGCAGGCGTTGACTCGGACGAGCGCGTGCGCGTCAGCTCGATTCGCGCTTTGGGGGCTTTGAAGGATGCGCGCGCCGCCGCCACGCTTCTCGGGCGGGCGGCGACGCTTTTCGCCGCTTATCGCACGACGAAGGCGGCGGGCACAGCGCACCCGCGCGAAACGGGCGAGCTGCTTGAGATTGCTGCGGCGCTCGGACGACTCCTGCCCAACACTGGCGACCCCAAGGCCGTCGCCTGGCTCAAGGAGTTCCGCACGGCGGAAGGGATGAGCGCGCCCGAGATAGAGGTCGCCCTCGCGCACATCTCGCCCGATGCGTACCTGCGCGAAGAGCCCCTGGTCAAGTTTTCCGACAGGGACGTGCGCGCACGCTTCAGCAGCGATTGGAGAATGACATCGAGCATCGCACAGGGCCTCGGCGAGATCGGCGGAATTACGGCGGAGGCTGCGGGCAGCGGCATCGTCGGCCTTCAAGCCGATGCGCAGATCATCCTTCGCTCGCTGCTCGAAGACGCAACTGTGCCCGCCGTCGCCGTGCCAGACCTCCTGCGCGCCTTCGCCGCCTTCAAGCCGATGGATGCCGGGGAGGTGCTTAGAAAACAGCTCGCGGCGAAAGACGAGATTGTCCGCGCCACGGCGGCAGAGCTGCTGGGCGAGCTGGGGCCGGATGAAGCGAACGCGCGTGCTCTGGCCGCCGCTCTGCCTTCGGCCATGCGCGACCCTTTGAATGATGCCGTGCTCTCCCTGCTCGACGCGCTGGCCAAGCAGAAGAGCGCTTCGGCCAACGAAGCCATCAAGACGGCGCTCAACTCGACAGATCATCTGGTGCGCCGTCGCGCCGTCGCGCTCCTCGAAGCGGGCGGCGCTGGCGACTTCGCAGCGCGCACCGGCACGGCGGAGACGCGCAATACGCTCACGGATTATCATCGCGCGCTCGTTCGTCATAACGGTCGCGTGCATGCCCTTGTGACAACCGATAAGGGCCGCTTTATGATCGAGCTGTTGCCAGATGATGCGCCGCTCACGGTGGACAATTTCGTTCAGCTTGCGCGGCGCGGCTATTTTAATAACGTCACGTTTCATCGCGTCGTGCCCAACTTCGTCATTCAGGGCGGCGACCCGCGCGGCGACGGCAACGGCGGCCCTGGCCACCAGATTCGCTGCGAGATCAATCAGGTCGAGTACGAGCGCGGCGCGGTCGGGATGGCCCTCTCGGGCAAAGACACTGGCGGCTCGCAGTGGTTCGTGACGCACTCGCCGCAGCCGCACCTGGACGGCGGCTATACTGTCTTCGGTCGCGTCGCAGAAGGGATGGAGGTGGTTGACTCAATCGAGCGCGGCGACCTCATACGCAGCATCAGCATAGTGGAAGGCGCAGCGCCGACCCCCAAGCCTTCAGCCAAAGCCGGCGCGGGTTCCGCTTCGCGCAGACAGGGGAAGCCCGCTTCGGATAAGACGGGCAAGCCGCGTAAACCTAAAGAGCGTTGAGAGCGAAGTTGTATCGAAGAGGATTACAAACGGACGGACGGCGCGCGATGAGGGCAAGCGTTGCTCTCGTCTTACTATTGCTTGCCCTTTCCTCGGCGACAGTCATCTCGGCGCAGCCGCCGCAGCCGTCGCCCGCTTCCAAACCGGATACGGATGGGCCACCCGAGCGCCCGCGCTACAGGATAAGCCTCGCGCTCGATTTCGACGGTCGAACCTACACGGGGACGGAGCAGGTGCGTTGGGCCAATGACATGGATCGCCCCGTCTACGTCCTCTATTTCCACCTCTACGCCAACCTGCGATCTTCCATCGCGCAGCGCCCGACTCCGGCGGCGAGCGCACAGGGCCCAACGACGACGACCGCCGCCGCTGCAACTACTACTTCTTCTACAACTGCTAATGCGCCGGATGAGCCGCGCATAGAGGTGACGGAGGTGAGGATGGCGGGCACGGGTGCGCCGCTTCTGTTCGCGCTCGACGATCAGGCGACGACGCTGCGCGTGAACCTGCGCGAGCCCGTACTGAAGGGACGCTTTGCCGAGATCGAAATCAAGTTTAAGGGCAGCGTGCCCGAGATTGACCCGGAAGAGACGGGCCTCGTCGTGCATGTTTTGCAGCAGGTCGGCGCGGCGCTCCGCAGCGAGCGCGAGGTCAGACGTGCGCGCGATATAAACTTTCGCTGTCGAGGACAGATGCTTCTGGGCACGGCTTATCCCGTGCTCGCGGCCAGGGACGGCGACGACTGGCAGCGCAAAGTCGAGATGAGCATAGGCGACATGGTATTTACCGAAGCCTCGGATTACGAGGTCTCTGTGGACGCGCCGCCGGACGTTATGCTCTACGCTTCCGGCGAAGCCGCGACGCCGCGTGCCGGAGCTGAAGCGAGCACGGTGCGCCTGTTTTCGGGAGAGGCGCTGCGCGATTTCGCTATCCTCGCCGGGCGCGGCCTGCGCGCGGAGGAACGCCTGGTCGGCGAGACGCGTGTGCGCTCCGTCTTCACGCCCGAGCACGAGATTGTCGGTCGGCGCGTGCTCGCGCAATCAGCCGAAGCCGTCCGCACCTACACGACGCGCTTTGGCCCTCTGCCCTACAAGACTATCAACGTGGTAGATACGCCGCTCGTCGCAGGGCTCGGCTCGGCGGAGTTTGCCGGGCTCGGCGCGATTGCCAGCGCCTTCTACGTGGACTTCGATTCGCCGCCCGTGCGTAATCTGCCCGAGATCATACGCGAGCAGCGGGCCTCGGTCGAAGACAGCCTGGAGTGGACGGTGGCCCACACGGTCGCGCATCAATGGTGGGGCTCAGTGGTGGGAAACGACCCGGAACGCGACCCCGTTATGGATGAAGCTCTCGCCAACTGGTCTGCGCTGCTCTACTACAGGGACGTGCACGGCGAGGAGCGGGCCGCCGCCGTGATGGAAGATCAACTGCGCGGCGTCTACAAGGTCTATCGCACCTTCGGCGGCGAGGACATGGGCGCAGACCGCAACGCGCGCGAGTATCGAAACTCTTTTCAGTATGCGGCCATCGTGGCGGGCAAGGGCGCTCTGATGTTCGCGGAGCTGCGCCGCCTGCTGGGCCATCAAAAGTTTTTCGCCGCGCTCAGAAACTATTACAACGCGAACATGTTCGAGGTCGCCGAGATGGATGATCTGCGCGGCGCGTTTGTGGCCGAAGCGCCGCTCCTGCAACGCCGCGCCGTGACGCGCACCTTCAACCGCTGGCTTTCGGGCAAGCGCGGCGATGAGGACATCGCGCCGCCGGACCCGCAACTCGCCGCCGCGCTCGGCATCAATCCGAGCATGACCAAAAGCAACGAGGGCAATCGCTTCGCTCGCCTCGGAAAATTCTTCTGGCAACAGATGACCAGAATACGCTAGAAGTCAGCGGCCTTTTGACGGCTGCGACGTAAACCAATCCGCCGGTTTACGCATCTTATTGCAGGTCGCTTCGTGTCATCCGGTGCAGATGACGAGAATGCTTTGAAAAGAGAGACGGCCTGTCGCTCATGAACGGTCAAGAGAGCGAAAGAGTTTTCATTCCGTTGACTGTTGAGGATTAACCGATGGCATTGAGAGCTAGAGACGTGGAGTTGGAGCGTGCGGGCCCGACGGCTGCTGCGCGTACGGCGAAGGCTGTCGAGATCGAGCGCAGTCTTGATCAATTGAGCCTTTGGATGGACGGGCTGTTTCGTATTCCGGGCGTCGGGTGGCGCTTCGGCCTGGATGCCATCGTCGGTCTAATACCGGGCGTCGGCGATCTGGCGACGACGGGCGTCTCCTTCTACATCCTGGCCGCTGCGGTTCGCTACCGCGTGCCGAAGGTCACTCTTCTGCGCATGGGCCTCAACCTCGGCATTGATTACGTGCTCGGCTCGCTGCCCCTCGTCGGCGACCTGTTTGACGCCTGGTGGAAATCCAATCAGATGAACGTCGAGCTGTTGAAGCAGCGCGCAACCGTTTCGGCTGCCGAAGCGCACAGCGCAAGACTGAGCGACTGGCTCTTCCTCTTCGTCATCCTCTCAATTCTGCTCGTGCTGCTCGCCGGCTCGATCACGCTGGCATTCTTCATCCTGCGCTTTGTCGCCGGTAATCTACCGTCGCTCTTCTGAACCGCGCGCTTGCACTTGCGCCCCGGACGATAAAAAGGCTGCCTCTGATTAATACAAGAAGAGTGCCGCCTTTTTCGTTGGAATTCGTCTGACGCGACTGCGCTTAGACAGACGCTTTGCTGGCGTTGGCGAGCAAGCGCTCGATGGCCGGAGCAATCATGTTAAGCCCGCGCTCGCCAGCCGCGAAGCTCTTGAGCCTACCCTCCGCGTCGAACAGGTAATAGGCGGGCACGTAGCCCTGATCGTTCTGAAAAGCTTCGCGCAGCTTGTGCTCGTTATCAATCGCGCACGGCTCCATAATGCCGTACTTGACGATGGCATCGCGCACAGCTTCCGTATCGGTATCGGCCTCGTAACGCGGCATGTGAACGGCGATGACGCGCAAGCCTTCCGCCGCCCGCCCGTCGCGCCACTCTGCAACGCGCGGCATGTTATCTTTGCAGATGCCGCAACTGACAGACCAGAAGTGTACGAGCACCGGATGGCCCGCGCTCTCGGCTTCCGCATGGGCCTGCGTCGCGCCGAACCACTCGGTCGCACCGTCCAAGGACGGCATCTGTGTCCCAATTCTCATCGGCATAGCTTTCACCTCAAAAAGGTGATGGTAAATAGCGAATAGTAAACGAAAAATACTATCTCACTATTTACCATCAGCCATTTGCTCTGATGTTCTTAAGCCTTGATCGTTTCCTGGCCCGGCTTCCATTCCGCCTGGCAGAGGCCGCCCGTCTGCAAAGCCTGAATGACGCGCAGCGTCTCTTCCGCCGAACGACCGATGTTCAGATCGTGAATCACCTTGTAGCGCAGGATGCCTTCGGGATCGATCACGAAGAGCCCGCGTAGAGCAATCCCCTTGTCCGCGATGAGCACACCGTAATCGCTCGCCACCTGCTTGGTCGAATCCGCCGCGAGCGGGTATTTGAGGTCGGCCACGCCGCCCTTGTCGCGCGGCGTATTGATCCACGCGCGGTGCGAAAAGACCGAGTCGGTCGAGACGCCTATGATGTCGGCGCCAATCGCCTGGAAATCTTCGTAACGGTCGCTAAAGGCGGTCAACTCTGTCGGACACACGAAAGTGAAATCCAACGGGTAGAAGAGGAGAACCAGCCATCGGCCCTTGTAGTCCGAGAGCTTGACGTTCTCGTTGAGCTTCTCAAGATTCTTGGTCGAGGCCATATCGAAATCCGGCGCGGGCTGGCCCACCATCGCCTTCTCAACTGCTGTTGCTGTCGCTTGCATTATTCCTCCATCGTCGGTCGGCGAGTTAGTTGTTTGCTTCGACGCGGCGATTTTGTAATCGAGCCGCGCATGACTCTGTAATCGAAAACCTGCATTGATTGCCGCCGTCTATCCTTGAGCGCAGCAATCAGGGCAGACGCCCCTGAGCGTCAAGTGGACAGACTCGGGCTTGAAGCGCGAGCGGCGGGCCGCCGCGCGCATCAGCTCCATGGTCGCCGGAAGATCGAAATCCACCAGCTTTCCGCAACGCGTGCAGACGGCATGATCGTGCCGCTCCATCTCGCGGTCGTAACGGCTCGCGCCCTTGCCCTGGTTGATCTCTCGCACCAGCCCCGCGTCGGTCAAATACCGCAGCGAGTTGTAGACGGTCGCATAGCTGATCGAAGGCAGACGACGCCGCGCCGCCTCGAAGACTTCGCCCGCCGTCAGGTGCGCCTCCGTTTCGCGGATCGCCTGAAGCACCGCCTCCCGCTGCGGCGTCAGCACGCCGACGCCTCCCTGATCTTCTCTATCTCGTTTCATAATGGCTTAAACTGGAATTAGAATAATTCTAAATCGGCGAGTTGTCAAGCGGCGTGTCGTCGAGCGCCCCGGGCGGGCTAGAGTTTGGGGTGACGCGAGACGAATTCGAGCAGCGTCGTGACGTAGTCGGTAAACGGGGGGCAGCGAACGCCGTGCGGCTCAAGCAGCTCGCGCGCCCGGCTCGTATCATACGTCTGATCGTGAAAGAAGTAGGGGACGCCGGCGTGCGGCAGGCCCGTCAGGTTGGGTGAAAGGGGAAGGGAAAGCGTCTTACGCACGAGGCGCGGCGGAATCGTCCAGGCCGAGCCGCGCCCGGCCAGTGTGCGGGCGATTGACTCGAAAAGCTCGTGCGTGGTCAAGGGAGCTGGGTCGGCCAACTGCACCGTCGCACCCGTCGCGCGTTCATCTTTCGCCAGGGTCGCCATCGCTTCGACGACGAAATCAACTGGCACGAGGTTCAGTGTTACCTCTCGATTGCCGATATTTATCAGAGAGAAGAGGCTCGGATGCATGCGCAGGTAATTGATGAGGTAGTAGATGCCGTCATACTTGGCCGTCTCGCCCGTGTGGGAATCGCCGCAGACGACCGCCGGGCGATGAATCGTCACCGGCAGCTCCGCTTTGACCGCCTCGACCTCCAGCTCCGCCAGGTACTTCGTCTCCTCGTAAAAGTTGCGAAAGCCAGCCTCGTGGCGCAGCTCCGTTTCGAGAATCAACCCACTGCGCAAGCCCGCCACGTAACAGGTCGAGACGTAGTGATAACGACGCAGGCGCGGAAGCCTGCGGGCCAGAGCGTTGACGTGGCGTGTGCCTTCGAGGTTGACGCGCAGGGCCAGCTCGCGCCCGACGGCCAGATCGTAAATGGCCGCGAGATGGAAGAGCACGGTCGTTTCACTTCGCGCGCGCTCAAGCTCAGGTGTCGAGAGCCCCAGCCCTTCAAGTGTGATGTCGCCCTCAAGGATGCTGAAACGGCTCTCGTGCGCGCCGGTTTCAAGTGCGATGCGCGCCGTCTCTTGTCGCGCTCGCTCGGCAAACGCGGGCTGTACGAGCAGCAGAAAACGCGCGCCCTCCCCGGCCAGGCGCTTGACGAGCCGTCCGGCGATGAAGCCCGGAAAACCCGTCAGGAAAATCGTTTCATCAAGCGACAAATGCTTACCTTCCATCTAGAGGCTGATGCCAAGCTGCCGCAGCCTTCTCTCAAAGCCCTGCGTAGTCATCTTCAGGGTTTTGGCCCTTCGCCGCAGACAAGCTCGACCAGGGTTCGCACGCCCACGCCCGTCGAGCCTTTGGGCGCGTGCGGCTGATCCTCTTCGTGCCAGGCCGTGCCCGCGATGTCTAGGTGCACCCAGGGCGTGTCGGCGGCAAACTTGCTCAGCAGCAGTGCGGCGGCGGTCGCGTCGGGTCTGCCCCCATAGTTCTTGAAATCGGCGATCGGACTTTCGATGCGCTTCTTATAGTCGTCGCTGACGGGCATACGCCAGACGGGCTCGCCCGCGCGCCGCGCGGCCTCGGTCACACTTTGGGCCCACTCGTCATGATTGCTGAAGAGACCCGTGCGATGGTCGCCAAGGGCGACGACGATTGAGCCGGTCAAGGTCGCCAGGTCAACGATGCCGGATGCGCCCAACTGCCTGGCGTAGGCGATGCCGTCGGAGAGCACCAGTCGTCCTTCGGCGTCTGTGTCCACGACCTCAATCGTGTAGCCCGCCAGAGTCTTGATGACATCGCCGGGCTTGATGGCATGGCCCGAGGGCATGTTCTCGGCGGCGGGGACGATGCCAATGACGCGGCGGCGCGGCTTGAGCTGCGCGATAACTCGAAGCGCCCCGAGGACGGCTGCGCCGCCCGCCATGTCGGTCTTCATCTCGTACATGTCCAGCCCGTGCTTGATCGAGATGCCGCCCGTATCGAACGTGATTCCCTTACCGACGAAGGCCCATAGCTCGTCCGTACGGGCCGCGCCTTCGGGCTCATAGCGAAGGACGATCAGCGCCGGCTTCTCCTCCGAGCCACGCCCTACGCCCCAGAGCCCTCCCATCCCGCGCTCTCTCACTTCGTCTGCATCCAGCGATTCGACGCGCAGTCCGAACTCAGTGGCCATCTCTGCGGCGCGTCGCGCCAATTCGCGCGGAGGCAGAAACGCGCCCGGCTCGTCGGTGAGCGCCCGCGCCCAGTTCACAGCATCGGCCACAACCTTCGCACGCGACACGTCCGCGCGCAGCGCCTCGGTCTCTGCGGAAGCGATGATCGTGAGCCTTTCAAGCTCCGGGCCTTCGTCTTCCTTCTGACGATAAAAGTCCACGGCGTAGAGACCCAGAGAAGCGCCCTCGGCGACGGCTTGCGTCCACAGACGCTCATTGCCGCCCTCCACATCCGGTAGCATGAAGTGGAGATGCTTGATGCGGCCAGCGCGTGCCTCTCGTGCGGCCATGCTCGCCGCGCGTCGAAGCCCGCTCGCATCGAAATCGGAATGCGAGCCGAGACCCAGAAGCAATAGTCTGCGCGCGCCCAAGCCGTTTGGGCCCGCTCGATAGACGAGCTGAGACGTGCCCGCCTCGCCCTTGAATTCGCCGTCGCGCACAAGCGCTTCGCAATCACCCTGTAAATCGCCCAGGCCGATAGCAGAGACGTGCGGCGCGTCTTCAAAGATGCAGACGGCGATGGCCTCCTGCGGCTTTGACGGGTGCGGCGTTTGGTTGGCTAGCTCTATGCTTAAAGGATGCTGGTTGCTCATTGATTCTAATTTTAGCTCAGCGCTCGCGGCACAGCTACCGAGAGAATTAACAGGGATGGACAGGATACGCAGGATGAAGAATAAAAGATGAACAATTCATTGCAGCAATGCTTTCGTCTTTCATCCTTCCTTCTGGTTTTATCCTGACACTCTCTGTCCATCCCTGTTAGATTCTGCCTTGCTAAGCCCGGCAAATCTTTTGCTGTCGTGCATGTGGCGCGCGCTGCGCAGGCTGAGTATAATTCAACTCTCGCGCGACTCTCTAGCCGCGACCGATCAGGCGCTGGCGATTGAAGAAAATCGTCGGCGGTCAACAGGTGCGTCCCGGCGCTTCGTCCTTCAAAGCGCCTTGGCGGACATCTCTCGAACATCTCGATGGAGGAACGGCTCATGAACCCGATTCGCCTGGCATCGCGCCGCACGGCGCTCGCGCTTCTGTTAATGCTGGTCGCGGCCTTCTCCGCCGCCTCGCAGCAAGCTCAGTCGAGCAAGTGCGTGCGCGTCACGCTCCTGCAAGTCAACGATGTCTACCAGTTCATGCCGGTTGATCGCGGGACGAGCGGCGGGCTGGCGCGCGTCTCGACGCTGCGCAAGCAGATCATGAAGGATTCGCCCAACACGCTCTTTCTCTTTAGCGGAGATACCATCTCGCCCTCGGTCGAGTCCATCAAGCTCAAGGGACAGCAGATGATCGACGCCTGGAACAATATCGGCCTCGACTATGCCGCGCTCGGCAATCACGAGTTCGATTTCGGGCCCGACGTGCTGCTGCAACGGATGAAGGAATCGAAGTTTCAGTGGCTCGCGGCCAACGTGGTTGACAAGGAGGGCAAATCTTTCGGCGGGATGCCGCCCTTCGTCGTGCGCGACGTGGGGGGCGTCCGCGTCGGCTTCTTCGGACTGCTGCTGCCGGAAACGACGACGACATCGGCTCCCGGCCCGAACGTGAAAATTCTCGGCTCGTGCGAGACGGCCAGGCGCATCGTGCCGCAGATGCGCGCGGGGGGAGCGCAAATAATCGTCGCCATCACGCACCTCTCCATGCGAGAGGATAAAGAGCTGGCACACTGCGTCCCCGAAATTGACATCATCATCGGCGGGCATGAGCACACGCTCTTACAGTCGCTCGCGGGCCGCACGCCTATCTTCAAGATGACGGCGGACGCTCGCCAGTTGGGACGCTACGATCTGACAGTTGACGCCGCAACGGGGCGGCTTCAAAGCGTTGACTGGCAGATCATCCCGGTCAACGAAGACGTGGAGGCCGATCCGCAGTTCGCCGCCGTTAATGAGAAGTATAAAGAGTTCCTGGCGACCTACACGGAGATGGTCGGGCGTACGAACGTCCGTTTGGATGCGCGCAGCGAGCCCAATCGCACGGGCGAAACCAACATCGGCAATTTCGTCGCAGACTCTTTCCGGCAGGCGATGAGCGCGGACGTGGCGCTCATCAACGGCGGCACGATTCGCGCCGATACGATCTTCGAGCCGGGCCCATTGAGCAAGCATGACGTGCTCGCCATACTGCCCTTCGGCACGGAGGTCGTGAAGGTCGAAGTGACGGGCGCGACTCTGCGCAAGGCGCTCGAAAACGGCGTCAGCCAGAGCGGGCCCGGCGCTGAGCCAGGACGCTTTCCACAGGTCTCCGGTCTTCGCTTCTCCTTCGAGACAAGCTCCCCGGCAGGCTCGCGCGTCAAAAAAGTGACGATCAACGGCCAGCCGCTCGACGATAAAAAGAGCTATACGCTGGCGACCAACGTCTACCTGCTGGGGGGCGGCGACGGCTACGAGATGTTGAAGGGCGCGAAGCGATTGACCAGGCAGGGAGAGGGGCAGATCGATGCCGAAATCCTGCGCCGTACGATTGCGGCGGCAACCGGAGGCATTTCTCCGCAGACGGACGGGCGCATCGAGTGGATGAACAGACCGGCGGACGATAACAAGAGCGAGTGCATCATCGTCGCCGCGCCTGTGGGAAGTAGATGAGAGATGTTCAGCGATGATTTCCTCGGCGAGGACGCGCGGCGTGAAGCGATAGAGCTGTTCAAGCGAGCTTACGAGGCACAGCAGTCCAACGACTACGCGGAAGCGATAGAGTTATACAAGCGCTCGCTCTCCGTCTATCCGACCGCCGAGGCGCACACGTTCCTCGGCTGGGTCTACAGCTTCCAGAATCGCTACGACGAGGCCATCGAAGAATGCCTCGAAGCGATTCGCCTGGACGAGACCTTCGGCAACCCTTACAACGACATCGGCAGCTACCTGATCGCCAAGGGCGACATCTGGTCTTGTGTTCGCTGGTTCAAGCGCGCGCTGCAAGCCTCGCGCTACGAATCCTACGCCTTCCCGCATTTCAACCTCGGGCGCGTCTACGAGATGCGCGGTCGCCTGCTCGAAGCGGCCAAGCATTACGGGCTCGCGCTCGAACAGCAGCCAGGCTTCACACAGGCCGCCACAGCCCTGCGCCGCATGCAGGCCCGGCTCAATTGAGGAAGGTGAAACGGAAAATTAACAGGATGGACAGAGATAGTCAGGAAAAGAACGGAAAGCAGGATAAGAACGGAAAGCAGGATATAAAGACAAAAGCATTGCTACGTGAATGCTTCATCTCTTTTCTTTATCCTGTGCATCATGCTAATTCTTCCCCTGCTCGATCTTCATCTTGCGACGATTCTCGTCCACGGCGACGTAGACGACTTCGGCGTCGGTGACGCGAACGCGCTCGCCCGTGCCGCCGTAGCGTTCGGCTTCGACGATGACGCGGACGGTGATCGAGGTCGTGCCGATGCGCTGCGTCTCGGCGTAGAAGCTGACGAGGTCGCCGACGAAGACCGGATGATGAAAGACGACTTCGCGCATCGCTACCGTGACGACGCGCTCGACCTTGGTGCGGCGATGCGCTTCGATGGCCCCGGCCATGTCAATGTAGCTGAGGATAATGCCGCCGAAGATCGTGCCCTGCGGGTTGGTGTCGCGCGGCATCAGCGTAATGCGTATGGCCGGGTCTGTATAAGAGTTCATAGCTGAAAAGCAGTTGTGGGATATCCGTCCCGGGAGAAAGAGCGCTCCTTGCCCTCATCTCACCTCATGCATCCGGCAGCTGCTCCTTTATCCACTCTGTAATGACGCGCTTCATCTCGTCCAGGCGTCCTTCAAAGAAATGATCGGCGTTGCCGATGATCTCAAGCCGTGCTTGCGCTTCTGCGGGGAGACGACGGACGAGCGAGCGCAGGTGATCTTCGCGCCCGAACTCGTCCCTGTCGCCGTGCACGAAGAGGACTGGCTTGCGGCACTCTTCCATGAAGGCGAAGCCGTATTTGTCAACGGGCGTGCCGATGCTGACGAGATTCAACACGCGGGCATCCTTGATTCCGACCTCCATCCCGACGCGCGAGCCGAAGGAGAAACCCGTGATGTTCAGGCGAGCATGAGGGTAATGCCGGCTTAGATAGTCAAGTCCCGCCTGTACGTCCTCAATCTCGCCGCGCCCTTCGTCGTGCGTGCCCGTGCTCTGGCCCACGCCGCGAAAGTTGATGCGAAGGGTGATGAGCCCCGAGTCGTTTAAGGCGCTGGCTGCACGAAAGACCACCTTGTTGTGCATCGTCCCGCCGCCTAAGGGGTGCGGGTGCAGCACCAGAGAGACGCCGCGCACTTCATCGACGGCGCGCGGCTCCTTCAGTATCGCTTCGAGGCGACCGTGCGGAGCCTCTATAAAGAGATTGCCAGCCGGATACATAAGTGAGCACCTGTAGGCTGCGGGTTAGTCGAAGCCCGCGACCGATTCCTGATAACTTCTGACCTCAGCCCTCTTCTATTTTTCCGAGAGACTAGCAGAAACGCGCTCCACTGGCTAATCATCGCCGACTGTTTTCACAGGCCATCTGTGGCCGCAGGGCAGTAAGCATGTGTGTCGAAACCGGCGCGACGGTGAAGGGGCATGGCCGCGCGTGAGCAAGGCCCGCGTCCTCTCATGATGAAGGGCGTTTGCGAGTAGTCGAGGCGATGGCCGGGGGTGAATTTGGTTGTAATGCTTACGTCTTTGGCGTAGTATCTGCGCATAACAAAGGGATCTGCTATGTGATATCCAGCCAGAGCGACCTTTATCGCGGCCCGTGTTGTTTTGATCACTTCTTCAAAAGTCTCGGAGGCGAAGGAACTCCGAGGGTATGATCGGTCGAACAATCTCTCACTATCGTATTCTGGAACGGCTCGGCGAGGGCGGGATGGGCACTGTCTACGTGGCCGAAGACCTGCACCTCGGGCGGCGCGTCGCCGTCAAGCTCCCCACCGTCACCACCGACGAGCACCATTTTCGCTCCCGTTTCTTGCGCGAAGCGCGCGCCGTCTCCATGCTCAGCCACCCCAATATCGCCACCATCTACGATTACGGCGAGACGAGCGAGGGCAATCCTTTCCTCGTCATGGAGCTGGTCGAAGGAGATTCCCTGAGCGACCTCATGCATCGCGGCGGGATAACGCTCGTGCGCGCCATCGAGATCGTCGAAGCCATCGCCGCCGCGCTCGGAGAAGCGCACGCCCACGGCATCGTTCACCGCGACGTGAAGCCCTCGAACATCATGGTCAGCGTGCGGGACGAAGTGAAGGTGCTGGACTTCGGTCTCGCCAAACAGTTCAAGGAACAACCGGCGCATTCCGCAGACCAGGACGCGCGGACGCTTCTGGCGACGCACACGCGCAGCGGCGCCGTCGTCGGCACTCCGCTCTATCTCTCGCCGGAGCAGGCGACGAGCGCTCCCGTTGACGCTCGCAGCGACCTCTTCGCTCTCGGCGCTCTGCTCTACGAATGCATCACCGGGCGTCCTGCCTTCGCCGGGTCGAGCGTCATAGAGATAGCAGCCAAGGTCATACACGTCACTCCCGCGCGGCCTTCGAGCCTTAACGCCAGAGCGCCCGAGGAGCTTGATCGAATCACGATGAAGGCGCTGGCGAAGAAGCCCGAGGAGCGTTATCAATCTGCCGAGGAGATGCTCGCGGACTTGCGTAGCGTGCGCCTTTCCTTGACCGACGATGCGCTCCGCACGCAGAAGCTCCATCCGGCTCCTAAGACCGCGCAGCCGAGCGCGCTTACGACTCTCAATGACCTTCTCAAACAACCGCGCTTCTCCATCGCGCGCCTGCTCGCCGGAGCCTTCGTCTTCCTCATCGTCTTAGGCGTCGTCTGGTGGGTGTGGCTGCGACCCGTCGTTCACAAGCCGTCGCCGGAAGCAGAGCGCTGGTTCATCACGGGCACGAACGCGCTGCGTGACGGGGCCTACTTTCAGGCGAGCAAGGCCCTTGAGCAGGCCGTCCAGATTGACGAAAATTATGCATTGGCCCATGCCCGGCTGGCCGAAGCATGGTCGGAATTGGATTACACGGACAAGGCCAAGAACGAGCTGCTGCGCGTGAGCGCGCTCAGGAGCAAGCGCACCTCTCTTGAGAAGGCCGATGCGCTCTACCTGGAAGCCATCACGGCCACCGTCACGCGCAACTTCCCGCTCGCCATCAAGTCTTACGAAGAGCTTGCGCGCCTGACGCCGAACAAGCCCGAAGTCTACGTTGATCTCGGGCGCGCATACGAGAATGACGAGCAGACGAGCAAGGCTTTGGAGAGCTACGTCAAGGCGACGACCATAGACCAGCAGTACGCGACGGCTTTCCTGCGCACGGGTATCGTTTACGGGCGGCAACAGCAATTGTCGAGCGCACAGGCGGCTTTCAGCCGGGCCGAATCAATCTATCAAGCGCTCGGCAGCATAGAGGGTCGCGCGGAGCTCTTTTTCCAGCGCGGCGCGCTCTCGGTCAAGAACGCCAATATCTCGGACGCGCGCGAGCAGTTGCAAAGGGCGCTCGAACTATCCAGGGTCACCTCCAACCTGCCGATGCAGATCAAGACTATGCTGCAACTGAGCTACGTCTTCCACAACGTCGGCGACACGGCCCAGGCACAGAAGCTCGCCGGTGATGCGGTCGCACTCGCCCAGGCCAACGGGATGGAGAATCTCTCAATGCGCGGCCTCGTTGATCTCGGCAATACCTATTTCGCGCGCGGTGATCGCAGCCGTGGCGACTACGACGAGGCGGAGAAGTATTTCAACAAGGCGCTGGAACTCGCCCGCCGCTACAAGGCGCGGCGCAACGAGGCGCGCGCTCTCGCCGTGCTCGGAAGCCTGCGCATCCAGCAGAATCAACCGGACGAAGCTGTGCAGTACCTTGAGCCCGCCCTCGCCTTTTATCAACAGAGCGGTTTTCGCAAGGAGGCTTCGCAGCTACTACTGCTGCTGGGCCGCGCCAAGCGACAGAAAGGCGATTACGCGGCGGCGCTCGCAGCATTTCAACAGCAGCTTCAGCTCGCCGAAGAGGTGGGCGACCCGTCGCAGAAGGCGCTCTCGCAGGAGAGCATCGGCCACGTCCTCGTCAGGCAGGAACGCTACCCCGAGGCGCTCGATTATTTTCAGCAAAGCTACGCCACCTACAAAGCGCTCGGGCTGCCGCGCGGCGTAGGCAATACCTTGACGAGCCAGGCTTACATCCTCTGGCAACTGGGCCGCTACACGGATGCTCGCGCCAGGCTCGACGAGGCACGCTCCATCGCTAATCAATCGGATGTCGGAAAACCCGTCTTGACCGACACCAACTCGAACGAGGCCGGGATGGCGCTGAGCGAGCGCCGCTTTCAGGAAGCGAAGGCCAGAGCCGAAGAGGCGCTCAAACTGGCGGGCGCGGGAAGCTCCGTCACCGCCGTCCAGACGAGATATGTTCTCTGCCTGGCGCAGGTCTTCTCCGGGGCGAGGAACGAAGCAAAGGCGTTATGCCGGGAGGCGGTCGAGATGGCAAAGGGCTTGAGCGACCCCTGGCCGCTTCCGAGGGCGGAGCTGGCCCAGGCCCAGGCCCAGTTCGAGATGGGCGATTACAAGCAGGCGCTCTCCGGCGCTCTACAGGCACAGCAGCGCTTCGCCGCTCTCGGGCAACATGAATCGGAATGGCAAGCCTGGCTCCTGGCGGCGCGCGCAAGCCGGCGCGCGGGCGACGAGGCGAAGGCCCGCCAATACGGCGCGCGCATTCCTGAACTGCTCGCAAGCATCGAGCGAAAATGGGGGACCGACAGTTATCACAGTTATCTCACCAGGCCAGACGTGCAACTCTTGCGCAGGCTGCTGCAAGATGAATTTGCCATCAGCAGTTAACTCAACCTTAAGAAGGAGCAACCAGCATGGCTTCAAATCAGAACGCTAAGCCGTCAGGAAGATCGAGGGGCGGCAAGACAGGGGCAAAGCGTGGCAGACCCAAAGGTAAGAAGATCGCAACTATCGATGGGCCGCCGCCGACCGATGAAGAAACGCCGGTCATTATTTCGGGCGGTTCGATCAAGGTCGGTTTTAATCCTGACTTCGAGGAGGACACGAATCCTTCGGTCAAAGTTAAGAAGGTTAAGCACCCGACCGAGGCAGCCCGTTTTACGCGCGTGATAGTCTCGCTCGGCAAATTGAAGGATGATGGGAGCAACATTCTCAATCAGTTTCCTCCAAATGGAGTAGACCTGAATAAAAGTTGCTTCATCTATGTCTTCAGCGTGAGTAAATAAAAGCTGCACAAAAGCGTGCAAAGCTCAAGGGCAGAGCACGCGCTCGCGCTCTGCCCTTTGACCTTGCCGGAAAGATAACCTCACACGTTTACTTGCCTGGCTGTTCCCGCTCCGCAGAGTCCTTTGTCTCTTCCAGCTTTTCCGTGACCTGCTCTGCTTCCGGGATGACGGCTTCGAGAGCGCCGACGACCGCGCCCGAGGCTGCGCCCGAGAGCACCTTGCCCGCCACTCTCCTCACCTCGTTGGCGATCTTGCTGGTAGTGGTCTTGACAGCACTCTTCTTAGAGCTTTTCTTCGCGCTCTTCTTGCTTGCGCCCTTCTTACTGCCGCCCTTCTTGCTGGAGCCGCCGCCGCCCCTTTGCGAAGCTCCGCCTTTCTTCGTGCTCTTGCCTGCTTTGCCGCCGCCGCCGCGAGTTGAAGCGGATTTTCCGGCGGAGGATCTCTTTGTGGACTTCTTGCTGCCGCCCTTTTTGCTTGAGCCGCCTTTCTTGCTGCTGCCACCGGAGGACGCGCCCTTCTTGCCGGATTTCTTAGAGGATTTCTTGGACGAGGACGACCCCTTTTTCGAGCCGCTCGGTTTCCTGGACCTTGTAACTGGCATGTCTCTCTCTCCTTAGTTGTCAGATGTTCACAGAAGAATAATCACACCCTATCAAAACGTGCTCTCTCTGTCACCAAAAAATTTTAAGCGTGAGAGTGATGGCCGCCGGATTTCCTGCGCGGCACGGGCGACAGCCTTGAGTTGAAGGCGGCGGGCGAAACAATTATTGACTAGCCCTTTGGAAAAGGATAGCTTTCAGGCGTGCGTTCCCTTCCGGCCCGACGCTTTCCGCCGTTCGGGCCTTGACGGGAGAGAGGCCCGGTGGAGCGGAAGGTTCCCGAGAGGCCGCCGCGCGCGCGCGAGCCATGTCGAGTGAGGCATCAACGCTATGAAGGATGGCGGCAGCGAGCCCGAGCTGCAAACAATATTGGAGAAGCTGCGTGAGAGCGAAGAGCATTATCGCTCTCTGGCGGACTCCATGCCGCAGATCGCCTGGACGGCTGACGCCGACGGCGCTTTCGACTACTACAATCGACGCTGGTTCGAGTACACGGGAATCATGCCCGAGCAGGCTCTAGGCTGGGGCTGGCAGCCGGTGCTGCACCCGGAAGATGCCGAGCGCTGTATCAGGCGTTGGGCGCGGTCTATTAAAACGGGCGAAGATTACGAGATCGAATACCGCTTCAAGCGCGCCGCCGATGGCGCTTATCGCTGGCATCTGGGTCGCGCCGTGCCTTTGCGCAACGAGAGCGGCCAGATCGTCAGGTGGTTCGGCACGAGCACGGACATTCACGATCACAAGCTGGTCGTCAATGAGCGCAGCGAGCTTCTGGCGCGCGAGCAGGAAGCACGGGAGGCGGCTGAAGCGGCGACGAGAAGGCTCGAAGGCGTCCAGCTCATCACGGAGGCAGCGCTCGCGCACCTCTCGGTCAGCGACATGATCGATGATATACTGACGCGCATCCGCGAGATTCTGCACGTTGATACGGTCGCCATCCTTCTCGTGGAAGAGCAGGCCCACGAGGTGGTGGCCTGGGCCGGGAAGGGGCTCGAAGAAGAGGTCGAGCTGGGCGTCCGTATTCCCATCGGCAAAGGGTTCGCCGGTCGCATCATCGCCGAGGGGCGTCCCATCATCATTGATGACATAGACCGCGCCTACGTACACAATCCGCTTCTGCGAGAGAAGGGGCTCAAATCCCTGCTCGGAGTTCCCCTGATGGTCGAGGGCCGCCCCATCGGCGTCGTCCATATCGGCACGCTCTCTCCGCGCCTGTTCAACCACGAAGATACGCGGCTCCTGCAATTGATCGCAGACCGCCTCGCCCTCGCCATAGATCACGCGCGCATTTACGAAGTGGAACGACAGGCGCGCGCCGAGGCCGAGGCCGCCAATCGCGCCAAGGATGAATTCCTCGCCACTCTCTCGCACGAGCTGCGCACGCCCCTGACGCCGATCATCGGTTGGATTCACATGATGCGCGGCGGCTCGCTGGGCCCGCGCGAGATCGAGCACGGGCTGTCCGTGATAGATAAAAACTCTTACGCCCTGACGCGCCTCATCAACGACCTGCTCGACATGTCGGCCATCTTGAGCGGCAAGATGAGTCTCGAACAAACTCCCGTCCCTTTGGCGGCAGCCGTGCAGGAGGCCATCGAGACCGTGTACGCAGAGTCCCTGCTTCGCAGCATACGGATTGAATTCGTGCCCTTTCCGGCGGCTGAAAGCGTGACGGTCTCCGGCGACCGCACACGCCTCGTCCAGGTCTTCTGGAACCTGCTCTCCAACTCCCTCAAGTTCTCTCAGGGTGAGACGAGAGTGCGCGTCGCCTGCGAGGCCGACGAGCGGGAAGCGCGTGTCCATATCGAAGACGAAGGACAGGGCATCAGTCAGGATTTTCTGCCCTTCGTCTTCGAGCGTTTTCGCCAGGCCGAAAGCTCTAAATCGAGAATGCACGGCGGGCTTGGGCTTGGCCTTGCCCTCGTCAAAAGCTTCGTCGAAGCTCACGGCGGGACGGTCGAGGTGACGAGCCCGGGCCAGGGTCTCGGCAGCCATTTCATCGTCCGTCTCCCGCGCTTGCAGCCTGAGCCGCAGGTTGCGACGCGGCCCGCCGCGGCAACCGGCATTCAAGCCGTCTCGCCCGGCCAGGGGCCCGTCAGCGTGCTCATCATCGAAGATGCGCTCGATACGCTGAACATGTTGAAGTTAGTCTTCAAGATGCGCGGCTACGAGGTCACGCTTTGCGAGACACCCACCGAAGCGTTGCGCGTTGCCGCATCAATGTGGTTTGATATCGTCATCTCAGATATCGGGATGCCTGGAATGGACGGTTACGAGTTGCTGAAGCGGCTGCGCCAGATGCCGCATCTGCGCGACGTTCCGGCGATGGCGCTGACGGGATACGCCTCGAATGCGGATTCGGAAGCCGCCGCCGCCGCCACTTTCGACGCTCATATCGCCAAGCCGATTGATCCCGGCGAGCTGGCGACGAGGGTCGAGCAACTGCTCAAAGGCCGCACGCCACGGCAGCCGTGAGGGCCTGTCACCACGTCCCGGAAATTTATCCGAGAGAGAGGAAAAGTCTGTACTGAAGAATAAACCCGTCAAAACCTCGCAACATAGTTCGAGGAGGAGAGGATATGCATAGTGCGCTTGCCCCGATGTATTTTGAGCGCCCGGAAACCTTTTGCCCACTGTCGCCGTCGAGTCATCTTTTCTCAAGCGATAAAGATAGATCACTAGAGAACGCGGCCATCACGCGTGATTTTGCAGAGCCGGACGAGGGCAAGCCGCTGGCCCTCGTCGTTGACGATGCGCCCGACGTGACGGAGATGATCGCGCTGTTTCTTCAACATGCGGGTTACCAAACGGTGATGGCCTATTCGGCGCGCGAGGCTTTGAACGCGGCGCGCGACGAGCATTTCGACGTTGTCGTCTCGGACATAGGGATGCCGGGAATGAACGGCTACGAATTGGCCGAGGCGCTGCGCAACCTGCCGGATTACGGCGAAGTCCCGATGATCGCCGTCACGGGCTTCTCTGCCTTTGACGACCGCCGTCGCGCCCTACAGTCCGGCTTCAACGCGCACATGACAAAGCCCATTAACCCGATGTCGCTTCTGGAACTCATCCAGAACCTAAGAAGGGATGAGGGATGAAGGCGGAGGGATGAAGGATGAAGGCGGAAGGATGAAGTAAAAGCTTTCAAAACAGGGAAGCTTTCCTTTCATCCTTCATCCTTCCGCCTTCATCCTTTTAAATAGCTATGCAGGATGTGCATGATGGGGTGGCCGAGACGGAGGTCGAGAATGCGCGCCGTCACTTATGGGCGGACGGCACGATTGCCTCGGAGAGGGCGGCGCGCGTCATTTATCTGATTGTCGGCGCTCTCACCATCAGTCTCATCTTCTGGAAGCTACAGTTCTCGAACCAGAGCGTTTGCTGCGGAGACTTCGATGGCTATTATCATATCCGTTGGAGTCGTCTGCTCTGGGAGAACATGCGGCAGGGCCACTTCTTCCCGCCCACCTTCAAGTGGCTGCCGCTGACGACGCTCAATCCGAAGGATTACGTAGATCATCACCTGCTGTTTCACATCCTACAGATTCCCTTTACCTGGTTCGGCGACCTGCGTATGGGTGCGAAGGTGTCGGCAACCCTCTTCGCCAGCCTCGCCGTCTTCTCCTGCTACTGGTTGATCGTCCGCTATCGCCTCAGCTATACGATGGTGTGGCTCGTGGCGATGCTCTCTTGTTCGGCCCCGTTCCTCTATCGCCTGAACATGGCGAAGGCCCCGCCCATCTCGATCATCTTTATGGTGGCGGGCATCTACCTGCTCTTTGAGAAGAAGTACGTCTGGCTCGCGCCGCTCGCGTTTCTCTACGTCTGGACATACAGCCTCTTTGTCACGCTGGTGGCGGCGGCGGTCATCTGGACGGCGGTCGTCGGATGGAGCGAGCGGCGTTTCGAGTGGCGTCCTCTCGTGTGGACGGCCTCGGGCACAATCGCGGGCTTCATCCTCAATCCGTACTTCCCGAAAAACGTCGCCCTCTTCCTTGAGCACCTGTGGATCAAGGTACGGCTCGGCGATTTCTCGACGAGCGTCGGCTCGGAGTGGTATCCATACGAAAGCTGGTATTTTCTGGGAAGCTGTCTGGTCGCTTTCGCGGCGATGCTCGTGGGCTACATCGCTTTTGACTGGACGGAGAAGCGGCGCTCGGCCCGCCCGCTCTTCTTTCTGATCTTCTCGACGCTGCTGATGATCGCCAGTTTTCGCTCGCGCCGCTTCGTCGAATACTGGCCGCCCTTCGCCATCCTCTTCGCCGCCTTCACGCTGCAAAATATCTTCGACGGCGCGCGCGCCGCGGTCGGTCGTTTGCCGGAACATGTGCTCGACGAGCTACAGCCCTTTCTTGATCGAAATGAACGAGCCGAGACCATAGAGGAGCGGCGCTTCAGGGAGTACTGGCAGACGGGAGTGGCCGCCTTTATCGCCATCTTGCTTGGCGTAGTGCTGGTCATCAACGTGCGCGAGACGGCGAAGGGGCTCGCCGGAGAAGCCGGGCCTGATCGCTACAAGGGTGGGATGGACTGGGTGCGCTCGAACGTGCCGGCAGGCGAGATGGTCTTTAATACGGACTGGGATGATTTCCCCAAGATGTTCTTCTATGACACGACACACACCTACGCTTCCGGGCTCGACCCGACCTACCTGCTGGACAAAAACCCGGAACTCTCGAAGCTCTATGAGGACATCACGCTCGGCAAGATAAAGGATGCCGCCCCCATCATACGCGACCGCTTCGGCGCTCATTACGTCTTCTCCGATAACGAGGACGTGCACAATGATTTCTATTTCAATGCCAAGGAGAGCGGCTGGTTCGACATCGTTTACGAGGATACGGAATGCACCGTGCTGCGCATACGCGACAGGAAGGGAGAGGCTATCCCTGACGGCGGAGACGATGAGACGCAGGATGAAGCAGACCAGCAGGAAGAGGAGGAGGGCGAGCAGTGATGATTCTCGCGGACAAAGCGTGGACGGCTCGCGCGTGGCCTGAATCGAGCGGGCTGAGATATCAAACCTTGCGCCTGAGCGCGACCCTTTGCGCGCTCCTTCTGGCGACGGGGCTGCTCTGCGGTTGCAGGAGAGCGAATACAGGCTCTCCCGCCGGGAGCCCTTCTCAAGCCCAGGCAGCGCCGTCACCGCGCACGGATTTTGAGGAGAAGCTGCAATACGTGCGCGACGGGCAGTTCAATCACATCTACGTCTTCACGCGCAAAGACGGCGGCGCGTTCGATAGGGATGATGTCGAGTACCTGACCGCCAACTCGCCCGTCGGCGAGAAGACCAACATGAGAGTCAAGACAGACGATGGACGGCGCGTCGTCATCGGCACTAACTTCGAGTACACACAGGAGAACTTCGACACGCTCGGCAAGCGTTTCAATATCGAAGACTACACGGGAAGATAAAAGCGCAAAGCGTAAGCGAACAAAGGAAGCGGTCAGCCCGGGCATAGAGGCTCCGGCTGACCGCTTCCTTTTCAAGCACCTTCATTTCGCCGCCGTCTTCTGAAAGTCACCGGCCTTGATGATATTGATCTTCGACGGGTCTATGTGGCGGCGCATTGCCGCCGTGATCTGCTCGGGCGTGAGGGCGGCGATTCTTTTCTCGAAGTCCGCGTCCCAGGCGAGCGTGCGATTGGCGAAGAGGCGCGCGGCGATAGTGCGCGCGAGAACGCTGTCCTGCGAGCGGTTGACCTGCTGCGCTTGCAGATAGCCTGTCTTGGCCGCTTCCACCTCTTCGGCTGTAAAACCCTCTTGCAGCGCGCGCGCGATCTCCTCCTTGTATGCCGCTTCGACACGGGCGACGTTCTGCGGCGCGTAGATGGCGAAGGAAGTAAACGTGCCGGACTTGTCCAGAGAGCTGACGAGGATGCGAGAGCCGACGCCGTAGCTCAAGCCTTCCTTGACGCGAATACGCATGCGCAGGCGCGAGTTGTCGGAGTTGCCCAGAATGTAATTGCCGAGCACGAGCGCCGGGTAGTCCGGGTCGTCGTCGCGCACGTTGATATTCATCCCGGCGTTGAAGAAGGCGTTGGCCTTGTCGGGCGCGTCGAACGATTTATTGATCGAGGGCACTTCCCTGTAGAGATTAACGAGCCGCTCGAACGGGCGCGGGCTCTTCCAGTTTCCCAGCAGCTCGTTGGCGAGGCGTGCAATCTCTTTGTCGTCGAAGTCGCCGACCACGGCCAGCTCGCCCTGCGACGCGCCGTAGAAGTCCGTGTAAAACTTCCTCGCATCTTCGAGCGTCGTGGCTTTGATCTGCTCGATCTGCTCGTCCATGGTCGGGATATATCGCGCATCGCCCTTCTCATAGGGATTGAGGTGACGGTTCAGGGCGACGGTCGCCATCGCCTGCGGGTCGCTGCGCTGCTGCTCTATGGCCGCCAACTGGCTCTGCTTGAGCTGCTCGAACTCGCTCGCGGGAAACGACGCCTCGCGCAGGACTTCCGCGACGAGCCGCAGCACGGCCGGAAGATTTTCGCGCACGGTCTCGATGGTGACGAGCGCGGCGTTGGGCCCACCCGTGACGGCGACCGTCGCCTTGAGACGATCAAACTCGTCCTTGATCTGCTGGCGCGTGTGCTTACTGGTTCCGCGCAGGAGCATCTGCGCGGCCAGTTGCGCGGCGGTCGCACGGTTCACGAGGCTCTTTTCATCACCGAAGCGCAGGCTCATCGCGGCGACGACCGTGCCGCCGCGAGTCTTCTTCGGCAGCAGCGCCATCTTCAATCCGCCCGCAGTATTGCTGCGAATGGTGCGCGCCTCGATGTTGGCGGGTGACGGGTCGAAGGCTTCGCCCACGCTGATGGCAGCGTCGCCCTTATAATCTTTGAGCATGGCGACGAGATCGGGCACGGGCGGAATCTCCGCGCGATCAGGCTTCTGCGTCGGGATGAACATGGCGAGCGTCCTGTTGGACGATTTCAGATATTGACGCGCCACGCGCGAGACATCCTCGGGCGTGACTGCGCGCAGGCGGTCGCGGTGCAGAAAGAACAATCGCCAGTCGCCCATCCCCAGCCACTCGCTCATCGCCAGCCCGACGCGCTCCGAAGAATTGAAGGTCTGCTCAAGACCTTTGAGGAGCGCCGTGCGTGCGCGCTCGACCTCCTCTTTGGTCGGCGGAGCGGCGCTCAGGTCTTCAACCGTTTGCAGCAGCGCATCGCGCGCCGCATCGAGCGACGCATCGGTGCGCACCCTTGCGGCGAAGATCAGGACACCGGGCTCGCGCAATTGAAAATTGAACCCGGAGACGGAGCTTGCCTTCTTCGTCTCGACCAGAGCCTTGTAGAGTCTGCCCGAAGGCGAGTCGCCCATAATTTCCGTCAGCACGTCAACCGCCGCGAAGTCTGGGTGCGAGCCAGAAGGCACATGATAGACGGCTTCGACCGCCTGCACGTCGCCGGTTCGCCTCAGCGTGACGGAGCGTTCGCCGTCCTGAGTGGGCTCGACCGTATAGGACTTTTGCAGCACACGCGTGGGGCGCGGGATGGGCGCGAAATTCTTGTTGATGAGTTCGAGCGTTTTGGCCTCGTCGAACCGACCGGCGACTAAGAGCACGGCGTTGTCCGGCTGGTAATAGTTGCGATAGAAGGCTTGCAATCTCTCGACGGGGACGTTTTCGATGTCCGAGCGCGCGCCAATGGTCGTGTTTCCGTAGTTGTGCCAGAGGAAGGCTGTCGAGATGGCTCGCTCCAACATGATGCCCTGCGGGTCGTTCTCGCCCGCCTCAAACTCGTTGCGCACGACGGACATCTGGCTCTCCAAATCCTTCTTGGCGATAAAGGAATTGGTCATGCGGTCTGCCTCCATCTCAATCGCCCAGCGCAGATTGTCCTCGGTGGCGACAAACGTCTCGTAGTAGTTGGTGCGGTCAAGCCAGGTCGTGCCGTTGCGCCGCGTGCCGTGGTCGGCAAACTCCTTGAGGATGGCCGGATGATTCTTCGAGCCCATGAACATCAGGTGCTCAAGCAGGTGGGCCATCCCCGTCTCGCCGTAATTCTCATGGCGCGAGCCGACCAGGTAAGTGATGTTGACGGTGATGGTCGGCTTGGACGGGTCCGGGAAAAGCAGCACGCGCAGACCGTTCGCCAGGCGGTATTCGGTAATGCCCTCGACGGAGGTGACTCGCTCGACGCCGCTCGGAAGCGCCACTGCGCCGGCCCCCTGAGGAGCAGCGGCCTGCGAGCGAGAGCCGCGAGCGGGCCTCGCCAGCAGCGGCGCGACCAGCGCACACATCATCAAGAAAGCGAGCGCCGCCCGCGCAATTTGTTTCCGATAGCAATCCATCTGTCATCCCTCCCCTACTAAAGCCGACCGTCAGAGACAGGGCCGGTTGCGATGCTTGATGAGAACGAGTTTGTCGAGCATGAGGAGCAAGCGGTTTCGGCAGCCTAAGCGTTTGCGCCCGAGCCGGATTAGAGAGTCTGATACGCAGCCCATCTCTTTTTTGTTTCTCCTGACAGGAGAAATTGGTTCCAGGATTTCGAGTTAATATTGTTATCGACGCAGACGCTTCACGAGAATCCCGCAGCATCTATGCTTCTTAGCTTCCTCAAGGGACGAGGACGAGCTTGCCGAACTGCGCGCGATCTTCCATCAGCTCGTGTGCGCGTCGCGCTTCCTTGAGAGGTAAGACGCGATCAACGACGGCGCGAATCGCCCCGCGCTCGACGAACTTCATGGCTTCGAGCAGCTCTGCCTTCGAGCCCATGAATGAGCCGAGCAGCGAGAGATGGCGATAGAAGACCTGCCGTATGTCCGTGCGCGCATCGTAGCCGCTCGTCGCGCCGCAGGTGACTACGCGCCCGGCTTTAGCGAGCGAAGCGATTGAGCCCGGCCATGTCTGCGCCCCTGTGTGCTCGAAGACCACGTCCACGCCGCGCTTACCGGTCAAGCGCCGCACCTCCCTGGGCCAATCCTCGCGCGTGTAGTTGACGGTCTCGTCAGCGCCAAGCTCTCTGGCCTTGACGAGCTTGTCATCCGACCCGGCGGTGGCAATCACGCGCGCGCCGCGAAGCTTCGCCACCTGTATGCCGATTGAGCCCACCCCACTTCCCGCCGCATGAATGAGCACGTCTTCGCCAGGCTCTACCCTTGCGCGCGTGACGAGCATGTGCCAGGCCGTGACGCTCACGAGGGGCAGCGCCGCCGCTTCCTCCCAGGACAGGTTCTTCGGCTTGGGGATGACGTTTATGCCCGGCGCGGCGACAAGCTCGCAGTAACCGCCGTCGCGCCTGTAACCGAGAATGTCGTACTCCGCGCAGAGATTGTCGCGCCCGCTCAGACACTCCATGCAATGGCCGCAAGAGACGCCGGGCTGCAACATTACTTCGTCGCCCGCCTTGACCCAGTTCACCAGTGGGCCCACTTCGCGCACCACTCCGGCGATGTCGTTGCCGAGTATGTGCGGCAGCGGAATCTCTATTCCGGGCAAGCCGCCGCGCGCCCACACGTCCAGGTGATTCAGCGCGCAGGCTCGCACCTCGACCAGCACTTCATTCGCCTTCGGGGACGGGCCAGGCGCTTCGGTCGTGTACTCAAGCACCTCCGGCCCGCCATGCTCTTTGAAGACAACGGCTCTCATCAAATGTTTCCCAGGCCCTTAAAAGGGCGAAGCATAAAAGGATGTGGACGACCGATGCTCAGCGCGCGGATTGAAGAGCGGCTTCGTCTGTTTCCTGCACGGGTGCGGAGGCCGTCTGCTGGCGTGCGTGATAGGAGGAGCGCGTGAGCGGGCTCGATTCGACGTGACGAAAGCCCAGCTCCATCCCTATCTCGCGCCAGCGCGTGAACTCTTCCGGCGTCACGTAGCGCTCGACGGGCAGGCGACGCTCGTAGGGTTGAAGGTACTGCCCTATGGTCATGATGTCGCAAGAGACGGCGCGCAAGTCTTTCATCAGGGCGACTACTTCATCGAAGGTCTCGCCGAGGCCGACCATGATGCCGCTCTTGGTCAACATGCCGCGACGCTCATGGTCGCGCCTGCGCGCCGCGCTCTCCAGCAGCGTCAAGGTCTGGATATAGTTGGCATCCGGGCGCACGCGCTTGTAGAGACGCGCGATGGTCTCTGTGTTGTGGTTGAGCACGTCGGGCTCTGCGTCGAGCACCGTCTGTAGCGCCGCGTCGTCGCCGTTAAAGTCCGGGATCAGGACTTCGATGCGGCATTCTGGATTAAGAGCGCGTACCTCTCGAATGGTCTGGGCCCAGTGGGATGCGCCGCCGTCTGGCAGGTCGTCGCGGTTGACGGAGGTAATAACGGCGTGCGCCAGGTTCAGGTGGCGCACGGCCTCCGCGACGTGGCGCGGTTCGTCCGGGTCGAGCGCGCCGGGCGCTCCCTTGCCGACGGCGCAGAAACCGCAGTGGCGCGTGCAGATGTCGCCCGCGAGCATGAAGGTCGCCGTCCGGTCAGACCAGCACTCGAAGATGTTCGGGCATCGAGCCTCCTGGCAGACCGTGTGCAGGTTCAAGCCCTCTATCAATCGCAGCACATGATTCTGGTTGGTCGGGTCGCCGATACGAATCCTCAGCCACTCAGGCTTAGGCTGTCGCGGTTTGGTGTTGATGACTTTTAGCTCGCGCCCCACTGATGTTAGCTCCAAGGGTTTTAATGGTCAGAGCTATTCTAACACCGGGAAGCTGCGGTTGTCGCTGTAGGTTTATAGCGGTTCTCAATTGAGTGCGAGAACAGGTCAGTACCGCCAAAGGTCTCGGGCGGGTATCCGCCTCGCAACAACCCGCCCGCTACCACAGGCGCTACTGGCAAAGCCGCATCCAATTTGCAAAGCACTAAAATATTCTAAAAAAAGCGAAAGCGGCGAGACTCTCATCCTCGCCGCTTCCGCGCCCCATCGAGGGAGACCAGAACGCCTCCCTCCCAGCCACACACCCAATTGCGCGCCATTTTAATCGCGCGCGGCGGCATGTCAATGAAAAAGATTTTGCAACGCCCCGGGCCGCAACGCTCAGGAGGAGTCGAGAGGCCGCCTCACGCGAGGGGCTGTTGGAGAAGACCTGCGAGCACCTGCGGGTCTAGGTTGCCGCCGGAGAGGATAACGCCTATGCGACGTATGTCTGCCGGAATCTTACCGAAGAGAACCGCCGCGGCGGCGGTCGCGCCCGTCGGCTCGACCAGAATCTTCAGTCGAAAGAGCAGGAAGCGCAGCGCCTCTATGATCTCCTGATCGGAGACCGTCAGCACGTCTTCGGCGTTTCTGCTGAGCACGGGAAAGGTGAGCACGCCCGGTGATTGGTTGCGCATACCGTCGGCGATGGTTTGCGGCGGCGCTATCTTGACGCGCTCGCCCTTGAGAAAAGAGCGGCGCGTGTCGTCGGCCAGCTCGGCTTCGACGGCGAAGCAGCGCATGCCGGGCCTCCTGCCCAGCGCAGCCGTGCTCGCGCCCGCGAAGAGCCCGCCACCGCCGCAGGGCGTGATGATGCAATCAAGCTCCGGCACATCCTCTAAAAGCTCAAGCGCGCACGTTCCCTGTCCGGCCATGATGAGATGATCGTCGTAGGGCGGAACCAATATCAAACGCTCGCGCTCGGCTATCTCAATCGCGAAGGCTTCGCGGTCGTCGCGCTGGCGATCATAGAGGACGACTTCAGCGCCGTAGCCGCGTGTCGCCGCGAGCTTGGATTCGGGCGCGTCGGTCGGCATGGCGATAACGGCGCGCGCATTGGCTTCTCGGGCCGCGAGCGCTACGGCCTGCGCGTGATTGCCGGAAGAGTAGGCGACCACGCCGCGCCCTCTCTCCTCGTCCGTCAGGGAAAGAATCTTGTTCGTCGCGCCGCGAATCTTGAAGGAGCCTGTGCGCTGCATGTTCTCGCACTTGAAGAAGACGCGAAGCGAGTCGCGGCCAGAGCGCGAGGCTGCTTCGTCGAAGGCGCTTGAAGTGACGACGGGCGTGCGATGGATGCGCGAACGCAGGCGTGATGACGCCTCCATAATCAGTTCGAGCGTGAGCGGCGTGGAAGGTTCTGTTGTCGTCATATCAGGGCAATGGGTTGGGCTTCCCGGTTGTCGGTGACAGCTTCCGCGGGGCGCGTTGAAGAGTCTTCGACGTTCATCTCGAAGACCTCGGCGAAGCGCGCGAGCATGCTCTCTTCGACCTCGCTCATCGAAACGTCGCGCCCGAGCAGTTCCTTCATGGAGGTGACGGGCTCGCCCTCGCAGGGCACTATGAGCTTGAAGAAGCTGAGGTCCGTGTTGACGTTGAGGGCGAAGCCGTGAGTCGTCACCCATCGCGCGATGTGAACGCCGATGGCGGCGACCTTGCCCGCGCCGGTGTGCACGCCGGTCAGCCCCTTGATGCGGAAGCCCTCGACGTGAAAGTCCGCGAGCGTTCTTAAGAGGACTTCTTCCAGGTCTCGGACGTAGCGATGAACGTCTTCGCGCTCCGGGCTCAGGTTGATGATGGGATAGCCGACCAGTTGGCCCAGGCCGTGATAGGTGACTTTGCCCCCGCGATTGGTCTCGAAGACGTTGACGCCGCGCGCTTCCAGAATGTCCTGCGGCGCGAGTATGCCTGAGAGCGTTGCGCCGCGACCGAGGGTCAACGTGTGCGGGTGTTCTAACAGAAGCAGCGTGTCCGGGTCGTCGCCGCAGAGGACGCGTCGCTCCGTCTCTTTCTGGACGGCAAGCGCAGCGCCGTACTCAAGTCGGCCCAGCCGCCGTGTTCTCAAAACTCTTCGTCTCATCGCTCTCTTGATCGTGTTTGATTGTTACCGGGGCTCATTGTACCAGCACGAGAGCGCGTGCGGCGAACCCCTGCCGCCTCTCCTGAGAGACGCAGGCTTGACTCGACACCGCCAGCCGGAATAGTTTGAACCTGAGCAACCCAAATTTCGGACGGCCCTTTTGCTTAGAGGAGGAGATAGATTGAAACGCGCTCTCGTTCTTGCCATCGCTTGCCTGATTTTGTTGCCTGCCATCGCTCTCTCACAGACGCGGCGACGCACCGCTTCGGGTCGCGGCACGCGCAGCAGCAGCAGTAGTAGTACGACCGCAGCAAACTCGGCTAGTGAGATACGCGCCGGGGGGGCGACGCGCGTCGCCGACCAGGTCAAGGTGCTGACGCGTTTCATATATTTACTGGGGCGCATCTCGACAGGATTCGAGACCGCAGACGACCTGGCCAGGCGCAACGAAGCGTCGCCCTCAGCGATACAGCAGACGGAGCGGAGCAAGGCGGAAGTGAAGGGAACTCTGAGGAACGTGCGGGAGGGGTTGGATAATCTCGAAATCTACTTTCGCACGACGCCGGAGTTGCAGCGCTACTATACCAGGCTCGCGGGAGTCGCGGCGGGCGCGGCCAACGCAGAGGATCAGGCAGCCGCCAATCAATTCGACAGGGCCGGGCGCTCGCTCCTGGAAGTCGTCAATCGTCTCACGGACGTGCTGTTGGAAATGCGTTGAGGGCCATAGTATAGCGGTTTGCAAATGAATGTAACTGTTGCCAGCCGCGCCCAGGGTCTCGGGCGGGTTGTGCTCGCAATAAGACCGGCCCGAGACCCTGGGCGCGACTGACCTGCATGCTGCGCAAAGGGGGCGCACTCATGCGCAAACTGCTACAAGACGCAGACCATCTGGAAAGAGCCCGCAACTCCAGATAGAGCGCGTGCGGCGCGATGGGCCCATTCATGGACGTGGCCGCGCAGCACCTGCTTGGGCGGGCAGGTTCTTCGCCTCCCAGACAGAGCCATCCTCATAATGGATTTCCGTGACGGCAATCTCAAGGGTGAACTCGCCCGTCGCCGTCTCCTGCTTCAAGTATGAAATCTCGTCTGGACGCAGGATTGCGATCCCGACAACGAGTTTGCTGCGCGCGCGCAGGCGACCGATCTCAAAGAGCGGAGTCTGCTCTGTCTGTAGCACCTCGTTCAGATTCTTTTTATTGAACAGGAACCAGCTAAACTTCAGGGCGCGGACGGCCTTCGAGGAACGATTCCTCAACTCCGCAACTTTGATCAGGTATTTCCTATCGGGAAGAGGCTCGGACTTGAATCTCAAAATCTCGACGGGGATAGATTTGTGACCAGGGCGCGCATATTGGCCCCAGTCCAACTTTAAGCTCCGCGAAGAAGTTTGAACCCGCTGGCCGCCCTCGTCCTGGGCCGCATTACGCTTCGCCGTGAGCGTGAGCGATAAGGCGAGCGCGAGAAGGAGAATCCCGATTCGACCGATCATAGTAGTGCTCCACCGAAGGCCGTAGAAATCTGAAGGGGTTTCGCCCAAAGCCGGAAGGGGGAATTCCGGCTTAGCTCTCAAATGAAGGGCCGCCCTTGAATTATTCGGGCAGCAAGGGGGAGACACTCTTACTTGCGCTTGGAATAATAGCCCTGACGGGCGCGTATGCGAAGCTGCGGGCGGGCGGGGATGGCGACGCGTATGCGCAGAAACTTGCCGCTCGGCGACTCGTCTTTCGAGTAATACTGTAGAAGATATTGCGAGCGCAGCTCGGCGGCGATCTGTTTGAAGACCGCTTCCAGATTCTCCAGCTTTTCGGGGACGAAAGAGTTGCCGCCCGTCGCGTTGGCGAGCTGTTCCATGCCGTCCTGGGCCCGCTTGCTGATGACGTTTAAGCGCAGGGCCACGCCGCTCGGGTTGATCGAATAGAAAGTGATCTCGGCCTTTTGAATCTCGCGCTGCACTTCGAGCAGCACCTTGTTGTAGACCGCTCCCTTGTCCTGCACCGAAACGGCGTCCTGCTCCTGCCGCGTCGCGCCAATCGCTCTTTTGACCCTCTCGCTGAAGTTATCCTCGCCGTCGCTGATGACGACGACCACGCGGCGATGCTGCGGCGGAGATGACTGCGCCAGGTAGTGTGCGGCTTCGATCACAGTATCGTAGAAGGCCGTCGGGCCACGGCTCGGGTCAATCGCCATCAATCTGGCGGAGGCCCGCTCAGCCGTATCACGCGCCAGCTCAAGGCGCGGCTGCTGGTCTATGGCGAACACGGTCGCGCGGTCTGTCGGCTTCAGGACCTGTTTGATGAAACGAGAGGCCGCCTCCTTCTCGAAAGCGAAGCGCGCGTTGATGCTGCCGGAAACATCGAGCAGGATGGCTATGTCCAGAGGGACTTGCTCGGGGTCACCGATCTGCGCTATCTCCTGTGCGCGCCCGTCCTCTTCGAGACGAAAGTCTGTGGCGGCGAGACCCATCACGGGTTGGCCCAGGCCGTCCGTGACCGAGACCGGCACGACGACCAGGTTCGAGCTGACGCGCACGACATCGTAGTCGCTATCGGGGGGCTCAGCGGGCGTCGGCGTCGGCTTCGGTTTGGGTGTCGGCATGGGGGGCGGAGGCGGGAGGTCTTGCACTCCTGAGGGCGTCTGCCCGAGCGCGCCCATGACGAGAAGCAAAAGCGCGAGCCCACCGGAGAGAAACTTGAGCGAGCGAGCGTTCAGCCGTTTTGATTTGCTACCCATCAATGCCTTCCATGATACATAAAAAGAGAAGGAAAGGGTACGGAGCGAAAGGCAGAGCTAAAAACGCGCTCGCTCGCCTCTCTCCCCTGCGGTCCTTTCCTTCTCTTGTTCGCTTCGCCTACTGGTTAGGCGTGGTTGACGACACAGCGCCGGAGTTCGGCGTGGTGATCGTGGGCCCGGGCTGCACCAATCCGCGATTGACTAGTATCTTGACCTCGACGCGACGATTCGCCTCGCGCCCTGAGCGCGTGCGATTGTCGGCGATGGCCTGCGATTCGCCGTAGCCGTAAGGCGTGATGATACGGCGCAGCGGAATCTGGTGATTCTCGACCAGGTAGCGGACGACGGAATCGGCTCGCTGCTGGCTGAGGCGACGATTCCTGTCGAGGCTGCCAGAGGAATCCGTGTAGCCGGAGACTTCTATCACGTAGCCCCTGGCGCTCTGCGCTTTAGTCGCCACGGAATCGAGCTGGGCTTTGGCTTCACGCGAGAGCACGGCGCTGTTGACGCGGAAGTTGATGGCCATCGTGTCCTGCGCGACGTAATCGTCGAGCGCGGAGATGCGCTCGTTGGTGGCGTTGACGCCTGCGACGGCGGCATCGGCGGTTTCCTGAGCGGCTTTCGCTCCGCCTTTGGCCGCGTTCGAGACCGCCGCCAGCTCATCTATCTGGCCGGAGAGGCGCTGCGCGTTCTGCTCGACCTGCCCGATACGATTCTCGGCATCGCCGACGCGATTCTCCACCGGGTCAACGCGAGACTCGACCGTGCGGGCGACTCTCAAATCGGAATTGTTGAATCTGACTTTCTCGGCCACGAGCTGACCGTTCTGGTCGCCACGGCCCTCGACCTCGACGTTGAGGCCGCGCAGGATGTTTGTCTGCGCGTAGTTTGTGCCGCCGCGCAGGAAGCCGCCATTGGACTTCACGCTCGTGCGGTCTGTCAGGAGCACAACCGTGTCCACGCCGTTGAAGTCGCGCACGGTGAAAGTATCGGCATCGCGGCGGGTCACGACGCCCTTGATCTTCATCTTTTGTCCACTGGAAACCGAGCGGGTGTTGCCCGTCTGGCCGGAGCTGTTCTGCCCGAGGGCGAGCGGCGCGAAGATCAGAAGGAGGCCGAGGGCGAGCGTCGAAGGTTGAAAGAGTCGGGATTTGTTAGCACTCATCTATTTTTAACTCCATGGGCGAGGGTCGCGGTCATGCGCTCCGATGTAAGAGCATAGAGACCGACCTCGCAGGTCTTGGCGAGCGGCTCGATCAAACGGGAGCAATGTTCGAGCGGCGTCGCGGGTTAAGGTTATAACAGCATTCTTCCCTGCTTGCATTGGCGTTCCGAACGGAGAACTTGCGCGAGGCTCTCAGCTTAGAAGCAAAACCACAGTTAATCTTAAGCGCGAATTCTAGCGAACAATCGAGGGAAGTCAAGCAGGCGCCTTTGGAAAAAAGCACGCCCGGCCCCCGATAAGCAATTCATTATCCGATTATCACCGGATTGCAATAAGGGAGAGATGAGGAATGAAGAGGTTGGATGAGTTGAGTACGCAAAGCCGCGTGCTCGACCGCGGGCATGGCCCTGAGAGGTTTGCCGTTGGCCCACCTCCGCATCGACTGCGCTCGCTCAATCTCTATGCTCACTGGGTCTTGCGTGCGAGTTTCTCCATCTTCTCGCTGCTCTTTTTGACCTGATCGCTCAAAGCGATGATCTCTTCCAGGTCGCGCCGCGCTTTGAAAGAGTTCTGAGCATCTATGACGTTGGGTTCTTTGAAGACGGGGTTGCTGACGAACCCATCAATGAGGCCGCGCAGCACGGAGAGCGAAGATTTCAACTGCTCCGCCTCCGCCCCGACCTCGGCCCGCGCGGGCTCTGAGGCGTTCTCGGGCTTGGGGAGCACTAGATTATCCTTGAGCCGTTTGGCGAGCTTCTTAATCTCGGATGCCGACCGGGCGACGAACTTGAGGTCTAAGGTAGAGGCGCTTGAGGCGGCTTGCGAGAGGTCGTTATTGACGATCTGTATGCGCCTGAAGTCCTCCCTGATCTGCATTAAGGCGAGCCTGGGCTCGCGCCGCACGGTCCGCGGCCTGTTCGCAGACTCCTCCAGCATCCTGAGGTCTAGCGCGCGCTGGCGCAAATCATACTCACGCATACGGCGCTCGCGCTCCTCCCTCATCATGCGCGCCTGATCGGCTGAAGCGTCGCGTTCTCTCTGTTGCGCAGTGACTAGAGGGGCAAACGCCGCCGCGAGGAGAACTGCCGCCGCAGCCCTCAACATGAATTTGATCGTGAGCTTCATCTTTTACCTCTCTTCCCGCTTAACTCATCTTCAATGGTCTTCCGTCCTGTGTTGACCGCTCGCGCGCCGTTGCGCCGCGCTTGCTCGGACGCCCTCTCATATCTGGAACGACCCGGCTTCCAGCAGCTCTTTGACGTAGGCCAGGAACTTCTCTGCGTCCGAGCCGTCAATGATGCGATGGTCGAAGCTGAGCGCGAAGAAGGCCATCGAGCGAATCGCTATCAGATCGTCGCCGTCCGGCGTCGTTATAACTTTCGGGCGTTTCTCAATCGCGCCGACGCCGAGGATGGCGACCTGCGGCTGGTTGATGATGGGCGTTCCGAACAGGCCGCCGAAGACGCCCGGGTTGGTGATCGTGAACGTGCCTCCGGCAACTTCGTCCGGCTTCAGTTGCTTGCTGCGTGCGCGCTCCGCCAAATCGTTCGCCGCGCGTGCGAGCCCGGAGATAGAGAGGTCGTCGGCGCGCTTGATGACGGGCACGATCAGTCCCCAATCGAGCGCCACGGCCATGCCGAGATTGATGTCGCGCTTGTAGACGATCTGATCGCCGTTGACCTGCGAGTTGAAGATGGGAAAGCGGCGGATGGCGCTCGTCACGGCCTGGAAGATGAAGGGCATAAAGGTCAGCTTCGTGCCCGTCCGTTCCTGGAAAGCCGCCTTGTGCTGCTCGCGCAGGCGAGCTATGCGCGTCATGTCAATCTCGTAGACGGTCGTCACATGCGCCGAAGTGCGCCGCGACATAACCATGTGATCGGCGATCTTGCGGCGCATGACGCTCATCTGCTCGACGCGGTCTTCGGCGGCGGGCTGGGTGGCGGAGGCGGTCGCGGATGGCGTCGAAACTGATGGCGTCGAAGCCTGAGCCTGCCCGCCTGTTTGCATGGCTTCCTGCGGCGAAAGGGCCGCGCCCGATTCGATGAAGCTCAGGATGTCGTTCTTCGTCACGCGACCGCTCGCGCCCGTACCTTCCAGGCGCGAGATGTCTATGCCATGCTCGCGGGCGATGTTGCGTACGAGCGGGCTTGAGCGTGTGCGTCGCAGCTCTTCCGCCGTCTGCTCCCCGCCATTGCCGCCCGCGCCGCTCGCCGTCGGCGGAGCAGGTGTGGGCGCAGAAGCGGGCGATTGAGCACGCCCGGCCTGCTCAACGGTGCTCGCGCTTTGTTGCGCCGCTTGAGTGGATGCCCGTGCAGGCTCAGGCTGTGCGGCTTGCTCTGTCGAAGAAGCCTGCGTCGAAGAGCTTTGCGGCGGCGCTGTGGGGGCGGCGGGTGGCGCAGGAGGCGGCGGCGGAGTCCGGGCCGAGACGGCTGCCTGCGAAGCAGGGGCGGCTGGCGGCGTAGCAGTCGCTGTGTTCGCCTCTGCCTGACCCGCACCGGATGAGCCCGTCGCAGCACCATCGCCGCCGTCGAGCACGGCGACCACGGCGTTGACCTCGACCGTCTCGCCTTCTTTGAACTTGATCTCGGTGAGCGTTCCCGCAGCCGGTGACGGAATCTCTGCGTCCACCTTGTCCGTAGAGATTTCAAACAGCGGCTCGTCGCGCTCGACATGCTCGCCGACCTTCTTCAGCCATTTCGTGATCGTCCCCTCCGCGATGGACTCGCCCATCTGCGGCATGACTACTTCTGTGCTCATAGGGTCTCCAAAATCAGGACTCAGAACTCCGAGACTCAGGACACAGAATAAAAGCAAAGCCTCTCATTCCGTGTTCTGTGTTCTGAATTCCGACTCCCGCTCCTCAATATGCTGCCAGTTTGCGCGCCGCATCCAGCACGTCCCTGGTCTGCGGTAAATAATATTCTTCGAGCGGGGGCGAGTAGGGCACGGGCGTATCAATGGAGGCGACGCGCAGGACGGGCGCATCCAGCCACTCGAAAGCCTCTTCGGCGATGGTCGCGGCGATCTCGCCGCCGATGCCGCCCGTGCGTGATGCTTCATGCAGCACCAACACCTTGCTCGTCTTCTTCACGCTCTCAAGGATGGCGGCCTTATCCAGGGGCGCGAGCGTGCGCAGGTCTATGACCTCCACGTCCAGGCCCTCCTTCTCCAACTCTTCCGCCGCATCGAGGGCCGTCAAAACCATCGCGCCGAAAGTAATGATCGAAAGGTCGCGCCCTTCGCGCGCCGTGCGTGCCTTGCCGATCTCGACGATGTAGTCTTCGCCCGGCAGCTCTTCTCGCAGGCGCGGCAGGCGATAGAGCTTCTTGTGCTCGAAGAAGATGACGGGGTCCGGGTCGCGTATCGCCGCTTTGATGAGGCCCTTGGCATCGTAGGCGGTCGAGGGCTCGACGATCTTGAGGCCAGCCGTATTGAGAAAGAACGCTTCGGCGTTGACGGAATGAAACGGGCCAGCGTGGACTCCGCTGCCGCATGGGCCGCGAAAGACCGCCGGGACGGGTGCGCCCCAGCGATAACGGCACTTGGCAGCGTAGTTGGTCAGCATGTCGAAACCGGCGGAGATGAAATCGATGAACTGAAACTCCGCGACGGGCCGCATGCCCAGCAGCGCCGCGCCGCAGGCCGCGCCGACTATCGCCGCTTCCGAGATCGGCGTATCAATGACGCGCTCCCCGCCGAACTCGTCAATCAGGCCGTCTGTGACCTTGAACGCGCCGCCATAAGCGCCCACGTCCTCGCCGATGACGAACACGCTCGGGTCACGCTCCATCTCTTCCCAGATGCCCTGGCGAATCGCCTCGACGAAAGTCGCCGCTCCGCCCCGCGCGGGCCTGTTCGATTTATGCTCTTTCCTGGTCGCAGTTGACATGATTACTGAAAATCTATTCTCTCTAAATGCCTGTCGATAGCGAGCGCTCAAAGCACGCACTCTGGCCGACTTGCTTCATATGCTTTCGTGCTATATACGGGCTCTCGGGATTGACGATCAACCGTTGTTGTTTCGGATCAATGACCACATCCAGGTCTTCTATCGGAATGACACCGAGCAGCGGTTCGGCGTTCCCCGGAATTACGTACGCATCAACAGTGGCGCGGCGATTCTCAAAACGTAGCTCGACCGGCCCGACTACTTCGACTTTCATCTCCGATTCGTCAGCGAGCCGCACGCTATGTTTACCCAGGACAGGCAGATCGAGCTGCTCTTTGATACGGTCGTTGATGCAAAGCATGTAAGCGCCGCTGTCAACGAGCGCGCTGACACGCATGTGCCTGATCTGATCTTCGGGCAGAATGCCGTGGCGAAAAAGGGCGAGGTCGTCGCCCCTGATCAGTTCGATGTCCGCGTAAACTAATCCCATCTTCTTCTCTCCGAATGAAACGGCCTCCGAAGTTGGGAGTGCGGGCCGGCGATTTTTGACCGGAAGAATTGTCATCTCTAACTTTCCAAAACTTTCGGGCGGAAGGCAGGCGGCACGATTGAGTTATCGAAAACCCCGTAGGCTGCCTGCTCAGGCTCGGGCATCGGCGAGCTTTCGGCCCAGGCCACGTCCTCGTCTATCTCGCGGGCAATGTCGGCTGTGATCACTTCGAGCTTCTCCGGCGACGCGACGCCGCGCTCGGTCAGGTACGTTTCATAGCGATCAACCGGGTCGTTATGCTTCTCCCAGTATTCTATCTCGTCTGCCGGGACATAGCGTTGATCGTCATGCTCGGCGTGGCCCTTGCGCCGGTACGTCTTGGCCTCTATGAGAACGGCGCCGCCGCCGCCCCGCGCATAATCGGCAGCCTTCCGCGTCACTTCATAGCAGGCGATGATATCGTTGCCGTCAACGATGTGGCCGGGAATGCCGTAGCCTGCGGCCTTCTCGGCCAGGTCTTTGACAGCCGTTTGCAAGTGTGTCGGAGTCGAATAGGCGTAGTGATTGTACTCCGCGACGACGATGAGGGGTAAGCGCTGCACGGCGGCGAAGTTCAATCCTTCGTGGAACGCTCCGGTGCTCATCCCGCCGTCGCCGATGTAGGCGAGCGCGACCGTATCCTTCTTCTGCATACGCCGCGCCAGCAGCACGCCCGTCATCACCGGAATCATGTCGCCCAGGTGCGAGATGGGCCCAATGAAACCCTTTTCCAGATCGCCGAAGTGAATGTTCAGGTCGCGCCCGCCCGAAGGCCCCCAGGCTTTCGCCATGTACTGCGCGAAAATATCGCGCGCTCGTATGCCTTTGACGAGGACTGCGCCCAGGTCGCGTATCAGTGGCGTGATGAAATCCTGCGGACGGAGCGCGTAGGCTGTGCCGACGGCGGTCGCCTCCTGCCCGAGCGAGCGAAACACCCCGCCGACCACCTTCGTCTGGCGATAAAGATTGACGAGCCTTTCTTCGACCATCCGCGTCAGCTTGAGATAACGATAAAGCTCAAGCATCTGCTCCGGCACAAGCGTCGTCTCCGACGTGCAGCTCAGACGAGAGGCGCTGGCCCCCTGCCCCTCTTCTTCCGGGCCCACGCCCGCCTCTTTTTTGCGCCTTGTCTCTTTGGGCATAAAAAGCGGAATTCAGAACTCCGAGACTCAGGAGTTAGAATAAAAACAAAGCCTTTCATTCTGTGTCCTGAGTTCTGAGTCCTGCTCCTCACATATGTATCGTCAGGCCGTGGATGCCCTCGGCGGCTTCCATGACCGCTTCGGCGATGGTCGGGTGAGCGTGCATGGTGCGGCCCAGCTCCCCGGCCGTTGATTCAAGCTGCATGGCGACGCAGGCTTCGGCGATCAACTCCGTGGCGTGCGGCCCGATGATATGCACGCCGAGCAGCTCGTCGTACTTCGATTCGCTGACGATCTTGACGAAGCCCTCTTCCTCGCCGAGGATGCGCGCCTTGCCCGAAGCCGAGAAGGGGAACTTGGCGACTCTCACATCGTAGCCTTCATCCTTAGCCCTCTTCTCCGTGAGCCCGACGCTTGCGACTTCCGGGTCGCAGTAAGTGCAGGAGGGGACGAGGCGCAGGTTGATCGGCTCCGACTGTTGGCCCGCGCACTGCTCGACGGCCAGGATGCCCTCTTTGGAGGCGAGATGGGCCAACCAGGGCGTCGGTATCACGTCGCCGATGGCGTAGACTCCCTCTTCGCCCGTGCGCAGGTATTCGTCCACCTGAATCGCGCCGCGCTCGACCTTGATCTTTGTGCCTTCGAGCCCGAGCCCCTCGATGAAAGGCATACGGCCCACGGCGACGAGCAGCATCTCCGCTTCCAGGTTGACGGCCTCGCCCCTGGAGGTCTTGCCCGAGAGGCGCACTCCCTTGTCCGTCTTCTCCAATGTGTCCAGCTTCGTATCGAGCTGCGACTTGATGCCGCGCTTGCGAAACGATTTCTCAAGCTCCTTGGAGACCTCTTCATCTTCGATAGGAAGCAGGCGCGGCATCAGCTCGACAATCGTCGTCTCGCATCCGAAACGCGAGTAGACTGAGGCGAACTCGACGCCGACCGCGCCCGCGCCCATCACGATCAGGGATTTCGGAATCTCCTTCAGTTCCAGGATGTGATCGCTGTTGACGACGCGTGTGCCGTCGGTCTCGAAGCCCGGAATGGGACGCACGACGGAGCCCGTGGCGATAATGATGTTCCTGGTCTGGATGGTCTCTTTCTGACCGTCCGCGCCCGTGACCTCAACTTTGCCCGGCAGCGCGAGCCGTCCATAGCCGTTAAAGACCGTGACCTTATTCTTCTTCATCAGGAACTCGACGCCCTTCGAGTTCTTCAGCACGACCTTATCCTTGCGCTTCTGCACGTCGGCGAAGGCGAGCTTGATCTCCGAAGCCTGCACGCCGAAGTCCTTGGCGTGCTGCATCTGTTCGTAGATGTGCGCCGACATCAAAAGCTGCTTTGTCGGGATACAGCCGCGCAGCGTACACGTCCCGCCCAGGCGCTTGTCCTTCTCGACAACCGCCACCTTCAAGCCCAACTGCGCCGCGCGCACCGCCGCCACGTAACCGCCAGGCCCGCTTCCGATAATCGTCACATCAAATTGTTCCGCCAATTTTTTCAGCTCCTCACGTTGAAAGGATGAAGGATGAAGGATGAAGGATGAAAGAGGTTGAAGGGTTGAATCACTTGAGTGACGACTCAACCACTTCATCCTTCATCCTTCATCCTTCATCCTTGCTTCTGTCTCCACTCTTCGATCTGCGCGGCGTGGTGCGTCATGTGCCGGAACGTCACGCCTTCGATGAACTTGTAGGTCGGGGAAGATTCCTCTATCTCTTCGGGCAGGTTTGCGATCAGGCTCTCGATGCGACTGTGCGCGGCGTTGAATTCATCGCTCACCTCGCGCATCGTCATCTCGCGGCGCACCTCTACGGCCTGCGCGTTGAAGCTATCTATCCACTCTTTATTGAGGCGCTGCGGCTTCCACGTCCCGGCCTGAATATCCCTGATGGCGTCCGCGCCCTGTAGCTCCCAGGCGACGACGTGCGCCAGCGCGTCCTTGATAGACCACTGAGAGTTGAGCCCCGCGCGCGTCGCTTCCTCTTCCGTCAGGCCGTCGAGCGCCTTGAGCAGCTTCAAGTGCGACTCTCTCACACGCTCCTCGATCTCCGTCTTCTTCATAGAGCCTGCCTTCCTACAGACGCACGCGCCTGTGCCCCAGCCACCCAAGCACGCGTCCGTCGAGCGTAAGTCCGAGCCTACAGTATATCCGCGTTGTCAGTGCTTTTCCAAAAGAGCGCCATTATAATCGCTCCCAAGCTTTTCATCCAATCCAGAAAGCGCAGCGTCACTTGAATGAGATCATTGCAGCAAAAAATCAGGTCCCTAGCGCCAAAGGTTTCGGGCGGGTCTCAAGCGGCAACAGACCCACCCGAGACACGAGGGCGCTACGGACCTGTAATTACACTCAAGGAGGCCGAACACTTATGAAACACTCCGAAGGATTCCTCAAACTTGTTGACGACGCCAGGACACGCATACGCGAAATCTCCGTCGAAGAAACCCTCAAGCGCATGTCTTCCGGCCAGCCCCCGCGCCTCATAGACGTGCGCGAGGACAACGAATGGGAGGCCGCGCACGCCGCGGGCGCTCAACACATGGGCCGTGGCATCATCGAGCGCGACATAGAGCAGACCATCCCCGACAAACAGGCGGAGCTTATACTCTACTGCGGCGGCGGCTACCGCTCGGCACTGGCCGCCGATATGCTCGGGCGCATGGGCTATGAAAATGTCTTCTCAATGGCTGGTGGCTGGAAAGCTTGGAAAGAATGGGGTGCTCCGGTAGAATAGCTATCGGTAATATACATCATGCCTGACCTCATCAAATACGAAGTATTTCTTAGTCATAGCACCACTGACATGGTATTTGCGGCAAAACTTGTAGCGCTCCTTGAGCAAGAGGAGTGGGAGGGGCGCAAGCTTAGAGTTTTCTATGGGCCGCGTGACATTCGCGGCGGTAAGCCTAATATCATAGAGATTGAAGAAGCTCTGCTTGCGAGTTGTGTCGTAGTTTTCCTGATGACCCCGGATTCGTTGGCGTCGCCTTGGGTTCAAGACGAGTTATCAATATTTGATGATATCATGCGTTCAAGGGGCAAGGATTGTCTTATCCCTGTGATGTATAAAAAGTGTGAACCGCCCCCAAGGATCAAACGACTTTGCCGTATCAATTTGACTGACCCCAGCAAGTTTGATGGGAAATATCAACAACTCGTAGCGGCTATTAAAGAGATGCTTAGTGAAGGCTGCTGTCCATCTCCGCCGACCGACGACCGCCCTTCGATCTCGGATAGCTTTATCTCACATCCTTACATCCCGCGTCTTAGGTCTACCGGGTTTGTCCCGCGTTACAACGACAAGCAGCAAGATATCCTGGAGCTACTGAAAAAAGAGCTTGCCCCGGATAAGAACCAACTGGTTGCATTGTGGGGGCCCGGAGGCATGGGCAAGACGACGCTGGCAATTATGTTGGCGAATCAACTGTATGATGCTTTTTCGGGGCGGGTCATCTGGGTTAACGCCCGGCGTCACCCGACTTTCAGCCTCTCCGAGATGCTCGACATTATCGCCGGACGCTTAAGCCGCGCTGATCTGCGCGCTTATAGTCTTGAACAGAAAAGGAAAGAAATCAGCGAGTTGGTTCAAGACTCGCGGCCACTCATCGTCCTTGACAACTTTGAGACGATTGGGCCTGAAGAGCAGAGACACTGCGAGGAGTGGCTCGCTGAAAACATATTCTGTCCGGTACTTATCACGACGAGAGAGAGAATTGAGTCGGCTTTCAATATCGCCGTTGAAAAAATGACATTGGCGGAAGCCAGAGTGTTCTTGAGTATCCTCATCGAGCAGGAGAAGCACAGGAAATCGGCTTTCGACGGGTTGGATTACGACCGTATCATCGAAGCGGCGGAATCTAACCCGCTCGTAATCCACTGGATTGTCAGGCAGATTATCGGGGCGCAGAATCCGGAGGACGTGTTGCATGACCTGGCCCAAGGCGAAGGTGATGCCGCAGAGCATGTTTTCGACCGGTCTTTTTTCTTGCCGCAAGTTGGAGATGACGGGCGCAATATATTGATCGCACTTTATCTCTTTGCGTTTAAAGCGTCGCGTCCGGCACTTGCATCGGTGGCCGGACTGGACATTAAGCGTTTCAACAAGTCTGTCAAAACCCTATCAAACCTGTGGTTGGTTGAGACCAGAGAGAATAATAAAAAATTTATCGTTAAGGGGTTGACGCGCGAGCGCATCAAGAAACATTTGGATGAGAGCGGTCGCGCCGATGAGTTTCGCCGGCGCTTTATCAATTACTTTCTCAAATATGCCGAAGAACACGCGCAACACACTGAGGAAGATTTTAGTGCGCTGGAAGACGAGAAGGGAAACGGAACAGCAGCGATGGACATGGCGTTCCGTCATCAGGATTGGAAGAGCGTCGTCAAGTTCTTCTTCGCTCTTAAGGAGTTTTTAGACCGGCACCAGTATTGGAATGATTTAATCAATATCAGTGAGCAGGCGCTCATTGCCTTGCAGAATGTGATGCAGGAGGGATTAGTCGAACAGGATGATGAATTCCGCGAGCTGGTCAACGAAATCCCGGAGATCATCGGCATAGATCATCAAAATCGTGAACTGGCGTGCAAGACCTACAAAGAAGCTTTAAGCTTTTACATGAAGAAACTGAAAGGCCATCTGAAAGAGCACGGCGAGGGGGAAATGGCGGAGAGGAAAATATACGTTCATCAAATAGGTATTACCTCACTCCAAATAGGAGTGCTGAGGCAGTATGAGGGGAAATGGCGCAAAGCGCGGGGCAAGTACAGGCGGGCTCAGCGATTTTTGGAGCAGAGCGGAAGCCGGCGCGGCATCGGCGTAATTATGAACAACCTGGGAGTGATTGCGGAACATGAAGGGAATATCGAAGAAGCGGCAGATTTATACCGTCAAGCATTGAACATCTTCACTAGGCTCGAACCGCCGTCATCCTATGCAGTGATAACGGAGAAGAATTTAAAAAGGGTAGAGACTTAGTCAGCCAATGTGAGGTTGTAGTCCCTCACTCTGCGTAGATATTCGGAAGTTGTAAGGCTTAGCTGCCTGTTCATGTGGCAAGGTCTAATCTCCACGCCTATCTTTTATCAACACATAAGCCGGGACAACTTCTGCTCCCTACATGATTCTTCAATACTTTTTACTGAGTCCAGTTGATTTGTGCTTGATTCCGTTGTGGCGGGCAGTGCCGGGCAGCTTATTGGGCAGGTCCAGGTCATCGTCAATCAGGTCTTCGACATAGACTCCTGCGACGCGAGCGTAGCTCAAGAGAATCATGAGCGGCGGCTCGTTCTTTCCTAACTCGTATTTTGAGATGGTGTGATATTCGATCAAATCTTCAACTCCAAGTCGCCTGAGCATCTCTGTCTGAGAAAGACCAAGAGCATTCCGAATCTGTAGAAGCTTTTCGGCAAGACGTTCCGGCTTCGGACGTGCGCTGCCCATCAGGAACGACCTCCTGATAGGACAGTAGATGCAAAGCGAAGCTTGCGTCTATGGACAGTTGTCCATATAATGTGCTTGCGCAATGGAATCGCCGTGAGTATGAACCTTTCATGCTCAACGGCGATGCTCATCACTCTACATGTGAGATTGAGCTACGCATGGGCCGTTGCCTATTTTGTTGTCAAAAGCAGCGCAAAGATAGCAGAACCGGCGGCAGTCGTCACCTCCCTTGGCGACTTCCTCATCAATCCCTGGGCCAATGGAGCAGGAGCGCACATTTCCGAGGGCGCGGATGCACGCGAGCGGGTATTACTTTTTCTGCCCACATTGCTCGCTGTCGTTCCGGCATCCGCCAAGCATTGAGTCGTTCTATCGCATCGGCTACGGATGGTGCTGGTACTGCCTTCGCTATACGCCGATTGAGGGGGGCGATAAGAAGGGCATCGTCAAAATGGATGAAAAGGGCGAGTTATATATAGAGTTCTATGAAGCGAAAGACAGGGAACGGGCGATACAGCGAGCAGGATGGGTGGAGGAGTTGTGCAGACCCAGGCGACGTGACGGGGATTAAGAGAGGTCAGTAGCGCCAAAGGTCCAGGGCGGGTCTGTCACGTAGAGAGACCCGCCCTAAACCTTAGGCGATACTGACCTGTGTGTGTGCACGCGTCGTCTGTTTCAGGATGTGGCGAGGGAGGCGTTGTTGTTGGTGGGGAGCGATGAGAGCTGGGTCTGTGCGAGCTTGCGCCATTTGCTTAGCTGGGAGCGGCGATAGTAGGGCATGGTCTTGACGGCTTCGATGCAGCGGCGAAACATCTCCTGGGACTCGCCCGCGTGGCCGAGTTCTTTGAGGGAGCGCCCGAGGTAGTAGAGACCTTCGGGGTCGAAGGGGCGGCGCTCGACGTAGCGTTCGAGGGCTTCGCGCGCTTCCGCGTACATCGCGGCGGCGACGTAGGTCGCGCCGATCTCGCGCCAGATTTCGTGGTGAGCATGGCGGTCGTCCTGGGCGATGACGATGGAGAAGTGATCTAAGGCTTCCTGAAGGCGGCCCTGCTCGCGTGCGATGCGGCCCAGTTGAAAGCGCGCGTCGCGCTCCTGCGGGTCAATCTCTATGGCGCGCGTGAATCGTTTGACGGCTTCGGCCATTTGACGGCGATGCTGGTAGACGAGACCGAGTTGATAGTGGGCTTCGGCGTCGCGCGGGTTGACGGTCGCCTGTTCGAGGTGGCGGCGGAAGTTCCGGCGTTGACGATAGGAGAAGCCTATGTCGCCGATGTCTCCGCGAAAGTAGCTGTAGGCGTAGTAGAGAATGAAGGGCGAGAAGAGCAGGGGCGAAGCCATGGAGAAGACGTGCACCTGCACGAGCAGCGCGAGCCAGGAGACGCTGACGGTCGAGAGTGCCTTGACGAAGGGAGCGCCGAAGAGCGTGCGTAGAGCGAAGGTCATCAGGAGGCCGAAGCTGAGGGCGCTGAGCGACCAGAGCAAGAGCGCGCTGCCCGCGCCCAGGTGAAGGCGGTCGAGCGCCAGGCCAGCGAGCGCGAAGGGCAGGTGCGAGGCGGCCCAGGCCATCAGAGTGCAGGCGAGCATCGTCGCGTAGTCGCGCCTGAGGACTACGCTGAAGCTGCCGAGCGGCTCGAAGAAGAGCATCACGAGGATGGTCGCAGGGACGTAGAGCAGCGCCAGCCCGAGCATCACGTAGAAGAGGTTGTAAGGTTGAAAAGAGACCAGCCACCAGCCCGCGTCGCCAACTAACGGTAGCGGCCTGCGCACAACGGTCATCATCTCCTCCTCGTCATTGAACTCATATTCGTCCGCTTCCGCCTGCAAGACTGCGGTCGAGCCTGCCTGAGCGGGCGCATGGGGCCGTTGCCGCTCCACCTCCTGCTGCTGCTGCGCGGGCACAATCACGGCCTCGTATGTCTGATAGATGCGTGTGGTCAGCGAGAGCTGAAGAAGCATGGAGATGGCGGCGACAAGCACCGCGCCGTAAAGCCAACTGCCTTCGTCTATGATGCTGCTCATCGCGGCGAGAGGACGATAATAGAGGCGCAGGAAAATTTTGGTGTTTTGCCAGATCATCAGGGGTAACTCTGTGGGTTGAGACGTCTATTGAGCGTCAGGCGCAAAGGCCTGGGTGGTACGGTCTTCGCTCTCGTGAGGTTAATACTGAAAGGGCAGCGCTTGCGTGGATAATTCCCGGCCAACTTCGGGCCATATTCAAGAGTAGTTTTTCGCCGCCATCATTGTCAATCAATTTTTACGGGCGCAAATCCTCGCCCGCGCTCAGCAAGAGCGCGGGCAGCATAGAGGCCGCTACGTATACAGGCCGGGCGGCGAGGCTGCACGGGCGCGTGCGATCTGTTGTACAATCGAACTCAAGAGGTTTTTCAAGCGTAAATATCAGGTGGCTCGCCCGGTTGAAATCTAGACGGGCGCGGGCCCGCTTGCCCGGAAAAGGATGGATTCTCAAATGTCACCAGAAGCAACTCAACGGAAGGAAGAGCGCGAGATGCGTACCGAGACGGACTCGATGGGCCCGATAGAGGTTGCGGCGGATAGGTACTGGGGCGCGCAGACGCAGCGCTCGCTGATTCACTTCGACATCGGCGACGACCGTATGCCGCGCGAGATGATTCGCGCGCTCGGCATTTTGAAGAAGGCCGCCGCACTCGTCAATCGTGATCTCGGCAAGCTGCCGCCGGAGAAAGCCGAGCTCATCGCACGCTCAGCCGAAGAGGTGATCGAGGGACGACTCGATGAACATTTCCCTCTGCGCGTGTGGCAGACGGGCAGCGGTACGCAAACCAACATGAACGCCAACGAGGTGATCTCGAACCGCGCGATTGAGCTGGCGGGCGGCGAGATGGGAAGCAAGAAGCCCATTCATCCAAACGATGATGTCAATATGTCGCAGTCGTCCAATGACACGTTCCCGACGGCGATGCACATCGCTGCCGCCGAGCGGATGAACGAGCTTATCCCGGAAGTCCAGAAAGTCCACGATGCCATTGATGCCAAGGCCAAAGAGTTCGCGGACGTGGTGAAGATCGGTCGCACGCACTTGCAGGACGCCACGCCCCTGACCGTCGGGCAGGAGATGTCGGGCTGGGCCAGCCTGATAGAGCGCGACATAGAGCGGCTGCACCTGGTGCTGCCGGGCCTCTATGATCTGGCCATCGGCGGGACGGCTGTCGGCACTGGGCTCAACTCGCATCCCGAATTCGGCGAGCGCGCGGCGGCCAGGATAGCGGAGCTGACAGGGCTGCCCTTCAAATCGCACCCGAATAAGTTCGCGGCCCTTTCGGCACATGACGAGCTGGTTTTTGCGAGCGGCGCTTTAAAGACGCTCGCCGCATCGCTCATGAAGATCGCCAACGATATTCGCTGGCTGGCTTCGGGCCCACGCGCGGGCCTTGGCGAGCTGATTCTGCCGGAGAACGAGCCCGGCTCTTCGATCATGCCGGGCAAGGTCAATCCGACGCAGAGCGAGGCGATGACGATGGTCGCCGTACAGGTCTTCGGCAACGACGCGGCCATAGGGTTTGCGGGCTCACAGGGGAACTTCGAGCTGAACGTCTTTAACCCCGTCATGATTCATAACCTGCTGCACTCGATCAGGCTGATTAAGGACGCCTGCCACGGCTTCGTTGATTATTGCATCGCAGGCATAGAGCTTAACCGCGAGCAGATCGACGCGCACCTGCGCAACTCACTCATGCTCGTGACGGCCCTGAACCAGCATATCGGATACGACAACGCCGCGCAGATAGCGAAAAACGCCCACAAGAAGGGCATCTCCCTACGCGAGTCCGCCATCGAGCTCGGCCACCTGACGGGCGAGCAATTCGACCAGTACCTCAAGCCCGAAGAGATGACGCACCCTTGAAAAGGATGAAGGATGAAGGATGAAAGAAGAAAATTAACAGGGATGGACAGGATAGTCAGGATAAGAAGAGAAAGCAGGATAAAAACTAAAAGCATGACTGCATGAATTTATCATCTCTTATTCTTTATCCTGTGCATCCTGTCCATCCCTGTTAAATTCTGCTTTAGAATGGCTCTAATCATTCTTTCATCCTTCATCCTTCATCCTTCATCCTTTTTTTTCGGGCGCATCTTGAGGGGGCGCGTGTGCATCTAAATTGATGTGAGCGCGCGAGGGATTGCGGGGCGCTCGCCGTGGTGGTTTTTGAGGTTGTTGGCGAGCGCGGGTTGCGCGCTTGCGCAAGGTTTCTCGGAGTGGGTATAGTTGGCCGCTTGGCTTACTGCCCGTCTCGGCTGCCTGTCGAGGCTGTGGGGCGTCAGGCGTCTAAGGAGGGGATGGAAGATGACCGCTGTTCTGGAAATGAAAGAGGCTGCGGCTCCGGTGCTCGAAGATTATTTCGGGATGTCGGATGCGGAGCTGAGCGAGCGTATCAGTGCGGCGCGGCGCGCGCTGGGCCAACGCCTTGTCATCCTCGGCCATCATTACCAGCGCGACGACGTGATCTGCCACGCAGACTTGACGGGCGATTCCTTCAAGCTCTCGAAGATGGCCAGCGAGCGGCCCGAAGCCGAGTTCATAGTCTTCTGCGGCGTCCACTTCATGGCCGAATCCGCAGATATTCTTTCCGCTCCGCATCAGAAGGTGATCTTACCGGACATGGGCGCGGGCTGCTCTATGGCCGACATGGCTTCGGCAGAGCAGGTCGAGGATGCCTGGGATCAGCTTCAGTCAATCGGAATCCACGACGAGTTTCGTGTGCTGCCGATCACGTACATGAATTCGACCGCCGCGATCAAGGCTTTCTGCGGTCGTCACGACGGGTTGGTCTGCACCTCTTCAAACGCCGTCCCGCTCTTCGAGAAGACTTTGAAGGAGGCGGACAAGCTCTTCTTCTTCCCTGATCAGCACCTGGGCCGCAATACCGGAGTCAAATTCGGCATCGGGCTCGACGAGATGGTCGTGTGGGACCCGTTCAAAGAGCTGGGCGGAAATACGGAAGAGCAACTCAGGCGTGCGCGCCTTATCCTCTGGAAAGGACATTGCTCCGTGCATGGGCGCTTTCGTGAATGGCACGTCGAGCAGGTGCGCAGCGCTGTGCCGGGCATTAAGGTGCTGGTTCATCCCGAATGCGTTTACGAGGTGGTGCAGAAGAGCGACCTCAACGGCTCGACGGAGTTCATCATTAAGACTCTGGAAGCCGCGCCCGCCGGAACCAGGTGGGCTATCGGCACGGAGATCAATCTCGTCAATCGCCTGATCGAGCGCTTTCCTGACAAGCACATTCAGCTTCTCGCGCCCGACTTGTGCATGTGCGCGACGATGTATCGCATCGCGCCGCAGAATCTCGCCTGGGCGCTGGAATCGCTCCTCGCGGGTGTGGTCGTCAACCAGATCAGCGTGCCGGAAGACGTAGCTCACTGGGCCCGTGTCGCGCTTGACCGCATGTTGGAAATTCAGTGACAAGTGACGAGTGGCAAGTGACGAGTTAAAGACAAGCATTTATCTTGTCACTCGTCACTTTTCACTGTCTTGAGGAGGCGGATTTGGCTGATCCGAATGATCGCGTAGAGGAGAACGTGCCCGGCCCCTACTACGTTGATTCGCTATGCATAGACTGCGACGTGTGTCGGGACACAGCGCCGGATAATTTCACACGCTCGGACGATAACGGCTACTCCTACGTCTTCAAGCAGCCGTCAACGGAAGATGAGCGCGCGCTGTGCGAAGAGGCGCTCGCCGCCTGTCCCGTCGAAGCTATCGGCAACGATGGTTTGACGAATACGAGCAAGGGATGAGCGTCAAGCAAAGCAGAATCAAACAAGGATCGACAGGATAAAGAATAAAGAGATCAACAATTCATCAAGCAATGCTTTCGTCTTTCATCCTGCTTTTCTTTATCCTGACCATCTCTGTCCATCCCTGTTAACTCCTTCTTTCGTCCTTTATAAATCTTTTCTTAGACCGCAATTTTAATCCATCCGTCTTCTATCGTGACCTTGTAGGATTCTACGGCTGAGTGCGGGCGGTTGATGCATGAGCCGCTGCGAAGATCGAAGCGCCAGCCGTGCCAGTCGCATGCGACGATGTGGCCGCAGAGATGACCGTCGGCGAGGGGCGCGCCCTTGTGCGGGCAGAAATTCTCGATGGCGAAGAACTCTCCGCCGACGTGATAAAGGGCCAGCTCCGTTCCATCCGCCAGCTCGACGGTCGCGCCGCGCCCCTCCGGCACGTCCTCTGCGCGACCTACCGTGATAATCTGGCCCTGTCGCTTCGGTCGCTTGAGATTGCCCGGTTTCGAGTTGAAAGATTGCATCGTGGCCGAATCCTAGCAAATGCTCGAACGGCGCAGCAACCGCGCAAGAAGCCGAGCGCCGCCACGTTCTTTAGTGCGGCCAGGGCGCGCATCTCTCCCGGCGTCCATGGGCCTTAGCAGACAGACGAAGGAAAGGGAGAAAAGAAAAATGAGAAGGCATCTTTTAATCAGGATGAGCGTACTGGCGCTCGTCCTGCTTTGTACGGCGCAGGCGTTCGCCAGAGAGATAACAGTGCGCGGACGCCTGGCCGCAACGGTCGAAGCCGGAGGCTGGCTGATCGTCACAGACGCGCAGAAATACTTGATACTCAACTCGCAGCGTTTTCGCAGTCAGGCGTGGTTCCGCGAGGGCGCTGTAGTCGAAGCGACGGGCGAAACCAAACCCGACGTAATCACTATCTATCAGGAGGGCATCCCGTTCGAGGCGCGTGCGATGCGCGCCGTGGACGACGGCGCGGGGAGCGACGAAGCGGGCGCAGCGGTAGTCGCGGCGGCCCAGCCCAGGCGTCTGACACGCGTGCTCGTCAGTGGAGATTCTATCGTGCAGGCCCAGCCCGATACGGCCATCATCAACATCTCCGTCATCACGCAGAACAAGCGCGCTCTTGACGCGCAATCAGAGAACGCACGCCGTAGCGACGAGGTGGTGCGAGCCGTCAAAGCGGCGGCGGGCGCTGGCGCTGAAATCAAGACGAGCGGCTACAACTTGCAGCCGATGCAGCTCTACAGGGAGAACCAGCCGCCGACGATCACCGGCTACCAGGCGAGCAATAGCGTGATGGTCACGATGAGCGATCTGACGAAGGTCGGAGCGGTCATAGACGCCGCGTCGCAGGCGGGCGCCAATAATATCAACGGCGTCTCATTCACGCTGCGTAAAGACCGCCCGGCGAAAGATCAGGCTCTCGCAGAGGCTACGCGGGCAGCCATCGGCAAAGCGCAGACCATCGCGCAGGCGCTCGGCGGGCGCGTCGCACGCATCCTTGAAGTACAGGAAGCGGGCATCACGCCGCGACCCATATACGATGCCGAGTACGGGCGAAATCGCGTCATGGCCCAGAGCGCATCAGCTCCGACGCCGATAGAGGTCGGCACGCTCGACATCAACTCGCAGGTGCAGTTGGTTGCCGAGATCGAAACGGGACAGTAAGCGAAAGGCTTAGGGAAAAGGCGTCGGCGAGAAGCGCTCTTGTGTGCTTCTCGCCGACGCCTTTTCACTTTCAAGCCCTGAGCGAACTGGCAATCTCATTGGAAGCGAGTATAATCCAGTCAAGTTCCCTTAACTGATTCGAGATGAGGTCGGGCGGCGCTGGTGCTCGCTTCGCTGTCAATTTTACCTGACGGCGCGACGCGGCCGCCCGCCGCACAGGGCTTCGGTCAACGGGGCGAGTTAATCATTCACCGGCAAAGGGGAGGACGCTGGATCATGTCTAGAGATCGGTACGACAGAGACGACGATGATATTGGCTATTTCGGCGCGCCGCGTCGTCGCGCGAGCGCTTCCGATGAGCGCTACGGAGCTTCGGAGCGGACGGATTACCGTCCCAGCGGCGGAGGCTACCGCGAGAGAGATTACGGCTACGACGATTCGCCGGCAGCGTCGCGCGGTCGCGGCTACGGCGGCGAGCGCGGCGATTACGGTCGTGACAGCTACGTCGAGCGCGGTGATTACCGCGATGACGAGAGGCGCTACGGCGATTACCGCGCCGAGCGCGGGGACGAAGACCGCTCGTGGCTGGACGAAGGCCGAGATTACCTGCGCCGCACCTTCGGCGGGCGCGAACGTCCGCGCGGGCGCTCACGCTCTCGCCTGCGCTGCCGCGATATCATGACGCGCGACGTGACGGTCGCCACGCGCGACACGGCGTTGCGGGAGGTCGCCGCGATGATGCGCGAAGAGGACACGGGCGTGATCCCCGTCGTAGACAGGGAAGATGCGCCCGCGCTCGCAGGCGATGCGAATCTGGCCGACGCGCCGAAGATCAACAATCGCACTCGCGGCAACGGCAAGCTCGTCGGACTGATCACAGACCGCGACATAGTGATTCGCGCCGTCGCCGAGGGCAAGGACGCCACGACCACTCGCGCCGAAGAGGTGATGACGAGTGATATTCATACGGCGCATCCGAATGATCGCGTCATAGACGTGATTCGCAAGATGGGCGACAAACAGGTCAGGCGTATCCCTGTGGTCGGAGAAAACGGGCAACTGCGCGGCATCATCTCCATGGCCGACATAGCCCTTGAGACCGAAGCTGATGAAGAACTGGCCGACGCTCTCGAAGAGATTTCCAGCGGCGCTTCATTCTGGGGCAAAGTCTTTTAAGACAGTGATGAGTGGCGAGTGACGAGTGACAAGTTAAAAGCGAAGAACTTGTCTTTCAGCTTGTCACTCGTCACTCGTCACTTGTCACTGCATTCATATGGCAAATTCTGTTGAGCGTTATTTTCGTCTGCTGCATGGCGAGCGCCGGGCACGTCCGGGCAGCCGAACGTGGTGTCCGGCTGCGGACATCTATCGCACAGGGGATGGGTGGATCGTGAAGGTTGATCTGGCGGGCGTCAGGCAGGAGGAGCTGGAAATCAGCCTCCACGGCGCGACGCTGCACGTCGCTGGCTGCCGCCGCGACACCTTTTATGGTGAAGGCGTCACATGTCAACAACTGGAAATCACCTACAGCCGTTTTGAAAAGACGCTTCAGTTTCCCTGTCGCATAGAGGGCGCATCGCTCGTGCGAGATTACCGCGACGGGCTTCTCATCCTTCATCTTCGCAGCGAAGAAAATTGTGGGGCAGCGACGAGCGACGAACAATAAGCGTTGAATGAAGAGAGGCCGAAGCCTCGCTGCCTCTGATTCATCGTTCGTTATTGCCGGGAGCATGTTTTGGTTATGGCTGAGACTAGAGACAATATCGGAGCGCCGCAGGACGCAGCATCAGCATCAGCAGCGCCGGGGAGCAATCCGCAGCCGCAAAGCGATGGGGCTGGCTTCTCAAGCGCCGTCCCGTTCGAGATCAGCGTGCTGCCCTTGCAGAACACGACGCTCTTCCCGGAGACGGTCGTCCCGCTGGCCGTCGGGCGCACGCGCTCGGTGGCGGCGGTCGAAGCGGCCCTGGGGACGCCGGAGAAACTGCTCGCCTGCATCAGCGCTCGCTCAGAGCAGGTGACCGGCGCCGACGCGACGCCCGCAGACCTTTACAGCGTGGGCACGCTCGTCATGGTCAAGCGCATGCAGCGCATAGACGAGGGCGTTCATCTCATCGTGCAGGGCACGGAGCGCATCAGGGTTCTCGAATGGACGCAGGAGCAGCCCTTTCTGCGTGCGCGCGTCCAGACTATGCCGCCGCTCAGGATGGTGGACGCCGATGCGGTCGAAGCCGCCAAGCGAAACTTGCAGTCGCTCATCCAGCGCGCGCTCGCCATGCTGCCGCAAGTGCCGCCCGAGGTGCGCTCGGCAGTCCTCACCGCAGACGACCCCGTGCGCCTGTCCTACTTCCTGGGCTCCGTCCTCAACCTGGGCGTCGAGCAGGAACAGAAGATGCTCGAAGCGGAGACCGTGGACGACCTTGTTCTGTTGGCCCACAACTTCCTCTCGCACGAGCTTGAGATCATGCAGCTCCGCTCCAAGATTGCCACGGAGGCGCAGAGCGAGATGGATAAGGCGCAGCGCGACTACATCCTGCGCCAGCAGCTCAAGGCGATTCAGAAAGAGCTTGGCGACGACGAGGGCGGCGAGCGTGCCGAAGCAGAGATGCTGCGCGAGCGCCTGGAAGCCGCAGACCTGCCCGAAGACGTGCGCCGTGAGGCCGAGCGCGAACTCAAGCGCATGGAACGCCTGCCCGCCGCCGCGCCCGACTACCACGTCATTCGCACCTATCTGGAATACGTGCTTGAGCTGCCGTGGAAAAAATCTACGGAAGATAAGCTTGATTTGAAAGAGGCTCGCCGCATCCTTGACGAAGATCATTACGGGCTGGAAGACATCAAGGAGCGCATACTGGAATTTCTCGCCGTCATCAAGCTCCGTCCAGACGCGAAAAGTCCGATCCTCTGCTTCGTGGGCCCACCCGGAGTCGGGAAGACTTCTCTGGGCCGCTCGATTGCGCGTGCGCTGGGCAGAGAGTTCGAGCGCCTCTCTCTGGGCGGCGTGCGCGACGAGGCCGAGCTGCGCGGCCATCGCCGCACCTACATCGGCGCGATGCCCGGTCGCATCATTCAATCCATCAGGCGAGCTGGCGTCAACAATCCCGTCATGATGCTCGACGAGATAGACAAGCTCGGCGCTGATTACCGTGGCGACCCGTCCGCCGCGCTCCTTGAGATTTTAGACCCGCAGCAGAACAACAGCTTCCGCGATCACTACCTTGACCTCCCCTTCGATCTCTCGCGTGTCTTCTTCATTGCGACGGCCAACCAGCTTGGGCCCATCCCCGCGCCCCTGCGCGACCGCATGGAGATCATTCAGCTCGCGGGCTACAGCGACCAGGAGAAGCTGCACATCGCGCGGCAGTATTTAGTCCCGCGACAGATTCAGGAGAACGGCCTGAGCCCCGAGCGGTTCGAGATTACAGACGATGCGATCATGCTGTTGGCGACGCGCTATACGCGCGAGGCGGGCGTGCGCCAGATGGAGCGCAGCGTCGGCGGCGTCGTGCGCAAGGCGGCGCTCAAGGTAGCGCAGGGCGAGGCCGAGAAGGTCGTCGTTGATGCGAGCGATATTAAAGAGTACATGGGCGCGCCCCGTTTCTACCCTGAAGAGGCGCGCAAGGAGCTGCCCGCGGGAGTGGCGACGGGGATGGCCTGGACGGAGATGGGCGGGCAGGTGCTCTTCATCGAAGCGACGCTTTTGCCGGGAGGCTCGGGCTTTACCATCACGGGCCAGCTCGGCGAAGTCATGCAGGAGTCGGCGCGGGCCGCTCGCTCCTATCTCTGGTCGCACGCTGCGGAGTTCGGCATAGACCCGGAGATGTTCAAGGGCTACGGCGTGCACCTGCACGTCCCCGCCGGGGCGATTCCGAAGGATGGGCCGAGCGCTGGCGTGACCATTACCTCTGCGCTCGCCTCCCTCTACACAGGACGCCGTGTGAGGCCCGACACGGCCATGACCGGAGAGATCACTCTCTCCGGACTGGTCTTTCCCGTCGGCGGAATCAAGGAGAAAGTCCTGGCCGCTCATCGCGCGGGGGTCAGGCGCATAATTCTCCCGTCGCGCAACGAGGCTGATGCTGAAGAGATTCCCGAAGACGTGCGGCGAGAGCTGGAAATCATACCCGTTTCGCGCATCAGCGAAGTGCTCGACGCGGGGCTCGAAAAGCTGGTTGCCAATCCGCCGCCACCGCCTCCGGCGGAAGCGATGCGCGAGCGCAAGTCCGGGCAGAATGAACCGGAGGCCATGCGCGTGCGCGAAGCGTGAGGGCGCATCCTGAGGTCCGAGCCACAAAATAAAAGAAGCGCCGGACTCCCCCAAGCCCGACGCTTCAATTTTTACATGCCCTCCATGAAGGAGGTTGATGTTGAAAGGGACTTTACAGGCAATGGCCCCTGCTATGGTTGCAAAGTGATTGCAGTCTGATTGCATGAGCGTTGTATCACTCCTTTAAGAATGGAAATGAGGCGCAGATCACTGACGGGCCTGATCGCTGCTTGCGGCGCGTCGTGGCTGGCGCAGGCGGGCTGGGCTGCGAGCATCGCCGGGGGCACACAGGGCGGCGAAGCTCAAGGCACGGGGCATAGCCTGGACCCGATGGTGCTCGTCGGCGTTGCAGTCATCCTGATCGTTGCGAAGGTCTGCGGAGAGCTTTTCGAGCGAGTGGGCCAACCGGCTGTGCTCGGCGAGTTGGTCGGCGGAATCCTGGTCGGCAATCTGGCGCTCCTTGGATTCGGGTGGGCCGAGTCGCTGAAGACCAACGAGGTGATCGCGGCGCTCGCAGAGATAGGCGTTATCCTGCTGCTCTTTGAAGTCGGCCTGGAATCAGACCTGGGCGAGATGTTGGAGGTCGGCTGGTCGTCGCTACTGGTTGCCGTTGCCGGCGTCGTCGCACCCTTCTTGCTGGGATGGGGGGTGGCCGCCTACTTCCTGCCGGGCGAGTCCAGGCTCGGGCACATCTTTATCGGCGCGGTGCTCTGCGCCACAAGCGTCGGCATTACGGCGCGCGTCCTTAAAGACATGCGCAAGCTCGTGACGCGCGAGGCGCGCATCATCCTCGGCGCTGCCGTCATAGATGACGTGCTGGGCCTGCTGATTCTGGCCGTCATCGCGGGCGCAATCAAGGCGGCGGCGGCTGGCGCTTCGCTCTCTCTACTTGAAGTGGGGATGATCGCCGCGAAGGCCGTCCTGTTTCTCGTCGGCGCGCTCGTCGCGGGCCATTTCGTTCTCCCGCACATGCTGCGCGGCGTAGGGCGCTTTGAGAGCCGCGGGGTGCTGCTGACCGTCAGCATCTCATTCTGCTTTCTGCTCGCCTGGGCGGCGTCACTGGTCGAGCTTGCGCCGATTGTCGGGGCGTTCGCTGCCGGGCTGGTGCTGGACGAAGTGCATTTCCATAGCGCGCGCGAGCGCAGCGAAGTCAATCTGGATAGCCTGCTCACGCCCGTCACGACCGTGCTCGTGCCCATCTTCTTCGTATTGATGGGCCTCAAGGTCGATCTGCGAGCCTTTGCGCGCGTTGACCTGCTGGGCTTTGCGCTGGCCTTGACGCTCGTGGCGATTATCGGCAAGCAGGTCTGCTCGCTCGTGATCGTCGAGCGGGGCGTGAATCGTCTGGCTGTGGGCCTGGGAATGATTCCGCGCGGCGAGGTCGGGCTGATCTTCGCGGGAATGGGCACGGCGCTCATGCTTCCCAACACGAGCGGAGTGAGCGAGCCCGTTATCAACCAGGCGACGTTCGGCGTTGTCGTAATCATGGTCATCATCACGACGCTCGTCACGCCGCCCGCGCTCAAGTGGGCGCTCGGACGCACGCGCTCGCCGTTTGAAACAGGGCCACCCGCAGAAGCCCTGCGCGAGGTCGCAGAAGAGGCAGCGGAACGCAGCACGCATTAGCAACGTCTTAAATGAACCGAAGAGGGGGAGAGCGAGATGGCTGGTAAAGCGAAGCAGAGTAGTCAAGAGAAGCAGAGCAAGGTCGGCAGATCAACCAAGCTGCGAGGACAGCAGACGGGAAGGGCCGCCACCGTTCCCGCACAGGACAGAGAGGCGATGCAGGAGACGCCTTCACTGCGCGGGCGTCGCAAACAGGCGAACGAATTCTTCGGCGACGAATCAAGCCAGCACGCCGGAGCCGATGCCGCCACGCCGCGCTCGAACACGCCCTCGCTCCCGGCAGCGATGCCTTCAGACAGGCCCGTCGGCGAGACGGGCGGCGAAAGGGTCTTCAAACAGCGGCAGGCCCGTCGCGGGAAAAAGTGAGAAAGCCGACATCAGGCGCTCTCGATCGAGCGGCTGGCGTCGGCTTTGAATGTAAGGGCCTGAGAAGCCGGGGAGGCTACCAGTCTTCCTGCCCGATAAATTTCAGGACGTGCTTGATGGAGGTCACGCTGTAGGTTCCGTCGCCTCTCCTGATGGGCACATGACGGTATCGCCCGAGGGCCATCTTGTTGAGCGCCGCCGCCACCGAATCCGTCTCACGCAGCGTCTCTGGATGCCAGCTCATCAACTCGCTGACGGGCACGTCAAGCGCGCGCGCCTGCGCGCCAGTCATCTTGCGCAGGACATCGTGCTCGGTAAAGATGCCGACCAGCTCGCCGCCGTCAAGCACCAACGCGCACCCCAACTGCGCCTCCTTCATCCGTCGCACGACTTCGAGCGCAGGCTCGGTAGGGCTGACCGTTAAGGTCTCTTCCTGTTCCAGCTCGCGCAGGTCATCCTCCATGACGGAGCGTGCCAGTCCGCGAGTCGCGTCCGGTCGCGGCACATCCAGGTCGCGCAGAGACTTCATGCAGTTATCGCAGCGATCCATACCCTCTATGTTGTCATGGCCGCATGAAGGACAAATCATAAGTCGCTCCGCTCCTTATTAAAGCAGGGTGAGGGATGAAATAAGAGCTTCTGTCTTTATTAAAGCAGGGTGAGGGATGAAATAAGAGCTTCTGTCTTTTCTTATGCATCCCTCCGCCCTGCGGCCCTCATCCCTTATTCAACCGTCCACGTATCGCCGCTGTTGATGAGCTTCTCAAGGCTGCCCGGGCCTGACTTGCTGATGGCTGCCTCGATCTGCTCGACGAGCATGTTCTCATAGGTCGCGCGCTCGACGGCGCGGAAGATGCCGACAGGCTGCGGGAAATCCGGGTACTCCATGCGCGCCAGCATGAAGGCGACCGAAGGGTCTTTCAAATAGATGTCGTGTACCAGAATGTCATCTATGGTGATGCCGCCTTCGCCTATCTTGACGACTTCCGGGTGCGCGCCGTTCATGCGAATGCCACGGTCAGAGTCCTTGCCGAAGATCATGGGCTTGCCGTGCTCAAGGTAGAGGACGCGATCACTGCGGACGTTGCGCTCGGTGAAATATTCAAAGGCTTTGTCGTTGAAGATGTTGCAGTTTTGATAGACCTCGACGAACGAGATGCCCTTGTGGCGTGCCGCCGCCTGAACGGTCGTGCCGAGGTGCTTGACGTCTATGTCGATGGAGCGCGCGACGAAGGTGGCCTCCGAAGCTATCGCCACCGAGAGCGGGTTCAAGGGGTAATCGATCGTCCCCATCGGCGTTGACTTGGTCTTCTTGCCAAACTCAGAGGTCGGGCTGTACTGCCCCTTCGTCAGGCCATAGATGCGATTGTTGAAGAGTATGTAGTTGATGTCCAGGTTGCGGCGAATGGCATGCATGAAGTGGTTGCCGCCGATTGAAAGCGCGTCGCCGTCTCCCGTTATCACCCACACACTCAAGTCAGGATTGGCGCTCTTGATGCCGGTCGCCACTGCCGGGGCGCGCCCGTGAATCGAGTGAAACCCGTAGGTGTTCATGTAGTAGGGGAAGCGCGACGAGCAGCCGATGCCTGAGACAAAGACTATCTTCTCGCGCGGGATGCCCATCTCCGGCATCACCTTCTGCACGTTATTGAGGATGGCGTAGTCGCCGCAGCCGGGACACCAGCGCACCTCCTGGCCCGAAACGAAATCCGCCTTCGTCATATTGGCGGGCGGCGGCGCAGCCTCGCCCGCCGCCATCGAACCCGCATACGCCTCGGGCGAAGCCGCAGCCTCGGCGTTGTCCTTGCGTCCGTTGCCGTTTGTTCCTTGACCGTTCGTGTTCATTTCAAGTCCTCTAGATAACTCTACGTTGATGGATACTCTTTTACCTTACACATGATCTTGCGAATCCCCGCGTGCTTTTTCCACTGCGCCCCAAAGCTGTAAATACTGCTCACGCACATAAGGATTTAAGGACGCAGCAAGCTCGGATGTGAGGCCGCGAACTTTGATTAACTCCTGGACATCAGCCAGGTCTTTAAGACGGTCGGGGGCAGTCATGCCGGAAGCCAGTTTCAGCTCGATCAATTTCTCAAGCGTGACGATTCGCACGCCGTCAATGTCAATGGAAGCATCGGCGGGAACCGGAAAACTCACAGGTTTGGGCTTGCCATCGCCCGGATACTCGCCTGTCATGATGATCTCAATAGTTATGCCCTCGCGCGTCGAACGAAGCCTTTTCCTAGCGCCGGAGAAGGCCGGTACGTACCCCAAGCCGATCAACTCACGATGAAACGCTTCCAAACCTTCCGGCGTCATCACCAGATCAATGTCCTCCGTAAATCGCGGATAGCCATAGGCCATCAAAGCGACCGCGTCGATCACCATATAATCTATCCCTTGCCGCTTCAGGTCAGAGGCGAGCTGCGCCAGCGCGCCGTGTAGGTTTCCCTCTCCCATAAAGTAGCGCAGCCCCTCACCATAGACCGCATGGACGGAACGAGACCCGACGTTCAGATTGGGAGGCGTCATATCAATTTGGAGCCTCTACAAATACTCCTCGACCTTGCGCACGATCTCCTGAATCTGGAAGGGGCGGCCCTTGACCTTCGAGAAGGCGATGGCGTCCACGAGATATTTGGCGCGAATCATCGTGCAGAGCTGGCCCAGATTCATCTCGGGAATAATCACTGTCTCGAACCCGCCGAGGACTTCGCCGAGGTTCTTCGGGAAGGGGTTGAGGTGGCGCAGGTGTGCGCTCGATACCGGTTTGCCTTCGCGTTGCAGGCGCTCGACGGCAGAAGTGATCGAGCCGTAGGTCGAGCCCCAGCCGAGCACGAGCACCTTGCCCGTCGGCTCTCCGAAGACTTCGACGGGCGCAATGTCGTTGGCCGCGCGGTCAACCTTCTCCTGGCGAAGCTTGACCATGAAGTGGTGATTTTCGGGATCGTAGTTGACGTTGCCCGTGAGGTGCTGCTTCTCTATGCCGCCGATGCGATGCTCTAAGCCGGGCGTGCCCGGTATCGCGTAGGGACGCGCTAAGGTCTCTTCATCTCGCCCGTAGGGCATGAATCCTTCGGGGTCTGTGGCGAACTTGATCTCGATCTTCGGCAAGTCGGAGATGGCGGGTATGCGCCAGGGCTCGGCGCCGTTGGCCAGGTAGCCGTCCGAGAGATAAAAGACGGGCGTCATGTATTTGAAGGAGAGGCGCACGGCCTCAATCGCCATGTGGAAGCAATCGGCGGGCGTCGAGGGCGCGACGACAATCGCCGGGCATTCGCCGTTACGACCCCAGACGGACTGAAAGAGGTCTGCCTGCTCGGTCTTGGTCGGCAGACCCGTCGAGGGCCCACCGCGCTGCACGTTGATGATGACAAGGGGCAGCTCCGTCATCACGGCGAGCCCGATGGCCTCCTGCTTGAGCGCGACGCCGGGGCCGGATGTGCCCGTCAGTCCAATGTGGCCTGCGAAGGATGCGCCGATGGCTGCGCAAACGGCGGCGATCTCGTCTTCGGCCTGAAACGTCTTAACGCCGAAACTCTTATGACGGGCCAGCTCGTGCAGAATGTCGGAGGCGGGCGTGATCGGATAAGAGCCGTAGAAGAGCGGGCGGCCTGAAAGCTGCGAGGCGGCGACGAAGCCGATGGCCGTCGCCTCGTTGCCGGTGATCTTGCGATACTTGCCCGGAGCGATCTGCGCTTTCTTGATGGTGTAATGGGTCGTGAAGACTTCGGTCGTATCGGCGAAGTTATAGCCGGTCCTCAGGACGATCTCATTCGCCTTCATGACCTCGGGGTTCTTCGAGAACTTGGCCCTGATCCATTCAATGCTCGGCTCCATCGGGCGATCATAGAGCCAGTAGAGCACGCCCAGGGCGAAGAAGTTCTTGCAGCGATCCATCTCCTTGCGCGAAAGCTGCACCTGCCCTTTGAGCGCGTTGAGGTTCAAAGTCGTGATCGGAAGACGGTGAATGCGATAACCGGCAAGACTGCCATCTTCGAGCGGGTTCGATTGATAAGCGGCCTTCGCCAGATTCTCTTTATTGAACTCGTCCGTGTTGATAATCAGCGTGCCGCCATCCTCCAGGTCAGGGAGGTTGACTTTGAGCGCCGCCGGGTTCATCGCCACGAGCACGTTGGGCTGATCGCCGGGAGTGCGTATGTCCTGGCTGCTGAAGTTCAACTGAAAGCCGCTGACACCGGGAAGACTTCCGGCGGGGGCGCGTATCTCCGCCGGGAAGTCCGGCAGGGTAGAGATGTCGTTGCCCACCACCGCCGAGGTGTTCGTAAACTGCGTACCCGTCAACTGCATCCCGTCGCCGGAATCTCCGGCGAAGCGTATGGTGACGGTCTCCAACTCTTCAAAATTTTTCTCCGCCTGTTCGGAGGGTGTTTCGATGACGGTACTCATTAGTTCGTTTTATCCTCTTTGTTCATGGAAGAAACCATAAGGGAGAGAAGAAGGGATGAAAGTAATGCTTCCCGTTCTTGAATGCTTTCATTCATCCCTCGGCCCTAATCTCATCCGCCCTCCTGCGTGTCCATGACCTGCGCGGGCACGGGCGGCAGGTTCATCGTCTCTTTCGGATAGCTTTCGGCCAGATAGGTAATCACGTCGAAGATGGAGATCGAGCCGATCAGCCGGTCGTCCTGTATGAGAGGGATATTGCGATAGCCTTTCTCGTTCATCACGAGTACGGCGTCGCCGATGGTTGCCTCCGGCGTCAGCGACTCGACGACCAATGACATCCAATCGCGGACGGGCGCATGGAGGTCAACCTCCTGGCCGATGACCTTGTTCAAGAGGTCGCGCTCGGTGAAAATGCCGACGACGCGCTCGCCTTCGCAGACGATGACGCAGCCGCCTTCATCCTTCTTCATCTGCTCGATGGCTTCCGACAGAGGCGCGGCGGACGAGACACAGAAGTAGTCCTGCGTCTCAAGCAGGCTCACGCTGTCGTCACGCACGCGCTTTGGCCCGTCGGTCTTATCGTCGGGCGTCAGAGTGTCGCGCTTCTGATCTTCTGCGGGTTGTTCGGCTGACATAAGGGTGTTTGCTCCATCCCCGGCGGGCGTCCGATCTGGTGAACCACATACAAATTGTAACAGTAAAACTATTAAAGGTGAAAAGAAGAAGAGCGCTAGAGTAGGTGGACGAACGAGGCGGCTGGGCAACGCCATTGCGAGGCTCACGCTGACAACTTATTCAAGCCTTTCCCGCTTCTCCTTTTGCCCTCGCCTCTTCGTACGGCGACAGCTCTGCGAGGCGATTGATGATCGCGGGCAAGACCTCAAGCGTGCGGTCAATCTCGCTCTCCGTGTTGTAGCGCCCGAGGGAGAAGCGTATGGAGCCGCGCGCCGCCGTGTAAGGGATATTCATGGCGCGCAGCACAGCCGAGGCTTCGTGCGTCTCAGAGTTGCAGGCAGACCCGGTCGAGACACATATTCCTTCACCGTCCAAGCACGCGAGAATGTTCTCGCCCTCGACGTGCTCAAAGGAGATGTTCGACGTATTGGGCAAGCGCCGGTCTCGATCACGCGCGCCGTTCAAACGGGCGTTCGGGAAAGAACCTAGAATCGTATCTTCAAGCTTATCGCGCAGGCGACGAACCTGTGCATGAGCGTCGTTCTTTTGGGCCAACTCGCACGCGCTCCCGAGGGCGACGATTGAAGGCACGGCCTCCGTTCCGGCACGACGCCCGCGCTCCTGCCCGCCGCCGATGATGAAGGGCGGGAGGCTCAAGCCGCTGCGCAGGTAGAGCGCGCCCACGCCTTTCGGCGCATGGAGCTTGTGACCGGAGACTGAGAAAAGATCAACGTGCAGCTCTCGCAAGTTGATCGGAATCTTGCCGACGGCCTGCACGCCGTCAACATGGAAAAGAGCCTGGGAATGCTCGCGCACGATGCGGCCAATCTCCGCTATGGGAAAGAGCACGCCCGTCTCGTTGTTGGCGAGCATCACGGAGACCAGAGCCGTACGCGGGCCAAGCGATGCGCGCAATGCTTCCAGATCGAGATGGCCTTCCCCGTCCACCTCAAGCCACGTCACGTCGCAGCCGTTCTTCTCCAAATGCTCACACAGCAGGCGCACGGCTTCGTGTTCGACGCGCGTCGTGACGATATGTCGTTTACGGGGCTGCGCCTCAAGCGCGCCGCGAATGGCCCAGTTGTCGGATTCCGAGCCGCAGGAGGTGAAGACTATCTCGCTCGCCTCTCGTGCGCCCAGGGCTTCGGCGACCTGCTCGCGCGCCGACTCGACGCTGCGGCGCATCTCTCTGCCAAACGTGTGAGCCGAAGACGGGTTGCCGTAGAGGTCTGAGAGAAAGGGACGCATCGCCTCGAACACCTCCGGGGCGACGCGCGTCGTCGCGTTGTTGTCCAGATAGATTATTTCCCTCATAGAAGCTCTTTCACGGTGTTCAGCTTTCTCGCGCCGTAGCTTCATCCTACGGGCGCGTCTGTCGTGCGCCAGTAATCGTCTAGTATATCTTCGATGAGCAGGCGGCAAGAACCGCAGCCCCCACCGGCGTTGCACGCTCCGGTCACTTGCTCAATCGTGCGCAGCGAGCGCGTACGGATAACGCGCTCGATAGACTTTTCCGAGACTCCGAAGCACGTACAGATGAGCGCTTCCTCGCCCGCCCACTCTTCATACGCTGCGCTGTGGTAATCGGCCAGGGCCAGGTGCAGCGCCTCGCGGCACAAAGCGGCACAGTGCATCCTTTCGGGCGGCAGGCCGCCGAACCAGTCTGTGATCGCCGTCTCGCTCAAGACGGAGGCTTTGCTGATCGGCATCTCTCTGATGGTTTCCGTCAGGGCCGAAGCGCAGGCGATGAGATAGCCGCAGCCGAGAGCCTTGAATTTCGCCTCCTTGATCGTCCGCGCCGTCGCGTCAATCCTCAGCGAAAGGCGCAACACTGCGCCGCAAGTCAGGGAACCGGCTTCGCCCGCGGCGTCCGCGCCCTCCACCTCGCCGGTGTGGCGCGGATGGTCGAAATGCTTCTGTATGCTGCTCGGATAAAAAGACATCGTTTAAGGCTTCTATGCTTGCAGGCCCGGGCGCTTAAGTGCTCTTCAAAGAGCGTAGCTTCGGGAAGAAGCATTTGTCAAAAAAGCGGTTGGTTAATTCTCCCGAACAATCCTCGATATAAACCGGGCAGGGCGTATTAAACCAACCAGTTGGTTGACAAAAGCGAGCGTGGAAAACTATCATTACGATTGTGTCTGCTGCCATCACAAACGCGCTCGGTGCATCGCGCGAGGAGATCGTCAACCAGTTGCGCATGCGCGGCGGAGTGAATGCCGACGAGCTGGCCGCATCGCTCGGCGTCTCCAAGCAGTGTGTGCGTAAGCACCTGGATGTGCTTGAGCGCGACGGCTATGTGCAGCACATCTCGGAGCGCAAGGAACGTGGCCGCCCGGCTCATGTCTATCGCCTGACGACGAAGGCCGAGGCGCTCTTCCCGAAGCGTTATGATCTCTTCGCCAAGGCCGTGTTGCAGCAGATCGGAGCCGTGTGGGGAGAGCGCGGGCTCAATACTATTTTCTGCGGGTGCGCCAACGAGATGGTCGGACGCCTCAGCCCGCAGCTCAAGGGGCTCGCCTTCGATGCGCGGGTTGTGCGCTTAGCGGAGCTGCTCGACGCGGAAGGCTACGAGGCGGAAGTCGAGAAGCTGGCCGACGGCTCTTATCTTTTGACCGAATGGAATTGTCCGATGACGGATGTCGCGCGTGATTATCGCCAGGTGTGCGAGCGCGAGCTTGAAGTTTACAGAGAGCTGCTGGGCACGCAGGTCTTTCGAGAATCCAGGATCGTCGGCGGCGCTTCGCGCTGCACCTATCGCGTGCTCAGACCGAAAAGGCAGTGACAAGTGGCAAGTGACGTGCAGGAGAACGAAGTTTTAAGCTTTTAGCTTGTCACTCGTCACTTGCCACTCATCACTGAATTGAATATGTCTCAAGTAACGGAACAGAGTGTGTTGGACGCGCTGCGTCAGATTCAAGACCCCGATCTGCACAAGGATATTGTGACGCTCGGTTTTATCAGGGACTTGAAGATAGAGGGCGGGGCGGTCTCTTTTCGCATTGTGCTGACGACCCCTGCCTGTCCCGTCAGGGAGCAGATGGAGGGCGCGGCCAGAGAGTTGGTCGGCCAGATTGCGGGCGTCGAATCCGTACGGGTTGTAATGGATGCGGAAGTGCCGAAGGGACGCGGGCTGGGCGAGAAGGTTTCCATCCCGGGCGTGCGTAATATCGTCGCCGTCTCTTCGGGCAAGGGCGGCGTGGGGAAGTCAACCGTGGCGGTCAACCTGGCCGTCTCGCTGGCGCTTCAGGGCGCGCGCGTCGGGTTGATGGATGCGGACGTGTATGGGCCCAACGTGCCGCTGATGCTCGGCGCGGGCAATACGCGACCGGAGATTGAAGGCAATAAGCTCATCCCCATTGAGGCTTACGGCGTGCGGCTGATGTCCATGGCGGTCTTGAAGCCTGGCGACGAGCCGATGATCGTGCGTGGGCCCATCCTGCACGGATTGGTGAAACAGTTTTTGACAGACGTGCGCTGGGGCGAGCTTGATTACCTGATCGTTGATATGCCGCCCGGGACTGGCGATGTGCAGTTGAGTCTGGCGCAGCTTGTGCCCGTCCAGGGCGCTGTGCTCGTGACGACGCCGCAGGAGGTGGCTGTGGCCGACGTGCGTAGGGCGCTTCGCATGTTCGAGACGGTGGCCGTGCCCATTCTCGGCGTGATCGAGAACATGAGCTATTTCATCGCGCCCGAGACGGGCACGCGCTATAACATTTTCGGCGAGGGCGGCGGAGAGAAGCTGGCCGAACAATATCAGGTGCCCTTCCTCGGCGCAGTGCCCATCGGATTGGACGTGCGCGAGGGAGGCGATAGGGGCGTGCCCATAGTGGTGGGCCAACCCGATTCGCCGCAGGCGCAGGCCTTCCGCCGTGTCGCCGAGGAGGTTGCGCGGCAGGTCTCTATAGAGGCTATGAAACCGGAGCTTGTCGTCTTAGGCAAAGCTCGTTAAGAGCCATCAGTCATCAGCTCAAAGCTTTTACTGATCGCTAACTATTACCGAATTACTTTATTTTAAGGAGAGAGAAAGAATATGTCTGCGACAACGACAAATGCTTCAACGAGCAGTGCTCCAACAACCGGCGCTCCGACGATGACGATGGAGCTGACGGAGACAGCAGCCGCCGAGATCAAGAAGTTCATGGCGGGCGAAGAGGGTTTGCCGGAAACTTCGGGGCTGCGTGTGCGCGTCGTCCCCGGAGGCTGCTCCGGTTTTCAGTACAGTCTGAACATCGAAGAGGATTCGCGCCAGGGCGATCACATCCTCGATCAAAACGGCGTCCGCCTCTTCATTGACATGTTCAGCGCGCAGTATCTAAACGGCGTCAAGATAGATTACGTGACGGGCGTGATGGGCTCGGGCTTTACCTTTACGAACCCGAACGCGACGGGCGGCTGCGGCTGCGGCTCCTCGTTCACGGCCTAAAGGGCCCAGGTTCCTCGATCAAATACGGGTGGCGCGAAGCGTGCGCGAGGCTTGCCATTGAAATCTCTTTCCTGACGAGAGAGATAAGGCTCTCTGGCAGGGGCTCGTGTCGGTTCGCGCCGTCCCTTTTTTAACAGACCCTCAGGCTCAAATTGAAAGGGCGCGAGCAGAGATGGCGAGGCTTCTACAGGCTCAGACCTCGGCACAGTTGGACGAGGCGCGAAAGCTCTTTGTGGAATACAGCGAAGCGATGCCCGGCATTGACCTGTGCTTTCAGAATTTCGAGCGGGAGCTGGCCGAGCTGCCAGGCGCTTATGCTCCGCCCGGTGGCCGACTGCTTTTAGCCGAGGACGACGAGGGCCGGATCGCAGGATGCGTCGCCTTAAGACGGCTTGACGCGCAGACGTGCGAGATGAAGAGGCTCTATGTGCGCCCGCAGTTCAGGGGCCAGCGCCTCGGCGGGGAGTTGGCCCAGGCAATCATAGGTGAAGCGCGAGAGATCGGTTACAGGCGGATGCGACTAGACACGCTTCCGCTGATGACGGATGCGATCAGGCTCTATCGCACGCTCGGCTTCCGCGAGATAGAGCCTTACTATCATAATCCGGTCGAGGGCGCGCTCTTCATGGAACTCTCGCTCGTGTGAAGAGTAAGCTTCTTCTGCGGCGCGGCTCTGCGGGCCAGCGTGCGCGCGCGCGAGATTGTTTCCAAGGGGTCGGGCGCGCGGGAGGGCCTTGCCGTCTTGCCGGCAGTTATGCCAAAGTCATTTTGCTTTCCAAACAAGTCAACTTTCGGGAGGGTAAGTCATGCCAAGAATCGAGGCTGAGACCGTCGCGGGCCCAGTCGCTTTTGAAGCCGAACAAGGACGCAAGCTCGTGCTGGCGATTGAAGACGCCGGGATTGATATTCTGCATCGCTGCGGCGGGAACGCGAAATGCACTACTTGCCGTGTGGAAGTGCTGGCGGGCGACCCGGGCGAGATCGGCGAGCTGGAGCGTAATCGCCTGGCGATGGAGACGGGCCTTGCCGAAAATGTGCGTCTCTCCTGCCAGGTACGGGTGGTTGACGATTTGAAGGTCAAGGTCGTCAATCAGGCGAGCGTGCGCGGGATTCCCGCCGGGACCAGACCCTCTGAAGATTAAGAGCCGCTGAGAAAAGACGAAGCAGAAATTAACAGGGATAGACAGGATAAGCAGGATAAGAACTAAAAGCAGGATAAAAGATAAAAGCATTGCTCGATCAACATTTTCTTTGCCTCTCTTTATCCTGTTCATCCCTGTTAATTCCGCCTGGCGTGACGGGGCGTAACTGGCGCGTCCCGGCTATTAAGTTATTGCGTCGCTTCCCGTGCGGTGTTAATCTGCGCGCGTAACTTTGATGACAGTTGAGTATTGATTGCAAAGGCGGCGCGCTCTCTCTGAGCACTGTCTCTTGCCGTAAAGCCCTGCGGAGTCGGGCCAGGCGCAGGTTGTACTTCCATCCGGCAGAGGGGCGCGCTCTTGGCGGCCCAGGCTTTTAGGGCCCGGACATTTAAATCAAGTTTCACCCACCAAAAGTTTTCGGAGGACGTATGTTGATAGAGTCAAACGCTCATTTCTCGTCCCTGCTTTCGCTGATCCAGAGTCTGGTCAATGCGCCGGACGCAACTCAGCTTGTGAAACTCCTGGTGCGCTGGGGCCACTTCCTCGCCGGCATCACCTGGATCGGGCTGCTCTACTTCTTCAATCTGATTAACGTCCCGTTTCAAAAGACTCTGGATGCGCCGACCAAGGGTAAGGTCAACCCGGAGCTTTTGTCGCGCACGCTCTGGTGGTTTCGCTGGGGCGCGGTCGTCACCGTGCTGGCCGGGCTGATCTACTACGCGATGTACATCCTCGCGCCGGAATCGAAGGCGGCGGGCGTCAACCCCTGGGCCATGCTCGGCATCTGGCTCGTCATCGTGCTGGTGACCTATGCCATCCTCTTCATGCTCTACCGCGTGCCCGCTCTGACCAAGGACGGGCGCATCCTCGCCGTCGTGATCTTCATATTGATGCTGGTGATGACGTGGGCCATCCTCTACGTGCTGGGGGACGCGAGCAATGTCGTGGATGCGGTCGGCAATAAGACCTATCTCGGAAACAAGTCGCTTTCCATAGGCGTCGGCGGCGGGATGGGCATCCTGATGCTCTTGAACGTGTGGGGCGTGATCTGGCCCGCGCAGAAGCGCATCATCGAGTGGACGCGTGACAACGCGGCGAACGGAACGCCGATTCCGCCCGAAGCGGCAGGGCTCGCGCGCCAGGCATTCCTGGCCTCGCGCACCAACGCCTGGCTCTCTTTGCCGATGCTTTTATTCATGGCGCAATCGCACGACTACGCCTTCTTCGCCGGTAAGTGAAGCGTGGCAACGTAAGTCCTGCCAGAATGAGCGGGGCAGCGAGCGGAGCGTTGCGGCTTGAGCAAAGGAAAGGCCGGTGCGGGATGGAGGAAGCGCCCTTCTACAAGGCAGCGTCTTCCCCGCCCGCGCCGGTTTTTTCCGCCTTGCAATATTTACGCCCCATGTACACAATGCATTCGCCACACATGAGCGCGATAGTATAGTGCGGCATTACTTCATGTTCCAACTAATCCCGGCGAGTCATTGCGTGAAAAGGCTGTCACGGGCACTAATCGGTTAGGAGGTAAGACGAATGGGCATTGACACCACATACCAGCCCAAGCAGTTCGATCTGAGCGGGCTCACAGGCATCTCAGACCAGACCCTTGAGATGCACTTCAAACTTTACGAGGGCTATGTCAAGGAGACCAACAAGCTGACGGAGAAGATTTCAGAGTTTCTGGCCGACGGCAAGGTTGATCAGGACGAGATGCCCGCCTATTCTGAGCTGACGCGCCGCCTGGGCTTCGAGTACAACGGCATGGTGCTGCACGAGTACTACTTCGGCAATATGAAAAAGCAGGGCGCGGGCGACCCGGAAAAGAACGGGGCTTTCTACAAAGCGGCTGAAGGGAGCTTCGGCAGCTATGACATCTGGAAGGCAGATTTCGTCGGGGTCGGCAAGATGCGCGGCGTCGGTTGGGCCATCTGCTACCAGAACCCCGCGAACGGTCGTTTGTCCAATCACTGGATTACGCTGCACGAGACGGGCAACGTCTCCGGCTTTATGCCCGTGCTCGTGATGGACGTGTGGGAGCACGCCTTCATCCTCGATTACAAACCGGCTGATCGCCCGAAGTACATAGAGGCGTTCTTTTCCAACATTGACTGGGCCGCCGTCGAAGGTCGTTTGAAGGCGGACGCCGGGCCTCCAACCAGAGTTTAAGATAGGGGAGAGGGGCCGGTTCTTATCTCGATCAGCAGAACGCGAGCCGTCAAGAGTCAGGGCCAGCAGAAAGCACTCGGGTGTCTGACTGCTGGCCTCTTTCCATCTGTGCTATGCTTCGAGAGCGTCCGTATCAAATCTTAGAGGAGACATGAAATCCATGAAGCGCATATCCCTGTCTGTAGCTATCCTCGCGCTGATCGCACTCTCGCTCGCGGCTTGTACGAGCGAAGATAATGCGAACCGGAACACGACGACGACGACCAACGTCTCGCCTCCCACGGCGACGCCCGCCGCGCAGAATCTCTCTGTGGTCGAGCGACCGCAGAAGCTCAAAGAGCAGATGCAGGCGCGCGGCGAGCAGGATCAGGCCAAGCCCACGCTGCGATTCCTTGAGCCGCGCGAGGGCGCGACCATCGCGGGCTTGACCGTCAACGTCAAGCTCGCTTTGAGCGGCGACCTCAAAGGCTATCAGCCGCACAAAGACCCGGCCTCCGGCAAGGGCAACCACATACACGTTATCCTCGACAACCAGCCCTACGAGGCTTACTACGAGTTGGGCCAACCCTTCGAGCTGCGCAACGTCTCGGAAGGCAAGCACACCCTGCGCGTCTTCCCTTCGCGCCCCTGGCACGAGAGCTATAAAAACGATGGCGCTTTCCAGATGGTGACCTTTACGGTCCGGGGCGGCGGCGATGCGTCGAAGCCGACGACGACCGCCAACGGGCAGGTGATGGCCAATAACAGCAACGCGACGAGGAACGCCAACGCCGCTGCGGCCAACGGCAACGCTGCTGCCAACAGTAACGCGGCGAGCGCCGCGCCGCGCGAGGGCAAGGATATGGCCGCGAGCACGGCGACGGACGTTGACCCGACGAAGCCGCTACTGACCTACAGCCGCCCGAAGGGCGAATACAAAGGCGAGGATGCCGACCCCATCATGATTGACTTCTGGCTCTCGAACGCCAAGTTGCAGGGTGATGGTGGCGACTATCGCGTGCGCTATTCGGTAGATAATGGCGAGGCCAAATTCATAGACAAGTGGGAGCCCATCTGGCTGACAGGCTGGACGGCTGGGCCGCATCGCGTCAAGCTCGAACTCGTAGACAAGAGCGGGGCTGTAGTCGCCAACGGCGATTACAACTCGACCACACGCGAAATCACCGTCGTTAAGTAATAGCCCGAAGCGGAAATTAACAGGATGGACAGAGAGTGTCAGGATAAGAACTAACAGCAGGAAGAAAGATGAAAGCATTGCTGCCATGAATGCTTTATTGCTTTTTCTTTACCCTGGCAATCTCTGTCCTTCCCTGTTAATTGCTTTTCCTGTGCTCTTACTTTACAGCAGCCTTCTTCGTCGCCCGTTTTTTGGCGGCGCTTTTCTTCGTGCTGCGCTTGCGTGATGTGCTCGGGCGCGTCGTCTCCTTCCGCCTGCGCATGTGGCCCATCAATTCTTCGGAGATGTCCACGCCGAACAGTTCTTTGACCTTGTCGGCGACGGCGGGCAGCAGGTAGCTCTGGCCGAGCGTCGCCAGGCCGTCAAAGACCGTCTCGCTAAAATCATCCGAGTGCGAGCGACGACGGCGCGAGTGTGCGTTGTCGCCCTGCCTGACGAGCGCGATGCTGTAGCCGACGGCGACGCCGACGGCGACAGCGCCGAGGCCCCAGACGAGCGGGTTCTTCTGAAACTGCTCCTTCCAGTCGAGCACTTCGCCGACAGTCTCCTTGACGGTCTCATACTGCTCTGTGACCGTGTCCTTGATCTCGTCAACGGTCTGCGAGATGGACTCGCGCGCTTCCTCCATCCGGCGCTGAAGCTGCGCCTTGCTCGGCGTGTCTTCCGTCGTTTCGGAGGGAGCGCCCGCTCTTTTCCTTTCCGCCATATGCTTTTTCACCTTTATCGAATCGCTTTTGCCCGCCGTAGAATGATGGCTCGTCCGGCTGCGGGCCGATCATCTCGGGGAATGTTTTGTTAATATAGTTCTTCATATGAACATCTTCAACATTGATCGAAGGCCGACGGGCGAATCCGCTCTGCGGCGCAAACGTGCGCTCTTCGCGGCGCTCGCGCGCGAGGCTTCGGCGTGCCGCCTGTGCCCGGCGATGTGCGAGAGAAGGGCAGTCCTCAGCGAGAGAAACGGCGCGACGGACTCTCCTGTGATGTTTATCGGCGAAGCGCCCGGAAGACAGGGCGGCGACCGCACGCGCGTGCCCTTCTCGGGTGATGCTTCGGGTCGCAACTTCGCGCGCTATCTGGATTCCATCAAGCTCACACGCGCGAATATCTTTATCACCAATGCTGCGCTCTGCAACCCGCGCACGCCGACGGGTGCGAACCGCAGGCCGACAAACGTGGAAGTCGCCAACTGCGCCGGTTTCCTTCGCCGCCAGCTTGAGATCATAGACCCGCGCGTCGTCGTCACGCTCGGCGCAGTCTCGCTTGCTGCGCTCAAAAGCATTGAGTATCATGAATTCACTCTTAGAGAAGCCGCCGGCAAAATCTTTAGCTGGGGCGGTCGTCTGCTCGTGCCGCTCTATCACCCCAGCCCGCAGGTGCTCGCCTCGCATCGTCGTGAAGAGGCGCAGTTGCAGGATTACAAGGCACTGGCGCGTGCCCTCAGGCGCGCAGGTCTGAGGGAGAAGGAAAACGCTTTTGACGCAGGATGAGCGAAGCAGCCGAACAAACTACGATTCATAAATTGCCGCTCGACGAGACGCACAGGCGACTCGGCGCGCTCATGGTAGAGCGCGACGGTCGTTGGCAGCCTGCCTCTTACGGCGACCCACGGGCGGAATACCTGGCCGTGCGCGATTCCCTGAGCGCCGGGCTCATTGATCTTTCATCGCACGCTCTGATAGAGGTCAGCGGTGCAGAAGCCGTACAGTTTCTCAACGGCCTCTTGACCAACGATATGAAGACCCTGGCGGACGGCTGCTGGATGCCAGCCGCTTTCCCGACCGCGCAGGGCCGTCTCATCGCAAGCGTACGGGTCATCAATCGCGGCGGCTCCTTTCTCTTCGAGACAGAGGCCGTCTCGCGTGAGCGTCTCTTCAAGACGCTCGAACGCTTTACGCTCGCGGGAGATTTTCACGTCACAGACCGCAGCGGAGAGACGGCCCTTCTTTCCGTGCAGGGCGCGCGTGCTGCCGAAGCGGTCGGCCTTGCGCTCGGAAAGGAGTCGGCTGCCGTCGAGCGCGGGCGCGTCCTCACAACACAGTGGAGAGGCGCGAGCCTGAGCGTTATTCGTGCCACTCACACCGCCGAAGACGGCTTTGACCTGTTTGTTGACGCGACGCACGCTGCGCCCATCTGGGAATCATTGCAGGCGGCGGGCGCTCGTCCGGTCGGCATGGGTGCGCTGGAGATTTTGCGTATCGAGGCGGGCCTGCCGCGCTACGGCGTGGACATGGATGAGACGAACATCATTACGGAAGCGGGGCTCGACGAGGCCGTCAGCTATACGAAGGGATGCTACGTCGGGCAGGAGATCATCGCGCGCATACACTGGCGCGGTCACGTCGCCAAAAAACTTGCCGGTCTGCTTTTCCGTGATGCAGTGGAGATCGAGCGCGGGGCGAAGGTCTTGACGACAGACGGTAAAGAGATCGGTCGCATCACGTCCGCCGCCTTTTCTCCGCGATTGGCCCACACAGTCGCGCTCGCCTACGTCAAATACGACTACTTAGCGCCGGGCACGCCCGCGCGTGTGACAGCAGGCGGCGCGGAGCGCGACGCGACGGTCGCAGAACTTCCCCTCGTGCGCGGAAGCTGGTACGAATCCGCCGAAACCACCGAGACCCGCGCATGAGCGAGCAGATGCCGCACGAATCCTCTGCGCCGCGCGACCTGGATTTGTCGCAGGCGCAGTTGGCCTACTCCATTATTCAATCGCTGCTTGAGCATACGAGCGTCATCAGCGACCTGATCGCTTTAATGGCCCAGGTGCTCGACGAGGACACGACGAAAGCGCTGACGCTGACGCCGAACTGGACAGCCTACCTTGAAAGCCGTCGCGGACTTGAGAAGACGCGCGCCGACATTGAAAAATTTGTCGAGATTATGCAGGCGCTCGGCGAAGATGAGAAGCCTTGAGCGATCCGTAGAATTGAAACTTAAAAAAGCGATGGCTGGTCTTCCATATCCGCGGGGTCAACGATGGGTTGTCCGAGCAGGCGCTTGAGGTTATTGGCGCTCGCGGGCGCGTGCCCTTCATAATAGTTGCTGAAGTAGGCATAGACATCCGAGACTCGCTCGCACAAGGATTCGATCAACTCTTGCCAGCCATGCAGGTTGACGTGCTGCGGGCGAGCGACCCTGTCAAAACGTGTGAGGTCGCGCTCGCCCATCCAGCGTATGTAGGCGAAAGGGGCCGTCGGTTGCCGGGCCAACTGCCACATCATTTCGCGCGGAATCCACTGGCCTTCGACGAGCGCAAGCGCGACGTTGTAGCTGCCCAGCATATCCAGTACTCCACCGCTGATCCAGTCACGGCTGCGAAATTCAATGCTGAAGCGCATCTCGCGCGGCAACCGTGGCAGAAACTCTTTAAGGGCGCGTTCGTTATCCGGCGTCGCGTCGAACTGCGGCGGCATCTGTATCAGAATCACTGCCAGCTTCTCTTCCAGCAACTGCATACGGTCGCAGAATTCCGCCAGCGTCTCTGCGCTTCCGCCTCTTAAAGCGTACTGGTGCGTTATCTCCTGCGGCAGCTTGAAAGAGAAGGAGAAGCGGCGCGGCGTGCGCTTGTTCCAGCCGTCAACGGTCTGTATGGACGGGACGGCGTAAAAGGTCGAGTCCACTTCGACCGTCTCGAAGACGCGCGCGTAAGCCGAGAGCATCTCCGGCGCTCGCGTGCCGCGCGGGTAAAAGACGGCATCGCTCCCCACAGGGCCCGTCACCCAATCCTCGTAGTTCCAACCCTGGCATCCGATATGAACGCGGGCCTTCTGTGATCTTTCAGCACTCATAACAGATTAGCCTTCAGCCCTCCGGCGCTCGAAAAAAGGGGCTCGCGTCAGTCCTCTCAAACAAGACACTCGATCAATTGAATAATGCCGAAGAACCGGCTCTCTATGCGCACGGTGCGTAGTCCTGCGCGCTTGGCTTCGTCGGCTGTCCGGCGATTGAAATGGTCGTCAAAGAGTGCGACCGTCAGGACGCTCAAAGCGTCGAAGAGTGGGCCCAGTAGAAGGCCGCCGGGCCGTACGTGCTCAAGCAGAGCGACGGTTCCGCCCGGCTTGACGACGCGGCGTAGTTCCATAAGAGCTTGGCGCGGCGAAGCGACGGAGCACAAGACCAGGGTCGCTACCGCCGCATCGAAAGAAGCATCGGCAAATGGAAGCCGCTCGGCGCTCGTCTGCACGAGATGCACCCCGCTCGGCCTCTGCTTGCCGCTGGCGATGCGTATCATCTCACGGCTCAGCTCGCTCGCCACGCCCTCTGCCTCAACCGGGTAGTAAGGAAAGTTAAGCCCCGTGCCCGCGCCGACCTCCAGGATGCGACTCGCTTCGGGCAGCGCCGCGAGCGTGCTCCGTCGTAAGCCCGAGAGAAACCATCTCTCAAGCGGACGCATGGCCCGGTCGTAGCCCGCAGCCCATTCGTCATAGACGGCGCATGAACGCCCCGCGCCCCGAGTATCCTTCGCCACCTGCCCTTTTCACTCCGTCCAGTACAGCCCGCACGAATGAACAGAGGCCCGCCAAGGCATGGGCCCACTCCTCGTCCTCATCAAACGCTCTCTCAAGCATAACCTTCAATGGAAGTTATCTAGAAAATGACAGGTAGTATAGGGAGAGAGCCTTAATGAGGGTCTTTCTTATAGAACTCGCGCCACTGCATCGCATACCTATACTGCTCTTCACTGACTAACACCATTCCTTCTCTTTCGTAGTTGATCGGGTCGCCCGAGCTAATCCAGTAGTAACGTGTGGGCGGTTCTATTCCCTCGCTTGGCTCTGAAAGCTTTAGCCGGAGGCCATTGGCAAGCAAGCCAACCGCTAAGGTAAGCAGCGCGACCGTGAAGCGACGCGAGAGACGTTTCATCAACGGAAGTCTAGCAGACTTTGCCGCCAAGCCTAAAATAATCGTTGGGCAAACTTCCCTCACGTTGGGCAAAAGGCTTCCTTTAGGCAGAGCATCGCCTGTCAAGCAGTTTGACCGATGACCTTTCAAGCTGACCGATTCGGTCAATTTAAAATGACCGGGATGAAGGGAGCGCTCAGATCAATCCCTTGCAGGCTCAACGACTTGGGCCCGGCGATGGACGCGGCATGGACATTGCTGAAGGAAACGTCGGCGCGGCGCGCCCCCGCCCGTCGCGTGACTTATCTACTATCCCCCAGGAGTTAAAACTTGAAGGTGTCAGAGTTGAAAAACCTTAGACGCGCCCCCGTCGCGGCTTGTCCCACCGCTCTGATATTAATCGCCGTACTTTGCATGGGCATCACGCTCAGCGAAGTCGCGGGCCAGGCACAGTCTAATCAAAGTTCCGCGTCGCACACGCACAAGCTGTCGTCCGATCTGGCGGGGCGAATAAGCGGTGCGAAGTCCGGCGCTGATCGTCTTGATTGTATTCTTCAATTGAACGCTAAGCCGAGCGGTCGTCTCAACGCGCTCCTCAACCGTAACGGCGTACGTCTGCGCGCTCATTTCAGCGCCTTCAATTCTTATGCGATTGACCTCCCGGCCAGCGCCGTCGCAGAGCTCGCCTCCTTCGGCGAAGTCGAATACGTCTCTTTGAACAGCCGCGTCGAATCCTTCGGACATATCTCAACTACGACGGGCGCTGATGCCGTGCGCAGCATTGCCGGCACGACCACTAGCGGCCTGGACGGGACAGGGATCGGAATCGCCATCCTCGACTCCGGCATCGATAGCTCTCACAAATCTTTCCTCGATAAAAACAACGGCCTGAGAGTCGCCTTCAGCCGCGACTTCACGGGAGAGAACCGCACGGACGACCC
>DASVQM010000064.1:0-41512 GCA_036389095.1 Pyrinomonadaceae bacterium
GAAGTACAAGGAGATCTTCCACGGGGAGAGGTTTGCCGCCTTGAAGAGCGCTGGGGCGCAGGTGCAGAGATGTTTGTGGGCCTCGACGGGGACGAAGAATCCGAGTTATTCGCCGACGTTGTATGTGGACAATCTGATCGGAGCGGAGACTGTAAACACGGTGCCGCCTGCGACCTACACGGCGATTCGCAATCAGGGACGCGTGGCGCTCACGCTCGAAGAGGGTCTGGATGAGTGCCGCGCGCTGATCGCTCAACTCGGCGAGCAGGGGATAGACCTCAAAGCCGTGACGGAGAAGCTGCAAAAGGATGGGTTGGCGGCCTTCGTTTCTTCCTTTGACACTCTCGAACAGTCCATCGAATCGAAGAGGGATGCGCTGCGCTCGGGCATCCACGAGCGCTTGACGGCTTCGCTCGGAAAGTACGGCGAAGCGGTCAGCGCGGCGCTCAAGGAGGCCGAGAAGGGCGATGTCGTGCGGCGCATCTGGCGCAAAGACGCAGCGCTGTGGAAGGAGGATGAGAGTCACCAGAAGATTATCAAGAACTCTCTCGGGTGGCTGATCGTGCCCGATGAGATGATCGGAGTCGAAGACGACATCATCGCATTCGCAGACCGCGTACGCGGCCCCCGCGCCTTTAATCACGTCATGCTGTGCGGGATGGGCGGGTCGTCTTTGTGCCCGGAAGTGCTGCGGCAAACCTTCGGGAAGAGGGAAGGCTATCCAGAGCTGCTGGTTCTGGATTCGACAGACCCGGACGTGCTCGCAGACTTCGCCTCGCAGATAGATGTCACTCGCTGCCTCTTTATCATCGCGTCGAAGTCGGGGACGACGACCGAGCCGCTGGCCTTCTATAAATACTGGTACGATCAGGTGCGACAGCACAAGGAGAATCCCGGCGAGAACTTCATCGCCATCACAGACCCAGGCACGCTCATGGAGCGGATGGCGGGCGATGATAAGTTCAGACGCATCTTCTTAAACCCGGCGGACATCGGCGGGCGCTACTCCGCGCTCTCTTACTTCGGGATGGTTCCGGCGGCGCTGATGGGCGTAGACATCAGGAAGCTGCTCGATCACGCCGAGCGCATCGTTCACGCCTGCGCGTCGGTCGTCCCGGCGATGGATAATCCAGGGGCGAAGCTGGGAGCAATACTCGGAGAGTGTGCGAAGGCCGGACGCGATAAGTTGACGATCATCGCCGACGAGAAGGTGGCGGCCCTCGGGCTGTGGATTGAGCAGCTGGTCGCCGAGAGTACGGGCAAGGAGGGGAAAGGGATATTGCCTGTGGCGGGCGAAGCGCTCGGCTCGCCTTCGGTCTACGGCGATGATCGCCTGTTCGTCTCGATAGCGTTGGAGCATCTGGACAGCGAAGTCGAAGTGAAGCTGAAAGCGCTGGAAGCGGCGGGGCATCCTGTCATCTACCGAACGCTGAAAGACCTCTACGACCTGGGGGAAGAGTTTTTCCTGTGGGAGATAGCGACGGCCTTCGCCGGGTGGAGGCTCGGTATCAATCCGTTCGATCAGCCGAACGTGCAGGAGTCTAAGGACGCGACGAAGGAGTTGCTTGAGAGCTTCGGCAGAGAGGGCAAGCTTGAGGAGCAGGCGGCTCTGGTCACAGACGGACAGTTGACCGTCTACGCGACGCAGGGCGCAGGAGGAGGCGGAGCGTTGCCTTCTTCATCCGTCGAAGATGCTCTCGGCGCGCATCTGGCCCAGGCAGGGGCGGGCGACTACATCGCTTTGCTCAACTATATCGAAGAGACGCCGGAGCACGCGGCCATCATCGAAGCGATTCGCACTCACCTGCGTGATGCGACGCACTGCGCGACGACCGTCGGCTACGGGCCGCGATTTCTGCATTCGACAGGCCAACTGCACAAGGGAGGGCCGGCGACCGGAGTCTTCATACAGGTGACGGCGGGGGATAAGGTAGACCTGGCGATTCCCGAACAGCCGTACACCTTCAGTGTGCTGAAGGCGGCGCAGGCGCTAGGGGATTACCGCGCGCTTTCGACGCGTGGACGCCGGGCGATTCGTGTGGATTTGGGAACGGACTCTCTGGCCGGGCTCAAGCGACTGCAAGAGTTGATCGTCGAGGCCGTGCCGCGCTCGGGCGTCGCCGGCGCATAAAAGATTTCATCATGCGGACAGCAGCTATGCGGAGAGGAAAGTGTAGAGAGGCGCACTCTTCGAATCGGCCAGCAGCGTTCCGCAATTCAGCAGAGTGAGGATGAGAAAATGTCTACACCGGAACAGAGCACGAAGACAGCGAAGATCGGCATGATAGGTCTCGCCGTGATGGGCGAGAATCTGGCGCTGAACATAGAGCGTAACGGCTACCCGATTGCCGTCTTTAACCGCGACACGAAAAAGGTTGACGACTTTACTGCGCGCGCCGAGGGCAAGCAGGTGCTCGGCACGCATTCGCCCGAAGAGTTCGTCAAATCGCTCGAACGGCCACGCAAGCTGATCCTGCTTGTGAAGGCGGGCCAACCCGTTGATTGGACCATCGAGCAGATCAAGCCGTTTCTCGAAGAGGGCGACATCATTATTGACGGGGGCAACTCCTACTTTCAGGACACGGAGCGGCGGGAGAAGGCTTTAAAGGAAGAGGGCTTGCGCTTCATCGGTTCCGGCGTCTCGGGCGGCGAGAAGGGAGCGCTGTGGGGGCCGTCGCTGATGCCCGGCGGCGACCGCGAAGCCTACGAAGAGATTCGTCCGATCTGGGAAGCGATTGCTGCCAAGGTGGACGACGGCCCATGCGTGACCTACATCGGGCCCGGAGGCGCGGGCCATTACGTCAAGATGATTCACAACGGCATCGAGTACGGCGACATGCAATTGATCGCCGAAGCCTATGACATGATGCGTAATATCCTGGGCCTCGAAGCCACGGAGATGGCAGACATCTTCGACGAATGGAACAGGGGCGACCTGGAATCCTTCCTCATCGAGATCACGGCCCAGATTCTGCGCGTGAAGGACGAAGAGACAGGCCAGCCGCTCGTCAATCTGGTGCTCGACAAGGCCGGACAGAAGGGCACTGGGAAGTGGACGAGCCAGGTGGCGCTCGATCTGGGAGTCGTCATTCCGACCATTGATGCTGCAATCGTCGGGCGCACGCTTTCGTCACAGAAGGCCGAGCGCGTCGAAGCGAGTAAAGAGATCGGTGGGCCCACGGGCGTGACATACACGGGCGACAAGCGAGCCATGATCGATGCGATTCACGACGCGCTCTACGCTTCAAAGATATGCTCCTATGCGCAGGGCATGAACCTCATTCGTGAGGGCTCGAAAAACTGGAACTGGGACATCAACCTGGGCGAGGTGTCGCGCATCTGGAAGGGCGGCTGCATCATCCGCGCGCGTTTCCTGGATAAGATCAAACAGGCTTACCAGCGCCGCGCAGACCTGCCGAACCTCCTGCTCGACCCGGACTTCAAGGCCTGGGTCGAGGAGGCGCAGCCGAACTGGCGTCTGGCCGTCACGACAGCCTTGCAGCACGGCGTCCCGGCGCTGGCGATGGCCGCGAGCCTCAGCTATTTCGACATGTATCGCACGGCCAACCTGCCTCTGAATCTGACGCAGGCCCAGCGCGACTACTTCGGCTCGCACACCTACGAGCGCTCAGACAAACCCGGACAGGGCTTCGTTCATACTGAGTGGGAAGAGTTGCTGGAAAAGCAGGGATGAAAGAAGCAGAATTAACAGGGATGGACAGAGATGGTCAGGATAAAGAAGAGAAAGCAGGATGAGAGACGAAAGCATTGCTGGATGAATTTATCTTTGCTTCTCTTATCCTGTTCATCCTGACAATCTCTGTTAATTGCTTTCTTTAAATCCCTGCCGCCTTCATCCCTGTTTTTGTAGTCCGATGCTTCGCAGGAGGTCTGCGAAGCGGGCCTCAGACCGCAGGTTGTCGAAGAGCGGGTCAACCTGGATGAAGGGTATCCAGTTGAAGCGCTCGTCGCGCGCCTTTTCGAGCCAGGCGAGGGCCTGTTCCTTCTCGCCGAGTCCGGCATAGATGAGCGCCGTGTGATAGGGCGAGACGTAGTGCTGCTTCGAGAGCTCCTCTAACCTTTTGATGATTTTCAGCGCCTCAGCCTTTTTCCCCGCGAGGGCGTAGGCGTGCCCGAGCCCGGCGAGAGCGCCCACGGAATTATCCGAAAGCGTGGCGGCCTTTTGAAACTCCGCGATGGCCTCTTCGTGCTTGCCCTGCTGTTCGAGGATTTGACCAAGCTCGATATGTACGCGAGGGGCGTTCTGGTCCAGCTCAAGCAGCTTCATGCACTCTTTCGTCGCCTCGTCGTACTGCCGCGCGTAGTATAGATGCCGCACCAGGTCTGCGTGGATGGGGAGCGAGAAGGGCTCAAGCTCGTGGGCCCTGCGGGCCTCCGCGACGGCTTCATTATGCCTGCCGGTCGCCGCCAGGTATGCGGAATACCATTGGTGGGCGGTCGCATAGTTCTGGTTAAGCTCGATGGCACGCTTGAACTCCTGCTCGGCTTCGGGCCATTTCCAGTTATAACGATAGCTGACGAAGGCGAGCGAGGCGTGAGCCTCCGAGAGCGTCTCGTCAAGTTGCAGCGCCTTGGTCGCCGCCGCCTGGGCCTTCGGATAGTCCACGGTCGCCGGAACGACGTTGTAGACGTTGAGCAGCGCATAGCAATCGGCCAAGCCAGTATAGGCCGGGGCGTAATTCGCATCCTTCTCTATGGCCTGATTGAAATACTCTATGCCCTTCTGCAACCCTTCAGCCGTTCGTTTGTTCCAGTAGTAACGGCCTTGCAGGTAGAAACGATACGCCTCGGAGTTGGTGGCGTAATTCTTGGTCAGCTTCTTCTCTTCAGCGCCGCTCAGGCGCAGGCGCAGCTTCTCGGAAACATCGCGCGCAATCTCTTCGGGCAGCGCGATGATGTCTGTCAGCTTGCGACTGTATTGCTCTCCCCAGATATGGCTGTCGTCCTGCGTATCGATCAGCTCGACACTGATCGTCAGCTCGTCGCCGTGCTGCGAGACTCTGCCCGAGAGCAGCGCGCGCACGCCAAGGTCTCGCCCGATCTTCTGCGGATTAGACTCGCGCCCCTTGTAGTTGAAGACGGTGTTGCGCGATTTGACTTTGAGGTACGGCAACTGCGAAAGACTGTTGATCAGGCTCTCTGTGATTCCCTCTGATAGATATTCCGTGTTCGGGTCGGCGCTCGCGTTCGTGAAGGGCAGCACGGCCAGCGAATCAATCGCCTTCGTCTTACTTCCGCGCCCCCATAAACCGTAAGCGATCAGGGCCAGGGCCGCGACGAGCAACGCCGCGCCCAAGAGAGCGCCCTTCCAGTTGAGGAGCATGCCCGGCAAGCCTGAAAACCTTCCGCCTACGTGGCGCGGCGGAATATACCTGACGCCGCCGGACAAGTGGCCGGTGACGCTCCCATCGGTATCGATCTCAAGCAGGACGCTCCGCAGGTCGTCGCGTAACTCTTCGATCTTCTGGTAACGGTCCTCCGGGTCTTTGGCGAGCGCGCGATCAAGGATTTCCTGTAGGCGAGGGATAACGGGTGAATCCTCCGAGCGGGCTTCTTCGAGCGGCAAGGGGGTGCCGTGCACCACGGCGTAGCGCACGTCGACCGTGCTCTTGCCCTGGAACGGCCACGTCCCGACGAGCATCTCGTAGAGCAGCACGCCTGTGGAGAAGATGTCTGCGCGATGATCTACACGTTGCCCCTGGGCCTGCTCGGGCGCAGCGTAGGTGGCAGTCCCGTAGGGCACTCCGACTTCCGTAAGCTGCGGGTCTGTGGATTCCGCATTCCCGCGCTCCATCAGCTTCGCCAACCCGAAGTCGAGCACCTTCGCCACGCCCGCGTCCGTGACCATCACGTTGCCCGCTTTGACATCGCGGTGAATGATGCCACGCGCGTGCGCGGCGGCCAGAGCGTCGGCCACCTGAATGGCAATCGAAAGCGCGCTGCGCAGCTCAAGCGGTCGCCCGTCAACCAGCTCTCGCACGTTCTTGCCTTCGACGTTCTGCATCGCTATGAAGTAGACGCCTTCGACTTTATAGAGACCGAAGATCGTGCAGATGTTCGGATGATCCAGCGAGGAGGCGAGCTTGGCTTCGCGCTCGAAGCGTGTCAGGTTCGCCGTCTTGTCTGTCAGCTCCGGCGGCAGGACTTTGATGACCACGGGCCGGTCGAGCGTCGTGTCGAGGGCTTTATAGACAGTCCCTTGCCCGCCTTCGCCGAGCTTTTCGAGGACACGGTAATTGAGCAGCGTCCGTCCGATCATGATGAGTTCAGATTGAAGCTTTGATATCCGCCGGGACAGCTTTCGCGCCTGATTGGCTGAAGCCTCTATCTTATACTAAAAAAGAGCCGTAATGTCTTTAAAATAGCTGCGAAAATACTTGAAGGTTTCCGGCAAAGGGCCCATACTGCACTCTATCAACACACAAATTTAAAGAGGAGGTAAGACCTTCATGGCGGGACAATCCGGGGCTGTCGGGCCTTCCGACAATGCGCCCCAGACGGGCGACCTCTATCCTTCGATCTCTATCGCTGAGCTGGACAGATTATTTGCGCTCCAACATCATGATCCGCACTCTATTCTCGGCGCGCATCCGGTTTCCGGCGGTGTGATGGTGCGCGCCTTCAGGCCGGAGGCGGAGAAGATGGAGCTGCTCATCGACGACGAGCCGCCGCGCGAGATGGTCAAAGCCCACCCGAACGGTCTTTTCGAGCTGTTGATTGAAGATCGAACCGAGACCTTTGCCTATCGTTTGCGCGTCCACTACCCGGAAGGCAACGCCTACACGCTGCGCGACCCTTATTCCTTCCTTCCGACGCTCGGCAATTTCGATGAGCATCTGTTCGGAGAAGGTCGGCACGAGCGGCTCTACGATAAGATGGGCGCACACGTCCGCCAGCTTGGAGATGTGGCGGGCGTCTCTTTCGCCGTCTGGGCTCCGAACGCGGGCGGCGTCAGCGTCGTCGGCGACTTCAATAACTGGGATGGACGCCTCCACGCCATGCGTATGCTCGGCGGCTCGGGCATCTGGGAAATCTTCATCCCCGACATCGGGCCCGGCGCGATTTACAAGTATGAGATGCATAATCCGGGAGCCGCCGCTTTCCTCAAGGCAGACCCCTACGCCCTCTACTCCGAAGTTCCGCCAGCGACTTCCTCCATCGTCTATCAACCGGCTTACGAGTTCAACGACGGCGAGTGGATCAAGAAGAGGGATGAGAGCGAACACCTGCGCCAGCCCATCTCCGTCTACGAGGTTCACCTGGGCTCCTGGCGGCACATCCCTGAAGAAGGCAACCGCTCGCTGACTTACAGAGAGACCGCTCCGATGCTGGCCGATTACATGCTCGACATGGGCTTTACGCACGTCGAGTTTCTGCCGCTCAAGGGCTACCCTTACGGCGGCTCCTGGGGCTACCAGGTGGCAAACTATTACGCGCCGACCGCGCGCTACGGCACGCCGGATGATTTTCGCTACCTCGTTGACTACCTGCACCAGCGCGGCATCGGCGTCATCATGGATTGGGTTCCCGCGCACTTCCCGAAGGATGCCTGGGCGCTTGGGCGCTTCGACGGCACTGCTCTCTACGAGCACGCAGACCCGCGCCAGGGTGAGCATCCCGATTGGGGCACATACATCTTCAACTACGGGCGCAACGAGGTGCGCAACTTCCTCATCGCCAACGCGCTCTTCTGGATTGACGAGTGTCACGTTGACGGGCTGAGGGTGGATGCCGTCGCCTCCATGCTCTATCTCGACTACAGCCGCACGGACGGGCGCTGGATTCCCAACGAGTACGGCGGGCGCGAAAACATCGGCGCGCTTGAGTTCCTGCGCCAGCTCAACGACACCGTGCATGCTCGCCATCCGGGCGTGATGATGATCGCCGAAGAGTCAACGGCCTGGCCCGGCGTGAGCCGCCCGCCGGATACGGGCGGCCTGGGGTTCAACTTCAAGTGGAACATGGGATGGATGCACGACACCTTACTCTACTTTCAGAAGAACGCCGTCTATCGCCAGTATCATCACGGCAACCTGACCTTCGGCTTTCTCTACGCCTGGAGCGAGAACTACGTCCTGCCGTTCTCGCACGACGAGGTCGTCCACGGCAAAGGCTCACTCATTGATAAGATGCAGGGCGACCGCTGGCAGAAGTTCGCCAACCTGCGCACGCTCTACGCCTACATGTGGGCCCATCCGGGCAAGAAGCTGCTCTTCATGGGCTGCGAGATCGGCCAGTGGAGGGAATGGAACTACGAGCGCAGCCTGGATTGGCATCTGCTCGAAGAGGCAGACCATAAGGGGTTGCAGGATTTGGTGCGCGAGCTTAACCGCATCTACAAAGAGGAACCGGCGCTCTGGGAAGCGGATGTCGAGCCTGCGGGCTTCGAGTGGATTGACGCGACCAACGCGGCGGATAACATTCTCTCCTTCCTGCGCATCGCACCCGCTGCCGGGCGTCAGGTGGTGTGCGTCTCCAATTTCTCGCCCGTGGTGAGGGCGGGCTATCGCATCGGACTGCCGAGGCCCGGACAGTACCGGCAGGTCTTGAACACGGACGAAGCGCGATTCGGCGGCAGCGGCGTCGGAGCCTTCGACGTGGTGGAGGCCGAAGCGCTGCCCTGGCAGGGGAAGCCCTATTCCGTGATGCTCGATCTTCCGCCGCTCTCAACGATGTGGCTCGAAGTCCCGCGCGAATAGCCGCCCCGGGATAGTTTGAAGAGGAAACGGAAAGGGAGACGATTGTGCCAAGGCGTGCGCTACCCGCTCGCATCGCGCGTTTCATCATCGGCGAGGCTGGCGAAGACAAACTGCGCTTGATCGTCGAGATCAGTCGGAAGATCAGCACCGCGACCGAGTTGAAAGAGGTGCTGGATTTCATCCTCGACGCGGCGCGTAAGGAGATCGACTACGATGCCGCCGGTATCTTTCTCTTCGACGAGGAGAGCCAGACGGCCATGTGCGCGGCGGGGCGCGGATACCGCGAATCTTTCAGCATCGTCGCTCCGTTCGATAGACTGCCGGGCATCGTCGGCTGGGTAATCTCCACGGGCGAGAGCGTCATCGCCGCAGAGGTCGAGGACAATCCTCATTATCTTAATCTACGGGAAGAGACGCACAGCCAGTTGACCGTGCCCATCACGGGCGCAGACAAAGTCCTCGGCGCATTCAACCTTGAAAGCGACCGTGCCGACGCCTTCACGGAAAAAGACCTCGAATGGCTGGCGGTGCTCGCCACGCAGGTCGCCATCTCGATTGAGAGGGCTCGCTTGCACCAGGAGCTGCTGGAAAAGAGGCGGCTCGACGAGGAGCTGCGTATCGCGCGTGAAGTCCAGCTCAGCCTCTTGCCGACCTCTGCGCCGAAGCTCGACGGCCTCGACATCGCCGGTATCAATATCCCTTCCCGGAATATCGGCGGCGATTACTATGACTTCATCCCCATCGTCAGCGGCCACCTCGGGATAGTGATCGCCGATGTCGCGGGCAAGGGCGTCCCGGCCTCTCTCATCATGGCCAGCTTCCGCGCTTTCCTGCGCGCAGAGATCAGGAACAATTACTCCATTCATACCATCTTCGCCAAGGTCAATAATCTTCTGTCCGAAATCTTGCAGCCGCATCAATTCGTCACGGCCTTTTACGGCGTGCTCGATTTAGAGCAGCGGCGCTTCACCTTCAGCAACGCGGGCCACAATCCGCCGATGCTCTTACGGCCCGACGGTAAATGGCGGCGACTGACGAGCGGGGGAGTAGTGCTCGGCATCTTCGAGGGAGCATCCTACGACCAGGGGGTTATCGATCTGATGCCCGGCGATCTCTTCGTTCTTTATACGGACGGCCTGATTGAAGCGGAGAATAAAGCGGGCCAGATGTTCGGAGACAAGCGGCTGGAACGACTCGTGCGGGCCAATATGCATCTGCCTGCCGATGAGCTGTGCGAGACGATCTATCAGGAGATGAGGCGCTTTACGAAGGAGAGCCGTCTGGACGACGATACGACCATCGTCATCGCCAAAGTGCTCCAGGCTAACGTGAGTTAGAGATAAGCGATAGAGTGCGGCTGAAGCCGCTTATCTCGAACTCACGCCGGGATATTCCTCAATTGGCCGTCACACGAACTCGATTGAGAAAAGCGAAGAGGCTCCGGTTTTATACCGGAGCCTCTTCGCTTTTCTTCCCTATCAGGTTTCGACTACCTGATCTGGAATTGTGTGGTGTAGACGTAGGGGTCGCTGCCTACCGTGAAGTACAGGCGGTATGTGCCGGAAGCGTAGCCCGAAGTCTTGAGGTTGAAGCTGTAGCCGCCCGTCCCGCCAAGCGTCGGATCGAAATGGAAATTCAAATCCGGGTTGGAATTGCCGGGAGCATCCACAGGGCCGTAGGTGTCGGTCGTGATGAGCGACACGCCCAGCGCATGCACGACCGTTCCAGCCGAGGACAGGTTCGCGCCCGCGTTGTCTACGATGAGCAGCTTGATGGGAATAGTGCTGCCGCTCTTGTTGACCTTGTTCGGGTCGTAGAGCAGGTTGAGATTGTACCCGACCGTGTAGTTGACGCTCTTCGCAGCCGTATTGCCAGCCTTGTCCGTGGAGTTCACGGTGAAGGTCTTGCCGCCGAGCGAAGCCGTGTCGAACTGGCTATTCGCGGCGACTGGGCCCACGCAATCCGCGCCGGATAGGTTATCGCTACAGTTGTAGCTCGCCTGCGTCGGCTGGTTGATGAAGTAGAAGGCTCCCTCGACAGGCTGCGCGATGGAGATGACCGGGACGGTCTTATCTATATTGACGCCGCCGACGGTCGCGCTCGCAGAGTTTCCGGCCAGGTCAGAGACCTCAAAGGTTTGCGACTGGTCAGCTCCCTCGTTGGTAAAGGTGTGCTCGCCGCTCGCCGGTGAAGCGAGACCCGATAGAGTGTCGCTTGCAGAGTAGTTGACGATCACATCCATGTTGTTCCAGCCGTTGGCGTTGGCCGGTGTCATGCGCGCCGCGTTGATGACGGGCGCGCTCTTGTCTATGTTCACGTCACCAACCAGGGCGGAGGCAGAGTTTCCGGCCAGGTCGGAGACCTCGAAGGTGTAGGACTGGCCCGCTCCCTCGCTCGTGAAGATGTGCGCGCCGGTCGCGGGCGACCCCGAGGCGAGACCCGATAGGCCGTCGCTCGCAGAATAGCTGGCGGTCACGTCCGTGTTGTTCCAGCCATTGGCGTTGGCAGCCGTGCGTGTAGCGTCAATGACGGGCGCGGTCTTGTCAATCGAGATACCGCTGATCGTCTTGTGCGCCGTGTTGCCCGCGAGGTCCGTGAGCTCTATGTTGTAGCTCTGATTCTCGCCTTCCGTGTTGAAGGTCTGCGTGCCGTTGAAGGTCGAACCGGACTCGAAGCCCGAGAGGGCGTCGGTCGCCTGGTAGTTGGCGGTTACGTCCGTGTTATTCCAGCCATTGGCGTTGGCCGGAGTACGCGAGACATCGCCGATGACGGGCGCGGTCTTGTCGAGCTTGACCGTCAGCGTCTGCAACGCCTCCGTATTACCGGCGTCGTCCTTGGCGTAGTAGGTGATGGTCGTGACACCCTCGCCCGTGACGGGGATGAGGGCCAATGCACTGTGCTCGTGATGGGTCGTGCCGTTGACGCTGTAGATGATCTCGTGCAGTCCAGCGCCGCCTTCGTCAGTGGCCGTGATGGTCACGGTCACGTCGCTGTTGTTCCAGCCAGCCGCGTTCGGCTCTTGCGAGAGCGTGGCGAGGCTCGCCGGTGCGACGCTGTCATGCGTCGTGTCAACGCCTGAAACCGGCACGATGTCGTTCAGGTAGCGTTCGAGGTTTGAATAACCGCTGCTCGTGATGGCGCGACCGTCATTCGGGTCGGCCATGTTCAAGCCGTGGTTGCTCTCCCACTCGTCCGGGATACCGTCGCCGTCCGTGTCGAGCGGCGCGGCGGTGGAGTTCAGAGTCGGCCAGCCGCCGACATCATTCTGAGAGTTGATGTGCCTGCCGCCCTCGCTCCTCACCTCCGCGACGATGCGCGTATCCACGGCGTCACGGGAGAGAGAATGACCGGCGGTTGTGAGCACGCGCTCGTAGGCCGTCGCCGCAGCGTCAGTCTGTACCTGCGCGAACTCGAAGCGGCCCGGCTGCCGTTTGGTGAATGCGCCGATGATCGCCGCCCAGTCCAGGTCAGCGCCGTCGCGCGCGCCGTTCAGGTTGCTGTCCACCATGTTGTTCGACTGGTAGATCTGCGTGTTAACGCTTCCGCCCTCGAACGCTTTGGTGCGATTTCCCGTGGGCGTGTTGGGCCCGGCGACGAGGTAGTTGCCGACGTAGTTGACGCGCGTCGTGCCTTCCTCAATCGCGCCGCTGTAACCGGCCTTGATGCCCCAGTCGTAGATGACGTTGTTGACGAAATCCAGACCGATGTTGTCGCCGACGCGCGGGTTACGGCTATCGTGGTGCGAGTACAGGTTGTGATGGTAGGTGATCAAACCGCTGCCGTAGCGTATCAGCGAGCCGTAGCCGTGAGCGCCCTTCTCGTGGCAGGAGTTCCTCATGCTCTCCGTAATCATAGACCATTGCACAGTCACGCGATCAGACTCCGTGACCGACAAGGTTTCGTCAACGCTCCACGAAGCGGAGACGTGGTCAACGATGACATCGGTTGACCTGTCGACCCAGAAAGCGTCGTCCTGCACGGCGGGACAGTTGATGTCGCCGACGCGGAAGCGCATATAGCGCACGATGACGTTATTGGCATTGGAGATGACGGTGGGCCAACCCGCGATCGTGATGCCCTCGCCGGGAGCCGTCTGACCGGCCAGCGTCAGGAAAGACTTGCTGATGCTCAGCCGCGAATTCAGGTAGATGGTGCCCGACACGTCGAAGACGATAGTGCGCGGGCCGCTCGCCGTCCTGATGCCTTCGCGCAGGCTGCCCGCGCCGGAGTCGTTCAGGTTCGTGACGTGGTAGACATCGCCGCCGCGACCGCCGCGTGAGCGTTCGCCGCTGCCCTCTGCGCCGGGGAATGCCTTGAGCGGCTGCGTGCCCGGAGCGTAGATGGTCAGTGTGGCCGATGTGCCGCCCTTGAAGTTGGGGTCGTTGATCGTCGCAAGGACACTGTATGTGCCCGCCGCGCTCGGCGGCGTGGTCGAGCCATTGTAGGTGACTTCGACGACAGGGCCGACGGGCGCGGTCGTCACCGTCACAGCCTTCGGCGTGCCGTCGGCAACCTGGCTCAGGTTGCTGAGCGTCACGGCCACGGGCGTCCGGTCGATCACGAGCGTGCCGGTCGCAGTGCCCTGGTAAGTGGCATCCTGTATGGTCGCCACGACCGCATATGAGCCGATGGCCGTCGGAGGCACGGGGCTGCCGTTGTAGGTCACGCTGACGCCGAGGCCAGCCGGTTCGGTCACCACTGTCGGAATGATGGGAGAGCCGTTATAGGGTTGATTCAGATTGCCGAGGCTGATCGCCGCCGTCAGCTTGGTCTGCGGAGCCCAGCCGCCGAGCACGAACGAAGGGTCGCTCCACTGCGCCGCCTCAGCCGCCGTGAGCTGGCGCGAGATGGGGTGACGCTGGCTGACGTTGACCGGCGCGCCGTTCAAGTCTTTGCTGTTGTATTCCCAGAACCTGATGTTCGGGTAGTTGGCAGCCGTGACGGCATTCGTCGGATTATCGAAGCGCCAGGGGTCGGGACGGATATGCACGTCCATCGTCGTGTTGATGAAGACCACCTGGCTGTAGGGGAAGTCGTCCGGATCTATGCGCGTCAGGTAATCGTCCGTAACAGTTGTGCCCGAGCGTGTCAGGCGGCAATTGACAAACACGTTGCCGTTCTTGCCGACGCCGTTGCGTATCTGGGTGTAGAAAGCGCTCGGCCTGACCATCTTCAGCTCCGTGTTCTGGAAGAAGACCGCGCCCGCGCCCCACACGAAGTCCACGTCGCCCTCTATATAACTGTCCGTCACGAAGCCGCCCTGGTTCGACTGGCTCTGTAAGAGCAGCGTGTCCTGGAAGCTGTAGAGGTTGACGCGGTTTAAGACGATGCGGTTGTTGTTGCCGCGAAAAGCCTCTGCCTGCGAGCCGCCCTGCGGCGTTGTGTTGCGCAGAGTAATATTTTCGAGCGTGAAGTCTGCGGCGTCCACGCCGAAGAGCCCGCGCGTCGTGGTCGAAGTGGGATTGAAATTGTTGTTGTTGGCGTACTGGATGACGCTCAGCGCGCGATCCTCGCCGCGCACCGTGATGAAAGGCTTGTTCGAGCCGATGTAGACGATCTCCGTGTAGGTTCCCTTGCGGACGGTGATGACGACCCGCTTGGTATTGCTCGCGGGGACGAAATCAACCGCACCCTGCACGGTGTTGAAGTCGCCCGTGCCGTCGGAGGCGACTGTGAGCGCCAGAGTCCCGGCAACGGGGCCGGAGGTCTTGGTTGAGAAGCTCCACAGGTTCGGGTCAGAGACGCCGACGAAGGGAGCGCCCGCCGCGTCTGTAATAACGCCCGGCTCCATCGTGACGTAGTAGGTCTGGCCATAGGCCAGCTTCTGGTGCGGGTAGATGGCCGCAGTGTTGCCCGTAACGATGATCGGGTAGTAGTTGAAGGAGACCGTGCCATTGAGGCGCGACTGCGAGCCCGCGCTCATGTCTATGGTGTCTATGAGCGTGCCGTCTTCTTTGAAGATGCGGAGTCGCCCGGTGTTGCCGACCTTCGGCGCTTGATTGAATGTGACGTAGAGCGGCGCGTCTATGTTGATCTCGCCTGCGCCGTTGGCGGGCGCGAAGCTCGTGGCCGCCATCGTCGAGACCACCAGCAGCTTTGCCGGGGCGCTCGTGATGCTGCCGCTGGAGTTGCTGACGACGACCGTATAGTTGGCCGAATCGGTAGGCTGCGCGCTCGCAAAGTTGAGCGCCGCGCCCGTCGCGCCCTGGATGATTGTGCCGTTCTTGAACCACTGGTAGAAGAGATTGTTGCCGGTCGCAACGACCGAGAGGCTCGCGGGGCTGCCCAGAGGAGCATTGGTGTCCGCGGGCTGCGTAAGGATGCTGGGCGGCGGCGGAACGGGGTCTGTGCTGACGCCTAACGTGACCGGGGAACTGGTGACGCTGCCGCCAGGATTGCTCACAACCGCCGTATAGCTGCCCGCATCGGCGAGTTGCAAATTGGTCAGGTTGAGCGTCGGAGTGGAGGCCGAAGCGTTGCCGGAGATCGGCGCGCCGTCCTTACGCCACTGGTAGCTCAGCGAGTTGCCGCTCGCGCCCACGGACATCGTGACGCTGCTGCCGACCTGAACGACCAGGTTGGAGGGCTGCGGCTGGCTCGTGATGACGGGCAGAGAAGGCGTGTAGTCCACCTTCAGGTTCGTGAACTGGATTTTCTGCGCGAAGGTGTTGCCCGCGACGCGGAAAGCGAAATAGTCGAAAGCGGTGTTGGGCGTCGCGCTCGATTCCGTCGCCGTGTAGTTGAGATTGTTGAGCCCAGCGCCCGTGACCGAGACTGTTATCTTCGTCTCGGTGGCCGACAGCCGCTCAATCGTGTAGGTGAGCGTGTAGGGCGTGTTGTTGGTCAAACTCTGGCGCGCGGTGGCCCCTGTTCCGGGAATGGCCGTGAAGTCGGCGAAAGTGTTGAAGACGTTGTTGACGTTGAGGTTGGTGCGGCGATAAATGGTGAAGGGTGCGCCCGAGCCGCTTGCGCCGTAGCCGAGGGCGTAACCGGGGTCGCCCGAGAAGGTGGCGTCGTTCATACCGCCCGTCAGATTGTTAGCGTTGCGCGTGCCCAGTGAATTTAGGACGCCGAAGCGTATGTCCTGGCCAGTGCCGACAAAACCCGTCAGCGAAAAAGTTCCTGACACGGACAAGGTGTCGCCCACCCCGAGGTTCACGGGCGAGCCTGAGTTGGTAAAGAACGCCCAGAAGCCTTCGGAATTGCTTCCTGTGGCGGCCATGTCGAAGGTGACCGACCCAACGGCGTCTGCCCGCGTAGTCGTGGAGCGTCCGTTGAATACCCTCAGGGAGTTGGTCGCAAGATTCTGATTCTGGCTGTTCCCGTCAGCGAAAGAGTCATTGATGAGCGCTGCTGCACCAGCCACGAGCGGTAGGGCCAGGGCCGCGAGCGTCAGTATAGCGGTGAACAACAGTAAAGTTTTCAGTCTTTTCATTATAAAGTCCTTAGGTTGTAAGTAGCTCAAACACGCCGGAAGGGGGAACTTGCCATTCACAGCAACATATCACTTGGGAGCATTATAAAGCAGGATTAGAACTATTGCAAGAAAAATTTCAGTTTAGTTTGAGAAATTTTCACCATATTTGGAAAAATATTCTGAAATCTTCTGTCTGTCCTCGCTAAGTTGAAACAAAGGAAAGAGATATACGGCTAAGCCGCCATCAGCTTCAGGTTCGCCTGATAGTTTCTCGTTTGCGCTGCACAGTCGGGGTTGATTGCTGAATCATCAGGAGAGTTTAGCGCCTGAAAAACCATTTTTTAATAAAACCAACGGTTTACGGAGCTTCTGGAGAAAATAAAACTCTCAGACTATATGCTAATGGAATGTTGGTGCGGAAAATATATATATGGGTTTCGGGGGTAGAATTGATATCTTGTTGTAAAGTTTTCTCGCCTAGTGTAAATTGCACTTGAGAGCTGTAAGATTGAACTGGTCATGTCTCAGACCGTGCGTGCGCGGGGTTTTTGGCGACTGGCCCTTGAGCGTAGAGTAGGGGGGTCTATTAATTTGAGCAAAAAAGTCTCGGAAGGGCGAAAAACAAGAATCCAGGAGGTTGCACAGGAAGGGGGCGTGAGCATCGCTACGGTCTCGCGCGTGATGAACGGCAGCGACAGCGTGACGCCTGAGCTCAGGGAGCGTGTGATAAAGGCCGCACGCAAGCTGAACTACAACGTGGACGGGAAGAACAAGGCGCGCATTATCGCTTTCATCCTCAGCAATCGTGCCGTCTTCAACCCTTTCCATGCTTCGGTTTTGATGGGCGCCGAGGCTTACTGCGCCGCACACGACTACGGGCTGCTCTTCCTGCCGCTGCAATATCCGAGCAACATCTCCTGGCAAAACCTCAACCTGCCACAGATTTTGCAGCGACGCGATATCATCGGCGCAGTCATTGTAGCCGGGACAAACTCGCAAAATCTTCTAGACCTTTTAAGCCACAAAGGTATTCCGTTCGTCGTCCTGGGCAACAATGTCGTGGGAGAGTGGGACAGGGAAGCCTACAGCAGCGTCTACTTCGATGATATCGAAGGGGCTTACGGCATGACGCGCTATCTGCAATCTCTGGGGCATCGCCGGATTTGGTATGTCGGCAATTGTCGCATGCCCTGGGCTGCTCGCCGCAGGGAGGGTTACACCCTGGCCATGAATGAGGCGGGGCTAGAGCCGCTCGTCAACGACATGGATTCCGACAACCCGGAAGAGGTCGGTTATCTGACCACTAAGTCCATTTTGAGGAGCGGCGAAGCGTTGACGGCGATTTTTGCAGAAGATGACGCGGCAGCGCGTGGAGCTTACAAGGCCATACAGGAAGCGAACCTGCGCATCCCGGATGACATCAGCGTGGCTGGCTTCAATGATACGTCTGAAGCGGCGTCGCTCAATCCCCCGCTGACATCCGTGCGCGTCTTTACCGAACAGGCAGGCAAGCAGATGGCCGAAATGGTTCTGAAGAAGATAGGCCGCCCGGAGCAGGAACCGGAAATGATTACGATTCCGACCCAACTGGTCAAGCGCGAATCTTGCCGCATGATTGTCCAGGCGGAGATTGCACCTGATAAGCCGTAGAAGGGGCGTTCTCTCTCTCTGATGCCATGCCCCTTGGCCCTCAGATGTTCACACCGTAAGCGTCATAGTCGAAAATCAACTTCAACAATTTTTGGGCCAACGCTTCGGGGATGGACGAAAGCAGGGCCTCTCTGCCCCGCACCGCCGAGGAATTTCCCCATTGCCCGATGGCCCCGTAGCGCAGGGAGTATCTTGTGATCGCTGCCGTGCGTGCGTACCTGAGCGCTTGGAAGGTCATCGAAGCCTGGCCGGGCTCTCTATATTTCAGCAAGCATCGGCTGAGCAAGACAGCGTCTTCCAGAGCCATGCATCCGCCCTGTCCCAGATTGGGCGTGGTCGGATGAGCCGCATCGCCCAGGAGTATCACGTTCCCGTCGCGCCACCGTTTGACGGGCGGACGGTCGAAGGCAGCGTTTCTCAGAATAGACTCCGACGGCGTGGCTGCGATGAGCTCGACGACGGGCTCGCACCAGCCTTCGCAGAGCGCCAGTAGTTTCCTCTGCCGCTCTGCCGGGGGTTCCGCGCCGTGCTCAGGCTCATTGGCCGTCGCCCACCATCCTGTTCGCCCCAAACCGACGGGCCCAATGCCGAAACGCTTTCCGCGCCCGTAAATCTCCATCGCCGTCAAAGGCAGCAGCGTCTTTGAAGTGAAAGGCGAGACGCCGCGCCAGACCGTGTAGCCGCGAAAGAACGGCGGGCCGTCGCCAAGCATCTGTGCGCGGGCGCGCGAATGAAGCCCGTCGGCCCCAATGAGCAGGTCGCACCTGAAAGAGTCGCCGTCGTCAAAAACGGCCAGCACGTCCGGGCCTTGCTGCCTGTACGCTTCAAATCTCTTTCCCAGGTGTACGCTCCGCGCAGGCAGGGCATGCAATAATATCTGCTGCAAATCTGCGCGATGAAGGGCAATGGCGGGAGCATCAGTTTCGGGGAATCGCACCTTCCCGAGAACTCTTCCATGAGAGCTTAGCCAGCGCGCCTGATTGATGAGCCCGGCCTTTTCGAGCACCTGGTCGCCCACGCCTAGCCGCTGCAAAACGCGCATCGCATTGGGCCAGACGGCGATGGCTGCGCCGACTTCGAGCAGGGCCGGGGCCTGCTCGAAGACTTCCGGCTCGAACCCGGCACGGCTCAGGGCCAGGGCCGTGCTCAACCCGCCGATTCCACCGCCGATGATGATGATCTTCATCTCTTTGCCATCGAGCCCGTTGAAGAAAGACACTTGGGGCTTGAATAATCAAACGGGTTAGGTTATTAAAAGTATTGGGACTGAAGTTTTCTTCACCCGCTTGAGCCGCCCGACCGATTCCAGGTCCGAAATTCATCATCTCACTCTAACGCCGCAATTAGGAAGGAAGAGAATGATTAACCCCACTGCGCGTAGATTTGTCTGCGCTCTGGCCGCAATAATGCTTGCTCTGGTCGCCCTCGCAGATTTGGCCCACGCCCAGGCGTTCACCCGCGACATGCAAAAGGAAGCGCGCGTCCGCGAAGAACTGGCTGCAATTTCACCCGGCTCCGTAGAGGCTTTCAAGCAGGCCACCGAGTTGATAGACAAAGGCGAAGCGAAGCAAGCCGTCCCGCTCTTCGGCGAAGTGATGAAGAAGGCTCCGAACTGGGATGTCGTCAACCGGCGGCTCGGTTATAGCCTGGTCGAAGCGGGGCAGGTCAAGGAAGGGATGACGCTGCTGCGCAGGGCCGTCGAGCTCAATCGCTCATCCGACAATCTCTTGAGCCTCGCGCAGGGCTTGGCTTACCCGGGAAGACAGGCCCAGGGCAGTAGAGCCGAGAAGCAGCAGGCGCTCGTTCTCTTGAAAGAGGCTCATCGAAAGAATACGGACGCGACGGACGCGGGCTATGTGACTTTGCTCGCGCACCTCTCGCTTGACCTGCGCGACGAGCAGAGTTTTCAAGAGGCGACCGGGGAATTGGTGAGCCGTCATCAGGACTTGATGGCGACGCATTACTTCAATGCTGTTCGCGCGGCGATGGACGCGGAATGGTCAACGGCCGAGGAGGAGATTCGCACGGCGGGCCGGATGGGCCTGTCCCATAATGTCGTGGAAGAGTTCTTAAACTCCGGCATTCATCGGCGCGTCGTCGCCTGGCGTTACGCCTACTTTGCCCTCTACGCGGTCGCGGTGTGGGCCGTCGGCCTGGCGCTTCTCTTCATCATCGGCGGCGTGCTCTCCAAGCGCACGCTCCATTACCTTGAGACGGCAGACCCGAATACCTTGATCGGCCCGGAGCATGAAAAGCTAAGAGCTATTTACAGGCGGGTTATCAACATCGCCGGGCTCTATTACTACATCTCGATTCCCGTCGTCATCTTTCTTATAGTCGCCGTGACGGCAACCATCGTCTATGGATTCATGGTGATCGGGACTATTCCCATCAAGCTCGTACTTGTACTGGGCATCGGAGCGCTGATCACCATCTACCAGATGATCCGCTCGCTCTTCACAAGACCGTTGATGGAAGACCCTGGCCGCCTGCTGCGTGAAGATGAAGCGCCGGGTTTGTGGGCGCTCTCGCAGGAGGTTGCGCGCACGGTCGGCACGCGGCCCGTGAGCGAGATACGCGTCACTCCCGGAACGGAAGTCGCGGTCTATGAGCGCGGCAGCTTTCGAGAGCGGATGCAGGATCGCGCCGAGCGCGTGCTCGTGGTCGGCCTGGGCGTCTTGAACGGATTTCGCCAGAACGCTTTTCGCGCCGTGCTGGCCCACGAGTACGGCCATTTCACTCATCGAGACACAGCCGGGGGTGATATGGCTTTGCGCGTCAAGGCTGATATGATGAAGTTCGCGCAGGGGATGATGCAGAGCGGGCAGAACACGCGCTGGAATCTGGGTTTCCATTTCCTGCGCATGTATTTCAGAATCTTCACGCGCATCAGCCACGGGGCCAGCCGCTTTCAAGAGGCCCTGGCCGACCGCCTGGCTTCGTATCACTTCGGCGCGAAGGCTTTCGAGGAGGGCCTCAGCCACTTCGTTCGCAGGAAAATCGAGTTCGAATTTCTCGCAACGAAAGAGATATCGGAAGCGTTTGCATCGCAGCGGGCGGTGCTCAATCTGTATGAGCTGGCGGGGCCGGAAGAGGCCGCTCATCATCAGACGCTCGAAGAGGAGTTCCAGAAGGCGCTGCAACGCGAGACGGCTGAGACTGATACTCATCCGAGCCCGGCGGAAAGATTTCGTTTAATCAGCCGCATCGCTTCCAGAGACGAACCGGCAATGGAAGGCATGGTCTGGGAGCTTTTCACCAGCCGAGAAGCGTTGACGCGAGAGATGAGCTCTTTAGTCGAAGAGAACGTCAGAGAAGCAGTTTAAGAGCCGCACGCGAAATCAAGGCTTGACCGGAGAATTTATGGAAACCATTAAATGCTCGTATTGTGGAATGGTGAATGCGGCCTCTTCCGAAACGTGTGCTGCTTGCCAGGGCGAGCTGTTCGGCTCGCAAGAGAGCGCTTTCGGCGAAGCGGGCGCTCGTGCCGGGCAGGGCTACGGCGCAGAGAGCCAAAGGGCCTGGTCTCCTGCCATCGGGCCGTTTACTAACGTCGGTGCTGTCTTGACGCCGACCATAGAGGTCTTCAAAAACAATCTCTGGCTCATCACCAAGATCGTCTTCGTCGTCTTCGCTCCTTACGAGATATTCAAAGCCATGGAGGTCAGCTCCGGGAGATCGGACTGGCAGGTCTCAATCGGCATTCTCTTCATGGCTCTAGTCTGCAAGGCTTTATTGTCTCCGGCGCTGATCTACGCGCTCGTGACGGTGATGAGGACGGGGCGGGCTCCGGGCGTGAGCGAAGCTTATCGCTGGGGGCTGGGCCGCTTGGGGCGCATTATGATCTGCGCTGTGCTGGCCTGGATTCTCGAACTCCTCGGATTCATAGCCCTCATCATCCCCGGCATCATCCTCGGGCTCGCCTTCGAGATTGTCTATCCGATGGCGGCGCTGGAAAACAGAAGCCCGACAGAGATTCTCAAGCGAAGCTGGAATCTGACGAAGGGCTACCGTGGCAGAATCTTTGTCGCCAGCCTGGTGATCGCTCTGCTGTGTTGGGTGGTGGCCATGCCCGTCGGTCTGCTGACGGGCATATTCGTCATGACGAATCTCAATTACTGGCCGGTGAGCATCGCCGCCGCGCTGATAACCGATGTGGTCTATCAATCAATGACAGTCCTTTCTTTGATCATCTACCTGAGCCTCGTGACGCATCATCCGCAAGATGTGATAATCGAAGAGTGACGGACGACGAGCGCCCCGTAGGAGAGAGAATTGCCGGATGGAAAATCAACTGGAGTATAGTCGGTCTGAGGGACGTGCGATGTATTCGGCGCAAATCACTCGCGCCAACCCGACGTGTCTCATCCTCCTGCTCGATCAATCGGGATCAATGGTTGACCCTTTCAGCGGCGACGCCTCCGTGCGCAAGGCAGAGTATGTCGCCGATGTCGTCAATCATACGCTGCACGATCTGGTCATTCGCTGTACTAAAACCGAAGAGGTTCGCAACTACTACTACGTCTCCGTGATCGGTTATGGCGGTCAGGTCAGCTCGGCTTTCGGCGGCGCGCTCTCAAGCTATCGCATCGCTCCCATCGCGGAGCTGGCCGACTACCCCCTGCGCGTCGAGACCAGGTACAAGAGCGTGCCTGACGGCATGGGCGGGGTAGTCGAGATGCCGTTTCGCTTTCCCGTCTGGGTGCAGCCGCAGGCCGGTGGGAAAACGCCCATGTGCGAAGCTTTGAAGCAGGCCAAAGGAATCATCCAGTCATGGGTGGCGGAGCATCCGCGCGGGTTTCCTCCGACCGTGCTTCATCTCACCGACGGCGAGTCGAGCGACGGAGACCCCTATCAGATCGGTCAGGAGATTATGGCGCTCGGCACGGATGATGGGCCCACGCTTCTCTTTAACTGCCACGTCTCGTCGCAGCGCAGCGCAAAGATCGAGTACCCGTCGAGCGCTGCTGTGCTCAAGGATGGATTCGCGCGCACGCTCTTTGAAATCTCCAGCCCGCTGCCCGCCAGTTTTCTGGCCGCCGCCGCGCAGCTCGGCGTGCGAGCCGAAGAGGGTTCCAGAGGATTCGTCTTTAACGCAGACCCTTCGTCGGTCGTACAGTTTTACGAGATCGGCACGAGCCTGACCGGCATGACCCCGTATAGGTGGATGGACTCCTGAAAGGCTCCCGTTTGAAGAGTTCCCGGCTGGCCATGAAGTCTCCATCCCTGCAACTACGCACGCAGCACCTTCTCCTTCAAAAGAGCGGCCAGGCGTTCTCCGACTGCGAGGACGCCATCGGCATCAACGGTGAAGCCTTCAGGTATGCGGTCGCCGACGGGGCGACGGAGGCTTTCGACGCGCAGAACTGGGCCCGGCGGTTGGCCCAACAGTGGGCCCAGGAGAATATGGGCGCGGCGCTCACGCTTGAGGATTTTCGCGCCTGGGTCGAGGGGCACGGCAAATGTTTGCACGATTCATGGAGCGGACTACGCCTGGCCTGGTACGCTGAGGAGAAATCGCGCGGCGGTTCCTACGCGGCTTTCGTCGGAATCCAGTTCAGCCTGGATGGGCCCACTCCCTCCTGGCAGGCCATCGCCCTGGGCGACTCCTGCCTCATACATTGTCGCGGGCAGAATGTCCTGAGGTCTCTGCCCCTCTCTGATTACCGCAGCTTCAATACGGCCCCTGTCTTAGTGCCTTCGCTCGGCTCGCTGCAAGGGCCAGCGCTCGCCGAGGCTGTGATCAGCCGTGGGGGCGTAGAGGCGGGCGATGTTTTTCTGCTGCTGTCGGATGCGGCAGCCGCCTGGTATCTGATGCTCTGGGAAAATCTTGATTCGAGGCGTGCGGAGCTGGAAGCCCTGCTGGCCGCTTCAAGCCACGACGAGCTGTTGCGTTTCATCGAAGCGGAGCGGCTCTCAAACAGGATGAAGGATGATGACGTGGCGATTCTCCGCATAGAGGTCGCGTGTGAATAAGCTTTTGGCGGGTCATTGATGTCGAACCCCAATCCGAAATTCTGGCCTTCAGCGCGTCACTTCTCCGAAGCGATGCAGTGCCCGAGCGCCTGCTTCGTCAATCCTCTGTTGCGTGGGACTCTGCCAGCCGTAGACCGGCTCGGGATGCCGCTCGTCACATCAGGGCAATTCGCCTACGTCTACAAGCTCAAGCCGACGAGCGGCGGCGGAGCTTTCGCCGTCCGTTGCTTTCGCGGCTTTCTAGGCGACCGCGAGCAAAGGTACAGGGCGATTCATACCCATTTACAGGCTGAGCGCATCCCGGCTCTGGCCAGCTTCACCTACGAGCCCGAAGGCATTCTCGTCGAGGGACGCAGATTTCCCATCCTATCGATGGAGTGGATTGACGGGCCCACGCTCGACGTTTACCTGGATGAAGTCGTCGAGAGGCGAGAGATTCTACTGCACCTGGCGGACGAATGGGTCAGGCTGATGAAATCACTGCGCGAGGCGGGCATCGCGCATGGCGACCTGCAACACGGCAATATCATCGTCGAGCGTGGCAGCTTACGCCTGGTCGATCTGGATGGCATGTACGTGCCTGCGATGGCTGGCTGGGCGTCGAGCGAGGTGGGCCATCAGCATTTCCAGCATCCGGCCAGAGACGAGCGGCTCTTTGATTCAGACCTCGACAATTTCTCTGCGCTGGTGATCTACCTTTCGCTGATCTCTCTGGCCGAGCAGCCGGGCTTGTGGGCCGAGCACCATGATGAAAACCTGATTTTCACCAGGGCCGATTTCCTCGATTCGCATTCCTCCGCGCTCTTCAGGAAGATTAAGGGCATAGGGCCGGAGCATCGCAGGCTGGCGGATATTCTGGAAGCTGCGACGAAGGGCGAGGCGAGGGAAGTTCCTTCCTTACCCGATCTGGTCGCCGTGCAGTCAAAGCTGCCCTCATGGATGGTCGCGCCGCCGAATCTTGAGGTGGCCGGAAAAACGAGGGAGGCTCCGCGACTCGAATCAACACAGGCGCAAGGCGGTCAGCGGCAATGGGCGCGCAAGGCGACTCCGCGTACGCCTCGTATGCCTACGACGATGGGGTCGGCCACCGTGCAAAGTCTCTTCAGCGAGCCGCTGCCGGGACAGCCCTCAGCGGTAGCAGGCGCTGCTGCTGCTGCGCAGCATGACCCGACGAAGATTGCCAGGAATACTGCTGTCTATGCACGGGAAATGTTAAAGCGCACTTTCCTCTGGTGGTACTGGGGCCTCTATTTCGGCCTCACGCTGTTGGGCCTGGAGTTCTTCCCTGCACTCTGGTTCACGGTTTTGTGTCTTGCGGTTGTGAGCCTGAGTGTCGGATTCTTACGCGCGCTGGGAGAAGCGCGGACGGCTGCTGCTTCGCGTGGCAACGCTACGCAAGCGCTCCCGTCTTTTTCAAATGTCTCACCGCATATTCCTTCCTGGTATCATCCGCAGGCCGTGGGTGCTCAGACCGCTTATTCATCCCTGCCCCCTTCCTCGGCACTTGATTTGATTATCGGAAGCCGGACGCTCGGCATCTACCATCTTCCGAGCTGCCCGTGGGTCGCGCAGATTTCAAAGAGTAATCAGGTGGGCTTCTCTTCGCCTGCGGAAGCCGTCTCAGCCGGATACCATCCCTGTCAGGTCTGCTTGCCTTGATGCGTTCGTCGCTCGCAGAGCCGAGCGGTTTTGCATTAAAGAGGCTGAACATGGTAGTAATCAGGTGCTATCCAGACCGGAACGAAGGAGAGTGGAAGCCGATGGAGAGAGACGAAAGAGAAGATACCACCATCTATAAAGTCGTCGTCAATCACGAAGAGCAGTATTCGATCTGGCCTGCCGACCGGGAGAATGCTCTGGGCTGGAACGATGCCGGTAAAACCGGGACCAAGCAGGAATGCCTGGACTATATCAAGGAAGTCTGGACGGACATGAGACCGCTCAGCCTGCGCAAGAAGATGGAAGAGGCCGAGGGCAGTAAGCAGTAGCAGCGAATCATTACGTCCGCGAGCCGGCGCAACAGTTCGCGCCTTAAACTTTAAAGATGAGCCCGCTCAATCCTCCCTGGCCGCCCGCCCCGAAGAACCCGCGCCTGGAAGAGGATGACGTTCACGTCTGGCTCGTCGGGTTGAAGCAGGCGGCGCGCGACGCTCAGAGTGTGCTGGGCCTTCTCTCTGAGGATGAGAGAGAAAGAGCACGCCGCTTTCACTTCGATCACCACCGCGCGCGCTTCATTCTCGCGCACGCGGCCCAAAGACTTATCCTCAGCCATTATCTTCGACTGAGCCCGGCTCAACTGCGCTTTCGCTTCAATCCCTACGGAAAGCCCGCCCTGGACTTGCCTGCGGGCGACGACGCGCTCCAATTCAATCTCTCTCATTCGGGGGAGCTGGCCCTCCTGGCCATCGGTCGCGGACGCGCCGTCGGCGTTGACATCGAACACATACGCGCGGAGTTCGCGCACGAGCAGATTGCCGAGCGCTTCTTCTCGCAGCGCGAGGTCTCCATGCTACGCGCGCTCCCGGAGAACCTTCGCCCCCAAGCCTTCTTCAACTGCTGGACGCGCAAGGAAGCTTACATCAAGGCTCTGGGCGAAGGTCTCTCGCTTGCCCTCGACGGATTCGATGTCTCTCTTATTCCGGGTGAGCAAGCCGCGCTCTTGAGCGTCAGAGATAATCCTGGGGAGGTTGCGCGCTGGTCTTTGCGGGAACTAGCGCCGGGCGAGGGCTACGCGGCGGCGATGGCCGTCGAAGGGCAGGATTGGCGGCTGAGCTGCTGGCGTTGGGCCCGGGAAGACACGCGGGCGGAAACCTGAAGCCTTATCCGGCGTCGAAGCCTCTACCGTCCGTAGATTGTATGAAACAGCTTCGCTCAGGGCTCGGCCTGCGATGTCGGGAGGCCGATGCGCCTCAGCAGGTCTGTAAATCTGGGGTCTGTCCGCAGGCTATCGAACATCGGATTGGCGTTGCAGATGATGAGCGTCTCGCATCTCTCCTGATAGGCCATGTCGAGCCAGGCAAACGCTTGGTCTTTCTCGCCGAGGCCCGTATAGATCAACGCTCTGTAGACAGGCGAGACGTATCTTTGCTTAGACTGCTCCTCCAGTTGGGCAAGCATCCGCAGGGCGTCGTCTCTGCGGCCCGCCACTCCATAAGCATGGCCGATCACGGCCAGTATCTCGCGGTCGGTTCCTGAAAGCTTGAGCGCCTTTTCAAACTCGGCGATCGCCTCGTCGTGCATCCCCTTTTGTTGCCAGCACATCCCGATCATGCTTTGCGCCGCGAAAAAGTCCGGGTTCAATTCGAGCGTCTTCTGGCATTGTTCGATCGCCGCGTCGTACTGGCCCATGTAGTAGAGATTTGTCGCCACAGCCGTATTGATGATCAGCGAGAGAGGGTCGAGCTTCTGCGCTCGTTTAATCTCCGAGAGAGATTTTTCCTTTTCCCCGATGACGAGCAGATAGAGAGCGTACCAGTGATGCGCCGTCGCGTAATTCGGATTGAGCGCGATGGCGCGATTGAACTCCGCCTCGGCTCCGGCGAAGTCCCAGTCGTAAACGAATTTGACCCACGCCAGCGACGTGTAAGCCTCTGTGAGCGTGTCGTCTATCTCCAAAGCCCTCAAGGCCGCCGCCTTCGCTTTGGGGGCCGTCTCCTCCGGCGCAAGGATGCCGTAGCCGTTCAGCAAGTTGTAGCAGTCGGCCAATCCCGCATAAGCCAGCGCGTAGTTTGGGTCCAGATCAATCGCCTCTTTAAATTTGAGCAGCCCTCTCTTAAAACCCTCTTCAGACCTCTTGTTCCAGTAGTAGCGACCTTCCAGGTAAAGCTGATAAGCCTCAGTGTTCTCCGCGTACAGCCGGGTCAGAAGCCGCTTGTCCGCGCCGACGAGCTTGACTCTCAACTTCTCGGAGATTTCCTTGGAAATCTCTTCCTGCTCCTCAAAGATATCAGAGGTTTCGATCTTGTGCTGCTCGCCCCACAACTGCCACCCGCTCGCCACGTCAACCAGTTCGATACTGATAATCAACCGCTGGCCCATATGAAAGACCCTTCCCGTCAAGACGGCGTGGACGTTGAGCGAGCGCCCGACCTCCTGCGGGTCAACCTCTTTGCCCTTATAGCGGAAGATAGTGCTGCGGGCGATGACGTGCAGTTGAGATAATCTCGCCAGGCTATTGATGATGCCTTCCGTGATGCCGTCGGAGAAATACTCTATGTTCGGGTCGGCGCTGGCATTGACGAGCGGCAGGACGGCCAGAGACTGTATGCCGTTGCCTCCGAGCCCAGTCTCTTCATCCTTGAGCAGGATGCGCGCCCCGCCATCATCTCCCACCATCGTCTCGGTATTATTCTCCCAGACCTCCTTCACCTTGGCGATAAAGCGGTATCCTCGCTTCGGCACGGTCTCTATGTATTGACGCTCGTGATGGTCTTCGCCGAGGGCTTTGCGGAGGGTGAAAATATTCTGGGCGAGCGTGGCCTCCTCGATAAATCTATCCTGCCAGACCATCCTGATGAGTTCTTCTTTCTCAAGCATATAGCCGCTGTACTGGATGAGCACCAGGAGCGTCTCGAAGGCTTTCTTGGTCAACGGCACGGGCTGGCCCTCACGCAGCAGGAGGCATTCTGCCGGGTCAAGGCGAAACGGGCCGAACTCGAAATAGTGCTTGACGTGCCTGTTCATTGGGAGTGTGTCCAGTCTGTCGGGATATAACCCGGTGCACGCTCACTCTGTTTTTTCTTGCCCTACCTCTTGTGAAAGTCATGCCGCAGCGAGGGGGGACTGTGCATGATCTTGTGCTGGCTGGTGATCGGTTGACTTGAGCTTAAAAGGTTAATTGTTTTCGGGAGGCGCAGTGGATAGATGGTCAATTACTTAACAGTGTCACCCGGTATTCACTCGACCTCTTTGATTACCATTGAAAAAAGATTTGAGAAACATTTGGAAGCTTTCTAAAGACTTCTAACTTGCTTAAGGAGTATTAATCAGCAATGAAAAAGGGATCAATGGTGAGAACCCCAGAAGCACTTTAGGCCGCCTAGTATATTACTAAGTCGCAGATGGAGCAACATAATTTAGCGAGCCGAATTGTTGGCCCAGTCCTTATCGCTCAAGCAGACTGACAGAGAAGCTAACGCCAGCCTCATTAAGTCTCAACCATAATTTATCATCGCAATGCTCTGAGAGAGGTGTCCGGCTGCCAGCGTTTTGGTTCTTCCGGCAACCGCCCGGAGGCTCACTTAACGAAAGATATAGTTCCCACGGAAGGACTTAATACCACTCGCGTGACCGCAACCGGAGTTCAGAGAAGTGTCTGTAACGGTCAGTCGAGAGCGAACCCATAAGGAGGGACGCATGGATCAGAGAGTGCTGCGCGTCATCGCGCTCATGCAGGAAGACTCGCACCTTGAGCTGCCGCTCTACAAGATGGCCCAGTCCGTTCATCTTTCCCTCTGGCATCTCTGCCATCTCTTTAAAGCGGAGACCGGGATGAGCGTGGCGCGCTACCTCAAGTCTTTGAGGATGCAGCGGGCCAAACTCCTGTTGGAGAGCACTTTCCTGAGCGTCAAGGAGATAATGAATAAGGTCGGAGTGAGCGACGAAAGCCATTTCGTCAGGGATTTCAAAGCGATCTACGGCTTAACCCCCGCTCAATACAGAGCCCGTCACTTGAGCGCGATGGGCCAACCCGGGGGACAGCAAAATCGGCCAATGAATAGCAATATCGGCCAATGAATTTGGGTTGACACTGTTAACTGGTAAAACTATTGTGCAGTGTACTCGCCAGCGCCGACGATCTTTTGCTCTTTAATCATTACTAACAACGAAACAACCTCGTAGCCCTTAGCTTCAACAGCACCCCTTTCAGCGGGAAGGCGTCGTGCAATACTTCCGAGTCTCTTTCGCATCCGGGAACGATAAGCCTAACAAATCTTTGCATTAAGAAATAAGAGGTGTCCGATGGTGGGGCTGAAAACAGATGACAATCTGCGCTGGTTCGTCATCCAGGCGAAACCGAAGCAGGAGGACAGGGCGGCCAGTAATTTAAGAGCCTGGCGGGTCGAGACCTTCACCCCTCGCTTAAGAGAATACGCCGCGAACAAGTATACGGGCGAGCGCACTTGCGTGACGAAGCACCTGTTCCCGCGATATATTTTCGCCCGCTTCGATGTGGACAATTCACTGCACAAGATTCATTTCACCAGAGGCGTGCACAGCGTCGTCAGCTATGGCAATACACCGGCTCCGGTTGATGACCAGATCATTGAAGTCATTCGCGCAAGGGTCGGGGAGGACGGCTATGTCGAGCTGCAAGAGGATTTGAACCCCGGCGACGAGGTGATGATCAATCATGGCCCGCTCAGAAATTTCATCGGCGTCTTCGACCGCAAGGTTTGCGATACGAACCGCGTGATGATCTTACTGACGACCGTCAGCTACCAGGCCCACGTCGTCGTCGAAAGGGAACTGGTTCAAAGCGTCAGGCATGCAGGGCAGACCGTCTGACCGAAAAGGGAAGTCCTCTAGTTACTCCAAAAGGGTAGATCAAGGTAGTCAAGGTTCTCGCCGGGGCAAAATCAATTTACATTTTGCTTTCGACTGTATGAACTAAACCCCCATTGACGTATAGCTGTCATTTAAAACCGCCATACGTCAAGAGTTCAAAGGTTGCATTAACATTTCCCCATATCACACAGATATGGGTATGGCGGTAGCCTGTTGTCCGAAGAGGACGATTCGGGCCAGGACGCCGCTAAAGCTCCTCATCGAAAATCTCGCCTCACGCGTCATACTGCAATCAGGCACAGTTCATAAGCTTCCACCATCCATACCATAGAGCCGCCCGCCTGTTGGCGCGGCCTTAGCGAAGGAGTCGAGATGTTGAAATCCGTGACGGACGCGAGTGTCGAATTCTCGAATCTGGTTGAGATTCTCCGTTGGCGGGCGCTTCATCAACCGGAGCGGCTGGCCTACACCTTTCTGATTAACGGCGAGTCGGAGGAAGTCCATCTCACCTATGCGGAACTGGACAGGCAGGCGCGCTCCATAGCTGCGAAACTGCAAAGCATCAATGCGGGCGGAGAACGCGCCTTGCTGCTCTATCCGCCGGGGCTCGATTACGTTGCGGCATTTTGGGGCTGTCTCTACGCGGGGGCGGTGGCGGTTCCAGCCTACCCGCCCCGAATCAATCGAAGCCTGCAACGTCTACAGGCTATCGCCGCGGATGCACAGGCGCGAGTGGCGCTCACGACTGCGCCGATGCTCTGTGGTATCGAAACGATGCTGGATGAGATGCCCGGATTGAAAGCGCTGCGGTGGATTGCGACCACGAATGATGCGAGCGGGTTAGAGAAGGAGTGGCAGGAGACGGCGATCAACGGCGACAGCCTGGCATTTTTGCAATACACCTCGGGCTCGACGGCGAGGGCCAAAGGCGTGATGCTCTCGCATCGTAACCTGCTTTATAACTCCTCGCTCATCGCTCATGGATTTGAATCTTCGAGCGAGAGTCGTGGAGTGATCTGGCTGCCGCCTTACCATGATATGGGCTTGATCGGCGGGATTATTCAGCCGCTCTATGCGGGCTTCCCCGTCGTCCTGATGTCTCCGATCTCTTTGACGAAACATCCGCTGCTCTGGCTTCAGGCCATCTCTCGCCACAGGGCTACGATCAGCGGCGGGCCCAACTTCGCCTACGAATTGTGCCTCAGCCGGATTAGCGCCGAGCAGCGGGCCGGGCTTGACCTGAGCTGTTGGGAGGTTGCTTTCACGGGCGCCGAGCCGATTCGCCCGGAGACACTGATCCGTTTCGCAAACTATTTTGGGCCCTGCGGTTTTCGCCGTGAGGCTTTCTATCCCTGCTACGGTCTGGCCGAAGCGACGCTGATCGTCTCCGGCGGCTTCAAGCATGCGCCGCCCGTCATCAAGAGAACTCAGGCGCTGGCGCTTGAGAATCATCGCGTCATCGAAGTCTTCACGAACAGGGGAAACATTCGCGCCGTGGTTGGTTGCGGCCACACTCTGCCGGAGCAGACGATTCTCATCGTCAACCCTGAGAGCCGCAGGCAGTGCGCGGCGAACGAGGTCGGCGAAATCTGGGTCAACGGGCCGAGCGTCGCCAAAGGCTACTGGTATCGTCTCGAAGAGACCGAGCGCAACTTTAACGCCTACCTGTCCGAGAGCGGAGAGGGCCCGTTTCTACGCACAGGCGACCTGGGTTTCATGGACGACGGCGAGCTGTTTGTGACCGGAAGACTCAAAGACCTGATTATCATAGACGGCAGAAATCACTATCCAGAGGACATAGAGCGGACGGTGGAGGAGAGTCATCCGGCGATCAGGCGAGGTTGCTGCGCGGCCTTCGCGGTTGATCTGGATAACCGGGAGCATCTGGTGATTATGGCGGAAGTCGAGCGGGTTTACAGGGATGTCAAGATGGAAAGGGTCGTCAAGGATGTGCGACGGGCGGTCAGGGAAAATCACGATCTGCAACCGTTGGCGGTGATGTTGTTGAAGACCGGGAACATCCCTAAGACATCGAGCGGAAAGATTCAACGCTATGCCTGCCGCGCCGAATACCTGGCGGCGCAGGCCGGGAGCATGGACTAGCGATAGCGATTGGGCCCACCCGCTGCAAATCTACAATCCCAACTGATACTTGAAAACGGTCGAATCACATGATCAACCCTCTGCCGCTCTCTAATCTGATCGAGCCCGCAACGCTGGTGGAGCTGCTCAGATGGCGAGCCCTTCATCAACCGCACCAGCTCACCTACACCTTCCTCCTCGACGGCGAAGATCAGACCCAGCACTTCACCTACCGCGAACTCGACCACAGGGCACGAGCCATCGCCGCCGCCTTGCAGCGATTGGAGCTTGCGGGGGAGCGTGCGCTGCTGCTCTTTCCGCCGGGGCTTGATTACATCGCGGCGCTCTTCGGCTGCATGTATGCGGGGGTGGTGGCCGTGCCTGCTTATCCGCCGCGACCGAACAGGCCGATGCCGAGGATAGAGGCGATTGTGGCCGATGCGCAGGCGAGCGTGGCGCTCACAAATGCCTTGACGCTGGCCATGATCGAGAAGCAGTTTGGAGAGTCGAAAGGGTTGGCCTCCTTGAAGTGGGTAGTGATGGAGGAGGTGCAGGAAGAAGGAGCGGAGGAGTGGAGAGAGGGAGGAGTGAGCGGAGAGAGCCTGGCGTTTTTGCAATACACGTCAGGGTCAACGAGTGCGCCCAAGGGAGTGATGCTCTCGCATCGTAACCTGCTTTATAACTTATCGCTCATCACCGATGGATTTGAATCTTCGAGCGAGAGTCGTGGAGTGATCTGGCTGCCGCCCTACCACGATATGGGCCTGATCGGCGGGATTCTCCAACCCCTCTATACAGGATTCCCCGTCGTCCTGATGTCGCCAGTCCATTTCCTACAGCATCCTATGCGCTGGCTTCAGGCCATCTCTCGCCACAGGGCTACGATCAGCGGCGGGCCCAACTTCGCCTACGAACTCTGTCTGCGCAAGGCCACCCCGGAGCATCTGGCGAAGCTCGATCTGAGCAGTTGGACATTGGCCTTCAACGGGGCAGAGCCCATCCGCCCCGAGACGCTACAGAGCTTCGCAGAGATGTTTGAGCCCTGCGGTTTTCGCCGTGAGGCTTTCTATCCCTGCTATGGCCTGGCGGAAGCGACGCTAATCGTCTCAGGTGGTTCCAAGGCGGCGCTGCCGAAGGTCTACACCTGTTCGGGAACTGCGCTTGAACGGCACAGAGTTGCTATGGCCAACGCTGAAGATCAGAGCAACCGGATGCTCGTGGGCTGCGGCGGAGGTTGGAGCGATCAGCACATCCGTATCGTCAATCCGCAGACCTTGATCGAGAGCCCGCCCGACCAGGTGGGAGAAGTCTGGGTCTCCGGGCCGAGCATCGCACAGGGCTACTGGAATCAGCCTCAGCTCTCCGACCGCACCTTCCGTGCTCGCCTCGCGGATTCCGGCGATGGCCCTTACCTGCGGACAGGAGATATGGGCTTTCTGGTTGACGGAGAACTGGTCATCACCGGACGCTGCAAAGATTTAATCATCATCGCCGGGCGCAATCACTACCCGCAGGATATAGAGCGGACGGTCGAGCAGAGTCATCCGGCGCTGCGTGTCGCTCACAGCGCGGCCTTTGCCGTAGAGGTTAACGGGCACGAGCAGTTGGTCGTGACGGCGGAAGTTGAGCGGCAGAGCTTGAAGAGTTTATCCGTGGCAGAGGTGGTGAGCGCGATACGGCGGGCGGTGGCCCTGGAGCACGAGATACAGATGCACGCCGTCGTCTTGCTCAAGACCGGCAGCATTCCCAAAACGTCGAGCGGAAAGATTCAGCGCCATGTGTGCCGTCGAGATTATGAGAGCGGCGGATTGCAGATGGTCGGGGAATGGAGATCGGAGCGCGCCGCAAAGACCGCGAGCGCTTCGGATGAGAGTGAGATGAGCGAACTGGTCGGCGAGCCCGGGCCGCTTGATGGCGGAAGGGTGGAAGAGATTCAGAGCTGGCTCGTCGCCAGGATTTCGGAGCGCCTCAAGGTTGAACCTGATGAGCTGCGATTGACGGAGCCGTTCGCTCGTTATGGCATGGATTCGGCGACAGCCGTCGGCCTGACGGGTGAATTGAGCGATTGGCTGGGAAGACGACTCTCGCCCACGCTGGCCTATGAATACCCGACCATCAAAGCCCTCGCACGTCATCTGGCGGAACAAACCGAAACCTCGGCGGCGTCTTCAAACACCAGCGCCGAGCGTATCGCTGACCGAGAGCCGATTGCCATCATAGGCATCGGCTGTCGTTTCCCCGGCGCTCACAACGCGGAAGCCTTCTGGCGACTTTTGACGGAGGGCGTGGATGCCATCACGGAGGTTCCGGCAGATCGTTGGGACGCGCGCGACTTCTACGACGCAGATCGCTCAGTGCCGGGCAAGATGAATACACGCTGGGGCGGCTTTCTGGATCAGGTGGACGAGTTCGACCCGCATTTCTTCGGCATCTCTCCGCGCGAGGCCATCTGCATGGACCCGCAGCAGCGGCTCATGCTCGAAGTCGCCTGGGAAGCCCTTGAGGACGGAGGGCAATCCGCGCAAGCGCTGGCGGGAACAGCGACGGGCGTATTTGTCGGCATCTCTACGAATGACTACGGGCGGTTGCAACTGGGCCATCCGACTCTGATTGACGCCTACACGGGCACGGGCAACTCGCTGACCATCGCGGCCAATCGCCTCTCTTACTTCTTCGATTTTCGTGGGCCAAGTATGGCGGTCGATACCGCCTGCTCCTCATCGCTCGTCGCCGTTCACCTGGCCTGCCAGAGCATCTGGCGAGGTGAAGCGGCGCTCGCCCTGGCGGGCGGCGTGAACCTGATTCTCTCGCCCGCGATTGCCATCAACTTCACCAAGTCGGGTGCGATGGCCCCGGACGGTCGCTGTAAGACGTTCGATGCGCGGGCAGACGGCTATGTGCGCAGCGAAGGCGCTGGCCTCGTCCTCCTCAAGCCTTTGTCGCGTGCGCTCGCCGACGCCGACCCCATCTATGCCGTCATACGCGGCTCGGCCATCAACCAGGATGGACGCACCAACGGCCTCATGGCTCCTAATCCTCTCTCGCAGGAAGCAGTCCTGCGCGAAGCCTATCGCTGCGCCGGAGTCTCGCCCGGCGAAGTGCAGTATATCGAAGCGCACGGGACTGGGACGCTGCTCGGCGACCCGATAGAGGCCAAGGCCCTCGGAACCATACTGGCCGAGGGACGCCCGGCGGGACAAAACTGCATTCTGGGCTCCGTCAAGACCAACATCGGACATCTGGAAGCCGCCGCCGGTGTCGCCGGATTGATCAAGACGGCGCTCTCGCTCAAGCACCGTATGATTCCCCGTAGCCTGCATTTCCAGGAGCCGAATCCGCATATTCCTTTCGCCGATCTCCCTTTGCGCGTCCAGCAGGCATTGGGCCCATGGCCTGCCGGTTCGCGCCCGGCGCTTGCCGGGGTCAGCTCTTTCGGTTTCGGTGGAACCAATTCACATGTGGTCTTGGAGGAAGCGCCGCGCGCCGTCCAGACCGACCAAGCCTTGGAAGCGCCGGTAAACGAAGAGCCGGTAAAGCAGGCCCACCTGCTTCCGCTCTCGGCCCATAGCCCGGAGGCCCTGCGCTCGCTCGCAGAATCTTACCAGCGCTTTCTGTCAGACACGGGTTCGGTCGTCTCGCTTCAGGATATGTGCTACACGGCGAGCGTCCGGCGAAGTCAACTCGATTACCGCCTGGCCCTGCTCTTCCATTCCAGGGAGGAACTGAGCGAGCGGCTGCGAGCTTTCACCAGCGATGAGCTGGACGCCTGCATCTTCAGCGGTCGCAAGCACCCGAGCCGTCCGCTCAAGCTGGTCTTCGTCTTTTCCGGCCAGGGCCCGCAATGGTGGGCCATGGGACGTGAATTGATGGCGCAGGAGACGGTCTTTCGTTCCGCCATTGAGGAGTGCGACAAAGCGCTGAGCCGTTATGCCGACTGGTCTTTGATTGAAGAGCTTGCGGCGGATGAAGCCGCGTCGCGCCTGGACGGCGACGATATAGGCATCACACAGGTCGCGCTGTGCGCCATTCAGTTGGCCCTGGCCGCGCTGTGGCGTTCCTGGGGGATTGAGCCGGACGCCGTGGTCGGTCATAGCATGGGCGAAGTGGCCGCCGCGCATGTGGCCGGATTTCTGAGCCTTGAAGACGCGATACGTGTGATCTTCAATCGGAGCAGGTTGCTGCAAGGCGCTGCGCAGCAGGGGGCGATGGCCATGGTCGAGCTCTCGCTTGAAGAGGCTGAGGCGGCCATCTCTCGATACGAGAATCGAATCTCGATTGCGGCGAGCAATGGGCCGAGAGCGACGGTCTTGTCCGGCGAGATTGCGGCCCTTGACGAAGTGCTCGAAGCGCTTGAGGAAAAGGGCATCTTCTGCCGCAGGCTGCGCACGACCGGTGTCGCCGCGCACAGCCCGCAGGTCGAGCCGTTTCGCGCCGCGCTCGTTAGTGAACTGGAAGGACTCAAAGCCCGCGACGCGAAAGTGCGGATGGTTTCGACCGTGACGGCGGATTGGATCGAAGGCCGACGCCTGGATGCCGACTACTGGGGCCGTCACCTGAGAAAGCCGGTGCTTTTTTCAGAAGCGGTGAAGCGGCTCGCCTCTGACGGATACGGGGTCTTTATAGAGATCAGCCCGCACCCGATTCTGGCAGGCGCGATCAGCGAATGCCTGCATCACGTCGGACAAGAGGGGACGGTGTTGCCCTCATTGCGGCGCGGGCAGGAAGAGCGGGCCGTGATGCTGGGCTCTATGGGCGCGCTCTACGCGTGCGGCTATGCTTTGGATTGGAGGGCCATGTATCAGGGCGGAGGGCGATGCGTGCCGCTTCCTTCCTACCCCTGGCAGCGCGAGCGTTTCTGGTTCGAGCTTGGCGCCGAAGATATAGATGGCAACCGGGAGCGTCCCGTGCGCGCGCGTTCCCAAGCCGGAAGAGATTCGCTGGCGGGCCGTAAGTCTATCGATAGTGATCTGGAACATACGGCCTCGCAGAACATGGATGATTGGCTCTATAAGCTTGAGTGGCAGCTCAGGGCTAGAGAAGAGGGGGCGCACGCCTCGAATCATTCACAACAGGGGGCCTGGTTGATCTTTGCCGACGGCGGCGGCGTGGGAGAGTCTTTAGCCGCGCGCTTGAATGAGCACGGAGAATCGTCTGTGCTCCTCTTTCCGGGCGAACGCTACGAGCGACTTGATGGCGTAGGTTTCCGCGTCCGACCCGGTCAGGTCGAAGATGTGTTGGAAGTTCTGCGAGCGGCGAACCGGCCTGCATGGCGCGGCGCTCTGCATCTTTGGAGTCTGGACCTGGATTGCGCTGACGAGTCGGTCGCAGCCTCTGTCGAAGCGGCGCAGTCTTTGACTTGCAGCAGTGTTCTCTGCGTAATCCGCGCGCGTTCACTTTCAGGCGGACAGCAGCTTCCGCGTCTGCGTGTGATGACACGCGGGGCGCAGCCCGTGGGCCCAGAGCCGCAAGGGCAGAGCGTGGCGCAATCTACGCTCTGGGGACTCGGGCGCACGATTGCTGAGGAACACCCAGCCGCCTGGGCCGGATTGATAGACCTGGACCCTGCGGCCTCTGCCCCGGAGGCCGCCGACCTCCTGTGTGAAGAGCTGAGAAGTCCTGACCCGGAAGAACAGCTCGCCTTTCGACGAGGGCAGCGTTACGTCGCCCGCCTGGTCAGGCACGAGCCATCGCTTGCTAAGCCATCCGGCCTCAAGTGGCAGACCGATGCGAGCTACCTCATTACGGGGGGCCTGGGCGACCTGGGTCTCAAGGTGGCGCGCTGGATGGTGGAGCAGGGCGCTCGGCGGCTGATCTTGATGGGGCGCACAAAGCTTCCACTGCGCGCCGAATGGAATCTGGTCGAACCGGCGAGCCGCCTGGCAGCTCAAATCGCCGCCGTCCGAGAGTTGGAACTGCTCGGGGCGAGCGTGCACCTGGCTGCCGTTGATGTCGCGGACGAAAGAGGGCTCGGTTCGTTTCTAGAGACTTACCGCCGGGAAGGCTGGCCGCCGATTCGAGGCGTCGTGCACGCGGCGGGTGTGATCGAAGGCGGGCCGGTCTCTGAGCTTGAGAGCGCAGCCCTGATGAAGGTCATGCGACCGAAGGCCGTGGGCGGATGGCTGCTGCATCGTCTCCTCGCAGATGAGCCGCTGGACTTCTTCGTTCTCTTCTCTTCCGCGTCCAGCCTGCTGAATTCGCCTCTCGTCGGAGCCTATGCTGCGGCCAACGCTTTTCTGGATGCTCTGGCTCATCACCGCCGGGCGCTTGGACAAACGGCGCTCAGCATCAACTGGGGATTCTGGTCTGAGGTGGGCATGGCGGCCCGCTACCTGCAAGAGAACGGGAGAGAGTTTGCGCCTCACGGGATGGGGACTTTCACGCCGCAGCAGGGATTGGAAGTGATGGGGCGCTTGATGGCCGGGGACGCGACGCAGGTTTGCGTCATGCCCGTCAACTGGCAGCAGTGGTCTCTATATCACCCTACGGCCAGCAAGTCGCCCGTGCTCGCTCATCTGATTCGGGAAGGCTCAGCGCAGGCGACGCGGGACGGCAGTCTGAGACCAACTGCCGAACGCTTAACCCGTGATGCGCTGCTTGCATCCCCGGCGGAGCAGCGGCAGAGCCTTCTGGTCTCCGAGCTGAGAGAGCAGGTCGCCATGGTGCTCAAGCTTTCCGCCTCCCGCATCAACCCTGAGCTGCCTCTCATCCATCTGGGCATAGATTCCATCATGGCGATTGAGCTGAAGAACCGAATTGAGAGCAACTTCGGTATAGCCCTGCCGATTGTCACCTTCTTGCAGGGGCCGAGCATCGACAGTATCGCCGCCCAGATGCTTGACCAACTGGCGGGGGCGGGAACGAGCGCAGGGTCGTCGATGAAGCCTGTTGATGCGAAGCAGGGCGAGGATAATCATGAAGAGAGCCTGACCGAAGAGGTCAACCGGGTCGAGTCGGAAGCGTTGCTCACAGACCTCGCCTATCTGGCGGATGAGAAACCGGGCTCTACGCTTGAGGCGAACCTCTTAAAAGCTTCTCTGACGCCGATAGTCGGCGGCGAGGAGCGGGAAATCATCGAGATATGAATCCGGCTGAGCTTTTAGCCTTTCTCTCCGCACGCGGCGTCGAGTTGTCGGTTGCCGTTGACAGGCTGCACGTAGATGCTCCCGTCGGAGTATTGACGCCGACGCTGCGCGCCGAACTGACTACGCACAAGACGGAGATTATAGAGTTGCTGCGCGGGTTAGAGTCTGCCGAGACCCGTTCGGCTGCGCCGCTTCAGAACGCCGCCCGTCAACATCACCTGCCCGTCTCCTTTGCACAGCAGGGCCTATGGTTCCTCGACCAGTTAATGCCCGGCAGCCCCGTCTCCAATATGAACGCGGCCCTGCGCCTGACCGGCCCGCTCGATGTGGCCGCGCTCGAACGTGGCTTCAACGAAGTCGTCAGACGCCACGAAGCTTTGCGGACTACCTTTGCGACCGTCGAGGGCCTGCCGTTCCAGGTCATTAGCCCTGCGCTGTCGCTGGAACTGCCTGTGCTGGACCTAAGGCATGTCCCTGAGGAAGGGCGAGGGCGAGAGACTTTGCGCCTGGCTACGGAGGAGGCACAGCGACCGTTCGACCTGGCGAAGGGGCCGCTCGTGCGTACCACCCTGCTGCGTCTGGGCGAGGAGGAGCACGTCTTGCTCCTGACCATGCACCACATCATCTCCGACGGCTGGTCGCTGGGCGTGTTCAGCCGGGAAATGACGATTCTCTACAATGCTTTCTCTGCCGGAGAGGCTTCGCCGCTCGATGAGCTTCCGATACAGTACGCAGACTTTGCCTGTCGGCAGCGGCAATGGCTGCAAGGGGCGACGCTCGAATCCCTGCTTTCTTACTGGAAGCAACAACTGGCTCGCGCTCCCGGCCCGCTTGAGCTTCCCACTGATCGTCCGCGCCCCCCTGTCATGACTTTCAAAGGCGCGCATAAATCTTTCACGCTTTCTCCGACCCTCTCCGAGTCCCTCAAAGAGCTGAGCCGCCGAGAGGGCGTGACTTTATTCATGACGCTGCTCTCAGCCTATGCGACCTTGCTTTACCGCTACACGGGACAGGAAGACATTTTTATCGGCAATAACATCGCTGGCCGCAACCGTGCCGAGATAGCCGGGTTGATCGGAGTGTTCGTCAACACGCTGGTCATTCGCATTGATCTTTCCGGCAACCCTAGTTTCCGAGAGCTGCTGGGACGTGTACGCAAGGCGGCCCTGGCGGCCTATGACCATCAGGACCTGCCCTTCGAGAAACTTGTGCAGGAGCTACAGCCGGAGTTTAACCTCAAGCACGCCCCTCTCGCCCAGGTAGGGTTTTCGATGCGCAACATGCCGATCCCCAGACTGGAATTTTTGGGCCTCACGGTCAGCCATATGGAGATAGAGACCGGAACGGCGCGCACCGATCTAGTCCTCTTCATAGAGGACGGGTTGCAGGATGAGGGAGGCCGACAAGGTGTGATCGAATATAACACCGACCTCTTCGACTCGGACACTATCGATCGCATGTTAGAGCGCTTGGAGATGGTGCTGACAACTATGGCCGCCGATGCAGAGCAGCGTGTCAACTCCTTTTCTCTTCTCAAAAAGGGCGAGCGCGAAGAGGGCCATCCCGACAAGCACATCAAAGGTCTGCGTGGAGACGCGGAGCAGTTGCTGGTCGAGCTCGATCAACTTTCGGCTGAGCAGGTCGATCTCTTGCTGAACGAGATGCTGGCCGAAGTAAAGGGCATGGATAATCCGTTCTAAACCATCTTTCGGCGGGCCATATTCCAACTTGAGGACAATCAATTGTACCCCCCAGCGCAGTACGCGGCAGCGGAGAGATTAGAAGCATACCTGGGCGACCCCTTCGACCCTGAGTCCTCCCTCTCCTTTAAACGCCTGCTTCAACTTGACGAGGCCGAACTCTATCCCGAGGACGCCTGCCGCCTCCTCAACCACTGGCACCTCCACCTCTATTACATCCCTATCGAAGAAGGCGGACAGCTCTCCTCCTATGAAGAAGTCCTCTCGCTCATCCGCGCCATCGCTCGCCGCGACATCACCTGCGCCATCGCTCACGCCAAGACCTATCTGGGCGCTGCCGCCCTCTGGCTCGCAGGCACAGAGAAGCAGAAGCAGAGG
>DASVQM010000065.1:0-24614 GCA_036389095.1 Pyrinomonadaceae bacterium
GTTCTTGCCTCGACATCACCCGCCCGAGACCTTTGGCGCGACTGACCTATCTTCTGGTCTCAATTCGCGTAGTGGGCCTGCCACGCCTCTATGTCCGTGTAGCCTCCTGGGAACTCTTCGAGCGTGTCCGGGATTCGACGCACCTCGCGCAGGGCAAGGGCCAGGTATCTCCCGTTCAGATGCAGTAGAAGCTTGCGTTCTTCCAGTTCGTCAAGCACACGCTGCACAGTCTGTGCAGGGACATCCCCTTGCCGATCTTTCGCCAGAGCGTTGACCAGGCTGTTCACGGTATGAATCTCGTCACAAGCACGGTAGATGCGGCTGGCTTGCGCGCGTAGGCGGTGCGTCTTTGAGACGGCGCAGGGCCGCGTGTCCGTGATGAGCAGGCCGTCGGATTCCTCGCGCATCAGGAGCACGGGCGCTTCCTCTTCGGTCTTCGTCCCGCCCTGCCCCCAGAGCTTGTTCCAGACGGCGATGATTTTCATGACGCTTTTCAGGTGCGGCCTTCTTTCCAGTTCCAAGCGCGCAGGCTGCCTCTCGGAGTCATGGAAGTAGTAAGCCAGCTCCCGCATATCCGCAGGCGGTAGCGGATAGACGTAGGAGTAGAGCGGGAAGGGAATCAGGGACAGACCGAAGCTTTCGGGCCTCTGATGGTAAGGGCTGAAGCGATGAAACTGTATGCGATCAACGCCCGGGGGCTGTAGGTGCGAAACCAGTCGCAGCCACTCGGCCATTTCGCCGTACCACTCGTCCTTTTCGCCGGGCACGTCCCAGAGGAAATTCCAGGTGATGAAGACTCCGATCTCCCTGGCCCATTTCAGCAGGCGGACGTTGAGCAGTGCGGTCGTTCCCTTATCGATGAGGCGCAACACTTCGTCGTGCATGTTCTCTATGCCCGGCTGAAGGCGGCGTATACCGGCATCGGCTATCTTTTCCAGTTGCTCTCGCTTCAGGTTCGACTTGGTCTCAAAGAAGAGCGTATAGGGCTCGCTCATCGCCAGACGCGGGAGGAGCGTCTGGATATAAGCCAGATCCAGAATGTTATCCACGATATTGAACTTGCGAATCCCGTAGCGTTGCGAAAGTCCGTCGAGTTCCGCGAGCACGCGCTCCGGGGACTTTGAGCGGAAGGTCATATTCCCGCCGTTGAGCCCGCAGAAAGTGCAGTGGTGAACCTTGCCCCACCAGCAACCGCGCGAGGTCTCCATGGCGAGCCCTGGCGAGATGAATGCGCGCAGGGGAGAGGCTTCGAGCGCTTCGAAATAATCGTCGAAGTCAGGGACGGGCGACGTGTTCATGTCGTTGATGGAGGCGCGCGGGGCTTCCGCACCGGGCGGCAGGCGAGCTTGATCGCTGCCGATGACTCCGGCGGGCAGCTCCGCAGCGGGTATCTCTTTCCCCTGCGCGAGAATCTGACGGCAGAGCTGAGGGAAGAGCAGTTCGCCCTCGCCCGAGACGACGAAGTCCAGCCAGGGGAAAAATCTCTTTGCGGCGAGGCCCATGTGGCCCTCGCAGTTGGCCCCGCCGATGACGGTCACGACGTTCGGAGCGATTTCCCGAATCTTCCTGAGTATTGCCAGCGAAGCGCAATGCTGCATGAAGGTTGACGTGCAGCCGACGATCTTCGGATTGTTGGCAAGGACGCGGCGGGCGACGCTTTCGATAAACTCCGGGGCGGCCTCGCGTGCCTTCCGTAGAGCATTGCGCGGGTCTGAGCCGAAGCGGCTTCTGCGCAGCAGCCCGCGCGAAACAGGAGCGGAGAAAACCTCGTCCAGATAGGCTTCGTGATCGGGCTCGAACTCAGGAAAGGCGACTCCGGCAAACGTCCACTCACCGGCGAAAAACTCCTGCTTGCTATCGCTGATGAAAACGTAAACGTCCAGGCCGACCTCTTCTGCGAACCAGATGCAAGGGTAGAGATTCTTGACCGAGATGCCCGCATCCAACAGAGTTGCCTTCAACAAACCGAGCGCCATCGACGGCTGGTTGAGAGGCGGGAAAGGCATTGACAGCAGGCAAACGTCGAATGTCTCTCTCTCTTCGTTCTCCGAATAGTCAGGCATATGAGCCCTCAACAGGTGAGCAGGAGGTTAAACTCCATGAGGCGAATAAAAGGCTGATTGTCTCAAATGGGCTGAGACAGGCTCGCGCGCGCGTCTCAGCTTTCCCCACTTGATTTGCAGCGGGCGCTATAGTAGCACACCCTCCGACTCTATTCCCTACGGGGCTTCATGGTCAAGATTTTCAACGGCCCGGCGATGATGGATTTGATGTAGGGAACTAACCCACATCTTTTGTTCGACAATCAAACGGCTTTTCGTCTAACATCAGCCTACGACCATCGGAACTCATCATCTTTTCGCGGTCACGGCGCAGGATTCTCATTATGGAACAGTTGATTTTAGTCAACGAACAGGACGAGGAGATCGGAAGCGGAGAGAAGCTACAGGTTCACCGCGAGGGCCGGCTTCACAGGGCCTTCTCCATCTTCATTTTCGATTCGGCGGGCCGACTCCTTCTTCAAAAAAGAGCGACGGAGAAATACCATTCGGGCGGGCTCTGGTCTAATACCTGTTGCGGCCACCCGCGCCCGGGCGAAACGACGGAGACCGCCGCTCATCGGAGATTAAGAGAAGAGATGAACTTCGACTGTGAGCTGAGCGTCTGCTCAAGCTTCATCTACAGGGCGGAGCTGGACGGCGACCTGACCGAGTGGGAATACGATCACATTTTGACGGGGCGTTATGACTCGGCTCCAGACCCGAACAGGTCCGAAGTCGAAGAGTGGCAGTGGGTGAGCATGGATGAACTGCGAGCCAGAATACATGAGCAGCCGGACCACTTTACCTACTGGCTCAAGATCGCGCTCGGCAAAATAGATTTGTCGGCCATCAACGGCGGCCAGCCGCAAACATCTTGAGGTGAAGGGACAAAAACCAGATGTCGTCCAGCACACAGGGCTACAACATATCCGGCCTGCGTACGTCGGCTGATGCCGTCCGGTATCTCGCGCCGCAATGTGTTGAGCCATTCTTTTCCGGCGAAAGCTTTGCCAGGCTCCTGCGCACAGCCGAAGCTTTTCCCGCCTCGCTCTCGCTGAACCACATGTTCGAGCGCCAGCTCGGCACGGCGACCTCCCCCGTAGATTTTTTCCACTGGCTCACGCGCCCCCGTGGCGGTGATTTTTTTAATGGACACCCGGACGTTCTCTCCGGTGCGAGCGAAGGTATGCCGGAAGCCTTTTTTCAGAAAGAGTCCTGGCAGCGTATTCGCCGCTTCGCGCGCGAGTGGCTGGATGACGATTCACCTTTGCATGAGGTGTTGGGTCTCTGGCTTGAGTATGATATTCGTGAGCGCCCGCTTGATGTTCCGATACCGCTCATCTTCTTCACCATCGATCAGAATCTTTCACCCGAACCGGCGCTCGAAATCCTTCATCACAGGCCATACGCTTCGCCTCAGCTTGCGACCTTTCGCCGCTGCTGGGAAGCGCTTCCTTCGACGAGTCGCTATCGCACCGCGGGCATTCTCTACTCGCGGCCCACTGAGGCGATTCGACTGATCTTCATCATGACGCACGACGATGCGTTTCGTTACCTCGAAAGAGTAGGCTGGCCCGGCTCGGTCAACAAGCTGAGCGAGCGAGTCAGGGAGTTTCTGCGCTTTCACACGGAGGTGGCGCTTCATCTGGACGCTCATCCTGAAGGCGTCGAGCCGCAGGTCGGGATGGAAATTTACACCGACGCAGAGGCGCTCTATAAGGGCATTACCCTAGACTGCGAGCCGCTGCTCAACGTCGCCGTCGAACAATCCCTCTGCCTGCCGGAGCTTCGAGATGCCCTCATCACATGGCCCGGTGCTGATACCTTCCAGCTTCCCCTTGGCGAGATGCTGCGCGTCGAGCGCAAGTTTCATCACGTTAAGGTCGTCAGCCAGCCCGACCTGAGTCTGCGGGCCAAAGCTTACACCACTGCCGAGTTCGAGGTCATAAAATGATGACGCAGCAAACAGAGCCCGGTTGGTTTCGCCTGCGCACGGTCAATTTCTCCCAGCTCGACGAGCTGGAAAACTGTCTTGAGGATTTCGCGCGCCGCGCGCTTGACGGCGTGCTCATACGTGAAGTGTATCCGGCAGACTACATGCAGGAGATCAGCGCCCGTATTGAGAGACACGAGCCGCCCTTCTACATCTTTCCGCCCCTCGGCCAGCCGAGCGAAGTGCGTAAGTTTCGCCACCTCTACGGCATCACCTTGGTCGCCGCCGCTCAAGACTTGAATCAATACTTTGATGTTGCCGAGAGCTTTCGCACACACTGCCGCCAGCTCTTTAGCGACGACGTGGATTTCGAGGAACGTATCAGCCGGATATTCGAGACATGCTCGGGCGGTCGCTCCGTCGCTCTACCGCATACCGTGGACGGTCGCATCTACATGCCCGCGACCATACGCATTCTTCCCGAAGGCTCCGGCATAGACCTTCATTGTGATAACACGCTCTCTCATCATCCCACCTACGCGCATCTTAAAACCGTCTGCGACGTGAGCAATCAACTGGCTTACTTCCTGACGATCAACACGCCGCACGAAGGAGGCGAGCTGATCGTCTACGAGCGGCGCTGGGCGCAGGAGGACGACACCGCGACCCAATACGTCATGCAAAAGAACGCCTCGATGGTCGAAGGCTGCGATTGGGTCACCCTCAAACCGCAGCCCGGCGACATGATTCTGTTCGCGGGCGGGCGACACTATCATCGTGTCACCGAGTCCGTGGGCCCACGCCCGCGACACACCATCGGCGGCTTCATCACGAACGCCCTCGAAGGCGACGCCCTCTACTATTGGAGTTGAAGCTCAAGGCCGCCTCTGAACTCTGGATATGATCTGCTTAATCGGGTCGGGAAATAAGAGATGAGCCGTGTGGTCTGCCAGTTCGGACTGCCGCGCAGCGGCCTCTATGCCGCCGCTGACTGGTATAAAGACGGCGTCGGCGGAGATTGGCAGCATTCGAAAGGTGCAGGGCTCGGGCAGATCAGCGCCGACGGCTCGGCTCGCCGCTTCTTCACCCTTGAAACATTGTTCATCAAAGAAGTGAAGCAGGGCTTGAGGCTTTGTCGAGAGCTTGGCGCAACGGCCTGGGTTCAGCTACGCGACCCGTATAACTGGTCTTCTTCTCTGCATCAGGGCGTCATGGAGAAGGCCGTCGCATGGCGACCGCCACAACCTCTTGAGAGATGGAAAGAGTACGCTCGATATTGCCTGGAAAACGACGGATGGCTCAACTATAACAGGTGGTTCGGCGATCAGGATTACAGGCGTGAGCTGGCAGAGCGCTTCGGCTTCAGGCGACACCGAAACGGCGAGCCGTGGCAGCATGTCCCGGACAGAGGCGGCGGCAGCTCATTCGATAAGGAGAGATATAAGGGCCGGGCGCAGGAGATGGCCATACTGCTACGCTACACGCGCTTTGTGGTCGAACCGTGGTGGCGCGTACAGTTCGACGACGAAGTGATAGCGCTGGCCGAACAGTTGTTCGGTATCAAGCGGCCATGGTAGAGAGCGCGCATCGGCATCAGCTCCCGTATCCGACGCGCTTCACTCAAAACTTTCAGAAGAGGTCAGAGAAAGATTTCCGATGATTGCTTGAAGGAAACATGAAACGCTATGAACGCTTCACGTCAAGAACAACTGGATGCCCTGTTCGCCGCATGGGATACAGCCGAGAGCCCCGGCTGCGCCCTCGGCATTTACAGTGAGGGAGAGCTTTCATATGCGCGCGGGTTCGGCATCGCAAACCTTGAGCACGCGATACCGATCAAGCCCTCGACCATGTTTCATGTGGCCTCTCTTTCCAAGCAGTTTACAGCCATGGCCGTCGGCCTGCTGGCCCGTGGAGGTTATCTCTCGCTCGACGACGACATACGTCAATACGTCCCTGATATACCGGCTGGGCCCGGCATCACTTTTCGCCAGATCATCCATCACACGAGCGGCCTGCGCGATCAATGGGATTTGCTGCGCCTGGGCGGATGGCGACACGCCGACCTCAAAACCACCGCCGACATTCTGCGCCTGGCAGCGCTGCAAACTGGCCTCAACTTCCAGCCCGGCACGCGCTTTCAATACATCAACACCGGCTACACCCTGCTCGCCATCGTTATCGAGCGCGTGACAGGGTGCTCGCTTCGTGAATATGCGGATGAGAACATCTTCAAACCCCTCGGGATGCAAGACACCTTCTTTCAAGACGATCATCGAAAGATTATCAGGAATCGTGCACAGGCCTATTCACGCGGCCATGACTCTCAGTTGAGGATTGACGTTCCGGCCTATGAAACGGTGGGCCCAACGGGGCTTTTCACGACCATTGAGGAGTTCGCCCGGTGGGAACGAAATTTCATTTCCCCCAAGGTCGGCGACGAGGAATTTATCAAACAGATGTTGAGCCCCGGCACGCTCGCCGACGGCAAACGGACGAGCTACGGCTTCGGCCTCATCAAAGGCCAATACAGAGGCTTGGAGATAGCCGAACACGCGGGCGGAGATGCGGGCTATCGCGCGCATTACCTGCGCTTTCCCGGTGAGCATTTCGCGGTCGCCATCTTCGCTAACTTTTCGGAGGTAAAGCCTAGTCAGCTCGCGCGCAAGGTCGCGGACATTTGCCTCGCAGGTCGCTTCACCACGGAAAATCCAGAGGGCGGAGAAATAGCAGCATGGGCCGGACGGGCGGCTGGCCACGCCGCGCTCTCAGCGCAGGAACTGGAGAGCCGTTGCGGTACTTACCTGGATTCTTTGAGCGGCACGACATGCCGTATAGAAGCGCGCGGAGGGCGGCTCTTCCTTGTTCCGTCGTCCGGCGGCGAATACGAATTGGCGCAGGCGGGCGACGAGCTTTTCCGCTTTCAGACTACGCTAGCCGAAGCTCTCTTCAAGCCGCCCGTCGCAGATGAGCCGTGGCGGATGATTATCACTTACGCAGGAGATGTCACAGCCGACAGCACGCGCATCGTCGAAGACGAAGATACGGACTCTCATGAGCCCATCGCGCAATACGCCGGAACATATCAAAGCGGCGAGCTGGATTGTCTCTATGTTGTCGAGCCGTCGAATGAAGGGCTGGTCCTGCGCCACACGAAATTCGGCCCGTGTGCTCTGGTTCCGCTTCGCCGTGACGAGTTTTCGTGCCCGCAAGAGGGGCTTCACCTTCGATTCGTGCGCGATACCGAGGGGCGGCTGGGCGGCTTTGTCCTCAACGCCGAGCGTGTCTGGAACATAGGCTTCACACGTCTTTGAGTGTTTGATAGAGGTGTGCCAATGGATGGGGCTGCTGTCAGGAGGGCCAAAGGTCTCGGGCTGATCTCAAGTCGCATCACCAGCCGCCCGAGAGCTTTGGCGCTACTGACCCGTATGCTGCGCTCAGTGCTCACACTCATTCGCACATCGCTATCAAAGCCCGAGCGTGAATGTTTGCGGCTCAGTGGTCGAAGGGAGTGAGCCGTACTTCGAAGCCTCCGCCGGAAAAGTCTTCGCCGCTTTGCAGCCGCCAGAGAGTCGCGTAGAGGCCATCCTGCTTGAGAAGCTCTTCGTGCTTGCCCTGCTCACGAATCTTTCCTCTTTCAAGCACGATGATCTTGTCGGCACGGCGAATCGTTGCCAGGCGATGTGCGATCATAATCACGCTCCTGCGCGCCGCAGCCTTTCGCAGAGACTTTCTCACAGCCGACTCCGTTTCGTTGTCCAGATGAGAGGTCGCTTCATCGAGGGCTAGAATCGGTGCTCCTTTAAGGAGGGCACGGGCGATGGCGACGCGCTGTCTCTCTCCTCCTGACAGGCGGCTTCCGCGCTCGCCGACCTCTGTTTCAAGTCCTTCGGGCAAAGAGCTGAGCACGTCCAGAGAAGCGGCGTCCTTGATCGCTTTGACGATCTGCTTTTGGGTTGCGCGCGACTGGCCGTAGCGCACGTTCTCGCGCACGGTATCTTGAAACAGGTACACGTCCTGATTGACCAGGCTGACTGAGGCGCGCAGGTCTTTAAGGTTCAGTTCGCGTATGTCTTTGCCGTCCAGAAGTATTCGACCCGAATCAATGTCGTAGAAGCGCAGTAGGAGGCGCAGCAGGGTGCTTTTACCTGAGCCCGTTGGGCCAACTATGCCCAGCATCTCGCCCGGCAACAGGTGAAATGAAACATTATCCAGAACCTTCGACGAAGGATGATAGCCGAAAGAGACGTTCTCGAAGACGACCTCGCCGCGTACGGTTTGAGCGGGAAGGCGCACGGGGCCGCTGCGTATCGTCGGACGTGAATCTAAGACACCGGCAAGTCGCTTCGCCGAATCGCTCGCAGAGTAATACTGAGTCGTGATTTTCTCGACTCCCGTCAACGCGCCGAGCAGTTGCGGGAACCAGTAGGTCGCCGCGACGTATTGGCCCAGAGAGATTTTCCCGCCCGCCGCCAGCTTGCCCCCGAACCCGGTCGTCAGAGAAAAGCCGACGAAAAAGATGGCGCGCGAGACGTGGTTCAACATCGAGACGGCAGAGGAAGCATCGATCGCGGCTTCCGAAAGATTCTGATCCGCTTTGTTCAAGCGGCGTTTCTCTTTCTCCTCAGCCGTAAAACTTTTAACCTCGACGATGCCCAGGAGGTTGTTCTCAAGCATCTGGCTAAAGCGGTTTGAGGCTTCGCCCCTGCTTGCGTAACGCTCGGCGGCGGCCTGTCCCCAGAAGCGTGAGACCAGGAGAATGAAGGGCAGAGGGAGGCAGGCGAGCAGGCCCAGAGGCGGCGAAGCCGTAACGAGCACGACGCCGCCGACGAGGATGGTCAAAGCCTTTTCGATCATCTCGTCACCGGCCTGTTCGACAAAATTTCCGACGCGCTCCGTGTCTTCAATGATCAGGTTGATGAGGCGGCCAGTGCCGTGCGTGTCGAAGAAGGCCAAGTCTTGCTGCTGTATCTTGTCCAACAACTCTACGCGCAGGTTGTGCCGGGTCTGATGCGCGAGTCTTTGCCAGGACTTCTTGCGGTGATACTGAAGCCAGATGTCCGTACCCGAGAGAAGCATCGAGAGGGCCGTCATGAAAGTGAGACGGGGAACAATCCTTTTGATGCCGAGGGTATTGAGAAAGCCCGGCCCTTCTCCCCTCGCCGTGTTCACGATAGCGATGAAAGAGAGGCCCTGTAGGATGTGCAGCGAATGGCTGAGGACGGAAAGAAGCGGCGGGTGAAGCGGGCTCCCGTCTTTCGGAAGCGAGCTTTTGAGAATGCGCTTGAGCGCGTTCGATGACCCGTATGTTTTGAAGGAGGAGACATCGCGGGAGAGCAGATCAGTCAGGTAGTCTCGCAGCAGAGTCTCAATGTGCAATCCCCCGGTCTTCTTCGAGTAGAAGATAAGGACGCTGCCCGTGACGGGGTTGGCATTTACCTCTTGAATATTCGCATGTTGCAGCAGCGCATTTTCCAGCTCGTGCGCGACGCCCGGCCTGCGGCGTAGAACCCTGACCTCCCAGCGCTCTCGCCCGCCAACGGCTGAACGCAGGCGCAACCCCAACGGATCAGTCGAAGAGTCCTCTCTTCTACCGCTCACCCACCGCCTCCTGTTCCTCCTCCTCCGCCAGTTCCTCTATCGCCTCGGCTGTCACGTCCTCGAAGTCTTCCATGGCCTGCTGCGATAACTCTCTCACCTTACGACCGGCGCGAATGCTCATCTTGATACCCTGCTTGGAAATCACTCGCCAGTTTTGCGCGATGACGACGCCGGAGAAGAGACCGGCGAAAAATAGCATCTTCTTTTTCATTGTTTGGTGATCCTGATCATTATTCAAGCGGGCGCGAACTCATGCGAGAGCGCAAGCCCGAGAGAGAGCGCGCGAGAGCCGCGGACGAATCTCCTACCGGAGCCCACAGCTAAGGGCGCGCGTAGAATCTCGGCGCAAGGCCGTCATTCTACGCGCACCTTTAGAGATTAGCGTGAGGGTTGAAGTGTGATCAACCTCCACGCATACAGTTGAGGAAGCAGATGATCGCCGTTAACGCCGACGGGCGAGCCTACTGCGTCGCATGAGGTCGGTTATTTCTTGTCCGCCGTGCTCGATGTGGTCGTCGGCGTTCTCGTCGGCGGCGGCGGTGTCGGCCTCGTCGTGGGTCCCAGGCCGAGATGCTCGTGTATATGCCGCCCGGTCGCAGCCTTCGTGAACGAGTTGGCCGAGACCACGAGCAGGCCGGGGAGACCGAAGAAGGCCTTCGCCGCCAATCCCAGAGCGACGTGAAGACCTCCCTGCTTGAGGTCTCCCTGAATGAGATTACTTCCTCCGGGCACGAGGTACTCGCTCGTAAAGAGCACGGTTTTTTTCACGGGATCAGCATAATCCGGTTCGTCATCTATAACTGTTGTGTCAGGCATCTTTCTCTCTCCTCAGGTGTTCCGGCGACAAATTGCTGGGGCGGCGACTAAAGGGCTCGACCACGCCCTCAATCGTAACCTTCGATTGTTCATGACGGCCTTAAATGTATCTCCGATTCCTGTTTTCCGCAAGAATTTTTGCAGCACGCTCGAATAACTCCGCGTCATCTTCGAGCAGGTCTCTGCGCGTCGGTTGATGAAAAGCGTCCGGCGTCAGGCCGACCCTTTCCAGCGGCTTGCCCGACATGGCGCGCACTCTGAGACAACGCCTGACGGCCACACGATAGACGGGCGCAAGGGGCAAAGGCCGGAAAGCTTCATCCTCAGACAACTTGAAGATCATCTTTTGATGCCAGGCCGAAGCGCCTCCTCCGCCCGTCCGTGCTGCCGTCCCAAGGATTGGGCCCAGGCCATGATCCTGGAATCCTGCGGCGAACATCTCTGCGCTGCTGTAGGTGAGCGCGTCCGTGAGTAAGACAACAGGGCCGTGGTAGCGACGACCCGCGCCGTTTGCCTCATCCACGGATGTCAGCGGCAGACATTCTGAAAAAGCCTCTCCTCGCCTGTCAGCTCTTTCGACCGGCTCGCGCCATTCGGAGAGCGCCGGACAGTTGTTGACGAGCCTGCGTATGAGCGGCGACAAACGAAACTGGAAGGGCAAGGGCTCGACCGTCTGCGTCGTGAACAGTTGTAGGAGCCGTTCGGCTGTCGGGATGATTCCTTCCTCGCAACCGCGCAAGTCCAGTATCAGTCCGTCCGAAGGCATCGCATCGAGCGCTGTGATGAATGATCGCAGGAACGAACCGGGCTGTTCCTGAAAGGAAGCGATGCGTATATAACCGAACGTGCCGAGAGAGCTTTCCACCAAACGCGACCGAAGGTTAGCAGGCAGCTGAGCATCATTCTCATTCTTCTCCCGAAGTATTGAAGAGAAACTGCGCGCGAGCCAGTGCGCTTCCGCAACCTGCCAGGCCAGGCGAACCTTCCTTACCCGGCCATCACGGCCCAGGCTTTCCAGAGAGACATCCTCGGCGGGCGGGGGCAGCCATGAAAGCTGGCGATAGGTGAGTGTCTGCACGGCCTTGGCGCGTCGCGCTTCACTGTTGGCCCCGAGCTGCCGGGTCATGTGCTGGTTGATTGCTTCCGCGCCTGGGTGATCGTTCCAGGAAAGGAGCGTATCGCCGGGACGCAGCTCGTCATGGCCCGAAGCGACGACGCAAAGACGATGCTCACCCTGATCGAAAAACTCCCTCACGAGGAAGGGAAGGAAGGCCACGCTGTCGGCAAATGGCTCAGGCAATTGGCAGCTCGTGTGACGGTCGCCGAACAGGGCGAAGACGTTGAGCAGCGCGCAGTAGAATCCCTCTCGCGTCTCGGGAAGATTCGACCTTAAAAGCTTGAGGCGCTCGACGGGATCAACGCTCTCGCTACTGATAAACGGTATGTGGACGCAAGCCTGCTCAAGGAGCGCAATCGCCTGCTCGACGATGGCTTCGCACCTTTCTTCCGGGCCCAGGGCCGTCAAAGCATGGTCTAGCCAGTCCGCAAGGGATGAGGTCGCCTGCTGCTTATCCAAAGTTTTCTCGATCATTCCCAAACGAGTACGCTCGGCAGCCTGTCAGGGTGGGCTATACGTAGTAGTTGATAACCGATTCCCGATAGACCCTGAAAAAATGAGGGGTCGAAGAATTCCTGTCCCGGTCTGCCTGACAGGCGATAGCCCCCGCAGCGCCTTGACCTGGCGACGACGACGGAACAGAGTTGTGCGGCGCTATGCTCAAGCTTCGTCTCCGTGTTCATCCCGGAGGCTGAGAGCAGCAACTCTGCCCTCCCCAAGTTTCCGCAACACAGGCCGTCCCTTTCACCTATCCCGCCGCGCGTGACAACGCCGAGCGCCGCTTCTATATCGCGTCTGATCGTCCCCGTATCGAGAATCGACAGGGTTGAGACGCGGGCCATACCGATGCCTGGTGCGCCGTGACACCATGTATTCATAAAACCGGGACGCTCACCCGAAGCCTGGCGAAAGTCAGGCCAGTTGCCGACGGTCTCGTCAAACACGCTGTCCTCATATGCTAAAGCCTCTTCGGCCACACTGCGAAAACGATCAGCGCCCGATGCCTTGTAGAGACGAAGCAGGGCGAGAGCGATTCCGGCGGCCCCGTGAGAGAGTCCGGTCATGAATCTTCCGTTAGCCGCACGCCAGGCCGCACCGCGCTGCGCCCGTTCCCGTTTTCCGAGCAGATGGTCGCCGCACAGCACGGCCTTCCGAAGCACATCGGCATCGCCCGTCGCTTGATGCAGTGCGACCAGACCCAGAATCGCACCCGAAGCACCCGATGTTATATCGTATTCTTCGTCGGCAGCGATCCACTCAGGCGTAAACATTTCAGCCGCCGCACGCGCTTCCGTGAGCAGCGCGGCGTCATTCAGGAAGAGGGCACAGCGGCACAGGACGTAGACGAACGAGCCGAGGCCGGTCGCTGCTCCGAGAGTATAACCGTCCCTGGCCATTCGCCCCGCGTCAGCCGTCGCAATAAATCTCCTGAGAGGCGCAAGGGCCGCGAGGGCTGGACGCCGCCCCGTCCCCGTCACATGCTCAAGGGCGGCGAAAAAGAGCGCGACGCCCGCCTGACCGTTGTACAGATTCATCAGCAACGGGCGAAGCTCGTAACGGCTCGACTGCGGCAGAAGTTGCGGGGCTATCCACGTCGCGCTCGCGTCATTTGAGATGATGGCGCGTTGCTCGATCAAGGCGGCGATGGCCAGGGCTTGGCCCGCGAATTCGTCTGAAGATAAAGCGAGCGCTTCGTCCCTCTCCCAACGCTCTGTGCTCTCTTCGGGAGAGGCATGAGCGACGGAAATATCAGAGATACTCAGAGAGGCGCGTATGAATTCCGTCTGCATTTCCAGATCGGCCCCGTTCAGCAGTGAGAGCTTGCGCCGCACCCGCTCAAGCGCCGTCACCTCGAAAGCGTTTTCTATAGTCCTGCCCGTCGGCAGATGAAGTGAGCGCTCGCGGGCCGGGAGGGCGAAACGTGGAATATCAAGGCGCTCCATCGCGGCGATTTCGGCTTCGAGGATGGGCCACAGTTCGGACTTCTCCGCCGACCCCAAATAGAAACGGCTGAAGACATCCGTCTCCATACTTCGTTCCACGCCGCTCCTCATGTGTCGCGGCGCGCAGAGCCGTTTTTGCAGCAGGCCGTAAATGCGTGTCGCGTGAAATAGTATTCTCAGCTCCTGTCGTCCCAGATTCTCTATGAGCCCGTCTGCCGCCGACAACTCCGAACGAAGCTCCATTAAAAGCTCATATGCCTGACGAAAGCCTTGGACGACCTGCTCTGCGTAGCGTGCGACGTTCAGGGAAGCGCCGCCGAGTCGCGGGAGATGACGCTCGGACTCGACACGTATCGGCTCATGCTCAAGCTTCATGCTGTCCCTGTTGAGGTTCAGCCAGCGCCGCTGCCGGTAAGGCGTAATCCGCCCGGCCTTCGCACCGAGACCGCTGATGTCGATGCAGATGCCGTCGGCGCTCGTTTCCCAGAAAGGCAGAAAGCCTGTGCGCAAGACCGAGGCGGAAGCGATGTCGTCGGCCATCTCATGAGCCGGGACAAGATCGGCGCTGCGCCTTGAGAGATGGCGCATGAGAGTCTCCATGTCTATCAGGACGGGATAAGCGCCGCACGCGACCACGTTCTCAAAGAAGCAGTCCGAAGCTTCCATCATATAAAGAACGGCAAGCAGCATCCCCGCGCGGACGTAGTAGCTTTCGGCTTCGCCGTCATCCATGCAGGGCGCGTGCTGTGCCGCCTCGACCCACCCGTGACCTTGACGGTCTAAGACCTTCAGGATGTGGAAGTCTCCGCCGCGCTCGTTCAAGAACGAGAGCAGGGAGAACCATGCTTTCTCGATACCGATATCGCGCGGTTTGTAGACGAGCTTGAGGTCGTTCTCGAACTCCAGGAGCGCAACGGTCCTGCCGCCGTCGTGCCTGTCCGAGAGTGAAGGCTTGACGGATGCGACCACAAGAGCGCTCGCATCATCTTCGACGCCGAAGACCAGACGAATATCCGGCATGTCATCCACGAGCGCCGTGGCAAGCTCCGAGACGTTCTGGGCCCACGACTGTGTGAGGACAGAGAGCAGACGCGCCAGCACGGGATACTGTGAGAAGAAGTCCCAGAGCCCGCCTTCCAGCATGTTTGACGTGAAGGCATCGTAGAGACGCGTCTCTTCAGGGGATGCGGTTTCGGACAATCCCCTTGCTGTGCGGTAGGTTGAAAACTCCAAATAGAGCGAGGGCGCTGCGACGTAGCTCAACTGCTGGTAAAGATCATCGGCAAGGCTCTCAAGAATCTCTTTCGAGAAGACTGTGCGGCAGACGGGCGCAAGGCTTTCGATGCCCGCCTGGACAAAAGGCGTGAGAATCGTCCCGAATGGATGAACAGAGGCACGCGCGCATTGGCTCGCGCGAGAGCGGGCCTGCATCGCATACGCGAAGAGATAAGCCCAGGGCGGCGGCTCACCTTCCAGCCGCACATCACCCAGGAGACAGACGACTTTCTCGGGCGTCGTGGCAAGCCATGAAAGTCTCTGCTCGAAGAGCCGCGAGTCGCCCTGCGCGGCGCGTTCGCGCCACTTTTCCAGACGCGCTTCCGCGAGCTTCGCGCTACTTCCATTTTCTTGCGGCGAGTAGGAGCCGTCCAGGCGTTCGCGCAGTGTAGAGGCCTCGGCCAGGATGCGTCGCAGGAGGGGCTCGCGGTCAGACTCAGCGGTCTTCACTCGTCTCCCTCGCTTCCAGAAGACCTCCGCGAATCAATCGCCGCACGAGCACCATCTTTTCCTGCTCGCTCAAAGCGCCCGGCAAATCTCGCACGGTAAACCTGCGATGCTCGGCGATGTAGCGCAATGAAGGGCCGATTTTTTCCGGCCCCAGGATTTTCCCGCCCGAATATTGAATGGCCGCGTAGCCTGGCCCTTCGAGCGCGCGACAAATAACTCCACCGCGCCGCGCAAAGACCGAATCCATGTTCAGCTCTGCGTCGTCGGCAGGATTCTCGTCGCCGGGAGGAGGCGGCGCGCTGACGATCAACTGCTCGGCGAGACGGCTCAACGCCCCGTTCATATCCAGAGTGTTGGGCAACTCGTCGAGCAAGCCGCGAAACTTCTCTCGCATACTGGTCGTCCCGTCCAGGAAGGCCGGAGGCAGCGCCCTCCTGAATCGCACGTCGTCTCTGGCGGCGGAGATGGCGGCGGAGAAAAGGTCAATCCACGTCATGACGTTGACGCCCACCGTCAGGTGAAGCGAGGCGGTCGTCGTCGTTCTGGGATTATGGACATGGCCGCGTGGAAGGTAGAGCACATCGCCCTCATGAAGCTCTTCGCTCATGATGAGCGGCGGCGGGGGATTCTGCGGGACGGTCATCTTCTCGCCGAACATCGGCAGTTGCATGACCGGCTCGTGCACATCCCAAATCTTGCTCCCTTCGAGTTGAAGTATGAAGACATCCATCACGTCGAAGTGAGGGTAGGAGCTGATGGTCTGCGGCGGCGAGTAGTAGAGATTTGCGTCAACCGGGTGGTGCAGTTGTTCGTGTAAAGATGAGGTCAGCAGCGCGACCGTCTCCCAGCGTTTCTCCAACGCGTTGATGATGATCGTGTAGCCCTCGCGCCATGCCGTGCGCACCGCATCCAGTCGCGGCGAACCGTCAAAGTTAATCCAGTTGAGACTGTAATGATGGACGCCCTTCACGAGCTTGATGTCATCGGGCGGCATAGGTCGCTGAAAGTGAAGGACGCGGCCCAGGTCTTTTGAAGAGAAGATACCGGAGAAGCGACCACGCGCACCTCTGACGAGCAGCGGACGGCGCTCCCAGTACTCACTGAAAAACTGCTCGGGTGTTAACGGGTGAAGTAGTTCCTCTAGCCTCATGGCCTCTGCCTACACTCCTTTCGCGTGCCGGACATTAAAAAAATCCACTACAGAGTAAAGCCGGATGAGCGCGCATCGAGCGAGTGCCTGCCAGCGGCTGCCTGCGGTTTTAAGCGAGCGTCAGTAGCCCCGCACGCACCAACCTGCGGATAAGCACAAGCTTCTCAGATTCGTTGAGCGGGCCGGGCAGAGAGGCCGGTGTGATGGTGTCGGCGTCGGCGATGAACTTGAGCGCGTTGCTAATCTTCGACGGGCCGAAGAGATGATTGCCGGAGAACTGGATTCCCGCCATGCCGTCTTCCTCAAAGACCCTGACCAGCGATGTGCGCCGCTTCTTGAAGGCCGTCTCCGGGCCGATCTCCAAATTGAGCATCGAGAAATGGCCGTCCGCCGGTGGCGGCTTCCTGACGGCGAGCGCCTCCGTATGTTTCCACACGGCGTCTTTAGTCCGCGCGTCGCGTCGAAACGTGTCCATGAACTCCTCGAACTCAGCCGCCAGCGATTGCATAATCCGCTCATCGTTGAGAAAGCCTGCCGGGAGCGCGCGACGATAACGCGGGTTGCGCTCGGCCTGCGCGGCCAAAGCATCGGAGAGGAAATCGTGCCAGGTGCGAACGTGTATGTCCACGGTGATGTGCAGAGACGGCTTGTCGCCGGCGATGCCTTCATGCACGAAGCCGCGCGGAATGTAGAGCACGTCGCCGGGCTTCAGCACCGCCTCACAGATCGGCGGCGAGAGCTTATCCCTGGGCACGGTCGCGTAAGAGCCCTCGACCGGCGGAAGGTCGTACACAGGCTCGTAAACTTTCCACTGCTTTGAGCCTTCGACCTGGATGAGGAAATTTTCCTGCGTGTCGTAATGCGGCGTGACCCCTTGAAAGCGTGGCGGCGAGAGGTAGACGGCCATCGCCACGGGATGGTTCAGGCTGCCTTCGAGCTTGCCCGCAAAGATGGCGAGCGGTTCCCAGGTCTGCTCCAAACCGCTGAGCACGACGGTGCTGCCCTTGAGATAACTCTCCATCACCAAGTTGATGTTGGCCGTGCCATCCGGGCTCGAATAGTTATCGCGGACGAAGCCCTGCTCTGTGACCAGATCAATGCGGCCTGGCCTCGGCCTGAAAAAGCTGATGGCGCGATCCACGTCGCGCGTGGAGAAGAGCGGGGTGAAGAACTCGGGCGGCTTGCCGCTGCTGACGAGCGGCTTCTTTTCCCAGTATGCGCTCAAAAATTCTTCGGTCGTGAGCGGGGCGATGAGGTCATCAAATCCGATCTCCAGGGCGCTTTTCATTTCGCCGTTGACGCGCCGCGAGGCTTCGATTGTTTCCTTTGCCGAGCCTGTCAGGTCTCGTTCGTTTTTCATGGCCTCTCCCTCCTCAAAGATCATGCTTCGTCCCACGAGCGGCTGTAGACGAGTGGCGTCATGGGCCCCTGGGCGAGGTCGCCTGCCTTGAGTCCGGGTAGTGAAGTCTGACGGTTTTGCTGTCGAATCAGTCTCGCATAGAACTCTTGCGGCGGCGTCGAAGGCGTCAGCTCGGGGTCTTTGATCAGGGCCGCGCCGTCGGCGAAGTAGACGATGACGATAGCCTCTCGCATGAGCGGCGAAGTGTTCGTCCGCGAGCTGTGCAGCGTCCAGGCCGAATGCACCGCCACGTCTCCCCTCTGAAATGTCCCGTAATTGAAGACCTCGAATCCACGCGCGCGCACCTCTTCCTCGAAGCTATCCATCGAGGCGTCATCGCCGTTTGAAGTCCCCATGTAACCGGCCCTGTTCGAGCCCGTGACATAACTCATCGGAGCAAGGTCCGGCGTGATGTCCGTGAGCGGAATCCACATGGTCAGGACTTTATCGGTATCGAGCGGCATGAAATAGGCGTCCTGATGCCAGGGCGTGTTGGCGCCCTGCGGCCCTTTGAAGTAGGACTGGTCGCGGAAGAGCCGCACGGCGTCAACGCCCATGAGGTCTGCGGCTATCCGGCCCAGGCGACGACTCAGCACGAAGCGGCGCGCGGCCTCGTCCAGCGCCCAGAGGTTGTTGACGAACTTCCAGTTCTTCCCCGCACCGGCGACCTTCTGCTCCATCCCGTGGCTTTGGGCGCTGTGAGCTTCGACAACCTTGTTCAGATGGTGGCGGTAGGCTTCGATCTCCTGTGAGGTCAAAACCGAGCAGAGCTTGATGTGCCCGTCATGACGAAAGCTCTCGACCTGTTCGGGCAGAATATTATAAGTGCCGTCAATGTCTGGAAGCTGCTCGACTGTTACTCCTACTTCTACATTCACTACCTTCTCCTCCTGCTTATATGAACTTCCCCGGCACACGCCCGAGCCCTGCGCTCACATCCTTTGTCCGAGCGTCACTCGGATTCAAACACTAAAGGGGTCAGCTCTCCGATAGCCTTATCGCCCGGCACGAGTCCGGCAAAGTAGCTGTCTAAAAAGCTCTGGACAATCGGAATCTCACCGCGCGTCTGTATGCGCGCGCCGTCGGCATAGTAGCCAATGGTGATCGCCTCGCGCATCCGTGAGCTTGAGTTCTCCAAAGAAGAATGAAGCGTCCAGCCCAGGTGCAGCGATACGTCGCCCGCCATCATCGGTTGGTTTTCGACGACGGGGAAATTATCTTCCGTCACTTCCGCATCGAGTTGGCCGTGCAGGTGTGAGCCCTCGGCGAAAACGAGCGTCCCCATGTCCGACGTAATATCCATCAGGGGAATCCAGATGGCGATCACTTGCGCCGTATCTAAAGGCACGTAGCCGAGGTCTTGATGCCAGCCCGTCGGCGGCCCTCCGCCGGGCTTGAAGAAGCCGCAGAAATGCAGTAGCCGCAGGGCTTCGACGCCGAGAAAACGGGCGGCGATTTCGGCCAGCCTCGGCGACTTCACGAATCGCACCACTTCCTCGGGAGCATTCCCGATACTGAAATTGGTCTTCCTCGTGCTAGTCCCTAAGGATTGATCCTGCGTGTCCATCGCCTGCCGTATGCTCATCACGTAATCTCGAATAACAGGGCGGTAGGCGGCGATCTCCTGCGGGGTGAAGACGCCTTTAAGCTGGATGTGCCCGTTACGACGTAGGGCTTCGACCTGTCCGGGCAGAACATTGTACGTGCCGTCAATGTTCGGAAGGTGATCGGCGATGGCAGTGACGCTCACAGGGCATTCCTCCTCTTCCTACAGAGTTATTCTTCTCGCCGCTTGTCTTAAACGGAAATATTTTCGTTCATTGCCGCCTGTAGACTACAGGATTCAACGGCCCGGCTGCTTGGTCACCGGGCCGTAGACCGGCGAAGCAGCTATTCATCAGGCCGCGCATGAACGGAACATCGCCGCGCGTTTGAATGCGCGCTCCGTCGCTGTAGTAACAGACGGCCAGAGCTTCGCGCATCTGCGTGCTCTTATTCTTCAATGATGCGTGCAGCGTCCAGCCCATGTGCACAGAGATATCGCCCGCCTCCATACTTCCGGTCTGGACTAGAGGAAAATGCTCACCGGCAAGCCAGGGCTTATCCGAGAGCCCATGCAGGTGCGAGCCCTCGGCGAAGACCAGCGCGCCCATATCCGGTGTAATGCCGGTTAAAGGAATCCAGAGCGAGAGCAGCTTGTCGGTATCGAGCGGAATGTAGCTGAGGTCTTGATGCCAGGGTGTGGGAGGGCCGCCGCCGGATTTGAAGAAGCCGCAGAAATGGAGGACTCGCACGGCATCAACGCCCAGAAGCTGAGCGGCGATTTCGCCCAGCAGCGGCGATTTCACGAACTCGGAAACAGTCGTCGGAGCCTCGCCCAGGCTGAACATGGTCTTCTTCGCGCTCGCCCCCATCGCCCGCTCTACGTCGTCCATCTTCTCGCGGTGGCCCATAATGTAATCACGAAGGGCCGGGCGATAGCCCAGCAGCTTATCTGGCGAGATTATGCCGCGAAGCACAACCCACCCACGCTCGCGCAGGTGCTCTATCTGATCGTCGGTCAGCGAAGGGGCTCCGTCTTTTTCCAGAAGGGTAGTCATCTAAGCGATTGTACTCCAAAGCAGAGCTAAGAATAATGAGAAACGGCGACGCGCCTTACCGGGCACTCAGTTGGCTGCAAGCGAAGTCTCATGCAGCGCGCGGAGCACTGTTGCCGTCGTGTAAACGCCGTAATGATCCGGTGAATAGATATCGAAAGTATGCTTCAGGACGTTCTCCAGAGAGGGCGCGACCTGCGGCATCCCGGCCCACATCTTCCATTCCGTTCCGGCTGCGGGCGAGACGGAATCGGGACGCGGCACACGCAGCCTCGCCGAAGCAGCCCAGGAGCCGTCCGCCCTTTGCCATTCGACAAGGCGTGCCGTCCCTTTCGAGACGGCCTCAAGCGCCAGGGGCGATTGCAACGCCCTCGACAGAATACGAAGCGTGTGCGCCAGAGCGAATGCGGGCGGGTTAGCGCCTTCGGAGGCCATCAGAATCTCGCTGCGTTTGAGAGCCCAGCCGACGGCACGCTCGATTTGCGCGGCGACCTCCGTTGAGCGCTCCGCGGAAGTACGACCGTCGCCGACGAGCGCGGCCACGGCCTCCGCCGTCGCGTATTCATCGTCAAACCACCAGTAAGCTCTCCACCTGCCATCCTCCGCCTGGTTCTGCAAGAGGTACTGTTGAAACCTTTGACGATGGGAGCTGAGGTTGGCACATGCCGCCGTGACGCAGACGTGCGACTGCGTCCATCCATCAAAAGAGACAAACGGCGGGAGGCCGATATAATTCCGCACAGGGGCGGGCGAAGCGTAAGTCGTCAGGCCGCCGTCTTCGCTCAAGTGACGCTCCAAAAAACCGTACGCCTTCTGAAACGTATCCGAGCTTTCCAGGCCGAGCGTCTCGCCCAGCCTGAGGCCCCAGAGCGTACTATCGCCGTCACCCGGCACGGATGGGTTGTAGCTCCATCCTCCGTCCGCGGTCGCGGCCTTTTCGAGAAACCGCCAACCTTTGAGCGCTGCTTCCTGCGACTTCTCAAAGGGAAGCGCCGCCAGCACGCCGCCGACAAAGCCCGTCACCCAGACGTTGCTGTTTCCGGCTGGAAGAAGAAAGTCTTTCCATTCCCCCGCGCTGTCCTGTGCGTCCAGGAGAAAACCCAGAGCCTTGAGGGCTGCCGCCGAAACGTCTGTCTTGCCGTTGCCGGTCATGCCTGAATTTCCATGGCACGGTGGGCTATCCCGAAGTAGGCCTTGGCGACCGCCTGCGCGCCCGGGCGCAGGACGACCTTGAGATGGCTCAACCCGCGAAGCAGCAAGACCTCCTGATCGCCTGATAAGAGGCTCTGATGACCTATCCAGGCGAGCAGCGCATCCCTCTTTTCGGGAATCAGCAGGCCGCGTTTGAGCAGTTGCTCGAACTGGCCCTTCCAACGCGGCTCCATGTGCGGCTGACGTGCCCAGCAACCGGCCACGAAATTGGGCTCGACGCCGATGTGCGGATAGATTTTCTCACCCACGTCCAGGTGAAGCCCGATGAAATCTGCGTATGGCTGAAATGCTTCCAGATACTCGCCCAGCTCATCCCTATCGCCGTTCCATCCGACCTCATCAAGATAGGGAAAGACCTCATCCGCCGGAAGGTCGAAGACGCAAAGCCTGACGGCCTGTATATTCCGCGAAAACATCACTCCGATCTGGAAATCCGCCGTCTCACGCGGGCGAGCCGCCAGGCAGCGCGCGACATTCTGCCGAAATTCAGGAGAGATAGCGCCGCCCAGAAGCAGCGGGATGATCGTATCGATAATCCATTCCGGCGGGCGCTCAACCTCCTGCGGCCAGTATCCAAAAAGAAGATTGGGGGGTGACACTTCCGCCGTCCCATTCGTCGAAGTGTCGAACTCAAGCCAGGTGGCACGGGCATTCTCAAACGAACTCGCGTGCGTCTCGGCCCAGGCGCGGTAAAAGCCGCGCAGCTTTTCCCAGGATCCGTTTTGAAGCTCCTGCGGCGGCGAGACCAAATGATTTCCGGCAAGCATACGGGCCCCATCCGGCGTGAGATTGATAGCGCAGTCGGCCAGAGCGCTCTGATCACCGAGCTTGCACTCGAAACCGAAAAAATCTACCGCGAAGATGGGCAGCGAGCGGGCTACTCGACGGATGCGCTCAAAGCTTTCATCGGATATCAGCAGGGGAGGCATGTGGGCCCTGACTACATCTAAAGAGCCATCGAGTCTCCGAACAAGCTCGTCTTGCATGGGGCTTTAAAGGGGTTCTAAATGAACAGAATGGGATTCACGAAATGAGGAATCAAACCTCATCAGCACAATTCACGGGCTGAGGTCAGGGCCAGAGAGCTTCGTGCGAATATTGCGGGCAAAAAGCAAAACTCGCGGCGCGATTTTACTCGATCACGCCGCGAGCCGTTACGTCCACTTCTTAACCGTGGCAGTTCGCTCCCCAGGAGCAGGAACCTTCCGCGAGTTGGAGAAGTTGCTCATCTGTCAACTCCTTCTCCATAGACTCCGTTAACGGCTCCTCTTGTTCTTTACGAATTTCGGAGTAGACATCATTTTTCTCCGAAATTTCCTTAGTCTCGTTCATGTTCGTCTCCTTTACAGTGGCTGGTAAACGATTGGGTTTGAAACACTCGTAGCTTTTGAGGACGAGCGGCTAAACCTCGGCACTCCGATCTTATTCGGAGATGTTTCGTGCGTTTGTGCTTATACCATTAAGTCTTGATGCATAGCAAGAAAATTTGCTTATCCCGCCAAGTCAGGTTTAAGAATAGGCTTCAGCGATTGAGACGGTCGGTTGCAGGAAGATGTCACAGGCTTCGCCCAGAACCTTCAATAAGACGGGGTAGTCGGCCAAAGCATGCACTTCGAGAGCGGCCTTTTTGCGGCGGCCAAGCTCTTCGAGGGCGAAAGAGAGCGAGCCTGAGCGTTCAAACATGGCCATGACCAGGGCAACGTCCTCCGCGCCCGTATGGCCTCTGGGTTTATCCAGTACCTCCCTGAGCGTCAACGCTTCCTCAGCGCCGAGCTGTTCGAGACAATGCACCACGAGCACGCTGCGCTTGCCCTCGCTGATGTCGCTGCCGGGAATGTTGCGGCCCTTGACCCCGTAGATGTCCAGGATGTCGTCCTGAACCTGAAAGAGCACGCCGATGTGAGAGGCCGCCTCAATCAAGCCCTGCTGCACCTCTTCGGAAGCCCCGCTGAGCAACGCCGCGCCGCTCATCGGAAGAGAGAAGAGCCTCGCCGTCTTACCCTCCACCATTCGCATGTAGGCTTCGAGGTTAGCGTCCGTGCGATTCTTCAACTCCAATTCCTGAACCTGCCCTTCGATGACTTTCAACATTTCCAGCAGCACTCTATTCGTCGCCCGCTCACGCAATTCCGCCTCCACGTCCAGGCGCTGCATGAGCAGAATCGTGTGAGCGATCATCGCATCGCCGAGGTTGATGGCCTGAGCCATCCCGTACTTCTTCCACACCGTCGGCTGTCCACGCCGAACTTCGTCGCCGTCCTGTAAATCATCGTGTATGAGCGAAGCATTGTGCAGCATCTCGCACGCGGCCCCGAAGGGAACTAAACGGCCCGGGTCAGCCCCCAGGGCCTCTGCGATCAGCAACGGGAGGATTGCTCGCAGATGCTTGCCGCCCGTCTCCAAGTGGTAATGAACCATCTGCCACAGCAAAGTATCTTCGGTGCAGGAGTCACGAACGACTTCATCCATCAGGCTGCGGATCGAAGGCCACCATGCCCTGTGCAGAATCTCAAAATGCGACTTTAGATCAGCCTTATTTGTTCCATTCAGATTTTGCATTTTGTCTCAATCAATCCACACTTACCGAAGCAGCAAGCGTTACTCAAGTGATAAACAGCGAATGATAGATTTGTCTGTGTGAGAGTCCGGGCGAATTTTTTACTGTTGACCTTGAGAATTCTTGACCCAACTGGTCTTGCACACGGAACGCGGGACGGGCAGCTCACAGTCAGCGAAAAGATACCCCCCGATTATTCAAGAAGCAATAGCGACACGCCCCAGCCTGAACTCATCGACGAGGCGTCTTACTGACCGGAGCGTTTAATGCCCCGGGCTATAATCTAACGTCAAATGTCGAAGCCCGATGTTATCTGACATCAGTTTTTGTACACAGCTCTACTGGCACCGAGAGTTTGATAAACCCACTCCTCAAATAGAGCTTATGATTGGTGAAGGAGTTGGGCCTCTTCAGCACACTCGCGGCACAGCCACACCCGCACATGCTGCGCATCCGACCAGAAGAATGCTCCCACCTTCCCCGCCATCCTCATCGCCGCCTCGTTCCTCATCCGCTGCAACG
>DASVQM010000066.1:0-2944 GCA_036389095.1 Pyrinomonadaceae bacterium
CATGTTGACGAGGACTTCACGCAGCTCAGAGCCGTCGCCCATGACGAGAGCGTTGGAGCGGATTTGGAGTTCAAGGCTGATATGGACGTTGGAGGCTTCGGCGCGATCTTTCCAGCGCGGGCGCGTGATCTCGCTCACGTCGAAGAGAAGTTGATCTACGGAGAGGGGCGCGAAGTCGTGGTCGCGGCGCTGGCGAGCGAAGTCCTGAATACGCTTGACCGTCTTCGCTCCGTCTTTGGCCGTCTGGATGATTATTTGCAGGCCGCTCTCGATCTTCGCCGGGTCATCGGTCAAGAGCAGCAGCTCTGCGCGGCCCAGGATGCCTGCGAGGGTATTGTTGAAGTCGTGTGCGACGCCGGATGCCAGCTCGCCGAGCGCGGACATCTTCTCGATCTGCGTGTACTGCTCGCGTATGCGCTCCTGCTCCTGTATGTAATGGTTCAGCTCTTCGACGTGGCGCTCGGCCTGTTCGGCCTGCACGGCTGACGCTTCGGTCTTGGCCTGCGCCGCCGCTTCGGCCTTCGCCGCCGCCGCCAGCACCTCTATGTTCTTCAGGTACGTCCGGTAGGTCAGGTAGACGATGGCGATGATCGGAGTCGTGGCGATGATGGCGTAGAAGCCTATGACGCCGATGAGCTTGGCCGTGAGGATGGCAGCCGACGCGCCCGCGAAGTATGTGATCGAGGCCCAGAGGCAGTATTTGCTCCACACGTGCCAGATGGACTGATCAGTCTTCCAGGCTTGCGCGACGGCTGCGAAAAGAGAGTTGCCGATGTATTGCACAAATCCCATCACGCAGACCGCCAGGAGAAACTGCGCGGAGAATTTTCCGTGCGTGATATTGACGACGTTGCCGAAGAAGAACCTGAGCGCCCAGACCGTCAGAAAGGTGGAGACAGAGAGCAGCGCGGCGTTATAAGAGATCGTCACGGTCTTGCGGCTGATGAGGAGCGATGAGCGTATGCCGTCCGCCGCCGCGAGCAGGATGGCCGCCTCGCCCCCGTAGAGCAGCATCGTCAGAAAGATGAAGGTCTCGGAGAGCGTGATGCGACCGTTGACGCCAGGCATCTGGACTGCGATGCCGGAAGTGACGGCGATCGTCGAGAAGGCCAGCAACAGGAAGAGAACATCCAACTGGGCCACCGGCAAGTGATACGCGGAGAAGAGACACACGGCTGCACCAGCCGCGATGACCGACCACATGAAGGGTTTGACGAAATGTTGCCTGCTGCTCATCTCTCTTCTTTCTCCTTGATCATGTTTGTCCAAAAAACATTTCAGTTCATTTGTGACTGCAAGAAGATCGTGTCATAGCAATCGCGCAGCTTATACCCGGCCTTGAAGAAGAAACTTTGCGCGTCCTTGTTGCGCTCGTCGACGAGCAGGCAAAGCGAGCCTGCGCGTGCCAGAAGCTGGCGACCGAGCTGCGACATGCAGCGCAGCCCGTAGCCCTTGCCTCGCTCCTCCGTATGAACATAGACGCCCTCAAGATAGATCGCCTCGGGCGTCCCCGTCATCACGTCTGCTTTAAAGATGAGGCGTCCGCCCTCAGTCCAAACCCACACGCGCCCCTGCTCTATGCGGCGTGCCGTGCGCAGCCGAAACCCTTCGGGGTCAACGTCGAGCGGATTGATGCCGCTTTCGGCTTCGGCCAGGCGGGCCTGCACTCCCAGCACCGGCAGCAGATCGTCCAGTGTCGCGCGCCGCAAGCCCTCGACAGGCTCAAACGTCTCGATGGGCCAACGCTGCTCGAACAACAACTCGCGGCAGATCAGTCGCGGCTCGCTGTGTCTGCCTGCCGCGTAGTATTTCCAGAAACGCGCTATCTTCTCCTGGTCGCCCATAATCACATGGGCCTGCGCGTAGCCTTGGGCCAATCGCGCGAAGGCCGCCATGGCATCATCGCTGTTGGTTTCGATGAGCGTCGCGTGACCGATCAGAGCGATGCCTTGCAGAGTGCGCTCGCGGTCGCGGTAGCCATAGAAAGTTCCGCGATTGAAAGGGCTATCCATGCCGTTGTCCCCGATTAAGCCTGTCATGTAGAGGGCGTCAACGGAGCGCGAGGTGAGAAATTGAAGGGCCTCGGCCTCGTGCTCGTCCGTAAGCTGCTCGATGACCGAAGAGCTATCGCCGGGCTGCGAGAGTTGCTGCGAAGCGGTGACCATCTTTTTTCGTCTGCTCGGTTGGGGCATCCTTTTCACTCTCCTTACGCTTCACGTTTCGACCCGATTAAACGCGAGGGTGATAAGCCAAGGGGGCGAGCTCGCTCTCTCTCTAGTAGCCTATGTAGTCCACTCCGGTATCAACTTCTATGTCCACCCTCGAAACCGCGTCGCCGCTGGTCGTCGCGGACTGTGCCTGCGTGATGGCATCGGCCTTGAGCAAGCTGTCGCCGAAGATCACACCGTCGCCGAAAATGACGCCGTCGCCGAAGATCACACCGTCGCCAAAGATCACGCCGTCGCCGAGGAGCACATTCACGCTCAGAAACGGAGTGCCGTCGCCGAAGATGACGCCGCTACTGGTTCTAATCTGATCGCCGAAGATGACGCCGGTAGACATCCGCGTCGTATCGCCGAAGATCACGCCGCTCGATACGCTCGTCCCGTCGCCGAGCAGAGCGCCCGTGCCGTAGACCTTCTGATACCTGGTGATCAACTCCACGCCGGTCGCATACGTCCGGTTCATGATGATGCCCTGCGACCAGGTGAACGTCTGTCCCGCTATCGTCGTCTGCGCCGTGGGCGGCAAGAGCGTCGTCAGCAGTGGAGCGCCCGCCGCCGTGCTGGCCGAAAGGTCTGTCCGCACGAGTTTGGCCAGGCGGACAGCGCCTTCGATGTTGACCTCTCCTGCACCCTGCTCGAACTGGTTATAACCGGCCAGGGGCTGCGCCGTGTACATCAAGATCATCTTGACGAGGTTGGGAGTCAGCGTGGGGTTGGCT
>DASVQM010000067.1:0-4024 GCA_036389095.1 Pyrinomonadaceae bacterium
CAGTTGCCGCCCGGATACAGGACGGTGTTTGTGCTGCACGATGTGGAGGGGCACGAGCACGAGGAGATCGCGCGGATGCTGGGGTGCAGTGTGGGGACGAGCAAATCACAACTGCACAAGGCGCGCATGAAATTAAGGGGATTGCTCAGGCAACAGAACGTGACTGAATAGCTTCCAACAACGTCCGCCGGTATTAAGTAGACTTCTCCGAGCTACTTGGCGGCAAACGGTAAAAGACTAGAGAATGGCTGGTTGATTCCACTTCAACCTGACGATTGGCAGTCTCCCCAAGATTGCTTGAAGACCACGGAAAGGGGCGCGCGTCGGTGCTCTCCCATAGAGACTCGAACAACCACGGCGCGCGGCTAGTTAGAGGTTACAAAGAAGATGAATTGCGAGAAGTGTCAGGACTTACTCAGCGACTTTCTCGACGGGGCTTTAAGCACCGACGATAGCCGCCAGCTCAACGCACACCTCGAAGAATGTCTCACCTGCGTCGGAGCACGCGATGATCTCGATTCGATTCTGAGTTTTTGCCACGAGTGTCGCGGCGAGTATGAAGCTCCGCCGAACGAGAGAGCCTTGTGGCTGCGCATCCGCAATATCATCGAGAGCGAACCCCTGGCGGTTGCCGCTTCCGCCGACCCTTCGACCGCAATGCGTAGCGAGAGCTGGTGGGCGCGCCTGATGAACCGCAGCTGGGAGCTTTCGCTGCCGCAACTGACGGCGGCCATCACGGCCATCGCCATCGCCGTCTCACTGGCGACCGCCTTCGGCGTCCAAAGGATGCAGAACCTGAGCGGCCAGCAGCAGCAGCAGCAGTCCGCCCGTCAGGACGAGTCTGCAAGCAACGCCCGCAAGCCGAACGCGACCACCGCGATGCTCACGGTTGACGACCGCGTACGCAATCGGCAGGTGGAGATAGATTACTGGAATCAGCGCATACAGCAGCAGATGTTGCGTTGGAGCCCGCAGACACGCCAGTCGTTCGAGCGTAACCTGGCCGTCATCAATCAAGCCGTCATGGATTCGCGCGATCAGCTCCTCGTAAACCCGCATGACGAGGTCTCGGAAGAGATGCTCAACTCTGCGCTCAACGAAAAGATGCAGCTGCTTAAAGAGTTCTCCGACCTCTGAGAGGTTGAACAGGAGAGACGCTCGCGGCGCTGACCGGAGCGCCTGACGGGGGCTCTACTCAAGCCTTTGGGCCCTCATCGTACGGCGCGCGGAGAGGCGGGAAATAATCTTTCATAGTGAACTTAGTCGGAAAGCAGTGAACAGCCCAGAGATGAACATCGCCCAGCTCGACACGCGATACGGAAGGAGAAGGGGACGCGCCGTCCTCGCCGCCCTGGCCATCTCTCTTCTCTCTTTGTCATTCGTCGTTGATGCTTCGGCGCAGAAGAGTGTGACGCGCAAGTATCCTGCGCGCCAGAACGTGCGCCTTGAGCTGGTCAATCGCTTCGGCAAGATAGAGGTGGTGGCCTGGAATCGCAACGAGATCAAGGTCACGGCCAGCATGGACTCGCCCATCGCTCGTTTCAATCCTGAGCAGAGTGAGGATGCGCTCGTCATCGACGTGGTCGGCGATAATCGCGGGCGCGGCGAGATCGGCGACGTGAAGTTTCAAATATGGGTTCCCTATAACTCGACCGTCGAGATCGTTACCCGGCGCGGCGACATCATCATCCGCGACGTGAGCGGGAGTCGTGTCAGGGCGCGCTCCTTCGAGGGCGATATTGAGCTGACGGGAATTCGCGCCGCGACCGTGATGGCCGAAAACACCATGGGCAATATCACCTTCGACGGCGAGATCATGTCCGGGGGCGAGTACGTCTTCTCATCCACGCAGGGCGATATCAATATCAGCATCCCAGCCAATTCGGCTTTTCGCCTGGTCGCCACTGCGCCCATGACGCGCAACATCGGTCTCGGCCCGTTCCCCAGCGGCGGCCTGAGCTTCATCGGCGAAGGTCGCAAGGTTGTCGGCAACGTCGGCGACGGAGGAGCATCGGTGACCGTCACCAACCTGCGCGGCAGCATCAAGTTCTTCCGTCGCTAAACCCACCTTCTGACCTTTACCCTTGAGCGCCTAGCTCTCTGATCGCAAAGAGCGAAGAGGAGTTCCCGATAGATTTTGGCCTTTAACATGAGCCAGACCGAAACAACTCCGACCAAGCGCAGCCCCTCTTTCCCGTCTCTGCTCCTGCGAGCGTCAGCCGTCGCCCTCCTGTCGGTCGCAGTCGCCGGCGCGCAGCAGCAGAAGAAGAATAAGAAGGACGCGCCCAGCACTGCGGCTGCTACTACTACTGCTGCACAAGCGCCCAAGCTCGCGCGCACGACGACCAGGCATGAAGTGCGGCGCTTCGGTTACGGCGGGGCGCTCACTATTCTCGGCGCGCCCGCAGGCTCCATTACCATCGAAGCCTGGCCGCGCAGCGAAGTTGACATCACAGCCGACATAGAGCTGCGCGCCGACACCGAAGAAGACCTCACGCGCCTCGCTGCCGTTAATACCTTTCTGCTCGATGAGGATACCAACCACTTGCGCATCCTGTCTGTGGGAACGCACGATAGAGCGACGATGAAACGCGTCGCCAAAGGTTTTCCGAAACAGCTTCTGGGCCTGCCCTGGAAGATAGACTATCGCATACGCGTGCCCGCCATCACGGACATAGAGATAGATGCGGGTCGCGGCCCTATCACGCTCAAGGGCGTCGAGGGAGCGATACGCCTGACTGCGCTCGAAGGCGACATGACGCTTAATCCTGCGGGCGGACTCTTGACGGCAACCGTCGGCGCGGGCCATGTCAATATCACCCTGGCTTCGCGCAACTGGCGCGGCGCTGGCGCAGACATTCGACTCGCCACCGGCGACCTGACCCTCGAACTCCCCGCTGGCTACAGCGGCGACATCAACGCCGACATACTGCGTACGGGTCGCATCGAGAACCAATACCCCACGCTTGAGCCCTGCGAGCGCACCACCTTTACCCCACGCTCTATCAAAGGGCGGGCAGGGGCCGGCGGCCCACAGCTTTCCCTCACAGTCGGCGACGGCATACTCCGCATCAAAAAATCGCCCGCCAACGAATGACAAGAAAGCAGTGATAAATAACAGGCGACGAGTAACAAGTAAGAATGAACCCTCAGCTTGTCACTTGTCACTTGTCGCTGTTCTTTATATGCTGTGCGGGCTCTTTCAAATCATCCCCGGACTCTTAATCTCATGACCGTCAAATCAGACCGCTGGATTCGCCGCATGGCGGAGGAATCTCAACTCATTGAACCCTTCAACTCTCAGCTCGTGCGCGAGGTCGAAGGCCGTCGCATCATCTCTGCCGGAGCCTCTAGCTACGGCTACGACATGCGACTGGCAGACGACGGCTTCCGCGTCTTCTCGCCCATTCACGGGCGCGAGATAGACCCCAAACACTTCGACGAAGAGAACCTGATCGAGCCTCCACTGCGCGCCGCCGATGACGGCTCGAAATACTACCTCATGCCGCCGCACTCCTACGCCCTCGGCGTGACGGTCGAAACCTTCCACATGCCACGCAACGTGACGGGCATAGCGATGGGCAAATCCACCTACGCGCGCGCGGGCTTACTCGTCAATACCACCCCCCTCGAAGCCGGGTGGACGGGCCGTCTCGTCGTCGAGCTCGCCAACCTCGCAGACCTCCCCCTACGCGTCTACGTCAACGAAGGCATCGGCCAGGTGATTTTCTTCGAGTCAGACGAAGACTGTAGTGTCTCCTACGAAGACCGCGGCGGGAAATACCAGGGTCAGACCGGACTGACGTACTCGCGTTTATAAGTTTTTTGTCGGTTGGAACTTGAGCCATAAGTTTGCCGTAGCGGCAAGGGTTTGCCTCCAATAGCTCTTCAAGGCTTGGAATTGTTATCCTGGCCGGGATGGCCATCGCGCGAACTACAGCATGTTGACCTGGAGGTGGCTTGATAGCTTTAATTTTTGCTTCGCGTTGCTCTTTTCCCGGCTGGCTTGTTCTTGACAGGCAGC
>DASVQM010000068.1:0-13349 GCA_036389095.1 Pyrinomonadaceae bacterium
GGTGATGGCGTATGTGACGGTGAATAATGAGGGGCCGTCGCAGGGTTTTGTGATGACGAACAACATCATGGAGCATAATGAGTATGGAGTGATGGGGCAGGGGCAGGGGATCGGGATGCCCGCAATCAACTGGTTCTTTCCAAAGGCCGTCATCAAGCGCAACGTCATCGTCGGAGCGGACGCGAGCCGTTATCCGCCGGACAATTTCTATCCTTTCGGGTTAGGCGAGTTGAAGTTCATTGATTGGAGGCGGGGCAACTACCGGCTGGCGGCGACGAGCCGTTACAAGGGGCGTGGAACCGACGGCAAAGATATAGGATGCGACTTCGACGCTCTCGAAGCTGCGATGGCTGCTCCCGGCTCTGCGGGCGGAAAGCTCAAATAAGCTCTTTATGCTAAACTACTCTGCCCGTGTCAAAGCTATGGATGCGGGCAGTATAAATCTTCGGAGACCGATCAATAAAGGAGCGACTGAAAACGCTATGGCTTTGCCACAAGGTGTGACGGATTTTCTTAACCAGAGCGCAGAGAGCGCGGGCGTTGAACAGCCGAAATCGAGCGATGATCTCTTTCGCATGGGTGTGCTCGATAGTTTTGCGCTGATTGATTTCGTGGCCGTGCTCGAAGAGGAGTGCGGCATCAAAGTGTCGGACGCGGACGTGAACCCGGCAAACTTTCAGACCATCGAAACCATCGAGAAGTACGTCGAATCACGCAAAGGTTAAAGAGCCGTGAAAGCTTATATTGTCGGCACGGGAATGAGCGTGCCCGAAGGCGTCGTGACCAACGAAGAGATAGCCGGAAGACTCGGGCTCGACGCCGCGCAGATTTTCAAATCCTCCGGCATACTTCGTCGGCGCTGGGCCGAGAAGGGCATGACGACAAGCTCGCTCGGCGCGGCGGCGCTCGGCGCGGCCATGCAGGATGCCGGGCTTGAGACGGGTGAGGTTGACTACCTGCTCTTCGGCACGATGACGCCGGACCGCTTTATTCCGGGCAGCGCGCCTTCCGTGCAGAAGAATCTGGGCCTCGGCGAGATTCCCTGCCTGGATATTCGGGGGACGTGCTGCAACGCGCTTTACGGATTACAGTTGGCCCGCGCGCTCGTCGCCTCGGGCACGGCACGCAACGTCGCCGTCTGCCTCGCAGAGATTCAGTCCGCCTGGCTAGACCTCACGCCCGCGTCCGGCACTATCTCCATGCTCTTCGGCGACGGCGCATCGGCGCTCATCGTCTCCGGCGAGCCGAAAGAAAACTCGCTTGAGTTGTTGGACATCATGCTCGCCACCGACGGGTCTTTCGTTGACGACCTGGGCATTCGCTGCCCGGGCACGGAGTTTGGGACGACACGCGCGAGCGAGAGCGTTGAGCAAGTGATGGATTACTCTCCGCGCATGGTGGGCCAATCCGTCATTCTGCACGCGACGCGCAAGATAGCAGCCGCGTGCCAGGCTCTTTTGAAGCGCCACGACCTGTCGCCGGAGGCCGTGCGCTGGATGGTTCCTCACCAGGCCAATGCGAATCTGCTGGCGCAGGTGGCGCGCTCGCTGCGCTTTCCGACCGGCGGCGGAGGCGTCGTCACGGTGCTCGAAGATTACGGCAATACTTCGTCGGCTTCGATGGGCATGGCGCTCGATACGGTGCGGCGTTCGGGTCGCATAGAGGCTGGCGACTACCTCCTGCTTCCGGCCTTCGGCGCGGGCTTCACCTGGGGCGCTGGTCTCTGCCGCGCATAAGTTTAAGTAGCATAGATGTACATCCTCGGTATCTCCGCTTATTACCACGACTCCGCGGCCTGCCTTGTGCGCGACGGAGAGATTGTGGCCGCCGCGCAGGAGGAGCGCTTCTCGCGCAAGAAGCACGACCACCGTTTTCCCGCTGCGGCGGTCGAGTTCTGCCTGCGACAGGCGCACATCGAAGGCGACGCGGTTGACCTCATAGCCTTCTACGACAAGCCGCTCTTGAAATTCGAGCGACTGCTGGAAACCTATCTCGATTACGCGCCGAGCGGAATCCGATCTTTCCTGATGGCGATGCCGCTCTGGCTGCGCGAGAAGCTCTGGATACGCGAGCAGGTCTCGAAACATGCAGGGTACAAAGGCAAGGTGCTCTTCACGGAGCATCACGAGTCGCACGCCGCGAGCGCCTTTTTCCCTTCGCCCTTCGAGTCTGCGGCTGTGCTGACGATGGACGGCGTGGGCGAGTGGGCCACGAGCAGCTACGGCTACGGCAGGGGCAATGAGCTGCATCTTCTCGGCGAGCTTCATTTCCCGCACTCGCTCGGCCTGCTCTATTCGGCTTTCACTTACTACACGGGCTTCAAGGTCAATTCGGGCGAGTACAAGGTGATGGGCCTCGCCCCGTATGGCGAGCCGCGCTACGTGCAGAGGATTCTGGACGAAGTGGTTGACCTGCGCGAGGACGGCTCCCTGCGCCTGAACATGAAATACTTCAACTATTGCCAGGGCCTGACGATGACCAATAGCGCCTTCGACAAGCTCTTCGACGGCCCCGCGCGCCGCGCCGAGGCGGAGTTGACGCAAAGACACATGGACCTGGCGCGATCCGTGCAGGAAGTGACGGAGCTGGCGATGCTGCGTATGGCCCGTCACGTGCAACGCGCGACGGGCGAAAAGAATTTGTGCCTGGCCGGAGGCGTCGCCCTCAACTGCGTGGGCAACGGTCGCATCCTGCGCGAAGGCCCATTTGAGAAGGTCTGGATTCAACCGGCGGCGGGCGACGCCGGAGGCTCGCTCGGCGCGGCGCTTTCGGTCTGGTATCAGTACCTTAATAATCCGCGCAGCACGCTTGAGGTTTGCCGTGGCCGCACAGACGGCATGAACGGCGCTTATCTGGGCCCATCCTTTGGAAGCGACGAGATACAGTCGTTTCTGGATGCCACGGGCGCGGGCTATCGCCGCCTTGACCGCGCATCGCTGGTCGAGCGGGTCGCGCGCCTGCTGGCGGATGAAAAGGTCGTCGGATGGTTTCAGGGGCGTATGGAGTTTGGGCCGCGCGCCCTCGGCGCTCGCAGTATTCTCGGAGACCCTCGCTCGCCACGTATGCAGTCGCAGATGAATCTCAAGATCAAGTTCCGCGAATCGTTTCGTCCCTTCGCGCCCTCCGTCCTGCGCGAAAGGGTCGCGGACTTCTTCGAGCTCGACGCCGACTCGCCCTATATGCTGCTGGTCGCGCCGGTCGCCGCGAGCGAGCGCCGCGATATGACGGAGGCCGAGCGACGCCTCTTCGGCATCGATAAGCTCAACGTGCCGCGATCGACGATTCCGGCTGTGACGCACGTTGACTATTCGGCCCGCGTGCAGACCGTGCGCCGTGAAGAGAATGCGCTCTATTATGATCTGATCGCCGCCTTCGGGCGTTTGACCGGCTGCCCGCTCCTGGTCAACACCTCTTTCAACGTGCGCGGCGAGCCCATCGTCTGCACGCCGCAGGAAGCTTATACCTGCTTCATGCGGACGGAGATGGACGTGCTGGTGTTGGAAGACTTCGTGCTTGAGAAGCGGGAGCAGGCCGAGAGCGCGATTGTCAGGGATATGAGCTGGCAGGAGGAGTTTCAGCTTGACTAAGGAGAGCGCGCAGGGTGTGACGAACGCGCAGGCGCGCAAGACTGCGCTCATAGTGGCGGCAGTCCTCGGCCTCGCCGCCGCCTTCAGCCTTTACCGTCATCATCAAACGAGGGCCGTCGTGCTCGCGTCCCTCGCGCTGGCGCTCTTGTTGACGGGCTTGCTCGTGCCGCCGCTCGCGCGCGCTTTTCATCGCGCGTGGATGCGCCTCGCCTACGTCCTCGGCTACGTCAACAGCCGCATCCTGCTCTTCGTCATGTTCTACGGCATGGTCACTCCCTACGGGCTCATCTCAAGGCTCTTCGGGCGGGACGTGCTCAACCGTCGCGGCAAGGGGCGCGAGAGCTACTGGATTGCGCGCCCGAAGACGCGGCAGAGCCGTGAGCAGTTCGAGAGAGGGTTTTAAGGGAGTAACACGGCGATGCGCGAAGCTTCGGCGTTGGCAACCGTCGGGCGCAGGCGGCCCTCAAGGCTGCGCTCGGCTGCCCTCAATCTCCTGCTCCTGCTCGCCGGAAGCCTGCTCGCCCTGCTCCTCTTAGAGGGACTCCTACGCCTCTATAATCCTTTCCAGGCGCGCATCAAGGGCAATCGCATAATCCTCGAAACCAACAAGACCTATCACATCAAAAACGACATTATCAAGAGCCTCGACAGGGAAGTGACCGTCGTGAGGAATGCGCTCGGCTTTCGCGGCGCGAACCCGCCCGCGGACTTCTCCGAGCGTTTGACGATTGTGACCATCGGCGGCAGCACCACTCAATGTTTCTTCCTCAACGAAGACCAGACGTGGACGGCACAGTTGGGCCAGCGTTTGGAAAAATCCTTCAGCCACGTCTGGGTCAACAACGCCGGTCTCGACGGGCATTCGACGCACGGCCACCTTGTTCTGCTTGAGGACTACGTCGTGGCGCTGCGTCCGAAGGTCGCTTTATTCCTCGTCGGAGCCAACGATATCGCCAGCGCCTCGCTCTCCGAGTGGGACTCGGAGAATATCAAGAGCGGCATCCGCTTTGATTCCGGGAAGGCTTTCGTCAAATCTTTATCCGCTTACAGCGAAGTGACGGCGCTTGTGCTCAACATGTACCGCAGCTTAACGGCCTACCGGGCTGGGCTCACGCATCATCAGGTGGATTTGCGAATGCAGGGCTATCTGGATGTTTCCGAAGAGGCCGAGCGAGAGTATATCGAGCGCTATAGCGGGCAGTATTTGAAGGATTACGAGGCACGCCTGGGCCGTCTCGCCGACATCTGCCGCAGCGCCGGCATCGAGCCGGTGTTCGTGACGCAGCCGCTTCTGGCCGGATTCGGCACGGACGACCTGACGGGCGTTGACCTGGCGCGGGTGAAGGCCGACGGCGCGCAGCAGACCGGAAAAATGTACTGGAATCTGCTTGAGGTCTATAATGATTCTACTAGACATGTGGGGCGCGAGAAAGGTATTCTAGTTATTGATTTGGCGAGGAAATTGCCAAAGACCTCCCGTTATTTCTACGATTTCATTCACTACACTCCACAGGGTGCTCAGGCCATCGCCGGTATTCTTTATCAATCGCTGTGCCCGATGTTGCAAACTAAATATCCGCAATATACTGTCAAGGCGTGCGCGCCCTGAGCGATTTCGGCACAGGGGAGTACGCGGTGTGCTGTGGGCGGGGATTTTGATCTGAGGCGGAGGAGGGTTTGAGATGTCTTTGCTGGCTGAGTTGTGGGCCTTTTTGCGGGAGAGAAAAAAGTTCTGGCTGCTGCCCATCGTGGTGGTCATGCTGCTTTTCGGAGCGCTGCTGGTGTTCGCCGAAAGCTCCGCGCTCGCTCCCTTCATCTACACGCTTTTCTAGGAGATAAGGAATTAGCAGGATGGACACGGAGAGACAGGATAAAGAAGAAGAGATGAAGCATTCATTGCAGCAATGCTTTTGGTTTTCCATCCTGACAATCTCTGTCCTTCCCTGTTAATTTCTGCCCGAGGTATCGAGAGAGCATGAGAATTGGCGAGCGATTGGCGAGGATTTACGAGCTGGGCAATGTCAATAGCCCTGATCGCAATCTGCCGATGGAGGGGTTGCGCGGCTTTGCCGTCCTGCTCGTCTTCTTCGTCCATTATCACGCGCTCTTCAAGCCCTGGCTCGCGGCTGATTCCTATAGCTTCGCCGTCTCGGAATTCCTGGGAACCATAGGGCTCTCGGGCGTCGATCTCTTTTTCGTCCTGAGCGGCTATCTGATCTACGGCTGGACGATCAAGAAGTACAGCAACTACGCCAAATTTATCAGGCGACGCATAGAGCGTATTTATCCGACCTTCCTCTGCGTCCTGGCCGTCTACCTGGTGCTCTCCGCGCTTCGTCCGTCCGAGAGCCGTATTCCGGCTGAGCCTTTAAGCGCAGCCGTTTACCTCCTACAGAACGTGCTGCTGCTGCCCGGAGTATTCGAGATCAACCCCGTTATCACGGTCGCCTGGTCTCTGAGCTACGAGTTCTTCTTCTACCTCTTCATTCCGCTGCTGGTCGTGGGACTCGGCATGCGTCGCTGGACGGGAGGGCGGAGAGTCCTCTTCTTTCTCCTGCTGGCGCTCCTCTATACGGCCTATTGCTTCGTCGGCACGACCTATGCCCGCATCCATTTCATCATGTTCATCTCGGGCATCCTGCTTTTTGAAGCGACCTATACGTATGATCTGGCGCGAAGAGTAACGCGGCGCATTGACCTGGCCGTTTACGTCATCCTCGCTCTGACTTTTCCCTTGATCTACGCGCTCGCCATCAAGCCCGAGCTGTTTCCTTTTCTGCCGAACGCGAAGAGCCTGAACGAGAACTACCGCATGATGGCGCTCTTCGGGAGCTTCTGGATCTTCACGCTCGCCTGCTTCAGCCCCGCGACCTTGTCGAGCAGGATTTTCTCCTGGACGCCGCTTCGCTGGCTCGGCAACATCAGCTATTCCTACTACCTGATTCACGGTCTGACGCTCAAGGCCATCGCGCTCGTCATGCTGCGCCTGCTGCCGACGGCGTCCGGGCTCTCTCTGGCCGCCTTCTGGCTCGGGCTTCCGGCCTTCTTCCTGATAACGCTGGTCAGCTCGACCCTGCTTTTCATCTTCGTCGAAAGACGTTTCTCGATTCCGACGCCGCCCGCGAAAAAAGATTTGGGCCCGCAGGCGGTTGAGGGAACTGCCGCCGCCGCTGCTCCGTCTGCCGACGTGAGCTTGCAATCGTTAGGTGCTTGGCCCGCCGTCTCCGAATCGGAGCAGGCGGTTAATCAGTAGTGTTTCGATCATCGATGCTGGCCGGATTTTCACCATCCCTCTTAACCAATCGAAGGAACGCGACCCGACAGCGTTTGACTACGGCTTCGCAGAGCGAAACGCGTGGCGGATGTCTCCGGGTGAAGAAAACCTGAATCGCCGATGCTTTTTAACAGCTACATCTTCTGGGCCTTCTTCGCGGTCGTCTTCGCGCTCTATCGCCTGCTCTCGCACCGCTGGCAGAACTACATGCTGCTCGCCGCGAGCTACGTCTTCTACGGCTACTGGGACTGGCGCTTTCTCTTCGTCATGCTCTTCTCGACCGTGGTCGATTACTACGCGGCCATCAGTATCGGTCGCAGCTCGTCGCAGAGAGTCAGAAAAACGGTTCTCCTGACTTCGATCACTTTGCAGCTCGGGCTGCTCGGCGTCTTTAAGTATTACGGGTTCTTCTCGCAGGAGCTGAGCGGATTGCTCACGACGCTCGGGCTGCCTGTCTCGCTGCCGGTGCTCAATTTTCTGTTGCCGGTCGGCATCTCCTTCTACACTTTCCAGACGATGAGCTACACGATCGATGTCTATCGTGGCGACTTCAAGTACGAGAAGAGTTTTATCGACTTCGCGCTCTTCGTCAGCTTCTTCCCGCACCTGGTCGCGGGCCCACTCGTGCGTGCCAGAAAGCTTCTGCCGCAACTGACGAAGCCCAGGGTGCGGCGTCCCGATGATTTCCGCGAAGGGCTCTACTACGTGGCCATCGGTCTTTTCAAAAAAGTGGTGGTCGGCGATAACATGGCGCTGATCGCCAACTCGATCTTTCATACGAGCCCGTCGCAACTGACGGGCCTCGAATGCCTGCTCGGCATCTACGCCTTCGCCTTCCAGATTTACGGAGATTTTTCCGGCTATTCATCCATCGCGCAGGGCGTCGCGCGCTGGCTCAACATTGACCTGACGACCAACTTCAACCTCCCTTATCTTGCCGTCTCGCCGCCGGACTTCTGGGCCCGCTGGCATATCAGCTTATCCACCTGGTTCCGCGACTACGTTTATGTGCCGCTCGCCCGCCGTGGCGGCAGCAAACAGGCGACCAGGTGGCGGCTCTACTCGACGCTTGTCATCGTCATGCTGCTCAGCGGATTGTGGCACGGCGCGGCGTGGACGTTCGTTCTCTGGGGGCTCTATCACGGGCTCCTGCTGTGCGGCTACAGGCTCATCTCCTGGCCGCGCTTCTGGTTCTTCAAAAAATACAAAGAGGGTGCGCCGACGCCTGTCGCCGCGCCGCGCACGTCCTGGGTCGGTTATCTGGCTCGGGTCGTGCTCATGTTTCATCTGGTCTGTTTGGGCTGGCTGCTGTTTCGCGCCGAATCAATGGCGCAGGTCTGGGCCATGCTTGGAAGGATGGCGACGGACTTCCGCCTGACTCCGCTGGCCGCTTCCGCGCTCGCCATGATTATCTTTTATGCCGGGCCGCTCGTCCTCTACGAATTCTGGCTTGAGCGTAAGCAAGACCTGCTGCGCTTGACCGAGACGAGGTGGTGGGTGCGCGCCGCCGCCTATAGCTACTGCGCTTTGATGTTGTGGTTCTTCGCTCCGCCTGTCAGCAATGTCTTCATCTACTTCCAGTTTTAGAAACGAGCTGCGGGTCGTCGCCGTCGTCCTCCTGGTCTTATTGGCCGGTGAGCTTGTCGTGCGCGTGTGCGAGCAAAGGCTCTCGCTCGATGTCACGCACATCCGGCAGATACCGGAAATCTCCCGAAAGATGGCGGAGAGCCAGGGGACGCGCGTCCTCTTCATCTCGAACTCTATGCTCCGCTACGGCGTAGACCCCGCGATTTTTGAGAGGGAGATGGAAGCACGCCGCCTGGGCCCATTGAGCGTCGGTCGCGTCTTCCCGGACGCGACGGCTTTGCCTGATTGGTACTACGCCTTCAAGCACTATTTCGTTGACGCGAACCGTCTGCCCGACGTTTTGATCGTCTGCTTTGCGGCCAAGGATTTGCAGGATGATCTTCCGCCGGTCCCGGCGCGGCTGGCGCACAATTACACCAGCGCCTCGGATATTCCCGAACTGTTCTCGCACGACTTGCTCGACTTCGATCATCGTGCCGATTTCATGCTCGCCGACCTGTCCTCGGCCTACGCCAACCGTGCGCGCGTGCGTACGCGCGTGCTCGACGACCTGATACCGAGCTATCGTGAGAGCGCTCAAATCATCAATCGGTCGCAGAAGTCGCCGAAGAAGGGCGCGGGAGAAGGCGGCGGCGACGCTTCGGCTTCTTCGGCTCCGACCTATCAAAGACTGGGACGATTGATAAGCCTCGCGCGCCGTCACCACGTACGCGTCATCTTCGTCGCCATGCCTTTGAGGGAAGAGTACGCGCTCGACCCGCAGGTGCAGCGCATCGTCGAGGCCGAAGGGATGAGCTTCTTCGATTTCCGCTCGGTGGACGGAATCAATCAGGTCAGCTTCGTTGACGAGATGCACCTGACGAGCGGCGGCGCAGCCACCTATAGTCAATTCCTCGCGCGCCAACTGGCCGAGCGCTTTCCCTGGACGACGCGCAAAGAGTCAGCCGCGCTGGTTCCCGAACCATGAATCGCATGAAGACCTCGATCTTGCAAAAAGAGCTTGATGAAGCCGCGTTTCATCCTGCGCTTGGAGCTATGATCTCTTTTATTGAAAGAGCAGCCTGCGCCTGATATACCTCATCTCCGAGATGCGCTGCGCTAAACGGGCGGCCAGCTTTTCCATCTCCTCTCTGCACAGTCCGAAGGAGAAGAATCATGTCTAGGTATAAATATGATAGTTATGAGCAGTATGCGCGCATCACCTGGGATCGCTATGTCTCGGAACCGGAGCGCATTGATGTCGCGCTCGAAGGGGTGAAGGGGCTTGAGTTCAAGCGTGTGCTCGATATCGGAAGCGCAGCCGGACAACAACTCTTGCCCTATGTCGTGCACAGGAAGGCCTGGGGCGTCGGGCTCGACCCTTTGCTGGATGCCGGAATCGTCGGCAGTAAACTCTACGCCGAGCAGGTGCCGGAGGCGAAGATTGATTTTGTCTGCGGTGACGGCAATACCCTGCCTTTCTCTTCCGGCAGCTTCGATCTCGTCATCTGTCGCCTCGTCCTCTCCTTCATGGATAACGAGCGGGCGATCTCCGAGATGGCGCGCGTGCTCGAACCCGGCGGCTCTCTGCTCCTGAAGATTCTGCACCCCAGGTACTACCTGCGCCGTTTCCGCGAGGGCCTGATGGCGTTTGACCCTATCCCGATGGTTTATAGCACGCGCGTTCTGGCAGCCGGCATCTTCTATCACATGACCGGCAGGCAGCCCAAGAACCGCTTGACGGCAGGCGGCGAGGTCTTTCAGACCGAACGATTCCTGCGACGACTCCTTGAGAGCAACGGTCTTAAAATACGGCGCGAGCTGCTGGACACGGAAAAGGAGACGCCCTCTTTCCTGATCGTTAAAGAGTAGTTGGCCCAAGGGAAGCTCAGGCGCTCGCGCGCCGCCCCTGGGTTACAGCTCAAACAGTCGAAGAGCGATAGGGATGACCGAACGCGACGATTATGACAAGTACATTCGCGGGAACTGGGCGCGTTTTGTCGCCGACCCGACGCGCGCACGCGCGCTCCTCGATGCTGTTTCGGGGATGGAGATTTCGCGCGTGCTCGATGTGGGTTGCGGGGCTGGGCAGCAGCTCCTGCCGTTTGTGACCGACATGGGAGCACGAGGGTTTGGGCTAGACCCGGCGCGTGATGTCGGGATCGCCGCGCGCCAGCTCTTCGATGCTCATGCGCCCGGCGCACGCGTCGCCTTCGTGCGCGGCTCTGCCGAGCAGCTTCCTTTTTCTTCCGGCAACTTTGATCTGGTCATCTGCCGCCTGGTCCTCCCCTACACGGACAATGTGCAGACCCTTTCGGAGATTGCGCGCGTGCTCAAGCGCGGCGGAGCGCTGCTACTCAAGATTCTTCATCCGCGCTTCTACCTGCGCCAGCTCGGCCAGGGCTTCGCCGCGCGCGATCTTGTGACGATAGTTTATTCCGTGCGCGTTCTCTATGCGGGCGCGTTATATCGTCTGACGGGCAGGCAGCCGACGGGCCGCCTCACGGCAGCGCGCGAAGTCTTTCAAACCGAAGGGATGCTGCGCCGCGAGCTTGAGCGCCAGGGGCTTGCGATCAAAGGCGAGCTGCCGGACTCCGACGCCGTCACGCCCTCCTTTCTCATCATCAAAGAGCGATGATTAAGCTCAGTTGTTCGTATTGATCTTCGGCCTTCTAAGCCTGCGGCTTTTTCAGCACACAGAACATAGCCTTTGTGAAGTACTCGTCCGGGCCCGACATTTGAGATAGCCTTTTGAGGTGACGCGCGGCTGGAAACATCCTGCCGCTAAAGCCTATCATCTCGGAGTGGACAAGCTCAAACGGCAGTCCCTTAAGCATTCTTTTGAACTGCTTGAGCGTGATGCGATTGAGGAATCTATCCCACTTGGCCTTGTCCAGATAAGGGTTGGGCTTCTTCTCTCCGGTCTGGGCGTCTGTGTAGTAGCAGGCCACCTTGTAATCGGGAGAATCGTAAAGGTTCGAGGCGACATCCAGCAGCGTGTCCATCGAAAAGAAGACTTGCGGCCAGGGGAAGGGAATGATGTCTTCCAGATGCGAGCCGTAAGGCCCCAGCCAGGGGTGGAAATGTATGAGAAACATTCCGCCCGGACGAAGCACCCTGTAACACTCCATGAATATCTCGCGCGGCTTGCTCAAGTGCTCGACCGTGTCAATCGTGTAGATGACATCAACGCTCTCGTCCTTTAAGGGAATGGAATCCGGCGTTGATTCTATAAAACGTACTCGATCGCCAAAGGATGCGCGGGCTTCCTCCAGCGCCTCCACATCAATATCAGCGCCGATGGCTTCAAAGGACTCGGCTCGCAGAAAAGCGTCGAGCAGGTAGCCCCTGTTGCAGCCCAGCTCCAACACGGTCTTACCCTCAAAGGCGCAGAATGGCTTGAACAGATGCTGGTACTCTTCTATCTGTTCCACGCGGTCGGCCATCCATTCGTTCATGCTCTCAAATCTGGTATTGACATCATTCCTGAAGCCGTAACGCTTGAGCGGCCCCGTCAGGAAGAGCCGGGCCAGATTGAGACAGACCTTTGCGCGAACGCCAAGCGACTGCCCCGTCGAGGGTAATGTTTTGTCTACGGCATAGCCACTCATAATCGCCTTCCCCTTCCGGGCTCTCCCCAACCGGCTCTACCATTTAACCGGCGAGCATCTCCAAACGCCTGCCGCCCTTCCCTCAAGCACGCTTCAACTCGGGCGAATATATCATGAAAAACGGATAAAGCCGTTCAATGAAAGCAGGGCGACGCTCTTAACAGAAAAGGTTAATCTGCCCTTAAATCCAGCCGTGTGGACGTACGCTCTCGCTCAAATTGACCGGCTCGGTCGCGGCCTCACCCATGTTTTTTGGCCGTCAAAATCGGGTTTTAAAAGTGATTGACAAACATAGTCAAATATCGTTTAATCAGTTTGCCACTGTTGCGGTCAATCTGGCTGCCGGTGACCAACGATCTTTCGCAATAGGATGATTGCACACGATAAGGGCAAACCCACCGCGAGGTGGGGACGCAAAGCCGTGAGTCTCGACAAAAGCGCTGTCGCCTTGTTTTTACAAGAGCAGGCTTGCTGAAGAGATTGTCTGGTTGCCGAAGGCGATCTGGAGAAAGCCTTAGCTTCAAAACTCTCTTGAATACGTTCGGCGCGACAAGTGCCGCGCGTATTCGGCGAAGTCCCGCGCTCTGCGGACTCTCGCAAGCATCACGTTGCAAGAGAGAGGAAGCCTGGGCGGAACCACTCACCACCTGCTAGCCCTTAGCATTCACTGGTTCCGAATCTTGCCGCCTCTCCTTTTCACTTCGATTCAACCCTACAAACTTGCGCGCCTTTGAGCCGTCGCCCTTGGATGAGCGAAAACGACTGCCGTCCGTTTTCTCTTCATCCGGGCCATGGTCTCTGGACGTGTGCTCTCATCCACGCTCCACGACACATCAAGCGCGCTCCGAGGTAGAGCGCAAAGTCATCACCGATTAAAGGCACCCCCGTAGCGATGCGGGTCCGCAAAGCCAGGAATCTCGAAACCGGGTTTTTGAGATAGTCCGGCTACCGAAGTGAGGTTGATAAATGATCTATACCTGCGGGCCGAAGGCTCTCTTCTCCCACACCCTTCGCTCAATCCTGCGTTTCGTTCTCCTCCTCTCAGCATTCCTACTCACGAGCTTTGGAGCACTCAGGGCAACTTCCGCCGCCACCCTCGTCGTTCCGGCGGGGGGCGACTTACAGGCCGCGATCAACGCTGCCGTTCCAGGCGACAGCATCATCCTGGAAGCCGGAGCCAGCTACCTCGGCCCCTTCACTCTCCCCGCCAAACCCGGCTCCAATACCGACGCCGACTTCATCTCCATCCAATCCTCCGCCCTCTCGCTGCTTCCTCCCTCCTCCCAGCGTGTCTCTCCCTCCCACGCCCAC
>DASVQM010000069.1:0-7460 GCA_036389095.1 Pyrinomonadaceae bacterium
AGCAGCGGAGGAGCGCCCGCCAACTGCCCTTTCCAATACCTGAGCTGCTCTTGCAGCATCTCTCCGGCGAGCCACTTCCTCTGCCACGCCGCATAATCCGCGTACTGAATCTCAAGCTCCGGCAAGGGCGATGCTTCTCCCGCACTGTACGCTTCATAGAGCGCTGCGACTTCACGAATCAGTACGCCCATGGACCAGCCGTCCGAGATGATGTGATGCATGGTCACTAAGAGCACATGCTCTTCTTCACTCAAGCGCAGGAGTTTCATGCGCAGCAGCGGCCCCTGTGCCAGATCGAATGGTCGCTCGGCTTCGGCTGTGGCCAGCCGCCCGACCTCTTCTTCCTGTTGCGCCCCGGGCAAGCCGGCGATGTCTATGACTGCAAGCTCTCTCGGCTCAGCCTGCGAGATGTGTTGCAGAGGCTTGCCGTCCTTAACCACGAAGGTTGTGCGCAGGGTCTCGTGGCGACGGATGATCTCGCTGAAGCTGCGTTCCAGCACCTCGACCTTGAGTTGTCCTGTCAAACGCACCGCGCCGGGTATGTTGTAGAAAGAGCTGCCCGGTTCCAGTTGATCGAGTATCCACAAACGCTGCTGCGCGTGCGAAAGCTCTAGCTCGCCGTCTCTGGCAACGCGCTCGATGGGCGTGGCCGCGACGGCCTGACCGCTACTGAGCGCCTCTTCTATCTTCTGCGCCAGCCCGGCAATGGTCGGCGTCTCGAAAACGGCCCGCAGAGGCAAGTCTATCTGGAAGGTTTTCTGGACTCTGGATAAGACCTGTATGGCGAGGAGCGAATGGCCGCCCAGCTCGAAGAAGTTGTCATAAACCCCGACTCTTTCCAGCCTCAGCGCCTCTGCGCAGATCGCGCTCAGCTTTTCCTCCGTCGAATTTCGAGGGGCAACGTAAGCCTTCTCCATTTCGGGTCGCGTCTGCTCGGGCGCGGGCAGTTGCCGTCTATCCACCTTGCCGTTGGTTGTCAGCGGAAGCGCGTCCATCAAGACGAAGGCCGAAGGAATCATGTAGTCGGGCAGCGTCTCTTTCATCCTTCGTCGCAGCTTCGGAATCAGCTGCTCGGTTGAGATATCGAGGAGCGGATTATTGGCATACTGGGCCCAGGGCTTCGGCTCCAGGCTCTTTCGGGGCAGAGCGACGTGGCCTGCGTTATGGGCCAATACGCTCCGTCTCCTGAACAGAAGATCGTAGGAGCCCGCTTCACCAGCCTCCGACCAGCAGACCTGCACGTCGTAGGGAAGCTCCTCCCCGATGGCCCAGAAGCTTGCGGGCGCAATCGCGCGGTTCGTTCCCGCCACCAGCTCTTTCAACTCTCCGACGGTTGCCGGACGCGCCGACGCCGAGAGCAGTTCGAGCGCTCTGGATTCCCGGACGAGTCGCAGGTTCGGCACATTCTTGACGGCCAACAGCGGCGGCTCATCCTCTCGCAGCATACGCCGCACGTCATCCACATTTAAGCCGCCGCGCCGCCAGTCCAGCCAATCAATCTCCGTAGACGCGACGCTCTCCTGCCCGGCACGCAAGATCACGTCATAACGAAACTTCGTCAGCTCGTTATCGTGCTCTCCACCCTTCAACTGAATCTCCACGTCGGAGATTTGCGGCGTGCGCTGCTTGAGCGCAATGAAGAAGTCCGGGTCAATCACCAGCTCCTTATCCTGTGCGACGGCCTTGCGCACGCGCTGCTGCAACTGCTCCACGGAAGCATCAGGGGTTGACTGGGCTAGCTGCACAGAGAGATGAAAGGCTTCGAGCAGGGGCAGGCTGCGGACTCCGCCAACGAAGATGCACCCGCCGGGCCGCAACATCTTCAAGGCCCCTTCAATGACGCGCACAAGATAATCAGCGCTCGGGAGGTACTGCACCAGCTCGTTGATGACGACGACATCGAATGACCCGGCCTCAATCCCTTCCAGGTCATCCGCCGCCCTTTGCAGGAGCTTGATCTCCGGCAGGCTCGCGCGTGAGCGTTCCAGACGCCTCTTCAGTGATTCGACGACCGCTTCCGAAATATCCGTTCCGCAATAGTATTCGCAATGAGGAGCGATGCGAGATAAGAGCAGGCCCGTCCCGCAGCCCAGCTCAAGCACGCGTCTCGGCCCGAGCGAGAGAATGCGCTTGACCGAATCCTCGACCGATTCCGCGATCTCATTCTCCGGCAAAGACTCGCGCGTATAACTGCTGATCCAGACGCTCAGATTGACGGCCTCGTCCTGCTCCGAGACGGTCTCCTGCCTGTAAACCTGATCGAAAACCGTCTGCCATTGAGCGACTTTCTCAAGCTCCTTCGGCGCACCTTCCTTCTCAACGGGCGACGCGGCCTGCGCTTTCGGGACGACGTAAGCGACGAGGCGGCTGCCTCCTGCCTCATCCCACACCAGCGCCACAGCCTCTCGCACCTCCTCCAAGCCTTCGAGCGCAGCCTCCACCTCTCCCAGTTCAATCCTGTTGCCTCGCACCTTGACCTGCTCGTCCACTCTACCCAGATACTCCAACTCCCCGTCCTCGCGCCGACGCACCACATCTCCCGTACGATAGAGCCTGGCCCCCTCCGCTCCTCCGAACGCGTCCGGCACAAACCGCTCAGCCGTCCTGCCGCCGTCGCGCAAATATCCTCTTCCCACTCCGACCCCGCCGACGTACAACTCCCCGCTACAGCCGACGGGCAGCTCTCTCATCTCCGCATCCAGCACATAGAGCTGCAAGTTCGAGAGCGCTCGCCCTATCGGCATACGCGCCACATCCTCGCCGGGCGATTCGATGATGACAGCCTGTGTGACATCATCTCCACATTCCGTGGGCCCATAAGCATTGACCAGCGGAATTGAAGGGTAAGATTCCAGCCATTGCCTGCACAACTGCGGCGGCAGAGCTTCGCCCGTCGCCAACATCCAACGCAGGCTTCCCCATACGCCCGCTCCCTGGCCTTCTCCCGCACGCCCGGCCCCCTGCTCGACCAGTATGCGTAGAAACGAAGGGACGCTCTCAAGCACGGTGACTCCCGTCTGCGTGACGCGCTCGGCCAGCAGCCAGGGATCATGCGCCACCTCGTCAGGGAAAATCTCCACGCGCCCGCCCGCCAGAAGCACAGACAACATCTGCCAGACAGAGATGTCGAAGCATTGCGAAGCGGTCTGCGCCACCACGTCGCCGCTGCTCAGTCCCAGCGTCTCGGCCTTGATGAAGAGGTGATTGAGCATCGAGCGATGCTCGATCATCGCGCCCTTGGGCAAGCCCGTGGAGCCGGAAGTGTAGATCACATAGGCCAGGTTAGCGGGGACGACAACACTCTCCAACGTCGCTTCGCTTTCGTGAGCGACGTGGGCCCAGTCCGCATCAAGACAGACGACCGTTGCGCCATGCTCCGGCAGCGCATCGAGCAAACGCTGCTGCGTCAAGAGAATCGTCACGCGGGAATTTTCGAGGAGAAACGAGAGCCGTTCTTTCGGATAAGCCGGGTCGAGCGGCACGTAAGCGCCGCCCGCCTTGAAGACGCCGAGCATGCCGACCACAAAATCGAGCGACCGCTCAGCGCAGATGCCGACCAGCACGTCTGCTCCGACACCCAGCCGTCGCAAGTAGTTTGCCAGTTGATTCGCGCGGCCATTCAGCTCGCCGTAGGTAAGCTGTCGGCCTTCGCATCGGGCGGCGATTGCCAGCGGCGTCGAGGCGGCCTGCGCCTCGAACAGTTCGTGCAGGCACTTTTCGAGCGGGTAATTCTTCTGCGTTCGATTCCACTGCGCGAGCTGCTGCTCTTCGGCTGGCGTCAGCAGCGGCAATCGCGCGAGCTTACGTTCGGGATTGGCCGCCATGCCTTCGAGCACGGTTTGCAGGTGGCCGAGCAGGCGTCGAATCGTCGCCGCGTCGAAGCGGCGGCAATCGTAAGCAAGCTCCAGAGACATTTGCGCTCCCGGCGTGACGGCCAGCGTGAGCGCATAATTAGTCTGGTCGAAAGTGCGAATGCCCCTGATGCTGAGGCTGCCGACTTGCTCCGGCAGCGATTCTTCGAGCGGATAGTTCTGGAAAACCAGGATGCTGTCAAAGAGCGGGAGCCCTCGCGGCACTTCGCTCCAACCATGAATCTGTATCAAAGCGCTGTGCTCGTGCTCGCGCATTTCAACCAGCTCATGCTGTAGCTGCTTCAACCACGCGACGACCTCTTTCTCCGAATTGACCTCGACGCGCACGGGCAGCGTGTTGATGAACAACCCGACCATCGCCTCGGCTCCGGCGAGCGTCGCCGGGCGGCCCGAAGTGGTCGCCCCGAAAAGCACGTCGCGCTGGCCGCTGTAGCGAGCGAGGAGCACGGCCCAGGCTCCCTGCACGAGCGTGCTCATCGTCAGTTGATGCTGGCGCGCAAGCGCTTGCAGCGATGCCGTGAGCGCTCTTGAAAGATGCGTCTTTTCGGCGCTGTAAGCTTCCTCCCGGCTGGCCTGGCTCGCAGTAGCGAGCGGTTTCTCGCCGAGCGGTGTGGGCGACAGGAAGCCTTTTAATGTTGCGCGCCAGAAGCCTTCGGCCTTCGTCTCGTCCTGTTGCTGCAACCAGTTGATGTAATCCACGTAGGGTCGCGTTTGCTTGAGGTGCAAGTCCTGCCCGCGCCGGAACGCTTCATAAAAGCTGAAGACCTCTTTTAACAGTATTGGCAGAGACCAACCATCGAGCAGCAGGTGATGATAGGTCAGGACGAACTGATGAACGTCGGCTGCCGTGCGAATCAGATTGAGGCGCATCAAAGGCGATTTGGAAAGCTTGAAGCCTGTGCGTCTTTCCTGTTGGAGAAAAGCTTCGAGCCGCTGCTCTTGCTCGTCGCGCGAAAGCTCTCGCCAATCCTGCTGTTCCAAAGGCAGGTTTACCTTTCGGCCAACGACCTGAAGCGACTGCTTGAGCTCTTCCCAGATGAAGGCCGTGCGCAGAACGGAATGGCGCTCGACGACGCGCTGCCACGCGCGCTCCAACGCCTCCGTGTCCAACGCTCCGTGCAGCGTGCAGCTCAACTGCTGGACGTAGACGCCCGTCTCCGACTCCAAAAGCGTATGGAAGAGCATTCCCTGCTGAAGAGGCGTCAGCGGATAAATGGCCTCGATGTTCTTATTTCTGCTACGTGCTGTTGAAGTAACCATTTCGGTTTCGCCCTCTAGAATTCAATGGCATCGAGAAGCTTGTCGAGCGATTGCTGGTCGAGATTAGCGAGAGGAAAATCGGAGGGCGTGTAATCGCCCGCCTCGCACGACTGGCAGTGTGCAATGAGGGCCTGCAACTCTCGCATAAAGCCGTCGGCGAGGCTTTCAATTACGTCCTGGCTGTGGACGTTCTCGCTGTAAGTCCAGGTCATGTGGAGCTGGCCGCCGGAGACTCTGCCCGTGACATCGAGCAGGTAGCGACGTTTGTCTACGGGGCTCTGTGTGATGCCCACGGAATCGCTCGAAGGCTGTAGCGGGGTCGCTTCCGAGAGGAGCTGGTCGAACTGGCCCAGGTAATTGAAGAGCACCTCAGCCTGATGAAGACTTCGCAACCTATCTCTGATCTCCTCGTCCTGGCTGAGATAGCGCAGCATGCCGTAGCCGATCCCGTGGTTCGGAATCAGGCGAAGCTGTTCTTTAATCCCCTTCAACTGCTCGCCGCAGGCGGCGCCGTCTTCCAGCTTCAACCTCACCGGATAGATGGTGGTAAACCAACCAGCCGTGCGCGAGAGGTCAACGTCTTCAAAGATGTCCTCGCGTCCGTGGCCCTCTATATCTACGAGAAGCGACGAGCTTTCCGTCCAGGGCCGGAAGGCCAGGGCGAGCGCCGTCAACAACAGGTCGTTGACGTTGGTGTTGTAAGCGGCTGGCGCTTCCTGTAAGAGCGCCTGCGTCTTCTCGGCGCTCAATGTCCTGTCGAGCGAACGCGCTGACGCGCCCGTGTTGACGCCGCCCCGATAAGAGACCGGAAGCGTCAAGGCAGGAGCGCTCGGCTGCGACAACCAGTAAGCTTGTTCCTGTCGAAACTCCTCGGACCGGGCCAGCTCGGCCAATCTTTCGGCCCAATGCTTATAGGAAGTGGTCTTGGCCGGAAGGCGAATCTTCGTCCCGAGGCTCAGTTGTTGATATGCCGTCTGCATGTCTTCGAGCAGAATGCGCCATGAAACGCCGTCAATGACGAGGTGATGGAAGATCATCAAGAGACGCGCCGCTCTCTCTTCCCGGCCTTCAAAATAGGCGACGCGCGCCATCGGCCCATTCGTCAGATCGAGGCTGGCCTGCAACCTTGAAGCAATCTCTTCAAAGCCGGCTTCGTCGGGCGACTCCGGCAAGCTCAAGAGGGAGAAAGCGAGGTTTGTTTCTTCAACTCCGGCGATGGCCTGCTGCCATCCCGTCTCATCTTGGTGGAAACGCAGACGCAAGGCGTCGTGATGCTCGACCAGGTGCTTCAACGTCTCTTCGATAAAGGAGGGATTCAGGGGTTCTCTCACTTCAAAGAGCACGGCCTGATTCCAGTGCTGAGGTTCTTCCAGGCGCTGCTCGAAGAACCAGTGTTGAATCGGCGTCAGCGGCAAGACGCCCGTCACAGGCCCCTGCTCGGCGGTGCGTGCCAGCGTGGATGTTCCGGCCACGACTGCCAGCTCGGCAATCGTCGGGTGCTTGAACAACTGCCTGGGTGTCAGGTGAATCCCGGCCTGGGCGGCGCGCGAGATGATCTGGATGCTGAGAATCGAGTCGCCCCCACGCTCGAAGAAGTTGTCATGGATACCCAGCTGCTCGACGCGCAGCACCTCGCTCCAAATGGCGGCCAGCGTATGCTCGACCTCGGTTCGCGGAGCCTCGTAAGGTTGGGCCAACTCCGGGCGCGTCCCGTCAGGCGCAGGCAACGCGCGGCGATCAACTTTACCGTTGGGCGTCAGCGGCAGCGCGTCCAGCATCACGAAGGCAGATGGAATCATGTAGTCCGGCAGCTTGTCGCTTACGTGTCGGCGCAGCTCGCCGAGCGTCGGCGACGATTCCGCTTGGGCCAACACGTATGCCACCAGCCGCTGCTCGCCGGGCACGTCCTCGCGCTTCAACACCACGGCCTCGCGCACGTCCTCGTGTTGTGCCAGCACGGCCTCTATCTCGCCCAGCTCGATGCGGAAACCACGAATCTTCACCTGATGGTCAATGCGTCCCAGAAACTCTATGTTGCCGTCGGGCAGATAGCGCGCGAGGTCGCCCGTCTTATACATCCTGGCTCCGGGCTCTGTGCTAAAGGGATGAGAGATGAACTTCTCCGCCGTCAAATCGCTTCGCTTGAAATAACCCCTGGCCAGGCCGACGCCGCCGATGTGCAGTTCACCCGCCACGCCAACCTGCACCACCTGCATCCGCTCATCCAGGATATAAGTCTGTGTGTTGGCGATCGGCTTCCCGATCGGCACTACCTTCCGCTCACTCCCTCGCTCGCATTCCCAACTCGTCACATCCACCGCCGCCTCC
>DASVQM010000070.1:0-8469 GCA_036389095.1 Pyrinomonadaceae bacterium
AGCAGCGGAGGAGCGCCCGCCAACTGCCCTTTCCAATACCTGAGCTGCTCTTGCAGCATCTCTCCGGCGAGCCACTTCCTCTGCCACGCCGCATAATCCGCGTACTGAATCTCAAGCTCCGGCAAGGGCGATGCTTCTCCCAGACTGTAAGCGCGGTAGAGCAGGCCCACCTCCCGGATGAGTACGCCCATAGACCAGCCGTCCGAGATGATGTGGTGCATGGTCACTAAGAGCACATGCTCTTCTTCACTCAAGCGCAGGAGTTTCATGCGCAGCAGCGGCCCCTGTGCCAGATCGAATGGTCGCTCGGCTTCGGCTGTGGCCAGCAGTTGCACTTCCTCGCTGCGCCGTCGCTCGGGCAGGCCGCTCAGGTCAATCAGCGGAAGCTCAAGAGACTGGGCGGGCGAGATGAATTGCAACGGTCTGTCATCTATGAGAGCGAAGGTTGTGCGCAGGGATTCGTGGCGACGGATGATCTCGCCGAAGATTTGCCTGAGCAGCTCAAGGTCCAGGCGGCCCGTGAGCCGAACAGCCGCAGGCAAGTTGTAGAATGAAGCGCCCGGTTCCAGTTGATCGAGTATCCACAAACGCTGCTGCGCGTGCGAAAGCTCAAGCTCGCCGTCTCTGGCAACGCGCTCGATGGGCGCTGGCAACTCGGATGGGCCTACCTTGCGCGACAGCTCTATCTGCCTTGCCAGCGCGGCGACGGTAGGAGTTTCAAACAGGCTGCGCAGCGGTATCTCGACAGCGAAAGAGTCGCGCGCTCTCGATATGAGCTGGATGGCGAGGAGCGAATGCCCGCCCAGCTCGAAGAAGTTATCCTCGACTCCGACCCGCTCCAGGCCCAGCACCGCGCTGCACATTTCCGCCAGCCTGGCTTCCACCGCATTGCGCGGCGCGACATACACTCTCTCAAGCGCCGGACGCGCGCGGTCGGGCGCGGGCAGCGCGCGGCGGTCAATCTTGCCGTTGGGCGTCAAAGGCATCTGTTCGAGCATCACGAACGCAGTCGGCATCATGTACTCAGGCAGCTTGTGTCCGAGGTGGCTTCGCAGCTCGTTAATGCCGGGCGTCCGCCCCTCTGCCGCGATGATGTAAGCGACGAGTCGAGCATTTCCGGGCTCGTCCTCGCGCGCCATCACGACCGCCTCGCGCACGCCCTCGTGTTGGCCCAGCACGGCTTCAATCTCGCCCGTCTCGATGCGATAGCCGCGAACCTTCACCTGCGCGTCCAGCCGCCCGAAGAACTCTATATTGCCGTCGGGCAGATAGCGTGCCCTGTCCCCGGTCTTGTACAAGCGTGCTCCCGCCTCTTTACCGAAGGGATTGGGAATGAATCTCTCAGAGGTCAGAGCGGGCTGGTTGAGATAGCCGCGGGTCAGGCCGATGCCGCCGACATAAATCTCTCCGAAAACGCCCACGGGAACCGGATGATAGCGCTCATCGAGAATATAGATGCGGTTGTTGGCGGTCGCTTTCCCGATGGGAACGCTCGTCAAATCCCGGCGCGTGCCTGTTCGTCTGCTGCCGACTTCGTAGATGGAACAGTTGACGGATGCCTCTGTGGGCCCATAGCCGTTATAGATGACGCACTCGTCTCCGACCACTTGCAGAATGTCGTCAATGCTCTTTCCGATCAGTTTTTCGCCGCCCAGGTGAAGCACCTTCAACTTGTCCAACTGCGCTCCCGCCGCGATCACTTCTCTCAGGAACGACGGGGTGCAATGCATCGTGTTGATCTCGTGCTCGTGAAGAAAATCGGTGTGACGCGATAAATTATCGAGCCTGTCTCCGTCGAGAAAACAGAGCGTGCCGCCGAAGAGGATGGTCGTCAAAATCTCGAAGACGCCGAAGTCGAAACAGTAGGAGAGATTCTGCAATGCCCTGGTCTGCTCGCCAAGCTTGAAGTAGTCACGGCCCCAGCGCAGGATGGGTATCAGATTTTCGTGCGAGATGGGGACGCCTTTGGGACGGCCCGTCGAGCCTGAAGTGTAGATCACGTAGGCGAGGTTGGAGGGCTTCACGCCTGACTTTCTGACGTGGCCGTTCGTCGGGCAATCGCTCAGATCGTAGAGCGCCGTCGTTAAGCTTTCGGCAGCCATTTGAGGCTTGGCTTGATCAAGGCAGATGATGCGCTTGAGAAAGGAGCTGCGCCGGGAGATGCGTGCGGCTTTTTCCAGATACTTCGCTTCGGTCAGGAGGGTCTCGATTCGGCAATCGTTGACAACGTATACTATCCGGTCGGTGGGGTAAGACGGATCAATGGGGACGAATGCGTGGCCGGACTTCAGTATGCCCAGCATCCCACCCAGCAGATGCGGAGTCTGATCCGCCATCAGCCCGATCAGCACATCGTTGGAGTGATAGGTCATCGTCGCCTTCCTTTCTCCGAAGCCAAATCCCTCGGCCCGCTCTCTTCCGAAGTCAATACCTGAACGTCTTAAAGGGCCTGGCAATGCTTTCCAGGCTGACGCCTTTTCTCAAAGCCATCAGCACTCCCGTGGCTTCCGCATAGTTGCGAACCTCAAGGACATTACTCAATCCGATCTTCTGCTGGGTCACATCGAGGACGGTGCGGTTCTCCTGCACGGCGATGATGGGGATGCCGTATTTGTGAGCATAGATGGCGGGCACTCCGCCAAGGCAACTGGCCGGTGTGACGACTGCCAGGAGATTGTTTATGTTGACGGCATCGCGGATGCGCCGGTTGGGTTTCGCGCCGATCTGCGGCGCTCTTCGCAGGCCGATCAGCACACAGGCCAACCCGCTGGCAGATGCCATCTCACCGGCACCTCTGGCATCCACTACGTTGTGCGTGAGGTCGAGCTCTTTGAAATTGAGAAGCGGCGCATGAGCTGCCGGGACTTGAAACTGATTTGTGATCAGGTGCGAGATGATAGCCTCGACTCCGCCGAGCGGGTTGGGGTCTTGACCGGCGAAATGCTTGGCATAATCTTCAAGCGGCAGGTCTTGAATGTTGGTCGTGATGGCGATGGCATTGGCGCCCATCTTAACCAGTTTGTCGCACGCCTCGAAGATGACCGAAGGGTTGTCCACCGCCCCGACATATGCTCCCGAGTCGTTCTTCACGCAACGACTGCCGATGGCCCTGTCCGTGAGCACATAGTCCACAACCTCGACGCCGTGAATGGCCCTCACGGCATTGATGACGTTGAAGATTATCTCCAGCTCATGGCTATCGGATTTCTCTATGATCAATCCGACCTTGTTCGAGTTCGTCGGGTAGAGATCGACCAGGCCCTGACAAAACAGGTCGATGCAACGCCCCTCCGTGTATAAAACATTGTCGTCCATGCTGATGAAGTTGGAAGCATTGACCGCGTTGGGATTCGTGACGAGATAGTCAACCGTTGAGGCCAGGAGGTTCGTGACAGGCGCGGCGTCCCCGGCATAGCCGCCGATTTCGCAGCCGACTCCGGTGGGGATAATATTTATCGCCACGCTTCTGCCGGAATAATAGCGACCGCCGACGTGATCGTTGAACTGGGCCAACTCGCCTCCGTACGTGGTCGCTTCGACCACCATCTCATCCTGCGTGACCTGTGCGATGTACCAGCGGATGGCGTGGCGGCCAACCAGCCTTTCGATTGCCGACGCCAAAGAGCCAGCCTCTTCGATCTCAGACCTGTTGATTTTGTGCTGTCTGTTTTTGATCATCTCTTTATCCTCAAAGGTAGGGGGTTAACAAAGCGCTTCTACGTCGGAGAAACGCAAGCAGTCGCGCATCACGTACCGTCTGATTGAGAATCGCTGCGGGAGGCGTTCGGATAAGATGTTGATGCGCAGCGCATCAGCTCCTTCATGAAAGCTCAAAATGTGAGAAGGCGAGTGACGGTCGCATCCGTCCGGGAGTTGCGTCTGCGAGCTATCAGCCCTGTGGTTTCGGATGATGCAAGGGCAACTACTTGAGACTACAGATGAGACGGGCGAGGGCGTCCGCCTGCTCGTTCAATTCACGGAAGGTTATGGGATTGCCGTTTAAAATCGCGGCGGCTTTGTCGGGCGTTTTTCTCACCTGCTCTTCAAAGAGGTCCGGGATAGATGCGTCGAGCGAATAGTCCGCCCCCGTGCTGCTCCATTCATCCAGCAACCGTCGTTCTTCCTCAGCCGTGAGCAGCGGCAGGTCGCCGATGCGCTGCCGGGAATCCTCTACAATCCCCTCAAGCAGTCGCTCGTAATGCTTCAGCATTCGCTCCATCGTCGATTGATCGAACAGGTCCGTGTTGTATTCCAAAGTCCCGACCAGGCCGCGCTCCGTATCCTCCATCCTCATCGTCAGGTCGAACATCGCCGTTCCCTTATCAATGAGCCCCAGTCCGCTTGAGGCGAGCCCGGGCAGCTCCACGTCCGGCATGGGATTGTTCTGAAAGATGAAGAGCACCTGGAAGAGCGGGTTATGGCCCAGATGCCGCTCGGGCTGCAAGGCTTCCAGGACCATCTCGATAGGAACGTCCTGATTGGCATAGGCTCCGAGCGTCACTTCCCTCACTCGATCAAGAAGCTCTTGAAAGCGCGGGTTGCCGGACAAGTCCGTCCGCATCACCAGCGTGTTGAGGAAAAATCCGATCAGGCCTTCCGTCTCCTCGCGGCTGCGCCCGGCAATCGAAGAGCCGACGCTGATGTCTGTCTGGCCCGTATAGCGGTAGAGCAAAGTCTGCAAGGCGGCCAGGAGCAGCATGAAGAGAGTGACACGCTGATCGAGGCCCAGCGCCTTGAGGTCGCCGGATAAGCTTAAAGGCAGCGTAAAAGTTTGGGTCGCGCCCCGGAAGGTCTGAATCGCCGGGCGGGGACGGTCCGTGGGCAGGTCCAGCACGGGCAGGCTGCCGCCGAGCTGCCGTTGCCAGTAAGAGAGTTGCGATTTGAGAGCGTCGCTCTGTAGCCAGTCGCGCTGCCACGCCGCGTAGTCCGCATACTGAACGGGAAGCTCTGGAAGCGGCGACGGCCTGCCGCCGGAGAAAGCTTCGTAGAGCGCCGCGACCTCGCGCAGGAACACTCCGACAGACCACCAATCGCTGATGATGTGATGCATCGTCAGCACGACGACGTGATCTTCTTCCCCGAGCCGCAGCAGGTTGAAACGCAGCAGCGGCCCTCGCGCCAGGTCGAATGGACGCTGCGCCTCGAGCGTCGCCAGACGCTCTGACTCCGCCTCGCGCTCGCCGGCGGGCAAAGCCCTCAGGTCGTCCACAGCCAGGGATAGAGACGAGGCGGGCGCGATGACTCGCACCGGCATCCCGTCCACCGTCTCAAAGGTTGTGCGCAGCGTCTCGTGTCGCCTGGCTATCTCTGTGATCGCACGCTCCATCGCCTCCAGGTTGAACCGGCCCTTTAAGCGGACGACGGCTGACTCATTGTAAGTGGCGCTGCCCGGCTCGTACTGATCTAAAAACCATAAACGCTGCTCGGCGAAAGAGAGCGGCAGCTCCGGGGCGTCGCGTGGGATGGGCACGATGGGCGGAGCGTCAAGGCCCTGGCCTGTGATGCTCGTCGTCTCTATGATCTCGGCCATCCCGGCCAGCGTGGGCGCTTCAAACAGGCGGCGCAAAGGCAGGTCAACGCTGAAGGCGACGCGCACACGCGAGATTAACTGGATGGCCAGCAGCGAGTGTCCGCCGAGGGCGAAGAAGTTATCTTGAATGCCGACGCGCTCGACGCCGAGGAGCTGGGCCCAGATTTCGGCCAGCGTTTCTTCCAGCGGCGTTCTCGGGGCGATGAACTCTTTTCCTAACGCCGGTCGAGGCTGGCGGTGCTGCGATTCGACGAGCGTGAGCAGCTGCTCGGCGTCCGAGAGTTCCGTGGCGATCCGATAGAAGAGTTCAGATTTCGACCTTAAATTCTGAGCCATTGGGGGACCCTTATTCTTCAGTTGATAAAGCCGGAGAGTGCGACAGGGCGAGCGGTGGAATGGACAGATCAACGGGCAGGTCTGTGGGATGCGCCTGCCGGGCGAGGGTCGAATCGTAGTCGAGCCCGGCCAACGCCTCGGACGCAAACGTGAAGAGCCGTCCGCCCTTGGAGGCCCTTTCTGCATGGCTGTCAATGCCCCGCAAGAAGGCCAGAGCCGGTTGATTCCTCCCCGTCGGAACGTAGCGAACGCAGACCCGGCTCAAGCCACGCGCGAGCGCTGTGTCGCCCAGAGCAGCGAGCATCCTGTGTTCGACGCCTCTGCCGAGCACGCGGCAACTGAGCAGGAACGTATCCACCTCGAGAGAGTCCGTACCGTTTGCATAGATGAGGACGCCGACCAGCCCATATTCACCGAACCTGTCGCGGACATGAACCGTCAGGCATTCCGAGGCGTCCTGCCGGCAGAGCTTCTTAATTTCGCTCTCGGAACGACTGATACCCGTACAATTAAACTGGTTGGTTCGTTGTGTCAGCTGCGCGACCCTGGAAAGCTCGTGCGGCTCCATCTCGGAAATCTCAACCTCAAGGGAAAGAGTCGCCACGAAGTCTGCGAAAGTCAGGGACTCCTGTCGCAGGCGCTCGCGCTCCATGTTCTGCTGGTAGAAGGAGGTTCGATCTCTATCTTCGGCGGTGCTCTTCAAGTGATCGAAGGCCCAGGTGTGGCGCAGGAACTTTGGAATATCGCCGGGCGACTCCGGCAGTTGCAGGGTCAGGGCTTCCGGGCAATGCGCCTGAATCTCCGCGCATTCGACAGGGTTATCGTCGATGACGATAAAGCTGTCGAGCCCGAGTTGCAGTTCCTGGGCCAGCGAGCGAATATTCTCCGACTTCGATTTCCAGTTGATGCGCAGGCCCGCGATGTGGCCGAGCGTTAAAGGCATCTCCGAGTGCAGCCTGAAGACCTCGCGGACATCCTCTTCATGATTCTTACTGCACAGGCAGATGAGCATCCCTGCCTCGCGGCGCGTCAACAGGAACTCCTGAAGCGCACGCCTGGGCGGGTCAAGGCTGATGCCCGCTGCGCCGTCCTCCCCGCAGATTCCGTCCCACAGCGTCCCGTCACAATCCACGACGACGACCTTATAGGGAGCGTTCTTGAGGGCATGTATCTTTCGGGCGATCATCGTGCCGAGAGCCGTGAAGAGGGCCGGGAGATAAGGGATGTGGCCGAGCTTATCGCCCTGCGGGTCGTCGTAGTTCTGCACGGGATAGGTCGTCATCAGCTCTGAGCTTTTGACGACGTAGACGCCCGCCAACGTCTCCACTTCATTTTCGATCAACCCCTCCATCCGCTCGAAGAAGGCTGAGCGCGCGGCGTCACTCGTCACGGCAGGAGAAGCCGGACAGAGGCAGACCAGGTAGGGAACAGACGAATGCTCGGTCGCGGTCTGCAAAGCGCGCACGAGGTCGCGGGCGTTGCGCTCGATCTTCTCAAAGGATTTGGATAAGGAGCCGTTCGAGTTTTCAGAACCGCCTTCGTATCTTTGCCAGTCCTCCAAGCGCACGAGGACGACGTTGACGCCGTTGCGGTTTTTGGCGATGCGGCTCGACGGGTCGAGCAACTGCTGGAACACCTGATTGTAGGGAGCGAATTCGATTCTCGAAGCCATTTCGAGTTGCTGCATCCAGAAGGCCAGGGTCTTCTCCAAAGGTTCGGCGGTGAAGGTCGAAGTGATGGCGATGGTCTGCTCCAACTGGCGCATGGCGGCTCGCGCCTCAAGCTCTTCGGAAAGCTCGAAGCGTGAGACGGGCATCTCCGGTTGGCGCGTGAGCAGCTCTAAAATATCCTGATAAGCCGCGACGAGATGATGAATCGTCTCGGCTTCAAAAAGGTCTGTGTCGTATTCGCACAACAGCTCGATGCCTTCCGGTCTTTCCTCGGCGACGATTCTCAAATCCAGCAGCGCCGTGCGTATCTCAAGCGGCACAACGCTGGCTTTCAGCCCCTCCTTGAAGACGGCGCTGCGTGGGAAGTTCTGTAGCAGGAAGCCCACGTTGTAGAGCGGATTCTGATTCGCTCTGCGCTCAGGGTTGACCGCTTCCACGATCTTCTCGAAAGGACATTCCTGGTGGGCATAGGCTTCGAGCACCGTCGCCTTCAAGCGCCCGAGCAATTCCGTCATCCTCTCTTCGGCCCTGATCTCGCTACGCAGTGCGAGGAAGTTCATGAAGCAGCCGATCAGCGGCTCGACCTCCATCCGGTTGCGATTAGCCGTCACAGTGCCGACGACGATATCCGTCTGGCCCGTCCACTTGAAGAGTAGAATCTTGAGGGCGGCCAGCATCGTCATGAAGAGCGTGACGCCCTGGCGCTGGCTGAAGGCGTTGAGCGAATCCGCAAGCTCTGCCGGGAGAGTGTATGAAAGGTTGGCTCCACGAAAACTGTGCTGCGCGGGCCGGGGCTTATCGGTGGGCAGCTCAAGCAGCGGAGGAGCGCCCGCCAACTGCCCTTTCCAATACCTGAGCTGCTCTTGCAGCATCTCTCCGGCGAGCCACTTCCTCTGCCACGCCGCATAATCCGCGTACTGAATCTCAAGCTCC
>DASVQM010000071.1:0-20010 GCA_036389095.1 Pyrinomonadaceae bacterium
CTCGTCGAAGGTGTCGCCGCCGAGGTAGGTCGAGTAGACGAGGGCGTTGCCAGCCGCATTGAGCTTCGTCAGGAAGCCTTCCGAGAGGCCGCCGCCGTAGGTGGCCTGGATGGGGTTGGCCGTCGGGAAATTGGTCGAACGAGTCTGCCCGGTGACGTAGGCGTTACCGCCGGAGTCTACCGTGATCCCGTAGCATATGTCGGCGCCGCTGAGGTTCACGTCGGTGCCGGTGCCCCCGAGGTAGGTGGAGTAGACGAGGGCCGTGCCCGCCGCGTTGAGCTTCGCCACGAAGGCGTCGCTGTCGGTCGCCGAGTTCCCGGGGTTGAAGGAGGCGTCAAAGGCGTTGACCGTCGGGAAGTTAGTTGAACTGGTCTCGCCGCACATGTACGCGTTGCCCGCAGCGTCCACCGCGATGTCGCGTACCTGCTCGCTTCCGCTGCCGCCGAAGTAGGTGGAGTAGACCAGTACGGGATCGATGACAAGCGGAAGCGTGGGGTCGTAGTTGCCGAGCGAAAAGACGACGCGCCCGTCACTCTCAACCACGTACCCGCCTTCGACGGTGTGGCGCGCTCCGGCCACCTCCTGATATATCAATGGCTTCGGCTGCCGCACAATACTCTCGCCTAACGTCAGGAGCAACTCGCCTGCCGCGCTTACCTCAACTTTGTCAGCGCCCGCGAACTTGAGCGCAATCGCCCGCGCGTCCCTTCCCGGCGCGACAACGAAGTCATACTCCAATTGTCTCTGGTTGCCGTAATACAACACGTCTATGCCCGGATAGACTTCCGCGTAGCGCACGCGCCCAAAGGTCGGGATGTTAGCACGCCACCGCGAAGGGTCGTTGCCGGTAAAGTAATTGACCTTGCCTTCTAACTCGTTCAAGCCTTCTACGCTCGCGCCCCTGTTTGCCCCGAGCAGGTTCATCCGCAGCAACCTTTGGGGCCGTTGTGAATGGAGAGCACGGGCAGTGTCTGTCTCTTCTTTCGCCTGTGCCGACGCAGAGCGATTATCGCTCTGCGTCGGCCTGCCACTGTGCGACCGCTCATCAGATTGGCGAGCCAGGGCGAAGACGGCTGCGGTCGGGGAGAGTGAGAGCGTATAGCCCGCGCCGCGTGCCAGAAAGTCAAAAGATTCATCCGCCTGGCCCTGATTAGCCTCAAAATTTAAGGGTAGCTGTCCATAAACTTCGCGCACCTCTGCTGTCGTACGTTGCGCGCTGTGTGGTGATGCCGGCGTGGTGTGCGATGTGGATGTTTGCGGCGCGCTGCCATCGATGAAGAGAGAAAGAAAAGCAAAGACGGTCATGGCAACCGTGCAGAGCAACAGCAGGAGCGTTGTATGCGGCGCGGTTAGATGATGGCGGGCAGCATTGCTTGCGGATGTGCTGACAGGGCGATTCATATCGATTCTCCTCTTGCTCGTATGTAGTAGAGCTTTAAGTTTTCGGCACTCACCTACATCCATGAGACCGTGCGTCGAAGCATGAACATGATGGGCGAAAAATTATGGGTAGCAGGGCGTTCAGCGGTAAAAATCAGCAGTCGGGGCGAGAGGGCAGCTCATAATATCAAGCCGCCTGTCAAATCCTTTACAACTCCTCTTTCCCTTCGTATCGGCAAACTTCTCGGCGAAGAATAACATATACATCTGAAGAACCGATATATTTGGAAGAGTACAGGGGAACGGTTAAGTGAAGGTGTTGAAGAGAAGCGAGAAATCCACCCGGACGCCTGGGGAGTCCGATAACCAAGCTTATGTGCCCACGGCTTTGCACAAAAATAGCTTCCAATAAAATCCTGCACAAAAATTAAAGGGTCTGCACAAAAATAGAGCTTTGTTGAAAAAGCCCGTGTACGGGTCAGTAGCGCCAAAGGGCTCGGGCGGGTCTGACCTGTGTTACATGCCTTTGCAAATGGCTATGGTTCTCACAGCATGGAGAACCAGGGATAGGAAAGATGTGAAGGGTTCCCCACGACAGGTGTAACAACTATTTAGCTTGAACCGTTACGCTCGCCCTGAACAATATCTATCAAAGCATTTAAGCGCTCATCCGTATGATGCTGAGCGTCGGCGATCACGGCCACCACTTCATTGATATGGGCTTGCTGGCGCGCCATCTGCTCAACCTGTGTCGCGATTCGTGACACGGTCTCATCCGTGCGCACTTGTGCTTCGCGGAGTCCATCAACACTGGTTGTGAGAGTGTCGACGCGTTGGCGCAGTAGTTCCACGTTGACGGCGAATTGTGCTTGCTGTTCGAGAATAAAATCCATTTGACGTTGGCGTTCTTCTTCGCCCATCTGTTCCCGCCTCTCTGGTCGCCGCAGCGATCCCTCTTCACTTACCGGCAGTCCTTGCCTCGCTTGGGTGGACGCTGAAGCCCTTCTCCTGGAAGAATTCTTGCGCGCCTGCCGTTGAGGTGAACGAGCCTCCACAATCGACGCATGTTCTCTGCTGGTCTTCAAATCGGTTCACTTCCTCACAGCCTTTCCCTATGCCGCCTCTGGCGTATCCCCGTCACCTTCCATCGGCTTGTTCCTGACCGGGGGGCGACCTCTCATGTCGTCGAGTATGGCTTTCATCTCCGGGTCGACCTCCGCGGGCCTACGCTCGGGAGCGTTACTGATCAAGCGAAGCGCACCGTCACCAGCAGCCCCTTCGTCGCCTGAGACTGTGTCGCGCTTAATGGCTAGAACCGCCTCGACGGCTGCCTCACATTCAGGTGTCGGGATCTCAGACTTGGGAGTGCGCCTCTTGTGAAATGATCGCGTGTCAATCCCGTGCTCCAGAAAGCCCTGGATGAAGCTGTGATTGCCGGGCGTGGTCTTGGGCCCATAGTTGCCGTAGTAGAACCAGAGACGCTCCAACCGTCGCCGCTGCTCGCTGGTGATCGTCACTGTCGCTTCTTTTCTTCTTTTCCTCATCATGGCTCGCTGCCGGCTGTAGCTATTACTAATTGTAAGCTATCACATGGGGTAAGGGTTGAGTAGGGCTCTCAATCATCAGGTTGAATGAATTATCAGGTTTGTTCGCTCAAACTAATTCACCTCGGGTTCTTTGAAATTGCGCCATCAATAAAACTGCTTACCTCGTCCAGATACTCTTGACCTACCGTCCCATGTACATTATGACCTGCCCCGGGATAGATCAACAGTTTTTTCGGCTCATTTGCCGCCGCATACAACTTGCGCGCCTGCTCTACAGGGATGATCGGGTCGGGATCGCCGTGAGTAACTAAAATTGGAGACTTAACTTGCGCTAATTTGCGTGCCGATTCAAAACGATTCTTCCCGAGCGCGTATAAAGGGCGCGCGATCCAGGGGAGAACTTGAGCGGCCATCTCTCTGGCTGAACTAAGGCCGGATTCCAAGATCACTGCCCCGCAAGGTTTTCTCGAAGCAAGATCAACTGCAACAGTGGTACCGAGCGACTGTCCAAACAGAACGACCTTCTCTGGTCCTACACCTCGCATATTTACAATGTAGTTGTAGGCCGCGTCACCATCCAGATTAAGCTCGCTTTCGCCATCCACTTCGCCATCACTCCGACCGTAACCCCGATAGTCAACCAGCAGCACATCGAACCCGCGTGAAGCTAAGTTCTTTCCCACCCAGGCGACGTGACTAATATTTCCACCATTCCCATGAAAGTAGATGATCGTCGCGTTGGAAGGCTGTGTTCCGGACCGGACGAGCCATCCATTGAGGCGCACGTTATCAGAGGTCGTCAACCAGACATCTTCAGCACCTTCGGGAAGAGTCCACAGGGAGTTTGACGAGTAACGTAGAGGGTGAAAGGTAACGGCTGCCTCAAACTTTCTCAGAGCAAAAAGGCTGATCATACTGAAGAATATGATGGTGATGACACAGGCGATTAGCTTTTCCCGTGTCAGCCATCTTTCGGCGAATGGACGATTTGCCGGTGTGTCGCCCGGTTCGGATGAAAATGATAAAGAGTTAAGACTCATTGAAAGAGTTTATAACTGACAGGATTTCTCAAGCCACCAGATGGAAGCCCAAATTAAGCGGCATCATCAAAAGCGAGTAGGGCTCTGTCTCTCTCATTGTAATGGCGAGGGGTAAAGTATTCTGGTGTTATGGAGATGTCAATGGTTAGGGATGATGCGGCGGGTGAGTGAGTTGTTGAGCGGCTGTATCACCAGTCACTACATGCGATACCCATCTGCATATGTGCGATGCTGGCTGGACGCGAAGAGGAGAGCCCGCGCCTTTTAAGCACGCGCGGGCTCTCCTAAATCGCCAACTCCAGGCGATGAGTTAATAGCGGTTACGACGCCCGAAGACCGGATGACTTGGTGGCGCTGTTGGCCGTCGTGGCTGAGTTCGCCGTCGTAGCGCTCGTCGCATTGCCGTCGAGGCTGGCAGTAATTGTGCCCGCTGAAAAGTTTCCCGAAGCATCGCGCTTGACGATGGTGCTCGCCGCGTTGCTACTGTTGGCGCTGTTGGCCGCGCTCGCGCCGCTGGCGACACTACTCGCGCTCTCGCCGCCGACAGAGGCAACAACCGTTGCCGACTGAGTGCCGGTCACGTCGCCGCCCAGGTTGCCGCTGAAGTTGGTGGCCGTCGCGGCTGAGACGCTCCTGATCGCGTAAGGTGTCGCGGCAATGGGCTGACGTGGAGAAAGCGTGTTGAAGGCGGGCTCGCCCACATGACGCACACCTATCTCCAGATAGCGGGCCGCGCCGGTGAAGGCGCTCGCTCCGAAGTCCAACTGCACCGTGAAGACACCGTTGTTGACGGCCACGGCCTGCGCGCCCGTCAACTGAATGGTCACGGGCGTGGGCTGCGGCAGCTGCGTGCCTCCGCTCGCGGCGTCGAAGAGTTTGAACTGCAACTCATAGGTGCCGTTGGCGGTGCCGCCACCATCCGTCAACCGTCCTTGATAGGTGAAGGCGCTATCCTGTGCCAGCGCGGTGTGCGCCGCAAACAGCAGCATTAAAATGACGAAAAGCAGCTTGGGCAGGGCAGAGTTCTGCGACACGAGGGAAATTCTCCTTAACTGTTTTAATTATTATGAGGTTCAGCGGCAGGTCCCTGGATGGGCCATCTGATTATGAGTGTGCGTCAGCACCCGAGCGATGTCAAGAACAAAGTTAGAACCCTGTGCGACAGTTTCCCGCCACCGGCGATCTTCAAGTTCCGCCGTTTATCGGTTTTCTATCCGCGCCGGGCCACCCGTAGTAGAACCCTTTGCCACGACACGGAGCACGATAACCATCCGTATGTGCAGGCGGCTTTAAGTCACTTCATAGTCGGACTTTATGGTCAAGTGAGCGGGATGGGGAGGAGCGTTATAGGACGCGGGAGAGGGTGTTGCTTTTAATTGTCGTGCAGCTTGAATTGTAGATATCAATAAAAAGCGAGGCCGCTGGTGTCCTCACCGCATCAGCGGCCCCTCAGGGAAATCAGAACAGGGGTTTGTAGAACCAGTTACCGATGAGGAGGAATTACCTTGGTGTAGTGTTACCGTTCGTGTTGGTGTTCGTGTTCGTGTTGCCATTGGTATTACGGTTTACCGGGCCACGCGGTGTGCCGGGATTCGGATTGCGACCCCGACGCACGCCGGGCCGGTCGGCATTATCATTCGTATTGGTATTGCCATTCGTATTCCCATTGGCATTCATGTTCCCGTTCGCATTCGTATTGCCGTTCGCGTTTCCATTTACGTTACCATTGGTGTTGGTGTTCGTATTGGTATTGCCATTGGCATTACCGTTGGTGTTCGTATTGGTGTTGCCATTGGCATTACCGTTGGTGTCGTCTTTGCAGAGAGCCCTACAAGCATCAAAAGCCTGCTTACATGTATCCTGGTTTGCGTTAGCAGTGCCCCTGCATTGTTGATATCGGGTTGTACAGTCCTGCTGACACTGTCCCCGGTCGCTCTGTCCGACCGTCGCCGTCGGCGATAGGAAGAAAAGGGTTGCGAGAGCTGCGGCGAGCACACTCAGTGAAAAGTACGTGACTCTCTTCTGCATAGCTTATTAGCCTCCTTGTTCGTAGCTCCGGCTCACTCTGGCCTGAGACCACATAGCGGTAAATTAGTGGGGGCAAAGTAAAAGTCTGAAGTGAATATCATGAAGATTATCCTGGCCGGACAGCCATGTCTGTCCGCTTTGGTACAAAGATTTTGAAGGGCTTCGCTACAGCATGTCTTAGTTGAAGCGACTTCGCTCTCGACAACAGGGGCTTAATGAATTCGATTGATGATCCTAACTCCTTCTACGGGAACCGCATTAACGAAACAAGATAAGTCCTCCCTGACTGTGCGCCCGGCGGATACATTCAGGCCCCCTCGGGCGGCGCATCTTTAGCCTCACCATGACCCTCATCCAGAAAGAGGGCGTAAACAAATTAGGTCGAAACAATCTCCGATTCGTAACAAAGAATAGTCTTGATAAATTCAACCAATCGCTGCGCTCCCGCGTCAGAAGAGTTGGTCGCACCGTGCGCCGCCTTGCATAGAATGGCTGCCCATGCGCGGCTCTCTCCCTGAAAATCAATCATCTCAGGAAGGGAAAAACATGGGTAAGAACATTTCCAAAGTTATCATGGCTGCAATCGCCCTGTTTATGGTGGCGATAGTCTCAACTCCGGCGCAGGCACAATACGGCAGGGGCTATCGTAACCGGGGTTACACGAAGGCACAGGTCGAGCAGATCATCCGTCGCCTGGAGACTCAGAGCGACAGGTTCGTCCGCTCCTTCGACCAGTCTCTCGACAACAGCCGCATGGATGGCACGAGGCGGGAAGACAATTTGAACCAGCGGGCGCGAGATTTGGAGAACGCTCTCGATGTCCTGCGGCAGGAATTCGACCGCACGGATCGTTATCAGGAGACCAGATCGCAGGTGTCAAGCGTACTGAACGTGGCCGAGGAGATCAACAGGGCAGTGAGGAATCGGCGACTGAGAGGTAATACGGAACGTCTGTGGGCGCGGGTGCGTAGTGAACTGAACTCACTGGCATCTATCTATAATCTGCGTCAGTTGCGTTAGTACAAGCAGTCGGAACCTATTCATCAGGAAAGCGCCCTTTCTAGGGGCGCTTTTCTCATTCAATGTTCATTGATAATTTCCGTGTGCCTGCTTTAATGGCTTTCATCTCCGGTTCCTGATCGGAGCGCCTGTGCTCGGGAGCGCTGCTGATCACTCGAAGGCCACCTTGATATGCCCCTTCATCGCCTGACACAGCGCCGCTCTTCATGGCCAGAACCGCTTCGACGGTGGCCTCACATTCAGCAGTGGGTATCTACGACTTCGGAGTTCACCTGATGGCTCACTTCCAGCTATCCTACCACCTGCAAGAGCTATCACAAGAAGTGAGGGGTTGAGTAGTGCTATTGAAGCGTCCGGTTGAATGGGTTGTTAGGCCGCGCTCTTTTGAGACTGGCTTCAGCGTACCTCTGGAAATCCTGTTGACTTCGACCACCTTAACTCATCGAGTGACCGTACGCTCGTCCTTCACCACGACGCCGCCCTTCATCACGAACGGCACATGCTCCAACTGTTTGATGTCAGACAGCGGATTCCCCCGGACGGCAATGATGTCTGCGAATTTTCCAGCCTCCAGCAATCCGACTCGATCCTGCCAGCCCAGCAGCTCCGCAGCACCCGTCGTCGCCGCGCGGATGGACTCCAGGTTGGTGAAGCCTGCCGCGGACAAACCCACAATCTCGCGGGCATTGGTGCCATGTACGAGGGCGTCTGACGCGTCATAGCCGGATGCGACCCTAACGCCGAGGTCGCGCGCCGCTTTCAACATTTGTCGAATCTGCGTGAGCAAGTCTTGGAGCGATTTTCGTCTCCTCTCGTCACTTGCCTCCGCCAGGTGGTTCTCGATTGGACCCTGTGTCGGGACCAGCCACACGCCTTTCTGCTTCATCAATTCCAGGGTCGCGCGATCCGCCCCCCAACCGTGCTCGATAGAATCGACCCCGGCGTCAACCGCGTTGCGGATGCCTTCGCGCGTCGCGGCATGGGCCGCGACGCGCGCCCCAGCCTTATGAGCCTCCTCCACGATGACGTGCAACTCATCTACCGTCAGTGTCGGGTAATCCCAATCCGCATAGACCTTGATCAGGTCTGCGCCATTCCCGATCTGCTCGCGCACGGCGCGGCGCGCCTCCTCCACGCCGCTGACCATCTGCGCGCCGCGCGGAAAATCCGGCAGGTCCGGCGAGATGCCGAAAGGGTTGTATTGACCTACGGCGGCGATGGCGCGGGTGGCGACCTTCATGCGCGGCCCCTCGACCAGCCCCCGGTTAATAGCGTCGCGCAGGGCCACGTCGGCGTAACCGGCCCCCTCGTTCTCTACGTCGCGCACAGCGGTGAAGCCCGCCAGCAGGGTGCGTCGCGCGTTCGACGCGCCTTCGAGGGCGCGGTAAGCCTGTGACTTGGTTAACAACATCATCCCGTAATCGCCGGCGCTGGAAGCCAGCAGGTGCGTGTGGCAATCTATCAAACCCGGCAGGAGGGTCACGTCCCCCAGGTCTATAACATTCACGCCTGGTGGGGTGTGCAACCCGGCCCCAACCGCCGAGATGTGCTCGCCCTCTACGAGCACGACGACGTTATTAATCAGTGCGCCGGTCTTCACATCCAATAAACGCGCGGCGCGGACAGCAGTTTGCGGCGGTCGTTTGGCGTCCTCCCCCGTTCGCCTTTGCGCGAAGACGGCAGACGGCAATCCGACAATGAGCGCCGCCAGTATAAAAATCGTCCTTCGTATCATAAATCTGTCCTCATTCGACTCCACGTTTATTCTCACTTGCGGCCTCACATGTGACCTAACGCTTGAACTGACCGGGCGGGAAGCATCTGACTAAGCCTTCGAGCCTCGCGGATGGAAGGCAAGCTAATTCCGCTCCGGTTCAATAAATTGTTAGGTGCAGCTTAACCGAAGAACTTCTCGCACCGAGCCTGTAGGCCCCTTACTTATGCTATAGTCTCCTCCCCAAAAGGAGCATGATCATGAGCGAACTTTTTGACCCTGATAAAACGGCCACCGACATCCTTCTCCAATTCGCTCGCAGGGGCGGCGACTCCGCAGCCCTCGCGCAGGCGCTTGATCTGAGCGCAGAGGAGGCTGAAACTCATCTTCAAGAGTTGGTCAGCAACGGCTACCTTGAACAACATGCTATCGAATCAGGCCCACCAACTTACGGCCTAGCCGAAAAGGGAAGAAAACACCTCGCGGAGAAAAACCTCGTTTAGCCCATTTCAGCTAAATCCCCGGGAAGCAGCCTAACGCCCGCATTAACCCGCCGGGAAGGCATCTGCGAGACGGACAAGTTATCGATGAAAGCAGCACTATTTCCGGTCGGGTTGAATAAGTTGTTAGACCGTGCGCGCGCGAGCTGCTCAAAGCTGCGTCCGAGTGTGAATTCCCTTCTCTGGCTTCTACTTGGCATCCCATGAATCCATGTGAAACGCAGATTCTGGGTGGCTGATTCGTTGCTCTCCTGGGACATAATCAGCTTCTCTTGCTGCCATTTCTTAACTCCCTTTTCCATACCTTCGGGATAATGCCGGCCTGAGCCAGCGCATTCGGGGCACTTGGAGGCATCCACGCTCGGTGTAGTCTTCATGGCTTCATCAGGTAGTTCTCTGCCTTCTGCTCGGGCCTGGCGTTTGTCTACTTTCCAGAGGCGGCGGCGCATGTGCTCTGCGAGGAATAAGGGGACTGAGGAAAACGTGGTGCGAGCGGCCACAATCTTCAGTTCTGCGGCCAGTACCTCTCCAAGCTCCTTCCAGCACTCGCACTCTCCCAGCGATAGTTCCCTGCCTGTGATTTCCATCGCTGCATTTTTTCAGAGGCTCCGCGAGCCCGGCCAGCGCAGCGTCATCATCATCAGCGCTTTTCTCACTAGTCAATTTATCGGAATTATTGTAGAGAGAACGCAATTCTAAAGCTTAATCGCCTTCTCCCATCTCTACTTAACATCATGTGAAACCCTGTGTAACGAAGCTTCTACCTTGCCAGTCCATCACTCTCCTGGGACATGTTCAACTTCACATGCCGACACTTGACCACTCCTTGTTCAATCCCCTTCGGATAATAAAACCCAGTTCCCTGACAATCTGGACATTGAGTGGCGTCGACAAGCGCCTGTGCCGGGGAAGGATTAAGGAATGACTCGATCAAAGCATCGGCCTCTCCTGTGCGATGGATGGTGGTGGCATAGCCGCCAGGATTAGTGATCCCCTGCCCGCTGGCTTGCAGGTGCCGGGCGTAGCTTCGGCATTCTTCGAGAGAGAATTTAGAGCGCACACGCACAGGCGCCGCAGGCATCTCCTGTGTTTGTGTGTTTTCTTTTTGTGTGTTTTCTTTATTGTGGGCCATGGTGAGCTGGCCCGCTCTGGGCTGGCCCACCGTGAGCTGGCTTAATATGGGAACCTTATAGGTAATTCCTTGCTCTTTGCCCGGTCCATGCGTGGCTTTGATCTTCTCAATCAAACCCTTTCCTACGAGCTTCGACACAACCCTTTTGAGAGTTGAAAGTGGAACACTACTTCTCTCACTTAATCGATTATTACTAATAAAACAGGTGCCTTTGCTATGTCCGTGGGAAAGCCGGAAGAGCTGCGAATAGACAGCCTGTTCATCAGGAGTGAGTTGTGGACAGAGATGGTCATAGTATCGGTTAGGGGTCTTCGTATACCCGGCAGAATCAGGTAAAGTTTCAAGAAGGTTGAGCTGGCTCGCTGTGGGCTGGCTCAGCATGGGCTGGCCCAGTGAGCCAGCTAAAGGGGGCTCGTTGAGCTGGCTCACTGTGGGCTGGCTCAGCATGGGCTGGCTCTCTAGTGGGGAGGCAACGGCCTCGGCCATTATAGTTGGCCGACGAGTAAAGGCTGCGAAGACGTCATCGACCAGCGAGGCATCTTCAGTCGGTAGCGGCCTCGCGGACAGGTCGCCGTACTTTCGTTTCTTCGAGGTCATTAACGAGCTCCTTTGTCGCTCTCATGTAATCGAGCGCGCCTGAGCTGGTCGGGTCATACTCGAAAATAGTTTTGCGCGCGGCGAATGCTTCAGCAAGCCGCGTGTTCTGGTGGATCGGAGGCAGGCAGAGCGATTGAAATCGCTCCTGCATCAGTTCGTAGATATCTTTCGCCAGATTCGTCCGGTTCATGAAAGTTGGCAGGCCATATGGGCGGATTGTCGCTTTGCCGCCCGTCACCTTGAGCAGGGTGGTCATCAGGTGCGAGACGGCGTCGAAAGCCTCCTGCTTGACCTCTACCGGTATGATGACGACGGAGGCTGCACCGAAAGCGTTGAGCGTGTTCATCGAGAGATTCGGTGGGCAGTCTAAGATCACGTAATCATAGCTCTCATCAGGAAGGTCTTTAAGGGCATCGGAGAGTCGCTCGTGGAACTTGATTACTCCGAGCAACTCCACGTCCAGGTTGGCCGTGCGCAGGTTCGATGGCAGCAGGTCAATTCGGCTCTGCGTTTTAACGATACAGTCGGGAAGGGAGGCCGTCTGCATGATCACGTCATAAGTAGACTTACCGCTCTCCCCCTGGTGGTTTGAAAGCCAGGTAGAGGCGTTTGCCTGAGCGTCGAGATCGCAAAGCAGGACTCGTTTACGGTGATGCGAGCGCAGCGCAGCGGCAACCGAGACAGCCGTCGCTGTTTTCCCGACGCCTCCTTTCTGGTTGGCTATAGCGATGGTCTTCATGCCGCCTCCGCGCGCCGGGGTTTCAGGTTTAAAACCTGAGCTCGACTCACCAGTTTTTGTCTTTTGTCTAGCGGGTTAGGGAAGTGACGGATCACTCTGTCTTTGAGCAACTGCGTCATCTTCTTGTGGCTTACACCCAGTATGCGCTGGGCTTCGATTACCATAATGAGATCGTCAGGCGTAGTCATAGTGCGCGATTGTGCACCATAATCCACCTGCTGACAAGCTTTTAATTATTGAGGTGAAGGAAGTAGCTCAAGACGTTTTGAATGGAATGTAATAACCTGAAGCAGAACAGGCGCGTCGGCTTTTTGAAAGCCTCGCGCCTCTTCTAATGCCGGTCGCTGTCCTCTCGATGAGGTGGAGAGCAACTCTCGCCGTGTTCATCTTTTAGGGCTTGCCACGCTCTGTGATGATAGTCAGACCGGTCGCGCCTGCAAGGCTAAGTCTCGCGCATGAGAGTAAAGCTATTGTCGCGGTCGGCCACATGGCGATAGTTAGCTGCCGGGCGAGAGCGCTTGAGTCAGGCATCCTACAATGCGATCGGCACACACGCCGGAGGGATCGAGGTCCGGGTCGTAGATGGTCACCTCAATCCCGACGCACTTTGGCGATGCGAGTAGTTCTCTCAGCATGGCAGTGATAACAGAAAATGATGGCCCGTCAGGCTCTGGACAATCGACGGCTGGCATTTCGGCAGAGTCAATCACATCACAATCGACATGAATCCAAAATCCCTGAGTGTGGCGAGTGACCTTTGTAAGCACATTATCAATCACCAGATCAGAACCGGCTTCCGACATCTCCCGGCTCGTTGTGATACTGATTTTGGTAACCGCAAGTTCGTCCAGATATTCATCGCTTCCGCGAACGCCGACGATGTGCACGTCTTCATCACGGACGTAGGGCCCGAGTTCTTCGAGATTGATGAGACGGGCATCTCCCCGGCCAGTAACAATGGCCAGGTCTTCCCCGGCCGCGGCCCCGATTGCCAGGGCGTTTCCCGGGTGACGAAAGTCGCTGTGGGCGTCCAGAAAGACCAGTCCGTAACGCCCGAGGCGCTTTAAGGCAAGCATGCTGCCGATCAGTATGCTGCAATCGCCCCCTAACAACAGTACCTTGCGGCTCTCCCTGATAATGGATTGCAGGCGATTCGCCAGGCTGATTGAGTAGCTGGCGACCGCGTCGGCATTACGGTCACCGTCACCGGGTTTCCATTGAGAACGATACCTGGGCGGCACCAGGCTGCCCCCGTCGTCGGCCTTTATCGCCTCCAGCAGCCCACGGTCGCGCAGTGCCCAGGGAAGCTTATAGCAGCCGGGTACAGCGCCGTCCTCCGGGGGCCGCAAGCCGAGATTAGACGGTGCATCGAGAACGATTATATTTCGCTCACCCATTACGACCTCACAAACCAAATAGCTGATACCCAGATTAACCGGCAATCAACAGACAGCTCGGAAGCTCTCATCAAGTAGCCAGGGATAAGAATATGAGTGCCGAGCGGGTGGGTGTCAATGATCTATGTTTGTTGAATGAGTTGTCAGTCTCCGCCCAATTATGCGCCAAATGTCGGATTCACACTGCGCTCAGAGCCCAAATTCTACGTCTATACTGATTTTGCTTCTACATATTTTTAGGCATTTGATTTGCAGCAAGCAGGATCGAAGTTCTTCCAGGGCTACAGTCCAGCCTAATCTGATTGGAGGATATATGCGTAGAAGCATTTCCATTCTGAACATTTTTTTAGCCATTGCTCTAATCTACTCGCCCGTTGCGGCTGCTCAGCAATCCGCTTCATCCGGGGAATGGGGCTCTGTGAAAGCCGTGCCTCAAGGGGCTGACCTGGTCGTCAAGTTGAAAAATAGACAAACTTTGCGCGGCAGGTTAACGAGCGTTACGGATACAGCTTTGAACATCATCGTCAAAAACGATAAGAGTGAGACTGTAGACAGGAATGATGTGGCTGAGGTTTACCAGTTGAAAAGAAGAGCAGAGAAGGCGAAGTACGCTCTGATAGGAGCGGGTGTGGGAGCAGCGGTCGGCGGCGGAATAGGGGCGGCAAAGAATTCACCTAATATTGACGACGGTGAAATCTACACGATGATCGGCATACCGCTCGGGGCGGGTATCGGAGCGCTGGCGGGCCTATTATTCGGCCAGGGGCGACGCAAGAGAGTCCTTATTTACCAGGCAAGATAGTAGGATATGAGTGTGGGGTGTCAATGCTGAGGAATGCCCGACTGAGATCCGTTACTATCTGAGGGTTACTGATTCAATAACCGCTCAAACGGTTTGGCCCAGCGCGCGGGAAAGATCGCAACGAAGAACTTCTGGATTAAACTCATAAGAGTTTCACTTCAACTGAGGGATAAGACGCGCACGGATTTAAGCGGCCTAACGTCCGAATTAACCGGGCGCGCATTCAACACCATTAGGTTCAGGCTTCGCGGATGAAAGCCGTGCTATTCGCGCTCCGGTTCAATGAGTTGTGAGGCGCGGCCTCCGCTGTCATGAGTCTTACGTGAATAGTGCGTTGACCAGTTCGATGAGGCTGCTTTTGTATGGCTCCGGCGCGTATCGCATGACCATCTCCATCCACAATTTCACCTGGCTGGTAAGCGAACTCTGATCGTATGCAATGGCGGACTGGCTCACTTGCTGCGTCTCGCCCGCCGGCTGCAACATTTGCGTCGCCTTTATGGCCGACATCAACGCCGCTTCCTGGCTGTCGAACCAGTCTGTCCAGCCGCCCGCAAAGATCAAACCATTGCGGTTCTGGTAAGCGCCCAGTTGGTTGCGAAGCTGCATGAACGTCGTCGTGGGCAGCAGGACGTTGTGCGTATGTGAGAAGAACTCGTGATGACAGCCCTGTGATTGCAGGTTGGGGGAGCCCCAGGACTTAAAGACGGGGATCAGTTGGTTTGTATCATAGGGTGGCCGCAAGGGCCCAAACCATGCGTTGAAAGCCACCTCCTGCTGGGGAGTGTCCACCAACGTGCTGACCGCCTCGCAGTAGCTTTGCTCGCCGGGCATCCAACACGCGCCGTCCTTCTGCATGACAATGGTCAGATTCAAGTATTGATCGGCCAGCCCCTGTAAGATCGCAATTAAATCCTGCTCGGCAGTCCCACCGTTGGCCAGAAGCGTGGCCGATGCGCCGGGGTCACACGCCATCACCACATACTTCGCATTGATCGTTTCGCCGTTCACCGTGACCGCGATTCCATTATCACCGGGCGCAACGGCAGCGACAGGCGAACTGGTCTCAGCCGAAACTGCGGACACTTTCAAAGCTTGCTCCAGGATACCCGATAAACCGATGAGGCTCTGGTTGGTCTGGAAGGTCGGGATGTCGAAGTCGAGCGTTGCCGCTGCCGGTGACCCGCCCAACACATTCCGCACAAAGTACGTAGTTGCATAGACAGCAGATGCCTGGCCTATATTCGCATAGGGTAGCGACACGAACTGGTACAAAAAGTTCTTGATAACATTCTGCTTGAAGTCGTCACTGATGAGAGGCAGATCTGCCAGCCAATCGTCTACGCTCAACGTCCAGTCAGGCTGACCCACACGGTTGAGCAGCGCTGCGCCAACCAGGAATCCGCCAAACTCGATAATGCGTAACCAATCATCACCCGTGTAGTTTTCAAAACCGCTGACCAGAGGGGGAATCCACAGCAGTCGCTGATTCGTGGATTTCTCCCATATAGTCAAGCCTGTGGGATAGAGCGGTATCTGATCGTCCAGGCCAAGCTCTTGAATCAGGCTCAAGTAGTTGGGTTGAGCCTTGGCATAGAAGAACTGCGCGCCCGCATCGATCGTATATGTCTGTCCTCCATAATCGACGGTCAGGGAGGAGACGTTGCCGCCAATGTCTTGTGCAGCCTCGAATAGTCGGACATTGAACTGCCCCGGCCACGCCTTATTGATCTGATACGCTGTAAAGATGCCAGCGGCTCCAGCGCCGACGATGACCACCGTCGGCGCATTGCTTAATCCGCCCTCCGTTGCCATAGTGTTTTTCTCCTGAAAGGTGATGGCTCTCCCGGTTGAAATGTGATGACTCTAACCATCTTTGCATCTTTCGTCAATCCGGTTTCTAAACCATACCCGTTTCTTTCACTACGCCTGACGCTCGAATCAATTCGCCTCGCGTGCACAGCATTCCGGCAGACCGTCGAAGATGACGATGAAAGCCATGCCGTCGAGGCGTCGGGTTCAATGAGTTGTTATGCCTCGTGTGGACGGAATTTTGTTGCTGCCCTGCGACTGGAACACTGTCAGGCCGCCTTCAGTTTGCGGAAGCCTTTAACGAAGCCCTGGATAATTGCCCCGTAATGAGCCGCGTTATTAGCGCCGTTGTAGAGCGCGGCAAAGTTGACGTACTTCTCTTGCTGAAGCGCTATCACCTGGGGCGAGACGGTGTGCGGGCCCTGAATAAAATCGAAGAGCCCGATGAGTTGAATGTTTTCCGATTTGCTGAAGCCGTCGAACATCTCCTCGACAGAATCATAGCCGATCAACTCGTGGTTGGCCCCCATGACTTGCGGGAGACCCATGCTGATCGAAGACTTGGCGGCGCTGTCGTTAAGCCCCAGCGCGATGTTGAAGACAGTCCACTCGGCCTCCTGGTTTCCGTGAAACGTCTTCCACGTTCCACCTGTTTTGTACAGATGTCCGGTCCAACGCTTGCCGCTGACATTGAACTTGAAGCGGGCGTTGAAGCTCGCGGCATTATTCCTTCCCCATAAGTCCCAGAAAACATGATTCTCGAAACGGATAATCATTCGCCCGTCGGCACCGAAGCCTTTGCCGCCGGATTCGGCGGCTGTAACGGCGACCGACACGCCAGGGTCTATGTGGATTTTCGCGGCGAGCGGCTCAAGCAGCCCCCCGAATTTGTTCCAGATGCGCGCAGCCGTGGCGGCATCGCTGCCCGACCCGGGCGGCGCGACCAGACGTGTTGCGGGAGCAAGCGGAAGTTCGAGCAAGTCTGGTTGATGAATCAAAAAACCGCTCAGAATGTGCTGGGTGGGCAACAGGATCAGCGAGCGATGGATGAACCCGTCAATTCCGTTGGCGTTAACTTTGAGCCAGTTACCGTTCTCCCCCAGAATGGAGACCTTGGTTTGCCCCGGGAGAGTAACCTTGATGGCGAAACTGGTTCCCGCGCCCGCGCGTACATTCGCGTTACTGACGGTTGTGCCAGTGCTTGGAATTGGAATCGTCATGGACAATCTCCTTCTAGTTTCGTGAGCATTCAAACTTTCATGCTCCGGCAATGAAATCTGTGGGTCGCAGACAAACGACAGAAATATCTTTGTCGCGGCCCATTATATAGCACGGAAGTGAGAGGCGTGCGCTCGTGGTTTGCCACGTCTAACAGATTCAAGCCTGCCGCGCTGCGGCCTAAGGCCACAGCCGGATTGCTGCCATGGCCTCTGCTCCCTGAAGCTCGTTTATTTACTGCCGTCTGCTCTGCCAGCGTTATATTGGGCCGAACCGCAGGCGATACTCGGAAGACTGTATAAAGCCTCTGATCATCTCCCTGTACTCCCGCGTCGTGTTCAGCACGTCTATCCAGTGCAGATAGTTGATATCGGGATTGCGTCTCAGGAAGGCGAAGTATCCGACCACCACAAACGCCTTATTGAAGAACTTCTGACTCACCTCCGGGCTGTTGGCCACGATCCTCAACACATCCCAGCGCTGGATATGACTGTTAGCCAACTGCGAGATCAGTAGGGCTCGCGTCGTCGAATCCAACTGTACGCCCGCGGTCTGCAACAGCGCATCCACGAACGCTCCTGAATCTGTAATGTGATCGTACCTGTTCTTGAACTCCTGTCGCTGCGTGAACTCAAGGACGAACTGCTGCTTGCGAGCCTCCAGCTCCTGACTGGTCAAAAACCCTGTGACGCGCCGAATGTCTCGCTGGTATTCGTCATACTGCGGCTGACGACCGAGCGCCTCCTCATAGACTTTGTAGATGAAGTAGACGCGGTCGAAGAATTCCGGCGAGCGGAAGAAGGCCGAAGCGACTTCGATCTCGTCGCAGTTCTGTATGGTCTCACCTGGCTGCGGGCAGGTGTTGAGCCGGTTGAGCCAGGCGGCGAGGCCCGAAGGCTCTGGCTCGCGGTTGAGAACATCCAGATAGAGCTGACGGATAAAGAATGTTCGCGTATTGATCGGATTGGGCGCTCCCGCTGTAGTGTCGTCGTCCGTAATGTTGAGCAGCACCGTTGAAGGTATAGCGAGTATGCCTCCCGTCGGATTGCTCAAAGTAAGCGTCAGATGCTCAGGCCCTTCGACGTATACATCGTTGATGATGGGGACGGTGAATGTCCTGGAGGCTACTCCGGCGGCGAAGGTCAGAGTGCCGCCCACAGCCGTGTAGTCGCACCTGGCCGAAGCATTGCCCGTATTCACATCGCAGTTGTTCAGACCCGACAGATCACTCGTCTGGTAGTCAACGGTGGCCGGTGCGGTTGTGTCGCCTGTGCGAGTAACGATGATCGTAGCTTGTCCCTGTGCTTCCCCGACCGTGTAGTCAGCGGCGCTAAACTGCAAGCTACGCTGATTGACGGTGATCGAGATACTGTCGGTATCTGAGAGCGCGCCACCCGCGCCCGTGTTGCCCAGATCATCAGTCGTGATCTGAACACTCGCCGCACCGGAGAAACCGGCGGTCGGCGTATAGGTCATGCTGTTGAGAGCGCCGTTGATGCTTGAGAGAGCGCCCGTAAAGGTCATGGTCGCATCCCCCGTGCCGTCACCTGTGATGAAGACCAGCCCGAAGGTAGTGGAAAGCGAGAGCGTGCCATTGGTGGCCGTGAGCGTGACTCTGACCGAAGCAGGCCCGGCGTCAATGTCGGAGACGGTGATGGCGTTGCTGTTCAAGACGGAGAAGGTGAGAGGGGTGCTGCCATCTATCGTCTGAGCGCCGGGCACAGTGTTGACCGGAGCATCGTTGACCGCACTTATTGTGATCGAGACTGTGGCTGTGTTGCTGTCGCTTGTGCCGTTGTTCGCCTTATAGGTAAAGCTGTCCGAGCCATTGTAATTAGCAGCCGGAGTATAGGTGAAAGACCCGTTGCTGTTGAACGCGAGTGTGCCGTGCGCTGGCTGCGTGACGAGGATCGCCGTTAGCGCGATGGCTGAGACATCGTTACCGAGCACGCCGGGCGCGGCTACAGTTAATACCGTATCTTCTGCTGTGCTGTAAGCGTCGTTGTTCGCCACAGGAGCGGCGACGATGCTCGGGTCAAGTTTGGTCACGAAGGCATCGTTGCCCCCGGCGTTCGCGGCCTGTACTGGGTTGAGCGTCGTGAAGTTGGTCGAGGCTGTCAGGCCCGCCACGTAGGCGTTGCCGGAGGAGTCCACGGCGAGAGCGTTCCCCCTGTCAAAGTCGCCGCCGCCGAGGTAGGTTGAGAAGAGAAGCACGGAGCCCGCCGCGTTGATCTTCGTCAGGACGGCGTCACCCGTGCCCCCGCCGAACGCGGCCTGCGTGGGGTTGGCCGTCGGGTAATTGGTCGAGTTCGTGGCCCCCGCGGCGTAGACGTTGCTCGCGGAGTCCAGCGCGATCTCGTTGAAAGATTCGTCGCCCGACCCGCCGAAGTAAGTCGAGTAAACGTAGGCGTTGCCCGCCGCGTTGAGCTTCGTCAGGAAGCCGTCACTCCCGCCCCCGCCGAACGTGCCCTGAAGGGCGTTGGCTATCGGAAAGGTCGTCGAGGAGAAGGTCTGCCCCGCAACGTAAGCGTTGCCGGCCGAGTCGACGACGATCCCGAACCCGGCTTCGTTATTGGTGCCGCCGAGGTAAGTCGAGTAGACGAGGGCGTTGCCGGCGGCGTTAATCTTCGTGACGAAGGCGTCGCCGGTGGGCGAGCCGCCGCCGAACGTGGCCTGAATTGGGCTGGCCGTGGGGAAGTCGGTCGAGGAGGTCTGCCCCGTGATGTAAGCGTTGCCGGTGGCGTCCACCGCGATGCCGAAAGGGGCCTCGAAGCCAAGGCCGCCGCCCCCGCCGAGGTAAGTCGAGTAGACGAAGGCGTCGCCCGCCGGGGTGAGCTTCGAGATGGTGATGTCGCTGCCGCCCCCCTTGAACGTGGCCTGGATGGGGTTGACCGTGGCGAAGTTCGAAGAGGTGCTGCGCCCCGCGACGTAGGCGCTGCCGGTCGAGTCCACCGCTACGTCGCGGGCCTCGTCGAAGGTGTCGCCGCCGAGGTAGGTCGAGTAGACGAGGGCGTTGCCAGCCGCATTGAGCTTCGTCAGGAAGCCTTCCGAGAGGCCGCCGCCGTAGGTGGCCTGGATGGGGTT
>DASVQM010000072.1:0-97343 GCA_036389095.1 Pyrinomonadaceae bacterium
CCGCACGCAGATCAATATCTGTTAAGGTCAAGCGTCCTGGGCGGGCAGACCATCGCCAGGCTCTACGGCGACACGGGCCAACCCGTTTACAAGTATGTCTATGCTAACGCTCAACTCGTCACCGAAGTGATGGTCATGACGTCCTACCCGAGTCAATACAAGTGGCATCATCAGAACGCGACGGGCAACAGCGTGCGCCAGACCGGCAGGGGCGGAAACCTCCTGGAAGCCACGGAACTAGACCCCTTGGGCAACGCCTACGTCTGGAATCATCCTTCCTTCCCCATCCCGGAGCCCGAGCCTGAGCCGACGACGACAGAGCGCGACGGCCCGAACGAGCCTGGCTCCTTCTACGGCACCGCGTCGAATCCTGTGAGCGGATGCATGGTCGACGGTGTGACCACTCCCTGCTCCATCGCCAACTGGTTCTTGGAGTCTGGCATCTCGGCACCTTGCCCGAACAACGACTGCGGGCCTCAATCTTATAGGTTGACCATCAATGGCATCACCACCAGAGGCTTGACCAGACCCTTTCAGGCATTGGCCGACGGGTGGGGCGCTTACTTGCTGCCCGGCGCTCTCTACGATGGAGGGGGGCGCTGGTACATCCCCTTTGGAGGGCAGGATGTGGAGTTCGGGAGGCAGAGAAGGTGGCGACCTGAGCAGGGAGATTTCGGGACGGAGCCCATCGGCGAGGTCGCCGCTCCGGGTGATAGTGGCTTCTCCTTGCCCGCGCAGGAGGGTAATCCAGCTAAGATTGAGTCTGATCCGAACAACCGGGATTGCCATCTTTCAGTTTCATTTACGGAGCCACGCGCAGATGGGTTGCCAACTGGGCCAGGCTATGTAGCGCAGCCACGACTTGGTCAAACATACGGAATCGGGTTTAGATGTTTAGTCCCACAGTGTGCTGGTATAGTCTTCCCATCACTATCTGCCAAGGAGGCACTGTGGGACAATTTCCACACGGCAGCGCCCGCACGACTACACTACCGGCGTCGAAGCTCCTCTTCGTTCGCCATGTACAAGTTGCCGTCTTCGCCTTCTATCTCATACTGAAGAACTTCGCCGGAAAAATACCCTTGACGGATGCGCCCCTTCCCGCGCCTGGTCACTACGCGCTCACCCTTCTTAAACTTGAAGATTGACCCGGCGTCCGCGTCATCAAGCGTCTTATCCTTATCCAGCCATTTGTCCCCGGCACGCCAGTGGATGTGGAACGGCCCCGTGCCGTGAACCTGCACGATTGCGCCATCAGGTATGTAGCCGAACATCGTGCTCCCTTTCGGGATGAACGCGTAGCCCCCGGTTTTGATCTCCTTCATCGCCGCGCGGTCAAACTTATCGCCCACGCCAAAGTAGATTGTGCCCTGTACGACGGTGATGTGTTCATCAACCGGATGTTTATGTGGAGGGATGATCGTTCCGGGAAGCTCCCGGATTCTCATCACGAACGGTTCGCCCACCGCCTCCGGGTCGCCGTAAATGACCTCGAAGTCTTTCGACAGTGGCTGGAGCGGGATGATGCGATGCTGCCTGGTCTCCGTCGATTGACCTAATCCGGCAGCCGAGACAATGACAACCAGCAAAGAACTCAGCGTTACTGTGCGTATAGCTTTCGCCAACATTGCTTCACCCTCCATTACTTAGCGGCCTAACGCCCGAATTAACAAGGCGCGACGAACCATGATAACCAATGGAGTCTCGTAGATGAAAGCAATGCTATGCGCGCTCAGGTTAAAGGAGTTGTTAGGCGTCGCCACAAATGAGAACCAACGTATGAGGGGAATCTCAGGCCCGGACCAGTCGCTGCGATCCACGCTTTATGATGTCCGTGTGCATGCACCCCTCAGCGCTTTTTCAGAAATATATTATCTGATGGTGCAACGGTTTCAGAGGAAAAGTACAAGGCCCAAAGTTGGAGAGGGTAATCATTTGCACTGAGTTGAGAGCTCAATACGATTTACGTCTTCTAGTTCCTTAAATGATCTTTCTGCCACGATCATTTGTACCGGTTGCTTTGAGTCCTTCCTGCATAATGCGACAAACGGCTCAACTAAGAAGTTTTCCTTGTCAGCTATAACAGTTCCGTCGGGAAGCGATGGCGGGAGGTCAATAATGCAAAGGCCCGGGTAATGATAATGATTTTCGAAAACAAGATTCATTAAGGCGTGGTGATAGGCAAGCAGGAAGTAGCATCTGCTTGTGCCCCCCAACTTCACCTGACCAATCGCGGCCATGTATTTTAAAAGAGAAGTTTCGATCGGTGATTTAAAACTCCACCCGTCCGTGCGTCCATCTATCAGCTCACCCTTGTTCAACTCGCGAAGGTAAGTCATGATTCCATCAATCAAAGAATCGCTCGCCCGGGCTAATCTTAAATCCCTGGATTGTTCATTAACAGAACTCCCTAACTCAGCGACCTCCGCCGTGAGTTCATTGACCTGTCTGGTCAAAATCATCTCTTTCATCCAAAATACCTAACAGTCTTTTATAATTTTCGATTTGTTCTTCAATTCCGCCGCGTTCTGCGTCACGGCGATAGGGACGGCTTTGTAGAGAGATAGCTAGGCAACTGGCCTGTGCAATGAGCACAAGCTGCAATCACGCTCGTGCTCCATGCAGATTCCGGGGCGTGATTCAAACAAAATGGGCGCCTCTGATTGGACGCCCATTTTCATCCGGCTGATAATCTTAGACCTCCACTCACATTCGAGGCGCTATTCAAGTGTAACCTTCCAACTACCATCCTCTCTTATCAGCTCGTTCTGTAGCCACTTGCCGTCGCCTCCTTTGAACTCCACCGTGGCGGTATTACCTGAAACCTGTTCATTACGCGTTTCGAGCGCACTGGGGCCGACCGGGAACAGATTTTGTTCCAGCGTTTTGGCGAGCATCTGCTCTGTCGAGATGCCGACCTCTTTGGCATCCTTCTCAACCGATGCGACTGATTTCTTCGAGAGCAGGCTCTTAAATGTATTCACATCCTTCTGGCGCGCTGCTTCGACAAAGCGCCTGGTGACTCCGCTCGGCGAGTTGGGGTCATTGCTGGACGAGCCGCCGCAGGCGATTGCAAAGAGTGCGACGGCGATAGTGATTCCAAGCCCGATCTTTTTGACGTTGTTCATGATTACTCCTTTCAGGAGGTGGATGACGATTCAGGTGTGCGCCACGCGGCGCTCGGTTGGCGCGCTTGTTCTTCGCGGCCTGATTGTGTAGAGAAGAAAGGTTCGGGATTATTACTACGAGAAAATCCTATAGTTAAATACTTCTCGCCACGCAGCGACGCCGGGCAGACTCCTTCCGTTTTCGTAGCAGGCGGCCATTAAGAGTTCGCCGCGCAAAAAAATTCCCCGCACACGCCGGTAATATCCGCCGCCTCTTACACTCTTCTCCCCCGTGCAAATCGAAAAACATTTCTCTTGGAGCCGGAGGAAACGCGATATGGAATGCTCAACGAGATTATCAGGATTGCTCGCCCTGGGCCTGATGTTATTGGCCGTGCTGGGTTGCAGCGCGGGCGATGCGGGGACGAAGGATTCTTTGGCTGGCCCGATCCCTGCGGAGAAGAGGGATTATATCGGAGACTGGCACGGTCAGATTCCGGGCGGCAGCCTGCGGCTCAGCATCACGTCGGACGGCACGGTCAATTATGAGCGGAAAGAAGGCTCGATCAGTAAAAGCATCTCGAACGGAACGATCAAGAAGTTCGACGGCAACGATTTCGAGGTCGAGGCTTTTATCGTCTCAACCACCTTCAAGGTTGAAAAGCCGCCCTACCGCGACGGCCCGGTGTGGAAGATGGTCGTTGATGGCGTGGAAGTAACACGTAAAGATTCCGGCAATACGCCATCTGCGGGCGGCAATTCTAATCAGGTCAAGATTGATGTCGCCGAAATGCGCAAGGGCGACGGCAATGGCGAGATGACAAAGGAAGTCGTCGACAGTTTCAGCCAGTCGGATAAGAAGATTTACTGCTACATCAACTGGGACAACCCAAAGGCGAACACCAGGATCAAGTTCGCTTTCGTCGTGACGGATGCGGGCGGCGCAAAGAACCAAACATTAAAGGAATTTAATCTGACTACTGAAAACGAATTGCAGAATGAAGCCTTCGGCAGCCTGGAACTGACCAAGCCACTACCCAAGGGTGGCTACAAAGTGGACATCTACGTCAACGACGAATTAGAGCGCACTGTGCCCTTCCGAATTGTCTAAGCAGGAGATTCAATTCCATGAAAACGATTACGCCCACGATGACTGTTGCACACGGGGAGTTTGTTGTGCCGGGAGACGAAGATGGTGGCAACAAACAACTCGAAAAGCTTTTTTATCTCTTCGCCGCCTGGCAGATTTTCTTGATTTTCGTCGGCGCAGTCGTCGGCTTGTTGATGGCTCCTATCAGTCTCTTCGTCTCTCAAACACAGGCGCAGGCATTCGGATGGATGCTCATTGGATTGTTCGCGCTTCTGACGGGCGTGCTCGCGGTCATCGCGTTGCCGCTCTCCATCATTGCTGCCGTTGGCATCGGCAAGAAAAGAGGTTGGGGACGAATCATTGGCACCACAACGGCCATCATCGCGCTTGTCCAGTTCCCACTTGGAACCGCGTTCGGCATCTACGCTCTGAACAGGCTGTTCAGAAAAAGCAGTTAACGATTGCCTTACGGGAATTTTCATGAGCCGCAAACGACAAATCAAAATGAGCATCTTTCTATCTATTTTTGTTTTGATGCTGGCAAGCAATGCGGGTTTAGCTCAAACTGTGAGCGCGGACGAAATCACGCACATCGAGCTGCATGACGATGGCGGTTTCGGCGTTGATAAAGGATTTGAAATCTTGCTCGAACGAGGCGGCGTGGCGACGTTTCATGGCGGACAGAATTTCTACGGTCGCAAAGGAAATTATCGCGGCGCGTTTGATGAAAAGCAGTTTGCGAAATTGGCGCAGTTGGTCATTACAAACAATTTCTTCGCGCTCAAAGACCGCTACGAAGGCAACACAATGGATGTCGGGACGAGAACGATAACAGTCACGCATCGAGGTACACGAAAGAGCGTCGTCAACTGGGGCGCAAGCGAACAGAAAGAGTTTTCGGCAATTGAAAAGGCAATCAAAGAACTCGAAGCGAAAATCCGGTGGCGGGCAGCTATCGAAACCTTTGACGAGCAAGTCGAATCGCTTTTCGTCTTGCGTTCCTTGGACTTTGACGACATGCAGGCGAGGTTCGATTTCGCCGATTTGGAAATAGAGAAAAATGTCGGGTACGAACAGCTTAAAAATCTAACTTCGGTCGCGGACAAAGCCGGAGAAATTCCGACATTCTTCTTTCAAGGAGAGAATTTATGAACATCAAAATTTATTCATTGACTGTTTTAATGATTGCCGCGTTCGTCGGCGTGGCATTGATGACCAGAGCGGAAGCGACGACCTGCGCGGCAAATCTTGTTCAAGCGGACGACCCTTGCAAAGTTTCCGATCCGACCGGAACTGTTTTGAACGTGCGTTCAAAACCGAACGGCGGAAAGATCGTCCGCCGATTAAAAAACGGCACGAAGGTTTTCATCGTCTATGAAACGGGCGACGAGCAAGACCGCGCGTGGTCAAAAATCAGCCTTTCCAACAAAGGCAACGCGCCCGTTATCGGCTGGGTTCTGCGCGAATATCTCGATTGTCCATGAGCCACTAGAGCACAGGAAAAGGTGAGACGGTTAAGTCCATGAAACACAAAGTACGGTGGTATGACCAACCCCGACTGAATGGCAAGGGCCACGAGGCGCTCTAACTTTTGGAGCGCCTTTTTTATTGTCGAGAGAAGTCCTTTTGCATCGCGCGCAAAATATCTTTCACTTATTTTCTGACGAGCGGTAATAAGCCCGCGTCCCGCGCCTCTACCTAACTACAAATAGCAAATCCGGTGAGGGACAGCGCAAGCAACTTCACCAGTCGCAAGCAACTTAAAACTGTTTAAGGAGTAGATCATGAAATCAAGCAAACCTGGCGTCAGCATCGTCACCCTCTTCATGCTCGCTTTCGCAGTCGCACCTGCTCACGCGCAGCTCGGCGATTTGATGAACCGAGCCAAAGATAAAATCGAGAAGAATAAACCGCAGACAAATCAGACCACGCAGACGAATCCGACGCCAACAGATACGACGCAGCAAACGAACAACAGCGGCAACACGCACGTTTCATCGCGCACCGATACTCAGATGAACGGCGCTTTGGGTTGGGATCAATTCAGGTGCAACCCCGAATTGATCGGCACGGTCAACGAAGACAGACTGCGTGAGATTATTCAATACAATTTGAACAACGATTATGGCAAAGGCGGCTTAATCGTTTTTACCAAACAGCCTCTGACTAAAAAGAACGCGACGATTGAAGACAGCGTGATGACTTTCAAAGCGGGCGAGCCGATTTATATGAACATCGTTTTCAAAGAGCCGCGCAAGCCTTACGCTGGCGACATCTATCTACGAATACCGGGAGAGACTATTGTGACCGTCGGCGATACCAGGTGCGAAAACAATCAATCGCTTTACGTTGATTATGAACGCTTCGCGCAAATGCCTTCCACGCTCGACTTTCTACCGCAAGGCGGCAAATCCGCCCATCATCAACAGCAAGTCAGAAGTATCGCTGAAAAATTGCGCTCGCTTCCGCCGGGAGTTCACATCATTCCGGTGCGCCTCGATTCGATCTCCGTGATCGGCGCGTTTTATTACGACAACCGCGACGGCAAGGCGAACGACGACGCGATTAAAGCGGCTATCGCCGAAGTAAAAATGCCCGCGCCTGCGGTGAGAATGCCCGCGCTCGAAAAACAGATTATTTCCAATTGGAATACGGGTCCCGGCTCAACCGCCCTGCGAGTCGTAATTATTGACCGCGACTGGTCGCCGCTGCGTAACGAACTCGGCGGGATCAGAGGACGCTACATCACCGCCGTTATGGCTAAAAAGGAGAACGGAAGATGTTTCCAGGTGACGCAGCTCTGGGCGCAGAACTACAACGGACGCACATATACCGGCCTGTTTTTAGAAGGCTCGCGCGGCGGCGATGAGATGGATTGCGCAAACGTGATGAAGTAGATCGAATGGTTTTGAAAGATGGGCGCGATTGATTCGCGCCCATCTTTTAAAACAAGCGAGGGGTTATAAATGCAAGAGGCATACTATGAACGCACAATATCAGGACAACAGAACCATCATCGCTCGCGCTTTCAATGCGGAAGCCCGCGCGTACACCAAAAGCGGGTTGGCGTGGCTCGCGTTCAGCCCCATCGCTCAATACTTGCTATTCGTGTGGTTCCGCAAAACGCAGATCATGCAGCCCTCAACAGTGGAAGAAGGCTGGCCGCTTCGCCAGCGCGATAGAGGGAGCGATGGCTGCAAGCCGTCCGTAGCCTGATAAGCCATGACCAACGCGAAGAAATTTTTGCTGCTCGGCTGCGGAGGCTTAGCTGTGTGCGGCTTCTTCGGCTTCATTGTTCTCGTCGCTGTGCTGTGGCAAGTGGCCGATGATGCCGAAGACGCGAAGAAAAGCAAAGTGACCATCGTAGTGCAGCACAAACTTTACGATGACGGCACATTGCCGCTCGGTCACCAATGCATCAGTCACATAGTTTTAATAAGAGATCATGGGTGGGAAGTTTCGCCGGATGGCAAGGAAGCGCGAGATGGCGATAAGACATACAGAGCTGTAGATAACAACCGCACGGTTTCCAACTTTAACGAATACGATTGGCCGCAACCGTTCGGCAGAATTCCAGCACTCTCCAACCCGATTGAGCACGAATTCAAAGTTGATGCGCCGAAGACCTATTACTATCTGGTCGAGGTGAGCGGCCATGAGTGCCCGGATTGGAAGCCTGCGCCTGCGGATGCCATCGGCTTCAAGACCGGGCAATTCACCATCGCTGCCAACGAATCAAAGCGCATTGAAGTCAACTTTACGAATCGCTGAAAGCGGTCATAGCCAAATAAGTGAATTGATCGGCAGTTCTTCAATACTCAAAAAAGGTGGAAGACATGAATCCCACGACCGCATATCAAACGTCATCGCTGGCGCGCACGGTTTTACTTTTCATCAGCCTCCTCACGCTTTTAGTCTTCGCAGGTGTAGTCGTCTCAGCCGAAGCTCAAAGCGCACGGCATCCGCATCCCAGGCGAATGCCGAACAACCTGCTTGCGGAGATGCGGGACGCTGTAAAGCTGGTTGAGGCTCAGCCGAGCGCGAAGGCCCAACGAGCCAACGTCGCGCGCAACCGGAGCGGAACTTACGAGGCATTCACGCTTGATGTCCCGGTTGATGGCGACGAGAACAACATCCGCGAAACTATTTTCATTCAAGACAAACGACGAGGGAAGATATATGAAGTGCGCGGCTATGAATTCCCCCGCCCGTTCGCGGATTTAGCATGGACAAATGAGACGACGCTGATCTTCGACCAGTGGATGCAGCCGCACTACGGCGTGCATTACGCGATAGACGTACAGCGAAGGAAACTCGTCGCCGCAGCATCTTTCCGGGAGCGTGGTTTCAGTCCTTGAGAGGCAGAGTTGGATGCTCAAAACAGAGACGAAGGACGACCCGATCTTAGCTTTACGAATAACTGTTCATTGTTTCGTCCACATTGCTCAAAGATACTTGCTGACCTCGACGAGTTCCATATCCGGCGAGTCCTGAATAAACTGTCTGAGCAGATAGGCGTGTCCCTGCCCATAGATGACAAGGACGCGCTCCTGCGGCGAATCAATCAGGCGCGCGATGTTGGCGAAGATCAGTAGATTACGCTTGTACCACTCGGCGACCAGCTCGACGCCCGGATACTCATCGCCTTTGCCGACCTCTGTGGTCATCAGATAGATTTGATGATTCATCAGAATCGCACGCTGCGTGTTGAAATGGCGCAATATCTCGCGCACGCTTGCGCGGCGCTGTAGCTCGTTGCCTTCACGCACAAAGGTCTCTGCGTTCGCGAAGGCTCTCTTGAGAGTCTCACTCTGCCCGTGCTGCTCCGCAAACTTTTTGACCGGCTCAAGATCAAAGGGGGTCTTACGGTCAACGGGGTAGAGCTGTTTGTGGTTCAATTCTTTCGCCAGCCGAAAGGCTATTTGCTGCACTTCGTTTGTCGTCAAGGTGTGTTTGCCGGCGAGATACTGCGCGTACTGCTCATTCTGCTTCGTATCACCGTAGGGCGCTTCGATGGCGATCTTGGTCGGTTTGAACTCACGCAGGTGAACGACGAGGTCAGCGATCTCCGCCTGCCGCTTCGGCGACATCACGTCATCGGTGTCCATGTTGTAAACGTCCTTCCCGGACGCGAAGTGATACATTCCCAGAACCATGACCTGGGCTTTCGCGGCGGGTTTGTTCGCCTCATTAATGACGCCTTTTGTCAGCGCCGTGTTCTGGAAGAATAGTGAACCGGCACAAAGGATCATGACCGGTAAGATAAGCTTCCATGCATTGAGACTTCGCAGCATGTTTCATGCTCCTTTACAGCAATCGGCGTGCGGCAACAGTCGAACCAGCTTTCTCTGATCGCGCAATGACGGCGGCTGCCGGTCGCACGCGCCGTCGGCACGTCCGGCAGTCGCCGTCCTCTTTGATCGCGCGTTCCAGTTAACCGACCCGGCGCAGTTGCTCGCCGTCGAGCGTCATCGTCCAGCCGCCGCCATTCTGGTGTGGCGGAGTCTCGACATTGAAAGTCGTGTTCATGCCGAGCACGCCGACGTTGAAGCTGTGTCCACTGAATGAGTTGATCGGGCCTGTCACGGATCGGTTGCGCGTGTTCGAGCCCTCCGTGATCGTTTGCTTGTAATCAACATCTCCGTTCGGGCTGATGTTGAGCCTGACGGTCTGGCCTTGCCAGAGCCCTATGTAGTGCTGAAAGGCTGCGGGCAGCGGGGCGGTCTTGCCGCCAAAAAGGCTGGTGATCGCATCGAATAAACCCATCTTCTTTATCTCCTTTAGTGAATAGCCGGATTAGTTGTCAAGCGCGTTTCGGCCAGTTTGAGTGCGGACGAATTATTCTGCGCGCGTGCGCTTTTGTCTTCACCAGTGGGGAAGTGTAAATGGCGCGGATATTACCGGGGCTCAGAATTTTTTCGTCATGTGACGCCGGGGCCGATCTCTAAAGGCGCACGCGCTCGCCAGACGGGCAGCCCCGCTCATAAGAAGAATCCTCGGCTACTATTGCTCAGGTGTAATTTACCCCCTACAATTCAGGCACAATTTCCGGGAGACTTTCTATGCCCACCTCCAAGCTCCTTCGCTCGCTCTCCGTTGCTTTTCTACTTTTGTCCTGCTCGTTTCTGTCCCCCTCAGGTTTCTCTCAATCGCCGTCGCCGGATTCTGCCGCCCGGACGGGGGTCGAAGAACTTGCCGCCGCTCTCTTAACAGCCAGAACGGAAGAGGAGCAGAGGAGTCAACTGGCGGCGAAGAAGAATCTGCTGACGGTCGAGCTGCGCAGAGCGCTCATCGCGCAGGGCAATGAACTGCGCGAGCGCGGCCAGTTCACGGCGGCGCTCAGGGCCTACGGGGTCGCCAACTTAGTTGCGCGGGAACTCGCCGACGAGAGTGGAATCGCCTATGTGGTGCTCAACATCGGGAGAGCCGAGTTGATGCGGGACAATTACCCGGCGGCGATCTCCCATCTGCAACAGGCGGCGGTCGCGTTTGAGAAGTTGAAAGATAAGGACGGTATGGGACAAGCATTGAACGGTCTGGGGCTGGCCCACGGGATGAACGGGGAATTAAACGCCGGTCTGGAAGATTACCGGATGAGCCTGAAGCTGCGCGAAGAGGTCGGCGATAAAGCCGGGCTGGCATTAACGCTGGGCAATCTGAGCCATCTCTATTTGGCGCTCGGCGAAGTCGAGTCGGCGATGGAAACGGCGCGAAAGAGTCTGACGTTGGCCCAGGAGATGGGAGACAAGTTCAGGGCCGCCTGGGCGCTGAATCATTTAGGTAATGCCCAGCGACTGCGTAACGATTACCGGGCGGCGCTCGAATCCTATCAAAAGGGCTTGAAGCTCATGGAGGAATTGGGAGGGGGAGATAAATCCGAATCTTTGCTGAACGTCATCGGAAGAGTATATCTCGCGCAGGGCAACTACGCGCTGGCGCGGGATTACTTTCGGCGGAGCCTGGCTATACGCGAATCGCTCGGCGACAGGAACGGGATGGCGATGTCACTGAACACCATCGGCGACAGCTATCTGCTGGAAGGCGACAATGATCGAGCTTTGGAATACCTGGGAAGAAGTCTCGCGCTACAGGAGACGACCGCCAAGATCAACGTCGCGGCCACATTGAACCTCATCGGCAATGTTCACCTGGCGCGTCAGAATTACACGCAAGCCGAGGACTATTTGCAGAAGAGTCTGGTATTGAGCGAAGCGACGGGAGAGAAGATAAGAGTGGGCGACACGCTGAACAGCCTGGCGCGTTTTTACGAAGCGCAAAGCCGTTACAGCCAGGCTTTGGAATTTGCCGCCCGCGCCTTGGCCGTCGCCGAGCAGACCGGAACGCCCGAAGCCATATGGCAGGCTCACACGACGCGCGGCAAAGCCTATCGTGCGCTGGGCCGGAGCAATGAAGCCCGGCGCGAGTTTGACGAAGCCATCGCGGCTATCGAGAGGTTGCGAGCTTACATCACCGGCGGCGAGGTCGAAAGGCAGAACTTTTTTACGAACAAGCTGGCCCCCTATCATGCGATGATTGAGATGCTCATCGGCGAGGGTAAGCTTGACGAAGCTCTCGCCTTCGGCGAGCGGGCCAAGGCGCGTGTGCTTCTGGATGTGCTCCGCAGCGGTCGCAACTCCATCAACAAATCCATGACCCCTCAGGAGCGCGAGCGCGAGCGGCAGATCAACGCCGAATTATTTGCGCTCAACGCGCAACTGCGCCAGGAGTGGTCGCGCCCCGCACCGGACAGCACGCGCCTCGCCAGTCTACGGGAGCGTCTCGAAAAGGTTCGATTTGAGCTTGAGTCGTTTACGACAAACCTCTATGCGACACACCCGGAGCTGAGGGTGCAGCGTGGCGACGTGCCGCCGGTAACGCTTGCCGGGCTCGGAGAGCTGCTGCCGGACGCGCGCACTATCCTCGTCCAGTACGTCGTCACCGAAAACCGGACTTACCTGTTCGCCATCACAAGGCACGGGCGAGAGACAGCCTCCGCGTCACGACCCGAAGCACAGACCATTGCAACCGCGACGCCCACGCTCAAAGTATATGCGCTGGACATCAGACGCAGCGACTTATCCGACCGCATCAATCGCTTTCGCCAACGACTGGCACAGGGCGACATCACTTTCAAACGGGAAGCCCGCGCGCTTTATGATCTTTTGCTGAAACCCGCTCGCGCCGAGTTACAAGGCAAGACAAGGCTCGTCATTATTCCCGATGATACGTTGTGGGGACTACCCTTTCAGGCGTTACGCTCCACGGAAACGCGCTACGTACTGGAAGATCAAGCCATCTCTTACGCGCCGTCGCTCGGCGTGCTCAAAGAGATGACGCAGGCAAGGCGAAGGCGCGAGGGCGAGCCAGCCGTCACAAACACATTGCTCGCTTTGGGCAATCCGTCGAGCGTCACGAACCGAAGCCGCGCAGTAGGCGCGCGCCCCGGTGAGACTATGCCGGACGATTCCGAACTGCTGCCCGAGGCGGAACGGCAGGTCAGAACGCTCGGCCAGCTCTACGGAGCTGCGCGGAGCAAAATCTATACGGGCGTTGAAGCAAGCGAAGAGCGCTTCAAAGGTGAAGCCGGAAAGTACCGGATTCTACATCTCGCAACGCACGGCGTGCTGGACGATGTGAGCCCGATGTACTCGTACGTACTGCTCGCCACAGGTAAAGACGAGAAGGGGGAGGATGGGCTGCTCGAAGCGCGTGAACTGATGAATCTGGAACTGCGCACTGACCTCGTCGTGCTGTCGGCGTGCGAGACTGCGCGCGGGCGCTACAAGGCGGGCGAGGGTGTGATCGGGCTCGCGTGGGCGCTCTTTGTGGCGGGCAGTCCCGCCACTCTGGTCAGCCAGTGGAAGGTGGAATCGGCGAGCACGACCGATTTGATGTTGAGTTTCCACCGTAATTTAAGTTCAAGCGCCAAGCAGCCGACCGCACCCGCTGCTAAACTGAGGGCTTCCGGAAACCCTCCCACGAAAGCCGACGCGCTCAGAGAAGCGGCGCTTTCGCTGCTGCGTAGCGAAAGATATGCGCACCCTTTCTATTGGGCGGGCTTTGTCATCATCGGCGATGGAAACTGACGAGCAGCGGCCAGGGCGGATGAATAGAATCCGGCATCTCCCAGGTTTTAGAGATGCCGGATTTCCAATTTGCCTCTTCGCTATCTTTTCACGCTGTCGAGCAGCTTGCGCGCAAGCTGCGAACGCGGGTTCTCTTTGATGAGAGCTTCAAACTCTGCGCGGGCTTCGTCAAGCAGACCCGCCCCGGCGTAGGTCACACCGCGCGCCAGATGCGACCTGACGCCAGCCTGTTCCAGTCGCGTCACTTCATCAAAGGCGCTTTTATCCATCACGCGGAACCTCGCCTGCGGCGCGGGCGAGATGGGTGAGACGACCTCGGATCCGTCCGCCCTTATAGCTGTCACCTGCCAGGTATAGTTCGTACCGCGCGGCAAAGTTTTATCGAGCGTCCATGCGGTGGCGTTCAGCCCTGGACTTTGCGCGACGACATTAAAGTTAGCATCAACAACGGCGACCGTGTACCTCTTCGCACCTGCGAGCGGATGCCATCGCAAAGTGGGTCGGCTTTCGCGTACCACTTTGCCGACGGGGTAGACGAGCGCAAAGGGCACGCCGTTGTTGGTAAACTCAGCCGAACCGCTCATCAAGACTCCGGCGTCTCCTGCGGCGATTGCGGCGAGCGTCGGCGGCGTCTGCGCCCGTTGTGACTGGATGCTCCGGCGCACAGCCTGTCGCACCGAAGATGGAAGCGACTCCAGGCCATTCAAATTCCCCTGACCGTCAAACGCCACTTCTTCGCCTCCGTCGTTAAGCGACAGGGGTGGCGAGGAATTGTTTGACGAAGGACGCCGTCGTGTTCCCTCTTGTGGTTGTGACGGCGATGACGGCAGCACGGGAGAACTGGCGGGTGCGCTGCCGCCTTCCATATTTGGCGAATTGCGATTTTCTGCTGAAATCTCGCTGCCCCTCTGCGCGCCTGAATCTACCGGGGATGGGGCTCGATTGGCCGTCTCAACTTTAGCCAGCTCTTTATTATCATTCTGCGTCTCCGGGCGCATGGCGAGCCAGATGCCGACGACAAGCAGGGCCAGGACGGCGGCGACCATACCCGCGGGTATGAGAGCCCCTGTCGAAGCAGAGCGATCAAATGCGAAGAGACTCCGCCACCACTCTCCTATTCTCTCGAATAACGGTATCTGACTCTTCGTAGGAACTATTGCAGGAAGCTTTGCCGCGACTTCTTCCGGTGCGGCCATCGCCTCACGCGCCGTTATCAACGGCGTAGCTGCGGCAATCGCCTGATAACGACGTAAATCTGCGATATCCTCCTGGCAGTTCGAACAAACCGCGAGGTGGCTTTCCGTCATCTTGCGGTCGACCGCATCGAGCTCGCCATCAACGTAGAGGGCGAGCTGTTCATAAGGTAAATGCTCCGGCTCTGCCTCTGGAGAGGCGTTGTCAGGCGTGAACTCTTGCCGCAGATTTCGGATGGAGGCATCAATGTTTATGGCACGCTCTAGCCGGCGGCGGCAATGCGCACAAACGCCGACGTGCTCCTGCACGGCGAGCAGCGCCGCCGGGGTCAACTTTCGCGCGCGATATCCTGCCATCGCTTCTTCGGAAATGTGCTCTATAACTCGCATTCCTAATCATACCGCTTGGATCGAGGTGAAGAACCGGGCAGCAACTGACCAGGCTGCGCCCGAATACACTATGCCGCCAGCTATGTAGAGGTCGTGATAGAGCCTATATTACTATGGGCGGCGATTTTTTCGACCGGCATAAACCAGCCTTGTTCGGCCATTTTTCAATTATCCCCACGTTTGCTCCGACAAATTTCAGCCTAAAAATCTTTCATCCGCCTCGTCAGGCGCTCTCGCGCCGACTTACGCAGATTGATGACTTGCTGGCGTGTGAGTCCAAGTAAGGAAGCGATGCCGTTATCGTCCAGGGGCAGCTCGCTCCAAAGCCCAGCAAACTCCTCGACTGTCATCCCCAGTACGGCAGCGACTGCCGCCGGCGTGGCGATTCCGACGATCATCCACAAATCGACTACACCGCGCCCGTTCTCATCGCGCAAATTCAGGAGCAGAGCCGAGCGCTGACGCGGCGGCAATTGCGAAATTTCATCCCACAAACGATTGAGGTAGATATGGCGTTCGGTTTCAATGGCGGCGTCCGGGCGCGTGTCTACAACCTGCGGGCCTGCCGTCTCCGTCTGCCTATCGCTATCGCTGCCGGCATCGACCTCTATGGTTTCGTCCGTGACGTTCCACCATGAGGCGACAACACCGGTCAGCAGATCAAGCTCGATGGGCTCATTCGTCCAGGCGAAAATCGCACTCAGCAGCTCATAAGCGTGTTTCGGGTCATTCCATTGCGGTTGAACCTCAATGTCGCGCGCGAAAGCGCGTGGGTCATCACGCAGCAGTTGCAATCTGCGAGTTGCACCCGGCTTGCCGTGAGCCGGAGCCTCGGTCTCTGTCCGCTTGACGGGCGCGCCTGTCTGCCAATGCCTCAGACCTCCGACCCACTTGAACTGCTCATCCTGCCAGAGCGCAAGCCCCGCGCGATGAGTGAGCAGATAACGTAATCCGTTCTTCAATCGTCGGCGCTGGGGGTACTTGCGACTGATGTGGCGATCACAGGCGTTGTAGGTTGTAACGGCGACGTAGGAATCAAAATTTCCGATCGGTCGTGAGGCGTAGTTAGAACGCAAATGACGAAGGCGCTGCAACAGTTGCAGCATCACCTCGCCACAAACATCTTCGGCTTCCGTTACAGACTCGCCGCGCGAAGCGGCTGGCAGCGAGCCGTGAATCTTGTAGTTGACGATTTTCGTGACGATGGGAGCGGCATGTTCCGTGATGAGGGACGACAGCAGGCGCTCAGACTCGACATCGTCCGCTGCACGCACAAAGGGCAACAGTAATGCGTCAACCTGCTCGGTCTCCATAATAGCTGCTGTGAACAATTATCAGAATTACCTTAGCCCCCGCAATTCTATAGTTTTACATTACCAATTCATACCTTGTGAAGGCTGGAAATCGAATAGTCTCCTATAATCATCGCCTTCAATCCGCACAGTCTTGCGCGGCAGTGAAGTTATGAAGCAGTCACCTCCATCTCGCTTGCGAGCTGCGTTAGACTCCTGTTGCCCATGAGACCGCACGAGGAGGCGACGACGACGATCCTATTATGGCGTTGTCTTCCATGCTCGTCAGACGTGGATGCCATTATTGGGGACCTGACGGAAATGCATGAGCAGAGACACGCGAGATGTCGTGATTGTAGCGCGCGGCTTTGGTTCTACGGTCAGGTGTCGCTCTCGATATGGCCGCTCCTGAAGCCCGCCATCTTATCAAAGTGGCTGCGCCGCCTTATCCCCTGGTGGGGTTCGGCTCTCCAAAGGTCTCTGAGAGCTATTTTAAGAGGAATTGGATTGCCCCTTTATATTTACACTTCTGGCGTAATTCCGAATACAGGAAGCTCAAGATGTTCAGTAGGAGAGAGCAGAGACACTTTTCGGTAATCTGAATTATCACAAGCTTTTTTGAACCATTACAAAGGAATTTTTTTACTTGGCGCATGCTCAACTCTAAAATTCGATAGGCAGCGCGTCCAGCCCGCGCAAAATCATGCTGGGGCGCCAGCGTAATGAGTCCGGTGAGACTTTCAGGCGCAAGTCCGGCATCCGGCGCAGCAACGTGTTGATGGCGATTTGCGCTTCCAGGCGCGCCAGAGGCGCTCCCAGGCAGAAGTGTATGCCTTGGCCAAACGATAAGTGCTTGTTCGGCTCTCGCGTGATGTCCAGGCTGTCGGGGTTCCGGAATACCTTCTCATCACGGTTCGCAGATCCGATTACCCCGAGCGTCATCTCCCCGCGAGGGATTGTCACATCATGAATCGTTACATCCTCACGGGCGTAGCGTTCGGTAGTCATAAAGACCGGGGAGGTGTAGCGTAGAAGTTCCTCAATGACGGGTTTAATTATCCCGGGCTCCCGCCGCAGTCTTTCCATCTGGTCGGGGTGCTCCAGAAGCGCAAACGCCCCGCTGCCGATCAGATTAACTGTTGTTTCGTGCCCGGCGATCAGGAGCAGGAAAACCATCGCCAGCAGCTCGTCTTCGCTCAATTTATCGCCGGCCTCTTCGGCCCGAATAAGGGCGCTCGCAAGATCGCCCTTCGGATCCGCCCGCCGCACTTTGAAAAAGCGGCGCAGGTAGCGAATAAACATCCAGACTGAGGGGATGACTCTAACGGTAGCGTTCGGCGAGCTAAGTGATACCACTGCCTTTGACCATTTATGGAATTTATGGCGGTCACTCGTTGGCACGCCCAATATCTCGGTGATGATCGTCATCGGCAGAGGCAGCGCGTAATCGTTTATCAAATCCATCTCATGACGGTGCGCAACTCTTTCCAGCAGTTCATCAGCCAAAGTCTGCACCCGCTCCTGCATCTGTTCAACCAGCCTCGGCGTGAATGCTTTGTGCACAAGCGCCCGCAAGCGTGTGTGATCGGGTTGATCCAGATCAAGCATGTTACGTTCCAGCGGGCGGAACATCGGCGGCACCCAGGGAAGCCGTCGAACCTGCTCCGCAGTCAATGCGCTGCGGCGGTTCTTCACAAAGCGGTCGTCTTTCAGAAGCGCGAAGACGTCTGCATAACGTGTCAGGAGCCATACTGGAGTTTTGGTTTTATCCGGCAGATGAGTGCGGAAGACGGGCTCGCTCTCGCGCAAGCGAGCGAGCAGCGGAAAGGGATTCGCCTTGAATTCCGCGCCGACGATATTCAACTGCCGGTCTGCCTTCAATATGGCCTCCTTTCCGGGGATTCTATCATCTATACTTGCCGCGATATTCGGCCACGAAACATGTTCTTGATGCATCCCTTTGTAGTATTATTTCATCACTTTATTAATGAGGCAGTACGGCATTAAAGCGGGAACGGTTAAATGGCGGGCACTACTGATTATCGGTGCCCTGATTTCACTGTGCCTGTCCGACACGGTTGGACCCCGCCTGCTTCCGCTGCCCGTCTCCGAGCTGGCCACTACGGCTTACCCCGATGCTCCGTTAGGAGCGGAGCCGACGGCGTCGCGCGCTCCATCCCCTACTAAAGGCTCAGGCCCTCGGGTAGAGATGGCGGCCACGTCACATGGTCGCGCCGGCGCCGATCACAAGCATGTGCAGGTTGCGATTCATACCCTCCGGGGTATGTTTGAAGCGCCTGCCGACACCATTTCTTACGCCCCAAGTGCTTATCAACCTCTTTATTCTCTGAAGGCACAGGATTCAAGGCCTCCTGGCCGTGCTCCGCCTCGCCTCGTCTAGTCAAGCATTAAAACAATAAGTGGCTTACTCCTTCCGGCATGGACGCTCTCTGTGTCTTTCGGCTCGGAGGGCTGTCGGCTATTTCTGCCAGCATGACGGACATGAACTCTAGGAGGCTTTATGGATTCAGGAATCATAGTCGCGCTCGCGCTCGCGGCAATGTTTTTTGGCGCAATCACATGGCTCGTCATTCACGCGCGGCGACAGGAGAGACAGGCTCGTCAAGCGGGTGCGCAGCCTGCACCCGAAGAGCGTGGGTTGGAGAGTTCCGCCCGCTCTACGCGGCAGCCTTCGCTGCGTGTAGGTCCAATTGTCGGCGAAAGTATCAGCCGCTCCGAGCGCGCGAAACTTCGCTGATTTTGCTCGAACCGGCATGCCTGTCGGCAGCGCCGCGGCGTTATCTGAACAGAAACCAAGTTGCCCAAGAACTCCGGGCACTAGACGAGGAGAATTTATCATGGAGACCACAACCATTTTCGCCATAGCTATCCCCGCCATGATTCTGGCTGTTGCACTGTTCGTCATCTATTCGCGCAGGCAACATCAGAAGAACACCGCAGCCACAAGCATCAAGTCGCACGAACCGCCTTCAAAGAGGCAGGCGGCTTGATGTTCTGAGGTGGAATGCTCGTCGCAGTCGGAGAAGCTCTGGCTGCGGCGAGCTGACGGGCGCGTTCGGTTTCTAAAAATGCAGGGTTCTTAAATTAACGGTTGCATAAGATGAACATGACGACACGAGAGCTATTGGATTCCAATGAGGGGCTGCGCCTTCTGACTATTCGTTGTCCCGACTGCAAAAGGATGTGGCTCGCGCCCGGCGTAGGGCACGGCGACACCTATGCATGCAAAGACTGTGGGCTAAGCTTTGTTGTCAGCAAGCCGAAGGAACAAATATCACCACTGCTCCCCGATACTAGTCAGCGGCAGAGTGCCGATTCGTGAGGTAGTCACAGAGATGATGAAGTCGATTGGCACCGGACATACAGATAACATTGTGGCGCGTTACAGCTTGGCTGTACTGGCGGTCGCGTCGGCGCTGCTGTTGACACAGCTCCTTTGGCCGTGGGTCGAGCCGCATCCCACGTCGCTGTTCCTGGCCGCAGTGACCATCAGCGCCTGGTACGGGGGCTTGCGCCCGAGCTTGCTGGCGACGGTTCTGGCTGCTCTGGCGGTTGATTATTTCTTTATCGCCCCGGTTCACCAACTTGAGCTTAGCCTGGACAATGCGGTTCGTACATGTGTGTTCGTTCTGGTCGCGCTACTGATCAGTTGGGTCGATGCCGCGCGCCAAAGGGCCATCGAAGAGCGTGACCAGATGATCATTCGTGAGCGGGAAGCTCGCAGGGCTGCGGAAACAGCCAACCGCGCGAAGGATGAGTTTCTAGCTACGGTGACCCATGAGCTGCGCACGCCGCTCAGCGTTATCAAGGGTTGGGCGGGAATGTTACTCCAAGGCGAAGTGGAAGGAGAGGCGGCCCATGTCGCATTGGAGACTATTAAGCGCAACGCCGGGATCCAACAGCATCTGATTGACGACCTGCTCGACATCTCACGAATCGCTAACGGTAAAATGCGTGTAGATGCGCGTGAGACAGACCTTGTCCCGGTTATAGAAGATGCCATCGGGATAGCGGCCCTGGCGGCGCAGGCCAAAGACATCAGACTTCATGCTAATTATGACTGGGCCGCCGGTTCGGTCTTCGGCGACCCGGAGCGTCTGCAACAGGTCTTCTGGAATCTACTTTCAAATGCCGTGAAATTCACTCCCGAGGGCGGGCGTATCGAGGTTCGGCTGGAACGCGTTGATTCCTTCGCACGCGTCACGGTGACTGATACAGGAAAAGGTATAGATCCTGAGTTTCTGCCCTTTGTCTTCGACCGCTTCAGCCAGGAAAACGGCGCGACCTCAAAAAGGAAGGGCGGCCTGGGTTTAGGGCTCTCTGTCGTTCGGCACCTGGTAGAGATGCACGGCGGGACGGTCAGGGCTGAGAGCCCTGGAGTAGGACTGGGAGCGACTTTTGCTGTCACCTTGCCACTGTGCGCGGTTAAAGAATGCGTTACACGAGAATATATGGCGGAAGAAAAATGAATTACCGAGAGTCAATATTCAGAGGCTTAGAGCCGCGCTGTTTCAATCATTAGGGGATTCCATTAGACTGGCTCAAAGTGAAATGAGCATCGTCAAAAGAAAATTATCGAAGACATTCAAGAACTTTTTCGACTCGGAAAAATCGAGCGGCATACTGCTCATTATCTGCACGGTCATTTCGCTCGTTATCACGAACTCGATTTTCGGAGGAAGCTATCTGAATTTCTGGCACGCGTACGTCGGCGGCCTCAGCCTTGAGCACTGGATCAACGACGCGCTGATGGCGGTCTTCTTCCTCTTCATCGGTCTGGAACTGGAGCGCGAGCTGTATGCCGGCGAGTTGTCGGATTTCCGCAACGCGCTCCTGCCGATTGTCGCCGCCATCGGCGGCATCTGTTTACCTGCGCTGATTCATCTTCTCCTGAACTACGGGACACCGACGCAGGCCGGCATAGGCATCCCTATGGCCACCGACATAGCTTTCGCCCTCGGCGTCCTCGCGCTCCTGGGGAGGCGTGTGCCTGCCTCCCTGAAAGTGTTCCTGACAGCCCTCGCCGTGATGGACGACTTGGGAGCGATCATCGTCATCGCCATCTTCTACACGGCGAAACTCTCGCTCCTCTATTTAATCGGTGCCCTCGTAGTTTTCGGGCTGCTCTTCGCGCTCAACCGCTTCTTCCGGGTAATGAGCCTAATCCCGTACCTCGCGGGCGGCGGCCTCATGTGGTTCCTGATGCTGAAATCGGGAGTGCACGCGACAATCGCCGGTGTACTGCTCGCCTTCGCCATTCCCTTTACTGGTAAGGAGGACGACGAGGAATCGCCCTCTCACAGGCTTGAACATTTCCTGCACAAGCCGGTCGCCTTCGTTATCCTGCCGATTTTTGCCCTGGCCAATACAGGTATACTCCTTGGCGCGGACGCCCTGCCAAGCCTAACTTCAAACAACAGCCTGGGGATTATTTCCGGGCTCTTAATCGGCAAGCCGGTCGGAATAACCATGCTCAGTTTTATCGCTGTTTCGGTTGGCATTTGCCGCTTGCCCCTGGACCTGAACTGGAAACACATTTTCGGCGCGGGGCTCCTTGGCGGCATCGGCTTCACGATGTCTATCTTCATCACAAATCTGGCCTTCACGGGCGATGCGAGCGCCATCAACGGCTCGAAGATGGCGATCCTGCTGGCGTCCCTGACGGCGGGAACCATTGGCTTCCTGTGGCTCAAACTGCTGGGCAAGCCTGAGGAAAGTGATGAGGACATGGATACGATGGATTTTGAAGCGAATGGAGCATAATTGACGGTATCAGACTCAGTTGTGGTCCTGATAGATGCTCTCTCGTGAGTATACTTCGAGCGGAAGCACGGGCCGGTCGTCTGAGCCCTCGGCTAAAGAGTTCGGTGCCTGATCAATTTCTTCCGAACCGATGTGGGAAGTTGTGTGCGGCTGGGAGACCTGCTGAACGATAAGCTCTTCGACGTAAGCTTCCAAGGACACGCCTTTGGCCCACGCCTCTTGCTGAAGCAGCTCTTCAATCTCTGGCTTTAACTCAATGCTGATAGACATGATCATTAACTTCCCTGAAAGCCTGACACAGCTAGACAGAATCAGAGCATAACGTCTAATCCTTTAATAGAACCACACTGCCGTTATATTGAGGCGTCCGAATCTTCTTCCCCTGCGTCATCTTTTCGTTCATTGTCTGCCCATATCTCTTTGACTCGCAGGCGCAACGTCTCAGCCTCCTCAACTCTCCCCAACTTCTCCAGGGCATAGGCGCGAAGCTCAAAATAGTCTGCCTTTTCAAGCTCCGAGACATCAATCTTTTTCTCCGACACCTGCATCAGTTCCTCTGACACGGCCTCTGCTTCCCTGAACTGCTCATGCCTGACATAGAAAGCCGTAAAATGGAAGAGAGTTTCTGCGTATTCACGCGACTCCTCCCCTGAGGCTTTTCTGTAGATTTTCAGCGCGTCTCCGTAGAGCACCTCCGCTCGATCAGGCTCGCCCCTCTCTTCCGCCAGGAGCGCCTTGTGCTCCATTGTACGGGCGTATTCGGCGTGCTCTCTCCCCAGAACTTGCTCCTGAATCCTGGCCGCACGCTCTATCAATTCTCCGGCCTCTTCGTAACGCTTCTTAACGCGGTAGAGCTTGGCCAGCCCGTTCAGGCTTTCGGCCACGTCCGCGTGCTCGGGCCCAAGCGCTTTCTCTCTGATACTCAGAGCGCGTAGAAAATAGCCTTCGGCTTCGTCGTAGTTCTGCTCGAAGAAGCAGGAGTTGGCCAAGGAATAGAGGCTCTCGGCGAAGTCAGGGTGCTCCGAGCCCAAAGTCATCTCCCGCTTTGCTACCTCGGCCCGCACTATCTCCTCGTAAGCGTTCCAGACCTCCGTACGCTCTTCAAGTGCCTTTGCCTCCTCTTCACGCCCCCTCTCTCGCAGATATTCAACGTAACCGCTGCGCATCCAGCTTGTCTCGTTCCCTGACAGCTCAGGATGGGCATCAAGAATCGCCATCGCACGCGCGTAAAGAGGCTCTGCCTCCTCAACCCTTTCCTGACTGCGCAGGTGATCTGCCAGGCGATAAAGACTCTCCGCCACGTCCACATGTTCCGGCCCCTGCTCCTTTTCGCGTAGGGCGAGCGCACGGCGGTAGAGCTGTTCCGGGTCTTTACCGAACTCGGGGTGCAGATGATAAAGGCGCGCCAACTGCCCGGCGCTATTCGCCACTGACAGGTGCTCCGGCCCGAGCGCCTGTTCTCTCAATTCAAGGGCGCGCAGGTAAAGGGGCTCAGACTCCGCGTACTCGCCTACGAAGTAATGCAGGTGTGCCTGGCGCATGAGAGCACCTGCCAGCTTCTCTTTGTCATCCTGCTTTTCAAGGATGGCTATTGCCCGGCTGTATGGCTCTTTGGCTTCTTCATAATGCCAGCTCTGAAAGCGCGTCTCGGCAAGCCAGAGCAGTACGTCTACTAACTCAGAAGCATCTGGCCCATGCTCCCTTTCCAGAAGAGATAGCGCGCGCAGGTAAGCCGCCTCGGCCTCCCCATACCTTTCCTGTACGTAATAGACGTTGGCCAAATTATGGAGCGGGCCGGACAGGGACGGATGCTCTGTGCCGAAAACCTCTTCCTCCAGAGTGAGCGCCTGCTGATAAAGAGGCAGGGCTTCTGGGAACCGGCCTGCACGATAAAACTCGCTTGCTTCCCTGGTGAGGCGCGAGACCTCATCCATTTTAGTCCTCTGTTCTTCAGTTAAACTGTCTTCCATCATCTGTAATTAAAGTAGGGTTTTTGTCAGCAGGCTGCCTTCAGGCAGATGCAAAAAAAGATACGCAAAGGAGAATAATGTCCAGCTCGTTGTGGCGCCATTTGAATGGCGGATGACGGGTGCTTCAAGAATTTGACCCGATGATAGTTATGTGGAGGGCATGAGACGTGAATTATATTTGGGAAGCTATTTTCGCAATACAGCCGAAATGGTTCTAATAACTCGGCATATGATAACACCACTCTTTGATAGTGAACACTGATCTGAACTGCCAAAATTTCTCGCGTTAAGAGGTAGAAGCCTTGATGACTTTGTGAGGAATGGGAGGATTGGTTATGGCGGATGGGACGATGATGCTGGAGGCGGTCACTGAAAGCATACCGGTCGGGCCAGCTCTAAAGAGGGACCGGATAGCCGAAAACATGGCCTGCGTAGAGCTTCACTTTCACACCGAAGCTCAGAATGAGATCGAAGCGGCACTTGAACTATACACGGATGATATCGTCTGGGAAGCTCCTGCCCCGAATGGTCTGAACCGCTCCTTTTCGGGCAAGGAAGCGGTGGCGGAGAGCTACCGGGAGCTTTTTGCTTCGATGGCCAATGTGCAGTTCCGGCCCCTTCAGCGCTTCGCGACCGAAGACCGCGTCGTGGACGATAGCATCGTCACGTTCGAGGTCGTCAGGGATGGATACTGGCCGCACTTCTCCCCGGGCCAGAAAATAGAGATGCGCCTGGTTCACATCTTCGAGATGCGCGATGGGAAGATTGCAAAGGAGATTGTCTTTGACATGGGTCGGCCCGTGTAAAAGCGGCGGAGCAGCTCTGTTTTAATAGTTATCCGCAGCCAGACTTCTCAAAGGATTGGTGCTGAGTGGAGCCTGGAAAGATTAGGTTTAGGAGAAGACGACCGTGAATGTCCAAATTCGTTCGATGAAGCAGGAAGACGTTGAGACAAGCGGGCGCATCTGTTACGAGGCTTTCAAAACAATCTCTGAGCGGCACGGCTTCCCGCCCGATTTCCCCTCGCCCGAGGTTGCCGCTAGCTTACTCTCTCACCTGTTATCCCGCGATGACATCTACGCGGTCGTGGCCGAAGCCGACGGGCGAGTTGTGGGCAGCAACTTCCTCTGGGAGGGGGCGGCCATCGCCGGCGTAGGCCCTATCACGATTGAGCCTGACGTGCAGAACGGCGCAATCGGCAAGCGTCTGATGAATGAGGTCATGCGGCGTGCGGAAGAGCGGCGCTTCGCCGGAGTCAGGCTGCTTCAGGCCGCTTATCATAACCGCTCGCTCCGCTCTATACCAAGTTGGGGTTCGACACGCGAGAGCCCATCTCTAACATGCAAGGGCCAGCCCTTGGGATTGAAATACCCGGCCACAAGGTTCGGCCCGCGATCAGGGCCGACCTGGATGCCTGCAATAAATTGTATTTCAAGGTGCATGGCCACGAACGCAGCACGGAAATGATGCTCGCGATAGGGCAGGAGACGGCGACCGTAGTCGAGCATGCCGGGCGCATCACGGGCTATGCGACGGAGGTCGGCTTCATGGGGCACGCCGTTGGGGAGAGCAATGAAGACCTGAAGGCGTTGATCGGCGCAGCCAGGAGTTTCCCCGGCCCGGGGTTCCTGCTGCCGACGCGCAATAGCGATCTGATGCGCTGGTGTCTGGAGAAAGGCTTACGGGTAGTTATGCCTATGACGTTGATGAGCACGGGCCTGTACAACGAGCCGCGGGGCGTCTTTATGCCTTCGGTCATTTATTGATCGGCTGATCACGGCCTGGCGGCACTCTTTTATGTGAATGTCGTCGGCGTTGAAGAGGGTGCATTTGATCATGACACTGCGGCGGCCAGGGCGATAGCGAAACTTGGTGAAGAAGGGTGGGAGATGATGAACTGCCTGTCAAATCAGGCAGCGTCGGGGCTATCCACTTCAAGCGGCGTAAACAGTAGAAGAGGCTAGCTCGGCAGATAAAAGCGAGCATAGAAAAGTTGTCCAACCTGAGGGTGAGACACTTATGAGTCTTAAAGAATCCATCATTACCGAAATCAAACAGGAGACGGCCACCACCAGGCGATTGATAGAACGAGTGCCCGAGGCCTCCTTTCAATGGCAGCCCCATAAGAAATCCATGACGCTTGTGCGCTTAGCCTCGCACATTCCCGAACTAATCGGCTGGGTTAAAACCATTGTCGCGCAGTCCGAGTGGGACTTCGGAAGTGACCATTACATACCACCCGCCACTACTACGGCATCGGAGCTTCTAAAGTTGTTCGATGATAACGTAAGCACAGCTCTTGGTCTTCTCGAAAATCAGACGGACGAAAGTCTTGTCGCCCGCTGGCGGCTGAAAAACGGTGAAACAATTCTCCTGAACCTGCCGCGCGCGGCGGCTCTACGCACGGTCGTGATGAACCATGTCATACACCACCGCGGCCAGTTGTCCGTCTATCTGCGGCTGCTCGACGTGCCGCTTCAGGAGTTGGCCCAAGCTGAGAACATGGCCCTGGCTACCAAGGAAGAAGGCCTTAAGCACGTTATCTGGTCAACGCTCGAAGACACGCGCCGGTGAGCGCCACTTGAAGATGAGCGGATGCCCACGCTCATGGGCAAATACAAGGAGCCGCACTTCGACGCCAAGGGCGAAGCCAATCACCTGTTCACCGACTCGGGCGTGCCGAACACTTTCCTGCTGACTTCGTTTTATCGGGATAACTTCATCTATTTCGGCATGGGTCCGAAGAGGGGCGGGGACGGAAAACTCGGAGCGCGCAGACCGGCGGCGGCGTCCGCCACGATACGGCTGACTAGCTGCTCCGTGCCGGTGAATCCTTCGGCGTTGTAGCGCAGCAGGATGGCCGATTCATCGCTGACCAGCCGGTCGCCAGCCGTCTTGAGGATGGAGGTCTTGCCGTAGGCGACGCGGGCCCACCAGAAAGAGCTTGCCACCTTCACGCATGGTGCGCATAACGGCCCGTACCTCATCCTGCCTGTCTACCAGTTCTTCCGCTCCTAATTCCCGGCCGAATTCGAATGGATTCTTCATATAATCACACTTACTTGCCCTTGCAATTTTGTATAAAAATTGCAAGGGCAAAAATGCAAGTAAAAACGGTCAAGCCGAAGCGCCTCTGAGTCGGCCGGCAAGGTATTGATCAGCCGAGATACATCCAAGCCCTATCCACCTCCGATACCTTCAAAAATAGTCCCGCAGACGATCTGTTTTGCCACCTCATTACGCGTTAAAGGATAGAGGTGGAACTGGCAATATCGCCTCAAGAGGCTGGCATAGAGTCGGCTCCCCCGCCCCGTGGGGCCGTGGTCGTGGGCCAGAGGGGCGACGCGCCATTGAGGAAGAGGGGATGAAAGAAGGTTCTAAATTAACGCGCCGTCAGGTACTCGCAGGCATGGCTGCCACGGCGCTCTGCGGGGTCGCACAGGGCGCAGTCATCGAGGAGGCCGAAGGGTTAAAAGGGCGGGCCACCGGCGGCGATGAAAGGCCCGGACCCGTGAGGGCGGACGCGGCGAGGTTTGGCATCATGAAAAATCAGCAGAAAGAAGATCACAGAGGAGCCCGGACGATCATCGGCAAACTTTCGGGGAAGAAGATCACCATACCAGATGTCAATGTCCCGCCGATGCCTGCTCTGGCTCCTCCGGGCGTCATTCACAACGGCAGGAAAGCCGAGAACTTCGGCGAGATCGACTCGTCAAGGGGATACCCCGATGTGAGAAGTTTCAGTAGAAAGTTCGGGCTGGTAATTCCGGCTACGAATACCAGCATGGAGCATGAACTCTGGGGGATCATCTTCAAAAACCAGGGGCCGGACGGCTTAAGAGGGGTTGGCCTTCACACCGCCAATGTCATCACGCCGAAGCCGAAGCTGGAAACCGAAGCCGATCTGCTGGAGTACAAGAAACAGTTCCTGGGCGGGCTCAAGGCGGCGGTGGATGCGGCCTCGCTGGCGCAGCCGCAATACATGATCATGGGCATGAGCCTGGAACACATTATCGGGGGCATCGAAGAGATAAGGGCGCCCGTAGTGGAAATTGAGACTTACTCGGGTCTGGCCTGGGCCACCTGGCATGATGCCATTCAAGCGGCGCTGGGGAAGTACGGGGCGAAGAGGATCGGGATTCTGACCCCCTTCGATAAGAAAGGGAACGAGTCCGCTGCGCGTATGTTCGAGGAGTTGGGTTTCGACGTGGTTTCAAGCGTCGGATTCTCCTGCGCCAACGCGCTTCACATCGCGCACGTCCCGGACTGGGCCAAGGAAAAGGCCATCCTGGAATTGTTGGCGACCGGTGAGAATAAACTGGATGCGATCGTTCAGTGTGGAACGAACATGAGCTTGATAAATGTGACGGAGAAATTGGAGCCTGTGATTGGGATTCCGATCCTGGGGATCAACGCGGTGACTTTCTGGTACGCGCTTCGGGAGAACGGGTTTGAAGGAGTTCTGGCGGGTGCGGGAAGATTGCTGCGAGAGTTCTGATCAGGCCGCGGGGCGGCATAACATCGGCGAGCGGTGGACGCGCGATATAGTCACTTTTTCAGTATGGGGTTCTCGATAGTGGAAGTTCGGCCCCCTCCACTTTTTGATAACCACCGCTTCAGGCGTTTGGACTATTGTCAGATGATGGCCTCGCTGGGAAAACGTCAAGCCTGACTTTGTTTCAAACTAGTGCTGAATTATTTCCATCTCCGCTTAGCCTGCCCTCTCTGCCTGGCCAGACGCGACAGCTTCTTCCAACGCTTCTTTTCCGTAAGTTGGGCGTTGATGTCCTGCTTGCGCGCAACATGCTGCAATTCCTTCTGTAGCTTCTCGTAGCTCTCATACCTGGCGGCTTCAATCGTCCCCGCTGCCAGTGACTCTTGAATAGCACACCCGGGTTCGTCCCGGTGCCGGCAATCGCTGAAGCGGCAATTACGAACCAAAGCTTCGATGTCATCGAATGCGTGTTGAAGACTCTCACTTCCATCCCAGAGGTGCAACTCACGCATCCCGGGCGTGTCGAGCACGAGTCCTCCATGTGGCAGGAGAATCAACTCGCGATAGGTTGTCGTGCGCTGGCCTCTCCCATCGTGAGCGCGGATCTCACGTACCTTTTGCACGTCGCGTCCGAGCAGGTGATTTATCAGAGTTGATTTCCCGACCCCGGACGAGCCCAGTAGGGCCACGGTCTGCCCGTGTCGGAAATATGGCGCAAGCTCGTCCAACCCGTCCTGGCTAACTACGCTGACGATATGGACTGGCACATCCACAGCCACGGTTTGAATCTCCGCGAGCCTCTCTTCAACCTCTCCGCATAGGTCTGCCCTACTGAGGACGATGACGGGGCTGGCCCCGCTTTCCCAGGCTACAATCAAATAGCGCTCAATCCGACGCACGTCGAAGTCCAGTGAGGGGGCTTCCTGATCAGGAAGCCCCCTCACTCCAGTTACCAACTTTATTGTTGAGCTACCGACTTTATTGTCTAGTTACCAACTTTATTGTCATCACACATTTTGCGCGACAGGGTCTCAGTCCTGATGGGTAATCATATTTTTCCGGGTGGGTTATCCTTATTTTTCCGCTTTGGCGGGATCCCCGGACATTTATAGATTTCCACCTATTTCCATAGATGGATAAACCATTTTTAACATAGCATACTGGCAATGATTTACAAAGAAATTTTTGTGGTTTTATATAACCCGAAACTTAGCCGTGTGGAATCACACGTTAGACTTCGCTTCCCCGACTTTTAGATCACGTAATAATCGATCAAATGAACGCTGGTAATGATCATAATCTTTCCATTGAGTAAAGTCCCCTATGTGGCGCGTCCTACGAATAAACGCAGGCCAGCCTGAATCAATCTCCATCACTGCATCATCAAGCCGGATTGGATACAGTACTATCCGCTCGCTACTTCGCTCTCTTTCGAATGCAGTTTCCGCCTCCTTTTCTACCCAACTGCTTGCAATTGAGTTTTCCGAAAGAACTAACAACAGCCAAGTGGGAGATTCCTGAGTTGCCTTTAGGCTCCCATTTGGCAAGTTTGTGTCTGTGGTAGCGCTTACCTCCGATGTAGTAGAGGTGGATTGGGCTGCGATCTCGTTGGAGGGATGTTCTGTATGTTTTTCTATACTCATCGAATGAAAGCGAAAGTTCGTATTTGAATACTTCCACGGGTTTAAGCGTAGCCATTAATGATAAGTAGAATAAGATAACCATTCATTTGCTTGATTTCTGTGCAATAGAAGTTATTTTTGAGAAAAGTTTATATTGGGTTGAAAAGCCATTCCCTTCTGCGCTCGTCCATCGCAACTCCGGATGGTGCGCCAAGTATTCTTCATAACTTTTCCGCTCCTGCATCACTTTCTTTCTTTCTTTTGCTGTCATCTCCTCCGTCAGAATCTTTTCACAGAGGACGGGCATCAGAACGCACAGCGGGTCTCCGTATTGAAAAGTGATGGTTTCTTTTGGGCGAGGACAAGTGAAAACAAGAAATAAAGGTTTTGGATACCACCATGTTTCTACTAAACCATTAACCAAATGTGCCTTAGATTGATATTCTGCCGGAAGCGATTGTGTGTAAATTCCTATTCCCGGTTCAGTTCTTATGAGGTAGTTTGTTGCCAGACCGAAATGTCTCAATGAAAACATCGAAACAATGCTCTTATCGGCTCGCTGACCTATCATGCTTTTTATGCTGAATTCCGGAATATCATTTTTTCGTCCGGTGATGGTGAGATGAACTCGATGAGGGAACAGCATCAACAGCCCGTAAGATTGCGCATCGATCCAAGGTTTGCAATGAATCGGTAGCGCCGGTGGCTTCGGCAATTTCGCAAGCCGTCGCTCGCCCTCAGAAATTTGAGGTTTAATAGGCATCAGCTGAGGGGCAGCCTCGTCAAGCTTAATGTATTTTATTTTCATGACACTAAGCTTTAGTAGCTACTGCAAGAGTCTGGTAGCAGGTGAATGTGGAAAAATTTTGTTGCAACTCGTCCACCGCCGGCTTAACGTCCGGCCAATTGCTGTTCCCGTAGTCATGAAATGCTACGATTCCACCTTTGACAAGTTTTGGAAACCAAGCATGAAAATCACCCACGATGCCATCATAAGAATGGTCGGCATCAATAAAGAGCATGCTGATTTTGCTTTTATACTTATCTGCCGCTTGCACTGTGTCTTGAACCAATACCTTCACTTGCCGCGAGAGTTTGGCCTTTTTAAGATTCTTTTTGAATCGTGGGAGGGATGTAGGAATAGTTCGGGCAAGCTCCGGTGGAAAAGAACCTGCTGCGATATGTTGATGCCATTCGTGGTCGTCAACGGCCAACACTCGATTTTTATTCTTGCTCTTGAGCGTGCCTAATGCCAGAGCAATGGTTGACCCGCCGAACATGCTGCCAAGCTCGCAGATCGGTTCCTTAAAGTTGTTCTCTCTAGCCAGCAAGTAGAGGATTAGACATTCAAGCTCTAGCAGTCCGAGATCATCCACATTGATGGTATCGCGCAGTTGCATTATCTCTTCTAGTGTTAGTCTTATCTTCCTGCCGTTTAGAGCATATCCTGTGCTGAGAAGCATGCCCGGTTCAATAAGCCTGCGTAAAATTTCACACTGGACGGTTTGCTCGTTGCTCTTATTTGATAGTTTAGCTCGCGCCCCCGCGCCAAATTGAGTTAGCAAGCGGAAAGCGTCGTCGCTAAGCAACAGACCATAATTGGCCGGCGCATCAGCCCTGAAGTGAACAAACCAATCGGTATTAGTTCTTTTGATTCTTATGTCTCGTGAGAGGATTAACGCAGACCTTAAGCTTCGGTCGATGTCTATAGGCTTGTCCATCATAATATTTAGGTAGCTGTACTCAACCGCTAATAAAGGTGGCTGCATCGCCTGAGCCCGACGATGGGATAATTCACGCAGTCGTAATGAACTTACTTACTGGATAGTCATGCAGAGAGAAGCGGGCTGCCGCTACAGCCCGCTTCTTGAATTAAGCTGCTCCGGTTTACTTGCCCTTGGATGGATGTCTATAGACTATGATCAGGGCAAGCTTTTCATCGGGGAAGACAAATAGAGCTTTACAGGTCGGGCCAGCAACAGAAGACGGCACATCAGTGTTCACCACAGTCGTTTGAATTCTATAGTCCTCTTTAATGAGCCCTTCTCGGAGTAGATGCGTCTTCGGGTCGGCGAGGAATTTCAGAGATTCCGCCGCAGTCATCTCAGTGAAATACTGCGTCCATGTTTCTTCGCGCAGTTCTTTTATGTGTTGGCTGACATTCGTCCACCTGCTTTTCCTTGTCGCTTTCTTCGCTGCTTTTTTGGCAGGTTTACTTGATTTACGAGTTACCATGAGGTTTCTCCTTTCGGATTGTGAGATCAATAGGAAGTAGCAACTCCGGATGGGAAGTCGCCATTTTACAGAAACTGCGATTCATAAGGCAGAGGCAATTTATCCGCAGAAGGTTAGGTTGTCAATACTTATGAAAATGATGCACTTTGTAGGATTAAAACAAAAACCTACAGCATACTGATATAACTTATCCTCAAGAACAGATTCTTGGGCAAGCCCCTGCTTCTTCAATGATAGAATCTAGGGATTGACATTCTCCTGTTATAGGAATACCTTGCCGCACATCAAGGGTTTTCTCACGTTGACAAGGGCTTACCGTTTTGAGACTTGCTTTACATGACTTACAAGATAGAGCGGGTGTAAAATGTATCCCGGAACTGCTCGACAAGCTGTTCTTATTTGACTTTTGATAGACCATAGGAAGTCCCCCCACCCTAATAGTATGAAGGGTTCAGCTACATTTTCTGAAGATCAAGGCTTATCTGCTGAAGTCCTGTCTAAGCTTCAATCTCTAGTTAATTTAATCAGGGGGGAGTGCGCTATAAATGATCTGTCCGGCCTCATTATGGAGCATCTCATAGATTTATTTAGTCCCGACATTTCCTGTTTTTATATCAGAGACTACAGTACGCAGGACTATCTCAGGGCAGCCGAATATCCTAATACCTTTTGGCAAAGACAAGACATTCAAGAGAGATTCGATAAAAGACCTAATACGGGCGGAGCGATTGGAAAAGCCATAAGAGAAAAGACGGTGGTCTTTATCCAAGACCCTGCGGAAGCCGAATTAAGGGGGGAATATGTTCCTTTTGATCCAGATATAGAAAACGAAATAGTGGTCCCAATTTTAGCTCAGAGAAGCTTTAGCACTGAGGAAAGTGTTTTTGCTTTGATTATACTGAGTAGGCGGTCCGGAAGAGAGTTTACTCCCGAAGAGCGTCAACTTATTAACATTGTTAGTAGTATTATAAATACTATTTATAATAGTTGCTTAGCTAAAGAAGCTAAAGAAAAACGAATTCGGTTCCTTGCGAGTATTACTGAATTACAAAATCTCGATTTTGACGTTCTGTTCCAAAACTTCCTTGTCGCCTTATCAGATCTGGTGCATTCGAGATTTACTTCACTCTGGTTATACAACGAGCTAGATGACACGCTCGTTATTAGGTCTTTCTATCCATCAATGCTCAGTGACAAAGAGGTGAGTTTTGAATCTTTTGATAATAGGGTCTTGAAATGCTCCGAGTGCCTGAGCGGCGAAGTCATTAATTCTAAACAACCCAAAGTTTTCACTCTTATAGATTCAAGCGACAAGTTTAGCAATCCATCGTTCGCTGAAAGGCATGGAATTGAATGGTTTATTTCAGTACCAATTCTCGATAAGGATAAAAAGCCTCTAGGCGTAGTCAATATTAGTCCTATTGGCGATGCTCAAGAATTCGGTGAGGCCGCTCTGGAAACTCTTCTTAGTTATATTTCGCCTATATCGAATGCTATCCGGCTTACATCATTGCTCTTTGAAGAAGATCTACTTTTTTCCTATGACGTTTTTTTCAAAATAATGCTCGAATTTCGGGATGAACAAGAAAGTTGGGATAAGCTGGCAAGGCTTGTTAGAGATCGAATGAAGTGCGCCGGATGCTCCATCTTTTTAGCGGAGGCTGATGGTCAGCTACATCTTAAAGGAACAACTGGTTTGATAGGGAATCCCTCATATAAAAAGGTTGTCTATGAACCCGGCAAAGGTCTAACGGGCACTGCTTTTATAAAAGACACCCCTCTTATCTATTACTCAGAAGCCAATGAGCAATACTTTGGTATACATATTAGTAAGTTCAGAGAATTTACTCCCGGTAGAAGTAAATCCATTATCTTCGTGCAAATCTTGAATAGAGAAGATCACCCTATCGGAGTGATTCGATGTAATAACAAAGAAGAGACGCCTTCTAGGCATATTGGCCGATTTACCAATGAAGACGTTTTTCAGCTACAAAAGATCGCGAAAGTAATTTCGAGCGTGCATTCAAAAATTTCGTGGATTAAGGAAAGAGAGAAGGAGAGGAATAGTCGCGCAAATAGCCTACACCATGAACTCTTATCTCCTCTAGAAGGTATAACTCAGCATATTGAGTGGCTGGAGTACCACTTTGATATTTGGAGATCACAAGATGAGTGGGACAAAGATCGAGTGCTTCTAAAGCTAAAGGACATGAAGCAAAACAGTAAGTTGATCGATGTGGTTGTAACCTCCTTGGGTCGGTTCGATGAGATACGTTTGAAATTGCGTGATATAAATCTCTCTCATTTTCTCGAAACGTGCAAGGGGTTCATACTCAACGAAGCTAACCGCAAGGACATTAAAATTAACATCGATCCAATGTATGTGAGAAAGGTTAGAGGCGATGAGACTCAACTCATGAGGGTCTTCTATAATCTTCTAAGGAACGCTGTAAAGTACTCAGATCCAAAAGAGCCTCATAAATTCATTAAAATTTCTATCACCTCAAATGAGCGAGATCATTTCGTTCTTTCTTTCTCAGATAATGGAATTGGCATCATTGCAGGCGAGGAAGAAAAAATCTTCCAGATCTATGAGAGAGGATCCAATGCCGCTCAGTACTTCCCCGAAGGAACAGGACTTGGATTGGCGTATTGTAGAAGCATAATGGAGAAGCACGGGGGACGAATCACGATAGATCCTAAAAGCTCGTCTAAACCGACGGTTTTTCATCTCAGGTTCCCAAAACTTATGTGAGGGTGACATGAAAACAGTTCTTTACGTCGATGATGAAGCAGATACCGAAAAAATGTCTTCGAAGTTTGAGTTAATGAAGGCTGAAGGAATTACGGTCATTCCCGCCACAAGAATTAAAATGGCACTCGATGAACTTGAAATGCGACGTGCCTCCATTGATTTGGTAATACTCGACATCATTATGCCCCCGGAAGATTATTATAGTTTGGAAGATACGGAGGGGGGGACAACAACAGGGCTTAAACTACTAGAAGAGATTAGGCGAAAGTACTCGGACCTCCCAATCATAATAGTAAGTGTTCGAAGATCGCCGGGGGTACAGAAGTTTGAGGCGATGTATAATGTTGCTGATTTCCTAGAAAAACCGGTTTCGGCTTTTACTTTGGCTGCTGCAATTAAGAGGATTACTAATTAGGTGATAAAACATATATATCATATTCTTTGAAGGTCCGTCCGGCAACGAAACTGCTAATCTTTCAAATTATACGTAGCGCGATGATCTAAAATAAGTTTTGATGCTCGTTTAATTCAATTCAGCGTCTAGCTCCTTACCGGCTACTCGTATGGAACATTTAATCTCCCTTATTCGCTACCTAATGGAGTATTACTCTGTCCCCGTCATTGGGCTGACTTATATACTCATAAAAATTTTAGTCAAATTTTATATCTATAAAGCCATTGAACACGAGTTCGACTTTTGGGATGTTCTTGCATGGTTCAGTCTAGATATTATGCTGCTCTCTTTATCTGTTTGTGTTGCCTTAGATGTTCCTTCACAGAAATGGAACCTTAAACCTATAGCGTCTTACTTCTTCTATATTATTTTCGTTGTCTTTTGCATCACTAATGGTTTCTGTTACCTTTACTTTACAAAAAGGAGAGACCAACTTGAAAAGATTCCTCCGATCAAGGACTTGAAATTGGCCTCCCTTCTGAGTGTTAGTTGGGCTATAGGGTTTTATTGGTTTTGGGGAATTTTTGACGCTCTGAAACAGTAATTCGGAATTTGGGAAATGGATGATTCATTCAAAATTCTAAAGAAGCTATTTCTCGAACACTACATAGAATTAGTAGTGTTGGCGATAAGTTGGATCTTTATTTATTACATTCTTAAGTGCTTAGATCTTCTTGCCCGAAAAATCTTGCTCAGATTACCTTTTTATTTGGAAATTCGGTTGAGGAGAATAATGATTGGGGCGAGCGCTCAACGTAATAAAATGGTAGCCGGGAAAATGTTAAGCGCAGAGAAGAGATTGCAACTATTCTTGGAAATCGAAAGGCTTCACATCTCTATCGATGAAAAGATCTCAAAGATTAAGAGCGGACAACATTGGGTGACGAAAATACTACGACCAGAAAGTATCGAAGATGAATTACAAGAGATAAAAACTAAAGATTGGGCACTACTGGAGTCCGATTATGCTCTTTGTGAAGCTATTTCCACCAGTGATTTTAGCGCAAGAGGGCTTCGACATTTTATTGGAAACCCTCGGCCTCAACCTGCTGAAAAATACGGTCTGCTCATACATAGCGTAAGATTCGGCCCGGAATATACACAGGTGTTAGCCCGGTATTTTATCGATAATGTTTATAAGTTAGATCAATTAAGGGCATTAAGAAGCCTTGCCTCTCAAAGTAAACAGGAAACCAGTGAGATACATAAATAGCTCTGACTGAAAGTCTTTACTCTGTTTAATCATCTGTCGGATATAGCTTCAATTCCGGTATTCCCGCCGGACATCTCTGAGGTCATAACTAGAAATAAGCTTTCCCTGAGAGCCACTCCTCACAAATGAATTTTCCCGTGCGCGTGCCGAAAATGAACACGTTATCCAAGGTACCCATCCCAACCGTCTCGCTGATTAAATCCAGCCACAACATTGCACTTGTAGTGGTTCACAAGAGAGGTACCCAACACAAGCCGCCAACATCCATCAGGACAAACCTGACGCCGCCTAGCCGCACCCATCTGAATTGGTCATCCATCTCTAAATCACTCATTGCTTGAACATCGCCTTTATCGAAGACCTTTACATCGCCCACCATGAAATCTCGACCTGTTCAAGAGCAGCGGTCGCGAAATTCCGCACCCTTTCATTTGGATCATCTTTGCTGCGTCTGCAAAGCAATTCTCTTATCTTTTCAACGCCGGCGAAGCCGCAAGCCCATAATGCTGCTTCGCGCACTGCCGGATTATTATCCTCAACCGCCACCTGTCGCAGGCACTTATTGCCTTCTACACACTGGAGAAAAGCAAGGCAAGCCACGGCTGTTAAACGCGCTTCATAATTCCTTAGCTCCAGAGCAGGGAAGATGAACCGCGTATCCCGGAGCCAGCCGAGTTGACTGTCAGCCAGCATGGCCTGCAAACAGCATTCATGTCCGCCCCACTTCTTCGCCGCGTACAGCAGCGCGTCAGTCCGGTCGAACAGGAATTCGGCAGCTAAATGCGGATCTTTTGCAAATCTATTCTGATAGTTGGGATTCGGAATGCGGCGGATCTCGCCGTATAAAAGCCTGATAAGCTGGTTAGGATCAGTAATATCTTGTGCCAGCGGGTAAAACGGCATTATCACTGGCAGAAGCTCTTCGGCTGTCCACGCCGCAACGTCTTTTGATACTTCCGATGGAAGATCAAGACCTTTTGATTCTCGCGAGCTAAGCCATTCACGCGTTCTATTGAGGATTCCTTCAACCCGATCACGAAGCTCCTCCGCATCCCGCCGAGTTGCCGCATCGCCGTACTCACCATTAAGAAGTTGGTCAAGCCCTTGCAATGCATCTTGCGCATCTGCCGCGATCATTATCGCTCTGCCGATTGCGACTGATGGCAACGCGCAGCCTTCGAGGGCGCATAATTGCTCCTCGGCATTGGCCTCCAGCCAGCGGGATTCAATCTGGTGCAGACACACAAAGGCGTGGGCATCTCTTACCCCATCAGCGGAATGGTAATAGTATGCGTCGCCATTCACCCTACCCACTTGGTAGACCCGTTGGAGGACACGCTCATGCCGAGTGCCGTCCCCTCCGTCAATCAGTTCCTTAGAAGCATCCGAGATGATTTGAAAAAGGCTGGATGAGCCGACAGGGTGAAGTGTATCGTCCATCTTTATCTCGCTTGATACATCTCTTTGCGTAACCGGCCTGCCGAGCCGCTCGACTGCGCGACGGACGGCTTCACCAATGCGCTCCGCATCATTGGCATAAGCATCAATGATGTCGAGCACTTCATCAGGCACATCGCACGGTGCCCAAAGCGACGCATTTTGCCCCGGCCTCTTAATCTTGCGTATCGCCGCAGCATCGGTTTGGGAAAGCTGGATCATCGCATTGACGAGCAGTTTAGGATTCTTCAAGTTTTCGTGTGGTTGTGGGTCGGAGAGGAGCCGAGTGCGGACTTCACCTGTTGAGATGGGTCTAGGCAGGCGATTTTCGGCAGCAGCTTGCCTCAAGTTCTCATTCCACAACTCTCTAAAGGCGTACAGAACTTGATCCAGCCATGTCAGCGCCTCCGTGGGCATATACTGAGTTGAGTCAAGATCGGAAGGAAGGTATAAATTAGTGCCCTGATTGTCTTTGCGCAGAGGATTGCCTACGACTTTTAACTCGCCGGTATCTTTGAGGCTAAGCACGTCATGAGTAATTTCCGCCTCGGACAAGTCAAGTGTTTCCGGGTGTTCGGCTACATACTTCAACACGTCATTAACGCGCACGGCACGGTTTAGCAGTGCCACCGTGTCCCTTACTAATTCAAGCACTCGCTGCCTTCGCGACATCTTCGTAGGAAGGTCTCTCGACTCCGGGGCGAGAGCATTTACGGAGCCGTAGTAGCGGTTTGCGCCTATTCTACCGGGCGAGAACACAACCTTCCTTACACAGAGCTGATTTAGAACGCTGGCGACAGTTTGGCTTAAATTCTTGCTGTAGGCCTTTTTAATCCGCTCAATATCTTTCTCCGAAAGAGACAGCGCGGCGATTACTTCGCTGACAGTCGCAACTCTAGAGTAAGCGATGTTAGCCACCTCAAGCGCCCGGAGCACGAGCTTGTGCTCGGCTTTAAGCCTTTGGTCAGATTTAGTTGATAGTCTTCTTATCTTCTCCATCTTTCCCTCTACTTCTTGTCGCTTGATCCCTTGTCGGACTGCTTCGGATCGCCCTGCTTCTTCTCGTTATGTAACACCTTCTTGTAAGGGCTATAAGGCTTAGCGGAGTCCCTGAGAGCCTGCATCATGCTCTCGCTAGTCCTCATATATATGGCGCGCAAGAACTCCGCAGTGATCTCACCCTTGGCGTGACTTAGCCTGTAATCCAACAGTTGGACGAAAGGAGCGATCAGGCCGGGTAAGCCTGAGCACAGTTCATGGATAACTTCCACCTGTTCGCGGTGCCCCTTCTTCTTGGCGTCCAGAATGGCAAAATACGGGTGTAATTTCGTCAGCAGCGTCCACGTCGCATCAATGTCGTATTGGTCAAAGTAGCACCACTCGTGGATGCGATTGTGAATTTGCGGGTACTTGATTATCGTGTGAGGCAGATCGTCCATCCCGACGAACACTAGGGTCAGAGTCCACCCTTCGTTTTCGGCGGTGTCGCGGACAAGATTCATTCCGCGAATCGCGTCCGCCGACAAGCCGCCAGCCTCATCAACGATAATCAACTGGATTCGTTTACGGCGTAGCCCATGGACGAGTTGTGCGGCGAGCACCTCCGGCGGGTTGCGGATATAGAAACCTTCGTCCATTTGAACGCCGAGGGCAGCTTGATAGAGGCTCCTGATGCCCTTCTTGATCTCATTGCCGGAACCTTTCACGACCGCGCCGACCTCATAGTGAATCGCCCGGAATGTATCGGGATTGTCCTCATCGAATACCTCGTTGAGATGGTTAGCCATGTAACGCCCCGTCGTAGTTTTACCGATCCTGCTTCGCCCGTACCAGACGACCAGAGCGCCGCAAGAGTGAACAGAGAGCGTGCGATTGATCATCTCTTTCATCATAGGCGTAAGGACGATGTCCTTGAGGTCCTTCGGCTTGGCCCTCGGTATTCTGATCCCATCAGCCGTGATGATCGCCCGCTCGGTGTTAATTAAGGTACCCATCTTCCCCACCGTCCTGTCGCTTGAACTCTTCCATTAACCTCTGAATTTCTGCCGCTTTATCCTCCTCTAATGTCTCCATCAGGAATTCCGATTCTTTGCTTGCCTGCGCCTCTTCGACCCGCCATGCTTCCTCACGCTCGATGCGTTCGGCCTGCTTACGGTCGTTCTCATATACCTCGCGCATATATTCCTTGGTGCGCTGGATAAGGCCGCGTCGGAACTCGCTGCGCGTGCGCTTGATGTCCACGATGGTGTAGCGCGGGTTTTCGGCCAGCATGTCGAACGCTTCACACAGGAATTCGCCCGTAGCCGCGCAATAAATCAATACCGAATCCATATCTTCCGGGTTGTAGCGAAGGCAGACCTTGCGCTTCCAATGGTAAGCGAGTTCCGGCGACCAAAATCTGTGCCTGACGCCGTCAAGCTTGAATTTGATCCCCGTATTCAGCACCGTGCATTCCTTGTCGTACTTGAGAATCAGGAGATTGAGATCGTCCTCGCTGGCAGGCAGTCGCAGTCGCTTTGTGCTTTCCCAAAACTTTAGCGGCTCGCGTCCCGTCTCGGAGTGCTCGCGCCGGTGATAATCCTTATCAATCCAGCGGGCTATCTCCTTATCAAGCTGCCGAAGGGTGTAAAACTCGTGAACGCGCTTGAGGGCGGCTTCTTCGGTCACGCCGACGGCGTCCATGTGCCCCGGCAAAATGCGCAGGCAGCCGGAATCTATGGTTCTGAACATGATCTCGATTTTGCCCTTGGAGTCCGGATGTCTCGGAGGGTCAGGCTCAGGGTTACAGCGTAAACCTCTTAGCGTTGCGGCAATCGCGTAGGAGATAAAATCACTTCCCCGGTCGGATTCGAATCGCGTCGGAATACCGCAAAGGATACTGTCCTCTTTCGGAAGGATGGCGCGGCGGAAGGTGAGTGCGATTACCCAAGAGTCAGGGTATTTGGTCGAGACGACATACGCCATGACGGCGCGGGAGTGTGAGTCAAGTAGGAGCGTGATATATACTCGGAATGGCCTCCACTCGCCATTGATCTTGACCCTCACCCAAATCTTCAGTGGGCTGTGATCTCCCTGCCAGAGTTCATTCGCGTAAGTTGAGTTCTCGTAGCGGGTGACCGGTCGTGCCTGTTTGTCCCACTCGCGGATCCCGACTTTACCGTTGCGGGCCAGTTTCAAGCTTTCATCGAGATGAGCTAGATACTTTTTGACCGAGCTTTCGCATGGTTCAGCGATTTTGCGTTCCCGGCACTCTTCGCAGACCTTCTTCCAGATAGCCCTCGGCCCTGCCGCCTCGCGAGCGAAGTACCAAGCGAGTGTGATTTTCTTTACCTCGAAGGTGAACACCTTCGCTTCGTATTCCCGACCCCACCGCTTGTCGAGCAAGGCCGGAAACCCGCCTTCCTTGAACCTCTTGTATAGATTGCGAGCAGTACGTTCCGTGCGTGAAATCCCAAGGCGTTTGATCGCTTCGCGCGCCCGTACATCGCGATCCATCAAATTCACCAGCCCGCAATTCTCAGCATAGATCTGCAACTGCTTATCGCCGAGTTCATCCAGCCTTATCGCTTTGGCGCGAGTTTTATCGTTCGGTTGATGGATTACTTCCTGCTCTGTTTGATCCGAAGCTAGTGATTTGGCTTCACGCTTCTTTTTAGTTTTAGGTCTGTTACGCCTTGTCATATCGTAGTCCACACCTCCTATGCGAAAACTTTTGGCGATTACCTTGTGCTGATGCCAAGCGGTTGGACTCAAGCCAACAGATTCAGCCTTAAGGCTACAGCTTTGTGTTATAAATAAAACAATATGCAATAGATAAAACACTTTGGGCATAAGAGTCCTAAAGTTCGAATACATCTCCTCAACTACCTCCTATCACCGTGCTGACTGTCGAGAGAAAATTTGCTTGTGAGTGTCGGTTCCTATGGATAGGACTACGGCGATGGCGGGAGACTTACTTAATGATCGGTATTTACTTTCCCTCACTGCCTGACCTCCTCGCGATTTCTCTCAAACCGCTAACAGTCCCTATTAGGGTCACGGGAACGTACCCTGTCAATGTGTTTTTTTATCGGTATAAACTTACACAAAAAAGAGCTATGAATTCGCTGTGTTGAGTATGGTTTTAAGACTCGAATTCTCAAATTGACAGTCCAACCGCGATTTACTTGAAGCACAACACTGCTTAACCATCCTTGAGTTCAGGTCCATCCAGATAGTTCAACCGGCGGTAGATCTTTCTTACAAGCTCGACGTCACGAATGCAGTAGTCGGCAATCTCTTGGTGACGGCCCGCGAGGAAAAGATCGTAAACGGTGCTGCCATCAATCCCATTTTTCTTTGAACTCTCCAGTCCTAAAACTTTAGCCACGTCGTCTAGCTTGATGCGATGTCTCCAGTGACAGAATTCCCACATCACGTCGAAAACGGGATGCGAACGGAACCGGGCGAAGCACACTTTGAAGCTCGGCTTAATTTGTTTGATCACACTGCGAGTGCAGATAAACGGGAGATCGAAATCCAATAGGTTGAAACCGATCAGGAGATCGCGACGAGGGTTAAATTCTTTGACTAGCTTCCAGAAGGACCGGAGTGTCCTAGCCTCGTCAAGATGAAACTCCTTTGTGTTCCGGCTGCGCCCGATTACGCCGCGAAGAGTGATTTCATCATCTTCCTCGACGATCAGGCCGATGCATAAGAGCCTGCCGTATGCGCCGTTTAAGGATAATTTGCGGAACTCCTCTGCGTCGGATTGCGACGCACAGTTTTTTATTAGGGGATCGTCGTTATCCGGAGGGATAGTTTCGACATCGAGGTAGATTTTCTTAAACATCTGGACACCTCGACCATTGCTGAGTAGACTTGCTCGGTTTAGCTGCGGATTAACTTTGTTTTATACATTGTATGTTGTCGCGTCTATGAAAAGAGGGCGCGCAGCTTAACCTATCTTAGGTTGAATTGCAACAGTTTTTTTAACCTATTTTGGCTTGAGTCGGAAAGAGGTCGGATTCTCCCGAAATCCTGATGAAATCAGACTTGAGTGGCAAATACGAACAGTTTCAACGCTTGTTGATTCAAGCTAGAGAAGATGCCGGATTGTCTCAGCAGGATGTGGCCGACCGTTTGGGCCGCCATCAGACCTACGTGTCTAAATGCGAACGTGGGGAGCGACGCATGGATCTGATTGAATTTCTTGAGATTGCACGGGCTGTTGGGTTCGACCCGCACAAATTCATAAAAAAGCTTTAGGACATGGTGCTTCATTCATCGGTGGAGGTTCCCGCTGCCGAATTTGCTTAAATAGTAAGAGCGCCGTAGCGGGAGGTTACGGCGCTCTTATTTGCACGGTCCTTTATCTCCGTAAGAAAGGGCCGTGCCCCGCCACGCCCCCCCACCTATAGCGCGTGGCGGCTCGCGGCACTGTCTGCTCCCCCGCGCAGATGTGCCTGCGAGAGGCAGGCTTCACAGGGTAGGCTTTCTCAATCAAGAGGCTCTAATTTTTAAGAGTGGAACAACCATTGGTGCCTTCTAGCTACTGTATATAGACAAGTCGCCATCCGTTATCGTAACGCTGAAAATACGCGATAGCTTTTCTAATAGCGGTATTTATTTCTGACGTGTCAGCCAAGGGCGTTCGTTGAAGCAAACCAATTGGCTGCTTAAGCCCTTGCTGGAGCTTCGGCGGGAGGCTCTTGTATGCCGCGCTGGTCGGATCGAATGCCTCCCCAACAGAAGTAGGTATGGCGCGCCAAGTAAATTCCGCTTGTGCCCCCCCGTTTTGAGTTTTGATAATCCCGGTTACTTCAATCACTCGTTTCGTGAAGAGTGGGATGGTCCGCCCATCGCTTCCTGCTTCTTTTTTTCCCTTCTCGGTAAGATTGACTCGAATAAGGAACTTCCACGGCGCTAGGCTGTCTTTGCCTAGTGGGGTGCGTGCAGTTGAGCCGTCGGGCCTCTCTACTTTGAATTCCGGCGCTTTAATGGTTTTTGGCTTTTGGATGACCTGAGCCGTGATTTCAATCAGGCCCATGTGTTGAAGGATCGCCAACGCAGGGTGGTTACCAAGAAATGCCTCTACAGCGCGTGGCTGCGCTACGGACTCATCCTCGTCATCTGATTGAGCGGGGACGGAGACATTCTCGTATTCATCCTTCAATGCTACTGCTGCCGGTTCCTTAAACTCTTTAGCTTGGCTAATTAAATTTGAAGCGCGTGAGCGTGTCAGGTCTTGTGATTGAGCACAATTCGATGTTAGCAGAATGAGAGCAAAAGTAGCTAAAACAACACTGGTTGGTTGATGAGGCTGACAGCTTTTGATTACGGTCATAAATGGTAAGGACATAATCAATCTCCTAGCGGCATGTGATTTGGTGCGATAAGTAATACTGACTTTAAGTTAATCGTCTATTGTTGGCTCATTTTTGTAGCGGCATCCACCACACTTTGGTATAAAGTGTTGCAATCCTCTTTGAAGAGAACGTGCAGCACCTTATGCGCTTGGCGGCTCGACTAAATCGCCCCGGATGATGTGCGTCGCTGTGAAGCCTTTAATCGAGCTTCCGGCGATTCAACACTTTCTCAACGGGCTAAATACAACTGTATTTAGCAGCCATATATTAAATACAGTTGTATTTAGATGCAAGGGCGGCTGGAAGATTTTTAATCCATCAGGAGGAAAGCTTTCCTGATGAGACGAACTTCCAGACAGCGTCCGGCTCGACTTGCCGAGAAACTTTTGTATATCCGCGCCACGCTAGGTCTTTCACAGAATGAGATGATCCGACGGTTGGGATTTGAAAATGAACTCACACAAGGCCATATTTCAGCTTATGAAAGGCAGAAGGAGAATCGCATACCACCGCCCGGCATTTTGCTAGCCTACGCGCGCGCGATCTCGACCACAGGTGGAGGCGAGTTTCTGGAAGCTTTGATTGATGATGAAATGGAATTACCTAATTTGTTTCCAGCTAGTCCTAGTAAAGTTATTAAGACTAAACATCCTGCTGGAACTAAAAAATGTTAATTACGCGATGATCGCTTTATTAAATATTGCTTGAAGTTTGTCAGAGCTTACAGCGGTATTCATTCGGATGCGACCCGAAGCGATTAACCATCTTCTGCCTTCGCCAGCAGCGGATTTGGAACGGGAAACTAGCCGGAGGTCGCATGCGAGTTAATCCCGCTATAAAGCTTGTTTTGTTAGCTGAATACTAGCAATGTTTGCATGGGAGGCATAATACTTACTTTTGAGATATGTGGCTCTTTGAATAAAGGCTTCTGGTAAGACTCAATCTCTCTCGCGAGAGTAGACATCTAACGCTTGAATTAACCCGCGCCGAGTATAAAGCATTCAAGCCAAAAGGAAGACAACGATGAAAGGAATGCTGTTGAGCGGTCGGGTTGAATGAGTTGTTATGCTTCGCGTTCGAGGAATCATATCCACCCTCGTGTGTATTTCGCGTAATTATATTCATCAATAAGCTTGAGAAGTGTCTTACCCATTGCTTTAGGATTTAGACTAGATTGTAGCCTTTCTGCCATGTCTTTCGACTTCCTGAAGAATACAAGATACTTCTCCGCAGGATTAGAAGAATACGCACATCCATAAGCCTGCGCAATTTTATAGTCCCACAGAGGAAAGAAATCTGGAGCGAGCAGATGTAATGCTTTCGCCACTGCTACCGGACTCTTTTGACCTTTCTTCTTTCCATCATTGATTCGGAGGGCATTGAGAAAATGCTGAAACAGATGCTCAATTGCTTTGTCATCGGCAGAGGTGTAATTCGAGATGCTTGAGTTGCGGTACTTGTCGAGTAAAGGAAGGTTCTTCGATATACAATCTTCAAGCTTATCGAAATCAAAGATGCCATACCTGTAGAACGCATGATTCCAAGTTAGCAATAACACGCCCAAACTATCTGCGATTTCAGCAGACTTTCCCCAGAAATGGTCAACGAGGAAAGTTGCTGTTCTATACATGGAATCTCGCTTCTCACGCTTTTGAAAAGCAAGATACCCTTTCTTGAAGTCCACAGAAATTGGAGTGCTCATCGTTTTATTCATCCACCATGAAAATCCCGAAGAAGCATAACGCCGGGGATGAGCCGCCCCGCGCGAGCAGCATCCAACATAACCGGAGAAGAGAGCATATTCACTGCCTTCAACTAATGAGGGGATTCGACGAACGATGTCCGCTAAACGGGGCCGCACTGTATAGCATTAATACTATCAAGGAAATGCTCCTCTAAAATCCGATCTTAACCATTCTCTGCTAGCAGTATGTCTAATTCCGACTGGTAACTTTCTATTCGCCCTTCACGCAAATACTGAAAGTATGTGATGAAATTAGACGGCGTTAAAAAATTGAATTTATACCTTAATGAACTGCCTGCTTCTTCCAAATGTTTATTGACACGCTGGAAGTGAGCGAGCGCGTACTCATTCTTCTTTCTGTTTTCCTCAGAAGGCTCTGTAAGCTCTTCGTTGCCTTTTACTTCCAAGACAAGGATTAAGTTATCAGCTTTAATGAAGAAATCAGGACTAAACATTCCACGCTTTGGGTGTTCACCTTTCTTCCAAGAGTATGCGATTTCATAAAATCGTGAGGCGGTTGATTTGATCCAAGCAGAAAAATGCGGCATATTCGCCGGCTCAAGTAGCATTTTGATGAAACGCCTTTCAGGATCTGAGTCCGCAATCACTCCACTCAGAGGCGTCTTAAAGTCATACTGGTTAAGAACGCGCATGCGCTTAAACCCGCTGTCTTCTTCAGCGATCTCGTCAAAGAATTCTATTTGTTCGTCTTTCAAGTAATTACGGGTCTGTTCGGTATAGAAGAAGTACTTATCGCGCCGTAGATCAGCTGCACTAACGCTACCAGACTGCCGCTGGAGCGTCGGCACCTCAACAAAACGGTTTTCAATGGGCGTATAACGGACATTCTCAGAAGTCCTGCGCCTCAAAGTACCGAGCGACTGAAGGAATTTCTGTTTAACTTTATCTGTCGCTGCCGACATCTTTCGCCGGCTTAGTGATTCTTTAACGATTTGTTCCAAGCGTTCGACCGGAAACTGCTTGGTATAGGATGCGCTAAACGCGCCTTCCGAATCGGCTAGATCTTCTTCGGCCTCTTCCAGACGACGGTACATCTCAGCGGCGATCTCGCGCGGACTGTAGGTTCTGTGCTGTACTCTAGTTTGCCAACTGTAGCGATCACCAGTTAGAGCGCGCTCAAACTCGACATTGACATCTTCGGCATCGACGTCGGCGGCCAGTTCTATATAACCTTTAGAAAAGAACTTGTATTCGCCTTCCATAGGTTTTTTCACCGAAGTCGGCTCAAGAGTGTAATCTATGTTGTGTAAAACGAAGTGGTATGGCGAGTCTTCGATGACGCGCACTGAGAGTCTTTTTTCGATTTCGAGGATGTCGTTAACCAAATGCCTGATCCGAGGTGCCCATGCGTCATGGTTGAAAACTACCACTTCAGGTTGAGGGCCGTTCCAACTATCAGGCACGCGCAAGCCTCGTCCCAACACTTGAGCAATTAACAGCTTGCTATTGAAGGCGCGTTCCTCATGCGGCACAATCTGAAAGACGCGTTTTACATCCCAACCCTCGTTAAGCATTGATACGGAGACGATCCACTCCACGTTGTTATTAGCACTATCTAGGAGCGGTAGTTTGTTAACATCTGGAGCATTGTTATAAACCGTCAGCACGCGCTCGTCGGCTGTCTCAGGATCGATCATTTCTTTCTCAATCAAGAAAGCTTTCAATTCCTCAGCAACGTCTTTGCAGCGAGTGATTTTCTGCGTGATGATGAGTGTTAATGGAGTAATGTTGCGCTGTCTCAGCTTGCGCTTGAACTCCTCGTGACGGTTATGAATCAACTGCCATTTTTCTTCCGTCGGGTCGCCGCCTGTTTGCGGCATCTCGGCTATGTAATCCACCCTTTTGACATACCGCTCTTCCATCGCCTGCCGAAGGGAATAACGGTAGATCACATCGGCGAAGTATTCGTCCTCCACATAACAAGTTCCGGAGACGCCTAGAACGTAATAGAAGCCGTAGTTGGGATCTACTAAGAATTCTTTCCACTTCTTGACTTGAGTGGCGGGGCCATTGGAAACGTGGTGAGCTTCGTCATTAAGTATGACGGTTCGAGCGCCCCTGCCCAAAAGGCTGTCCCGAATAGAGGAGCCGACATGCTCTAAGACCGCATGATAGTTTTCAACGCAAATGCTGCCCTCCGTGATAAACGAGTTAGCATTGATGATGCGCGGTGATGAGAGCTTTGTATCGGCTGGCAACAGGTCACGTAGGCCGGCGTCTCCCGCTAACCTTTCGAACTTATCCATTAGGCCGTACTCGATAGTCGTGGAGGGGACTAACACGAGCACACGGTCGACTACACCTTCGGCTAAAAGGATCGCAGCGATGCCGTAAAGAACATAGCTTTTGCCAGTGCCGGTAGCGAGATCGAGTGAAGCGGAGAGTTGATTAGGCAACTGTAGGTGGCGCTGCATCCCATCCCACGAACCATAACGATGCTCAAGGACCGAGTTCTGTTCGTAATTAGCCTTAGCAAGGTCTCTAAGATTTTTATATTCGCCGCCGAGTAAATATCGGAGGGCCGTGCGGATGGCATCTTTCTGATACTCACGGTCGCCGCAAAGCTCATCTATGAAGGCTTCATAGCGGCTCTCATCCCAACGGGTTCTATCTACTGCGGTTCCAACTTTAAGAGTTAGATCTTCGTTGCGGAAGCGTTGACGGTCAGGGCTGCTTGGCATGAACCTTTTATACTACCTCAACTTCTTCAATAACTTGCTTATCACTCACAAGACTAAACTTTTCGCGAGGAATAACTTCCCGCGCTTCGTTGCCGTGAATGTCTATAAAGACAGCCATCAGTTTTTCACCTATAGCCTCAGCGGGGAAATGCGCTTCCCAATTCTGATCTTCAAGCTGGCTGGCAAAGTAAACGGCGTCATGATTGAAAACATCTCCCTCGTAACTGTAGTCAAGCATGAGCATTGAAAGTGTTTCCAACCCCCCGTAAGTATCCTCACCTTTCAGACGAGCATAACTCTGAAACTTTTTGACTTTAATGAAAGCTCCTTCGAACAATTGGCCCTTCCTCGACCTCGTCCCGATGGACCACTCCACTTTAGGTGGTCTAATGAAATCAAACCCATGGGAATCTACGATCTGGTTGATGCTACGCTCGTCGTTAGGCTGCTGAAGCGCAGTGAATTTGCGGCTGTGCAGTTCATTAATGAATGAGTAGGGGATGCGCAGAGCGTAGTAGCGCACGCCATCGAGGTCAATGTAGTCCTGCTGGAAATCGAAAACGCCACGCGGGGCGATGATGTAAAACTTACGCCCGATCTTATCGCCCACAGCGGCGTGGATGCTTTGCACGGTCTCCTCATCGACGCGCCTATTCGGATTTTCCAGATGGTTGAATACCAGTACGCTTGCCCCTTTGAGTTTCCCATCAAGCTTCAACCCGCCGACGATGTGTTGTTCCTCCCTACAGCCGAACAGTTGCAGCGCAAAGAAGCGCCACTCCGACCACTGGAGATGCTTGAGCGTTGAGAAGTCATACAGGCCGGCGTTATAGAGAATAAATGGCTTGTGCGCAATAGGCGTCCCCTTATTGCCGATCTCCTTGCGGAGCGTAAGCATGCGCTTCTGCATGGTATAAATTGCCAACTTCCCGGAGTCGATGCCGATCCAGCGGCGACCGAGCTTTTCAGCTACAGCGAGGGCGGTTCCGGAACCGGCGAAGGCGTCAAGCACAATATCCCCTTCATTAGAGGAAGTTCGGACGACTCGCTCTAGGAGTTCTTCCGCGTTCTCCGTCGGGTATCTTGCGCTGAGGACATACCCACGCAGGTCAGTCCAATCACTATCTACTACGGAGTCCTCTGTCTGAAGGAACTCCGGTAGACCCTTAACTCGATTTCCATGTATATCCGTATAGCTGGTTTTTTCATTTATGCGTATTCGACCCTGACGCTCCATAATGTCAATGTTGCTCTGCGTATATTTCCAATGCTGAGTTCGAGGCGGGTAGAGTAGCCGACCGAGAATAACGCGCTCAGGAGGGTTTCGCAGACCGGACGATACCATGTGATGCCATTCGGGATCCTTCTCCTGACCACAGAATGAGCAGAGCCGAGACCTCTTTTGTTCATTAAATAGCGGCTTGCCTGAGCGACTATAGAAGAACAGACAGTCTGTCGAGACGTTGAATTTATTAAGACCGCTCAGTTGTCTCTTGAAACGATTGATGACGATTTCATTTTGAAAGTTTTCGAGGCCGAACACTTCATCCATGATGACCTTGATGTAGTGCCCAAAGTGATAATCAAGACGGACGTAAATACTCCCGTTGCTAGCCAGTAGTTCGCGCATCAGGACGAGCCGTTTGCGCAAGAATTCCATGAAGCGGGCACCTTGTATCTTGGCAGTGTAGGCGAACTCACCATCGCGCGGACCATACTGATCACCTGTGCCGAATGGAGGATCAATATAGATTAGCCGGACGCCGGGCGTGCCATCAGAGTTACACAACGTCCCCTCAGCCTTTAGTTCTATCAGTTTTTTAATAACCTGTAAGTTGTCACCAAAAATTAGTTTGTTGTGCCAGCCATCGCCATTATTACCAAATGTGCGAACCGGCTGAAGAGGAACGGCCATAGTGTTAGCCAAAATATCCTCTTTCCACTGCTTACCATGGTAAAGCAGTTCGTACTCCTGCCGCTCAGGCGGAAAAAGCAGTTGCTGGTAATCTGGAGGCAGATCTTCACCCGTTTGGAGCAATTTAATTATGTGTAACCGCTGCTGATCAGTTAATTGTGCCATGATTAATTCAGTTATAAGGATGCTGCCCAATCCTGCCATGGCAGGAACTGATAGTTTGTCGGGAAAGTTCCTTGATGCATTTGTCTTGCGGTCTTCAGGTCTAAGGGAATAGCGAATACATTCGCATCGGTCAGGATTCGTGGACTGTCCCTGCTTTCCACATTCATGAACACAAGCTGTAAATCGAACCCTTCTAATTCGGCGACCTGAGCCAGCAAACTAAATTGGTGCGCCCCTCTTGCAGCCGCGCGTTTTTCGATGAACTTACGCACGAGAGTTCTGGCGGTCGCCTCAGTTTTCATCGGGATAAAGAAGGTAGAAGTCTCAAGACCCTTATATTGGTTTTCACTGACTTTCCACGCATAGTCTATGTCGGTAGTATTGAATCTCTGATTAGTCTTGCTTGTAATATAATCGTAAGTAGAAAAGAATTTAGGGTCTATAACCATGGCTCCCGGAGGGTCAGGCCATGCCTCGTTTTTTAGCGATTCTACCTCCCGCTCTTCACTAAGGTAATTGATGAAATATTCTGGAAGCTGACCCTGCTGAAAGAAAGGTTTGTTTATAGTTTGATTTGTGCTGTCCTTACTATTGACTTCGAAAGAGAGCCAAAGTGGCTTCATAGGATTAGTCCGATACCAGATCACCGGCCAGCAAACATTTGAGCTTCCATACCGGTCAGTAAGTAGTTGAATAAGTTCCGCACATTTAACCGTAGTCATCGCCGGATAGGTGGGTCCCGGTTGCCGTGACATGAGTTATCAATCCTTTCTTTGACTAACCAAACGCCCCCGTTCATCATCTTCCGCTCTGATGGCGAACGATCAGCAGCAAAAGCAATGTCATATTTAACTTGCTCTTGATAACAAAATGAAACGCACTTGTCAAAGAAATGAAACACACCGGGCGAAAGAAATGAAACGCACTTGCTGAAAGAAATGGAACATACTTGGCTAAGTAGAGCAAAAAGGGATTTGAGCAGCCGGACAAGATTATCTGGCTGCTTATGATTGATCGGAAGTAGAGTACTCATCTTAATTCTGCTCCCATAGTTACAAAGAGATAGATGGAAATGGAACGCACTTTATTAAAGGGCAGTGAACTGAACTTCATTAGTAGATTTGGAGTGAGCCAAACCATCTACCTTGTTTGGTTACCTGATCTGCGCCATTACATGTCTTTAGTTATGATTAAACTTAACATTTCAGAATACTTACTCCCAGTTTTCGGTAGAATGGTTGTTGCTGTGTATGCCCTATGATTTACCCTTTCCCGTCTTGTAAACACTTCTTTCTTTTGAGCTTAAAGCTATTGCGCCTGATCTGGCTTAGTAGAATGGTTGTTGCTGTGTACGACCCTTCAAAGCACAGATAACAGTCTGATTGGCCTTTGTCTGATTCGGAATAGACTGATCCATCAAATTCCACTTAAACAATTGACGCCCGTAAATCCTTAGTTCTTAAGGAGTACGGGCGTCGGTAAATTACCAATACCTGAAACGGAAAAGTATCAGTAACCGAAACGGTAAATTAACTTTACCTCGCAGGGTCTCAGTGGCCCTGCGACAGCTTGCCGATGAGGGTGAAGAGCGGCAGGTACATGGCGATCACGATGGAGCCGATGGTGACGCCGAGGAAGCCTATCAGGATGGGCTCGATGAGGGTCAGGAGATTGGCGATGGCCGCATCAACCTCTTGCTCGTAGAAGTCTGCGATCTTGCCGAGCATGGCGTCCAAGGCTCCGGTCTGTTCGCCGATGCCGATCATCTGCGCCACCATGCTCGGGAAGACTTCAGTCGCCTTTAACGGATCAACGAAGCTTTCACCGCGCTCGACCCCGGCGCGTACTTTCATGATCGCCTGTTCGATGACGACGTTGCCGGCGGTGCGCGCCGTGATGTCCAAGGATTGCAGGATGGGCACGCCGGAGGAGAGCAGGGTCGCCAGCGTGCGCGAGAAGCGCGCGACCGCTATCTTGCGCATGATGCCGCCGAAGATGGGGAGCTTCAAGATGATCGTATCGAGGATGCGACGCCCGCCCGGCGTCTTGTAGTAGTAGCGCAGGGCGACGACGATTCCGATCAGGGCGACGAGAATGGAGAGACCGCCCCACCCGGCGAGGAATTCGCTGACGCCGACGACGATGCGCGTCGGCAGGGGCAGCAATTCCCCGGGGCCAAGCAGTCCAAGGAAGATGTTCTGAAACTGCGGGATGACGACCACCATGATGACGGCTATCGCGCCTATCGCCATCAGGATCACCGCCGCCGGATAGATGAGGGCCGACATGATGTCGCGCTTGAGCTTGACGATCTTTTCGATGAAGGTCGAGAGACGCTGCAAGATGAGGTCGAGAATACCTCCGGTCTCGCCAGCCTCGACCATGTTCGTGTAGAGCTGATCGAAGACTTTCGGATGACGCGCCATCGCCGCCGCCAGCGTCGAGCCTTCTTCGACATCCTGGCGCACCTGCATCAGGACTTGCTGGAAGTGTTTGTTATCCTGCTGTTGGCCCAGGATGTCCAAACATTGCACGAGCGGGAGACCGGCATCAATCATCACAGAGAACTGGCGCGTGAAGATGGAGAGGGCTTTGGCCTTGACCTTCTTGCGCCCGCCGATCTTTGGAATCCCGACCTCGCGTCCCTTCTCTTTGACGGAGGTCAGCGTGACCTGCTCGCGGCGAAGGATCTGGCGCAAAGCTTCACGATTGTCTGCGACGCGCTCGCCGACCACGATCTCGTTGAGTCGGTTGCGGCCTTTGAAGACGTAAGTGGGCATATCTGAAAACTCCTAAGAACAGTGACGAGTGACGAGTGACGAGTTAGAGGACAGGCTTTTAAGTTTTCACTTGCCACTCGGCACTCGTCACAGCTTTTATCTGACGCCCGGGCGGACGCCGACTGGGCGTCCCTGCGCGTAAGGGCTCGGATGCGCGCCGGGCTTGCCGGGAGCGGCTGAAGAACCGTTGCCGGTGTTGAGGCCCGAACCGCGTTCGATGAGGTCTTTCAGCTCATCCGTATTCGACGAACGCTGCATCGCCACGTCCATCGTGATCAGGCGCTTGTGATAGAGCGAGGCGAGCGCCTGGTTGAAGGTCTGCATGCCGTACTTGTCCTGGCCCGTCTGCATCATGGAGTAAAGCTGGTGGACCTTGTCTTCGCGGATCAGATTCCTGATGGCCGAGTTCGGGACGAGAATCTCAAGCGCCATCGCGCGGCCCTGTCCATCGGCGCGCGGCAAAAGCGCCTGGCACATGATGCCTTCGAGGACGAGCGAGAGCTGCGCCCTGATCTGCGCCTGCTGGTCTGACGGGAAGACATCGATAATGCGATTGATGGTCGAGGCGGCGGAGTTCGTGTGAAGCGTGGCGAAGGTCAAGTGGCCCGTCTCCGCTATGCGCAGGGCGGACTCTATGGTCTCAAGATCACGCATCTCGCCGACGAGCACGACATCGGGGTCTTGGCGCAAAGCCGTGCGTAAGGCTTCGGCAAATCCCTTGGTGTCGGCGTTGACCTCGCGCTGGTTGACGAGGCAGTTCTTGTGGTTGTGCAGAAATTCGATGGGGTCTTCGATGGTCAGGATGTGCTCGTGGCGATCAGTGTTGATCTTGTCTATCATCGCGGCGAGCGTCGTTGATTTGCCCGAGCCGGTGGGCCCAGTGACGAGGATGAGACCGCGCGGCTTGTCGCAGAGCTGTTTGACGATGGGCGGCAGGCCCAGCTTTTCAAAGGGCTTGATCTCGTAGGGGATGGCGCGAAAGACAGCGCCGACCGCGCCGCGCTGGTTAAAGATGTTGGCGCGGAAACGAGAGAGGCCCTTGACGCCGAAAGAGAAATCCAGTTCCAGACTCTCTTCAAAGCGATGCTTCTGCGCGTCTGTGAGCACAGAGTAGGCCAGCTGTTTGGTGTCGGCGGAAGAGAGCGGGCGGTAACCTTCTAAGGGGCGCAGGTGACCATCAACGCGAACCTGCGGCGGCGTGTTGGTCGTAATGTGAAGGTCTGAGCCGCCAAGTTCGGCGAGCTTTTTCAGTAGCTCGGAGAGCGTGATCTGCGGAGCAGCTTCATTCGTCATCATGAATTTTATTTTTCTCCGGGGATTCTCCGGCGCGGCGCGCAAGCAGCGAAGCGCTTGCGCGCCGCGTCCGGGATGAGTGAAGGGGCTTTAGCGGCGTTGCGCCGACCTGCTATCGGTCTGGCGGTTGGACGTACCGAGCGTCGCAATCACACGTTCGGCTTCCACGGCCATGCGGTCGGAAAACTCTACCGGCGCGTTCGATACGATGTTGTAGATGCGGCCTTCCGACTCCGTGAAGTAGAAAGTCCAGGACTGCTGGGGCGTGCGAGCGTCGCTCGGCGGAGCCGTCTGGGCCAGGACGATGTAGACGCGGCGTCCGTTGATCTCGCGCTCGAAGTCATTGACGACCCATCCGCCCGCCGCGAGCATTCTGTCTATCACCGTGCGCCGCAGCGTAGCGAACGGCACGCCGCTTAAAGCACGGCGCTGTGACGAGGCCGTCCCGCCAGCACCATTGCTTGAAGCGTTGGCGACGACGGAGACTGCCACCTGGCCCACAGTCCTGCCATCCGGCGTATTGAGACGGACTCCCGTCCCGATGGTCGTGGGCCCAGGACGGCTGCTATGCTCTGTCGCAATGACGGGCGTGGACTGCCCGCGCGAATCATTGCCGAGCCAGGTCGTGGAGGACAAAGCATCGGTCGAGGACGAAGTTGCGCTCGAAGACTGCCTGTCGGCATTGCCCTGTCGCAAGCCCGCGAGCGCTCGCTTGCGCTCAAGGGCTGCGCGGCGACGGCGCTGGCGTGCACGATAACGACGCCACCAGGCGCGCGAGTGACGACGAAGACTTCTCTTTTTACTCGCCGCCGCTGACTCTTCCGTGTGCGCCGAGGAGCTGACATAAGGCAGCATCGCGGCCAGGGAGAAAAGCATTAAAAAAGATAAAGCGACGACGCGCAGGACTCTTCCCCATCTCTTCATCATGCCACCGTCTCCCGAACCACCTCTTCAACGGTCGTGATGCCGCCGCGAATCTTATGAATACCGGATTCGCGCAATGTAATCATTCCGTCTTCGATGGCCCTCTTACGCAGTTCCAAAGCCGAAGCGCCGATCAGGATCAGTTCCCTGATCTCGTCTGTCACTTCCATCACTTCATAGAGACCGACGCGGCCCTTGTAGCCAGTGCCGTTGCAGGTCTGGCAGCCACGCCCCTTGTAGGTCTTGATCTGGCGCGCTTCGTCAGCCGAAAACCCGACTTCGATGAGAGCTTCGGGCGGCATCTGGTGCTCTTTCTTGCAGTCTTTGCAGACGCGGCGTATGAGCCGCTGCGCCTGTATGAGATTAACGCTCGTGGCCACTAGGAAAGGCTCTATGCCCATGTTCATCAGACGCGAGATGGTGGAGGGCGCGTCGTTGGTGTGAAGAGTTGAAAGGACGAGGTGGCCCGTGAGGGCGGCCTTGATGGCGATCTCGGCGGTCTCGAAGTCACGAATCTCGCCGACGAGGATGATGTTCGGGTCTTGTCGCAGGAAGGAGCGCAGGGCGGCGGCGAAGTTCAATCCGATCTGCTCTTTCATCTGCACCTGATTGACGCCCGCGAGGTTGAACTCGACCGGATCTTCAGCCGTCATGATGTTGGTCTCGGTCGTGTTCAAGGATTGCAGCGCAGAGTAGAGCGTGTTGGTCTTGCCGGAGCCGGTCGGCCCCGTCACCAGCACCATGCCGTAGGGGCGCGAGATGTTGCGCTGGAATTTCTCCAAAGACTGCGGCTCGAATCCGAGCTTCGTCATGTCCAGCATCAGATTCTCTTTATCCAGGAGACGGAGCACGACCTTTTCGCCGAAGAGCGTCGGCAGCGTCGAGACGCGAAAATCCAGCTCGCGCGAGCGCGCGTCAACCTTGACCTTGATCTTGATGCGACCGTCCTGCGGCAGACGCTTTTCCGAGATGTCCAGCTTCGACATGATCTTGAGGCGCGAGATCAGCGCGTCGCGCATCTTTAAGGGCGGGTGCATCACGTCGTAAAGCACGCCGTCAATGCGAAAGCGTATGCGCAGCTCTTTCTCATAAGGCTCGATGTGAATGTCTGAGGCACCGCGACGCAGCGCGTCCACCAGAAGGACGTTGACCAGACGCACGACGGGCGCGTCCTCGCTCATGCGCGTCAGGCTTGAGAGGTCAATCTCCTCGTTATCTTCTATGACCTCAAGGTTTTCGGCAGCCTCGCTGTCGAAGTCCAGGCTGTCCAGCGAGACCAGATCGGCGTGCGTGATGCCGCCCGTATGACCGTTGCCATTGCCGTTACCGTTCGAGCCCTTGACGCTCAGGCCGTCAACGATCATGTCAGCGCCGACTGTCGCCAGCTCTATCTCGCGTGAGACATCGTAATACTTGGCGATGGCCTCGTGAACGCTCGCCTCGGAGACGACGACGGGCTCTATGTTCAAGCCCGTCATAAACTTAATGTCGTCCATCGCAAAGACGTTGGTCGGATCCACCATCGCCAGCGTGAGCGTCGCCCCGACTCTTGAGAGCGGCAGGACAGAATACTTCTGCGCCACGTCCTGCGGGATCAGGCGAATCACAGGGTCTTCAATGTCAAACAGCTCCAGGTTGACCGACGGCACTCCGTACTGGCGCGAGAGCACGGCTGTGATCATGTCGTCGGAGACGAGCCCGAGCTTGACCAGGTTATAGCCCAGACGCCCGCCATGCTCGCGCTGGTAGTCCAACGCCTCACGCAACTGTTGCGGGCTCAAGAGATTTTCGCGGACGAGAATTTCCCCTAATTTGGCTGACATCTTTTAAGATTTTCCAACTTTTGCGAAGCGCTTCCCGATAAGGATGGCGACGGAAGATTGTGGGCGGAGGTGGCTGCAACGGTGGCCGCTTAAACGCACGCATCTAAATGGACAAACGGTGCTCAACACCGTTGCACAACGAATAGTACCGTTTTAACGAGATATGTGTCAAGCTGATTATTCGAGAGGGCAATTTGACGTGAGAAGGCCGCGATTGCCGGGTTAACCTGACAATCGCGGCCTTGAAAAGTTAAAAGGAACGCTGTTGTGGCCTAATTACCGCGCCTGCGACGAGCCGGAGTTCTCTCGGGCTTGATGTTCTGCTGATTCTTGACCTCTTCGAGCACGGCCTTGGCGTCGGCCTTGAGCGGATTGGTATCCGGGGCGTTGTCCACAAACCGCTGTAGATAATTGGCGGCTTCCTGGAACTTGGCCTTGTCGTTTGACGCGTAGGCCAGGTTGTAGAGCGCCAGCCCTGCGCCCATCAACGCATCCACGTTGTCCGGGTTCGCGTCAAGAATTTTCCGATACTCTGCGAGAGCCTTGTCGGTCGCACCGGCGTCCAGGAGCATCTTGGCAAGGTCGTTCTGGCCTTTGAGCTTCTTGGCCGGGTCTGTTTCGGCCTCTATGTAATCGTTGAAGGCCAGGAGACCGGCATCGGCCTGCGACTGTTCGACCTTGGAGACAAACAACTGCATTGTTTTGGCTCTCACGTCGAAGGCGGCCAGCCTGTTCTGCTTGTACTGGGCCGCAGCCGTCGGGTCTGTGGGAACAGCCTTCTTCTTCACGAGGTCAATCGCTTTAGCTGAAGCCTCTGCCGCCTCGCGCCAGTCCTGCTGGGCCGATTTTATCCCGGCATCCCTGGCCGCGTCGTCGCCCTTGATCTTGACGGCGTTGTTGTAGCGTTCAGCGCCGCGCAAGCGTAGCGCTTCGGCCAGGCCGACCCAGAGGGCGTCCTGCTCAGGATCGGCGGCGAGGCCCTCTTTAAAGTTCGTGACGGCTTCATCCCAGCGCTTAGCGCCGAGCGCTTCCTGGCCGGCCTTGAAAGTCCGCCCGAGGATAGCGTTAACATTCTGGTTCTGTGTGTTTTGCGCTGTGACCTCGGCGTTCTTCCGCTCCATCTCCTCACGCTTGGCGCGCTCTTCCTTGGTTTCAGTCCGGGCAGGACGCCCCGCAGCCGCGCCGCCGCTACCAGCGCCGCCACCGCCTCCGCTGCCCATGGCCTTCACCTCTGCCTGCGTTAATCGTTTGCCGTCGCCGCCGGGGCGGAGTTGAAGCTCAAAATCTATATCCTGACCCACCTTGACATTGGGGATGGCATCGGGGCTGGCGTTCGCAGCGCTGGCCGCGATGACATAGGTTCCGCCGAGCGGGAGTCCGGCAAATCTGAAGATGCCTTTCTTATCAGTCTTCGTCTCGTATTTGCCTGAGATGTCTATACGGAACACATCCACGATGGCCCCTTCGACGGGAGTTTTTGTACCGTCAGCCTGCGTCATGACAACGTGGCCGCGCAATGGTCCAATCTGTGCGGAGGCTAGACGGCTGCCCGTGAGCAGCATAGCCACGGCGGCTAGATAGATGAAATAATTTTTACGACGCATTCGAGGTTCCTCCAAAGAGTTTACAAGCCTTGAATCATAGCGGAAGGCTTGAATAAGATGCTGCGACAAATGGACGGGTTGTCATTTAATACCTGAACAGAGGCCCGTCCGTCAACATCCGAGCGCCCCCTCCATCATTCATAGGGGATCGGGTCTGTGACGCCGGCTTCATGAAAGGCTCGCAGCCGCAGCGCACATGAATCGCAGCGCCCGCATGCACGCTCCGACGATTGATAGCATGACCATGTGAGCTGAAGCGGAGCATTCAGCTCAAGACCGCGAGCGATGATCTCAGATTTGCGCAGGGCGATGACGGGCGTCACGATCTCGATATTGGTCTCGGGGCGCGTTCCCCTTTTGATCACCTGCTCGAAGGCGTCATAGAACTCTGGCCGACAGTCCGGGTAGCCGGAAGAATCCTCTGCCACCGCACCGATATAGATGCGCTGTGCGCCGCAGGTCTCCGCCCAGCTCGTCGCAATCGAGAGCAGGTGAGCATTACGAAAAGGGACGTAGCTCGTCGGTATCTCGCGCGACGAGAGATCGGCTTCGGCCACAGGGATGCCGCCGTCGGTCAGCGATGAGCCGCCGATGCGCGCCAGGTATTCAACAGAGACGGCGAGGCGCTTCGTCACCCCGTAATAGTCTGCAAGCTCTTCATAGGCGCGGCGCTCACGCGCTTCTGTGCGCTGTCCGTAAGAGACATGCAGGAAGGCCAGCTCGTCGTTCTCTTCGCGCGCGATGGCGGCGCAAACGCAGGAGTCCATCCCGCCTGAGACGAGACAAACAGCGAGCCGCGCTCTCTCTATTGTCTCCTCCAACTCCGCCTGAGCGTAAGCTCTGTCGTCATGTCCACCCATCACACGCCGCGCGCCTCCGGCCCCCATATCTGCTTGTGCATCTGCAACTGCATGCGTACATCCATCCCGCTCGCACTGATCCAGTCGGCCATCTCTTGTAGATCAACCGCGCCCCAGACGGGAGAGATGAGGACGGCCCGTGACCGCCGCTCAAGGTCGTAGCGTGCCACGACATCGCGCGCATACTCCCAGTCGGCGCGGTTTGCGACGACGAACTTGACCTCGTCCTTTTCCGCGCGCAGGCGTTCCAGATTGGGCCAATGATTGCGCTCCTCCTCGCCCGACGCGGGACATTTGACATCGAGTATGAGAGCGGCGCGCTCGTCGACCTTTTCCGTCGAGACGTATCCGCCCGTCTCGATCAAGACCTCGTATCCTTCGTCGCAGAGGCGCTCTATGAGCTTGAAGGCTTCGCGCTGGGCCAACGGCTCACCGCCCGTCACTTCCACCAGTTGACAACCCATCGCGCGCACCTCTGCCATGACCGCTTCCAGTGTCATGTGCTCGCCGCCCGTGAACGTATACTCGCTGTCACACCAGGTACAGCGCATCGGGCAGCCCGTCAGGCGCACGAACGTGCAGGGGCGTCCCATGTGCGTTGACTCTCCCTGAATCGAGCGAAAGATTTCAGTGATACGAAGCATAACTTCCAAGTGCTGAGGGCGGAGAGATGAATAAGAAGAGAGAATCACTTTTAAGTTCATCCCTCATCTCTGCGGCCCTCGTCCCTGTTCTTTCATCCGCCGGAATTATCTCACGCGCGAGCGGCGTGTCAAAGCATATGGGGCGCTGAGGCTCGCGCCGTAGCAGCCGGAAGGGCTCACGAGACATCCAAGAGGGGAAACCCCTGCCGACGCGCGCCGCAAGCGCACGAGTTCGTGATAGCATAGAGAGCGATCAAGCGGTTTTTTAAGAGAACCCCCGTGAGCCGGACGACCGCACAACTAGAGGAGTTGATTAACGCAGGCACGCGGCGCTTGATTGCGCGCGCCACGGATGCGCGCTCGCTCGGCGTCGAGCTGCTTGCCGGGCGCGTGCGCGCGACGCTCGACAAATATCTTTTCGCGGGTGGGGCGGAGCCTTCGGACGAGGCCATCAACCAGTTTATGGACGCTCTTCATGCCGACGATCTCTGTTTGATAGTCGCTTGCGAGCGAGGGGATGAGGGGGCTTGGAGCGAGTTGGTGGAAAGATTCGGAGTGAGTGTGCGTTCGGCTGCGCGCAGCGCCTGCTCCAATGAAGAGATGGCCGAAGACCTGGCCCAATCCATCTGGGCCGAGTTGTATGGCTTGCGCGCGCGCGAAGCGGGACGCCCTTCCGGCAAGATAGCTTACTACTCGGGTCGCGGGTCTCTGGGCGGCTGGCTGCGCGCCGTCGTCGGTCAGCTCGCCGTTGACCAGCATCGCAAAACTTCGCGCCTGGTGCAGACCGAAGAGGACGCGGATTTCGATCGTCTCGCGCAGGACGCGCACAGCACGGTGGAAGGCTCAGGGATGACGGCTGCGCCGCTCGACCCTGAACAGGCGCTCTCGGAAGGACGCGCCGCTCGTGATCTGGAAGCGGCGCTCGCGCGTGCGATTGAAGGGCTCGAAGCGGAAGATCGCCTGCTCGTCAAGCTCTACTATTTCGACGGGCTGAGATTACGTGAAGCGGGCGCAGTGCTGGGCGTTCATGAGGCGACGGCGAGCCGACGCCTCGCGCGCGTGCACACGGAGATACGCCAGAGAGTCGAAGCGATTCTGACCAGAGAGCATGGCTGGACGCGCGAAGAGACTGCGCGCTCGCTCTCGGAAGTCGCCTCTCATCTGGACACGGACGTGCAGCTCATGCTGACGATGGAGAAAGGCTCAGGGGAGACGCTGGAAACCAGACGCGATGAATAGCCCGGCGGAAAATGTTTCAGCCCCGGAGGACGCACGCAAGCGTGAAGCGATTTGAGCGTTCTATAGACGGTCGCGCATAAGGCTTGCGCTAACAGGGCTCGTTCGATGAAGTCTGATTCAAACACAGAGATGGATTTGCTGCTCCGTCGTCACGCGCGGCGCAACGTCACCTTTGCGTCCGGCGCGGGCGAAGCTGGTGCAGACAGGACTGAGACGACGAGCGTAGGGCCGCACATGGATGCGGACGAGATGAATGCTTACGCGGAAGGCCTGGTTCCGGCGGAGACGCGCACGCGTTACGTTGAGCACCTGGCGGGCTGCGACCGTTGTCGAGCAATCGTCACCGATCTGGCGCTCGCGGCAAATGTCCCAGTCAGAGATGAGGAGCAGGTCGCGCAAACGCCGGTCACGCCGCGTAGCTCCTGGCGCGAATGGCTTGCCGCTCTCTTCGCTCCGCCCTTGATACGTTACGGCGCTGCGGCGCTCGCCCTGGTATGCGTCGCCGGAGTTGTCTTTCTGGCGCTGCGTCAACAGAAAACGCCCGGCCAGCAGGAAGCGCCCACACTCGTCGCGCAGAATAAAGAGAGCGACCCATCGCGCGCCTCGGCAGTTAAGCCTGACGCGACGCAGACGCCCGTCACAGAGGCTTCGCCCGCCGTTGTGCCCGGCGCTGAGCCCGCTCAGGCGAAGGAGAGCACGGCGAATCAGGCGGGTACGATTGCCAGCAGCCAGAATGAGAATAAAGCCGAACAAGCTAATGCGCCGCAGAATTTCGGGACGACGAGAAGTGATGCTCCTGTCGAGGCTCCGGCTGCGCCTCGTCCTTCGAGCGAGGTAGCGCCACAGCGGTCTGCGAGTGAGCCGCGCGACATGGACACTATGGCTCGAACCGCTCCGGCTGCGCCGCCTCCGCTTGCGGCCTCTCCCGGCGGCTCCGCAGGCGGAGCCCCAGAGCAGACGGCAGCGGACAGGCAGAGCCGGAATCGCACGAACAACGGCGTGACCAGAGATGAACGTGCGCCGCAATCCGGCGCGATGAGCAACACCGCTACAGTCAAAGAGACCGAAGAGGTCGTGACGCTCGGCAGGCAGTCCGCTCCGGCAACCGAAGCGCGTCGCAAATCTGCGCGCAGAGGAGAGGCGATGCGCGAGGGCGCTGATTCCAACAGCCGACCCAGCGCGGGCGCGAGGGCGAGCGAGACGCGCAGCGTCGGCGGGCGACAGTTCAGAAGAGAGGGCGGCGCGTGGATTGACACGGCTTATAGTCAGGGACGTGCGACCGTCAACGTGTCGCGTGGCTCGGAGCAGTATCGCGCGCTCGTCGCAGACGAACCCGGCCTTCGCTCCATCGCCGAGCAGCTCGGAGGCGAGTTGATAGTAGTCTGGAAAGGCAGGGCCTATCGCATTCATTGAGCGCTTTGGACTGAAACCCCCGGCGCTTCTCTCATACACCCTCTTTTTATCCTGCCGCAGCCCTTTTGAGATTGATTCCGTGCACCGCTTCACGTTAACTTAAAGGCGTTCCCTAACACACAGGTCTTCCGCCGATCCCGTCCTGGAAGGAGTTCAGACTGTTTATGTCAAGCATACTCTTGGCCGTTCGCACGCGCCTCGTCGCCGTCCTTATCTTCACGCTCTCCGCGACGCTCGTCGCTTGGCCCAACACCAGTGCACGCGCGCAGAACTCTCAACAAAGAGGCGCGACCCAGCGTCGAAGAGGGAGAGCGCCACTTCCGGCACGCAGCAGCAGCAGCGGCGTGCGCCGCCCGGAGATTGCGCGCATCCTTTCCGCGATAGACGCGCGAAACATTGAGCGCACGATACGCAAGCTCGTCTCGTTCGGGACGCGCAATACGCTCTCGGCCCAGGACAACCCTGCGCGCGGCATCGGCGCGGCGCGCGACTGGCTCTTCGAGGAGTATCAAAGGATAGCGGCGCAGACCAACGGGCGCATGAAGGTCGAGAAGCAGTCTTATCTACAGGAGGCCATGCCGCCGCCGCAGGGCCGCGTCCCTCAGCCGACCGTCATCACCAACGTCGTCGCCACGCTCAGAGGCACACAGCCCGCCTCCGAAGGCCGACTATACGTCGTCAGCGGTCATTACGATTCGATGTGTACGAGCCCGACCGATGCCGTGTGCGATGCGCCGGGCGCAAACGATGACGCGTCGGGCACGGCGGCCGTGCTTGAGATGGCGCGGGCGATGTCTAAGTACGAGTTCGATGCGACGCTGGTTTTCATGGCCGTGGCGGGCGAAGAACAGAGCCTGCTCGGCTCGACCTATTTCGCGGAGCAGGCGAAACAGAAGGGCTGGAATATCGCGGCGATGTTCACCAATGACATCGTCGGCAATACGCTCGGCGGCAACGGCGTGCGTGATCGTCAAACTGTGCGCGTCTTTTCCGAAGGCGTGCCGTCGAACGAGACGGAGCCGGAAGCGCGTACGCGCCGCAGCGTCGGCGGCGAGAATGATTCCGCCTCGCGCCAGCTCGCTCGCTTTATCAAAGAGGTCGGCTCGCTCTACATGCCGGGCTTCAAGGTGATGATGGTTTACCGGCGCGACCGCTACCTGCGCGGCGGCGATCACATTCCCTTCCTTGAGCGCGGCTACCCGGCTGTGCGTTTCACGGAGCCTAACGAAGAGTATCGTCACCAGCACCAGAACGTGCGCGTCGAGAACGGAGTCCAGTACGGCGACCTGCCGCAGTTCGTTGATTTCGCTTACGTCGCGCAGGTGGCGCGCATCAATGCCGCCTCTCTCGCCTCTCTCGCTCTAGCGCCCGCCGCGCCCAAGGATGTCGGCATCCTGACCACGCGCCTGACCAACGACACGGACTTAAAGTGGGAGGCCAATACAGAGCCGGACTTGGCCGGTTACGAGGTGGTCTGGCGCGAGACGACCGAGCCCACCTGGACAGGGGCGCGCATGGTCGGAAACCTGACGACCTACACCATGCCGGGCATGTCCAAGGACAACTATTTTTTCGGCGTCCGCGCAGTGGATAGGGACGGCAATCGCAGCCCCGTGAGCTATCCCAGGCCCGTACGCTAAAGCTCAGGGCAAATATTTTCGGTGGGCGCGGCCACTTCAAGACGAAGCGCCGCGCCCCGAAGTTTTTTTCTCAAACCCTTTGCCCGGCCCGCGCGTCTAAGTTATGGCACAGACGAGCGTAGGGATTTCACGGCCTCGCCCCCGAAGCTGCTTAAGCTATCAACATCCAAATGGTGCTGTTATGAAGCCTTTTAAAAGCGAATTTCGTTCATTTACTCTGGCGGTGCGCTGCGCGGTGGCGCTGCTCTCGATGCTCGCGGTCGTTTCCGGCACGTTTGTCGTCGGAGCGAGCACAGGGCAACAGAAGCAACGACTGGGTGAAGATCAACGTATCCTGCACGTCCTCAATCGCCTGGGGTTCGGCGCGCGCCCCGGTGATGTGGAGCGTGTGCGCGCCATGGGGCTGGAGAATTACATTCGCCAGCAGCTTGAGCCGGAGAAGATCGCGGACGCGACGGCGGAAGCTAAAGTGCGCGACCTGCGGACGCTCTCGCTCTCGACCGCCGAGCTGTATGCGAAGTACCCGCAGCCGGGACAGCTCCTGCGACAGCTTGAGCGAAGGGGCGAGCTTCCGCCGGAGCTGGCGGCGCTGCGCGACAGCCGCGTCAAGGGCAAGGATGGGGCGGCGACCTCTGCGGCTGCTGCCACCGCCGCTGCTGCGCCAGCCAGAGCTGACGGCGCGCAGGCGGGTATGATGGCCGGGCCGGAGAGAGCCGCGCAGCCCGCAGCGGGCGAAGCGGCACGGCCCGAAGATAATCAGGAGAATCGCAGGCTCATACGCGATTACATGTTGAGGAACGGACTGCAACTGCCGCAGCGCATCGTGGCCGAGTTGCAGGCTTCGCGCATCCTGAGAGCCGTCTACAGCGAGCGGCAGTTGCAGGAAGTGATGGTTGATTTCTGGACTAACCACTTCAACGTCTTCGCCGGCAAGGGCGCTGATCGCTGGCTGCTGGTCTCCTACGACCGCGACACGATTCGCCCGCACACGATGGGGAAATTCCAGGAGCTGTTAGTGGCGACGGCGCAGAGCCCAGCCATGCTCTTCTACCTCGACAATTATCAGAGCGTGAGCCCGAATGCGCCTCGACGCGGCGCTCGCCAGGGCGGACGGCGCGACCTCATCCCGGATCAGATGATGCGCGGCGGCGCTCGCCCTCGTCGCCAGGATGTGAATCCCAACGCGGGAGGAGAGCAGCGTCGGCCCGGCGCAACAGATCAGAATATGGCGCAGCGCCCGCAACCGCAGGCCGCCCAGCAGCAGCCGCGGCGGCGGCGCGGCATCAACGAGAATTACGCGCGGGAGCTGATGGAGCTGCACACGCTCGGCGTTGACGGCGGCTATACGCAGAAGGACGTGCAGGAGGTTGCGCGCTGCTTCACGGGTTGGACGATTATTAACCCTCGCGGCTATCGCGGCGATGGCGGGATGGCGGGCGAGGCCGGGACGTTCTCTTTCAACGCGCGCCAGCACGACGACGGCGAGAAGACTGTGCTCGGCCACAAGATTCCTGCGGGCGGCGGGATGAAGGACGGGCTCATGGTGCTAGACATCCTCGCGCATCATCCCTCGACGGCGAAGTTCATCGCAACCAAGCTCGCGCGCCGTTTCGTGATGGACGAACCGACGCCTCAACTGGTCGAGCGCACGGCGGCTGCTTTCACGCGCAGCAACGGCGATATACGCGAGACGTTGCGCGCGCTGTTCGCTTCGCCGGAGTTCAATTCGCCCGCGAGCTACCGCGCCAAGATCAAGACGCCTTTCGAGCTGGCGGTCAGCGCCGTGCGTACGCTCGGCGGCGAGACCAACGGCGGGCCTTCGATTCACCAGTGGATAAGCAGGATGGGCGAGCCGCTCTACGGTTATCAAGCGCCGACGGGCTACCCCGAAAGGGCTGAGAACTGGGTCAACACGGGCGCGCTTCTTGAGCGCTTGAACTTCGGGCTGGCGCTGGCGAGCAATCGCATTCCGGGCACACGCGTTGACCTCTCTCGTTTCACAGGCGCGACGACGAGCCCCGCCGAGACGCCGAAGATAATGGAACGCTTCCTGGACGTGATCGTGCAGGGAGACATCTCGCCGCAGACGAAGGCAACGCTCCTGAAGCAACTGAGCGAGCCTGCGCCAGCGGCGGCAGCTTCCGGCGCTGCCGAGATGAACAGCGTCTCTGACGCCGCAGCCACGGGACGCGGGCGCAGACGCGAGCAGCGAGAGCTGGCGCGCGCCAATATGGGAAGCATCAGCAACCCGGAGATAGTTAAAGTGGTCGGCCTGATTTTAGGCTCGCCAGAGTTTCAAAGGCAGTGACGAGTAAAGAGATGAGTAACGAGTGATGAGCTGAAGCCTTTTTCTTTCTCGTCACTCGTCACTTGTCCCTCGTCACTGTTTTGAGAGGTGTGGAGTGATGGGTATCAATCGAAGATTTTTCCTGAAGTCGGGCGGCATCGCGCTCGCCAGTCTGGGGCTCGCGCAGGCAGCACCATCTTTTCTTGAGCGTGTCGTGCTCGCGCAGGGGGGCAGCCGCCAGGCGGGCGCTCGTCGCAAGACGCTGATCACGATCTTTCAGCGCGGCGCGGTGGATGGGCTCAACATGGTCGTGCCGCACGGCGAGCGTGCCTATTACGAGATGCGCCCGGCGCTCGCCATCGCCAGGCCGTCGCGCGGCACGACGACGAGTGATGAGGCGATTGACCTCGACGGATTCTTCGGCCTGCATCCGGTGCTCGCGCCCTTCAAGCCTCTATGGGATGCGAAGCGACTGGTGATTGTCGAGGCCGTCGGCTCGCCCGACAGCACTCGCTCGCACTTCGACGCGCAGGATTACATGGAGTCCGGCACGCCCGGGAGAAAGGCAACAGAAGACGGCTGGCTCAATCGCCTCTTGCAGTCGCAGCCGCGCTCAGGTGCGTCGCCTTTTCGCGCCGTCTCGATGACGCAGAACATGCCGCGCGCTTTGCAGGGTCGCGCTCCGGCGCTCGCCATCAGCAACCTGGCGGACTTCACCGTGCGCGCCGGACAGTATTCGGCGAGCGTGCAGGGTGGCTTTGAGGCCATCTACGATCAGGGCGTGGCGGATGTGCTGCGCGGGACGGGCAAGGAGACCTTCGAGGCCGTCAACTTTTTGAAGAGGGTCAACCCGTCGCAGTACAAACCGGAAAACGGCGCGCAGTACCCGCGCGGGCAGTTCGGCAATTCCCTGCTACAGATCGCGCAGTTGATCAAGGCGGAGGTCGGGCTCGAAGTCGCCTTCACGGACGTGGGCGGCTGGGACACGCACGTTAACCAGGGCAACGCGCGCGGACAACTCGCGCTGCGTTTGCAGGAGTTCGGCGCGGGCATCGCGGCGCTTGCACGCGACCTGGGCCAACGCATGGACGATGTGTTGATTCTGACGATGTCTGAGTTTGGGCGTACCGTCCGCGAGAACGGCAATCGCGGCACAGACCACGGCCACGCCAACGCGATGTTTGTGATCGGCAACAGCGTGAGAGGTGGACGCGTCTACGGCGATTGGCCGGGCCTCAGGAACGATCAGCTATACGAGGGCCGCGACCTGGCTTTGACCACGGACTTCCGCGATGTTTTCGGCGAATTGGCCCGTAAGCATCTGGGCAACTCCAACCTTCCGGCGGTCTTTCCGGGCTATGCTTCAAGCGAGGCGAAGTTTCGCGGCCTGCTGGGCTAACAGCAAAATTTCCATCAAGTGAAATAGAGAGGGCCGTCGTTTTAAGATTAAACGATGGCCCTCTCTGTTTTTCTTCTCTCTCTAAAGCAAGCTGCCGAGCGCAATGCGTTGGCCCGCACGATGGCTCGCAGTGTTGAAGTGAGCCATCGGGTAAAACATCCCGGCGGCCAATGCCTGCGCCATAGTTCCAGAGCGCGCCCGCCTTAGCTTTGCGGGCAAAATCCATCCATCGCCTGCACGAACAACTTAATGACATCCTTCCACTTCTTGGGAATAAACGGAGTGCCGGCGACAAGCAGCAGGATGGGTCTGACCACTCCGTATATCTCACAGACGTTGACATTGGGCGCGGCCATCGCCTGGGGGCCTCTAGTGCCACGGGTCGTGCCGCGCTTCGCCGCCGCCTTGAGGGCTGAGAGGTCAGCGTTATTGACGAGCTTGTCTACTTGTTCAAAGGACTGCATTGGGGTTGACATCTGAGTTCCTCCGTAGGGTGTGTTATGAGAGTTTTGATTTTATGGGCCCACCGGAAAGCAAGCCCTGATCAACGACATCTGTCTCAAACGGGCCGAGGAAGAAAAGCTCTCGCCCGCCGGAGCGCGAGCAGTAAGCCGTCGTGAAGAACAGGCACGACTTTATGCCCGGGCGGGTTTAGCAGTCAAGAATTTTTTTAGTCTCGATCCGCCTCCATCGTCTCTGGCGCGTATGCGAAAGATCAAGAGCCCTACGATTCACGCTCTGATGCTCCTTTTACCACCTGACCCGCCCGAAGCGATTGATGAAATAGAGCATCGCCGTGGCGATGAGCGAGACGATGACGGCGAGCATGAAGGCTTCGTTATCGCGCCCGGCCTGCGCGGCGTCGTAGATGGCGACTGATGCCGTCTGCGTTTTGCCGGGGATGTTTCCGGCGATCATGATCGTGACGCCGAAATCGCCCAGCGCGCGGGCGAAGGCGAGCGCCGTCGCCGCCAGCACGCCGCGCCAGGCGAGCGGCAGAGTGACGCGAAAGAAGATACGCCGACCGCTCAGGCCGAGAGTGCGCGCCGCCGCTTCCAACTGCGTATCAACGCTCTCGAAAGCGACCCGCAGGCTCTTGGTGACGAGCGGCAGGGCGTGAATGGTTGCGGCGATGACGGCTGCCGTGACGGTGAAGGTCAGGCGAATGCCGAAGCGTTGATAGAGAAAGCCGCCGAAGAAAGAGCGCGTGCCGAGGAGCACAAGCAGGTAGTAGCCGAGCACTGTCGGCGGCAGCACGAGCGGCAGCGTCACCAGCGCATCCAAAAGGTCGCGTCCGGGAAAACGCTTGCGCGCCAGCAGCCAGGCGAGCGCCGACCCGGCGACGAGAGCGATCAAAGTGGCCACGCTCGCCACGGCGAATGAAAGCCTGATGGGGAACCAATCAATCTCGCTTCCACTCATAAGGCAAATTTAACAGTGAGGGACAGAGATGGTCAGGATAAAGACAGAAAGCAGGATGAAAGATAAAAGCAGTGCTTGCTGAATTGCTCATCGCTCTTTCTTTATCCTGTCCATCCCTGTTAATTCCTTTCCGCTACTTCACGATGGCTATGACGCGCAGGGGGCCGCCGCTTCCGCCCTTGATCTTCATGGGAAGCGCGACGAGGTAAAAGCCTTTCGCCGGTAGTTGATCCAGATTGGCCAGGTTCTCGAAGGCCGGGACGTTCTTCTCGAACAGTATTCTATGGCTCTCGAACATGGTTGACTGGCCGTAATCTATGCTCGCCGTGTCGAGCCCGACGGCCTTGATTGAGCGGCTGGCCGTGAGCCAGCGGGCGGCTTCCGGGTGAAGCCCTGGGAAATGCAGCTTGGCGACAGCGCCCGCCCCGCGCTCGGTCGTTCCCAGGTAGCCCTGGCGGTCCGGCCAGCGCCGCCCGTATCCTGTTCGCAGCAGCACAATCGCGCCGCGCGGGATGGGCCCATTCTTTTTCTCCCAAGCCTGTAGGTCGTCCGTCGTTATCCTGTAATCGGGATTCGCCTCGCATTGCCGCGTCGCGTCAACGACGATGCCTGCGCCCATCAACTGCTCAAGCGGGATCTGGTCGACCGTCTGACGGCCCGCAGCGAAATGGATGGGCGCATCTATGTGCGTGCCGCCGTGCTCTGCTGTGCAGAATTTGTTGGCCGCATAGTAATAGCCTTTATCGGTCACGCCCTCGTGCTCTTTTTCGAGGCGGAAGCCCTCTTCCGTGGGCCAGTAAATAGTCTCGGCATCGAAGGAGTGTGTGAGATCAACCATGCGCCCTGTGGGAAAATCGGATTTCTCACCGAGCGAGAGAATCAACAGCGTCGAGAAAAGCAGCGCGCACAACCACCTCATGAGAAATCCTCCTCGCATCTTGAGCGATATTCAAGCCACACGCTTCGGCGCATGTCTTATATCATTTTCCCGGCTGGTCTTTCCAAGAGCTAATCCTTATCATGCTCTGGCTCAGTCAAAAATCGGGAGAAGCGCGCGGCGGCTCTCTCGCAGCACAAGTGGATATGAAATCGAATATGATCAAAAGCCTATCTCTCTTGATCTCCCCTCAACGTGTCTCAACCAAGCTCGCTCTCGTCATCGCTCTCACGCTCTTCTGTGCTCTATCTACAGCGGCTCAGCCGCGATCGGAGGAGACGCCAAAGCCGACGCCGACGCCCGTCTCTTACCCGCCGCAATTGATGGAGGAGATGCGGCAGCTTCAACAGGCTGCGCTGCAAAGCGATTACGCTTATCGCCAGGTGGCGCACCTGAGCAACAACATCGGGCCGCGTCTGAGCGGCTCGACGCAGGCGCAGAAGGCTGTCGAGTACGTGGCCGAAGAGCTGCGCCGCCTGGGGCTCGAAGTCAGGCTTCAGAAATTGATGGTCCCGCACTGGGTACGAGGCGAAGAGACGGCGGCCCTCGTTGGGTATCCGGGCCAGGCTCCCGACAGCGTGCAGAAGATCGTGTTGACGACCTTGGGCGGCAGCGTCGCCACGCCCGCCGCAGGGCTCACGGCGGAGGTTGTCGTCGTCAACAGCTTTCAGGAGCTTGCGGCGCTCGGGCGCGAGCGGGTGGCCGGTAAGATCGTGCTCTTCAACGTGCGATTCGATCAGCAGATGGCCGCGCAGGGGTTCGGCGGGCAGGCTTACGTTCAGGCCATAGACTATCGCAGCAAAGGGCCGAGCGCCGCCGCGCGCCTGGGAGCGGTGGCCTCGCTCATTCGCTCTATCGGAGGGGCGGAATACCGCCTGCCGCATACGGGGCAGACCAGGTACGCAGAGGATGCGCCGAAGATTCCCGCCGCCGCCGTCGCGGCTGAAGATGCCGACCTGATGGCGTACCTCACGGCTCAGGGGAGAGTGCGTATGCGTCTGACGCTTCTGCCGCGACAACTGCCGGATGCCGTCAGCTACAACGTCATCGCAGACCTTAAGGGAAGCGTCCATCCCGAACAGGTCGTCATCGTCTCGGGCCACCTGGACTCCTGGGATTTGGGGACGGGCGCGCTCGACGACGCGGCGGGTGTGGCCGTCGCCATGCAGGCGGCACAGCTCGTCAAGCAGCTACGGCTTCGACCTGCGCGAACCATTCGCGTCATCGCCTGGATGAACGAAGAGAACGGGACGGTGGGCGCCAAGACCTACGCGAAAGATTACGCGGCTGAGATGGCCAACCATTTCGCCGCCATCGAGAGCGACCTCGGGGCCGGGCATCCCATAGGCTTCAGCGTCAAGGCCAGGCCCGAAGCCCTGCCGCTGCTCGTTCCCATCTCGACCGTCCTTCAAAGCTCCGGGGCCGGGCTCGTGCAAACGACGACCGGGGCGGGAACGGACATAGAGCCGATGGCGGAGGCGGGCGTCCCGACCTTCGCCCCTTGGCAGGATTCGAGAACCTATTTCCACTACCATCACACCGCCGCCGATACGCTCGACAAGGTCGTGCCGCGCGAGCTGGCCGAGAACGCTGCGGTGATGGCCGTACTCGCCTACGCGCTGGCGAATCTGCCCGAACCTCTTCCCAGATGAGACGGAGCACGCGAAGCGAGATCGAGTCCCCTGCACCTTTGCCGACGGATAGAGACGCAGATGAAGAAAATACTTCTATTGCTCATCGTATGCCTGGCGGTGCTGGTCTCGGTGTTGTTGGTCAAGACCTTTCGCTTCACCTCGAAGCAGGTGGAGGTCGAGAGCGTTGAAGCTCCAGCCATTGACAAGGAGGGCGTGGCCGGGCGATTGGCCCAATCGCTTCGCTTTCAAACGGTCTCGTCTCAGGACGGGAATCAATTCAGGGGCGAAGAGTTCCTCGGCCTTCACAAGTTTCTTGAGCAGAGCTTCCCGAGGGTGCACTCGACGCTGAGCCGGGAAGTGGTGGGCGATTACAGCCTGCTCTATACGTGGAAGGGCTCGGAAGGCGGCAAGCCCATCCTGCTCATGTCTCACCAGGACGTTGTGCCCGTCGAGCCGGGAACGGAGAGCAACTGGGCGCAGCCCCCCTTTGAAGGGCGCATCGGCGACGGGTATATCTGGGGCAGGGGTGCGCTCGACGATAAGGTCGGCGTGCTCGGGATACTCGAAGCCGTCGAGCTGCTTCTCGGTGAAGGCTTCCAGCCGAAGCGAACCATCTACCTGGCCTTCGGCCATGATGAAGAGGCGGGCGGCAGGAACGGGGCGGGCAAGATCGCCGCTCTCCTGCAAGGGCGGGGCGTGAACCTGGATTATATTCTTGACGAAGGCAGCGCCATCACGGATGGAATCATACCGGGAGTCTCGAAGCCCGTCGCACTCATAGGCATCGCCGAGAAAGGCATCCTCAGCGTCGAGTTGATCGTTGAAAGCGAAGGCGGCCATTCCTCCACGCCTCCGCCGCAGACAGCCATCGGCATCCTCAGCAGGGCCGTCAGCAGGCTTGAGGAGAACCAGATGCCCACGAGCCTCAACGGTGTCGCGGGCCAGATGTTCCAGTACGTCGGGCCGGAGATGTCTTTCGGCAGGAGGATGGCCTTCGCCAACCTCTGGCTCTTTCGACCGCTGGTGGAGCGCCTGCTGGCAGCCTCTCCGCCCACCAATGCCGCGACGCGCACGACCACCGCCGCGACCATCATAGAGGGCGGCGTCAAAGAGAACGTGCTGCCGAGCAAAGCCAGGGCCATCGTCAACTTTCGCATACTTCCGGGCGACAGCGTCGAGAGCGTTTTAGGTCACGTCAGCCGGACGATCAACGATGCGCGAGTAAAAGTCGGCAGGTACGGCGAGAACGCCAATGAGCCCTCGGCTGTCTCGAATACAGATTCGCCCGGCTATCGCGCGCTGCAACAAACTATCCGCCAGCTCTTTCAGGGCGCGGTCGTCGCGCCCTCGCAGGTCATAGGGGCGACCGATTCCAGGCACTATGCCGGATTGAGCAGTAGCATTTACCGTTTCGTTCCCATGACAGTGGGCCCTGAAGACTTGAAGAGGATTCACGGCACGAACGAGAGAATTTCCGTCGAGAGCTACGCGCAATGCATCAGGTTCTATCGTCAACTGATCGTGAATTCCGCTCGTTCGCTCTGAACGAAATCATGCAGTCAGTCGCGCCAAAGGTCTCGGGCGGGTTCTTTGCTGAGTAAGACCCGCCCGAGACTTTAGGCCATACTGACTTTGCTTTTCTCAGAGGAGATTACGATGGACTTCAGCATCTCGCCGGAAATGGAGGAGACGCGCGGGCGCGTCAGGGCTTTCATGGACGAGTATGTCTACGCTCATGAAAGCCTCGTCGTGGAGGACGAAGGCTTGCCCTTGGAACTTGAGCGCGAGCTTCAGGGGAAAGTCAAGGCGCAAGGGTTATGGGCCCCTAACCTGCCGCGTGAGCTGGGAGGCATGGGGATAGGCGTGATGGGCCAGGCTTTCTTGAACGAGATCATAGGCCGCTCCGTCATCGCGCCGCGCCTCTTCGGTTCGGATGCGCCCGATGCCGGGAACGCCGAGCTGCTGCATCTGGCCGCCACGCCCGCGCAGAAAGAGAGATACCTGCGCCCCTTGGCCGCGGGCGACGTACGTTCCTGCTTTGCCATGACCGAGCCCGAGGTCTCCGGCTCAGACCCTACCATGCTGCGCACGCGCGCCGTACGTGACAAAGACGAGTGGGTCATCAACGGACACAAGTGGTTTATCTCAGGCGCGATTGGCTCCACCTTCTCCATCGTGATGGCCGTCACAGACCCCTCAGCCGACCCGCACCATCGCGCCAGCATGATTCTCGTTCCGACGGACACGCCCGGCTTTCGCATCCTTCGCGCCGTGCCCGTGATGGGCGGCGGAAGCGTCGGCGGTCACTGCGAGATCATGTTTGAGGATTGCCGCGTGCCCGCAGAGAACTTGCTGGGCGAAGCGGGCCAGGGCTTCGCGCTGGCCCAGGCCAGGCTGGGCCCGGGACGGATTCAACACTGCATGCGCTGGCTCGGCGCGGCCCAGCGTAGTTTCGAGCTGATGTGTCAACGCGCTCTCGCGCGCCGCTCCTTCGGCGAGCCGCTCGCGGACAAACAGACCGTGCAAAACTGGATCGCGGATTCCGCCGCCGAGATCAACGCGGCGCGATTGATGACGCTGCACGCAGCCTGGAAGATGGACAGGGGCGAGGACGCGCGCGTGGAGATTTCGCTCATCAAGTTCTACGGGGCGCGTGTCCTGCATGACGTGATAGATCGCGCCATACAGGTGCACGGCGCGCTCGGCTATTCAAGGGACACGCCGCTCGAAATGTTCTATCGCAACGCACGCGCCGCGCGTATCTACGACGGGCCGGACGAAGTTCATCGCATGGTCGTCGCGCGTCGCATACTGCAAGGGTTCAAACGCGAAGCGCCCGAGTCTTCGATGACGGATTGAAGCGAGATGAGCTTGGAAGATAAAGCCCGCGCAGAGAGTGGCGACACGGCACAGGTCAGGCCCGGCGAAGAGTTGGACGTGTCGGCCATCGCCGCTTACGTGCGCGAGCATTCAAAGCTGCTCGCGCAGCAGAGCGCGCACGCAAGCGAAGACGAGATTACCGTCGAGCAGTTTCGCAATGGCCGTTCTAACCTGACTTACATGATTCGCTTCGGCGGGCGGGAGGAGTTCGTTCTGCGCCGCCCGCCTTTCGGGCCGGTCGCGCCGACGGCTCACGACATGCCGCGCGAATACAGGTTGTTGACGGCCATTCATCCCTTCTTTCCCCTCGCGCCGCGCCCGCTGCTGCTCTGTGAAGACCCGTCCGTCATCGGCGCTCCCTTCTACCTGATGGAGAGACGGCGCGGCCTAGTCATCGGCGACCGCTTGCCCGCAGAGATAGGCGAAGACTTGCAACTGCGCCGCCGCGTCAGCTGTGCGATGATAGACACGCTCGCCGCCTTGCATAGCGTAGACATCTATTCGTCCGGCATCGTCAATATCGGTAAGCCCGAGGGGTTCGTCACACGCCAGGTCAAGGGCTGGACGGAGCGCTGGCGGCGCTCGCAAACGAGTGAAGTGCCGGAGATGGAAGAGGTCACAAACTGGCTCGCAGAGCGTATCCCGGCTGAGGCGGCGCGGGGCGCGGCCACCATCGTGCATAACGACTTCAAGCTCGATAACGTCATGCTGGACGCAGGCGACCCAGGGCGAGTCATCGCCGTGCTCGACTGGGAGATGAGCAGCGTCGGCGATCCGCTCTTAGACCTGGGCGTCTTCCTCTGCTACTGGTCTGAGCAGAGTGATTCCGAGACGCGACGCGGCCTGAGCGCCGTGACAGCCGCTCCCGGCTGGATGACCCGCCGCGAGCTTATCGAGCGATACGGCGCGCAGACGGGCCGCGATCTTTCCGGCATCGCCTTCTATGAAACATTCGCTCTCTTCAAGGTTGCGGTCGTCGTCCAGCAGATTTATTTCAGATACGTGCGCGGCCAGACCAAGGACGAACGCTTCAAGGATTATGATCGCTATGTCGCGGGCCTGGCGCGAACCGCCCTTGAGTTGGCCCAACATCTTTAGAACCCCTATCGCTTTGAGCATCGCTCGCAACATGGCCCCGACATATGAGCCAGCGCTTTCGCCCGACGATTCTTCGCTTCGACTCGCTCGCTTCGACCAATACGGAGGCGGCGCGACAGGCACGGCGCGGCGCGGCGGAAGGATTGTGCATCGTGGCGCGCGAGCAGACGGCTGGGCGTGGCAGGCAAGAGCGGGTCTGGATTTCGCCGCCGGGCGCGGGCCTCTATTGCAGTATAGTGCTGCGCCCGCGTCTTGAGCCGAGCGCCTGGCCGCTCCTGACGCTCGCGGCTGCCCTCGCCACGCACGACGCGCTGCTTGCGGTCTACGCCCTCTCGACCGACATCAAGTGGCCCAACGACATCTACGCGCGCGAGCGCAAGCTCTGCGGGATTCTGGCCGAGGCGGTCGAATCAGAGCGCGGACGCGCCTGCGTCTTAGGAATCGGCATCAACCTGGACGACAGCGCATTTCCGGCTGAGCTGAAGGATGCTGCGACCTCCATCGCCGCCTTGACCGGGAGCGCTGCTGATGCCGAAACTCTGCTCACAGCCCTGCTGCGCTCCTTAGCCAATCGCTACGAAACGCTTCAGGGCGCGGACGGCAAAGCCCTGACGCTGAGAGACTGGGCCGCGCGCTCATCTTACGCGCAAGGGCGCGAGGTGCGCGTCACGCTCGCAGGCGAGAGCTTCGACGGCACGACGCGCGGCCTTGAACCCGACGGCTCTTTGCGTGTAGAAACAGATGGAGAAATCAGAATCATTCGCGCCGGAGATGTCACAACTCTAAGAAGGATGAAGGATGAAGGATGAAGGATGAAAAGGGTTGAAGGGTTGAATCACTTGAGCCGTGATTCAATCATTTCATCCTTCATCCTTCATCCTTGCTCACGGGTATGCTGCTAGTCATTGACGTGGGAAATACGAATACTTCGCTGGGCGTGTATGACGGCGAGAGGCTGGTGGCGGACTGGCGTTTGACGACGGAGCGGGCGCGGACGGTGGACGAGTACGGCGTGCACGCGCGCAACCTGTTCGCGCTGGCCGGAATAGATTTTCAGGCGATCACGGCGGTCGCCGTCGCTTCGGTCGTCCCGCCCCTGAATTACACTCTCAAGCGTATGTCTGAAGTCTACTTCGACCGGACGCCGCTCTTCATAGACCACACGGTCGAGACGGGCTTGAAGATTCTCTACCAGCCGCCCGGCGATGTCGGCGCTGATCGCATCGTGGATGCGGTCGCCGCGATTCACAAGTACGGTGCGCCGTGCATCATCGTTGATTTCGGGACGGCGACGACCTTCGACGCCATCAATGAGCGCGGCGAATACCTGGGCGGCGTCATCACTCCGGGCATCACCATCTCTTCGGACGCGCTCTTTGCGCGCACGGCCCGTCTTCCACGCGTCGAGATCAAGCGTCCGAGTTCAGTGATCGGCACATCAACCATCGGCTCTATGCAATCCGGCCTCTATTACGGCTATGCCGGGCTCGTGGATGGAATCCTGAGAAGGATGATCGAAGAGCTTGGCGGCTCGCCCCGTGTTATCGCTACGGGCGGGCTCGCGCCGCTCATCGCCACCGGCTCCGAGCTGATCGAAACCATTGACGACACCATCACCCTGGAAGGCTTGCGCTTGATCTACGAACGCACAAAGACAGTGACAAGTGACGAGTGACGAGTTAAAAACTAGAAGCTCTTGTCCAGGCTTGTCACTCGCCACTTGTCACTCTCGACTGCCTTCTTATGAACTACTTTAATTACTTTACCGAGATCGAGGAGACTTTCGTTCGGCGGCGCGGCAAGCACCTGCTGCTCGGGACGATGGACTGGGCTTTGATGGCGACGTGGAAAGAGATGGGCGTGCCGCTGCATGTGGTCTTGAACGGCATCGAGCGGGCCTTCGATTCCTACGAGGCGAAGCCGCGCAAGCGCAGTGTCAAGACACTGATGTACTGCCAGGAGGAGGTCGAGGCGCAGTACGGCGAATGGCTCGAATCACAACTCGGCGCTCAGGGCGATGGCAAGAACGGCGACCATGCGTTCAGTGAAGCTTACGTCGAAGAGGAGCAGCTGCCATTTCCGCGTGCCACTATACTTGAGCACATGGCGCGCGCGCGCGCGGCTCTGACTGAAATCTGCGAGGAGCGAAAGACGAGCCGTGACGATGGATTGTGCGATGCGCTCGGGCGAGCAATCGCGCGGCTCGTCGAGTTGGAAAAGGATTTCAAGAAGGCCGCTCGCCCCCGCGCCGAGAAGCTGGAAGAATCGCTTGCGAGCCTGGAAAAGATGCTGGACGAAGCGCTCGGCGCGTCCGTCCCGGCCTCCGAGATGGCGGCGGCGCGGGCAGAGACCGAAGCCCAACTGCAACCCTACCGCGCTCGTATGGAGCAGGCCACCTATGAGCAGACCTTCGGCAATCTGCTGCTCAAGCGCCTGCGCGATCAATACGGCATGCCGCGTCTGAGTTTGTTCTATCTTTAAGGTTCAACATGAAAAGGCGAAGAGGCACGAAGGCGGCGGCGCGCACGCGAGCGCCGCGCGCGCAGACGCAGGACGCGACCGTTGAAGTCTTGATCGAGCGCATCCTTCCGGGCGGCGCTGGCCTGGCGCACGCCGGAGGACGCACGATCTTTGTCGGACTGGCCGCGCCCGGCGACCGCCTGCGCGTGCGCATCAATCAGACTCGTGGCAAAGCCGCCTTCGCCTCGATCATGGAGGTGATAGAGCCTTCGCCCCATCGTGCTGAGCCGCCGTGCCCTTACTTCGGGCGCTGCGGCGGCTGCGACTTTCAGCAGTTGAGCTATGAGGCACAGCTCGACGCCAAGGTCTCTATCATACGCGACTGCCTGCGTCGCATCGCGCGCCTTGAGCCCCCGGCTGAGATTCCGATCACGGCATCTCCAAGCGTCTGGCATTACCGCTCACGCGCGCAGTGGCAATTCGACCCTCAGCACGCACGCCTGGGCTATTTCGAGCGCGGCTCGCACAGCGTCTGTGATGTCTCGCAATGTCCAGTCCTCGTCCCTGAATTGCAGGATGCACTAACCCGCCTGCGCCAGCGAGCGCGGGAAGGCACGCTGCCCCGAGCGACGGAGTTCCAGGCGGTCGCGGGAGACGAAGGCGCATCGCTCTCGCCGCCCGTCGGCCCAACCGAGTCGCGCTGGGTGAGCCGTACAATCGGAGCAGGGCGCTATCGCTTTAGCGCCGACGGCTTCTTTCAAATCAATCATGAATTGCTGCCATCGCTGATCGAAGCCGCGCTCGGCGACGCGCAAGGCGAGAGCGCCATAGACCTTTACTGCGGCGTCGGCCTCTTCACGCTGCCGCTCGCGCGCAGGTTCGCACGCGTCGTCGGCGTCGAATCCAACGAGGCTGCCGTCAGCGATGCGCGTAGCAACCTGCGAGCGGCACAACTCTCCAACGCCGCCTTCGAGGTCGCAAAGGTCTCAGAATGGTTGAAGGCCGCCGCTCACGAAAAAGGGCCCGTCGATCTTATCCTGCTCGACCCGCCGCGTGCGGGCGCGGAAGAAGATGCCATCAGCAGCATCGCTGCACTTCGCCCTGGACGCATCTCCTACGTCTCCTGCGACCCCGCAACGCTCGCCCGCGACCTCAAACATTTAATCGAGCACGCATACCGGCTTGACTCCATCGCCGCATTTGATATGTTCCCTCAGACTCATCATGTGGAGACGGTCGCGCATCTCTCATGCGAAGTGACGTAGCGCTAGACCTGATGGCGGTGAATCGCCGTCGAGTGTATATGGTTAACGGCTCGTTCGCTGGACGAGTCGCAGACAGGATGAAAGGGTTGGATATGAAACGCCTTGTTAGAATGATTTTGCTTGTGACAATGGCATCGGCGTGCCTGATGCCGGGAATGGCGCAGAGCGCCGGGGGGGCGTCCGCCTCTTCGGACAGGCAGACGCAGAAGAGGCAGGCCGAGCGTGATCGCAAGGAGGAAGCACGCAGGCGCAAAGAGGAGGAGAAGAGAGCGCTGCAACAGGCCGGAGTCAGGTGCTCGCGGCTTAACGCGAGGCATTGAAGGGCGGGTTTGAGGCAAGAGTCTTTGACGGCGAGCTTGTGCGCGGCTATAGACTCGCCGTGAAGGGTTCGCATGAGCGCCGCCGCCGGGCAGGCTCGGCGCGTCGGGTTCGCAGTGCCGGTGTTATGGAATACTCAAGAGAAGCGGAACGCGTCGAGATAGATACGGCCATCTATATCCTTTGGGGGACGGACGAGTCTCTGCGCGGGGGAAAGATCACAAGCCTGAGCACCAAAGGGTGTTTCGTGCAAACGAGGTCGGAGGCGACGCCGGGCCAGTTGATCTCCATACGCATCCGCCTGCCGACGGAGCGTTGGATGCTGATCGAAGGTCAGGTCAAGCATGTGCTCAGGCGCGTGGGCTTCGGCGTCCAGTTTGCGGAACTGCCCGAAGGCGATGCCGGTATGCTCGGACTGCTGGTGGAATTTTACCGCGACGACGCGCAGATAGTCTCCGGCCTGCTCTGTGACGACGACGCGGCGAGCAAGAATATCGAACGCATCAAAGGCGGCAGGGTGCTCGTTGGGCCCATCTAAGCCTCTGCCTGTCCGGTTCCCTTCCGGCCCATATCTCTTCCCCGCACATTCACCGATACCGTCAAGCTCATCTCTCGCTCTATTTCAGACCGGGACATTAGCAACGCCTCGCGGGCTGACATCCTGCTTCAAGAGGGGAGCCAGGGTTTCAGGTGATAGTCTGCCCCCGGCTGGCGGCGCAGGTGCGTGCTCTGTGCGCGCTTCGCCAGCGCCATAGCGTCAGGGCCCAGGAGACAGCCATATAGTAGATGGGAAATCCGAGCGAGATGAGCAGCGGCAGTCTAGAACCATCGTGCCAGCGCCAGAGGATAAGCAGTAGAAGCACAGTCCAGACCACGCCGAGCGCGATGGTTAAGAGGCTGAATGGGCCGCGCTGCGAGGGATACAGGTATCTTGAGGGGATGAAGGTCAGAAGGGCCAGCAGGATGATGAGCGAGAGCGAGAGCCCGGAAGGCAGGCGCAGCATGTATAAATAGAAGGCTATGATATTCCAGTACGAGGGGAAGCCCAGGAAGAAGCCGTCATCGGTCTTGGCGTTGACCTGCGAGAAGCCGTAGGCGCTGGCGAGGAGCGGTAAGAGCAGCCACCATTGCTCGCCGCCTTGCAGAATCCCCGCCCGCCACACGAGCAACAGCGGAAGCGTCGTGTACGTATGAAAGTCAACGAGATCATCGAGCTTCCGGCCATCGAAGCCCGGAACAACCTCCTTGACGCGGGCCCGCCGCGCCAGCCACCCGTCCGTAGAGTCAATGAAAGTGGCCGTCAACATGAGCGCGAAGGCGAGGCGAAACGACTCGTCACCGCCGCGCACGATGAGGACGGCCATCCCCGCAGCCGCCACCAACCCTGAAGCCGTGTAGAGGTGCACGCACCAGGCCAGGAATTTTTGCAGTTTCATTTCGCCCCGGCTCTCTTAATTCGTCCGAACCTATATTCTCATGTTTGCCGCGCGGCCCAGATGGGTGAAGTCTTCTCCGCTGACCCGCAGCCTCGCGCCAACATAGCATTTCGGAGGATGGAATTGTATTCCCACCGGGCAGGAATTTTCCGGTTTGAGTTGAGCCGGTTTTCGTTAATCTACAGTGGTCATACCGGGTTGCCAGTAAAAAGAGAGGGCGTGCGAGGGAGGGGCCGCGTCGCGCAGCCAATCGGGAGCGGCTGTAAATGAGGAGCGGCCTTCGCCGCGGGGCCATTGTTATAGAAACGTGTCTGGCCGAGCCCGCTTTGTGAGGCTCTCTTATTTATAGTAAATTGTAGGCGCAGTCATTCAGCTCCTGTTTTTTAATTCTCCTCTTTTGATAAGCGGCCCCGAAGCCTGTCTTTATCTTTTGTGCTGCGACAAAGGGTGAAGGGAAAGGCGTCATGTACCACATGGGCCAACGGACTCAATGCTAAAACGGCTCTATCGGAAAGCAGTGCCCGTTCACCTGAGACGGGCGATAAGACATTGGGCGTTGAATGGAGGAGACTTCAGTGTCACTTACGAATTGAGCTCCGGGTGGCCGCAAGAAGAGGTCTCTTCCTGGCTTTCGCCGCCGGTCACGGCACGCTTCAAAGGGGGGTTGGAGACATTCGATTTCAAGCTCGCGCAGCAATCGCCGGAGGCCGCCTTGAAGTCTCCGGTGGTGCTGGATAATCTCTCTCTACTACATCAGACCGGACTGGCGGAGGCATCGCTTCTGGATTACGGGTGCGGCAACGGGCTCTATCGTTTGATTCTCGGTCATGACCCGGCGACGGCCCGCTGGCGATATGCGGGCGCGGATATTAATAGCGAAGTGATCGACTGGTGTCGTTCGGTGCACACGGGTACGCGCTTCGAAGTTATGAAAGAGGGCGAGCCTTCGCCTTTCCGCGAGAGAGAATTCGAAGTGGTGCTGGCGAGCGGTGTGATTCAATGTGTTCGGGATTACCTCGCCACGCTTTCCGAGCTGCGCCGCATTAGCGGGAGCTATCTGTCGGTCAGCCGTCTTCCCGTCTGGAAGCATAACCCGACACGGACGGTCCTCCAGCTTGTTTCCCACTCCTGGGGTCATGAAAGCCATTTCATTCATGTCTTCAATCGAGAGGAGGTCGAAGAGCTTTTCAAGAGCCTGGGGTTTTCCATAGCTTATCGTGACTACGGAAGCGAGACCTTCTTTGTGCAGGGTGTGCAGGAGCCGGTGATTCATAACCAGTATCTTCTGAAAAGGATTTGAGAGAGTGGGCCCACGATGCTGATCGGCATCTTTCCAGATTTGAACTGTCTGAGCGGCGGCGTCTACCAGTACGGCCTGACCATGCTTCATGCTCTGCATGGCCTGAGAAGCGCGGGCGAGGACGAGTTTCTGATCTTCGCTAATCAGGACAGGAGCCATCCGAGCGTCGCGGCCCTCAGCCGACAGGGCTGGACGGTCAAGCCCGTGCAGCCGCCTTCGCTACCGAAGCGCGCGCTCGCCTCACTGGGCCAGGCGATAGGGGAAGAAAGCCTTCGCGGGGCGACGGCCTGGCTGCGTGGTCAGACGCGCGGCGTGCTGGGACTCGGCAGAGAGCGGCTGCCCGACCCGGACAACGTGCGCTTCCGCCCCGAGGCCGGACAGTGGTTTCGTGATTGCGGCGCGGAGCTGATGCTCTACCCTTCGGCGAGCCCCTTATGCTTCGAGACGCAACTGCCCTTTGTCGTCGCCATACATGATCTACAGCACAGGCTTCAGCCCGAGTTCCCGGAAATTTCCGCCGACGGCGAATGGCAGCGGCGAGAGTATCTGTTTCGTAACGCCGCGCGACATGCGACGCTGATCCTGACGGATTCGGAAGTGGGCAGAGAGGATATTCTGAACATCTACGGGGAATACGGCATTGAGCCGAGCCGCGTCAAAGTGCTGCCGTTTCTCCCGGCCCCTTACCTCGGAGCCGCGACTGCCGAGATTGGGCCCACGCAGGTGCACGCCGCTTATCGCCTGCCCGAGCGATACTTCTTCTACCCGGCGCAGTTCTGGCCCCATAAAAATCATGCGCGCATCGTTCGCGCGCTCAAGTTGATAAAAGAAGCGCACGGCGTCGAGGTGTCTGTCGTCTTTTGCGGTTCGCGCACGGAACCGATTCGGGAGCGAACCTTCCGCGAGGTGATGTCTCTGGCCCATGAGCTTCAGATCGAGCGACAGGTACGCTATCTTGGTTACGTGCCGGACGCGGATATGGCCGGCCTTTATATGGCCGCCGTCGCCCTGGTGATGCCGACCTTCTTTGGGCCCACGAATATCCCGGTGCTCGAAGCTTGGGCCCTGAATTGTCCCGTCTTGACCTCTGACCTGAGAGGCATTCGAGAGCAGGCGGGAGATGCCGCCGTCCTGGTCGACCCGCGCTCGGTCGAAGCCATCGCCGACGCCCTCCATCGCCTCTGGATGGATGAGACGCTGCGATGCGAGCTGATCCATCGCGGCCAGCAACGCCTGGCAAGCTACAGCGATGCGGATTATAGTTCTCGTCTGAGGGAGATTATCGCGGAGGCAAAGTCTCTGCTCGGTCAGGAGAAAGGGAGGGTCGCCTCGCGGGCGCGTTCTGTTTAGCAAAGCACATTTATGGAAAAAATCGAGTACATCAGATGGAACGGAGAGCTGCTGGCCTGCATCATCAGAGCCGAGGCGAGCTTCGAGCGGACGAGCTTTATGACCTCGCCGGAATACAATTTTCAGGTGGGCTTCGTCGTCCATCCAGCCTGCTCCGAGATCGCGCCCCACGATCATTCATCAATCGAGCATCGCGTCACACAAATATTTGAAGTCCTGCTTATCAGAAAAGGGCGATGCGAGGTGGACATCTATAACCTCGACCGGGAACACGTCGCCACGCGCGAGCTGCGCGAGGGAGACCTGCTCTTCATCACCGAAGGCGGGCATGGTTTCCGCATGCTGGAAGATACGGTTTTTCTTGAGATCAAGCAGGGCCCCTACACGGGCACAGATCAGAAGAAGCTGTACTGAGCAGATGATACCCGTCAACGAACCTTTGCTGAACGGACGCGAGCTTGAGTACGTCTCGGAATGCGTCCGCACCGGATGGGTCTCCTCGGCAGGAAAGTTCATCGAAGAGTTCGAGGGGCGTTGGGCGGCCTACTGCGGGCGTCGTTACGGCGTTGCCGTGAGCAGCGGCACGGCGGCGCTGCAATTATCGGTCGCCTGCATCGGCCTTGAGCCCGGCGATGAAGTCATCATCCCGAGCTTTACGATCATCTCCTGCGCGCTCGCCGTCATCTACAACGAGTGCGTGCCCGTGCTCGTTGATGCCGACCCCTCAACGTGGTGCATGGATGTCTCTCGCGTCGAGGAGAAGATCGGCCCGCGCACGCGCGCCATCATGCCCGTTCATATTTACGGGCATCCCGTTGACATGGATGCTTTGCAGGAGCTGGCGGACAGGCATGGGCTCCTGCTGATAGAGGACGCGGCGGAAGCGCAAGGGTCTGAATACCTGACGGGGCGCGCGACCGAGAGGGCCCATTGGCGACGCTGCGGCAGCTTCGGCGCGCTTTCGGCTTTCAGCTTTTATGCCAACAAGCCCATCACCACGGGCGAGGGCGGCATGATACTGACCGACGACGCGCGGCTTGCCGAGCGTGCTCGCTCGCTCCGCAACCTGGCTTTCCAGGCCGAGCGCCGTTTCTATCACGAAGAGCTGGGCGCAAATTTCCGACTGACAAATATGCAGGCCGCGCTCGGGGTCGCACAGGTCGAGCGCATAGGCGAGATCGTCGCGCGCAAGCGATTGATCGGTCATGAGTATACGCGGCGGCTCAGTGACATAGAGCATTTGTCTCTTCCGGCTGAAGAGGCCTGGGCGCGCAGTATCTATTGGATGTACGGAATCGTGCTCGGTGAAGAAAGGGAGATGGACGCCGCGCAGTTTGCCGATAAGCTGAAAGCGCTCGGCATCGAGACGCGACCTTTCTTTCTGGGGATGCACGAACAGCCCGCCTTTCATAAGCGTGCTCTTTTTCCGGATGAGCATTACCCTGTCACGGAAAGGCTCGCCCGGCGCGGCCTCTACCTGCCTTCGGGGCTCGCCCTGACCGAAGACCAGATGGCCCGAGTTTGCGACGCCGTTCATGTGGTGCTTCCATGACAGAGGTCTTCAAAGACAACTACTCAGACACCTACGATCTCATCTACGGCGAGAAGGATTACGAGGGCGAATGCGCGCTCGTCGAACGCCTCTTTCAAGTCTACGGCGACCGCCAGGTTCGCACTATCCTGGACCTGGGGTGCGGCACGGGCGCGCACGCTCACCTTCTGGGCCAACGCGGTTTCAAAGTAACGGGCGTAGACCGTTCGGAGAGTATGCTGGCCCATGCCCGCAAAAAAGCGCACACATTCATTGACGGCGAGGTCAGCTTTCAAGCGGGCGACGTGCGCTCCCTCAGGCTTGAGCAGCGATTCGATGCCGTCTTGATGATGTTCGCCGTGCTGGGCTATCAAACGGGCAATGAAGATGTGCTCGCCGCGCTGGAAACCGCTCGCGGGCATCTCGCGGCGGGAGGTCTGTTTCTGTTCGACGCCTGGTATGGGCCCGCCGTGCTTGCCGAGCGGCCATCCGAGCGAATCAAGGTGATTGCGACTGAGACCGGGCAGGTTTTGCGCGCCGCCCGAGGCGAGCTTGATACCAGGCGGCATCTCTGCAACGTGCGCTATCACTTATGGCGGCTCGAAGAGGGCCGGTCAATCGAGCACACGGAAGAGCTGCACCGGATGCGCTACTTTTTCCCTCTAGAGCTGGAGTTTTTTCTGCGCTGCGCAGGCTTCACCATGCTCCGGCTCGGGGCCTTTCCGGCATTCGACCGCGACCCGGGCGAGACGACCTGGAATGTCCTGTGTGTGGCAAAGGCCGTCTGAGAGTCGTTTCAAAAGCAGGAATTAACAGCGATGGACAGAGATTCTCAGGATGAAGAAAAAGCAAAGTTAGATTCATGCTGTCATGCTTTCAACTTTCATCCTGCTGTTAGTTCTTATCCTGTCCATCCCTGTTAATTCTCTTTTCTAACCGCTCTTGATCAAGGGATGATTCGTTGCAGCAAGCGGTAAGGATAGGAAGCGCCCGCCCTCATCTCCGGCAGATATATGTTCTCGAAGATCAGTTTGTCCGCCTCCCTGTCGCTGAACATATAGGGCGGATGGCGCAGCGGGAACTCCATGCTGCCCGTCGCAATGTTGGCGAGCACGCTGTCGGCGGAGCGCGTGTGAGTCGCATCGTCTCCGCATCCTAGATTTGAGATCAGGTTCATAGCAGCGGTTGCGGCCAGACCGTGCTGGGCCCAGATGGCGAAGATCCACTGGTAATCCCAGGCGTCAATCTTTTCTCCGCCCTCGTAAACCCAATCGAAAATGTTGCGCCAATACTTGACCGCCCTCGCGTCTACTAAAATGTCCGTGAGCCAGGAGGTCTCGCGCAGCATGGGCCAAAGCTTGAGTTCCATATCCAGGTATTGCCAGGCGCGACGCCACGTCGCCCATCCCCAGCCGCCCGCGATGTAATGAAAGAAGTAGCTGTAGGGCATGCGCTTGCGTCCAAGCAGGTAGTTGTCACCGCAAACCGTCATGACGCGTTCGTCAGTCCGGTATTTCAGGAGCAGCTCTTCGCAAAATCGGAAGAAGGTCGGCTCGGGCAGGCAGTCATCTTCAAGGATGATCGCCTGCTCCACCTGATCGAAGGCCCAGCTCATCCCTGTCACTATGCGCCGCCTGCAACCCATGTTCTCATCCGAATAATTCTTCAGAACCTGGCAGTCCCAGTCCACCCCTTCAATGAGAGCCCTCGACGCCGCGCACTTTTCCGCTTCGCCCGCGTGGCCGGGCCTTGGGCCATCGGCGACCACCAGCAGTTGACTCGGCTGCGCTCTCCTGATGCGGGCGAAGACCCGTTCGGCCACGTCCGGGCGATTGAAGATAATGAAGACTACGGGAGCGTTCATCTTGAAATAATAATAGCCGGTAGAGGACTAAAGGACATAACCGCCCGGACAGAATTAGAAAAGAATGGTTTGATCTTTGACTGCTGAAGCAGCCCGCGCCGAGAGAGTAGTATCAAGACCGCGGTCTTATAAGCCGCAGCGCCCGCGCCCATCCAGCTTTCGTGCCTTGCGCTTCTGGATGTAAATTGTGTCCGGCGCGGGTGCGGCGCATGCTGAGCGTTGGGCCCATGCGTCGCACCGGAGGAGATGGAATGACCGGCGAATTTAAGAATGCTGTTACCCGAACGATTGCTGATTTCCTGAGAGAGATAGGCATCGAGGTCATCCCTGTAAGCATAAGCGCTAAGAGTTTCCTTCCTGGCATTGTGGTTGAGAGATTAACGATCAGGACAGGATCGCGCCCGCTCATTCGACAGAGCAGCCTCTTGAGCGATTCTTTCATCCTCATGCGGAGCGCCTGCCGCCCGGCTTTTCGCGTCGCCCGCTTCGAGAGCGCGAATGCGAGCGCATAAAAAAGGCGCTCACCTCACGCGACTGGTGGTAATATGCAGCATCCCTGGCGGGCGCGACCCGTCATATGCGTGTCATCAGACTTGAACAGACTGGTTGACAGATAATGCCTCAAGCGGTTTCCACCCGACCGCCTCTGTCTCCTCACCCGCTGGCGCTTCTGGCTCTCACCTTCGCCGCCGGTATCTTCGCCGTGCGCCTCTACGTCTTAACGCTCCGCTTCGCTCTAGCCTGCTGCGCTATCTGTTTGGCGCTCGCGCTTCTCTCCTACATCAGGCGACGCTCTGGATGGGCGACGCTCTTTGTCGCGCTCTCATTCTTCGGCGCGGGAGCGATGCTCGCGTGCCTGGAAAAGCGCAGCGTTGCGGCGCATCGCGTCGAACGGTTGTTAGAGGACGGCAGTATCGCTTCGGGCGAGCCCATGGAGATAGAGGGCACGATGGAGAGCGCGCCAGAGCCCGCGCCTGAAAGTCTCTATCTCACGCTGCGGGTCGAAAAGATCAGGCTCAGGGAGCGAGAGCGTGAGGCTTCCGGGAGAGTCCGGCTCGTGGCCGCCGTGACGAACGAGGTGACGCGCGCCGAATATGAAGCGCTCGAATTGCGCTACGGCGCGCGGCTGCGAGTCATGACCATCCTCAATCGCACAGAGAGCTTTCGCAACCCGGGCGTCTCTTCCCTGACGGAGTATCTGGAACAACGCTCACTGGACGCGACGGGCTCGATCAAAAGCCCGCTCCTGATCGAGAGACTGGACGACGAGCCAGTCGTGCTGCCGCTCTACTGGCTTTACGAGTGGCGTCAACGTCTGCTCGGAGAGATCGGCGAAAGGTTCACGGCCGAGACGGCGGGCATCCTGGGGGCCGTACTGCTGGGCAATCGCTACGGGCTCTCGCGTGCAGCCGCAGAGCGCTTTCGCGCGGGCGGCACGTTTCATGTGCTGGTCATCAGCGGCTTGCACATCTCTTTCATCGGCGGTCTGGTCATCGGTCTGGCGCGGCGGCTGACGAAGCGGCGCGTGTGGCAGTTCCTTATCTCGGCTCTCTTTCTCTGGGCTTACACCCTGGCCGTCGGCGCTGAGCCGTCGGTGGTGCGCGCGGCACTGATGTTTACGGTCGTGACGCTCGCGCCCGTCCTTCAGCGTCAGGCCAGCAGCCTCAACGCGGTCGGCGCATCGGCCCTACTCCTGCTCGTCCTGCGCCCGGGCGACCTCTTCGACCCCTCCTTTCAATTGACGTTTCTCTCGGTGTTGATGATCGTATGCATCGCCTGGCCGCTCCTGCGCAGGCTGGAAGAGGTCGGAGCCTGGCGTCCCGCGCGCGCGACGCCTTACCCGCCGCTGTGCCCTTCGTGGTGGCGCTCGCTTGGCGAGGCGCTTTATTGGAGCGAGAAGCAGTGGAAGCGCGAGATGAAGCGCTCGAACTATCAATACCGCCTCTTCAAGAGCAGGCTCGCCGCTCGCCTTGAACATCTGCGTGTGCAGCGTGCGCTGCGCTACGCCGTATCGGCTCTCGTCGTCTCGGCGAGCGTGCAACTGGGATTGCTGCCCCTCCTCATACTCTATTTTCATCGCCTGTCGCTCGCATCCCTCGTCTTGAATATAGTGGTCGGCATACTGATGGCCGCGCTCTCTCTCTTTGCGCTCGCGGCGCTCCTGGTCTCTCAACTGAGCGCACAGCTTGCCGCGCCTCTCATCCAACTTGCCGAATGGACGAGCTGGCTGATGATTCATAGCGTCGATCCGTTCGCGCGAGCCCGCGTTGCATCCATCAGGCTGCCGGAATATTCGGGCTGGGCCAACATTTTCTACGCTCTCTACTATCTGCCTCTGTCGTACCTGATCTTACGGCTCGCGCGTTGGAAGCCACTCAGGCCAGCGAGTGTGTTTGACGAGAGGGAAGCAGCCTCGCCTTTGAAGCTTAGACTGGCGGCGCTCGCTTTCCTCACCATGCTCGGCCTCATCCTGTGCCACCCGCTCAGCGCCGGAAGACCTGACGGAAGACTGCGCGTTGATTTTCTTGATGTCGGGCAGGGCGATGCGGCCCTCGTCACGATGCCGGACGGAACGACCCTTTTGATAGACGGAGGCGGTCGTCCCTCCTTCGCGCGCCGCGTTGATCTCAGCACGGACGAGGGGACGGAGCCTTTCGAGCGTGACGCGCGCAGCATAGGCGAGGCGGTCGTCTCGGAATACTTGTGGTGGCGCGGGCTAGACCACGTTGATTACCTCCTGGCCACACACGCCGATGCAGATCACATGGAGGGGCTGAGCGATGTCGCGCGAAATTTCAGGGTGCAGGCAGCCTTCGTCGCCCGCGCCCCGCGCGCAGACCCCGAGTACGCCCGCTTTGCCGCGACCATGCAGGCAGAGGGCGTGAAGGTGCTCACGGTCGGTCGTGGCGATAGCCTGCGCTTTGGCCCGGTAGTGGCCGATGTGCTCTGGCCCATACGCAGCGAGAGCCCCTACGCGACTTCAACTAACGATGATTCCATAGTGCTGCGCCTGCGCTTCAAGGAAAGAACATTTCTCCTGACGGGAGACATCGAGAGCCGTGCAGAAGAAGCAATCCTTGCCGCGCGCGACGATCTTCGCGCCGATGTCGTCAAGGTCGCGCATCACGGCAGCAAGACATCTTCCGCGCAGGGGTTCGTGACGGCATCACACCCAACGCTCGCCGTCATCTCCGTCGGCATAACATCTCCTTACGGGCATCCGCGCCCCGAAATCATCGAACGCTGGCGCGCGAGCGGCGCGCTTGTCATGACCACCGGAGAGCACGGCACGATCACCGTCAGCACCGACGGCCATGACCTGAAGATGGTGACAAGTGTGAAGTAAACTCTTTTCTGTAAATCCTCATTTTTACCAATGAAATCTTCTTGACAGACCCTCAATTTCGAGAGTATATCTGTCGGCGTCATACATTCGTTAAGTAAGAGCCTCACTCTTCAAGAGTCCTGCTCCTACCGAGTTCATAAAAGGTTATCACCAGGTTCTTCAGAGTGGTTCTGCGTTGGCTGCTCAACTAATCATGCCTTCATGGCGACGACTTCCAAGGACACGCTTCACACGCATAATGGTTCCTTAGTAAACAGTCTAAAGAAAGGCAAACACATCGTGAAAAACATTATCGCCGCTCTACTTCTCGTTGCGGCGGGATTGGCTGTCGCTGCTGGATATAACCCGGAGGGTGCGCATATACAGTCTGCTCATCCGCAAATTAATATCAAGGACATACCCGAACAAGGTTTAGCCATCATCGGGCCTGCGGACACTGCTTTCAACAGCATGGTCGAATCTCTGTTGAAAGGAGAAGGTGATCCGGTGCTTGAGGCTTTGCGCCCCTTTTCCATTTGCATAAAAAACAGAAGCCGTCGGACTGTGGTCGCCTTTACGCTCAAGTGGCAGCTAATGAGAGAAGATGGGACTATTCGCACGAAGACCATTGATTATATTGAACTCTGGCGGCTGATGGGTATAAGTTCATCTGGGCAGGATAGCTATACGATTCAACCGGACTCCGCATTCTTTGCCATACCCTCCGTCGAATTTCCTCTACTTCCCAGTAGTGTAGATGGGCAATCAACAGCCCTCACAGCGGCTCAAGCATCCACTCTTGACGCAGTGCGTGCCGAGTTGTCTCAGTACACAAACATCACGGTTACTCTTGACGGTGCATTCTTTGATGATGGTCTGTTCGTCGGGCCTGACGGCACAGGCTTTTTTGAGAAGGTCGTTGCGAAACGTAATGCTAAGCGCGACCTGATCCTACAGATAAAACAGGATTTGCGGCAGGGTAAGAGTACAGAGCAAACATATAATCATCTGGAGGAATTAGCCAATGGCGCGGACGTTAATTCCAACTCCAATTCCACCGGGGATAGCTATTACGCCAGGAACAAAAAAGCTGCTGCCGCTGACATCCTTCGCATGAGAGACTCCGTCGGCAGCGACAGGGCGATTGAAGCCACTTTGAAGCAAATGCGTGAGCCTGTGCCTGAGCTGCGTAAAAATTGAAAATCGGACTGGAAAAGCACAAAACAATCCGAGGCGAAAAGATGAATCAATTAAAGGTGAGGAATTATTTAGAGGCGGCGACCAACCTCGCTATCTTACTGGTCGCGGCTTTAGTTATAGGTGCGTATGCTGCCTCGTACATCGCAAAAAGATATTATCGCCAGCCTGACGGTTTGCATAAAGGAAAGACGATCCAACCAATACTTGGGCAAGACTACGCTAACGCTTCACGGACACTGCTCATAGCCCTGAATCCGCAGTGCGGCTACTGTAATGAGAGTATTCCTTTCTACCGAGAGATAATAAGGGCGCGCGGGACGAGCAGCCAGTCAATCCGTATCATTGCTGTTTCCCAAATACCGCCACCGGATATGAAGCAGTATCTACAGGAAAAGCATCTTGATGTGGATGCCGTGGCGGAAGTGAACTTCCCAGACCTCAATATACAAGCCACGCCGACAATGATTCTTGTTGATAACAATGGGAATGTTCTTGATTTTTGGATAGGCAAGCTTTCGACGGATGACGAGCAACAAGTCTTAAAAACGACGGGCTAGTCAGGCTATCAGTTATTTGTCTTCCAAGCCCGTAGAAGACATCCAAACAGTTACTACAGTCCGCCCGTTTAAAATCTGAAAGGTAATTACCTCATGAAAGCGTCCAATGCCATTCAATTTATACCTCAGGCTTTGAAGAGCAGAATAATTTTGAGAAACCTTATTGTGCTGGCAGCCATGTGCGTAGTCCTGTATAGCCTTAACATGAGACAGGTCTTCGCCGATTTAATCTCCTCTGTCCCTTGCGATCAGACTGTTGTAAACGGCATAGCCAGTTGCAGGGGAACAGGAGTATGCGCCACCGGGGATGCAATGTGCACCGCCACGAGTTGCGCTATGAGTTTGGCGATGACATCGGACGGTACATGCCCCAATGTTTCATACAAAAATGTTGTTCATGTGGGCCCACATGGTACGGAAGGATTACAGGGAGAACAGCACACTTATGCAGGCTCGAATAATATTGAGACATTTCGCGGAGTGATCAATTCTAACTGCGACGGCACTCAGGCCGCTGTGTATGAAAGACCAAATCAATGCCCGGCAACAACATCTTGCCCAACGCCGACCTCGCCCAAACCTGCTTTCAACTGTTTATGGAATTCTACTTATTGCGGTTGGGATTGTGGAGAAATTGCTGACAATGGCTGCAATGGCGGAGAGTTTGTCGCCTGCCCTAACGGTACTCGTGACCCCGTGACATGCCGGTGTCAGTCTTACAATTCGCCAATCCTCATAGACGTATCCGGCAATGGCTTTGATCTGACCGATGGCGGCGCGGGGGCCAACTTCGATCTCGATAGTGATGGGACACGCGAGAGCTTGGCATGGACGGCTGCCGGTTCCGACGACGCATGGCTCGCTCTTGACCGTAATGGCAACGGTGCTATAGATAGCGGCGCGGAACTCTTCGGCAACTTCACACCGCAGCCAGCATCTGCTGCTCCGAATGGCTTTCTTGCCCTCACCGAATTTGACAAGCCGGAGAAGGGGGGCAATAGTGATTCCTATATAGATAGGAGGGATACAATCTTCTCCTCTCTGCGATTATGGCAGGATACCAATCACAACGGCATTTCCGAGGCAGAGGAGTTGCATGGCTTGCCGGAACTTGGGATTGCAAGCGTAGAGCTGGTCTACAAGGAGTCGAAGCGAATAGACCAATACGGGAATCAATTCCGCTACCGTGCGAAGGTCAAAGACACTCACGACGCGCAGGTCGGACGCTGGGCTTGGGATGTCTTCTTAGTCGAGTAGCAAAGAAAGTCTCAAGACAAGCAAAGGGAGAAGAGGGCGGGGTTGGCAGTGCGAGTTGCCCCCGCCCTCCTCTGCCTTTGAGCTTGCCAAAACATCTTCAACCCGGCATCAGAAGCCGACTCCGTATTGAACAAAATAGAAATTGCTCAATACACATTTTGACCCTTAAGTTATACATACACATGTGTACTGAGCAAATGTTTGTCCTATAAAAAGCACTAGACATCTTCCGCGCAGGGGTTCGTGACGGCATCACACCCAACGCTCGCCGTCATCTCCGTCGGCATAACGTCTCCTTACGGGCATCCGCGCCCCGAAATCCTCGAACGCTGGCGCGCGAGCGGCGCGCTTGTCATGACCACCGGAGAGCACGGCACGATCACCGTCAGCACCGACGGCCAAGACCTGAAAGCGGTGATGAGTGACAAGATAGTCATGAGTGATGAGCGATGAGTGATGAGTCACGAGTGCAAAGCTGTTAACTCATCACTGATCACTGTTTTTCTTCTGCTCGTCACTCGTCACTGTTCTTTCGTATCCGTAGCGCTGTAGGAGGGATTGGCCTTCGGGGCTGAGGATGTATTGGGAGAAGAGGCTTGCGGCCTCCTGTTTGCCGGAAGCCTTGACGATGGCCAGTGATTGATTGATCGGTTGATGAAGGCGCTCGTCAACTTCGATCGATTGTCCCTCGCCTTCGCTCAGGAGCGAGCGCGGGAGCAGCGCCGCGTCCGCATTGCCGGTCGCCACGTACTGTTTGGTCTGCGTGACGTTCTGCCCGTAGATGATCTTCGACTCTATATCCTTCCATAGGCCCAGAGCGCCGAGCGCCTCGACGGCGGCCCGTCCATAGGGCGCGACATCCGGCCTGGCGATGGCGATGCGCTCGACCTCTGCGCCGCGCAGGTCTTCAATGCGATTGAGCCTGATGCGGCTGCCCAGCGGCGTCCAGACCATGAGACGGCCTCGCGCATAGAGCGCCGCTGTGCCGTCTGCGATGAGGCCCTGGCGATTGAGCCGTTCAACGTGCTCCGTGTCGGCGGCGGCGAAGAGGTCAAAGGGAGCGCCGTTCTCAATCTGCTTCGCCAGCTCAGCCGTCGCGCCGAAACTGTAGACGACGCGAACACCCGTCCGCGCCGTAAACTTCTGCCCAAGCTCTGTAAAGGCGTCCGAAAGATTGGCCGCCGCCGCCACAGTAATCTCCACGGCGTCGCTCTGCTGATTCATAGAGCTTTGCCTGCAACCGCTCGACGCGGCTAGAAGGAGAAAGACAGAGACGGTGAGTGCGGCGAATTTCGCTCGCATCAATGGTGCGCGGCGATTGTCTTTCATTTCGTCCACAGCGCCGCGCTGTTTTCTATAACCATCTGGCATATATCTTGCAAAGCTCGTCGAAGATGTCCGCCGTTCTTAAAAGGCGAAGTATCTTATGAAGAGAGCGCGAAAGCGATAATATTGATGACTTCCCCCCACAAATCAGAGAGAGGATTCTCGCTCATCGAGCTGCTGATCGTCGTTGCTGTGATCGGCATCCTCGCCGCGATTGCCATTCCCTACCTGGAACTCGCCAAGCAGTCCGCTAACTCGGCCTCGGCCCTCAATTCACTGCGCCAGATTCATTCCGGCGAGGTATCCTACCGGACTGCATATGCCAGATATGCGGACATCCCCATGCTTTCGAGCGCCGGTTACCTGGACGACGGCCATCTTCGCAACGGTCAGAAGAGCAACTACGATTTCAACGTCACGGTGGATGCCGACCCCACTCTGAATTACGAAGCGACCGCCACACCGCTCTACCAGCCGAGTAGTTCGCTCCATTATTTCATTGATGCGACCGGCGTCATACACGTCGAGGAAGGCTCGCCCGCAGATGCCGCGAGCCCTGCGCTTAAATAATTTCCCCCTCGTCTCTTCCTTCTCTCCCCTCTGTTTTTCTCTTCCAGACGTTTGACGGAAAGCGTCACTGCGCGGCTGACGGAATTTGTCAACTGCCGTGAATTGTGCCCGCATCACCAAGCCTCACGAAGCGGTTTTATTGGCCGGGGCAGCGAAAACGCGCCGAGTTTCTTTGAAATCCAGCATCTCGAAGTCATGGCACAAGGTTTGTAGGTGAGGCGCCGACAGATCGAGCGCTGCGCGGCATGCGAGCCTGAGACGCCCCGTCCGATAGCGCGAGAATTACTAAAACTTTGACCCTTCACCCTAAGGAGCTATCGAAAGAAATGCAAAAGACTAACGGCCAAAAAGGCTTCTCTCTGATCGAGCTATTGATCGTGGTTGCGATCATCGGCATCATCGCCGCCATCGCCATCCCTAACCTCCTCGCTTCACGCCGCGCTGCCAACGAAGGCTCCGCTCAGTCTTCCATGCGTACCCTCCACAGCAGCGAAGCTACGTACCAGGCCACCTCCGGCAACGGCAGCTATGGCTCATTGGCTAACCTCCGCGCCGTGCAGTTAATCGACGCGCAGCTCGCAGGCAAGACCAAGAGCGGTTACAGCTTCGATCTCGCGGCAGTCGCCGCTGTCCTGGATGCGACGACCGGGGCCATCACCGCCCAGTCCACCTTCCACGCCACGGCTAACCCCACGACCACCTCCGGCATGA
>DASVQM010000073.1:0-114444 GCA_036389095.1 Pyrinomonadaceae bacterium
AGCGGAAGATTTCCCGGAATCTCTTCAACAAATCGGATGCCTTTTTCTTTGGCTAACGGCTCCATTGTTTCGCGGACTTCTTTCACGACATTGGGTAAAGCAAGCGGAGCCAGATCGAGTTGCACCGAGCCCGATTCGAGCTTCGATGAATCGAGTAAATCATTAACCAGCTCGATCAGGCTCTGCGTGTTGCGCTCCATCATCGCCACCATGTTCTGCTGTTCGGGCGAGAGCTTGCCGAGGCGTCCCGAAGTGAAGAAGCTGATGACGCCGCTGATGACCGTCAGGGGCGAGCGCAGATCGTGCGTCGTCAGGGCCAGAAACTCTTCCTTCATCTCGGCCAGCTCGCGCAGCTTGGCATTGGCTTCATTCAGCTCGCGGTTGGCCTCCTCCAGCTGCTCGTTGAGCCGTTCGAGCTGCTCGCGCTTCTCTTCCAGCTCGGAGAGCACCGCCACAAAATCCCTGTTCTGCTGTTGCAGCTCCTCGATGGCGGAATCATCGTCGTCTTTGCCGAAGAGCGCGCGCAGCTCCTCGACGCGAGCCTTAACGTCGGCGGCGGCGGCACGCGGCAGCCACTTGACGACGGAGACGCGCGTGCCCTCGCCCTCAGCCGTCTTGATGTCGAACTCGTCCATCAGCTTGCGCGTGCCGGAGAGCCCCACGCCGAGGCCCGAAGCAGACCTGTAAGCGCCGCGCATGATGGCTCGCAGAGTCGTCTCGTCAATCCCAGGCCCGTCGTCGCGCGCCATCACCAGCAGACCGGTATCGGGCCCGCGCTCGGCCAGCGCCAGCGTGATCGCGCCCGACTTAGCATACTCGTAAATATTACGCGTCACTTCCGAGACAGCCGTCGTAATCTTGATCTGCGTCGTCGAGTCGAAGCCCAGCTCGCGCGCCAGCCGACGAACTCTCTCGCGCACCTTCACGATGTCTGCCTCGCGGCGCACATAAACATCGCCCAGCCTGGTTGAGGTTATATCTTTCATACAAAGGCGGATTCAAACAGGGAGGGGACAGCAAGGCGTAAGGCCGCGAGGATGAAACAAAGATAGCTCAACTTGCATCACTCTGCTTTCATCCTTCCGCCTTGCTCCCCTGTCCACCCCTGTTAATTTCCTTCTTGAATCTCTTATCTGGCCACAAGCACCGTGGCATCATCGGCTTCTCTTCCGTAATCGCGCATCAGAAGACCCGCCATCAACTGTGGGCTTCTCTTGAGCAACCCCGGATACGATCGTATATCCCAGGACTCGCTCAGCCCGTCGCTCGTCATCAGCACGGTCGCGCCTTCCACCCACGGGTAAGTCCAGAGGCGCAGGCTCCCAAGTCGCAGGCCGAGCGTCCCGTTCGTCGAGATGAGCGCGAGGTTTTGCCGCGTTCCGAACGCGCGCACGGCGATGTTGCCGACACCCGCATACTGGAAGACTTCGCCCTCATGATCGATGACGATGATGCCCATCACTGCGCCGCGCGTCGCGCGCAGAGCATCGTGAGCCGCCAGCAGCAGTTCGTCCGGGCGCTCGCCCTTCCAGTCGTCCAGCATATCGCAGGCGACATCTGCGGCCTCCTTCGCGCCATGCCCGTGCCCCAGCCCGTCTATCACGGAGAGCAGCGTGCGCTGGCCGCGCCTGGCGATGTAGTAAGCATCGCCGTTGACCTCTTCCTGCGGGTGGGGCCGACTCCAAACGCCGAAGCGCTGTGCCTCTTCTCTCTCCGCCGGGCGGTTCCCGCCCTCATGCTCGACCCACTTGCGCGCGAGCATCGCCGTCCCGTGAGAGGTACGGCGCATCTGCCCCAGCGTGAGCCTGCCCGTGGCCGCCACGGTCGAGTAAATCTCGAACTCGTCCATCAACCGGCTAATCGCGCCTAGGCCCGCGCCGAGGCTCCCGCTCGTCGAGACGCCGTCTCGAATCGCGCGATCCATATTATAGATGCCCGGGCCGGTGTCCCAGTAAAAAAGTTCGAGCCCCGGCGCAGGGCCGAGCGGGCGAGTGAAATGAAGCCAGCCGCCCGTGGTCGAATAGGTCGCCGCGTTCGTCCCTATCTCCTGCACGACGATGTCTATTTCGGCCAGCGTCGTCTCGCCGAAACCCACTTGGCTCGCATAATCATGCACGGCGCGGCGAGCCGTGCCCACCTGCGCCTCGTGGCTGATCTCTATGGAGCTGATTTCGCGCAAATGAAGAGCAAGGATGAGGGCGGAAGGATGAAGAAAAAGCATTCAAGCGACTGTAAGCTCTTATTTCATCCTGCCGCCTTCATCCCTCCTCCTTTCTTCATGTTCGCCAGCGCACGATGGTGACGCGCGTTCCCTGCCCGGCGTTTGATTCGATCTTGAATTCGTCAACCAGTCGTTTCGAGCCCGGAAGACCTTTGCCCAGTCCCTTGCCCGTCGAAAAGCCGTCGCGCATCGCGGCCTCGACATTTGGAATGCCGGGGCCTTCATCTTCAAAGATGAGACGCAGGCCCACGCCGCGCACCGCTTCCGTGGGCTGCGCGATCAAGCGCCCGCCCTTGCCGTACTTGATGACGTTACGGGCCAGCTCGGAGGTGACGGTGGCGAGCCGTGTTTGATCTATCAGGCGAAAGCCGAGGGCGGCGGCAAGGTGTCGCACTTCACTGCGCGCGATGATAATGTCATGCTCGCTCTCAAGAGAGATTGATTTGCTTTCCAAACCCTGTGAACTCCCCGTCGGCTTGCTCTTCCTCATCATGGACATCAAACTCCGTGCGCAGGAGCTTATAGCCCTCGTCCACGTTGAGGACGGTCTCCACGCCTTGAAGCTCAAGGCCAAGCTCGACGAGCGTGATGGCGACCGCAGGCTGCATCCCGACGACGACCGTGCGCGCGTCCATAATGCGGGCCATCGCCGCGATGTCGGAGAGCATTCGACCGATGAAGGAATCCACCATCTCAAGGAGCGAAATGTCTATTAACACGCCGCGTGCGCCCGTCGTCTCAAGCTCGGAGAGGATGCGCTCCTGTAGCTCGATCACGGTCTGATCGTCCATGTCCACCTGAATCGGCACGATCAACACGCGGCCAAGCTTGAGGATGGGTATGCGCGAACCATTCATAATTTTTGCTCCGCAAAAATAGATGTCGGATGCTGGATGTGCAGATGCCGGTTAAAGAAATGGCCGTTCTTAATAACATCTGACATCGGCCCTTAACATTCTTCGCGCCGCTTCTGGTCTTCGGTGATGCTGGCTCCGTGAGCGGCGAGCCGGGCAGAGGCTTGCGCAGCGCCCACCGTCCCGTTCGATAAATGGGCTAGAGCTTTGACCGGAATGACCGTGCGACCGATCATCTCGAAGGCGAGCTTGATGCCGTCAGACATCTGCGCGCGCGTGGTGATCTGCGTCAGGTCGATGCCGAGTTGGACCATCGTCTGTGCAATCGCCGGAGAGACGCCCGTCAGAATACAGCGCGCGCCCATCAGGCGTGCCGCCGTCACCGTCTTGATGAGATGATTGGCGACGAGCGTATCCATCGTCTTCACGCCCGTGATGTCCAGGATGGCGATGGTCGAGCCCGACTGGACGATCTTTTGCAAGAGCGATTCCATCATCATCTGTGCGCGGCGAGAATCCAGTGTGCCGATGATCGGCAAGGTCAGAATCTTGTCCCACACCTTGATGACGGGCGTCGAGAGCTCCATCATGTCCTGGCGCTGCTGGCGGATGATCTCTTCGCGCGAGCGTATGTAGTTCTCGACCATGACGAGCCCCATCTTGTCGAGGAGCTTCGTGAAGTACATCATCTCGCTCACGAGCGCATCGGAGTTGCCCTCAAGCTCCTCGGCCATGAGCGGGATCAGGGTGTTGCGCAGCGAGAGAATGTAGGTCGCGTTCTCTAAGGGCGTATAGCCTTTGACGGCCCTCGCGTGTGAGATTTGATGCAGGAAGGCGCGCATCTCGTCGAAGGCCGGCGATTCAAAATCCCCGTAGTCGGAGTCCTTGATCGAGCGCGAGAGCATGTCAACGATCTGCTGCGATTGCCGCCGCAGCTCTTTTTTCGGGATCAGCTCGTCGCGGAACTCGCCCGATTCCAGGCGGTCTTTGATCCAGAGCGTGATTATCTCGTCATGACGCTTTTCGAGCAGGCTGGCGACGTGCGGCGTCGCCTGCTGCGTCTGCGCGCCGCTTTCTTGAGCTGTATTCTCAACGGCCATCTCTAATCCTCACGGACGCGCCGGGGAAAAACCGGCCCGCCTCGGACACACCCCATTCCTGTCAGGGGGAATATTTATGCCGCCTCCGCTTCGGGGTGGCACTGTGAGTGGAGCAAGATGATTATCTTAACATCGCGGTGGGGAAAAGCAACCGCGCGCGCCTGATTGCGAGAGCGTATGCGGGCCAATGGGGGTTCACCCCGACGCTCGGATGGGGCGGAGCGTGCAGGCGCGGGCGCGTGCCCCGACCCGTAAGGATTAGTCGACCGGCAGCATGACCATCGGGTCTTGCACCGGCTCGGACAGCAAAGCTCGTTCGACGATCTCCTGAATCACGAAATCCGGGTGCTCTGTCTCGATCAATTGCGGGTCGAATCCGTCATTCCAGATATAGACGATGCGACTGAAATGGCGGTCTAGAAAGGGGATCAGATTGTTTGCAAATGAGTCGCGGAACATGACCAGCCGGGGCAGACCGGCATCGCTGCGCTCGGAGACCAGGCGCGGGCGCGTATTGCCGCTATATCCGGGAGATTCGATGCCGAGCGGGCGTGAGCGCATACGGATATACTCTTCGCTTATCACGTCGTCGAGCCCGAGCAGCGCCGCGAGGTCTAAGCCAGGCGATGGCTCCCTGCTGATCTCAAAGTCAGACTCTTCGGCGGGTTCGAGGCCGGGTCTGAATTTCGACAGCTCGCGCATGATACGTCGATAAGCGACGAAGGCTCCGTAGTCGTTCCAGTGTGTATCCGTCTTGTGATACAGGCGATGGCGGCTCTTCGCTTCGGATAGCGACGGCCTTAAATCCAGAATCTCCACCGTCGAATGCAGCTTCATGTAGGCAAGCAACTGGTCGAGGCGCGTCTCGGGTCGCAGTTTCTTCGGCGTCATCGCGTCCGGCATATACTCCGGATAAATCGAGCCCTTCTCGGGCGCGACCACGAAGAGATAAGGGATTCCGCGCTGCGCCAGCCAGGCGCGGCGTGTCTCTAAAATCCGCTGCCACTGGGCCAACTGTTGCTCCGTGAATGGTCTCGGCCCCCTGTACGTCTCAGTCGAATTATCATACGGCGGCTGGAAGAGCCATCCCTCTTTGCCGAGCAGCACCTGGCGCGAAGATGAGACGCCGAGCCACGTCACCTTGACGCGCGCTTGCCAGCCAATGAGCGTCTGACGGAAACCGAAGTGGTCTTCAAAATATTCTCTGAATTTTTCAGGGAAAGAGCCGAGCACATGCCTGTTCAGTGAAAGAGCGGGGAATGGAGCGAGCGTCCGATTCTCTCTGTGAACGGGCGAGCGCTCAAGGTGCAGCGCCATGCCAAGAACCGGCAGAGATAAAGCTGCGAGGAAAAAAATAATCAACGCCAGTTCATCGACGCGACGCGCTCGCTGCTGGTTTTGCCTGGACATCCGCGACCTGCCTAGAATCTGAAATAGATGAAAGGGTTATACGTTCCGGCTGCGGAGAGCGCAGCAGAGGCGATGAAGATTAGAACCAGCGCTGCGAAGCACAGGAAACGCTCGGCGGCTTCGACGAACGCCCCCCTCGCTCCCTGCCCGTCGCCCACCAGACCCTCCTGCCACCTGCGCAAGGCCGGAAGCAATGGCATAGAGCCCAGCACACCAAGCGTTAAGGCTAAGGACAGCTCTGTGTTCAAGTACATCGCCGGATTGTAGGCGAGGCCCGCGCCGTGCCCGAATCCCATCATAGCCCGGAGGAAAGAGAGCGCGTCGGAGAGCGTCTCTGCGCGGAAGAAGACCCAGGCCGTCATAATCACCAGCAGGGCATATAAGTGCCTGAGGGCGCGCGGGCGTTTTTGCAGCCAGGCCGCCAGCCCGAGCCGTTCAATAACCAGGAACGCCCCGTGAAAGAGTCCCCAGACGACGAAGTTCCAACTGGCCCCGTGCCAGAGCCCGCACAGAAAAAAGACTATCAGGAGATTAAGGTAAATCCGCCAGCGCGGGCCTCTCACGCCGAGCGGAAAGAAGAGGTAGTCGCGGAACCATGTGGAGAGCGAGATGTGCCAGCGCCGCCAGAAGTTGGTGACGGAATCGGCGATGTACGGGTAGTCGAAATTTTCCGGGAAATGGAAGCCGAACATTTTCGCCAGGCCAATCGCCATATCGGAATAACCCGAGAAGTCGAAATAAATTTGCAGCGTGTAACAGACCAGGCCCAGCCACGCGAGCCCGGCTGTCAGTTGATCCGCAGGCGCGTTGAAGATGATGTCAGCCGGAAAGGCGACCGTGTTGGCGATCAGCATCTTCTTTCCGAATCCGATGATGAAGCGCCGCACGCCCGCCGCAAACTCGGCACGGCTCACGAAGCGCTCGACCAGCTCCTTTGCGATATCGGAATAGCGCACGATGGGCCCGGCGATCAGGTGTGGGAAGAGCGTGATGTAGAGAGCGAAAGTATTAAGATTCGTTTCGGCCCGCAGCTGATTGCGGTAAATATCCACCAGATACGACATGCCCATGAAGGTGAAGAAGGAGATGCCTATGGGCAGGCGTATGCCCGGCAGAGGCCAGGGGTTGAAACCCGTCATCGCCGACAGCTCATTGAGATTAGCGATGAGAAAGCGGGCGTACTTGAACGTGATCAGGAGCAAGAGATTGCCGCCGATTCCGCCCAGCAGGAATAGCCGCCTGCGACGAGCAGCCCGGGCGCGTCCGATGAACAGCCCGCAAATGTAGTTGAGGAAGATGGAAGACAGGAGGACGACGACGTAGGTTCTCTCGCCCCAGGCGTAAAAAAGAAGGCTCGCGCAAAGGAGCAGAAAATTACGCGCCCCCTTGGGCGAGACGAAATACAACCCTAAAAGCGCAGGGAGAAACAGGAAGAGGAATAAAGGCTCGGTAAATAACATTCAGGGGCAATCAGCATCAGCGACCGGCAGTGTTTTTATACCCGGAATGCTACCAGAAGAAGAGCCGCACTGACCAGTCAAGCGCTCTTCTAATAGTGACCGCGCCTGTAATCTTAATCGGGAATCTCTACTTCGCGGCACACCGGGCCAACGGTCAAATCCGAATCCCGCGTATCTTTTCGGGCTTCCTGTTAGACTCCGGTTTGCCGAGGACGGCGTTGTCCTGCGTGCGCCTGTCTTTCTCTTCGCCGGTATGCCACCTGGCCCACTCGGCGGGAGCGTCGAAGGTCTCGCCGCCGTGGCGTGTAAGGCGCGAGCGCACGCGGCACATGACGGGCGTGTTGACGCCGACGCCGGAGATGACGGCCTGACCCTTGGTGAGCGCCGGTAGCTCGTCGAGAAGCTGACGGCCAGCGCCCTCGACCGACTTGGCAACCGTGTCCTGGTCGATGGGATTGACGATACGCATGATGATTTGCGTCATGCACTGCGAGAGCACGTCCTGATCGAGCTTGCCGGGGCGCTGCGTGATGAGGCCGATGCCGACGCCGAACTTGCGCCCTTCGGAGAGTATCTGCTTGAGGATATTGGTTGAGACGACCGTTTGACCGGCGGGCGCAAAGCGGTGCGCCTCTTCAAGCAGCGTGAAGACCGGATAGGGAAGATCGTTGTCGCTGCCGGGCACGGCCTCGTGACGCACGGTCGAGACGCGCGCCTTGTTGACTCGACGCAAAAGTGTGGCGACGACCACCTGTTGCTCGTTCTGCTCGATGTCGGAGAGTTGCAGCACCGTGCAACGTCCTGGCTGAAACATGTCGCTCAAGGGGATGTGCTCGTGGTCGGAGAAGATCGTGTCGGGGCGGTCGAAGCGATTGTCCAATCGCCAGAGCAGCGCATCGATGGAGCCGACGTTGCCGCCAGAGCCGCTGCGCCCGTCCTCGTCGCCGTACTTCTCAGCGGTCACCGCGTCACGCAGATCGTGATAGCCCCACGTTCCGCGCTCGCCGCGCTCGCCCGCCGTCACCTTGCGATAAGCCTGCGACAGGTAATGCAGCATCTTGTCCGATGTCCCTTCGGGCAGCAGATACTTGATGTCTGCCTCGGTCAGAGAAGAGACGCGCACCTTGATGCGGTCGTGCGTGAAGATTTTGACTTCGGGCTGGTAGCCGTCCGCGCTGCTGAAACGCTCGTCGCCCTGAATGGAGGTGAGCGTGTCGTATTCGCCGTGCGGGTCAACGATGAGCACGGAAGCGCGGTTATAGGGCATCATCAATTCTTCGACGAGCACGCCCGCCGTGTAGGATTTGCCCGCGCCCGTGGAAGCCAAGATAGCCAGGTGCGTCGAGACGACATCCTTGATCGAGAGCACGACCGGCACTTCGCCCGCGCTTCTCGTGAGGAGGCTGCCGACGTGGCCAGAGCCCACGTCCATCATACGCCTTGGGCTGAGCACGCCGGAGAGCGTCTCCGACGATGCGAGAAAGACAGGGTCGCCGGGATGGGGCGGGATACGCGGGTTGACGAAATCGCCGAGAGCGTGGCTGAAGTAGCCTATGGTCTCGACCGTAATCTCGTAAAGCTCGCCGCAGTCGGTGCTGAGTCCGATGAGCGAGGAGACGACCGACGGCGGCGTTTGCGGGTCGGAGAGAAAAGCGTCCGGCAGATTACGCACAAGGCGGCGCGCAGTGATGTTGCCGAGGATGTGACGCACCTCGTCCGCATCGCGCGCCGCGTAATAGACGAACTCGCCTATCCGCGCGCGACCGTTATCCGCCGTGATGAAGAGATATTCGTGCGGAAGCTCGCCCGGCCCCTTAACGGTTCCCGTCAGCAGATCCTTTGTCATCATTTCAGAGGACATAATAAACAGAGTGGGCAAAGAGCGTGCACCACCACCACATTACTCCGCGTTCAACGATAAAGTGCCGTAAGGCTTTGGCTGACTTGCAAGTATAACACGCGCGGCGAGAGGTCGCGTTCACGGATTATCAGGCGGCCCCTGCGCCGTGCTTTGGCAGACGCCTCAGCCATTCGATAGTGCGCGCGATTCCATCTTCGAGGCCAATCGCCGGACGCCAATTGGTCTCGGCGCGTAGCCTTGAAGAATCGAGCACGTTGACCGGCACGTCGAAGCCGCGATCAGGTTTATAGACGAGCGCGGGCGCAAATCCCAGACAGCGGCTGAGCATCCTGATGATGTCGAGCACCGAATGACCCGTGCCGCTTGAGATGTTAAAGACCCTGTGTGGGCCCATGTAGGCGACGAGCCCGGTGATCGCGTGGACGAGGTCCTCGATGTGAAGATAATCGCGCAGGCTCTCGCCCGTTCCCCAGACCTCCAAAGGCTCGCCGCGAAGCGCCCTGTCGGAGAGCACGCCGATCACGCCCTGACCGATATACAGCTTCTGCCCCGGCCCGTAAACATTTGAAGGGCGCACGATGCAGTAATCAATACCGAACATGGCGGCGTACATCGCCACGTACTTTTCAATCGTCAGCTTCGTAATCCCGTAGGAGCTGATGGGGTCGGTCGGGTGACGCTCGTCAATCGGATTTGTTTGCGGCAGCCCGTAGACAGTGCCGCCGGAAGAGACGTAAAGGATGCGGCGCACCCTCGTTTCATGCAGGCGCGAGAGCCAGCCGACGCTTGCGACGACGTTGCTTGAGAGATCATAGGCCGGGTCTTTCATGGAAGAGCCGGGAACCGTCGTGTGAACCAGATGGATGATGGCGTCGGCGTCCGAGAGCACATTCATCACATCGTCCGTGAGGGCCATATCGCCCTCGACTATCTCGATCTGGTCCTCTATGTCTTCGACCAGCGTGCGCAGGGCATAGAGCCTGTCGAAGATACGCACGCGGTAGCCGCTCGCCACCAGTTCACGGCAGATGTGGCTGCCCATAAAGCCCAGGCCGCCCAGGACGACCACGCGCCCGAAGGCTGGCGGGCCGGATTCAGACCCGGCGCTCATACGCGTACTCCCCGCTCAAGCACCCGCTCGTAGTAGCCGAGCAGATTGTCTATATAGCTGTCTATGCGAAAACGCTCTATCGCCGTCCGGCGCGCTCCCTCGGATAAACGCCGCATCAACTCGTCGTCGGCAGCCATGCGTTGCACGCGCTCTATGATCTGATCGTTATTGCCGGGCTCTGTCAGAAAACCGTTGACGGCGTCCTCTACGGCTTCGGCCTGACCTCCGACCTTCGAGCTGATGACGGGCACGCCGCAGGCGAGCGCGTCCAGACAGGTCAAAGATAGATTGTCCGCGCGGGTCGGATACAACAGCACGTCGCACAGGTTCAAAGCACGCGCCAGCTCATCGCTGCTCTTGAGGAATGGAAGCGCCACGACATTCATGGCGGGCGTCGCGCGCTCCATGGCTCGCTCGCTTGCCGTGCCGACGACGAGGACTGTGATGCGGCCCGGCACGCGCCTCCCCAGATCACGCAGGAGGTCAAGCAACGGGAGCAGCCCTTTGCGCTTGTCTGCCACATTACTGTGAATCAGCCCGACGACAAAGCCGCCGACGGGCGGGATGCCCAAGGCAGCAGCCGCCTCCTTACGCTCCAGGGGTCTGAACACTTCGGTGTCCACGCCGTAGTAGAGTCGCTCGATGGGCAGACTGCCAATGAAGGTCGAAGCATAGTAGCGCGCCAGATAGTCCGTATGAACCAGCAGCTTGAAGCGAGAGCGTCTGACGGCTCGCTCCTTCATCATCAACAGCTCATGTGTCGTATCGCGGCTGATGCCCGGATAAGGAAGATCAAGCTGCGGGCACATGCCACAGCCTTCGCGGAAACGCTCGCAGCCGAGCGTATAGGGGCAGTATCCGGTGGCGAGGAATTGATCGACGGGCGAGAGGACGACCGTGCGGCGGCGACTCTCAGCCGCCAGGAGCGGTATCGAAACGAAGTGCCCGTGCAGGTTGTGAAAGTGCCAGATGTCGGCTCTCTTTATCCAGGAGTTGAGCTTGAGGGTGAAAGTCGAAGGAAAGAAGATATTGTTTCGACCCGAGAGCTTGCGCAGCGCTCGCTCCATGCGCCGCTCTCCGAAAAAGAAGGGCAACTGGCGGACATAAGGCAGGTCTGTGAACTGATCTTTGACGTAGAGCCGGGCATCAACGCCACGCGCGCAGAGGCCCTCGACCGTCTGGCAAATCAGCGCTTCCGCTCCGCTGGCGCGGTCAGAGGAATTGAAGAACGCGACGCGCAGAGGTTTTAGAGAGAGCGCGCCTTCTACTTGATAAGCTTTTTGATCCACCTTTTAGTCCTGGCCGGGACGATTGCCTTGACGCTCGCCATATTCAGCTCGGGCCGACGAGTCTTGCGCCGCTCATGCCTGACGAGCGCAATGGTCTCGTCCTTCATTGATCTCGATACCTCGTCGCTCTGGAAGGCCCGCTCATATTCGAGAGCCACTTCGAGCGCGTATCCGAGCTGGCCGTCTAAGAGCGCAAAGACCCAGAGCAGCAGATATTCGCGGCTCGTCAGGGCGCTCTCGCGCAGAGCGTCGAGGCTGCGCAGGTAGCGCGCCTCGCACCAGCCCGGAGATTTCTTGAGGTGCGCTTCGACAAACTCGCGTGTGATGTCCGGGTGCGAGGCCGTAACTTCGGCGAGTGTGCCTGCGCTCATTCTGACAGCGCCGCCGACGTTGAGGTTGGAAAGCCAGAAACCCTCGCCGGTTAAGCTCTTGTGCGCGTCGGCGAAAAGGTCTTCGCCGAGATAGGCATCGATCAGGCCGGGCTCGATGTCAACGGCCAGCACACGCGAGCGCACCTCATCCTGAAGGCTGCGGAAGATACGCAGGTCAGTTCCCTGCGTATCCAGTTTGAGCCAGTCTATACGGGCGAGCGAAAGACGCTCAAGCACGGCATCAAGGGTCGTCGCGCGCACGCGCTCCGTGCGCTCGACCTCGAAGAAGTCGGCGAAAAGAAAGCCGGAGAGCGATTCAAAGTCGGGCTCCAAAGTGCTCGAACAATATGGAAACTTCGTCAGGTGGAGCGCAATCTCTTCGCGCCCCTTATCATCCGTGATCGCCTCGTTGATCGTCACCGACTGGTGAAAATGGCCTTCGGACGTTTCATAAATCTCTCTCAAGTCGGGATCGAAGCCGACGAATATGGAATGCGCGGCAATCGGCTCCCAGACCAGGGGGGTTGCGCCCGACGAGCCGACATCAATCAACACGGGATGAATCTCCGACCGTGATAGCAAGCGATTGAAAGCTTGTTGCTTCATAACTCTGGACAACTCCCTCAAGTCAGTAGCGCCTCGGGCGGGTGGTCGCGTCATCACCCGCCCGCTAACGCAGGCGGTACTGACCTCTCCTTCCGTTCGTAACTTCGTATCACTTGCACGCTTCCATATAGAATGAGTCGGGCTTATAGATCGTGCCTTCGGGCTCCGTGTCGAGGTGGTAATCCGCCCAACCGTGAATCCGGCTCTCTGCCGCGCCGACGAGGCGCGGGTCGCAAAATCCCACGTCGCTGAGAATCTGCGCCAGCGAATAGCGGTCGTACATCCATAGATGCGGGTCGCCGCTACGACGAAAGCGCCCCAGTTGCAGCGATTCATATTCCGCTCCGAGCAGAGCGCGCACAAGGGATTCTCGTATACGGGCGGGCGCGCGTTTCAGACGCTGTAGCCTTTGACGCAAAGGCGCTGGCCGCGCACCCTGATCGAGTGCGCCGCTATGACTGCTGCCGCGGCTGCTACGCACCTGCTCTGCCGCTTCTATGATCTCCTGCGCCGAGCGCCCTAGCCGCTCAAGCACGAAGCCTTTCTCAGACATGTCCGTTCGCCGTAAGTAGTCGCCCATCTCTCCGCCCGGTCGCTCGCGCACGGTTTGATCCAGTACTTCGAGAATTATCCACTCATAGCGACGACGCCACTTCTCATCGCCGCGCGCAGCCTCCTCGACCGCCTGTAGATAGACCTGCGCGATGCGTTCCAGATCGGGCACGGCGATGCGGGTTGTGCCGCCCGGCTTGAGGACGCGATAGGTCTCGCGCAGGAAAGTGATGGCCTGCGGTCTGGGGAAATGCTCAAGCAGGTGCGAGTGGTAGATGACATCGAACTGCTCGTCCGCGAAGGGGATGCCCCGGCGCAGGTCGTGGCTCAGGACGGAGGCATCGCGGGCATCGAAATCGACGTTGACCCACGAAGGATGAAAGCGCGTGCCGCAGCCTAGATTGAGAAGCGATTTCATGAGCGGAAAGCGAAAATGTTGAGCTGCATGTCCATGTCGAGATGCACGAACCGATGAAGGAACGGCTGCGGGGAGGTGATCGGCGGATGAATGTGCACACGGAATCCGGCGTTCGCCAGAATCTCCATCAGAGTATGAAGCGTCTGCGGCTTGGTCACAAACGAGTGATACTCGACAAAGAGATTCTCGACGTTGCGGAGCAAGTCCGCGCAGTCCGCCAACACTTCCGTTTCTGCGCCCTCTATGTCGAGCTTCAAAAAGTCCACGCGCCGCTGAAGGTAATCCCTGAGCCGGACGGTGCGTATTGCCTTGCCTGCCGGGTCGCTGCCCTGAGCGATACGCCCTCCGTCGGCCCCTTCCTGCATAAAGCTCAAGGTCGTTTCCGATGACCAGAGGGCGCGACATACGACCTCTATGTCATTGTAACCGCTCTCTTCGACATTGCGCCTGAGCACGGAGAAGACCTCTTCGTCAGGCTCGAAAGCCAGGATACGGCCCTTCGGATAGAGGCTCTTGAAATAAAGAACGCTGAGGCCGATGTTTGCCCCTCCGTCAATAATGTATGGCTCCTCGGTCGCGGCGCGGAAACAGTAGATTTGCTGCTCGAATATCTCTCCGTGCATAAAGAGGAACGAGGCGGCGTCAACCATCTCGACGTTGTGGCCCGTGAGGCGTGTGGCGGTGCGCTGGTAACGGGGCAGCGATTTGAGCCTGGCAATCTCACGATGCTTGGTGCGATAACCGGAATCCACGGAAAACCTGTACCAATGCTTACATTGATCAGGGATGAGACGACGAAGTTTTTGCATTACCTGGAAGGATTTTCCCCGTTTGAAGTAGCCCGACAGCAAAGATAAGCAAATGGCTTGCGCATCGAATCAAGCATGATAGCAGAGTGTGTCCGGCCCCGTCATGCGCCCGTAACGAGTCCACGCCGGCAGGCGCAGGGCAAATTTTCCTGTGACCTCCAAGCCGCGTCTTAGGGTGCTGTGAGGGCTTCCGTAGGCAGCCCCGGAAGATTATTCAACATATCGCTCAGAAAAATGTCCAGCCCCCGCCTGGGCGACCATCCTAGCTCCTTTTGAGCGAGCGACGAATCAATCATGATGGTCAGCGGATCGGCGGGACGCAGCAGAGCCGGATCGACGACGACGGCCCGTGCGCCCGTGGCGCTGAAGCTGGCCTGCCAGGACAGGGGCTCGTCGCCGTCGAGCCGCCATGCGAGGTTGAACCCGGCGAGAGAGAAAGCGCGGTCGACCATTTGCCAGACGGCGTGAGTCTCCCCGGTGCTCAGCACGTAATCACGATAATGGTCTCCCACATCGGGCTCGCGCGTCAGCCCGGAGCGCTCCGCGCGAACCTCTATCTGCCTGAGAATCATCGTCATCCCACGGACATAATCGGCGGCGCAGCCCCAGTCGCGCTCGATCTTCAGATTACCCATCGCCAGCACGGGGAGAGGCCCGCGCTCGTCCGTCCCAGACGATTGCAGCCGCAGCAGCATCCGCACATGATCCGTCACCTTGCGCGAGAGAAAGTGCGCCGAGCGCAGATGCGACTCATGGTTGGAGAGAATGCCGCAGGCGATGCGCATCCCGTAAGCCTGCCGGTAAGATCCACACAGTAGATGGGCGGCAGCCTTGGCGCTGGCATAAGGGCTCTGCGGTTTGAGCGCCGAGTCCTCGTTGTGCAGGATAGTCCCGCCCGGCACGTAGCCGAACATGTCGGTCGAAGACGCTTGGTAAAAGCGTGTCTGCGGGCTGCGCTCGCGGATACAGATCAGGAGACGTGCGACCACTTCCGCGTTCGTGCGCCACGTATACCAGGGATCGGCGAAAGAGCGCGAGACGCTGCTCTGACCGGCCAGATTATAGAACTCGTCCGGTTGGATTTCGGCGATAAACCTCAAGAGGTCTCTTGGATTGAGAAGATCGACCACATGAACCCGCAGTCGCCCGGCATACACGGGGTTGTCCGTCAAATGCTTCATCGAATCGGGCCTGCGTACCGTCGCATGAACCGTCCATCCTTCTCCGAGCAAAAGCTCCGTCAGTAATTGGCCGTCCTGCCCGGAAGCGCCCGTGACGATGACCGTGCCCCTTGAAGTCATGCCATGCGTGTAATGCGAATCCATAAGGTATCAGGCCACATGTTCAGCCGCGAAAGCGCGCGCACACGCTTCAGCTCAACCCTTCCGGGAAAAGAATGTTTTAAGTGGCCGCCTGCCTTGACTCTCTCTTTTTGAGAAGCGTTTCGATGGGTTTCAAGGTCAGGTAAGCGAAGTAAGCCTTCTCACGCTGTTCCTCCAGGCCGAGACGGCGCAGCGCCCCTCCGATTTTCGGGAGGCGCGGGATACGCCACAGCAAGTTCCACCAAGGGCCCTGTTGGCCCACATGACGATTGATCCAGGCGACGTAGGACGGCTCGACCACTGCGCCGAGCAGACGCGCATCCAGGGGCTCGATCCTGATCCTGCGTTGCGCTTGCTGGTTGAGCCTGTTCTGGCGGTTCGCGCGCAGATTCATGGCTTCCAGATCAAGCCCGTGCTTCTGAAAAAACTCTCGCTGCCAGAGACGCTGGCGTCGCCGTTCGGGAGGTAAAGTTAACATGCTGAGCGCGATTTCAGGAATGAGAAATGGCGACCACGGCCTGAAGCCGAATGATTCGGGGACTCGGAAAAGATAAGAGAGCAGGACGAGCTTGAAACGCATGGCTTCGACGACGCGGAAAAGGTCGGAGGCGAGGCGGTCTTTGTTGGCGAGATAGTACGTCTCAAAAGCCCTGGGGGCGCTGCGCATCAAGCTCATCGCAGAGTCGGCTTTGAGCCCGTGCGTGTAGCAGAGGCGCTGCACATCCGCCGGAGATGTGAGCGGCGCAATGTGGACGCTTCCGGCCCAGGCATCGCCGATAATCCCGCTCAGGAAAGGGTTGCCGCCCTCCACCCTTTCGAGAATCTTACGGTAAAACTCTATATGATAGAGGCCATGCGCGTGCGTTGACACTCCGTAGAGCTTGTCCCATTCGTCAAAGTAGAGATGGAAATCGCCCAGGGGAATCTGCTCCCAGCGTGTTTTGAGCAACTCGGATATTTTCCCGGCGTAGACCACTTCGGAGGATTCGGCCTGATTTTCCGAGATGCCGTAGGTGAAGGAACGGATGCGCTCTTTGTCGGTGATCAACAGGTTGAGCAGCCGCGAATCGTAGCCCCCGCTCGTCGGCAGAATGATCTCTCCCTCGACGGAGTTCTCCCATTCACGAACGGACGAGTAAAGCAGTTGAAAGACATCGTCTTCGTGCGAGCGTTTGCCGAGCCACGCGTCAACCTGATCGTCCAGATAGAGGACTTCGAGGCGGCCATCGTCGTGCCGGGTGAGGCGGCTCGAATGCCTGAGAAACTTCACCCCTTGCAGCGGCGTCTGTTCGAGAACCGAGTAGCCGCAGTCGAGGTAGTTGTTGAAGCCTTCGGCATCAAACTCGAATCCGTCAACATCAATCACATCGTTGATGTTATGGCTCGCCTTTCCGGTTGACTCATTGTAGAAAACGGGGCGGGACGCCAGCCAGTCGGTCTCAAAAATGGTGGTCATTGTCAGGCGGTGGGAGTGGCGGGGTCATGGCCGTTGCCGCCCGCTTCGATCTCGATGCGGCCCCGCCACCCCCTGGAGGATTGAAATTTCAGTAACGCATCCTTTCCGTTCGACATCGCCGAAGCATAAGCGGCAACATTAGAAGCGACGGGAATCTCTGCGGGCTTTCCCGACCACAGGTTGAGCCACGGCTGTTTGAAGCCTTCTGAAAGCATCTTGATCTTACGAACATCGAAGCCCATGAGGCGGGTCGCCACCGCGTCGGTCGAGAGCGGGTTGAACCCGGCGATGAGGACGCCGCAGGGCTTCGTCGTCGGCCCGAGCGGCCCTTCGGCCTCGCCCGCGATGATGCCGTCCACGACGGAGAAAAACTTTCGCTGTGGCGTAGGGCAAAGCTCTCCGCCGCTATTGACGTAAAGGACGATGCGTATTAAATCCAGCGCCATGCGCCAGGCCGTGTCGTTGCCGTACCAGGCCCCGCCGATGACGTTGCCCCTGTAGGATGCTCCGTACTTGCGTATGGCACGCCACTCTATGGCTCGCTGCCCCTGGTGATGAACTTTCCCCAGGAACTTGAAGGCGAAGTCTACGCCGCGATTCTCGTGTCCGAGGAGGCTGGTGTAGAGCCAGCCTCGGTAGCGGTTGAGGCTGTTTTGGAGGAGGCCGAGGTCCGGGTATTCGTCGCCGCCGCGCGCCGGATGGCCGATGCGAAAGTGCGGGATATAGTTTTTGTCCCCCTGTGTGCCGACCATGCCCTTGATGTTGAGCGTGACGCCGACCTTCTGGTGCGTCTTCAGCTTGGGGACGGATATGAGCACGTCGGCGTCGAGCACGGATTTCGCCACGTAGTAGCGATGATGCCCGTCCAGATGATGCCGAACCGTCTCTTCTCTTTTGAAATCGGAACCGAACAGGAGCTTGATGTCTTTGACGGAGAAATCGGCATACTGGCTCTCAGCGCCGAGGTCAACCTCGACGTATCCCGCCGGGTCACGCACCGCACGCTCTCTCAGGTGTGACGGCGCGTAGTTGTGTTCGTAGTCCCAGGGCACGTACAGGTTGCGCAGGTCGTGCACCTCTATCTCGAAGCCCAGATGCTCGCGGTAGAGCTCAACCACGGACTCGACGCCCGTCACCTTCTTCCAGTTATCGAAGTCGCTATGGGCCAGAGGGGCGTCGGCGATGAGTATCTTTCCGCGCCCGCCGAGAGCCTTGTAGGCATAGTCCACGACGGCGCGCAGGACTGAGCCGTGCGTGATACTGGCGAAGACCGATTCGCCGCGCCTCTGATTAATATCCAGAACGGCGTTGGGCTTGATGAGGACGGAGTTGCCGGGCGTGATGATCTGCCCGAGCGGGTTCCAGTCCGCCGAGCCGAAGCGTGCGGAGTCGAGTCCGAGCAGGCGCAGGGATTCACGCACGGCCTTGTAGACCCCGTTGCCCGCGTCAAGACAGCCTTTGCCCGCGAAGGGATACTCAGGGTACTCATCCGCCGGATTGAACGGCCCGCTTTCGGGGTATGAGAGCGTCGGCTCTCTGTAAACGGCAACCGCCGGATCGCTTAACATCTCTAAAGCCTCTGATCTTTCCCTCTACGGCCTCGGGCCTTTTAACCCTCAAGAGCACGACGGACGAGCGCATCCAACTGCTCGGCACGCTCTGCGAAAGTGTGGCTGCGAAGCGTCCGCCGTTGTCCGGCGAGGGCAATCCGGCGGCGCTCATCCTCATGGTCGAGCAAGTAGCGCACTTTCTCGATACATTCTTCGGAGCTGCGATAGCTTACCATTTCGGCATCGGGTTCAAAAAGTTCGCGTTGATTGGCTTTCCAGTCCGTCAACAGACATGTGCCGACTCCGGTCGCCTCGAAAAGACGCATGTTCGAGGCGCTCGCCGGTGAAATATCAATGTGCGTATTGAGCGCGACACGGCTATCGTGTAGCTGCTGAAACATCGCCACGCCGTAGAGCGGCGGGTGCGCGCGGCGCGAGAGCAGTTGGTCGGTCGCTTGCGGCAAGGGTGGGCGTGCCTCCCACCCGGCGACGCGGCGCACCAGGGGCGTCGCCCGTACCAGCGGGCCGAGGAGGCCCCCGATGCTCTGCGTGCTTTTCTGCACGGCATCGTAAGCCGAACGACGCAGAAAAGCGCTTCCCATCTGCTGCCAGGAGGGCCTGTAGCTTTCCGTCCAGAGTTGCAGGTCGGTCTTTCTCACCAGCTCGCGCAGCAGTTGCTCGCGCTGCTGGTGGAACCTGTCCAGCTTGACGATCGAGCCGATAAAGGCGAAGTCTGCCGTGGGCTGTGCCTCGCAATCAATGCGCCCGAGGATGCGCGGGTCAAAGGCATGATTGAGATGGTGGGCGAGATGGCCGCCTTGGCGGAAATGCTCGACGAGCTCCGGGATACAGGAAAGAACCAGATCGCATTCACGAAAGACTGCCGGGTCATTGTAGGGCGCGCCGCACCAGCCGAGCACCAGTTGTATCGAAGGGCACTCGGCCTTCAACTGCCTGAGGAACGGGGCGGGGAAGTTGTGATGATCGACGACGAAAAGCACGTTGGGCCGAAAAGCTTTGACCTGCGCGGCGGCAATCTCCAGCCGCCAATTGCTCTCGTCAAAGGCGAAGCCGTGATCGCGGGCCCAGCGTTTCTGCATCGGCTCGACGTTGGCCACCACCTCGTCGGCCTCGTAGCCCAGCTTCGTTAAGGCTACAGACCAGAAGTCGGCCCATCCGAAGCAGTCGGCCATGAGCGCCGCTCTCTGCGTCTCGAAGCCTTCCGCCGCAAGCTCTGGCCGCTCGGCGTAAAACTTCGCCAGGTAACGCGGGGCGACATTAGTGATCCTTTGCAGACGCAAGAAGAACTACCCTCGATTCCAAAAAAGAAGATCAGGGCCTGCGCCGTGCGGGCCCCTTCGGCAAACAAAAACCTCTCAGGACTTCTTGCTGCGCTGAGTAAGTCCCCAGATCGCGCCCAGACGATAGATTTCCGGCATCATCTCATAATAGTAATTTTTCCAGTACGGATGGTGCGCCCGGTCGCGTTTGATGAGCGCGCCTGCCGCCTTGGCCCCGACCAGAGCAGCCTCGCCCATGAACTGGGCCAGGCGCAGATAGCGCGAGCGCTGGCGTATGCCGGGCGTATTCCAGACCTCTTGATCATTAGTGCCCTGCGAGAAGAAACGGCGCGTCCAGTACCACAGCGAGAAGTTTTCCGGGCGCGTCAGGTGATGGACGATAATCTCAGGATGATAGTAGGCTTTGAAACCCGCGATCTCCCTGCGCGCCCGCACCATCAGATAGGTCTCATCGCCGCGAGCCAGTCCGCGCTCGACGAGTCCGACCCGGGCGTCAAAGCCGCCGAGCCCTTCGACCACGCTTCGACGCCACACCATGTTGCTGCCGTTGAGAAACTCCTGCTCTCCGAGGGCGCGCGCCTCATCCCCCTTGTAATCCGTGTTATAGGTGTCTGAGAACCAGTCCGGTTTCGCCGTGATGTAATAGGGATAGATGGGGCCGCCCGTCAGGTCCGGCTGCTCGGCAGCGATCACGCGACGAATATTTTCGATCCAGCGCGCGTCCGCTTTGGCGTCGGCATCCAGGTGCGCGACATAAGGGGAGCGGGCCGCGTGGTATCCGGCATTACGCGCCGAATTCAGGCCCGGACGCGCCTCATAAACATATTCCAGGTTGAGCCCGCTGGAATTGGCCTCGACCACCTTTCGCGTCTCGTCCTTTGAAGCGTTATCTACGAAGATGACGCGAAAGCTTTCGGGCGCGACCGTTTGGGCGCGAAGGCTGTCGAGGGCGCGCGGGATGTGCGGGGCTTCGTTATAACCGCAGATCAGTACGTCAATGTCAGTGTCCATAAATGTTGGATGGCGGATGCCGGATGTTCATAGAAGACAGACATCCGGCATCCGCTTTAAGTCTTCTCTTCCAGAAGGAGCCGTCGATAGGCCGCGCAGAACCTCTGCGGCGCGAAATGTTGGCGAGCATACAGGTAGGCGTGCCGCGACATCTCTTCGAGCAGCGTTCTGTTGCGGTCGAGCCGGGAGATGGCTTCGACCATGCCCTCGACTATCCGCTCCTCTTCACCGTTCTCGATCAGGAGGCCGTTCGTCCCGTTTTCGACGTGACGTGAAATGCCTCCGACATCCGTGCTCAAGGGGACGGTTCCATACGCCATCGCTTCCATGATGACGAGCGGAAAGCCCTCTCGGCTCGAAGTCAGCAGCAGGACATCGGCCTCGGCGTAGAGCTTGTTCAGCTCAGAGGGGTCGGCGATCTCTCCTTTGAACGTGCAGGCACTGCGATGCTCCTCTGCTATCGCCTCACGGTTGTCGCCGACGAGGATGAAATCGGCGGCCAGGCCCAGACAGCGACACAGGGCGGCAGTCCTGCCGACAAGGTGTATGCGCTTTTCTGCGGCCCCGCGCCCGACATAGAGAAGCTGCAACCGGCCCCCTCTGTTGCGCTTCGCGGGATAATTATCCGGCACGGCCACCTGATTATCAATAAAGGCGACTCTATCAAGCAACTCTGACGCCAGGCCCTCCCGGCTGTACTGAGCCTTGAGGTCGGATAAAGCCTGGCCGCTGAGGATCACGCGGGCGTCCAACTCCGATACAAAGGGGAGGCTCACATGCTCTATGTCTCCGCCGAAAGCATGCAGCAGGTCTATGCGGCGTATGTCTCTCCTCAGATGTGGAAGCAAATGATAGAAGAAGACGTTGTTGGAGCCGAACACGACCCCGCGCGAGTGCCTGTTGATGAAAGCGGCGAGCGCCCCGACGCAGGCGTAATAGCGAAGCGAGCCGAGGGGCAGCCTTGAGATGTCGAACAGGCGCGCGCTGCTTTCAAACAGGAACCTGAACTTCTCATCCTTCGACTTATTTGTGAAAAACACCCAGGGTCTTCTGTCGGCTACGCAGGCCACAATCTGCGCATGTACTTTCTCGGCCCCGCCGATCTGATAGAAGGGAAAAAAGAAGAAGAGCCCCGAAGGGTTGCGCCTCGGAAGCAGCCGCCCGGCCATCTTGCCCGCGCGCAGTGCAATACTTCTCAGCCGCTCCCAGGGCAGAAAGTATTTGATGTATCTCTTCAATCGCATGACAGGCATTGCTCGAAAGCCGGAAGCGGCTACCACCTCGGGGGCAAGAGAGGACTCACAACTTTCCTTGCAGCCCTTTGAGCATCAGCGCCGCCACCTGCTCGCACATATGTCGTGGGCTGAACTCCGTTTCGATGCGGAGGCGATTGGCTGCGCCCAGGCGGGCGCGCAGTGCGGCGTCCGATGCCAGCCGTAAAATTCTATCCGCCAGCGCCTCAGCATCTACCGGCGGCGCGAGATAGGGTTGACCCTCAGGCCCTACGGCTTCGCTGATACCGGGGATGTCCGTGCCCGCAAGGGCGAGCCCGGCGGCCATACATTCGAGCACGCCGTTCGGGCTGCCTTCCGAGCGCGAGCTGAAGACTCCTATCTCGACCGCACTGAGCAGGCCCGTCAGGTCGAGCACCTGTCCCAGGAAGCGAACGCTTTTGCCAAGCTCAAGATCGTAGGCCAGCGCTTTGACAGCGTGATGCGTGGAATCGGAGCTGTCCAGGCGACCGGCGAGCAGCAGGACGGCGTCGCGCCCCTGCGCCCTGAGAGATTCGACGACCGGCTTCCATGCCCTGAGGAGCGTGTCGTGATCCTTATACTGCGTCAGATTCGCCACCATACAGGCGGCGAACGTGTCCTCGCTCAAGGCAAGCTGGCGTCGCCAGGCGGCGCGCTCTGATTGGGGTTGCGCAAGCGTCACACCGTTGTGAATCACCCTCACGCGCTCTCTGCTTGCGCCCAGTTTTTCGACCAGAAAGTTCGCCCCGGCCTCCGAGTTGGAGATAAAGAGGGGCACTTGACGGGCCGCGCGGCGCTCCGCCCTGGGCATCCGTCCGATCCCTTCGTCGCGTTGATTCCAGATGCAGCAGCGCGCGCCGGTCAACCGCCACACCTGACCGCAGATGACGTTGGGGAAGATGAGATAAGGGAGGATAATGTCGGGCCGTGCGCGGCGCAGCGTCCAGGCAAACTTCGCCAGGCGCTTCAATCTCTCCGCTCTGGTATCGGCCCAGGGCCAGGGAAGCAAACGCCAGGGAATGCCGTATTCCTCGCACAGCGTTGCGACGCGACCGGGCACACCGAGCACGCCCCAGACCTCTACGTGCGCCTTCTCTTCCTCGGCCAGGAAGCGTGCGAGCAGCATCGCCTGCCGCTCGGCTCCCCCAAGCTCAAGCTCTGTTAAGACGATGATAACGCGTCGTCCCTCAAGTCGCCCCTGAGGGGCTGGCGATGACAGGAGCAAAAGGCAGCCTCAGTTGAAATTGATTTCCGGGTTTTGTTCGAGCCAGATTCCAAGCACGAGCAGCAGCCAGAGCGTATCGGAATTGTCATGCTCACGATCATGGGCCAGGACCTGCGCCCGCACCTCCTGCGGGTCGAAGCATTGATGCAGCCTCGACGCGGACGAGAGCAGCACTTCGTCGAGCAGCTTGCGGCCCCCTTCTCCCGGCAGAAACCAGAGGGCGCGCGGAATGGCGAATCCCTGTTTTTTGCGATGAATGAACTCCGGCGGGAAAGTCCTGGCCGTGACGCGCTTCAGGAGGTACTTGCGGATGTTGGTCTGCGAGCCGTTGCGCCGCAGCCGTTGGCGGAGCGGGAGTTGCGCCGCCAGCTCGACCACGCGCAGATCAATCAAAGGCGTTCGCACTTCCAGCCCGTGATACATGCTCGCCACGTCAACCTTGGTCAGAATGTCGCACGGCAGGTAGGTTTGATAATCCAGGTACTGCGCGTACGAGAGACGATTCCAGTGGCGCGCGCGCCTGTCCGCCTCCTCAAAGACAGCGCAGCCTTCAGTGATGACGCCCTGATATTCCTCTCGCCAGAGCGCGCGGCGTCCTCCCTCCCGCACGTAGAGAATACAGTTCTGCCAGTGGGCCAGGTCGTTGTTGGTCTTCTTGACGAGGTACTTGCGTATGGCCTGGCGCATCAAGTAGAAGCCGTCGCGCGGCGCGGAGCGCATCAAGCGGCCCGCACTCAGGAAAGGCTCGGTCTCCATCCAGTAGTCGTAGCTGCTGTAGCCGCCGAAGGCTTCATCGCCCCCGTCGCCGGAAAGAACCATCGGGACGTGTGCGCGCGCCAGCTTTGAGACGTACCATGTCGGGATGGCCGAGCTATCACCGAAGGGCTCGCCGTAATGCGCCACAAGGTCTGGCAGGATACGCAGGGCATCGTCTTCGACGATCTCGGTGTGAAGCTCTATACCGCAACGCCGGGCCGCTTCCTCCGCATAAGCTAGCTCCGAATACTCTTTCTCTTTGAACCCGATGGAGAAGCCCTGAACGGGGCGCTCTAAGATACGGCTCATGCGCGAAGCGACGAGCGAGGAATCTATGCCGCCCGAGAGGAAGACGCCGAAAGGAACGTCGGAGACGAGGTGAGCGTTGACCGATTCGTGAATGACCGCCTCGGCCCTCTCTTCCCACTCGCTATCGGAGAGATGGTTCTCCGACCGGAATGTTACGTCCCAGTATTTGACAGGCTCGCTCGCACGCCCGTCGAAGTCAACCAGCATATAGCTCGCGGGCGGCAGCTTATAGACTTCGCGGTAGATGGTGTGCGGCGTCGGGATGTACTGGAAGCGCAGAAAGAGGTCTATGGCCTGCAAGCTGCCCGTGGGCGGAGCATCGTCCACCTGCCGCAGCGCCGGAAGCTCCGAGGCGAAGGCCAGATAATCGGCCCCGGTGCGATAGTAGAGGGGCTTGATTCCGAAGTGGTCGCGCGCCAGAAAGAGCCTGCGATTGCGGAAATCGGCCAGGGCGAAGGCGAACATGCCGCGAAACTTTTCGACGCAGCGCGGCCCCCATTCCTCGTAGGCGCGAATGACGACTTCCGTGTCGCAGCGCGTCGAGAAACGATGGCCCTTCGCTTCCAATTCCTGCTTGAGTTCGAGGAAGTTATATATCTCGCCGTTATAGGTGATCCAGACGCTCTCGTCCTCGTTCGACATGGGCTGATGCCCGCCCGTGGGGTCGATGATCGCCAGCCGACGATGACCGAAAGCGACGGGCTCGCGCAGGAGGAAGCCCTCGCCGTCGGGCCCGCGATGCGCGATTGATCGCGTCATGCGCTCGATTTCGAGCTGGCGCGGGTCAGTCCCGTTCCAGCGTAAGATGCCGGCAATTCCACACATGAAAGCCTATTGAATGTACGTGTCGGTAGCGCCCAAGGTCTCGTCGGGCGGGTGATGCCGCGGCTTGAGACCAGCCCGAGACCTGTGGCGCGACTGACCTCTCTTTTTCTATACGGGAAGAGAGAAGAGATACTTGGCGTTGCCGCCTTCGCCCGCCCCGTCAATCTTTTCCAGCACGAAGCCCCTCTCCTGGCAGAAGGCCGTGATCTCGTCCGTGCTCGCAACCTCGTAGGGCAAGCCGCCGAGCCAGTCTATCAAGTCGTGATAGGTATCCATCCCGCGCTCTTTCTTCTCGTTCCAGGCGAAGGGATCCTGGCCATTCTTCCAGCGCTGCCGCATGATCTTCAGAATCTCTTTCTGCTCGATGATCTTCTTGCCGAGCTTGGAGGCCCGGTTGTAAGACTGCTTCAAGGCCAGGTGCGCGGGGTAATTGGGCCCCTTGACGTAGATGGCGATCCAGAAGAGGCCGCCGGGCTTGACGCGCGTGCTGGCGTTCTCGATGGCCTCCCACATGGAGCCCGTGTGATGCAGCACTCCCCAGGAATAGACTATCTCGCTCGGTTCCAGGCTGTTGACGAAATCCTTGTCGAGCACAGAGCCGTGACGAATCGTCCAGTTGCCGGGCTTCTTGGCCTTCTCCCACAGAAGCTGCGTGGATTCCACGCTGTAAGGGTCAACGTCAATCGAGACGACCTCTCTTGCGCCCAGCATGTGGAAGCAGAGAGAGTGAATGCCTGAGCCGCAGCCGATATCGAGCACGGTCTTACCCGAGACGGATTCTCGCCCGAGCCACTCCTCGATGTCCTTCATCGCCCGGCCCACGGCGTCCTCCGAGACCGTATCGACAAACGACCTCCAATTTTGTCCGAACGAAAAAGTTATTACCTCATTTTCCATCATAAACCCCGCCCACAATCATTTACTCCCAAGATTAAAGACCTTATCGAATCATGTATAAGAGCCGAAGCGGAATTTAACAGGAGGGACAGAGATGGCCAGGATAAAGAGTAAGCTTTGAACAATTCATCGAGCAATGCTTTCATCTTTCATCCTGCTTGCTGTTTTTATCCTGACCATCTCTCTTCATCACTGTTAATTCGCGTCCCTGCGCTGACTCCGATGAAGCTCGGTATAAACGGCTACAAGGATACTAACGAGCTGTTGAAAATCCAAATGCGCCCGGCAGTAGTTGGCCCCGCGCTCGCCCAGAGAACGCCCGCGATCAGGCAGCGAGAGAATCTTAATGGCTGCTTCGGCCAGCGCCTCGGCGTCTCGCGGGGGAACCAGCAGGCCGTGGCCCGCTTTGCCTATCAGCTCAAGCAGCACCTCGCTTCCCGTCTCGAAGCCGACGGCGGGCAGGCCCATCGCCATCGCCTGGCAACTGGAAAGATTCTCGGCCTCGTAGACGGGCGTGCGGAAATAGATGTCCGAGGCGGCATAGAAGGGAAGCGGCTCTTCGACGAATCCCATGAGATGCATGTGACGCTCGACGCCAAGCTCCCTGGCTCTCTGCTCCAACGCCTCTCGCTCCTCTTCCCACTCCTTACCGATCACCATCCAGTGCAGCTCCGGAAATCGCCTGACCAGAGCGGGCAGGGCTTCGAGCGCGTATTGATGCCCCTTCGAGGGATGCAGCCTTCCGACGGAAAGCGCGATCAGCGCGTCGCCGGGAATGCCCGCCACGCGGCGTATCTCCGCGCGATGCCTCTCACGCTCGGCGTAGACGTGTGCGACCTCCTGAAGATCAACGGCGACGCTCAGTCGAATGATCTTTTCGGCGGGCACGCCTATGCCCACCAGCTCGTCCGTGTAGCCTGTGACGAAGCGGTCAACTCCCTGGTGAAAGCTCCTGTACTGCTCGATCAGCCAGCCGACCTTCGCATCCCTGAGCTGCGAAAAGAGAGCCGGGACGAAGTAGACCATCGGGCGGCTGTACATCAATTTCAGCGAGAGGCCGAGCGAGAAGCCATGAAACGTGTGCCCTTGAATAACATCGGGTCGAAAGCGAGCGTACTCGCCCATCAATCGCTCCATCGCCTTGGAATAGACGCCCTCCATCACAAGCTCGTGCGCCGAAGAGCGGTTCATTAATCGGGCGTCGGTGTCTCGGCTGGCCGAAGCGTCTTCCTGTGCGGGTGTTGGTGATAGTGCTTGAGCGAAGTGGTTGCGAACAGAGATGGCGGCAGAGCGGACGGGTCTGAGCGGGCGCTTCAAGCTCTGTGGAACTCTGCTTTTGATAAGATTCGAGAGGCCCGCTTCAGCGCCGTTCGCCGTCTCGTCGCTCTCACGCGCGGCCTCTTGCAGGTAAGCGCCCGCGCGGCGCAGCCGTTCGGCGTAAACGAAAGTTCCATCGTCGGGGAAGACTGTCACGACGCGGTGCGAGACCTGCTGCGGGTCTGACATGCGCACGATCTCCCAGACATGGCGTTCGGAGCCGCCGCCGCCCAATCCGTCAATGATATGCAACACTCTTACGGGACGGGTACGACTTGACATAGGAGCCACGCGCGAAGATTCCATTACGAGCGATCAAGGCTCGTCTGAAGCGCCTCGACGACCCTGTCAACATGCTCAAGCGGCATGCTCGGATAGAAGGGAAGCGAGAGGCTTGAGTCGCCGATGCGCTCGGCGATGGGAAACGCACCCGCCTCGAAACCGAGGGTCTCGCGGAAGTATGAGAGCAGGTGTATGGCGCGATAGTTGACCATCACGCTGACGCCCTCCTCTTGCAGCTCTTGAATGACGCGGTCGCGCTCTCCATTGCCGATCCACACGGGGAAGAGATGCCAGGCGTGCTCGACGCCGGGCAGCGTCGCGGGCCGCGTCAAGCCAGGAATATCCCACAGTCGCTCCTCGTAGTATTGGGCCAACTCGCGCCGCTTGCGCCAGTTGTCTTCGAGCCTGTCCATCTGCGGCAGCAAGAGCGCGGCCTGGATATTGTCCATGTTGTATTTCCAGCCGAGCACGGTCATGTCCCAATGCTTGTAGCCTTCCTTGTGACGGTCGTTGGCATTCTTGTTCATGCCGTGCAGGCGCAGCAATCGCAGGCGCTCCGCCAGCGCGTCGTCGTTACAGACGAGCGCGCCGCCCTCTCCGCACGTCAGGTTCTTGGTCGCGTAGAAAGAGTAGCAGGCAGTGTCTCCCAGTTCTCCCGTGCGAACGCCGTCGCGCCTGCCTTCGACGCAGTGCGCCGCGTCTTCGATGATCGCCAGCCCGTAGCTGTCCGCGATCTTGCGCAGCGCCCGCATGTCGCACATCTGCCCGTAGAGATGTACGGGCATGATGGCGCGCGTCCGCTCCGTGATCGCCGCCTCAACGAGCGATGCATCGAGGTTTCCGGTCTCCGGCTCGACATCAACGAACACGGGACGCGCGCCGGCTTCCATGATGGCCGTCGAGGTGGCGATGAAAGTCATCGGGGTGGTAATCACTTCATCGCCGGGCCCTATGCCGAGGGCGAGGAGCGAGATGTGCAGCGCGCCGGTGCAACTGGTGACGGCCACGGCATGACGCGCGCCGAGGTAATCGGCAAAGCGGCGCTCGAAGCGCGCGACCCATTCGCCCGTCGTCAGGATGGGCCCGGCGAGCACCTCGGCGACTGCATCCAATTCGGCCTTTCCAAGATCGTGCATGAAGAAAGGCACTTTCATCCTCGTCGGAGCTGTCATCAATGCATCTCCCTCTTGCCCTTGGCGGTCACGATGGAAATATGGCGCATCCACATCTGCGGTCGCCACCATGCCTCGTTATCTCTATACCAGCGAATCGTGCGGTTCAAGCCCTCCTCGAAAGAGAGACTCGACTGCCAGCCCAGCAGGCTCTTGATCTTCGACGCATCGGACGTATGACGAAAGACCTGGCCGGGGCGGTCGCCGATAAACTGTATTTGGCTGTCGTTCGGCTGCATGGCTTGCAGGACGGCTTCGGCGACCTCCAACACGCTGCGGTGATGGCCCGTCCCGATGTTGATGACCTGTCCCCTGATCTTGTCCAGGTCGGTGTGCAGCAGGCGATCAAGCGCCTCGCAGTGCTCCTCGACGTAGAGCCAGTCGCGCGCCGCCGAACCGTCGCCATGCACCGTCAGCGGCTCTTTCAGGAGACAGCTCGTGACGAATCGCGGGACGGCCTTCTCAAGATGCTGATAGGGCCCATAGTTGTTGAAGGGGCGCACGATGACCGCCGGAATGTCATAGGTGGCCCAGTAAGAATAGACCAAACGGTCAGCGCCGCACTTGGCCGACGCGTACGGGCTCATCGGGTTCAGCGGATGCTCTTCATCCATCAAAGGCTTGAGCGCCGAGCCGTAGACCTCCGAGGTCGAGATGTGTATGAAGCGCTCAACGCGGTCGCGGTGCTTGACGACGGCGTTGGCGACGGCCTGCGTGCCCAGCACGTCCGTCTCGAAGAAAAGCTTATTGTCGTAGATCGAGCGCGTGACGTGCGACTCAGCCGCCATATGCACCACGATGTCGGAATGAGAGACGAGCGTGTCCATCAGCTCGCCGTTGCGCACATCGCCGTACCAGAACTCGTAACGGTCTGAGCCGAGCGCGCCTTCGGGGCAGTTCTTGACGTTGCCCGCGTAGGTCAGCGCGTCAACCACCAGCAGGCGATATTCGGGATATTTGTTATACAGGTAGCGCACGAAGTTGCTGCCGATAAAGCCAGCACCTCCGGTCACGAGAATAGTCTTCATCTACTTCCTCCGTTCTTTCCACTTGCTATGATAGCCGTGCTCTCATCTCCACAGTTAAGCAACAGGTCCAGGGCCGACAAAAATGGGACGAACTCGCCGTGCTGCTGCGGGTAGACGGGATGCTCATAATCCTGCCACTCGACCTCTACGCCGTGACGCGCAAACAGCTCCGTGTCCAGGTAGACCCTGGCCGCGCTGCCGCTCAAGTAGCGGCGCGCGCCGAGCGCAAGACAGATGTTGAGCAGTCGCTCGCTTCGCTCTCCCTCTATCCGCAGCGCCGACGAGCGCAAGGTACGACGGCTGATGCCGAGCCAGCCGCTCAACAGCTCTACGACCGCCACGTCCAGATCGATCAGGCGTTCCCAGACGCGACCCGCGAGCAGCTCTTCAAGCTCCGGCAGGTAGCGTTTCAAATAAGGAGCCCGCGCATAGAACTGTTTGATCGTCCCCAGATGCTTGCGCGCCCAGGGCTGGCGATTATCTATCTCGGTCTCAAGGATGCGCTGGCTGAGAGACGAGACGCGCACGGGCACGCTCAGCCAGTGCGGCCCCTTGGGCGACTTGATTCGATTGCGATTGCGCCAGCCGTTCTTATCAAACTGTACGTCATCATAAAAGACGAAGATGTCGGAGCGCCGCATCTGGTCGAAGAAGCCTAGCCAGGGCAGATAGCCCGGTTGCAGCACGACCAGCGTTTCCGGATGCTCTGCTACAGCGCTCACGCTTCAGACTCCCGAAAGCGCGGAAGATAATTGTAGTAACCCTCGAACGTGCCCATGTCAAACGGCTCGCCTTCCAGGACCACGCCGCGATGCGCGATGCGGCCCGCGCACTTCTCAAAAGTCTTCCACAGGTCAACCTCGCCATTCGCGGGGTTGATGAAGTCCTGGCCCAGGTAATCGAAAATCTCCGGCGGGTAAACAGTCCGGCCAAAGCCGCGCAGCTCATGCTTACTGTCGCTGAAGGCGGCGCGCGTCTCTTCTTCCGTCTGAAGACGGCTGATGACGAACTCTCCGTCCTCGCGCTCTCGCTCTATCTCGACTCCACGCGCTCCCGCGAAAAAAGGGACATCCTCTTTGGCGAGCCTGAGGAAGCTGGAAAAGACGTGAGGCGACTCGGAAGGCCGCCAGCGTCGAATCAACTGCAACGTGGCCGGAACGCTTGAGCGCATCAATTGATCGGGTATCATCATGACGAAGGATTCGCCCCCGGCGAACTCTCGCGCCTGCAAGAGAGCATCGCCGAGCCCGGCTGGCCGTTCCTGGTAAATGAAGACAAGCTCGCAGGCGGAGCGCAGCCGCTCAAGCTCGTCTATGCTTTGGTCTCTTTTTCGCGTCTGCGCGCAGAAGTAATCACGGATGACCTCTTTGCCTTCGCGTATGACGATGCAGACCTGCTTGAGCCCCGCCGCGACGGCCTCTTCCAGGAGATGTTGAATCATCGGCTTACGGCCCACCGGCAGCATCTCTTTCGGAATGCTCTTCGTGATGGGCAGCATCCTCGTCCCAAACCCTGCGGCGGGGATGACGGCCTTGCTAATAACGCTCTGTCCCGTTTTCGTCTCGTGCATTTAAGAATCGCCGCCGCACCGCGCGCTCCTCTCAGACTTTCCGGCCCACGAAGAAAATCGCGCTTTCGGCCCCCAGCTCCGGGTCTAACTCGATCAAGTCGGAGATCATCGCCCATGCCATACGCTCGGAGAGCAGGGCCCTCAATCTCTCGCGGTACTCCAGGACCCTGGCCTCCCCTTTGGGCAGCGACGAAGAACGGATTTCGGCGCGAAGCTGGGCGAGCTTTTCCCCCGTCACGCGCGGGCCGATATTGACCTCGTGCTGTCGCCAGAGGCTGTTCATCAGGTGGCTATCATCGGCCTCGACACTGAACCCCACGTCCTCCATCAATATTTTGAGATTCGTCTTATTGAAGTAGCTGACGTGGTCGGGCGGAATCCAGGAGATTTTCAGCGGGTCGTTCTCGGCCAGGATTTCCTGCACCAGCAGATGATAGATGCCTGCTATGTTCGGACACATCAGCGCGATCAAGCCTGAAGGACGCAATATCCGCCGAATCTCGTGCAGCGTCGCTCTGGGGTCCGGGACGTGTTCCAGAAAATTGAATCCCGCCACGACATCGAAAAAGTTATCAGGGTAGCTGATCTCCTCGATTTTCCCAAGCGCGATGTTGGGAAGCCCTAAGCGCTCGCGTGCGTGTGCGGCGAGCACGACGCTCAACTCAGCGCCGTAGACTTCCCATCCACCCTCGTGTGCGAGCTTGAGAAAGCTCGCATTGCCGAACCCGATCTCAAGTATCCTGCCTTTACGCGCGGCGTGCCTCTCGATGGATTCCAGGTAATGAGCGTTCCAGACGCCCTCGCCCTCACCGAAATCGGGCATCGTCTGCTCTTCATATTGGGCTGGGATGTCGGGCAGGGGCGCGACGAAGATGAAAGCGCAGTCGAGGCATCTGTAAAAGCTGTAGGGGAGGAGGTCTACCCTCGGGTTGTGATAGCGAGCGAGTTGCTTGCCGCCGCAGGCGTTGCACTGGCCCTTGAGGCGGAAGTTGAGGTAGCGACGGAAATGGCCGAGCTTCTTTTGAGACTCGGTGGGAAAGCTGCGAAGCTTTTGCTGCGCGCCCTCGCGCAAGCGCCAGAACTGATCCCGCACAGTGAAGGGCAGCACTCGATGATAGCCCTTCTTAACGATGGAGGTGACGTTCATAAATCTTAGCCCGGCCCGGCCTTATCCTCGCGCCCCGCACCAGCCGTTTACAAAAGCCAGGTAAAAGAGAATTATTCGCGGCAGATCATCCAGGTAATAATGCTCGTCGGGACGATGAGGGTTGTAGCCGTTGCCGGGCCCGTAAAGCATGCAGGGGATACCGGCCAGAGAGAAGTGGCGCATGTCGGACGTGCCGGTTGACGGTCCCACGTCAATGGGGGCCATGCCGAGACGAGTCGCGCTCGCTTGCAGCACCCGCTCCAACTCTTGCGTGTCGGCAGAGACGGGCTCGGTGGCGAATCCGTTCCACTCAAGCTGCGGCTCGGCGGGTAAATCATGGCTCGCGGCAAAGAGCCTGACCTGCCGTTGCAGAAACTCGCGCATCGTCGCCAGCTCGTATTGGGGAGGGAAGGTCACGTAGCACTGCGCGACGGCCAGCTCAGGGACGGTCAGTTGCGCTCCCTGGCTCTCGATCTTCTGCACCACCAGTTGATAGGGGCTCGGGAATCTCGTCCAGGGCGAGAGCCGCTGCTCGTTCTGAGCGAAGACGGCTTCGCGCAAGTGTATGACGAGGCGAGCCATCATCTCGGCTGCGTTCGTGCCCATGTGCGAGACGCTGACGGAGGCGGGCTTGCCCTTGAGGGTGATGCCGAACTGAAGCTGACCGGCGTGCTGGTTGATCGCCTTGTCCATACGCGTGCCGTCCATGATGAGCGCCCCGTCGCCGCCCCAACCCGCTTCCAGGCAGAGCAGCGAGCCGTTGCCCGTAATCTCGTCTTCCAGCACATATTGAAAGAGCACGTCGCCGGGCAGTCGCCGGTCGGATTGGGAAAGGATTTCGAGTATCGCCAGCGAAGCCGTCAACCCAGCCTTGTCATCCATCGCCCCCCGCCCGTAGATGATATTGCGCTCTCGATCAATATGGCCGCTGAAGGGCGGGTACGTCCATGATGAGGGGTCGCCTTCGGGCACAACATCCAGATGCGTATTGATGACGAGGGAGCGACCGCCGCCGCTTCCCCGAATGCGTGCGACGAGACTGCAACGCTCGGCCCGCTCGCTGATCGGATACTGCGCGGTTGGCAGCTCCCTCAGCGTTTCCGCGACGTGTGTGACCCTGTTGACCTCGACGCCCAGAGACTCTATGTGCTGCGACACCTTGCGGACGATCTCTTGCTCGCCCTCGAAGTAGCTCGGAATCCGTATCAACTCCTGGAACAGCACATGCCAGCGTTCAAGATTGGCGTCAATCAATGCACGGTAGCCGTCGAGTAGATCGGTCGCTTCAGCGGAACGCATCAAAGTTCTTCCCTTCCGTTTAATCTCTTCTTCAGTGGATAGTTTCTCAGCCAGGGAACGGCCACGCCTGCGGCGCAAGCCTCTCTCCCCATTTGCAGCGCCTCGCGGTGATAAGCGCCGTATGGATAAGAAAAATTGATGTTCTCATCCACATCGGCTCGCAACAGCGTGCCGCGCAAATTCTCAGACTCCTCGATCAAGACGCCCGGCTTGATGAGGCGCACGACTTCGGGCAGCAGCCAGAACGAGTAGGTCTCAATCCGAGTCCCGTCACGGGTGACGACCTCGCCCCTTTGCGGCTCGTCCGTGAAGACCTGCTGTGTATGCTCCTGGCCGAGCCCGTAGTCTGCGACAAGCGCAAGAGACGTGGTGTTGAGCGAGACGCCCAGACCGAGGATTTTGACCCCGTGAATCCTCAGCAGGTCGAATGAAGAGCCGGGCCCGTAAGGATGAACGATGCTTTCCTGCCCGGAGGTCAACTCCACGGCGAGCGCTCCCCTGGCACAAATGGGCCACCAGTAGTTAGCGCTGCGCAGGACGCCCGGCATACTCCTGAACAGCTCGGGAATCCAGCCGATATTGGCCGGAGTCTCCCTGACATCGAAGGGCGGTCGGCTCTGAAAATATTCTCGATAGCCCTTCCAGGGCCGCTGCGTTTTATCCAGATTCCAGGCGAAGCTGGGCAGGACGAGCGTGCCGCCGTCGCCCAGTCTCTCGACCAGAATGTTGATGAATTGTTCTCCCGTGAGGCTTAGATACGCCATCCTCTTGAAGGAGGTGTGCAGATAAACTACTTCACCGCTTGAGATATTAAGCTCATCTAAAAGCTCTTGAAATCTTTGATACCCTTGCATACTTTTCAAAATCGCCGGGGCGGCTTACGCGCTTCTCTCGCCCCGCCGTTTATGGCAGACGGCGTAGATAAACCAGCAGTAGTCCTCAAGCTCGTCCCCGATGTCTAAGAAGGCTCGCAGCAGCTCGTCGTTCCAGTCCTGCATTTGCGCGCTTGAGAGTGGTTTAAGGAAGCAGCCTCGGAGCACTTTAACCTCAAAACCACCTTGAAGCAAAAGATGCCGAAACTCGTAGCGATCATAGGAGCGAAGATTCCCCACTTCCATATCCCTTTGATTGGCCCCCGTGGGCGTCGCTTCCATATTCATGAGCGAGCCGATGCGGCGATGCAGCGAGCGACTGTTCGGGATGGTGGCAATCAGGCATCCGTCCTCTTTCATCCAGCCATGGATGCTCTGTAGAAAACCGGCGGGGTCGGGCAAGTACCTGAGCATATCACCGGCGACGACCGTGTCGTATGCGGTGTCGGGCTCGAATTCCTGAAAGAGCTGGTGAAAGACTCTGACGCCTGCGTTCGCGTCGTAGCGCTCGCGCGCGTGCGTGACGTGACGCAAAGCCCCCTCGACAATATCCACCTTGCACCCGCGGGCCAGCATCTCGTCCGTCCACAGCCCGTCAACGTACCCGAGTTCGAGCACGCTGGGCCCAACGATGTAGGGCGCGCAGCGCTCAAGCACGAACTGCTTCGTGCGATTATCAATCCCCATCTGAAGCGGCGTGTGATAGTAATGCTGCGAAGCCCGCTCGACTTCGTTGCGCGCCGTCGCCAAAGCGTCCTCAACCGTCTGCTGATCTTCGTGCATCGTCATGATTTAAGCGCTGCTCCCGCCCGGACTCATATACATATCGAACCATTCCTGAAAGACTATGAGCGCGAAGACACGGTTCACGTCCCTGTAATCGCTCTGCTGCCGGTAGAGTTTATCCACCATCTCCTGAACCCTCGCCTGATTGAACAAACCATGACGGGCGAGGCGCTCCGTGCCCAGGGTCTCGCGCACGTAGTCTTCCAGGTCGTTCAAGAGCCATTCGGTGACGGGCATCAGGAAGCCTTCCTTCTTCCTGTAGACCATCTCTTCGGGAAAATATTTGAGCGCAGCTTTTTTAAGCAGGTACTTCGTCTCGCCGTCCCTGATCTTGAAGCTTCCGGGCAGGCCCGCGATGAAGGTCACGAAGTCCGTGTCGAGAAACGCTGTGCGGACTTCGAGCGAGTGGGCCATCGAGAGGCGGTCAACGAAGGCCAGCACCTGATCGGGAAAGATCGTGCGCCATTCGCCTTCGAGGATGCGGTTGAGCGGGTCTGTGGCCGTGAGCGCGGAGAAGTCTCGTCGCAGCCGCTCGCGCGAGCTGTAGGCTCGCATCCGCGCGGCCACCTCCGGCGCATAGAGCGAAGCCTTCTCTTCGTCGCCGTAGACGAAGAGCTTCGAGCGCCACTGCCAGTCTTCCGCCTCGTGCAGGCGCGCAAGCAATTCGGGCTGAGATTCAAACGGGCGCACAAGCCGCGCCTCTCCCGTGCGCCTGTACTCTTCGTAGCGCGCGAGGGGAAAGGCGAGACGATGCGAGAGATAGCTGCCGAAAAGCTCGTCGGCGCCGTCGCCCGAGACCGCCACCTTGACGTGCTCGGCGATGAGGCTCGCCAGAAAATAGGTCGAGACCGTCCCGCAGAAAGGCTCGTCGAAACAGGCGATGATGCGCCGCAGGTTTTCCGGGAAATTAGAGAACTCGACGCTCTCTTCGTAATGCTCGGTCGCGTATTTTTCAGCAGTCCAGCGGGCCCAGCGTCGATCCTGCTCTTTGCCTTCGGTCGTCGAATCGTTGGCGTAGGTGAGCGTGAAGGTCTTGATCTTGCCGGGCGACAGCTCGGCTGCGAGCGCGGTCGAGAGGCTCGAATCAATCCCGCCCGAGAGGAAAAAGCCTATGGGCACGTCCGCCATCAAGCGCCGCTCGACGCCGCGCCTGAGGAGCGCGAGCAGATGCTCGACCAGCTCTTGCTCGGGCCAGTCGGCCATCTCGCCCGCCGCCGAAAAGTCCACGTCCCAATAGCGCCTGATCTCCGCCGGAACGCCCGCGCGATAGACGAGCATGTGCGCCGGAGGCAGGATGCGTATGCCTTCAAAGATAGAGAGCGGCGCGGGCACATGCTTGAAGCTGAGGAAATGATGGAGCGCTTCGTAGTTGATGCGCCGCTCGAAGCCCGGAACTTCAAGGAGCGCTTTGATCTCGGAAGCGAAGTAGAGCGCACCCGCCGCCTCGTAGTAGTAGAGCGGCTTTTTCCCCATACGGTCGCGCGCCAGCAGGCCCACCCGGTTGGTCACGTCCCAGACGGCGACGGCAAACATGCCGTCAATATGCTCGACCATCCCCGTGCCGTAATCTTCGTAGAGGTGCGGCAGAATCTCCGTGTCGCAGTGCGTGTGCAGATGATGACCGCTTGCGAGCAGCTCACGCCGCACCTGCGGATAGTTGTACAGCTCTCCGTTCTGCGCCGCCCACACGGTTCCCGTCTCGTTCGAGAGCGGCTGCCGCCCATCTTCTATCCCGACGATTGACAAGCGCCGCGCCCCGAGAGAAAAATCGTCGCCCGCGACGGCGTAGCCGTCATCCGGCCCGCGATGCACGAGCCTTGCGATCATGCGATTGACTGTCGTCTCGTCACTGCGTCCGAAAACGCCGCTGATGCCACACATATCCTTACCCCTTTAACGGGACATAACTGCCCGGTCGCACTCCCTCATGCACGGGAGAGGCGGCGTGCGCCGCGCGCACGGAAACGACCTCGTTAAGGATGCGTTCCTCTATGGTTCCGGCGGCGGGGTCAACCTCGTATTCCGCGACCGTCACGAAATCGAAATGATCTTCGGCCTTGCACACGCTCACGTACTCGAAATCAAGCACATGTCCGGGCGGGCACGCGACCGTGCGCGCGTAGCGCAGCAGCCGCTCGCGGAAGAGCGCGTTGTCGCTCGGGTAATACTTGAGCGTCGTGAAGAGGCTCGTCACCGTGATGGATTCGCCGACGTGTGCATAGCGCAGGCCGTTCGTCAGACCGTAGCGCGTCAGCAGCGTGCGCTCGCCGCCGCTCTCGCCCGCGCGGCGGCGATGAATGCGAATGAAGAAGTTGACGACATCCACGGAGAAGACGCGCCAGATAATCAGGCCGAAGAAGTTCGTATAAATCTCCAGCGCGCGTTGCAGCGGCGCGGGAAGTCTGCGCCGCCCGTAGAAGTTGTAGAAGAGGCCCGCGTGCGCCAGCGGCAGTAAAATAAGATAGGCCCAGAGAAAGAGGCTCAGGAGTTGGCTGAGGATGGCGGGCGCGGCGGTCGCGGCCCCGGTATTCATGAGGGCAGAGGACGCGGGCACGATCATCGCCGCCAACTGGTCGCCGAGGCTTCCCGGATGGAAGAAGAGCAGGCAGCAGACGATCACCATCTCGCACAGCAGGCCGAGGCGTATCTGCGTGGCGATGAAGATAAAGCTGAAGAGGATGAGCAGAGCGCCGATGAAGCGCGTCTGCGGAATCAACATCAGAATCCCGGACACGACCTCTGTCGTCCAGGCCAGTTGATTGAGTATCTTGAAAATCCAGTGATGCGGCGAGCGCCTGGCGAAGAAGCGCCACCAGTAACCCCACTCGGGGTTGACCATCCCGCCTTCCATCCCGTGATTGCGCGCGTACCCGGCAGTCAGCTTATAGATTCCCGCCGAGAGCATGATGAAGGCGAAATCAACCTGCAAGACCAGCAGCGTAAGCTGATGCAGTTGCGGCGCATAGCCGAGCGTGAATTCCAGCAGGAAGACGGCTGCCGCCATCCAGTAGCTCATAAAACCCGGCGCGCCCATCCCGCGCAGCACGCCGCGCCAGCGCATGCGGACGAAGAAGTAGCGACACAGAAGCAGATTGAGAAGCGCGGCCCACACGCTCCACCACCCGAGCGTGATGAGAGCGGCGCAGAGAAACCAGACGGCAGCAACGACGGGCGAGACGTATGGGTTTTGAATAACATCCACGTCGCGCGACGATTTAGCGTAGCCGCCCCAGCGCTCGCTCACAAAGAAGCGTCGCCACTGCGGGAGCGTCCAGAGGAGAGTGCCCAGCAGCAGCACGCCATAAGCCATACGGAAGAGGGCCTGGACGTTGACGCTGATTTGCGGATGGAGGAAATCCTGAATGGCGATAATCGAATTCACAAGCGCACTGACCTAAAGCGAGATTACGAGCTTCACCTGCCGCGCCCTTCCGTCGTCGTCGGAAGCGCGCAGACCTCTGACTCGCACCCGAAGCGCGAGCGATTGCGCGCCACCCAACTGTAAACGCGTGGGCCCAGGATGCTCGCCCCCGGAAAATAGAAGAGCGGCAGCAGCGCCCACATCAAGGGGCTGCTCCACAGCAGACGCCGGAAGGCGAAGAATCCGCGAAAGGGCTGCTCGCCTTCTGCGACGGCGTACATCGCATCGTCCACGTCCGCGCCGCGCAAAGAGGGAAAGCGCTCGAAGGTCTCCGCCTGGTGCGAATCATGAAAGCTGAGCTTTCGTAGAACGTCGAGCGCGCGCACGATCTTCAGGGCGCGAATACAGAACCCGCAGCGCCCGTCGTAGATGATGTCCAGACTCTTCAAGCTCATCGCAGCTTTCCCAAAAGGTAAACGTCCGTGTAAGCGTCCCCCACCCAGCGATCTTCCCTGAGCGTCCCTTCAAGCACGAAGCCCGCCTTCTCAAACGCACGACGCGCGCGCGCGTTGATGCCGAGCACGTAGGCGTAAACCTTATGCAGATTCAAGCGACCGAAGCCGTAGTCGCAGGCGAGCGTGATGGCCTCGGTTCCCGCGCCCCTGCCGTGATGCGCGCGGCTGCCGATCATGATGCGCAGCTCTGCGCGACGGTGGCGCGCATCTATATTCCACAGCCAGACATTGCCTATATGACGCGCGTCCTCAACGGTCTCTATCGCAAAGTAGACGCAATCGTCTCGGTCTTGCAGCGCGGCGAACCATTTTTCGTGCTCGGCATCGGAGACGGGGCGCGCTCTGTCAAGCAGGCGCATCAGCTCGGGGTCGTTGGCCCAGGCGCGCGTCTGTTCCAGGTGGCGGCGCTCGAACGGGCTGAGGACAATTCTGTGCCCCTTCATCATCTCTATACGATGGTGGCCGATGCCTGCGGCGTATAAATCTCGACTTCCATCCCCAGGTCTTCGCTCATCACCTGCTTGAGATGGTCGCCGGAGTTTTTCAGAACCTTCAGCCAGCCGTGCTCCCAATCACGTATGCCCGCGAACCAGGCCGAGCAGCCGCGACAAGGGAAACATTCCGCGCCGCGCCCGTCCAGGTGCATGCGGCGATACCAGTTGAACACGTCGCCCTGCCAGATGTCCTTGATAGATTTTTCGTTGGCGTTGGGGAAAATCTCCGCGGTGCGGAAGGAGATGTCCTGGCCGCAGAGCGCGATGCGCCCGAGCGTGTCTACGTTCAGACGCTCGAAGGGCCAGACGCAGGGCTGCTTCTTTTCCGTCGTCAGGCTGGCGTAGAGATGCTTGTCCAGAGCCTTGCCCGCGGGGATCGTCGTGTTGTCGTCCCAGGTCAGAAACTTGCGCGTGATGACCTCGTCGACGCCTACGTCGTGGAGCCAGAAATCAACGGCCTCTTCGAGCTTACCCTCGATGGCGTCCTGGCGTATGACGGAGACGACGACGCGTGTCGGCGAGACCATACGCTTGCGCAGCTCGAGGGCGGCGCGGACGTTGCCGACCTGTCGATCCCACCATTCCTGCGGAGGCTTGGCGAGGCCGCCGCGCGGCGGACGCAACACGGCATAGGTCTCCGCGTCACCGGCATCCATCGAGAACTCGATCAGATCAATTTTGGCTCGGATGATGCGCTCAAGCTTTTCGCGGTGGTTTGGCGACGGGCCGAACATGCTGCCGTTGGTGTTGAGCCAGATGCGAGCGCCGCGCTCCTTGGCATACTCGATCATCTCGACCATGTGCGGATGGAGCATGGGCTCGCCGCCGCCCGTGCAGCGCATCCAGGCGTCATACTGCCCGCACTCGTCGGCGATTGAGTTCCAGAGCTTGACCGGGAACAGATCGCCTTCGCGTTCGCGGTAGAATTTTCTAATCTCGGAATTGCCGTCCGTGTAAGGACACATCGGGCAACCGAAATTGCATGGATAAATGATGGACATGACGACCATCAGCGGAAACTGTTCCGCGCCGGGTCTGAGCCCATACTGCTTATCTTGTGGAAACTCCATGCTTCTTACCTTTCACCTCGCGCGATTGCTGTTGCGGCCCTGTCGTGAGCTTCCTCTCCGATAAGGGGGAAGAGCCGCATGGTTAAATGTTTTAGTGACCTGATTCGATGATTGAGAATGACGGCAGCCAGGGCGAATCGGGTTCGCTTCAGTTTCGGCCTTCTGTCTGATCGTTAAAGGCGCTTCCGTGATTGCTAATGAGCCGCCAGTTCTGCTTCTGATAGAAGACGCCGTACTTCTCGTCGAGCGCGGAGCGCGTGGAAATCACCTGAAGATCAGTCCCTCTGCGACCAAGGAAATATGTGCGATACTCAAAGTTCTGGTCATAGAAAACCACGTCGACTATATAATATCCGGGCAGCACGAGCAGCTCTGGAATCTCCATCTCAATCACGCCCGGCCCTTCCAGCACGGGAAGCGTCACGCCCTCCAGCTTCGTGCTCGTCCCGACGCAGATGAAGCCGTCGGGACGCCTGATCGCTACGTAAGCCACCGCGTCTGTGACCCTTTGGGCGGCGTTGTACTCTATCATTACTTTAACATTCTCACCAATCTCGAAGCTCTGTTTCTCCTGGCCCTCGCGGTCGAGCAGCCTCAGGGCCGTGACCTCTATCTGGCCCATGCCGCGCTCCACCTCTTTGCGCTGCTTGTCGGTCTGAAGGCTTTCGAGCATCAATTTTTCGTAGAAGGGGACGACCGTCTCGGCATCGCCTGAGGCGACGATGCCCCCGCCGGAGAGCAGCATCACCTTCGAGCAGATGGCCTTGACCGAGATCATGTTGTGCGAGACCAGGATGATGGCCTTGATGCGGTCTCGCATGGCGTTGATCTTGTCTATACATTTCTGCTGGAAGGCCATGTCGCCGACAGACAGGACCTCGTCTATGACGAGAATGTCGGGCTCGAAATGGGCGGCGACGGAGAAGGCCAGGCGCACATACATGCCGCTCGAATAATGTTTGACGGGCGTATCTATAAAGCGCTCGACCTCTGCGAAGGCCACTATCTGGTCGAACTTGCGCTCGATGTCGGCCCTTTTCATGCCGAGGATCGCGCCGTTTAGAAAGACGTTCTCGCGCCCGGTCAGCTCCGGGTGAAAGCCCGTCCCGACTTCGAGCATACTGCCGATGCGCCCGTAAAGCTCGACCTGGCCGCTCGTCGGCTCCGTGATGCGCGAGAGAATCTTGAGCAGCGTGGATTTGCCCGCCCCGTTGCAGCCGATGATGCCCAGGACTTCGCCCGGCTCAACCTCGAAGCTCACGTCCCGAAGGGCCCACATCGTTCCGGCCTCCGGGTCGCCGTTACGGCGCAGGCGCTTGAAGGGAGCGCTGATGGAAGCGGCAAGCGATGCGCCGCGCGTCGTCCCGCGCGCGCGCAGCTCCCCGATATGGTACTGCTTGCTTAAATTCTCGACTCTGATGACGGGTTGCATGGGCTTTTCACGCTCAAACGAGGTCGGCGAAGCTCCTTTCCATGCGCCGGAAAGCGTAGGCCGAGAAGACCAGCACGACCAGCGTAAAGACGACGGAATAGGCGAGCGCCGGTCTGTTGAAGTCCAGACCGAAGACGGCGGCGCGAAAGCCCTCGATGATGCCCACCATGGGGTTGAGCAGGTAGAGCCGCCGCCAGCTCTCGGGCACGAAGCTGAGCGGGTAAAGAATCGGCGAGGCGAAGAACCAGAACTGTATGAGCGCCGGAAGCCCGACGCCTACGTCGCGGTACTTGACGTTTAAGGCGGCCATCCACATCCCGACGCCTAAGGCCAGCAGTGTGATTAAGGCGATGATGGCGGGCAGCATCAGTATGGCCCAGGTGACGTGTACGCGGTAGTAGATCATCATCCCGACCAGGATGAGGAAGGCGACGAGGAAGTCTACTAAGCGGCCTCCGATGGTCGCGCCGGGAATAATCATGCGTGGAAAGTATATCTTGGTAATCAGTTGGGCGTTGGCGATCAGGCTGTGACTGCTGTTGGTGACGGAGCTGGCGAAAAACGTCCAGAGCAGAAGTCCCGCATAGGCGAAGACGGGATAGGGGATGCCGTCGGAAGGCACTTGCGCGAGCTTGCCGAAAAAGAGCGTGAAGATGATGGTCGTCATGAGCGGCTGCATGATGACCCATGCCACGCCCATGATCGTCTGCTTGTAACGCGCCTTCAGCTCGCGCCACGCCAGCAGGTAGAGCAGCTCGCGGTAGGCCCAGAGGTCTCGGAAATCAATCGCCACCCAGGCCGTGCTCGGCTTGATCGTAATCAGAGGTTCTTCCGGCAACTGTTGTTGCGGCGTCGGCTGGGGCGAACTGGATGGCTCGGTATTTAACAGGGGAGCGGTCGGCGCGGAGACTGGCGCGAGCGCATTGGCCCGTGAGTTACTGGTGGTCGTGTCCATTAAATCTTTACTGCCCGCGTGGATTCGCTGGTTTTTCGAGCTTCCCGCCCTCTGCGGCTCGCTATCGTTTGCAGTGCGAAGAATTTAGTCGTCAGGTCAAAAATATCAGTCTAGTCAGAGCCGTCAGGCTCGTCAAGCAGTGAGCTTGTCAAATGCGACTCCCGCCAGCTTCCCTTGCAGGAGAAGCTGGCGGGAGAAGGTGGAGTCCGAGCCGACGGAATTACTGTTCGGCGATTATGGGAGGAGTAAACGCGCCGTCCGCCGTAATGTTAAAGACCACCCTATTGTGGCCGAACGACCTGATCTGCCCGCCGGCGTTGCTCTGCAAGCCTGTGCCGTTGTGGACAACCATGCATTCGGAGAGCGTGACCGTTCCGAAATTGGCAGTACCGCTCGCCAAAACGCCGACCGTACGGTTGGAAGCAACGACAGTCCGCTCAAGCTGCAAGACGGAAGGCGTGCCGAGGTTAGCCGCCACGGCTCCGTTCGCAGTGTTGTTGGAGACGATGCTGTCGCTGACGGTCGCGCGGACGTTGTCTTCAACACGGATGCCGTCACCGTTGAGAACGAGCCTGCTATTATTGATGTTGGCGTGATTTATATTAGCGCCGCTGCTGTCCACCTTGATTCCCGCGCCCGCATTGTTCCTGATCTCAGTGTTATTGACGACGAGGTCTCCGCCGTTGGCAGCGAAAAGGATGCCTTCGTTGACGAAGCCGTCAATCTGTGTGTTCTCCACGACGACCGTCACGGGCCTCGTGTTGGCACTGCTCACGTTGATGCCGCGAATGCCGGTTCTCGTTCCGCAACCCGCGCCGCAGGAGCCCGATCCGTTAATGTCGATCCCGCGCAGACGCACGCTGCTGACCGGGTCGCTGGCGACAGCCGTGGTGAGATTGATGATGAAACCTGTGGTGGCGCTGGCGAGGACTCCGGCGAAGTTCCCGTCGGCGTTAATGCTGATGGACTTGGAGACGGTCAGCGTGCCGTAAGCGCCCGGATCGAGGACGTTGATTTCTCCGTTGATGGCGGTCTTCGAAAACGCACCGGCGAAGGTCTGACAGGGAGCGGTGCGGCTGCAAGGATTGGCGTCAGCACCCGTCCCCGATACCCAGGTTCGTGTGGACTGAGCATGGGCCAGGGAGTTGCCCGCCAGTAGGAGGATGCAGGTAGTTAGGACGTTGAGAGCTAATCTGGTCTTGTTCATTTGGGAGTTCTCCTTCTCACGTTGATAAGCAACAGGGAATCTGTAGCTTGAATTTACCCTGCTGAAAGATGGGCCTCTGATCGAATCGAGCGAGGAATACTTGCTTGAAAATGCCCCGGCGGGTTCTTCACTAAGCGGCGCGCAAAATATATCAAATCGAGACGTAAGTCAAAGACCGCTCGCGTTTGATCGGCTAAAGCTTTTACCGCTCCCCTCTTCTACATTGCTGTTTCAGAGCAGGTCTCCCGCCAAACCCCCGGTCAGAAAAGTCGGCGGGAGCGCCGTAGAGTACCTGAGAGAGCGGTTCTTACTTGACGGTCAGGTCAGGAGCCTCGAAGGCCCGCTGCACGCCTTTCTTGACACTCTTCGAGACGCGTTTCTATACTCCGACCGCCCTTTTGACGGGCTTGATCCTAAGCGATGGGGTGGAGGCCCAGGCAAAACAATGAGGGCTTTGGTGACAGGAGCGGGCGGGATGGTCGGGCGCGCAGTCGTCGAGTATTGTAGGGCGCGCGGCGACAGCGTCTCTGCCTTTACTCATCAGACCCTTGACATCACGGACGACGAGGGAGTCCGCGCCGCCTTCGAGCGGGAGCGGCCCGAGGTCGTCTTTAATTGCGCGGCGTGGACGAATGTTGACGGCTGCGAGGCAGACCCGGAGCGAGCCTTTCGTGCTAATGCCTATGGGCCGCGCCTGCTGGCCACGGAGAGCCGCCGCCTCGGCGCGGCCCTCCTCACCATCTCCACCGATTACGTCTTCGACGGCGCGAAGGAGGGCTTCTACACACAGCGCGATCATCCGCGGCCGATCAGCGTTTACGGGTCGGCCAAGCTCAAGGGCGAGCATTGGGCCCAGAAGGCCTGGGCGCGGACGATCATCATCCGTACGGGCTGGATATTCGGCGCGGGCGGCCCGAATTTTTTGAGCAAGGTCATCGAGATGGGGCAGAGCGGCGCGCGCCTGCGCGCCATCAACGATGCTTACGGCACGCCGACCTATGCGAAAGACCTGGCGAAGCGCCTGCGTCTGCTGGCCGAGCGCGATTTGCCGGGGATTTATCACGTAGTCAATAGCGGAGAGGGGGCGAGCTATGAAGAGTTTACGCGCGCGGCCTTGGCCGCCTGCCGCTGCGAAGCGCAGATCGAGAGCATCAGCATGGATTCAATCGCGCGACCCGCGCCGCGCCCGCGCAACTCACGCCTCAAATGTCTCATCTCAGAAGCTATCGGCCTCGACCCGCTTCCTCTGTGGCTTGATTCGCTGAAGGATTTCGCCGCTTCGCCGTCCGGGTCGAAGACCGTTGTTTGATGGCCTGAGATGCGCTCGCAGGCTTGTCTAAACTAACATCTTTGGTATGATGCTCTGTCGCCGGAGCGTCCCCGATTCCCGTACTCTTTAAATTAAGGTCTTAAAGTTATGATTTCTGAAGATAATCGCCTGCTTCCCCTCTCGCTCGGGGAACAGACTCTCGATCGCCCGCTGCGTAATGTCGTGACGCCGAAATCCTACGGCGTCTCGGCATCGGATTCCATCAACCTGCGCGATTATGTGGCCGTCGTCCTCAAGCGCAAGTGGCTCATCCTGAGCCTCATCGTCGTCATCACTTCGCTGGTCACGATTCAGCAGTATCGCCTGCCTTCCATCTACGAGGCGGTGACGACCATCCAGATCGAGCCCCCGCAACGCAGCGTCCTGCAAACCCAGCAGGTCATCATCAACGCCGATAGCGACCCCAAGTTCTGGCAGACGCAGCTTGAGCTGCTCAAGAACCCGACGCTCTCGCGCCAGGTGGTTCTGACCCTGGACTTGCAGCACAACCCGGCCTTTTTCGACGCGCAGTCGCAGATGAGCATCTACGCTTCGCTGCGCCGCATCTTCTCGCGCGAGAAGCCGCCCGCCCCTCCCGTCTCGACGCAGCGCGTCGAGGTCATTGACCAGGACGCCCTGCAAGGGCAGCAGCTCTCGCCCGCCGAGTTGGCCCAGCTTGAGCCTTACGAGGATACGCTGGCGGCCAATCTGAGGGTTGACCCGCTGCCGGGCACTAACCTCGTCCACCTGCGCTACACGCACACAGACCCTGTGCTGGCGCAGAAGATCGCCAACACGATGGGAGACGTGTTCGTCCTCAACAATATGGTGCGCCAGACCAAGGGGTCGCAGAACGCCTACGAGCTGCTCTCAAGAGAGATCGCAGACTTGCAGCTCAAGATCAAGCGCTCTTCGGAAGAGCAGGTCAACTATGCGCGTGAGCATAATCTTCCGCAGGCGATTGACCCGAAGGCAGACCTCGAAGGTCAACGCCTGGCGACCCTCAGCGGACAGTTGCTTGAGGCGGAGAACACGGCCAAGAACCTCAAATCGCTTTACGAGGCGGCGGCCAGGGAGACCAATCCCAACGCGATTCCCGAGGTGCAGGAGAACAAGCGCACGCAGGAACTGCGCGCCCGTCTCGACCTCCTGATTACCAAGCGCGATGAGCTGCTCGTGACCTACACCAAGGAATGGCCCGAAGTGAAGAGGGTCGAGCAGCAGATCAGCCAGCTTGAAGAAGCGCTGCGCGACTCGCCGCGTGAAGTCGTCACGGCCATGAAGACGCGCTACGAGGCGGCGGCGGCGCGCGAAAATATGTTGCGGCAGGCCTACATGCAGCAACGCGCCGTGACCTCCAAGCAGAACCAGGACTTGATCGCGCTCGGCGCGATTCGACAGGAGCTTGAGACCAACAAGCAGATCCTCAACACGCTGCTTCAGCGCCAGCGCGAATTGCAGATCACGGGCAACGATAGGCCCAACAACGTCAGCGTGGCGACCACGGCCCGCGTTCCGGGCGCGCCCATCGGCCCGCAGCGCACGCGCAATATATTCCTGGCCTTGATGCTCTCGCTGGCCGCCGGTGTCGGGCTGGCCTTCCTGCTCCACTACCTTGACGACACGCTGAAGAACGTCAACGACATTGATCGCTACATACACTTGCCCGCGCTGGCCGTGATTCCGGCGCTGCGCGGCGAGTCGCGCCTGCGCCTGAAGATGATCGGCACGGGCGGTGGGCCCAGCGAGAACTACGATAAAGAGAATACGGCGCTGGCCCTCATTAACGACGTGCGCTCGCCCATCGCCGAAGCCTACAGGCACTTGCGCACTTCGCTGCTGCTGTCTTCCGCCGGACAGCCGCCGAAGACTATCCTCGTGACATCGAGCCAGCCGTCGGAAGGCAAGACGACGACCGCCGTCAACACCGGCATCATGCTGGCCCACACGGGCGTCGAAGTGCTGGTCGTGGACTGCGACCTGCGCCGTCCGCGCCTTCATTCGCACTTCAACGTGCCCAACACGCGCGGCATCACCAACTATCTCTCGGGCGAGACGGATCTGGACTCTCTGTTACAGGGCTACGAGCCGCTGCCGAATCTGAAGATTCTGACCTCCGGCCCTGTCCCGCCCAATCCGGCTGAGCTGCTCGGCTCAAACGAGATGCGCAAGCTCCTGAGCGAGCTGGGCGAGCGCTTTACGCACGTCGTCATAGACTCGCCGCCCTGCATCTCGTTCACGGATGCCTCGATTCTTTCGACGATGGTTGACGGCGTGATGCTGGTCGTGCATGGCGGGCGCAGCTCGCGCGCCGTGGTGCGCCGCGCCAAACAGCAGTTGATGGATGTCGGCGCGAACATCTTCGGCGTCGTCCTCAACAACGTCAAGCTTGAGACGCAGGAGTTCTACTACGCCGGTTACTACTCAAGCTACTACACGACGGATGACGACGGGATGGACGATGGGCCGGGCGCTGCCGACGCGCGCGGGTCTCGCTGATGCGCGGCCAGTATTGTGTGATCGCGCCCGACGTGGTGCTCGGGCGCGAGGTCGCAATCTATAACTTCGTCAATCTCTACGGCTGCGAGATCGGCGACGGCTCGAAGATCGGCTCGTTCGTCGAGATTCAAAAGGGCGTGCGCATAGGCCGCCGCTGCAAAATCTCCAGCCACACTTTTATCTGCGAAGGCGTGACGGTCGAAGACGAGGTCTTCATCGGTCACGGCGTCCAATTCATCAACGATAAATATCCGCGCGCCGCCAACGCCGACGGCTCCCTGCAAACCGACGCCGACTGGCAAGTCGAGCCCACCCGGGTCGAGCGCGGAGCGTCAATCGGCACGGGCGCGACTATTCTCGGCAACCTGCGCATCGGAGCGCGCGCCGTCGTCGGGGCCGGAGCCGTCGTCACGAAAGACGTGCCCCCGGGCGCAACCGTCGCCGGTAATCCCGCGAGAATCCTAAAAACAGTGACGAGTGACGAGTGACAAGTGACGAGATAAACGCTCGTTCTAGCTTGTCACTCGTCACTCGTCACTTGTCACTATAAATATGGTTCCTTTTGTTGACTTACAGGCGCAGTACAAAGAGATCAAGGAAGAAGTGGACGCGGCCCTCGGGCGTGTGATTGAGAGCGCGGCTTTCGTTTTGGGTCGTGAGGTGGAAGCGTTTGAAGCGGCGTTTGCCGAGTACGTGGGCGCGCGCTTCTGCGTCGGCGTGAGTAACGGCACGGCGGCCATTCAACTGGCATTGACGGCTTGCGGCGTGGGCGCTGGCGACGAGGTGATCGTTCCGGCCAACACCTTCTTTGCCACCGCCGAGGCCGTCTCGACCGCCGGTGCGACGCCCGTCTTCGTGGATGCCGACCCCCTCTCTTACACCATTGACGCGACGAAGATCGAGCGGGCCGTCACGGAGCGCACGCGGGCCGTCATTCCCGTTCACCTCTACGGCCAGGCCGCGGACCTCGCGCCCATCTTCGAGATCGCGGAGCGCCGCAACCTCATCGTCATAGAGGACGCGGCGCAGGCCCATGGCGGTCTCTATCTTGGCCGCAGGGTCGGAGCGCTCGCCCGCGCCGGCTGCTTCAGCTTTTATCCGGGCAAAAATCTGGGAGCTTACGGCGAAGGCGGGGCGGTCACAACCAACGACGCGGAGGTGGCGCGCATGGTTCGGCTGCTGCGCGACCACGGCTCGGAGCGCAAGTATCATCACGAGTTGATCGGCTACAATTTTCGGCTCGAAGCGATTCAGGGCGCGGTGCTGGGCGTGAAGCTCAAGCATCTTGATCGCTGGAACGAGCTGCGCCGTGAGCACGCCGCGCGTTATCGAGAGCTGCTGCGAGGGGCTTCGCTCCTCACGCTGCCGCGCGAGATGGAGTACGCGCGCCACGTCTATCATCTCTACGTCATACAGACAGAGGAGCGCGACGCGCTCAGGCAGAGCTTGAGCGAGGCGGGCGTGCAAACAGGGATACATTATCCCGTTCCCGTGCACCTGCAACCGGCCTACGCCTCGCTCGGCTACGGGCGCGGCGCGTTCCCCGAAACCGAACGACAGGCGGCGCGCATCTTGTCGCTCCCGATGTACCCGGAGCTTACAGACTTGCAGCTCAAGCGCGTCGCCGACTCGATTCAACAATCGGTCGCTGGCCGTGCTGCCGTGGGAAATTGATGAAGAGAAATTAACAGGATAGACAGGATAAAGACAGAAACCAGGAGGAAAGGTAAAAGCGTTGCTCCATGAATATATCTTTGCTTTCTTTTATCCTGACAATCTCTGTCCCTGCTAATTCCGCCTGGGTTTCCTGGTTAATCATGAGGCGTTGATGAGAGCACCTGTAACAGTCGGCGTGATTGGCTGCGGCTACTGGGGGCCGAACCTGCTGCGCAACTTCGCGGAGAACGAAGCGGCGCAGCTCGTCTGGATGTCCGACCTCGACATGAAGCGGCTCGATACGGTTTCGCGCCGCTATCCGGCGGCGCGCACGACGCGCGATTGCCGTCAACTCTTCAATGACCCGCACCTGGACGCCGTCGTCATCGCCACACCCGTCGCCACGCATTTTCGTTTCGCGCAGGCCGCGCTCGAAGCCGGAAAGCACGTCCTCATCGAAAAGCCTTTCACGTCGAACACGCGCGAAGCCGAACAGTTGATCGAGCTGGCAGAGCGCCAGGGTCTCACCCTGATGGTAGATCACACCTTCATCTACACGGGCGCGGTGCGCAAGGTGAAAGAGATAGTCGAGAGCGGCGAGCTTGGCGACCTGCTCTACTTCGATTCGGTGCGTATCAACCTCGGGCTCTTCCAGCGCGACATCAACGTCGTCTGGGACTTAGCGCCGCACGATCTTTCGATCATGGACTTCATCATCGGTCGAGAGCCGGAGGCCGTCACCGCGACGGGGAGCTGCCACATAGAGCCCGGCGTCGAGAACATAGCCTATGTCATGTTTCGTTTCCCCGACCAGTTTATCGCGCACTTTCACTTCAACTGGCTCGCGCCCGTCAAGATTCGCCGCACACTGATCGCCGGGAGCCGCAAGATGATCGTCTACGACGACATCGAGCCGACAGAGAAGATACGCATCTACGACAAAGGCGTGACGACCAACCGCATCGAAGAGGACGCCGATAAGGAGGACGCCTACCGCACGCTTGTCAGCTATCGCACGGGCGACGTGTGGGTTCCGAAGCTGGACTCGACCGAGGCCCTGCGCCATGTGTGCAAGGAGTTCCTGGACGCGATACGCGAAGAGCGAGCGCCGCTCACAGACGGTCATGCCGGGCTGCGCGTCGTCCGCCTGCTCGAAGCCGCCGAGCAGTCCATACGCGAGGGCGGTCGCCCAGTGAAGATCATTTGAGAATTGAAAGAGGGAAATTAACAGGGATGGACAGAGGGGGGCAGGATAAGGAGAGAAAACAGGACGAAAACTAAACTCATGGTAAAAGACAAAAGCATTACTGCATGAATTTGTTATCGCTCCTTCTTTATCCTGTCTCTCCCTGTTAATTCCTGTCTTAGGCTGCACCCCAGCGGACTCTGTTGGATGCATCGCCCTGGGCGGAGCGGGCGTCGCGCTCGCGGCGGGCAAGCTCAAGGTCGCTGTCAATCATCCGTCGAACCAGCTCCTTAAAGCCTACTTTGGGCTCCCAGCCGAGGAGCGTGCGCGCTTTGGTGGCGTCGCCCAGAAGCAGGTCAACTTCGGTCGGGCGAAAGTAGCGCGGGTCTATCTCGACATACTTGTTCCAATCCATGTCGAGATAACCGAAAGCTTCGTCGAGGAATTCTCTGATCGAATGGGTCTCGCCCGTGGCGATGACGAAATCATCGGGCTCTTCGGCCTGCATCATCAGCCACATCGCTTCCACGTAGTCGCGCGCGTAGCCCCAGTCGCGCCTCGCATCCAGGTTCCCAAGGTAGAGCTTATCCTGCAACCCTAGCTTGATGCGGGTCGCGGCGCGCGTGATCTTGCGCGAGACGAAGGTCTCGCCGCGGCGCTCCGATTCGTGGTTGAAGAGTATGCCGTTGCAGGCGAAAAGATTGTAAGACTCTCTGTAGTTGACCGTAATCCAGTAGGCGTAAGCCTTGGCGCAGCCGTAGGGCGAGCGCGGATAGAAGGGCGTGCGCTCCGTTTGCGGAGTCTCCATCACCTTGCCGAAAAGCTCGGAGGAGGACGCCTGGTAAAACTTCGGGCGAATGCCCGCCTCGCGTATGGCTTCGAGGATACGCACGGTGCCGAGGCCCGTGACCTCGCCCGTGTACTCCGGCACGTCGAAGCTGACGCGGACGTGCGATTGCGCGCCGAGATTGTATATCTCGTCGGGCGCGGTCTGGCGCAGTATGGTATTGAGCGAGCTGGAATCGTTGAGGTCGCCGTAGACCAGGCGCAGGCGCGTGCCCTCTTCGTGCGGGTCTTGGTAGAGATGATCTATGCGGTCTGTGTTGAAGGACGAGGAGCGGCGAATGATGCCGTAGACCTCGTAGCCCTTTTCCAACAGCAGCTCTGTCAAATAGGAGCCGTCCTGTCCCGTGATGCCTGTGATTAAAGCGCGTTTTGTCATGCGTTAACGATCTCGCTTGATGTGATGGCCGAACGGTCTCCGGGCGGCTGCGCCCCGGGTCGCGCTCGGGCAAAGTTTAAGTCGCTATTGGAAAGCGCGTTTCGCAACCACTTCTCGAATCTGATACGATAACCAAGCGTAAGGTTTTGAGCAAGCAGGGAAGCCCGGGCCGCCCGGGCCTGGCAAACGCCCGGAAGCTTTATCACACGCTCGACAATCCGTTATCTCGGCTTTGACTGTGGAAGATCAGATGGACGCTTCAGCTAAAGAGTTCCCTTACAAAAAAGTTACCGTCACGGGCGGCGCTGGATTCCTCGGACGCCATCTCGTCGAAAAGCTCAAGGCGCGCGGCGTAGAGGTCTGCGTGCCGCGCAGCCGCGACTACAACCTCGTGAAGGAAGCGGATGTCGCGCGCCTGCTCGAAGACGCCCGGCCAGAGATGGTCATCCATCTGGCCGCAGTCGTCGGCGGCATCGGCCACAACCAGAAGAACCCTGGCCGCTTCTTCTACGAAAACCTGATGATGGGCACGCAGTTGATAGAGCAGTCGCGCCTCAGAGGGCTCAGGAAATTCGTCGCGCTCGGGACGGTCTGCGCCTATCCGAAATACACGCCCGTGCCCTTCAAGGAAGACGACATCTGGAACGGCTACCCGGAAGAGACCAACGCGCCCTATGGGCTGGCGAAAAAGATGATGCTCGTGCAGGCGCAGGCTTACCGCGAGCAGTACGGCTTCAACGCCATCTACCTGCTTCCGGCAAACCTCTATGGCCCCTTCGACAATTTCGATCTGGAGACTTCGCACGTCATCCCCGCCTTGATTCGCAAATGCATAGAGGCGCGCCGCGCCGGGTGCAGGCAGATAGAGGTCTGGGGCTCGGGCGATGTCTCGCGCGAGTTTCTCTACGTGGAGGACTGCGCCGAGGGCATCGTGCGCGCCGCGGAGATGTATGACGAGGCCGCACCGGTCAACATCGGCACGGGCCGCGAGATCATGATTAAAGACCTGGTGCAGTTGATCGCGCGCCAGACAGGTTTCGAGGGCGAGATTATCTGGCAGCGAGAGCGTCCCAACGGGCAACCGCGACGGGGCCTGGACGTGACGCGCGCCTTCGAGAAGTTCGGCTTCCGCGCCGAGACTTCTCTGGAGGATGGCCTGCGCCGGACAATCGAATGGTTCGAGGGCGCTGCAAAAGGAAGCGGAATCTAACAGGGGGATAAAAAGGATGAAGGCGGCAACGATGAAGTAAGAGCTGTTTGTCCGAATGATTCAACGAAGCGATGATTCATCCTTCCGCCTTGCGGCCTTCATCCTTTCCCTCGTCCATCCCTGTTAATTGCTTATATGTATAAGAATATCCTGAGCAAGGTGATCGGTCTTTATCTCTTCCCGTTCAAGCCCGATACCAGGCTTTATCATTACGTCAAAGACAGGTTCTTCACGGGCAGCACGGAGCACCTCTACAGGGCGATCAGGCATATCAAAAAGAGTGGACGCGAGACCGCGGGCTCGATCATCATCGATGTCGGAGGCTTTGACGGCGGCACGTCCCTCTACTTCGCCGAGCAGTTCGAGCATCTGGAAATCTATTGCATCGAGCCGAACAGCCGTATGATTCCGCAGCTCAAGAAGGTCGAAGCGAGCGAGCCCAGGATTCACGTCAGGAACATGGCCCTCGGGGAGCGGCGCGGAGAGGCTCGCCTGCACGTCACCTCCAATAACGTCTCGTCTTCCATCAACGAGCTGAACCTCACGGAGATCGGAAAGCAGCCGCCGGTCTTCCAGGGCTGGCTCGCGGAGGAAGCAGCGGAGAACGTACGGGTCTCGACCCTCGACGACGAGTTTAAAGACGAGGAGAGCGTCTTACTGATTAAGCTCGATACGCAGGGCACGGAGCTGGATGTCTTGAAGGGCGGCATTGAGACGCTGAGGCGTACCAGCTTCATCCTGACGGAGATGAATAATCATGAGATGTATAAAAACGCCTGCCAGTATTACGAGGTGGACGCGTTCCTGAGGGCGCACTCCTTCAGGCTCGTTGACATCGTGGTCACGTATCGCTCCGCCGAGGGCCTCAACGAATTCGACGCGCTCTATGAGCGGCAGCCCCTGGGGGCGGGCCGGCGCAATCCTTGATGAGAGCTTACGGGGCAGGAGCTGGTTTCTACAGTAGTCGGCATATGCTCAAAGAGAGTTTGAAAGAGGCTCTGCTCAAAGCAGGGCTTTATTACAAGATCAACGATTACCGCTTTCGCCATACGGAGTGGGGCGGCGTCAAGACCGCATCGCAGAAAGCCTTTTACGCGACTCTTGTCGGGCGCGACGACACGGTTTTCGACGTGGGCGCGAACGTCGGGCAGCGCACTCAAATCTTTTCGCAGTTGTGCCGCCGCGTCGTCGCCATTGAGCCGCAGGCGCAGTGCGTTCGTCACCTGCGCTCCCGTTTTATGTTCAGCAAGAATGTCACAATCGAACATCTCGCGCTCGGCGAGCGCGAGGGCGAAGCCGTCATCCGCGAAAGCGATTCGCACACCATCTCTTCCATGTCTTCCAGATTCATCGAGACGGTCGGCAAGGCCAGGTTCAAGGACAGCAGTTGGGAGCGCGAGGTCAAGGTCGAGATGAAGACCCTGGATCAGTTGATCGAAAAGCATGGATTGCCGAAGTTCATCAAGATAGATGTCGAGGGCTACGAGGCGCAGGTCCTGGCCGGGCTCAACCACAACGTCCGCTATCTCTCTTTCGAGTTCACGCCGGAGCTGATGGAGGAAGCGGAGAAATGTGTCGGCAGGCTGGAGCATATTTCCAGTGGCTACCTGTACAACTATTGCCTCGGCGAAGACCTGAATTTCGTTTTGGAAAGCCACGTCGGGGCAGATGAGATGACGGCAAGGATTTTGCCGGAACTGGCCGGGCAGGGAAATTTCGGCGACCTCTATGCGATTCATCAGGGAAGAAATTAACAGGGATGGACCGAGATGGTCAGGATGAAGGACAAGCAATGATAAATTCAGACAGTCATGCTTTAGGCTTTCATTCTGATTCTTGTCTTTCATCCTGTCTATCCCTGTTAATTTCCGCCTCGATGAACGAAACTTTATGATTACGATAGTGGGTAAGCCGGGACAGTTGGGAAACAGTCTCTTTCTTTTCGCCAATTTCCTGGCCTGCGCCATCGAGCATCGGCTCAAGGTCGTCAATCCGGCTTTCGACGAGTACGCTGAGTATTTCGAGACGACGCGGCGCGACTTCTTCTGTCGCTACCCGGCGCGCGCGTCGCTCGTTCGGGGAAGCGGTTGGACGAGAAAGCTGTTCTACTCGCTCAGCTACTACACGGCGCGCGTGCTGGTGCGCGCACGCATCAAGGCGGGACTATTGAGAGTTGTGGCGATAGATTGGGGGGAGGAGGTGCGCCTCGACGGGCCGGAGTTTCTTGAGCTGGCCGCGCGCCGTGGCATCCTTTTCGTGCAGGGCTGGCGGTTTCGTGATTACACCAATTTCAATCGTCATGCGGAGGCGATCCGGGCCTACTTCGAGCCGCTCGAAGTCTACCGCCGTAATGTTGACGTATTGATCGAGAAGGCGCGCGCGGCTTGCGACCTGCTGGTCGGCGTGCACATTCGTCATGGGGATTATAAGAGATTCCTCGACGGTAAATATTTTTATGAAGTTGAGGAGTACGTCCGCGTGATGGAAAGGGTGGAACGTCTGTATCCGAATCAAAGGGTCGGATTCCTGATCTGCTCCAACGCTGCGCAAACCGAGTCGGCCTTCGCCCGCTTTAATTTCACCTTCGGCAACGATCATCTGATCGAAGATATGTACTCATTCTCGAAGTGCGACCTGCTGGTCGGTCCGCCGAGCACCTATACGATGTGGGCCTCGTTTTATGGCCGCGTCCCTCTCTACATGATCGAAGATATAAGTGCCGAGCCGCGCTTTGACGAGACGCAATCTTTTTTAAGTGCTGCCACATGAGCCTGCCGCGAATCAGCGTCGTCACGCCCTCTTACAATCAGGGACAATACCTGGAAGAGACTTTGCAGTCTGTGCTGTCGCAGGCTTATCCGAACCTGGAATATATAGTCATTGACGGCGGCAGCACAGACTCCACGCTCGAAGTCCTCAAGCGCTACGAAGGGCAACTCGCTTACTGTATGAGCGAGCCGGACAGGGGCCAATCCGACGCGATCAATAAGGGATTGCGACGCGCGACGGGCGAGATCGTCACCTGGCTCGGCAGCGACGACCTCTTTACGCCCGGCGCTTTAAAGAGCGTCGCCCATCACTTCGAGCGGACGGACGCGGCGCTCATTCATGGCCGGACGCTGCTCTTCGGCGAAGGCTTCAAGGAACAGGTCAAGGGCGCCGACGATCATGACCTCGAATGTCGTTACCTCTCAGGGATGCCCTTTGCGCAGCCCTCATCCTTCTTTCGCCGCAGCGTGCTCCTGGAGCAGGGCTACCTGGACGAATCGCTGCACTACGGCATGGACTACGACCTGCTGGCGAGAATCGCTCTCAACTACCCGATCAAGAAGGTGGAAGACACGCTTTCCAAATATCGCCTGCACGCCGAGAGCAAGTCCGTCTCGCAGAACATAGCTTTCACACGCGATTGGGCCAAGACCTTCAGCCGCCTCCTGCGCTCCTTCGATTTTACGGGCGACCTGATCGAAAGCCTGGCCGCTCTGGGGCTCTACGTCGAGGGCGAGGATTGCTACAAGGTCACGAGGAGCTTCAACCGCGCAGACCTGCGCAAAGCGTTTCTCTATTTTCTGGAATTTCAGCTCTTCTACTTTTACGAGAATCTCGATCTCCAGAAGGCGCACGAGCTGACAAGTTTCATCAAACGCTCTGACCCGGCCTTTTATCGAGCGCGTCGTCTGGACAAGATTTACTGGCGGTCGAAAACAAAGAGCCCCGCACTCGTCCGTTTCCTGAGAAACTTTACGCGTTAGCCGCCATGCCTTCTTTCAGCGTCGTCATCCCGACATACAATCGCGCTGCGCTCATCCTCGGCACGCTCGAATCGGTGTTGGCCCAGGACTGGAATGATTACGAGGTCATACTCGTTGACGACGGCAGCACGGACAACACCGGCGAGGTCGTCTCGAAGCGTTACGCTCGTGATGAGAGGGTCAGGTATATCAGGCAGGAGAATGCTGAAAGGGGTGCTGCGAGGAATCGCGGGCTGAGGGAAGCGCGTGGGCAATACGTCGTCTTCTTCGATTCCGACGACCTGATGCACGCCGATCATCTGAGCACCCTGGCGGCCATCGCGCGCGCGCGCCCGGAGATCAATTTCCTGGCGACGAAATACGAGCTGCGAAGAGACGGCGCAACTCATCCCTCTTCGCTCCACGCCTTGAAGGAGGGCTTCTACGATCTTGAGCTTTTCCTGCGCGGCAACCCGCTGGCCTGCAACGTCTGCGTCAGGAGGGAGAACGCGGGGCTGCGTCTCTTCGTCGAAGACCGCCGCTATGCCGTCTTTGAAGATTGGATGTTCATGGTGCAGAATCTCGCCTCCGACCGCCTGTACCTGAGCGACCATGTGACCATCACCATGATAGACCACGCCCAGCGCTCGATGAGGGGTGATAATCGGGAGATCATCAGGAAGAACAGGCTGGCGCGCGATTGGATAGTGGAAAACGTCTCTTTGAGCGCGGCGCAGCGCAAAGTTCTGGATGGATATTCGCACTACTTCTGCGCCATCCATTCTTATCTGGACGGCGACCGCCGAGAGGGCTTGCGTCATCTCTTCAGCGCCGTCAAGGGAACCGGCTTGAACGCGCGTGTGGCCGCTCTGCTCTTGAAGATAATCGCCGGGCAGAAGCTCCTGCACACAGCTTCCGGCAGGTCTCAGAATAGCTGAGCGCCGGGAGACCTCTCCCGTGCGCAAGAGCCCGCATTGCCAATGAAACCCAAAAACGTCCTGGTCATCACCTATTGGAGCTACAGGGACGCGCTCATCCAGACCTATACCGCCCCCTACCTGAAGATTATCAAGAGGTATCTTCCGGCGGGCAGCCGTATCTTTTTAACGACGCTCGAACAATCCCACCTGCGTATGACGGACGAGGAGCTGCGCGCGACCAACGACGAGCTGGAAAAGGAGTCTCTGCGGCTCGTGCCCTTCAGTTATTCAAAGTTCGGATTGAAGGCGATGGCGAAGTGGCTGCTCTTTCTGTGGCGACTCCTGAGGCTGTGCAGACGCGAGCGCATCACACACATCCACGCCTGGTGCACGCCCGGCGGAGCCATCGGCTATATCTTATCGAGGTTGACGGGCTTGCCCCTGATCGTCGACAGCTACGAGCCGCACGCCGAGGCGATGGTGGAAAACGGAGCGTGGGCCCAGGGCGGGCTCGCTTTTAAAATTCTGTTCTTCTTTGAAAAATTGCAGTCGCGGCGCGCGGCCTACGTCATCGCCACGACCGGCGGGATGCGTGCTTACGCTGCTGAGAAGTACGGCGCAGTGCCGGAGAGGTTTTACGTCAAGCCCGCGTGCGTTGACCTGGGGCTGTTCTCAGCCGAAGAGAGGAAGAATCCGGCCCTGCTTGAGAGATACGGCCTCATTGGCAAGCTCGTCTGCGTCTACGCGGGAAAGATCGGCGGCATCTACCTTGAACGTGAGATATTCGATTTCCTGGCGGTCGCCAGCCGCTACTGGGGAGAGCGCTTTCGCGTGCTCATGCTCACGGATGCAACGCCGCAGCGCATCGCAGAGCTGGCGGCATTGAGCGGGCTCGACCCTTCGATTGTGACGACGAAGTTCGTCGCGCACCGCGACGTGCCCGCGCACATGGGCCTCGGCGATTTCGCCATCAATCCCGTCAAGCCCGTCCCGACCAAAAGGTTCTGCACTTCGATCAAAGACGGCGAGTACTGGGCCACGGGCCTGCCGGTCGTGATACCGCCCGGCATCTCGGATGATTCCGCGATCATCGCCGAGCGCGGCATCGGCTCTGTCATGACGGACTTGAGCCCGGAGGCTTACCTGCGCTCAGTCCGCGAGATTGACGCCATGCTCAACGCTTATTCATGCGCAGAGTTATATGATAAAGTCAGACGCGTCGCCGTAGAGTATCGCAACTTTTCGATTGCCGATGACATTTATAGGGAGATTTACGATTCTCAAGACGGGCGTTAACGCGAGCCGCGAACGAAACCAAAATACGAAGGCAGAAATTAACAGGGAAGGACAGAGATGGTCAGGATGAAGAAACAGCGATGATAAATTTATGACGATAAATTCATGCAGCGATGCTTCTGTCTTTCATTCTAATTTTGTCTTTCATCCTGACCATCTCTGTTAATCTTTCTTCTTTGCTTTATTGAAAACTCTTTTTGAAGGTTCTAGCTTTAGCCTCATATCCGATTGAAGCCGCCGCGACACGTTACCGTCTCGCACAGTTCGTCTCCCCTCTGGCCGAGCGCGGTATCACGCTCGAAGTGCATCCGTTCATCAATTCGCGCCTCTTTGCGACTCTCTACCGGCGCGAGGCGCTTCCCTTTACGGCCATCAATCTGGTCGGGGCGATGGGGCGACGCTTCGCCGACGTGTGGCGCGCGCGCGGCGCGGACGTGCTGCTGGTACAGCGCGAAGCCATGCTCTTCGGGCCGCCGCTGATCGAATGGATGGCGATGAGGCTGGGCGATTGTCCGATGGTGCTCGATCTGGATGATGCGACCTATTTGCCTTACGTGAGCCCCGTCTATGGTCGGCTGGCGAGCGCCTTGAAATGGTTCAGCAAGACGGACGACCTGATTCGCTGGGCCAGGGTTGTGACCTGCGGTAATCGCACCATCGCCAATTACGTCGAGAGCAAGGGCAGACGCACCGCCGTTATTCCGACCGTCGTCGATACGGAGCGGTTTCGCCCGTCTGACAATCACCTGAGGGGCGATGTGCCCGTCCTTGGCTGGATCGGTACGCATTCGACTTATCCATACCTTGAGACTATATTCCCGGTGTTGCAGCAGTTGGCGCGCACCCATCGCTTCCGCTTGAAGGTGGTCGGCTCCGGACGCGAGCGAGTGGAGCTTCCGGGCGTCGAGGTCGAAAATCTGAAATGGAGTCTGGCGCGCGAAATAGAGGATTTTCAATCTTTCGACGTGGGGCTCTACCCCGTCGTGGAGAGCGAATGGGCGGCGGGCAAATCTGGCTTCAAAGCTATACAATATATGGCCGTCGGGATTCCGTATGTGGTGACGCCGGTCGGAAGCTGCGCCGAGATTGGTGAAGCCGGCGTGACTCACCTGTGCGCGACGACGAAGGAGGAGTGGCGCGCTTCTCTCGAACGCCTGCTGACGGACGAAGCCCTGCGCCGGCGCATGGGAGAAGCCGGGCGCAGCTACACTTTGCAGCATTACACAGTGCCTATACAATCCGACAAGCTCGCGCGGGTGCTGCGCGAAGCGGTCTCATCAAGAGCGTAAGATTTATGAATTCGGTTCTGGCATTTCTAGCCCTCGCCATCGGCATCACCATCGCCGTCATGATTCCCGATGACGGTCAACCGGCGCTCATCTTTCTGATCGCGCTCACGGCCCTGGCCGGACTCTTGATCTACAGCATCGGCCTGGAGAGGAGATTTCTCCTGCACATCTTTCTCGTGGGCCTGTTGCTGCGTGTGCTGGTTGGCGCACTGATCTATCGCTTCGACTTGCAGGCGTTCTTCGGCGGCGATGCTTTTACATACGACAGTTACGGGTATTTGCTCTCGCACTCCTGGCTCTACGGGAGCACCTTCGCCGATGAGTGGTTCACCACCGGGGGCGGCGGCGGCTGGGGCATGATCTACATCGTCGGCGCTGTCTATAGCATCGTCGGGCGCAACATGCTCGCCGTGCAATTCCTCAACGCCGTCCTCGGCGCAGCGACAGCGCCCATCATCTTCCTGTGCGCGCATCACCTGTTCGGCAACGTCAAAGTCTCGCGGGCGTCGGCCTATCTGGTCGGCCTTTATCCTTCGCTCATCCTGTGGACATCGCAGGGGCTCAAGGATTCGCCGATCATCTTTCTGCTCGCCCTCTCGATGCTGGCGACACTGAAGCTCGGAGAAAAACTCAACCTCAAATATTTTCTCATCCTGATCGTCGCCCTCTTCGGCATCCTGAGCCTGCGCTTCTATATCTTCTACATGCTGGTGGTGGCCATCGGCGGCACGTTCGTCATCGGCCAGCGTGCCATCTCAGCCAAGAGCCTGGCGCGACAGTTCATCATCGTCATCGGCCTCGGGCTGGCGTTCACTTACCTGGGCGTCTCGCAGACGGCCAGCACGCAGATAGAGAATTTCGCCACCCTCGAAGCCGTTCAGAATAGCCGCGAGACGCAGTCGCGCCTCGCCAACACGGGCTTCGCCGAGGACGTTGACGTGACGACCACGTCGGGCGCGCTGACGGCGATTCCCATCGGCCTGACCTATCTTCTCTTCGCGCCCTTCCCCTGGCAGCTACTTAACCTGCGCCAGAGCATCACGCTGCCCGAGATGATCGTCTGGTGGTGCTCGTTCCCTTTGCTCGTGCTCGGATTATGGTTCGCCATCAAGTACCGCCTGCGGCAAGTCCTGCCGATCCTGATTTTCACGGTCATGCTGACGCTCGCCTACGCTCTGGTGCAGGGCAATATAGGGACGGCCTATCGCCAGCGCTCGCAGTTGTTGATCTTCTATTTCATGTTCGTCGCCGTCGGCCTCGCGCTGCTCGGCGAAGTGCGTGAAGCGCAGCGCCAACACGCGAAGTCCGAGAAGGACGCCGTACTGGCCCGCCGCGGAGCGCCCAAGATTTGAGCGCCGGATCAAATTGCTGATGAAGACAGCCTGGCGAAGCTCAGCGCGAGCCACACCGCTTGGCTGAGATGAGGGCCATCATATAGCTCTCCTCGCCGGAACCGGCAGGACGCAGTTAGTTATCTGACAATCAAGGCTGGTTATATCAGGTGGGCAAGAAGGTTCTTTAGCTGGCCGGGTTCTTCGCCGAGGTAATGTACCCAGTCGTTGCCTTCGACATTAACGTCCGTGCCTTCCACGTTCTTGTCGTACTTCTCCGGCATGACAACGAGCGGCGTCTTACCGTCATATTGAGCGTGTTCGCGGACTCTGCGTCCGATCCTCAATGCCTCATCCAAAGGCTTCCCGACGAGATTGACGAGCACTAAATCAGCGTGGACGTGTCCGCCTGCGACTCTTTCCAGCGCGTCTTCCTCATCTATTGCGACTATCACATGATAACCATCCTGGCGTAGATTCCTGACCAACGGTTTGCGCGTTTCGTCGTCCTCTTCAATCAGGAAGATGGTCGGTTGTTTCCCCTGTTCGCTGCCCATCTCTGTTCGACCTTATATTGAACTCCTGGCCTTTACACGCAATTTTATTTTGTCAGTAAGGCTCGGGTTAACATCAACATTCAAAAAAAACCTTCCGGGCGTACGCTCGCTGCCGGATTGTACGTTCGGCTACACGGGCGTACACTATGAATGTCAGCTCAGGAGCCGTCTGGTTAGAACAACTTACCTTTCGTCATCTGGAAAAGCCTACTTCTCCTTGTGCCGATTGACTCTCAATCACAGGACTTGCTATCGCAGGGAGAAGTCATGAATGACGACCAAGTTCCGCCGCACACCATTCAGAATCGCATCCTTGCTTCGCTGCCCGCAGAGGAATACGAGCGGATAGCTCCTCATCTGGAAGAAGTCAGAATTCAGCTTGGAGAAGTCATCATACACCCTGATGAGAAGTTTGACTACGTCTACTTCCCGAAGCGCGGGACAATCTCTGTCTGCGCCATCATGGAAGACGGCACACAGGTCGAAGTAGGGGTCATCGGCAACGAAGGCATGTGCGGTCTGCCCATCCTGTTTGGGACTGACATCATGCCCCTGCAATCAATGGTGCAGATACCGGACGGGGCGCTCAGAATGAAGGCGGAAGTGTTCAAGCGAGTAGTCAAAGATTGCCCGGCCTTTTACCAGTCGCTGATGTATTACGCGCAGGCTTTCTACGTCCAGGCGGCACAGTCGGCGGCGTGTAATCGCCTGCATGCGATAGACGGTCGGCTGGCCCGCTGGCTGCTCATGTGCCAGGACCGCACACAGTCGGATTTGTTGCCGTTGACGCACGAGTTCATCAGCATCATGCTCGGAGTAAGGCGCGCAGGCGTCAGCCAGGCAGCCAACAAGCTAAAAGCCGATGGTGTGATTGATTACCAGCGCGGTCTGGTGCGCGTGGTTGACCGCAGCCGGCTGGAAGCAGCCGCGTGCGAATGCTACAGGGTGGTAAGGAAGGCTTTTGACCATTTCCATGTTGCCAGGCAGTGATGAATTTGAGCGCCTCCTAGTGAGCAGCAACGGCCACGTACGATGAAAGGCAAGCCCGCGCTCACGCATTCCGCTTTCCCTGATTAGTTCCCGGCTCTTCATTGTTGGGCGCGTCAACTATATGATTGCCTGACTTATGCTCGGACAGCTCCGCCCCATGACGACCGCGCGCGCAGGCTCAAGCAGGACAGTGCAGGAGTTGGCGGCTTTGATCGTCGTTGCGCTGGCGGTTCGGCTGGCCTGGCTGCAAAGAGGCGTCATTGTCACTGCCGACGGCTCGCTCTATCTGAAGGCCGCACGAAATCTGGTCTTGCATCATGTTTTCAGCCACGGGCAGTCGGCTCTGGATATTGTCCCGACGGTCAATCACCCGCCTCTCTATCCGGCCTTGATCGCCTTGCTGTGGTGGACAGAGTCCGCACCGCGCCTGGCCACGGGGCTGCTGCAAGTAGCCTTCAGCGCGGCGACGGTTGGCCTCGTTTATCTCATCGCGCGCGAGCGCTTCAATCGCACGGTGGCCTTACTGGCCTCGGCGGGCATGACCCTCGCTCCGATGAGCAGCTTCTATACGACCCTTATCCTGACCGAAACCGTCTTCACCTTTCTGGTCACGCTCGGCGTTTTTCTCTGGGGGCGCGAAAGGGCCGCACTGTGCGGCGTAGCCTTCGGGCTGGCAGCGCTCACGCGCACGACGATGCTCCCTTTCGTAGTCTTGCTGTTGTTGCTTCCGCTGCTGCCCGCCTGGCGCAGGGCCTGGCGCACTTACCTGTTAATCGCGCTGACGGCTTTGACCGTCTCCTCCGTCTGGATTGTGCGTGATGCGTTTGTGAGCGGAAGGTTCGTGCCCGTCGCAACGGGCGGCGGTCTTAACCTGCTCTTCGGTACGATTGAGACGAGCATCTTCGGCACACTCTACTGGACGGGCAGCGCATGGACGACGCAGCAGAGAGAGATTCCCGTATTTCAGGCGGATGAAGCGCTCCCGGAAGTCGAAAGAGACCGCGCGCGGGCGCGTCGCGCGCTCGGACGAATCCTTGCAGACCCGCTCCGCTGGTTAATCATCCGCGCGAAACAATATCCGAAGCTCTTCATAGATACGGGCGCTTATGTGCTTGACCCTGCGGGTGACGCTCATAATTCAACCCCGGCCACGCCGCGCTCGCTCGTGCTCTCGATCAAGGCTGTCTTCATCCTGGGCAACCTGGCGGTGATGTGCCTCGCCGCCTTCGCTATCTTCTCTGAGCGAGCGCGATTCGCGTCTCTGACCCACATCATGCTCTTTCCACTCTATCTTTCCGTCATACACCTGGCGCTCTGGATTGAGCCGCGATATAGCCTGCCGATGATGCCTCTGGTCGCTATCCTCGCAGCCCTGGGCGCGCTCCGCCTGGCGGGCAAACCCGTCTATGAAGAACAAGGAGAGAACGCGTCTTCTACTGCAACAGGCGAGAGGAAGAAATCAACAGGGAGGGACAGAGATTGTCAGGATGAAAGACAAAAGAGGGATGAAAGATAAAAGCATTGCCTGATGAATCAGTCTGTGCTTTTCTTATCCTCTGCATCCTGTCCATCACTGTTAGAATCTGCCTCGTATGTCCCGCAACTTGGTTAGGGGCTCTTGGTTGGCTGGCTCGACCACCGCGAAAGAATGAGCCTCGCGCCTCTGACACCCAGCAGGACGAGCAGCATCGAGAAAACATACCGCATGCGAAACATCACGGCGACGTTAATCACGACGAGGCCGAGCGCAATGATTCCGCTCGCGGCGAACAGAGCCATGAACCAGACCGGCAGACGACGCCTCCCCTCCCAGAGTCCCAGGATGGCCAGCAGCTCGATCAGGTAAATGACCAGCATCTCCATCCCGCTCAGCAGTCGCCCGGAGAAGCCGACGCTATTGCCCGTGCCGAGCCACATGTTCGGATAAGGCGCAAGAAAACCGTTGGCCACGCCGCGCGGCAGGTAGCGCAGCATATCTGCCACGCTCCACAGCGGCACGCAGGCGTCCAGGTTCGAGCCCGCGTTTGAATAGATGATGGCGAATCTGCGACGCATGATGCCAAGCCGCATAACCCTCCGGTCTGCTCTCGCCTTCAAGCGCGACCACAGGCCGGATTGATGAGCCGACGGCGCAGGCTGATCTTCGGGGCAGGGAGACGGAGGCAAGCGCTCCTCCGTGATAGGGTATTCGGAGATAAAAGAGTCTGGCCAGAGGAACGCTCCGACGATGGTGGGCGTGCCGCCCATCAGGATCAGCAGCAGCGCAGCGCCCGCCAGGTTCCCGGCCAGCCAGCGCTTCTGGCGTCGCTGGCGAAGGATGAGAAAAACCGCTCCCAGCAGGACGAAGCCGAAGATCATCGCCCAGATGTTATATCTGGTCAGCCAGATGACGGCGCTCGCGGCTGCGCCCGCCAGGGCTTCCAGAAGGCCGCGCCGCGGCGAATGCTCTCTCGTCAGCCAACGCGCGATGATGAGCACGAGCACGAGCGTCACGGCGATGAAGAGCGGGTCTCTGAGCAGCTGCGTCGTGTGCAGCAGGAAGGATGGCCAGAGGGCTATGATGAGGGCGGCGGCGAAGCCCGTGCTCCTGTCGAATAGCTCCTCGCCGAGCTTGAAGACGAGTATCAGAATCGAGAGATAGTAGAAGAGGTTGAGGGGCTCGACGCTCAACATCGTAAAGCCGAACAGTGGCGACATCACGGCAAACGAGAGCGAGTACAGTTTGACGTGCAGAGGAAAGGGCGCGTTGAACCATTCGGACACGTCCCCGCGCGCCAGGGCCGCCACCAGCTCGATAGATTTTCGCCGGTAATAGAAGCTGTCGAAGGCCAGTGGGGAGCTGATCCCGTTGGCGTCGAAGATGTTCGGGAAGAGGTTGAAGCGCCCGGCCAGATTGATCAGGACGCACAGCGCGACGTGCGTTGCCGCCGCCGCCATCAGTAGATGACGGAAGCGCAGGCGTGCCGTCTTTTCCGCAAACCATTTTCGAGAGCTGCGCACTGACATGTCTCTTCCGCAAAGCTTTGAGCCTGCGGTCTCACCTGGCCCACTCGCAGAGTCTCTGCGCCATCATCTCGCCAGCCGCCCGGTGGCCCACTTCGTTCCAGTGACCGCGCCCCAGACTCTGACCGAACCCGTGAAGGTAAACCTTCTGCTGCTCGGCATAAGACTGAAGCTGCGGGGCCAGGTTCAAGACCTCGAAGCCGACGCGCTCGCCCAGAGCCTTGACGCGCTGGTTCGGGTAAGTGAAATCGCTCACTCCCACCCGCTTGATGAACTCCTCGCGCACGCGCGGGTCTGGATTAACCTCTATGGAGCTGTTGAGCGTGACGACCAGGAAACGCGCGCCGCCCTTGACAACCTCTTCGTTCATCACCGTCAGGAGGATTTCCGTAAGCGTCCAGGCATCGCTCCATACAGGGTCGGCGGGCTCGCGGTAAAAGACAGGATTGATGCCCGGCTCGACGGCGGGGCTCGCCTCGCGCTGCCGCGCTGCCCTGTTCGCCTCGATCACGTTCGGCAGGTCGTAGACGAACTGTAGGAGGCGCGAGTAATCCCGCACCCTCTTTAGTTGAAGATTCAGCTTCGAGTTGCGCAACTGGTAGGCGGGCGATTCCAGAAAGGACGAATCGAGCAGCAGTTTGCCGTCGCGGTAGATGAAATAAGGGATGCCCTCTTCTTTTCTGAGCGCGCGCGAGTTGTCGCTGACGTCGTTGGCTCCGTTGAATGCCAGCAGCACTATGTCCGGCGAGTAGGCCCAGACGTGTCGGCGCAGCGTCGTCAACTCCTGCCCCGTCCCGTAACCGGAGACGCCGAAGTTGATGACTTCGACCTTCATGCCGCCGAGACGTTCGCATTCCGAGAGCTTCCGCTCCATCACGGCCCAGAAGCTCTTTTCCATCGGAACCTGAAAGGCTTCGGCCCAGGAATCGCCCAGCACGGCGATGCGCAGAGTGCCCGGCGGTTTCTGCTTCACATGCTCCCTGTCGCGCAAGCCGTCGCTGTTGATCTTGATGTAGGCTTCGCCCTCTTTGCGCCACCATCCTTCTGCGCCGGGACGAAGCGCCAGCCCGCGCTCCGTATCCGTCATATAGAGACTCGGGACCGAGTAGCCCACCAGGCGCAGGCCCAGCTCGGCGAAAAGCAGCGCGGCCAGCAACACGCCGACGACCTTCAACTGCCTGATCGCCCAGCGCGAGCGCATCAACCCCTTTTCTCCTGTTCGAGCCAGCCCTGAAACATCAGCACATCCCAGATGTAGTATTGCCAGTTGCGCGCTCCGCTCAAGTGCTCAAGCCATTTACGGCGGATAGGCTGCGGGTTGAGGAAGCCTTCGCGCTCAAGCCGCCGCTCGTCTATGAGCGCCTCGGCCCAGTCGCGCAAGGGCCCGCGCATCCACTCTCCGATGGGAATGCCGAAGCCCATCTTCGGGCGTTCGATCAAAGCGCGCGGGACATGTTTGTAGAGAATCCGGCGCAGAGGCCGCTTGCTCTCGCCGCCGCGTATCTTCCAGCTCAGGGGCATCTTCCAACTGAACTCCACGACCCTGTGATCCAGAAAGGGGACGCGCGCCTCAAGACTGACGCCCATGCTCGCCCGGTCAACTTTCACCAGAATATCGTCGGGCAGGTAAGTAACCGTGTCCATGTACATCATACGCTGGATGAAATCGGGCAGGTTGGCCCACTGCCGGGCATCGGTCAGCGTGGTCTGCGGCTCGGTCGCTCCCGTCACCAGCGCCGTCGGCTCTTTCCAGTGAGAGACGAGGTTCATGTACATGGATTTCGTATCGGGCACGGCCAGAATCTCGGCCAGCTTATGCAGCTTATCTCCCGCCGCTCGCTGCTGTAGCCTGGACGGCAAAAACGGCTTCAGTCCGGTGAAGGCGCGATCCCACGCCTGCGGTGAGACGGTCGTCAAAGCGCCTGCGGCGACCGTTCGCGGAGCGCGCGGCATCCAGCTTATTTTGTTCCAGACGCTTTGGCCCAGGAGGTAACGCGTGTATCCGGCGAACAGCTCGTCGCCGCCGTCGCCCGAAAGGCTCACAGTGACGTGGCGGCGGGCCAACTGCGACACGAGGAAGGTCGGAATCTGCGAAGAGTCGGAAAAGGGCTCGTCGTAGAGTGTGGGCAGAGACGGGATGACGGCCATCGCGTCTTCAGGCGTGACGTAGAGTTCCGTGTGGTCTGTCTTGAGATGGCGGGCGACGGCGGAAGCATAGCGTGCCTCGTCGTAAGCCTCGTCGGTAAACCCTATGGAGAAAGTCCGCACGGGCTGGCTGCTCTGGGCCTGCATCAGTGCGACGATGGTCGAGGAGTCAACGCCGCCCGAAAGAAAAGCGCCGAGCGGCACGTCTGCCACCATGCGCAGGCCCACGGCATCGCTCAAAAGAGTCTCAAGCTCGGCAACGGCCTGCGACTCCGTACCCGCGAAGGGCTCTGCCACGCCGCGTTCGGCGGCCTCCCTGGCAGACCAGTAAGCCTGCGGGCTAGGGGCCTGGCCCAACGCGCCGCCGCCGCTCCTGCCGCTTCGGCCAGCGTCGAGCGAGATGTACGTGCCGGGCGCGAGCTTGTAAATGTTTTTGTAGATCGAATAGGGCGCCGGCGTGTAGTTGTAGCGCAGGAAGAGAGCGAGGGCGTCGCGGTTGATGTCGGCGCGAAAACTCGGGTGCGCCCTGAGGGCTTTGAGCTCCGAGCCGAAGAGGAAGGTCTCGCCCGCGAAGCCGTAATAGAGCGGCTTTTCCCCCAGGCGGTCGCGCGTCAAATGCAGCACGCGCTCGCGCCTGTCCCAGAGAGCGAGGGCGAACATGCCGTTGAAGAGGCGCAGCGCGCGCTCAAATCCCCATTGGCTAAAGGCGGCGAGCATGACTTCCGTGTCGGAGTGGCCGCGAAAGCTGTGGCCGGCAGAGTCGAGCTCGCGGCGCAGCTCGCGGAAATTATAGATTTCGCCGTTGAAGATGAGGACGTAGCGGCCATCGGCGCTCGTCATCGGCTGATGGCCTTCGGGCGAGAGGTCTATGATTGATAGTCTTCTGAAGCCGAGGGCGACGCCCGCCTCGGCGTCTATCCAGTGGCCTTCATCATCTGGCCCGCGATGAAGCAGAGTGTCTGACATCAGGCGAATCGTCGCCTGCATCTCTTCGCTCGGCTGCTGTGGGTTCGTGTTCAGAAAACCTGTGATACCGCACATTGGATTTCGATCTCTTACCCTTGCGGGCAATCACACTTTCATATAAAGCTTCGTACTGCGCGACCACCCGATCGAGCGGGAAGTATTGTATCACTCTCCGGCGCGCGGCCTGGCCCAGCGCTTCGCGTCCCTCAATACCCAGCTCGATCAGCTCGGCCCATGCTTCGGCCAGGGCTTTCGGGTCGCGCGGCGGAATGACTTTTCCCGTCTCTCCCACGACCCAGGGCAAGTCGCTTACGTCCGTCACCACGCACGGCACGGCGCACGACATCGCCTCTCCGATGACGTTCGGAAAACCCTCGCCGTAAGAGGACGAGGAGGATGCTATGTCGAGCGCTGCCGTAATACGCGGCATGTCCTGTCGCTCGCCGAGCAGGTGCACGCGCTCGACCAATCCCAATCTCTGTACCAGGTCGCACAGAAACTGGTTGCTCCAACTGACCTCTTTGCCCGAGAGCACGAACTGCACGTCAGGATATTGTTCGAGGAGGAGCTTGGCGGCACGAAGGAAGCTGGCGTGGCCCTTCATCGGGTGAAAACGACCGACCAGACCGATGAGAAAAGTGCTCTCAGCGACACCCAGCTCGGAGCGCACGCTTTGGCGGGCTTCAGGAGAGGGCGCGAACAGCACGGTATCGAAACCGTTGGGGATGACGAGGGTCTTCTCCGTGCGGTATCCGATGGCCCCGTGCTGGGCCGAAGCGGTCCGAGAGTTGTAGAGAATCCTGTCCGGCTTCCTTGAGAGACGCGCGCAGAGCTTGATGGCCAGGGCCGTGCCGCGTTTCTCATACTCGAAGGAGTAGAGCGTTTGTCTGATGTTCCAGAGCACGGACGAGCGGCGCGAAACGAAAGTGGCGAGCAGTTGCGCGACCAGGTTGCCGTGAGACATCCATCCCTGTATCAAGTCCGGCTTGAGCGAGCGCGCGAGCCTGATCAAGCGCCAGATGGGGGCAGGGCTCGGCATCTCCGGGTCAATCCCTGCGGAATGAACGGGGATGCCGAGCGCCTCTATGCGCTCGCGCAATTTGCCGCGATCAACGAGGGAGAGGACGACAGGGTAAAAGCGCTCTTCGCTCATGCCCGAGAGCAGCTTGTAGAGCATCATCTCCGCGCCGCCGATGGAGAGATCGTTGATGATGTGCAGGACTTTTATCTGTTCCGCGCCGGGCTCGGAGCGCAAGGGTCTGAGGCTCTTCGGCTGTAAGGATTTGACCGAAGGATAAGACCCGGAGTGTGGCGTAAAAGTCATCAGGCGCGTCCCTAGCTCTGCGTTAGCAAAGTACCCAAGATAATCATTGTTGAGAAAAAGTCAAATCATTTCTCTCGCGGCGCGAGCAGCCCGAGGATTGCGCCCTCGGTCTGCCGCCTCATGCGCTCCACGCTGAAATTCTCAATGATGCGTGCGCGCGCGCGTCGCCCGATCTCGGCGCGGTCTCTCTCCAAAGACGAGATGATTGCGGCGCAGAGGGCCGCAGGATTTCGCGGCTCGACGACGAAGCCAGTCTCGGCGACGATGGCTGCCGAATCACCTGTATCAGTGACGACACAGGGTACACCACAGGCCATGGCTTCTCCAATCACATTCGGGAAAGCTTCGCTGTAAGAGGACGAGACGAAGAGATCGAGCGAGCTGTAAAGCTCAGTCATGCGCGAGCGTGGGCCCGCCCAGATGACACGCTCTGTGATGCCAAGCTCACCGCTCAGGCGGCGCAACTCGCGCGCGTAATCCTCCGCGCCGCCGCCGACGCAAATGAATCGCACGTCTGGTCTTTCGCGGCAGACGAGCGCCGCCGCCCTGAGCAGCGTCGGATGATCTTTCATCGGGTCTAGCCGACCGACATGGCCGATCAGAACCTCCGTTGCCGCGACTCCAAGCTCCGCACGCACATTGCGCCCGGCCTCCCTCTCCGGCCTGAACGCGTCCGTGTCAATGCCGTTGTAGATGACCATGCTCTTCTCTACGGGGAAGCCTTCGGAGAGATGAAAGGCTCTGCCGCGCTCGGAGTTGAAGATAATCAGGTCTGCGAAGCGCGCGCAGAAGCATTGCAGACGAAAGTTGAGACGCGCGAACCAGTCGTAGTGCTCGAAGTGCACGCGCGAGGCGCGCACTCCCCAGACGACGCGCATCCCTGGAAAGAGCGGCTTTAAAAAGACGGCCAACAGGTTGGGCTCGACGAGAAAAGCGTGCAGGGCATCGGGGCGAATCGCCCTCAACTCTTTGACCAGCCTGAAGGAGAAGCGCAGCAAGTCCCAGCGCCCGCGCTTTCCCAGAGAGACGACCGCCGACGCTGCGCTCGCCCGCAGCTCATCTTCCAGGCGACCGCCCGGATAAAAATGTAGCACCGTCACGTCGAAGCGTTCTTTATCCAGCGCGCGGGCGAGAGTGATCAAGTGTCTTTCCGCTCCCCCGTAATCGAGCGAGCGTATGAGGAGAGCGAGTCTGGTCATCGCCTTGTGAAAACGAACTGGTTATTGCCCAGTCCTCCTCCACAGGTGATGAGCTTGTCGAGGGTAAAACCCCTCTCGTGGTAGAAGCTGAAAATCTCTTCCGGCCTGGCGACCTCGAAGGGATAGCCGCCGAGCCAGTCTATCCAATCATGTGTGATGGCCATCCCGCGTGATTTTTTGTACTCCGTATAGCGCCGCACGGGATTGCGGCCACGGAGCAGGTCTTTGATGAACCCTCCGGCGATGAAATAGGGGATGAAGATGGCCGGGACAATCACTCGGCCCGCCGGGCTTGAGCAGTAGATGCGCTTGACGCGCAGCCAGAGCCGCGACCTCATCTGCTGATCATTGTAGATGGCGATAAACAGCTTGCCGCCCATAGCGACCGGCAGCCGCGCATGATCCAATGCCTGCCACATCGCGCCCGTGTGATGCAGCACGCCCCAGGAGTAAACGACATCGAATTGGCCCAGGGCTCTCATATAGTCCGCATCGAGCACGGAGCCCTGCTCGACCCTCCAGTCGGCATCGTCTGCGAAGTAGCGCCGCTTGAGTTCCTCGGTGCAGGCCACCGATTGAGGGTCGTAATCGAATGAGTGAACGCGTGCCCCGAGGCGGCGCGCGGCCAGGGAGAAGAGACCGCTGCCCGAGCCTATGTCGAGAAAGCGCAACCCGCGCAGGCTCTCCGCTTCGAGCATCGAGCAGAGCGACGCTTCGGCCTCGGCAATCCGTTCGTCGCTCAGCACGGACAAAAAGCGTCGCCAGTTCTCGCCAAACCGAAAGCGGCGCTCCGCCGGTGCTATCTGTTGCTCGGTGAGTTCCATAGAATAACGGGACTGCCCCCGTTCATGCGCCCGCCACTTCTAGAAATATCTCGGCGAGCGCGACGACATTACTATTGACGGAGTATTTCTCCTCGACCAGCCTTCTTCCAGCCGCGCCGAGCCTCAAGCCCAGGTCACGATCTTCGTAGAGCGCGCGAAGTGCATCGTACCACTCATCCGTAGAACGGGCAGCAAGCCCCACTTCCGCCTGTTCCAGTATCTCGCGGTTGACGCCGACGGGGCTCACGACGACGGGAATGCCGACCGCCATGTACGAGATCATTTTGAAGGCGCACTTGCCGCGCGTCCAGGCCGTATCGGCCAGAGGCATGAGCCCTGCGTCCATCTCCCGCACGAGAGAGACCTCCGTTTGCGGCGACCAGGGCACAAAGCGCCAGCTTCGCGCCGGAATCTTTTTGAAGGACGGATCACGATCACAGACGATCAGTAGTCGAGCGTCGTCGTGGCCTGTGAGGAAATCGGCCAGCGCTTCTTCGATCTCGTAAAGGTAGGGCAGGTTCGATTGAGAGCCTATCCAACCGATAGTCAATCCCTCTCCTTCTCTCCTCTCAAGCGGCCTCCACACGTCCGTATCTATCGAAGTCGGGACGACCCATGTGCGTGCGCCGCGCTCGCGGTAATGGTCTGCGATGTATTGATTGCCCGCGATCACGCCGTCGCACATCTCCGCTATCTCTTCGGAAAAGCGCGTCTCGCTCAGGAGCCAGATCGCATCGTCCACGTCGAAGAGGCGTCGGCGTCCGGCGAATCGTTCGAGCGTCGAGCGGCCCGGTATCAGCTCGCGCTCAAGCCAGGTGATGTCGCTGCGGCGCGCGGCCAGCACGCCCGGCAGACGACCCAGCGCTCCGAGCGGCACGACACTCGCCATCGTGTACTTGCTCCACGGCGGATGAAATTCCGAGACGCGTATGCCGCGCGCGAGAAGCGGAGCGATGAACTGCCTGACGCGAAAACGGCTGGCCGGAGCATGCCTGCCCGAAGTCAGGGCCGCGACTTTAATCATCTTTCCTTTGTGCCCAGACCGTTATGCGTCCGGTCTGCCCGAGTAAGCTGAAGAGATAAGAGACAGGGTAGAGAAAGTAGTGCAGCTTCCCTCCGCGGTCTGGAAACCTGATCAGTTTTTCAGAGAGCGCCGGAAGCGAGCGGCGATCTTTCAGGACGTACCCGAAGCTTGCCAGAAGATTGCTCAGTTGTCGCTGGTGGAAAATCTCTCTCACCTGCCAGCCGCCGCTATCGAGCACGCGCGAGAGAGTCTCGGGCGTGTAATGATAGAGATGGTTCGGCAGGTGAAGCGCGAGCCAGGCGTCTTTGAAGAGGGTGAATTCGCGCGCGCCGACGTTGGGCGTAGAGACGGCCAGCCAGCCGCCCGGTCGCGTCCAGGAATGAAGCTTACGCAGCGCTTTGACGGGCTCGTGCAGGTGCTCCAAGACCATCCAGCCAACCACCAGGTCGTATCGCTCTTCCGGGTCAGGCGCGTCCTCCAACGCTCCCGCGTGGACGCGATAGCCGAGCGAGCGGGCCGCCTCCGCAGCCTTCTCCGCGAACTCTATGCCTTCGACCTTCCAGCCTCCCGCTGCCATGCGGTGCAGGAAAAGTCCAGACGCGCAGCCGAACTCCATCATCCGACCGGGCTCCAAAGCGGGCACATGATCGCCGAGCGTAAAGCTATTGAGCCGCTCGGTCAGAGAGCGTTTCCAGGCAGAGAGCGGGGAGCGCGGGCCGTTGGAAATCTCTACGCGCGTGTCCTGATAAGGCCCGTACTCCTCCGGGTAGTAGAACCCCATGGTTTCCGGCGTCGGTCGCGGGTCTGTCCGCATCAGTCCGCACGCGCGGCAGCGCACGACCTGAAACTCTCCGGGCAGATCGTGCAGGCGGTCGCGCCCGACAACCACCGGCTCGTCATCCGGCGCGCACCCGAGCGGGCATGCTCGGTGCTCCAACACGACATCCTCAAAACGCATCTCGGCTCACTTCTTTACCTCGGCTCACTTCTTGACGGCAATGGCCCACCATCCGAACGGGTCGTTCTTGCTTTTATCCAGCCTCTCAAGGAAGAGAAACCCGCGCTGCGCGGCGCGCAACACAACATAGCATGAGACCTTGAGCGGAAGCAGCAGCGCTCCCTTCATACGGATGCCGCCTTCGGGCCATCGCAGCGGCGGAAAAATGGAGAGCGCGCGCGGCATCTCGTAGGCCCAGCGCGTGAACATTCCCCCGAAGGGCTCGACCGCAATCTCTTGAAAGCCCGCACCCGAGAGCAATGATCTTAGCCCAAAAGAGGTGTAACGAAAAAAGTCGTAAGGCGTCTGGTGCTCGACGTGGGCCATGGGGGCTGTCAGGTAGAGTCGCCCGCCCTTCTTGAGAACGCGGTGAAACTCCGTCACGCTCTCGCGCGGGCGCTCAAGGTGTTCGAGCACCTGCGTGCAAAGCACTGCATCGTAGGTCTCATCCTCCATCGGCAGCTCATCGAGCGGCGCGACGTGATCCAGGTTCTCATAATTCCACGCCGCTTCTCCCACTCCGAGGTCAACCGACTCGTAACGGCAATGCGCGAAGAAAGGCTGATAGACACACTCGCCCGCCCCGGCATCGAGCAAGCGGCTACCGGGCGGCAGCTCACGCGCGACGCGCTTGATGAAATCCGTGACGAACCAACGGCCAACGTCCTCAAGCTTCGACCGCCTGGTGAAATCCTCATGCACATTCATGGCGACTGTTTTTATTGAGCGGCAGCGCGTTCTCAAGCAGCACGAATTGGAGAACGAAGTTGAGCGCGACATAGATGCTGATGGAGACGGCCAGGCCCGTCAGACCATAATAAATGAAGACCAGTATTTTGGCCGGGACGTAGATGCTGTAAGTCCAGATGCCTAAGCGCGTCGGAGTGCGCGTGTCGCCGAGCGCGTAAAAGGCCAGGGAGGTGACCTGGCCCAGAGCGCCCCCGATCAGTAGCCCGCACAGCGCCACCATAATCCACCATAGCAGCCGGACGTTGCCTTCAGTCACGCCGCCGTGACCGATCAGCAGACGGAGCGAGGGTTGGCCCAGGAGCAGGAGCGCGAAGTAGGCCGCAAGAGTCAGGCCGCTGATGGCGAGCAGCCGCTTGCGATAGGTTCGCCTGAAGATACGCCAGTCGCCGTCCTTCGCCTGTATCGCAAGCAGCGGAACCATCGGCGCTGCGACCGCCTTATTGATGATCTGAGTGGCTGCGCCGTAGATCTGCTGCGCGATGTAGAGCAGGGAGAGCCCTCCGGTCTGGGCCATGGAGGCCAGAAACCTATCAACCAGCGGGTCTGTCTTATAGTAGATTGTGCCGAGCAGGATGGGCTTAATGCGATGCCATGCCTCGGCCTGCGCGAAAGACTTCCAGGGCAAACCCTGCCAGCGGCCCAGGCCGGGCATCAGGCAAACCATCTGCAAGCCCGTGCGCAGCACCATGGCCCACGCTCCGGCCCGTATGCCGTGGCGCGGCAGCATCCAGATCAGCCAGAGCAGCCCTGACAGGTTGGCGAGCAGCGCGGAGGCTTCAGTCCAGACAAACTTCTGTCGCGCGCCGTAGACAGACCAGAGCACGGAAGCGGCGGCGGTGAAGACCAGGCTGGCCATCTGTATCCTCGTCAGCTCTATGGTCAGCGCCTGCCCTTCCGCCGGAAAGCCGGGGACGAGCAAGGGAACCCACAACCGGGCCGTCACATAAAAGAGGAGCGCGAAGATGGTGGAAAGCCCCGCGACGATCAGGAAAAACCCCCACGCATCCCGCCGAAAGCTCTTTTCATCCTCGGTCGCCAGGATGGGCACTAGAACGTAGGTGAGCGACGTGGCGAAGACGGCGAGAATCAGTTGCGGCAGTACCATCCCGGCAAAGAGCGCGTCGGTCTCGATTCCGATGCCAAGTCTGGTGATGACGTACCACTGAATAAAGAGGCCCAGCAAAATGTTGCTTGCCGAGAGCCAGGCGAGAATGAGACTTTGTTTCATTAACAGTTAAGGTCTAGGGCCCGGGCGATCCAAGGGTTGTCTGATGAAGCCTTCGGCAGCGCCGGGTCTTGAGTGCCACTTTAGTACGGGCGAGTGGCTAAACCGAAATAGATGATGTATAAAGGCCGACTTGACCTGCTGCATCCGATTCATCAATATAATAGGGAAACAATGCATGACAGGTCGGCGCGCGCTCAGAAGATCACACCAGAATCCTTGGCCCGTGTTATCAAAGCATATCAGGTCGGCGCGTGGCAAAGGCTGCCCGGTTTATCAAACGATCAGGCGAGTCAGGCTGAGAAGTTAAGAGAGTGGAGGAATGAGGAGTGAAAGGTGTCGTCCTGGCTGGCGGACTCGGCTCGCGTTTGCGCCCGTTGACCGCCGTGACAAACAAGCATCTGCTGCCGGTCTACGACCAGCCGATGATCTATTACCCGATTCAAACCCTGGTCAACGCCGGGGTCACAGATATCATGATCGTGACGGGCGGAAATTCTGCCGGTGACTTTCTCAAGCTGCTCGGCAACGGGCGGGCCTTCGGCCTCAAGCATCTCAACTACACCTATCAGGAAGGCGAAGGCGGCATCGCGCAGGCGCTCTCGCTGGCCGAGCATTTCAGCGCGGGCGAGTCTCTCTGCATAGTCCTCGGCGACAATATCATCGAGGGCAACATACGTGGGGCCGTGCGCGCTTATCGTGAGCAGGGCATGGGCGCGAAGATTCTCTTGAAGAAGGTCACAGACCCGCAGCGCTTCGGCGTTCCGGAGCTTGCGGGCCGTCGCGTCCTGCGCATCGAAGAGAAACCGCAAGTGCCGAAGTCGGAGTACGCAGTCATCGGCGTCTACATGTATGACGCTGAGGTCTTCAATATCATCCGCACGCTCAAGCCCTCGCGGCGCGGCGAGCTGGAGATTACGGATGTCAACAACGCCTACATCGAGCGTGGCGAGATGACGTGGAATGAGCTGGAAGGGTGGTGGAGCGATGCGGGGACGTTCGAGAGTCTCTTGAACGCCTCGAATCTGGTGGCGCAAACGGGAGCCAACAAGGTGGAGGAGAGGGATGCCGCACAGGTCGGGACAGCAGGCTAGAGAACTGTTCACGCAGGGCACGATCAGCGACGTGTTGGTGCGCCCCCTGCGCAAGTTCTATGACGAGCGTGGGTGGCTGGCCGAGCTTTTTCGTCACGACGAGCTGGCGGAGGAGTTCTATCCGGCGATGGCTTATATCTCTGCGACGCTGCCCGCCGTGACGCGCGGGCCCCACGAGCATCTTGACCAGGCAGACCTCTTCTGCTTCATCGGGCCGTCCAGCTTCCGCGTACGCATGTGGGATAACCGAAGCGAATCGGAGACCTACAATCGCGTGATGACGCTCGTCGCCGGAGAGGATAATCCGCAAATGGTGCTCGTGCCGAAGGGCGTCGTCCATGCCTATCGCAACATCGGAGATGTGCCGGGCATTGTCATCAACTGCCCGAATCGCCTCTACATGGGAGAAGGCAAGCGCGAAGCCGTTGACGAGATCAGGCATGAAGATGACCATGACACCATCTTTAGAATGGATGACTGATGAGCGCTCACAAGTTAAGCAAACTCCCCGAGAGGCCCTGAGCGAGTGGAGAGGAATCAAACAGGGATGGACAGAGAGTGTCAGGATAAGAATAAAGAGATGAAGCATTCATCGAGCAATGCTTTCATCTTTCATCCGGCCTTCTGTTTTTATCCTGACAATCTCTGTCCACCCCTGTTAATTCCTGCTTTGAAATGAAAGTTGTGCGCATCATTGCGCGGCTCAATGTGGGCGGCCCGGCGCGGCATGTGACGTGGCTGACGGCGGCTCTGCGCCTCCGTGGGATAGAGTCCGTGCTCATCTGCGGAAGAGTGCCGCCGGGCGAAGGCGATATGACCTACTTCGCGCGCGCGCACGGCGTCGAGCCGCTCATTATCCCGGAGATGAGCCGCGAAATCTCTCCCAAGGATGCCGTCACGATCTGGAAGCTCTACCGGCAGCTCGTGCGCCTGCGCCCGGACATCGTGCATACGCACACGGCCAAGGCTGGGACTGCCGGGCGCGTCGCCGGACTTCTCTACAGGTGGCTCGTGCCCTCTGCGCTCTGGCTTCGCCCGCGCCCCGTTCGCTTCGTGCACACCTATCATGGGCACATCTTTCATAGTTATTACGGCGCTCTCAAGACGCGCCTCTTCCTGCTCATCGAAAAAGTGCTGGCGCGCATCGCCACCGACCGGATAGTCGTCATCAGCCCGCAGCAGTACAGGGAGATACACGAAGAGTTCGGTGTGGGCCGCGCCCGCCAGTTCAGTGTCATCCCGCTCGGCCTGGACCTCGAAGCCTTCAGCGGTTGGCCCGAAAGACGCAGCGTGCTGCGCGAAGAGTTGGGCGCAGGCGAAGATGAGATACTCGTCGGCATCGTCGGACGCCTGACGGAGATCAAGCATCACAGCCTCTTTTTGCGGGCCGCCGCGAGCTACAAAAAGGGACGGGCCCGGGAGGCGGGCGCAGTTGGGCCCACTGCGCGCAGAGTGCGCTTCCTGGTTATCGGGGACGGGCATCTGCTCGGCGCTCTCGAAGAGGAGGCGAAGAGCCTGGGGCTCGGGAGCGACGTGCTGTTTATGGGCCAACGCGATGACGCCGAAAACTTTTATCCGGGACTGGACATCCTGGCGCTCACTTCTCTGAACGAAGGCACGCCGCTGACTGTGATCGAGGCGATGGCCAACGAGCGAGCGGTCGTCTCGGTCTCTGTCGGCGGCGTCCCGGACCTGCTCGGTGACGCGCGCGACGAGCGTAGCGGGACGAGCGAGCAATACACGCTTTGCGAGCGGGGCGTGATGGTTCGCACACACGACGCCGGGGCTTTTGCCGCGGCGCTCGCCGCGCTCGTCGAAGACGGTGAGCTGCGGCGCGAGGTGGGAAGATGCGGGCGGCGCTTTGTCGAACGCAATTTTGCCAAAGAGCGGCTCGTCAATGATGTGACGAAACTTTATCAGGAGTTGCTGCACAACAAGGCACAGGGCGCGCGTGATCTGGCGCAGCCGGTTGGCCTGCGTGCGATTGAAACGACGAGTTTGAAGGAGGATTGATAATTTTGCGAATATTGATTACGGGAGGCGCTGGCTTTATCGGCTCTCATCTGTCGGACGCCTACCTGGAGCGGGGTGATGATGTCTTTATCATCGATGATCTCTCGACCGGCTCGATCCAGAACATCGCTCATCTCAAGGCCAACCCGCGCTTTCATTACACGATTGATACTGTTCATAACCAGCCCGTCACAGCCGAGCTTGTTGACCAGTGCGATGTGATCTTTCACCTCGCCGCAGCCGTCGGCGTCAAGCTCATCGTCGAGAGCCCGGTCAGAACCATCGAGACCAACGTGCGCGGCACGGAGGTCATACTGGCGCTGGCCAACAAGAAGAAGAAGCCCGTGCTCGTGGCCTCCACCTCCGAAGTCTACGGGCTTTCGATGGACGTGCCCTTTCGCGAGGACGGCAATCTCGTGATGGGCGCGACCACGAAGGGACGTTGGAGCTACGCCTGCTCGAAGGCCATTGACGAATTCCTCGCGCTCGCCTACTGGCGCGAGAAGAAGCTGCCGACACGCGTCGTCCGGCTCTTCAACACTGTGGGCCCACGCCAGACAGGCCAGTACGGAATGGTCATTCCGACCTTCGTCCGGCAGGCGCTCGCGGGCCGTCCCATCACCGTCTACGGCGACGGGACGCAGACGCGCTGTTTCGGCTACGTGGGCGACATAGTGGGCGCGCTCGTCAAGCTGATGGATCATGAGGGGGCCGTCGGCGAGGTCTTCAACATCGGCAGCAACGAAGAGGTCTCGATCATCGAGCTGGCCCAGAGAATTAAGGAGCTGACCGGCTCGGAATCCGAGATCGTGCTCGTCCCTTATGCGGAAGCGTATGAGGAAGGGTTCGAGGACATGCCGCGCCGCGTGCCCAATATAGACAAGGTCGGCGCGCTCGTCGGCTTCAAGCCCGAGATGAAGCTCGACGGAATACTCAAGAGCGTGATTGATTATCAATCCGGTAGGCTCGGCGGGTAAAGCGGAAATCAACAGGATGGACAGGATATAAGAAACAAAGACAAATTCATGAAGCAATGCTTTTATCTTTCATCCTGAGTTTTAGCTTTTATGTCCTGTCCATCCTGTCCATCCCGTTAATTCTTTGCCTGCGGAGCGCTCGCGGGCACTTGATTTGTTGCGCCTGATCGAATAGGGTTTTGGGTTCTCGGAACCGAGCGGTTTTCCTTTACGCCCCAGCTTATATGTCATTTGAACCGAAGCATCTCTTTGCGGTTGCCGTTTCGCTCGTCCTGTCGCTGGTGCTGACGCCCACGGTGCGTGCGCTGGCGCGGCGCTGGAAGATCGTCGCGCGACCGAAGATAGATCGCTGGCACAAGAAACCGACGGCGATGCTCGGCGGCATAGGGGTCTTCCTCACCGTCGTCATCACGTATCTTTTCCTCATGCCGCACACGCGCCAGGGCTGGGTCGTGATCGGCGCCAGCTCCTTTCTCTTCCTCGTCGGGCTGGTGGACGACCTCGTCCACACCAAGCCTTACCAGAAATTGATCGGGCAGGTGATGGGCGCTGCCTTCGTCATCTATTACGGCCTGAGCACGACCTGGACGGGCTCGGCTCTGGTCAACATGGTGATCACCATCTTCTGGCTCATCGGCATTACGAACGCCATCAACCTGCTCGACAACATGGACGGGCTGGCCGGAGGCATTGCGGCCATCGCTTCCATCTTTCTGGCTCTGAGCTTCGTGGCCAACGGGCAGATGACGGAGGCGCTGATGCTGGCGGTGTTCGCCGCCGCGCTGATCGGATTTCTCGTCTACAACTTCAACCCGGCCTCGATCTTCATGGGCGATTGCGGCTCGATGTTCATAGGCTTCTTTCTGGCGAGCACGGCGCTGCTCAGTATCGCCGGGACTGCCGGGCGCTCGCGTAGCCTCCTGCCGGTGCTGACCGTCCCGATACTGATTCTCTTTATCCCCATCTTCGATACGACGTTCGTCACGGTTCTCAGAAAGCTTTCGGGCCGCGCCGTCGCCCAAGGGGGGCGCGATCACACGTCGCACCGCCTGGTGGCCCTGGGGATGAGCGAGCGCCGCGCTGTCCTGATGCTCTACGGGTTTGCGACGCTTTCGGGGCTGCTGGCCATACTCGTGCGCGAGCTCAAGCTGGACGTGAGCCTTGCCGCCATCCTGGGCTTTACGGTGCTCCTGACGCTGCTCGGAGTTTACCTGGCGGGCGTGAAAGTTTACGACGAAGAGGAAGTGCGGGATGCGCGCGAGACGCCGATCTTCGCCTTCCTCATCGATCTCTCGTACAAGCGGCGCGTCTTCGAGGTGCTGCTCGATGTCGTCCTGATTATCCTGGCCTATTACAGCGCGTATGCATTGGTCTTCGGGCCGTTCTCGATGGAGAGCCGTGACTGGCAGCTCTTCCTGCGAACCGTGCCGCTGCTGGTCTTCCTCAAGATGGCGACCTTCCTGCTCGTCGGCCTCTATCGCGGCATCTGGCGCTACACGAGCGTGGACGATCTGGTCGTCTTCGGCAAGGGGGTCGTCCTCGGCTCGATTGCGAGCATGCTGGCGATTCTCTTCGCCTTTCGCTTCAGAGAGTTTTCGCGCGCCGTCTTTGTCTTAGACGGCATGTTCCTCTTGATGATGCTGGCGGGCAGCCGCATGGCCTTCAGGCTCTTTCGGCAGATTCTGCCGACGGCGCGCGCGCGCGACGGCTGCCGCGTCCTGATCTACGGGGCGGGCGATGCGGGCGAACTGCTGCTGCGCGAGTTGTTGAATAACCGCGAGCTGCAATATGCGCCCATCGGTTTCGTAGACGATGACCCGCGCAAGAAGGGCAAGGTCATTCACGGCCTGAGAGTCTACGGCGGCAACGGCCAGCTTCGCAGCCTGTGCCGCGAGCAGAAGGTGGACGAAGTGCTCATCTCAAGCTCGCAGTTCTCCGAGGAGCGCGTCAAAGAGATTCTGCGCGACTGCGAAGAAGAACAGATCGTGCTCAAACGCATGCGCATCAAGATAGAGCGGTTGAGCGAGTAAGAGAGAGCGGCTCTCTTGCGCCGCAGCGCTCCAGAGGGGCCGAGCGCGTGCGCTTCTCAACACGTCAAGGCCATCCGAATCAAAGCTTGTGAGCCAGATCGAAGCGGATCAACTGAAACTGGTGGAGGTGAGCGCAACGGCGCTGCGCCTGCTCCTGATTGTGCCCGTCGCGCTCGCGCTCCTGGGCTCCTGGTACGCCGGGCGCTGGTACATCGCCAACGTCCTGGCCGACAATGCGCCGGGCATGGAGACGGGCGCGATAGAGATGGCCGAGTGGACGACTCAGCTCGCGCCCGACGACCCGCTGACGCACTGGACTGTCGCCGCGCTCGGAAAGCAGACCCTCCCGCCCGAGCAGTTGGCCCAGGCGCTGCGCCAGTATGAAGTGGCCGCCAGCCTTTCGCCCAACGATTATCGTCTCTGGGTGGACCTGGGACGGGCGCGCGAGCAGGCGGGCGACCGCCCCGGCAGCGAGAAGGCTTTAAGGCGAGCCGTCGAGCTTGCGCCCTTCTATTCAGAGCCGCGCTGGCTGCTCGGCAACCTGCTGCTCAGGGCCGGGCGCACCGATGAAGCTTTCGTCGAGCTGCATCGCGCGGCGGAACAAGACCCGCGCCTGCGACCGCAAATCTTCAATATGGCCTGGTACGTCTACGGCCAGAATGTCGAGAGCGTGAGCCGCGCGGCGGGCAACTCTCCGGCGGCGCGCGCCGATCTGGTCTCTTACCTGATGGGCCTACAGCGCCTCGACGATGCGCTCGGGCAATGGAACGGCCTCGGCGCTGCGGACAAGATCGCGCAACGCACAGTCGGGCTCACCCTGATGAAAGCGCTCCTTGAGGCGAAACGCTTTCACGCCGCCTACCGCCTCTACAGGGATATTGAAACAAGCGGCGCGCAGCCCGAGCAGGTTTTTAACGGCGGCTTCGAGGGGGATGTCGCCTTGACCGACGAGAGCCCTTTTGACTGGCACGCGCGATCAGTCCCGCAGGCCCAGATCGGCCTTGACGAGAGATACAGGCGCAGCGGCAATCGCAGCCTGCGCGTGCGCTTCCAGGCCCCGGGCCAGCTCGACTTCAAGACCATGGGCCAACTCGTCATCGCCCAGCCCTCGACCGCTTACCGCCTGGAATTCTACGTGCGCGCCGCCGATCTCAAGAGCGCGAGCACGCCTCTGATAGAGGTTCAGGAGGGCGCGGACAGGAGCGTGCTCGCCTCATCTGCGCCGCTGCCGGTGGGCACGACCGACTGGCAGCTCGTCACGCTCGACTTTAAAACGGGGCCGAAGACCGAAGCTATAGTTATCGTCACCAACAGGAGCGCATGCGATTCGGAAACGCCATGTCCTATTTTTGGTATAGTCTGGTATGACGACTTCAATCTCCAACGCGGCGGAACAGGCGCTAGAGCCACGGAGGGACGAAGAGCGGACGCTGAAGGCGCTTCAGGCCAGCGCGCTCGCTGACGCCGGGCCGACGCTGGCCAGCCGCTTTATCTTCCTCATCATCTGCGTCAGCATAGTCCTTTCGACTCTGGCTTACGGGACGGTCCACTACTGGTCGCTCGCCGTCTTTCAGGCCGGGGCGGCGCTCATTATCACGCTCTGGGCCGTGGACGCCTGGTCTGGACGAAAGCTGCGCTTTAGTCGCAACGCTCTGCAATGGCCGCTCGTCGGCCTCATCCTCACGGGTCTGCTGCAACTGCTCCCGCTCGGCAAAGAGACGGGCGGCGGGCTCATCTCTTTCCAGACCGTGCGCAGCCTCTCGCTCGATCCATACTCGACACGCCTCGCCATCGTGCAGATTACGGCGCTGCTCATCTATTTCGCCGCCGTGCTCGCCTTCACCGATGGGCCCATACGGCTGCGACTGCTCGTGCGGACGATCATTATCTTCGGCTTCCTGCTCGCCATCCTCGGTCTCATTCAATCCTTCACCAGCCCGACGAAGCTGCTCTGGATGCGCGACATGAAAGACGCCATCCCCTTCGGCCCGTTCGTCAATCGCCACCACTTCGCCGGATACATGGAACTCACGCTTGCGCTGCCGCTGGGGATGCTCTTTTCGGGAGGCGTCGAGCGCGACAAGCGCTTCATCTACATCTTCGCCGCCGCCCTGATGGGCGTGGCGCTGGTGATGACCAATTCGCGCGGCGGCATCATCAGCCTCGTCGCCGAGATCATCTTCCTGGTCGGGATGACCGGATTTAGAAGGGCCCGCGCCGGGAGGGATGCTGCTGCTGAGGGCGGCTCCGGCATTCGCGGCGCGGCTGTGCGGGCCGGGCTCGGACTGGCGCTCATACTCTCGATCTTTGCCGGGGTCGTGATGCTCGGCGGAGAACCCGTCGTCAATCGTTTGATGGGAACCGTCAGCTCGGCCGACCCGACGACGGGACGCGCACACTTCTGGCGAGTCACGCTCGACATTATACGCGACTATCCGCTCACGGGTACGGGCCTCGGCTCCTTCGGCCTGGCCTTCACGCGCTACGATACGCGCAACGGTTTTCTGAGAGTCGAGCAGGCCCACAACGACTATTTACAGACGCTCTCGGACGCCGGAGTCCTTGGCGCTCTGCTCGGGCTCTTCTTCATCGTCACGCTCTTTCGCCTGGGGCTTCAGCGCTCGGCCAGCGAAGATAAGTTCCGGCGCGGCGTCGCCGTCGGCGCACTTGCCGGGTGCTTCGCCGTGCTCGTCCATAGCTTTTTCGATTTCACACTGCACACCACTTCAAACGCGCTGCTGTTTCTGGTGGTCGCGGCGCTGGCGACCTTGAATGGCCGCGTCGAGCGCGCACCCGAGGGTGGCCGTCGCCGTCGTCGTCGCCGCCGCCGCACAATGAAACAACCGAAGATCCTGCCCGTCCAGGAGTCAAACAGTGCGGCGTCGCTCGCGCAGAACAAGCAATGAAACAGAGACTGCTTCAACTAATCGTCTGCCCGCTGTGCGGGGGCGCGCTCTCTTGCGACATCTTCGAGAGGACGACCAACAATGAGATCGCCACCGCCCTGCTCTCCTGCGCGTGCGGCTCTGTCTACCCTGTGATCGGCGGCATCCCGCGCCTGCTGCCTCCGGCGCTTCAGGCGATGCTCTGGGAGATGCACCCTGAATTTTTCGAGCTGCACGGCCCGCGCCTGCCCGCTCAGTTGTTGCCGAAAGAGGGCGAGAAAAAGAGCGCGGGTGAAGACCGGGAGACGCGCGCGCAGCGCGAGACCGCTCGCAGCTTCGGCTACGAGTGGCAGGCGTTTTCCGAGATGCTGCCCGACTACGAATCAAACTTTCGCTGGTACTTCGAGCGCTTCGAGGCGAAAGCCTTCGAGGGCGCGCTCGTGCTCGATGCCGGGTGCGGAACCGGACGCCATACTTTCTACATGGCGCGAAGCGGAGCGCGCGAAGTCGTCGCGATGGATTTCAGCCAGGCGATAGAGGTCGCCGCCTACAATAATCGCGCGAACCCGAATACGCATTTCGTCCAGGCCGATATTTATCACCCGCCTTTCCCGCCGCGCACCTTCGATTTTCTCTATAGCCTGGGCGTGCTCCATCACCTGCCGGACCCCGAGCGAGGTTTTCGCCAGCTTCTACCGCTGCTGCGTGAAGACGGCTTTCTCAACATCTATCTCTACTGGAATCTCGAAGGCGAGCCGCGTTGGCGGCGCGCGGCCCTCTCCGGCGTCACGCAGGTGCGCCGCCTGACGACCAGGCTGCCGCACGGGCTGCTCAAAAAATTGTCCTGGCTCATCGCCGCCGGTTTCGAGCTCGGACTGGTCACGCCCGCGCGCACGCTCGACCGCTTTTCGCTGACGCGTCGCCTGGCCGACCGCGTGCCGCTCGGCCATTATCGTAAATACTCTTTCCGCGTGCTCTACACGGACCAGTTTGACCGCTTCTCCGCGCCGATTGAGAATCGCTACAGCCGCGCAGAGGTCGCCGCCTGGTTCGAGCGCGCGGGCTTGGAAGATGTCGTTATCCTGGGCGGCGCTGGGTGGCGCGCATCGGGCCGCCGCCGCCCCGCAGGTGCGAAGCAGACCGAGGGGAAGGAGAGGGAAGCCGCGTCACTGGCGGCGCAAACCGAATGACGAAAAACTTGCTCGACATGATGCGTAACAGCCGTGAGCGAACCGTGCTCAAGACGCTCGGTATTGAGATTGACGCTTGCGAGCCTGAGCGCGTTCTGCTCTCCATGCAGGTTGACGAACGGCATCACCAGTACACGGGCCTGCTGCACGGCGGCGTTTCCGTCGTGCTCGCAGAGACAGCCGCCTCCATCGGGGCTGCGCTCAACACGGACCTCAGCCGCTATACTCCGGTCGGCGTCGAGATCAATGCCAATCACCTGCGCTCTGTCACGAGCGGGCGCGTCACAGCCGAGGCCGTGCCCGTCTACAAGGGCAGGCAGATGACCGTCTGGGCCATAGAGATACGCGACGAGCGCTCGCGCCTGGTCTGCGTCTCGCGCTGCACGCTCGCGCTCAAGCCCGGCAGCGCCCTGCTTGCCCCCGCCGCACAGTGAAGATCAGCCGGGTTTGTTGTATCTTGATAGGAAGATCGCGTTTTCCCCGTCTATTGTAAATTGCTTTGGTCAATCAGGAGGCCGAATGATGCGGCGTGCGTTCAATTGTCTGGCGTTGATCTGTTTCTCTCTGCTGACGCTCAGCATCAGTGCGCCATCACAGTCGCCTGCAACAGAATGTCCCACTATTACGGTTGACTGCCCGACCAGTTGTTATAAACCCGGCCAGCCGTTCACGGTGACGGCGAACGTGACCGGCGCTGACGCGAACAAGAGCTTGAGCTATCACTGGTCGGTTTCAAGCGGTACGATCAACACTGGACAGGGGACGCCGTCAATCACCATCACTCAACCCTCTGACTGTCAGACCATGACTGCCACGGTCGAGGTCAAGGGGTTGGATTCAAGCTGCCAAAATACCGCGTCATGCTCGACGACTACGGATTGCTGTTGGGTGACACCGAGTCGCCAGTTCGACAAGTATGGCGACCTGGCCTTCGCGGATGAGAAAAAACGGCTCGATCACTTTGCCGAGCAGTTGAAGAAGGAGCCGGAGTCGCAGGGGCATATCATGGTCTACGGCAAACGAGGCGCGCCAGCCGTTGAAGCGCAGGAGCGCGGGGCTCGCGCCAAGGATTACCTGGTGACGAAAGGCGGCATCGCCGCCGAACGATTGGTGACGATTGACGGCGGGGAGCATGAGAGGATGTCTATCGAGCTTTGGATAACGCCGCAGGGCGGGCGTCCTCCCGCGCCGCTCGATCAATACGGTGAAGCGCCAGAGAGTAACTGAACAAGGAGAGAGCCTACGCTTGTTTGCGGTAGCGACATAGCTGAGGATGACTATTTCACATAACGGAACATCGAGCGCGCCGACGACGCTGCCGGAGCTCTGCCTCGCCGCCATCCGCCGGTACGGAAAACCGGACGCGCTCAATCATAAGCGCGCGGGCGAGTGGGTAAACATCTCGGCTGAGACTTTTATCGAGCGCGTGCGCTCTCTCGCAATTGGGCTCGCGGGATTAGGCGTCAAGGCTGGCGACCGCGTGGCCCTCCTCTCAGAGAATCGCCCCGAGTGGTCTATCGCAGACCTCGCCATCCTGAGCCTCGGCGCGGTCAACGTCCCCATCTACACCACGCAGGCCGTCGAGCAGGTACGCTTCATCCTTGAAGACTCCGGCGCGCGCCTGCTCTTCATCTCCGGGCGCAAGGTCTTTAAGCACGCGCGCGCGGGCATTGAGAGCGTCGAGCGCCTGGAACGCATCGTCTTCTTTGAAGCCGAGGCGGCCGAAGGAGTCGAGCGCGCCATGACGCTCGCCACGCTGGAAACGAGCGGCGCGGAGCGCGACCGCCGCGAGCCGGAAATCTATGAGGCTGCGGTCGAGGCCGTGCGCCCCGAAGACCTGGCGACCATCATCTATACCTCCGGCACGACGGGCACGCCCAAAGGCGTCATGCTGACGCACGATAATTTCGTCTCCAACGTCCTTTCGATCACGAGCGCGCTGCCGATCTCGTCGGCGGACATCTCGCTCTCCGTCCTGCCTCTCTCGCATATCTTCGAGCGCACGGTCTTCTACGTCTTCTGCTGGAACGGCGTCTCCGTTTACTACACGGCCTCCTTCGATCAGGTCGGCGAGCACCTGAGAGAAGTGCGACCCACGATCATGACGGCTGTGCCGCGCCTCTTCGAGAAGGTCTATCACCGCATCGTGAAGAAGGGCATGGCGGCTGGCGGCTGGAAAAGCAGAATGTTTAGGCGCGCCCTGAAGGTCGGGGTGCGCTACGCCGAGCTGAGGGATAAGGGCGAACGCGTACCGCCGCTGCTTGAGATCGAGCAGGAGATTGCGAGCTGGCTCGTCTTCTCGAAATGGCGCGCGGGCGTCGGCGGGCGTCTTCGCTATTTTGTTTCCGGCGGAGCGCCGCTTTCGCCCGCGCTCTCCTACGCTTTTCTCGCCGCCGGTATTCCCATCCTGCAAGGCTTCGGGCTGACCGAAACCTGTATCGTCTCGGCCAATCGCCCCGACGATAACCGTGTCGGCTCGGTGGGCCTGCCCTTCCCCGGCGTTGACGTGCGCCTCGCCGCCGACAGCGAGATTCAGGTGCGTGGGCCCAACGTCATGCGCGGCTACTATAATCATCCGGAGGCGACCGAAGCCGTAATCCAGGGCGGGTGGTTTGCGACAGGGGATGTGGGCCACATGGACGAGCGCGGCCACCTCTATATTACAGACCGTAAGAAAGACCTCTTCAAGCTCTCTAACGGCAAGTATGTCGCGCCGCAGTTGCTTGAGAGCTTGATTAAGCAGAGCGAGTATGTCAATCAGGTGGTCGTCGTCGGTGCGGGCCGTAAGCAGCCCGTCGCGCTGATCGTGCCCGATTGGGAGTCGCTCATGAGCGCCCTTGAGACAAAGGACGCGCCCAATGCCGCGCGCCGCGCCGAACTCAGCCGCGACCCGGCTGCCGTCAAGATCGTGCAGAAGGATGTGGCCGCCCTGACGGCTGAGCTCGCAGACTACGAGCGCGTGCGCCGCATCGCGCTCCTGCCCGAAGAGTTTTCCATAGACGGCGGGGAAATGACCCCGACCTTGAAAGTCAAGCGCCGCGTCATAGATGAGAAGTTCGGCAAGCTCATAGACGAGCTCTACGGCGTTACGGAGTAGGCGAAAGCGCTTCGCCCGGCAGGAATCCAGAGCGCCGTAGCAGAGATGCATTTAAGATTCCGAACCTTGGGAGCCGTCAGAGGACGACCGCTCGCCCCGAAGATGAAGAGATGAAACGTCATTTGAACCTGATTATGATCTTGGCCGGCGCTCTGGTCGGCACTGTGACGGCCCTGTTGCTGTTTCGTCCTGACCTGTTTCGCCCGTCGCCGCCCGTCCCGCCCGTCAGGGAGTTATCCAAAGCAGGGCCCGGCGCTCAGCCCCCGCATGCCAGGGGCGTTGACGCAGCGCCGGTTACGCTTGAGGAGTTCGCCGATTTCCAGTGCCCTCCATGTGGCGCTCTGCATCAGGAGCTCAAGAAAATCGAGGCCGAATACGGAGCGCGACTGCGCGTAGTCTTTCGCCATTACCCGCTCGCCATTCACGAGCACGCGCAGGAAGCGGCGCATGCTTCGGAAGCCGCCGCCGCGCAAAACCGTTTCTGGGAGATGCACGACCTGCTGTTTGAGCGGCAGCGCGAGTGGAGTAAGACGGAGGAGGCGCGAAACCTCTTTAAAGGCTACGCCGGCTCGCTCGGCCTCGATGTCGAGCGGTTTACTCGTGACATGGACGGGCCGGAGGCGGCCTCGCGCGTTCTCTTAGACCGGCGGCGCGGCGAATCCGTGCATATCACGGGCACGCCGACGATTTTCGTGAACGGGCGAGAGATAACAGACGAGTTTATGTCGGCGGAGGGAATTCGTGCGACGATCAACGCTGCGCTGGAAGGCAAAACGCCTGTTGCGCCATGAAAAGGGGCATCAGGCCGCGCTCGCTTTCGTTCTCTGATTGGAATTTTTGCCGGACAAAGGACTGCGCTTGGTGAGGTTTTGAGCGGGTCTGCGGCACACTTGGGGTTTTCGGTTTCAAGAGGCTATGGCTGGCTCAAGCGTCCGTCAGTGTGAGCGGTACTTTCTCGTAGCTGGCTTCCGTATATATCTCCACGCGGCTCAGGTCTCTGCTGAGCAGCGCTTCGGCCAGGTAACGCAGATTCAAAGGCATATCGGCCACGGGACATTCTTCCTCGACTGGGCGATGGTCTGTCAATAGTTGAAGTTCCGCGCCGCAAAACTCGCAGACGCCGAGGTGCTGGGCTATCCACGCGCGCTGCTGCGTCGAGATGTCGTTCGTCCGGTAAGAGAGCAGCATCTCCGATGAAGGGCAGCTTGCTTGTTTAGAAAATAAGCTCACAAATGTCGAACTCATGATTTTCCCCTCGGTGTCCGCGAGACCATTTAGGCTCAGTCGCTAAAGGATTGGCTCACACGTTCACGCAAGCGCCATGACGAACGGGCCGCGAGGCTAAGGGGCAAAAGAGATGTCGCGAGCCAAAACAGCTAAAACTGAACGGGCGCTTCGCCTGATCAACCAAGATAAAGCTTTAATCGCCCCTTATTTCCATAAGTTTCACCTCTGCGAAGTGCCGCTTTTGATGGGGATTCGGAAAATTTTTCGATTCGTGTAAAAAGATGTTGCTCGTTTCTCTTTTTGCTGATAACATCTTTTCTGTCAGTCAAGGGGCCCACACGCGCCCCTTGCAAACCCCTTCTAAGGATGATCGCGCCATTGCCCCTTATGCGTTCATCTGGCGCGCAGATTCCAAGCAAGGTGCGCACAACACGAGGGCCTGCGGGTAGCAGAGGTGATCTCTCCGTTGAGAAGTAAATCAAAGGAATTGCTACCAGAGCATCGTGACAGACTCTCCTACGAATGACCGCCACGACCCGCCCATCCTCTATAATTAGGACAAAGGTATATTGCTCGTAAACGTGCCCGCAACGCTACCGAAGCTCTGCGGCGTGCCGGAGTCGGAACTGACAATCTCCTGTCAGCTCATCCAAATACCAAAGCTGTGAAACCTACTCGTGAAAATCCCCCGAAAGGCTCCTCGATGAGCGTGACCAAGGAACAAGCGCGCTCGCAGCGCCCACAGTTTGAGCGCCAGTCGCGGGCTGGCCACTGGATTGAGAGCCTGCGCTCCTCCGATGTCAACCGGCTCTGGACGGAGCTGCACCGCATCGTCTGCCATCACCCGCTGGTGCGCGCCTCGCGTAACGCCGGTCTGCTCGTCGAAGAAGGCTCACAGAACACCTACACCGACCTGACGCAGGAGCTCTTCGTCCAGCTGCTCAGCAAAGCACGCTTCCAGCACTATCTCGATACGGAGATGACCGATGCCGAGATCGAATGCGAGATCGGCCAGATTGAGCTGACGAACCTCTTAACGGCTGAGCTGCGCAAGCGTCACCCGGAATCCTATCGCCTCGCGCGCCGCATCTCGACACTCATTCAATCGAGCGCCAACTTTCGCCGCTTCGACTCCTCCGGCATAGATGACGAGCCGCATCGCCGACTCGCCGACCGCGTTTACGGTCTGAGCGAGTGGCCCGACGGCAAGCCTCGCCGCGAGCATCACGACTTGGAGCAACGCATACACCTCATTCCTGTGCGCCAGCGCGACACGCGCATGGTCGGCTGCACGGGCGATTCGCAGGTCGTCATCAGCAACCTGGACCTGGAGGACTTGATCATCTCGGTTCTGGACGCGGCGGACGCGCCCATAGATGTGCGTACGCTGCGCAGCCTGGTGATGTCGCGCCTGCCCGTGATGGACATCTATCTGGTGCCGCTCGGCGGAGACGATTCCGAGGATGGCGGAAATCAGTTTGAGCCGGTGGACGGATGCGAGAATCCCGAAGAGGGTCTCCTGCGCCGTGAGTCTGAGCGCGAGGCCGTAGGCTTTGTTGACCAATTCTTGAGAAACCTGCACGGGAGCGTGCGCGGCAAGCTCAAACAATACAATCGTATGCTCGGCGTGCTCTGGCATTGTTACCTGAGCCCGGATCACTCTACACAACTGGAAGTGGCTGCCGCCCTTAGCGTCTCGGACTCGCTCGTCTCCGACTATCGCCGCCGCATCGAACAGGAGTTGCGCGCCCTCTCTTTCAACGAGATAGAGGAAGCGCGACGCTTCGAGATGGCTTTGCGCGAGCGCGTGCGCGCCCTCGTGCTCGTCGGCGATGAAGAGAGCGTTCCGGTTTAGCCGTACGCTTCAATTGCCCGCACGATACTCCGGGCGTTACACTCGGCACAGACGAGTGCGCCGCCCAGGCCAGGCTGCAAGGAGCTTGCAGACCTCTACGCGCTCTGCTCGCAATCGGGAGTAAGGGCGAGCGCCGGAAGTCTCAAGCGTAATGGCTTGCGCGTCGCCTCGGTCGGTGCTTCGTTTACGGCAGCACTACCCGAAGATTGATTTCTAACCCGGACGGTGAGGCTTACAGATGGCCAAAGCCTTGATGCAAGAGTATTGCGACCTGTGTGAGAAGCCCGGCAGCCTCTACGGCAAAGGCCGCAGCTTCGACCTGCTGACGTGTGGGCAGTGCGGGCTCATCTGGACTAACCCGCTTGAGATCGGCTCAGAGAGCGAGACGCCGCCGGACGACTACTGGGCCGAGGACGTGTATCTCGAAAACCAGGAGGCGCAGAAGAAAAGGTTTCGCCAGCAGTTGCGCACCTTCATCAAGCAGAGCCGCGTCGCCGACCCGAGCTCTCTTAAAATCCTTGAGGTCGGCTCGGGGCTAGGCTTTTTTCTGGATGTCTGCGACGAGCTGGGGATCGAGGCCGAAGGATGCGACGTTGTCGAGCGGGCCGTGCGTTACGCCAACCGCGACCGGGAGCGTGTGCGCCTGGGAACGCTTGACGGCCACTACGCCGACGAGACCTTCGACGCCGTCTTCGCCTTCAACCTGATCGAGCACCTCTCGCATCCGCGCGGCTTTCTGGACGAAGCGCACAGGGTTTTGAAGAGGGGCGGGCATCTGGTGCTTGAGACGCCGATTCAGGAGAGCCTCTTTCACCGCCTGGCGCGGCTCGGCTACGCGCTCTCGCAAGGGCGGCTCAACTTCTTCGGGATGGACCCGGGCGGCCACATCTACAAGTTCAGCAAGCGAACCTTTGGCAGCCGCGCCGGGTTTACCCCCGTCTACCAGCGCAACATTGATTCGCCTTTCGGCGAGATATGGGGCAAAAGCTCCATCTCAAGCGTCCATAACAGGTCGCTCTATCGCCTCTCGCTGCCTTTGGCCTGGACGGCGGCCAGAGTGACCCGTCAAGAGAACAGGCTCTTTATTTTCCTTCGCAAGCCGTCGGAGGCTCAAACCGCCTGAGACGACGCCGAAAAAGTGCCAAGCGCCCGAGATGAAACAGAAGAGTTATGCGAGCGATTACGAACCCGTGAGGCGTGTCCGGCGGGCCCACAGCGCTTGGTGGGATGAGGCGGAGCAGCAGCAGCGGAAGCAGCGTGACGTGACTACATTGGACGCCGAAGAAGTATGGCCCGCGCGCGGGGCGTCGGCTGATGCTTCGGCTGCGTCTCAGCGCACGAACGGGGTTGAAGCAACAGCCGAGAGTGTTGAAAGCGTCCCCACAGGGCCGAAGGCGAGCGGCGCAACGAGGCCTGAAAAGTGGATTGAAAAGCGCGGGCACGCGCTCGGCTACGCCGGACTCTTTCTCTACACCATAGCCCTCTACTTTCGCCCCTATGAATGGCATCCGTCGCTCTACGGCTTAATCAATCTCTCCTTCTGGTTCGCCCTCTTTACGCTGGCCGTCTTCGTGCCGACGCAGTTGGCCCTCGAAAACCGTCTGACGGTCAGGACGCGCGAGGTCAACTGCGTGCTCCTGCTGTGCGTGCTGGCGCTCGTCTCGATGGTTCCGCCCATTGATCGCGCCGTCGCCTGGAGCTACTTCAGCGATGTCTTCGCCAAGATCGTCATCATGTTCATCGTGATGGTGAACGTGGCGCGCACGGAATGGCGTCTGAAGGGGCTCATGCTGCTGGCGCTGGTCGCCGGATGCGTGACGAGCTGGATAGCGATAGTTGACTACCGCACCGGAAACTTCGGGTTTGAAGGCTATCGTGTCGGCACTTTGAATCACGGCATGTTCTCCAACCCGGACGATGTCGGCCTGCATCTGGTGATGATGATTCCCATCACCATCGCGCTCATGCTCAGCTCGCGCAGCCTGCTGAAAAAGCTGATCTACGGCGCGGCGACGTTGTTGATGACGGCGGGGACGATTTTCACCTTTTCGCGCGGGGCTTTCCTCGGCCTGCTCGGGGCGGTCGTCGTGCTCGGGTGGAAATTCGGACGGCGCAACAAGCTCGTCTTCTTCGCGCTCTTTTTCCTCTTCCTCGTGGTCTTCTTGATCTTTGCGCCGGGCCACTACGCGACCCGCCTGCTCTCCATCTTCGATCACAGCCTGGACCCTGTGGGCTCTGCGAGCGCGCGCCAGGCTCTTCTGCTGCGCTCGACCTATATCATGCTCAGGCATCCGCTGCTCGGCGTCGGCTTCAATAATTTCCCGATCTATTCGCTTCAGGGCAAGCTGAGCCACAACTCTTACACGCAGGTTGGCGCTGAGCTGGGCATCCCGGCTCTCGTCGTCTACGTCACGCTGATGGTCTCGTCGCTCAAGCACCTGGGCCGGATCGAGCGTGAGACTTACCAGACGCGGCGCGACTCTCAGTTCTACGGCCTGGCCATAGGGCTTCAGGCCAGCATGGTCGCCTACATCATCACCAGCTTCTTCATCTCCGTCGCTTTCGGCTGGAACGTCTATTACCTGGTGGGCTACGCCATCTGCCTGCGGCGGCTCTATGAAACACAGAAGCCTCCCGTAGTAGCGCCCGCGAAGCAGCGGTCAATGGCTGCCGACGCCGTGAATGAGAACGAGGGGCTTGCTGTACGGAACCCGTTGTGATGAGCATCAGACTGGCAGTTGAAATGGTTTTCTGGCTGAGCGCGGCGGCGCTCGGCTATACCTATGTCGGTTACCCGCTCCTGCTGGCCCTCGTCAGCAGCCTGCGCCCGCGACCCGTGAAGCGTGGGCCCAATGCGCCCTCCGTCAGCGTAATTATCACGGCCTACAACGAAGAGCGCGACCTTCGCGCCAAGCTCGATAACACCCTGGCGCTCGATTACCCGAAAGAGAAGATGGAAGTGATCGTCGCTTCCGATTGCTCTACGGATAGGACGGACGAGATTGCCAGAGAGTACGCGGCGCGCGGCGTGCGGCTTCATCGCCAGCCGGAGCGGCTCGGCAAGACGGCGGCGCAGAACGCGGCGGTGGCCGGGGCGCGCGGCGAGATCATCCTCTTTTCCGACGCCACGACGCTTTACAACGCGGACGTGCTGAGCGTGATGATGCCCAGCTTCAAAGATGAGAGCGTCGGCTGCGTCGCCGGTCGCCTGATCTACGTTGACCCGGCTGAGTCTGCGGTCGGTCACGGCGCGCGCTCCTACTGGGGCTACGAGACTTTTCTGAAAAGACACGAGAGCCGCGCCTGCTCGCTGATCGGCGCTTCGGGCTGTCTCTACGCCGTGCGGCGCTCCGCCTACGTGCCGCTCTACCCGGAAGCGTGCAGCGATTTTCTGATCGCCACCAAGATGGTCGAGCAGGGCTTGCGCGCCGTCTATGAGCCCGCAGCCGTCTGCACGGAAGAGACCAACAGGCAGACCGCTAAAGAGCTGCGCATGAGAGTGAGAGTCATCACGCAGACCTTCACAGACCTGTGGCGGCATCGCGCGATGATGAACCCGGCAAGGAGCGGCTTCTACGCCGTCCAGCTTTTTTCGCACAAGGTCATGCGCTATCTTGTGCCGGTCTTGCTCCTTGCGATACTGCTCGCGTCAATCGCGCTCGCCCCCGTTTCGCTCTTCTATCTCTTGCTGCTTGTCGGGCAGCTCTGCTTTTATCTTGCGGCGCTCTGCGGGTGGGCGCTTGAGCGGAGCGGAACACATTTTCGTTTGCTTGCGCTGCCGCACTATTTCGTCCTCGCCAACTTCGCCTCGCTCGTCGCCTTCTACAAATTCTTACGCGGCGAGCGCTATGCTCGCTGGGAGCCCATACGCGAGCCGCCCGCCAATAACGCGAGCGGCGCTGGTGCGACGACGGCGGCGGCGGCAGCAGTCGTGACGCGCGCGGGGGATTGCTAAGTACGGGGGCGGGCGCGTCCGCGCGGATGGGCCCATCCCGGTCTTCGGTCATCAGATGAATTCGCAACCGCAACAGAGTGGCCGGGTGGAGGACGCACGCAAAGTGGCCGTCGAGTCTGCGCATGAGCAGGGCTCTATGACGGCGCGGGCGGCATGGCTGCTGTTCGCCAAGCTGCTGGCCTTCTCCTTCGCGCTCGCCTTGCCGCTCCTGCTTGTGCGCCGCTTGAGCCAGACGGAATTCGGCGTCTATAAGCAGGTCTTTCTGTTCGTCAGCACGGCCTATACGCTGCTCCCTTTGGGCGTCAGCATGAGCGCCTTCTACTTTCTCCCGCGTGAGCCGGAGCGCCAGCACCAGATCGTTTTCAATATCCTTCTCTTTCACCTTCTCATTTCGGGCGCGGCCTGCATGGCGCTTGTCCTGCGTCCCGCGCTGCTCTCGTCGCTCTTCAACAGCGCGACGATGACGGCCTACGCTCCGCTTGTCGGACTGGTGCTGCTGACTTGGGTCAGCTCCTCATCACTGGAAGTGATCGCGGTCGCGCGGCAGGAGCTGCGATTGGCGACGCTCTTCATCGTCGCCGCGCAGTTTACCAAGGCCGCGTTCCTCCTGACGGCCGCCATCTTTTTCGGCACGGTCGAATCCTTGCTCTACGCGGCGATTGTTCAGGGCATGCTGCAAACCGTCATCCTTCTCATTTACTTGCGCTCGCGTTTCGGCTGGGGCTGGCGCGGCTTCGAGTGGTCTTTGTTCAGCATGCAGTTGGCCTATGCGCTCCCCTTCGGGTTCGCCTCCGTCCTCTTTCGCGCGCAGTTGGAATTGGATAACTACTTCGTCGCTTACAACTATGGGCCCACCCTCTATGCCATCTACGCGGTCGGTTGTTTTGAGCTGCCCGTGCTGGCGCTTTTGAGCGATTCCATCGCTTCGGTCACGATTCCTCGCGTCAGCCACTTGCAGAAGCAGGGCCAGAGGCGCGAGATAGCCGAGTTGGTCGCGCGCATGATGCGTAAGCTGTCGGCGATCTTGCTGCCGCTCTGCGCTTTCCTGTGGGTGGCGGGGCGCGAGTTTCTCACCGTGCTCTTCACGGCGCAATACTTGCCGAGCTGGCCCATCTTCGCCATCAATCTGGTGCTCGTCCCGCTGGCCATCATCACGAGCGCCTACGACCCTGTGCTCAGGGCTTACGCCGAGCATCGCTACTTTCTGCTCAAGCTGCGCCTACTGCTGCTCGTGCTCTTTGCCGCCACGCTCTGGTTCGGCATTCGCTCTTTCAATCTCGTCGGGGCGGTCACGGTCATGGTCTGCATCAACGTCATCGACCGTCTGGTCACGGCGCGCAAGATCAAACGCATACTGGGCGTCACGCGCCGCGACATCGGACTGCTCAAGGACGTGGGCAAGGTGGCGTTGGCCTCGGTGCTTTCGGCACTGGTCGCGGCCCTGGTGCGCTCTCTCATGCTCGGTGCAAAGCCGCTCTTCGTGCTCATCATCACTGGCTGCGCCTTCGCCTGCGCCTATCTGCTGGCCGTCGTGCTCCTGCGTATCCCGACGCCGCAGGAGCGCGGCAGCTTTCATCACACCCTCGCGCGCTTGCAGCGCTTCACCTCTTGGAAAAGGGCCGCCGACCCTTTAGCCTAGAAACCGATCAGGCATGAATCTTCGGGAATACTTTCAGCGACTCAGGAGGCAAACCCTCAGTGCCAGCGATAAACAGAAAACGTCGAGCCGAGTTGATCCGCAAGGCTTTCGAGATACTGATTCCGTACCGTGACGGCCTGCCGCCCAAGACCGTGCTCGAACGCATCGCCGAGTCGCTCTCGACGAGCGAGAGCGAAGCGCGCACGCATGGCAGTAGACCTCTGCGAAGCTTTGAAGAGGTCGTGTGGCTGGCAACGATTGCGCCCGCCAAGGCCGGCTGGCTGCGCAACGACCGCGTGCGCTGGCTGGTGACGGAAGCGGGCGAGCGCGCCTACGCAGAGTTTCAAGACCCTGAGGAGTTCATCGCGCAGGCCATCAGGCTCTCGCGGCAAGGGTGGGTCTCCGTGCAATTCCCCAACCTCTACCGCTTTGCGACGCGCACGGCTGACCAGTTGATTATGGACTACAAGCTGATACGCCGCGTTGGCCCAAGACAATTGCTGGGCAAGGCGCTCGGAGGCGGCACGCGTCCGTGGCAGGAAGTGCTGCCGGTGCAAAGCCCGCAGCGCTATCGCCTGCCGGAGCTTGACTTCGGAAACGAAGAAGATATTCAACGCCACCTGGACTCGCTCGGCGCTCCCTACATGGAAGGCGGCCATACGATCTATGTTCCGCCCGATACTGCGCGCCGCAGCGGCTTCCGACCCTTGATGAGCGGCTACCCCGCAGACGCCGGGCTCAAGATCATCAAGCGCGGCGGAGGCGTCAACAATAGCTCATACATTCATGAGGCGCTGGTTAACAGAAGGGGGAACAGCCGCCTCCAACAGACCTTCACGCACGATCACAAGCATCTGAGCCTGGTCGCCAATCTTCTCTTCGTCAAGGGCCTTGGGCCCAGGCTCTACGACCTCATCGAGTTCGAGACGGGCGCACGCCTCTGGACGGCCTATGTCATAGAGCATGTGGGGGGCAGCGTGCCCAGCGTGGCGCAGTGCGAGGCGGGCATCGAAGAGCTTAAAGAGCTTGAGCGCCGTGGCCTGTTCCGCAATAACATCCCCGACGGTTGGGATGACGAAGACTTCACCTGTCCGAGATGCAACGGCAATGCGCTCGTTGACGAGACGGGGAAATTCAACTACATAGATTTTCAGAACTTCAACCTCGTCGGCTACGAAGCCTACCTGCGCGAGACGGCCCTTGAGGCGACCGAGAAATCACACTTCGGCCAGAACTATATCCTGCGCCGGGGCCGCTATCTTTACCAGTCCGTGCCCGGAGTGCGGCTTCCGGGCCGCCGCAACGTCGAGGACAGGATGGTCGTCATTCGTCGCCTGCTGGAAGAAGCGCGCGTCTCGGTCGAGGGGCGGATGGTCCTGGATGTCGGCTGCAACATCGGCATGATGATGGCACAATACCTGAAGCTCGGCGCGAAGTGGTGTCACGGCTGGGATCGTGAATACCTGGTGCCGCACACGGAGCGTCTGTTGAGCGCGCTCGGCTGCACGCGCTTTTCCACGACGGGCGGCGACATTGATAGAGACAGGCCACTCGACGAGGAAGTGCCGGAGTTTCTTCGTGATGCTCTTCGGGGGTGCGTTATCTCTTACCTGGCCGTGCGCGGCCATCTCGGATGGCTCGATGCGCTCGGACGCATCCCCTGGTCATTTCTGATCTACGAAGGGCACGAGCAGGAGACGCCCGAAGATTTTGAGAACGATATGGCCATCTTCAAAGAGATGGTCGGATTCAGGGTCGCCGGGATGAGCACTTATAAGGACGGCGATAGCGACGAGCGCATGGTCGCCGTGCTCATCAGGGAAGATGAAAGCAGCGCTTCTCGGACGAGCGGCGCGTCAAGATAGACAAGGCTAGATGGAACGAAGGATGCCGACAAGCATACCGATCAGCGAATCCAGATCACCCGAACGGCTCAGGGAGCATTACCTGATCGAGCGGGAGCTGGCAGACCGCCTGCGCTCTGCCGGAAGGGAAGAGCGTCTAAACCTCTACGCTCCCCTCTACGACGAGCTTTTTCGGCGCGTCCTGGATCACCCGCAGCTCACGCGCAAGGCCGATGCTGAGAATCGCGCTTCGTCTGTCGCCGGGCGCATGAGCCTTCTCCGACGGTTTCTCAACGAGGAGACCGTTTACCTGGAAGTGGGCCCGGGCGATTGCGCGCTCGCGCTCGAAGTCGCGCGTCAGGTCAAACAGGTCTACGCCGTTGACGTTTCGGAAGAGATTACGGGCGGGCTCAAGATGCCATCTAATTTCCGCCGCGTCATCTCGGACGGTTGCAGCATTCCCGTCCCCGTGGGCGAGGCCACGGTCGCCTTCAGCGATCAATTGATGGAGCACCTTCACCCGGAAGACGCGCTTGAGCAGTTGCGCAATATCTACTGTGCGCTCCGGGAGGGCGGCAGCTACATCTGTATTACGCCCAACAGCCTCTCGGGCCCACACGATGTCTCGGAATATTTCGACGAAGTCGCCACAGGCTTTCACTTGAAAGAGTACACTGTGACGGAGCTGGCCGGTCTCTTCAGGGCGACGGGCTTTAGAAAGGTTCGCGTCCTCATAGGCGCGCGCGGGCGCTTCCTGGGAGTCCCGGCCTCCATGCTGAAGATGGTTGAAGCGGCGCTCGGCGTGCTGCCCAGAAGTCTCAGAAAAAGGGCGGCCAGAGGCTTGCCGCTCAGATTGATACTCGGCATCAACCTGATCGCTACGAAATAAGTGTACTAACCAAAGCGGAAATTAACAGGGAGGGACAGAGATTGTCAGGATAAAGACTAACAGCAGGAAGAAAGATAAAAGCATTGCTGCAATGAATTTGTTAACTCTTTTCTTTATCCTGACACTCTCTGTCCTTCCCTGTTAAATTTCTTCCCCGGCGCTCGGTTTCGAGAAGCTATGATGAGTGCGAACGGCACTGGTTATCTAACAAAGCTTGCGTGGTCGCTGCCCTGGCTGGCGCGCTATCCCGTATGGCGCGCGCAGGAGCTCGTCCACCGTTTGACCGAGCGCAACAGCGGGCCCGAACAACTCATCATGCTCGTCGCCAACCACTTCGAGCCTGCCTGGAAGAGGAGCGGAGAGAAGGTTGACCTGAGGACGCAGATGAGCAGGCTTGAGCACTGGTGCGCGTTGGCCCAAAAGACAGGCGCGGCGATCAGGGACACGGACGGCGCGGCCTTTCGTCACACGCTCTTTTATCCCGGCGAGGAGTACGAAGCGCCGCTGCTGGAAAGAATGGCCGAGCTACAGCGAGCAGGCTTCGGCGAGGTCGAGATTCACCTGCATCACGGCGTCGAGCGTCCTGACACGGCGGCGAACCTGCGCCGCGCGCTCGTCGAGTTCCGTGATCTTCTGGCCGAAGAGCATCGTTGTCTTTCGCGCGTGAACGGCGAAGGGACGCCAAGATATGCCTTCGTCCACGGCAACCTGGCGCTCGGCAATTCTTCTGGCGGAAGGTTCTGCGGCGTTGACTCCGAGATGGAGATACTGGCTGAGACGGGCTGCTACGCAGACTTCACGCTGCCTTCCGCGCCCGATCAATCGCAGGTTCCAAAATTGAACGCCATCTACCAGTGCGGCCATCCTTTGAGCGAGGCGCGGCCTCATCGCTCCGGCCCGGACGTGCGCGTCGGCGACCATGCCTTGCAGCTTCCATTGATCTTCACCGGGCCGCTCGTTTTCAACTGGCGACGACGCCTGCGCGGTCTTCCCCTTCCGCGCCTTGACGACGGCGTGCTCGCAGACAACTACCAGCTCGATCTTGAGCGGCTTGCTCGCTGGCGCACGGCACGCGTGGGCGTGCGCGGCCAGCCCCTCTGGAATTTCATCAAGCTCTATTGCCACGGCTTCTTCCCGCAGGATCAGGACGCCATGATCGGAGACGCCGCAGCGCGCGCTCTCGAAAAAATCCTTGAGCTACAGGAGCGCACGCGCGCCTTCAAGCTCTACTTCACGACGGCGCGCGAAGCCTTCAACATCGTCATGGCGGCGGTCGAAGGCTTAGGGGGCGAGCCCGGACAGTACCGCGATCACAGCCTGCGCGCGATCATGAGCGAAGACGCGCGCCTCTGCGCCGCTCCATCTCAAGCGCAACCCTTTGCGCCCGTCGCCTGAGTCAAAGCCTTTATGTCGTCCGAGCAAAACATCCTTGTCCTGATGGGCAGCTTCAATATGGGCGGCGCTGAAAGCCAGGCCGTGCAGCTCGTGCGGCTGCTCCTTGAGAGCGGGCGCTTCCGAGTGCACCTGGCCTGCCTGACGCGCGAGGGTGTGCTGCTCGAAGAGGCTTTGCAGCTCGGCCTCCGAGAGATAACGGAGTTTCCGCTGACCAGCTTTTACGACCGCAACATGGTCGTCCAACTGCGCCGCTTTCGTCGTTTCCTGAAAGAGCGAAAGATCACTGTCGCACACTCGCAGGATTTCTACATGAACACGTTCGGGATACTCGGCGCGGCGCTCTCGCGCGTTCCCGTCCGCATAGCCTTCTGCGGCGAGATGGTGGCCAACCGCACGCCCGCGCACAGGATTCTTCAGCGCACGTCGCTGCGGCTGGCCACAGCCATCCACGCCAACTCCGAAGCCGTCAAACGGGACTTGATGCGCGAGGGCGTCGCCGCCGCCAAGATCACGGTCGTCTATAACGGCCTGGACCTCGCGCGCGTCAGAGCGCCGCGCGAGTTTCAAAGAGCGGAAGCGCTCGCCGCGTTCGGGCTGCCGACGAGTGGACGGCGCTTCGTGACCATCGTCGCCAACCTGCGACATGAGGTGAAGGATCATCCGATGTTTCTGCGCGCGGCCCGTCGCGTCCGCGAGGCAGTGCCCGGCGCGGCCTTTATCATCGCCGGTGAAGGGGAGCTTGAAGGGTCAATACGCGCCCTGGCGGCGGAGCTTGGCCTTGAGCGCGATACGTTCTTCACGGGCCGCTGCGAGAGGCTGGCCGAGATGCTGGCTCTCTCGGAGGTCTGCGTCCTCAGCTCTAAATCCGAGGGGTTCTCGAATTCGATTCTGGAATACATGGGCGCCGGGCGCGCGGTCGTCGTCACGGATGTCGGCGGAGCGCGCGAAGTGGTCACGGACGGCGAGACTGGCTACGTCGTCGCTTCCGGCGATGACGCAGCGATGGCAGAGCGCATTATCTCTCTGCTTCAAGACCCGTCGGGAGCGCGCCTGATGGGCGAGCGCGGGCGGCAGTTGATCGAGCGGAAGTTTTCGAGCCGCGCGCAGCTCGAAAATACGGAGAGACTATACGAGACGCTGCTCGCAGAGCTTGGGCCCAACCCGGCACAGTTGGCCCGAAGCGTGCGCCGCGAAGGCGCGTGAGCATAGCTCTACAGCTTTTGTGGAAGGGAGGATTCAGTAGATGAGCGTTCAGAGAGAAGCGCAGAGGAGTAAGACGGCGGCCTGGGCCGAGGCGGGCCTCGTGCGCCCGTCCGCTCCTGCTGCGGCGATAACGGCCAGGCCGCTGCGCGTTCTCATCGTGGGCCCATCGCTCGACCCGCCGGGCGGGCAGGCCGTGCAGGCCGCTCATCTGCTCGAACATCTGCCGCAGGACACCTCGCTCGAAGTCTCTTTTCTGCCGATCAATCCAAGGCTGCCGGGCCGCTGGGGGAAGATTCAGTCTATCAAGTACGTGCGCACGGTCGTGACGATGATGATCTACTGCGCTTCGCTGCTGGCCCGCGTGCGCAAGTACGACGTGGTGCATATTTTCTCGGCCTCTTATTTCTCCTTCGTGCTCGCGCCGACTCCTGCGCTCCTCGTTGCCGGATTGTACGGCAAGCCGAGCGTGCTCAATTACCACAGCGGCCAGGCCGAAGATCACCTCGCGCGCTGGCGACGCTCGGCGACGGCGACCATCCGGCTGGCCGACGAGCTGGTCGTGCCCTCGGCCTATCTCGTCGAGGTGTTCGCGCGATTCGGTCTTCACGCGCGAGCCATCCATAACTTTGTCGCAACCGAGCGCTTTCGTTTCCGTGAGCGCAAGCCCCTGCGCCCGCACTTCTTCTCGAACCGCAGCTTCGAGCCGCTCTACAACGTCGGCTGTACGTTGCGCTCGTTTGCGCTCGTCCAGAAGCGCTTTCCTCAAGCGCGTCTCACGCTCGCGGGCGACGGCAGCCAGCGCGCAGAGCTCGAAGGACTTGCCCGCGAGCTTAACCTACGCCATGTGACTTTCACCGGCTGCGTCGAGCCGGAGAGGATGCCGGAGCTTTACGACGAGGCGGATATTTTTCTCAACAGCTCTGAGATAGACAACATGCCCGTCTCGATTATCGAAGCCTTCGCTTCGGGGCTGCCCGTGGTGACGACGGAGGCGGGCGGCATCCCCTTTATCGTGGCCGACGGGCGGACTGGATTCCTCACCCGGCGCGGCGATCATGAAGCGATGGCCGCCTGCTCGATTCGCCTTCTGGAAGACGACGCGCTGGCCGAAGAGATGGCGCGAAACGCCTTTGAGGAGTGCCGGAAATATTCCTGGGCGGCGGTGCGTGACCAGTGGCTCGGGCTCTATAGTGAAGTGGTCGCGGGCGATGAGCGAGTTGCGAAAGGGAGGAGGATTGATTGACGAGCGGTGGCGAGTGTCAACGAGCGCTGATGATTGAAGTCCTGAAAAAATCGAGGAAGCTGCGCGGGCGCTCGCTCCGCGAGCTGCGTGTGCGCGCCGCGCAGATGATGGCCGCCTACGCCGAGCGCTACAGCCGCGCTTCACTGCTGCCCGAGACGGAGGCGCTGTGGAAGTTGTTGGATGCGCATTTGACGGGGCGCGATGAAGAGCCGTCTGCGGAGAGCCTGTGGGCCCACTTTCGCCGCCGCACGCAGCCCGCCTTCTTCGCCTTCGCCGAGCGCGAACAGACCATCGCAGCGCTGCATCGCCGCTTCGGCGGACGCGCCGCCGATGAGGTGGTGGCGCGTGCGCGACGCATCACTGAAGGGCGATTTAATTTCCAGGGCCACAAGGCTCTACAGTTCGGCTCGCCGCCGGACTTTCATCTTGAGCCCGTCTCGGGCAAAAGGTCGCCGCTCATACATTGGAGCAGTATCGGCGAGCTTAACTCCGAGCTGACGGGCGATAAAAGAATCATCTGGGAACTGAACCGGCAGCAGTATTTCTCCACGCTCGGGCGCGCCTACCTGCACACCGGAGACGAAATCTTCGCGCAGACGTTTGTCGAGCACCTTGAGCGCTGGATGGATCAGAATCCGCCCAAGCTCGGCGTCAACTGGGCCAGCAGTCTTGAAGTTGCCTTTCGCGCCATCTCCTGGCTCTGGGCACTACATTTCTTTAAAGACTCGGCGGCCCTTACCGCGCCCGTGTTCCTACGGGCGCTGAAGTTTCTATACGTTCACGCGCGCCACCTGGAAACGTATCTCTCGACCTATTCGAGCCCGAACACGCACCTGACGGGCGAAGCGCTGGGCCTCTTTTATCTGGGCACGCTGCTGCCGGAGTTTCGCTCGGCGGCGCGCTGGCGCTCGACGGGCGAGCGTATTCTGATGGCAGAGCTTGAGAGACAGGTGCGCCCCGACGGCGTCTATTTCGAGCAGTCGAGCTACTATCAACGCTACACCGCTGGCTTCTACACGCACTTTTATATCCTCTCGAAAGAGGGCGGCAACTCGCCCGCGCCCGAGCTTGAAACGAAGCTCAAGGCGATGCTCGACCACCTCATGTACATCACCAGGCCCGACGGCACGACGCCCTTCTATGGCGATGATGACGGAGGCCGACTGATGATGCTCGACGAGCGCGCCAACGATGATTTTCGCGCGGCCTTTGCGACCGGCGCAGCCCTCTTCGCCCGCTCCGACTATAAGTACGTCGCGGAAGAGGCGGCGGAAGAGACGCTCTGGCTGCTTGGGCCCAAAGGGCTCGCAGACTTCGATAGCCTGCATGCGCGCGAGCCGGAACATTGTTCGCGCGCTTTCACAGACGGCGGCTATTACGTGATGCGCGACGGCTGGACGCCGCGCAGCAATTACATGCTGATCGATTGCGGCCCGCACGGCACGCTCAACTGCGGGCACGCACACGCCGACGCCCTCGCCTTTGAAGTGGCCGCGCGCGGTCGCACGCTCCTCGTAGATACCGGAACCTACACCTATACGGGCTCAGCCGAGCTGCGCGACCACTTTCGTCTCTCCGCCGCGCACAACACGCTTACTATTGACGGCCAATCGTCGAGCGTCCCCGCCGGGCCCTTCTCCTGGCAGCACGTCGCGCAGTGTGCGACGCGCCAGTGGATGAGCCGCGCGCGCTTCGACTATTTCGAGGGCACGCAGGACGGCTTTATGCGATTGGCCCAACCGGCGAGCCACACGCGCTCCGTGCTTTTCCTCAAGGGCGATTACTGGATCGTGCGCGACCGCGTTGAAACTGCCGGAGCGCACCGCTACGACCTGCGCTTTCACTTTGCCGCCGATGCCGCGCCCTCGATTTCAGACTCGGGCGTCGTGCGCGAAAGAAGGGCCGACGCGCAGGGCATAGAGCTCTTCGCCTTCGGCGGCGGCTCTTGGAGCAAGAAAGAGGGATGGGTGTCGCGCTGCTACGGGGCGCGTGCGAGTGCGCCTGTCTGCATACTGGAATCGGCGGGCGAGGGCGCGCAGGACTTCTTCACGCTCATGCTGCCGCGTAGCGCAGGCGACCCGGCTGCACACGCGCGCGCGCTTCAAGCCGATAATGGCCGCGCCTTTGAGCTGCTCTGCGACGAGCGGCGCGACATGCTCCTCGTCTGTGACGGCGAGAGCGTAAAGACGGCGGGAGCAAGCTCGGATTTCGCCTGGGCCTGGGTGCGCTTCGCCGTAGATGCGCCGCAGCCGCTTGAGATGTTGCTCCTCGGCGGGCGCGTCCTCTCTCTGAACGGGCGAAGGGTCTTCGAGTCTGCCGAGCGCGTCTCGTATGCGGTCTTGCGCTGGACGGGCGACGCCCTGAGCATAGAGACGGACGCCTCCGGCCACTTTACGGTTGACGGCTTCGGCGCATCGCGTGTGATGATTGAGGGAGAGGAATACGCTACGGAGGGCGCCCAGCTTTTGCCTTTTACGGGAGGGCGGCTTGAGAGCGCCCTGACCATTGAAGCATCCAGAGCGGAGACGGTGGTCTGACAAGAGGTCTGACAAAGAGGCGACGCAGTTTATGTGCGGGATTAACGGAATAGCATTGTCGAGCGGTTCGCGCGCGCGCCTTGACCGGCGCGTGCTCGAAGAGATGCGCGACGTGCTGCTGCATCGCGGGCCGGATGAGGGCGGCCTCTTTATCAAGGACGGCATAGGGCTCGGCCATCGCCGTTTGAGTATCGTTGACGTGGCGGCGGGCCAACAGCCGATGACCAATGAAGACGGCTCGCTGCATATCGTTTACAACGGCGAGATCTACAATCACGCCGACTTCCGCGAGCGGCTCGAAGCCTCTGGCCACGTCTATCGCACGCATTGCGACACGGAAACCATACTCCATCTTTACGAAGAGGAGGGCGCGCGCTCTGTCTCTCACCTGCGCGGCATGTTCGCCTTCGCCATCTGGGACGAGCGCCGTCGAGAACTCTTCATCGCGCGCGACCGCCTGGGCGTCAAGCCGCTCTACTACGTTCACACTGACGACGGCTCGCTCTATTTCGCTTCCGAGATCAAGGCGCTGCTGGCGGCGCGCGCCGTCAAGGCCGAGATCAACTTCGCGGCGCTGCCGGATTACCTGGCCAACCATGCGACCTCCGGCGAAGAAACGCTCTTTCGCGGCGTCAAGCGTTTGCTTGCGGGCCACAGCCTGCTCTGGCGCGACGGGCGTATCCACCTGGAAAAATATTGGGACGTGCGCTTTCACGCCGAAGAGGACGCGCGCCGCAGCGATGCCGATTACATAGAGGAGTGGACGGAGCTTTTCAATACGTCCGTGCGGCTGCGCCTGATGGCGGACGTGCCGCTCGGCATGTTCCTCTCGGGTGGGATTGATTCCTCTGCCATCGCCGCCGTGATGAGCCGCATGGTCGCAGAGCCGATCAAGACTTTTTCCGTCGCCTTCAACGAGCGCGAAGCCAACGAGCTGGATTACGCGCGCCTCGTCGCACGCACGTTTAAGACAGAGCATCACGAGATCACGATCAGCCCCGAACAGTTCTTCGACGCGCTGCCGCGACTCATCTGGCACGAAGACGAGCCGCTCGCTCATCCGGCGAGCGTCCCGCTCTTCTTCGTCTCTGAGCTTGCCTCGCGCCACGTCAAGGTCGTCCTCACCGGCGAAGGAAGCGACGAGACGCTCGCCGGTTACGAACGCTATCGCAAGACCGTCTACAACCTGGCCCTCGGCGCGCGTTACAACTCTTCCGTGCCGGAGCGCTTGCGCCGTCTCATCTGTCGCCGCATCGAAGAGGGCCGCGCTGTGCCCGCCTTCAGGCAAAAGCTGCGGCGCACCTTCCTGTGCCTGCCGCCCGACATCGAGAGCATCTACTTCGACAACTTCGCCGTCTTCCCGCGCGACATGCAGCGCCATCTACTGACTCCCGAAGCCATCGAGCGCGGCGGCGCGCACGATCCTTACCGCGAAGTGCGCCCCTTCTTTGAAGGGACGCAGGCCGAATCCCTGCTCGACCGGCTGCTCTACGCAGACGTGAAGACTTACCTGCACGAACTCTTGATGAAGCAGGATCAGATGAGCATGGCGGCCTCGATTGAGAGCCGCGTGCCGTTTCTCGATCACAAGCTGGTGGAGTTTACGGCCCGCCTGCCCGCGCGTTTGAAGCTACGCGGCTGGACGACGAAATACGTGCTGCGGCGAAGCATGAAGGGAGTGCTGCCGGACGCGATTTTAAAGCGCAGCAAGATGGGATTCCCCGTGCCGCTGGCCAACTGGTTTCGCGGCCCCTTCCGGCCAGTCATTGACGATTACGTGCTCGGCGCGAGGGCCGCCGCTCGCGGCCTCTTCGACCCGGCCTTCGTACGCAACCTTGTCCTGGAGCATCAATCGGGTGCACGCAACCATGCCGAGCGGCTGTGGTCGCTCGTCAATTTCGAGATGTGGCAGCGGCAGTTCATCGATAGCGAAGGGCCAAAGCCGTCCATCCTGGATGTGCCGGAGGGCGTCGCCTTGACGAGCGGCTGAGCCGTAGCCGAAAAGGGGGGAATGAAAACGCTTTTAATCTGTCATGAAGGGGCGGAGCTGGACCGCGAAGGGCTGGCGAGATGGATGGCCTCTTTCTCTCATCTGGTGGGCATCGTCGTGCTCAGGGAAAAGGGGCAGCGCATGCGTCGTCGCATTCGCCGCGAAGTCGAGCGCGTGGGCCCACTGCGTTTCCTTGACGTGCTCGCCTTTCGTCTCTACTACAAACTGTTTCTCGCGGCGCAAGACCTGCGCTGGGAGGAGCGTAAGCTGGCGGAGCTGCGCGCGACCTACCCCGAGCTGAAAAGTGTGCCGGTGCTCATCACGCATAGCCCGAACTCTTCGGAGGCGGAGCAGTTCATCAAGAGGCTCTCGCCCGACATAGTGCTGGCGCGCTGCAAGACCCTGCTCAAGGAGAGCGTCTTCTCCATCGCCCGGCGCGGGACATTCGTCATGCATCCGGGCGTCTGTCCCGAATACAGAAACGCTCACGGCTGCTTCTGGGCGCTCGCCGGTGGTGACACGGAGAAAGTCGGGATGACACTGCTGCGGATAGATAAAGGCGTAGACACTGGGCCCGTCTATGGCTACTACAGCTACGCTTTCGACGAGGCGACGGAATCGCACGTCCGCATACAGCATCGCGTGGTGCTGGAGAATCTTCCGGCGCTCGAAAGAAAGCTCGGCGAGGTGTACGAGGGCAGGGCGGCTGCGCTCGACACGAACGGAAGAGCTTCGGCGACGTGGGGCCAGCCCTGGCTGACGAGCTATCTGAGATGGAAGCGTAGAGCGAGGCGCAACGGAAGAAGATGAGAGCCATCTCGATCATGTATCACGATGTCGTGGAGCGTGGAGAGACGCAGGCGAGCGGCTTTCCGGGGCCGGACGCGGCGCTCTACAAGCTTGAGCGCGGGCGCTTCTCTGCGCACTTGAGCGCCATCGCCGCCGCCCGCGCGGATGGGCCCACGCGCGTGTTCGAGCTTTCCGAAACACCCGTGCGCGCACCCTGGCTTCTGACCTTCGACGATGGCGGGGTGAGCGCCTACACCTGCGTGGCGGACATGCTTGAGGAGCGCGGCTGGCGCGGCCACTTCCTCGTCACGGCAGGTTATATCGGCAAGCCTGCCTTCCTCAGCCGCGAGCAGATCATAGAGCTTCACCGCAGAGGCCACGTCATCGGAAGCCATTCCTCCACGCACCCCATGCGTATGTCCTACTGTAGCCCGCGCGAGCTTCAGGAAGAATGGAGGACGAGCGTCGAGACGCTTTCCGACATCCTGGGCCAACAGGTCACGGTGGCTTCCGTGCCCGGCGGATACTACTCAAGAGAGGTCGCCGAAGCCGCCGCGCTCTCAGGCATCGAATCGCTCTTTACCTCCGAGCCCGTGACGAAGTGCGTCCGCGTGGACGGCTGCCTCGTGCTCGGTCGCTACACTGTGCAAAGCCAGATGATGCCCGAGCGTGCAGCCGCCTTGGCCTGCGGCCAGCTCTCTCCGCGCGTGAGGCAACTGCTCTTCTGGAATGCCAAGAAGATCACCAAGTCGCTCGGCGGCAGGTATTATCTGAAACTGAGAGAATCACTGCTCAGCCAGGAAAGGAATTAACAGGATGGACAGGATAGTCAGGATAAAGAAAGCTAAGACAGATTCATCAAGCAACGCTTTCATCCTTCATCCTCGTTTAAGTTTTTATCCTGACTATGCTGTCCATCCCTGTTAAATTCCATTTCAAGCATTCACGGCGCAAGGGGTTGTTACGGACTCTAGAATAAAGGCGGTAAGATGAATGACCGGCACTGAGACTCTCGATCGCACGAAGGACATCGCTCATCTTCAGACAGGCAAAGAGGATTGTCTGCTGCGTGGCCGGGACATAGTCTGTTTCCCGCACGACTGGACGGGCGACCCGCTCTCGAAGACACACTTGATGCGGCTCTTTGCGCGCGACAACCGCGTGCTCTGGGTCAACTCGATTGGCCTGCGCGCGCCGACGGCTTCCAAGGCCGACATCAGCCGTTCGTTTAAGAAGCTGGCGGCGGTCGCCACGCCCGTACGTGAGGTTGAGCCCAACATCTTCGTCCTGAGCCCGCTCACCATTCCCGCCTACGGCAGCCCGCGCATCAGGGCGCTCAATCGTCAACTGCTCCGCTTGCAGGTCAAGCGTGCGATGCGTCACCTGGGCTTCGAGCGGCCCATCAACTACGTCTTTCTCCCGTCGGCGGCGCTCATCGCCGGAACTCTCGGCGAAGAATTGGTCGTCTATCACTGCGTTGACGAGTACGCAGCCTTCTCTGACATCCAGGCTGGGCCCATCCTTGAGCTGGAAAACCAACTGCTGCGCCGCGCTGATCTCGTCATCACCTCGGCAGAGCTGCTCTACCAGTCCAAGGTGCAGGTCAACCCGCGCACGGTGCTCGTGCGTCACGGCGTTGACTATACGCACTTTCGCCGCGCGCTCGATGCAGAGACGGTTGTGCCCGAGGACTTGTCCCGCCTGCCCCGCCCGCATATAGGATTCTTCGGGCTCATCGCCGACTGGGTTGACCTTGAGTTGCTGGCCGAGGTGGCGAAACGCTTTTCGAGCGGGTCGCTCATCATGCTCGGCAAAACGACGACGGACACTTCTGCGCTCTCCGGCCTGGCAAACGTACATTTCCTTGGCCGCAAGCCCTATGCAGAGCTTCCGGCCTACTGCAAAGGCTTCGACGTTGCGCTCATGCCGTTTCGCATCAACGAGTTGACTTTGAACGCCAACCCGCTCAAGGTTCGAGAATACCTGGCTGCCGGATTGCAGGTCGTCTCGACCGCGATACCCGAAGTGGAAGCCGTGGGCCAATGCCGCATCGGCGCAGACACGCAGAGTTTCATAAGCGAGGTGGAGGCGGCGCTCCTTGACCCCGGCCCGAGCGTCGCGCGAAGCCATGCCATCCGCAGCGAGAGCTGGGAGGCGAGGCTCGAAGACATCTGCCGCCACATCGCTGATGCGCAGCAATCCGTGAGTCTCTGACAAAACCGAATCGCCAAAATATTCAAGGCGGAAATTGACAGGGATGGACAGGATAAAGAAAAGGAAATATTCATCAAGCAATGCTTTTATCTTTCATCCTGCTTTTAGTCTTTATCCTGCTTTCTGTTTTCATCCTGACAATCTCTGTCCATCACTGTTAATTCTTTCTGTGAGTTTGACGACTGAACAAGTTGAAAAGAAGGGCCGGCGTGTGTGGCGGGTTGTGCGGCTTGCATTGCTGGCTCTGGCTGTCTGGTCTCTGGTGGCGTGGGTCGCGGCGCGTGCCCTGATCGTCAGCGCCGAGCTTGAGCGGGCGGATACGCTCATGGTCTTGAGCGGTTCGGGCGCTTACCTTGAGCGCGCCGAGCGGGCAGCACGGCTCTTCAAAGATGGACGCGCGCCGAAGATCATTCTGACCAACGATCATATGATCGGGCCGTGGTCACAGGAGGAGCAGCGGAATCCCACGTTTACGGAGCGTGCGGCTGAAGAGTTGCGACGCGCAGGCGTACCCCCCGAGCGGATAGAGATTTTGCCGGAGCCCGTCACGAGCACATATGAGGAGGCCGTGCTGTTGCGGCAATACGCCGCCGCGCATGGCCTTCGCTCAATTCTCGTGGTTACGTCGAGCTATCATTCGCGTCGAGCGCTGTGGACTCTGCGTCGCGTCTTCGAGGGAAGCGGCGTCGCCATTGGCCTCGACCCGGTTGCACCGGGCCAGCAAGTGCCGCGCCCATTCATCTGGTGGCTTAAACCTTTCGGCTGGCGTATGGTCGCGCTTGAGTACCTGAAAATAGTTTACTACTTCTTCCGCTACCGCTAGCTTGCAGGCTGGACGGATGGAGAAGCAAGCCGATTCGAGCACAAGGCATGAGAGGACTGAAAGATCAGAACGGTCGCGTCAGAGTTCATGTGCTGGCCCTCGCATGTGTGCTGCCCGCTTTATTGCTCGCCCTGGCCTTCGCGCAAAGCCGTCGTCCCGCCGCGCAACCGGAGCGAGCGCAACGGTCTTCCACTGTTCGTGCAAGCAATACGATCAGGGTTCCGGCGGGGGGCGATTTTCAAAAGGCGCTGAACGCCGCGCGCCCCGGCGACAGCATCATCCTGGAGGCCGGAGCCAGCTACCTCGGCCCCTTCACTCTCCCCGCCAAACCCGGCTCCAATACCGACGCCGACTTCATCTCCATCCAATCCTCCGCCCTCTCGCTGCTTCCTCCCTCCTCCCAGCGTGTCTCTCCCTCCCACGCCCAC
>DASVQM010000074.1:0-13960 GCA_036389095.1 Pyrinomonadaceae bacterium
CTGAGCAAGTCGGCGGAGATATTCGAGGCGGCGAAGAGCCACTGCACGCTGCACGCGGCAGCCTGTTGTCTGCGGATGTGGCTGCACAACAGGGAGGAGATGGGAGAGTTCTTCGGGAGAGGGGAGTGGGTGGTAATGAGCATGCAGAGATTGCTCATCGGCAATGGATTGAGAGAGCGAGTGAGTCGAGAGTATGTGAGTAATGTGGCGGAGGAGATGGTGCGGCTCTATGAGGAGGGGAGGATGTTCTCGATTATCCCTCTTCAGTTGCCGCGAACATAAACAGAATATAGCGAAAGGTGAAAGAGAATGAGACTCCAGAATACCAAAGATAGCAAGCTGGTTATCTTTTCCGGCGGCGGCGATTCCGAAGAGCAGGCGAATGATGGAAGCAAGGCTCTGAGCATAGAAGATATACAAAACTGGTTTGTCTCAAAGCTCGCCGAAGAGTTGGGGTTGAAGCCCGAGGAGATCGACATTCATGAGCCGTTTGCCAGCTATGGTCTGGACTCGATGACCATGGTGACGCTCTCGGGCGATTTGGAAGAGTGGCTCGGGCTGCGGCTTGCTCCGACGCTGGCGTGGGACTACCCTACTATCGAAGCGCTCGCCCAATACCTCGCCACGGAAGTTAATAACTCTGCGTCATCCACGGAGGTCGGCCCCGCAGGAAAAGAGTTCGAGCGTGAAGAGGGCCAGGCGGCGTTGACGGATAACGGCGGCGGGGAAAAGACGGAGCAGTTGCTGGCTCAAGTCGGCGAACTGACGGAGGCGCAGGTGGATGCTTTGCTGAATGAGATGCAGGGCGTGGACGGGCGAGTATGAGCAGAGTGGCCCGAGCGTTGACGGGCTCTCTCCGGCGAGGCGGCACTCGATCAAAGATTTGAAGTCATGAAACGCATCCTTATTGTCGGGACGATAGCAGTCATTGCCATCTTTCTCGTCATAGCTCTGGCCACCAACGTGACAGCCGACCGCTCCGTTTCTTATTCGTCGCATTACCTGACCATGCGTGACGGCACGAGGATCGCCGTTGATCTATATCTTCCCAAAGCGCTCAGGGAGGGTGAGCGGCTTCCGACCATTATCCAACAGACAAGGTATTATCGCTCCTATGTTCTTCGCTGGCCCTTCAGCGTCTTCGCAGGCGGAATCAGACCGAGCGTTAAAAGGTTTGTCGAGAACGGCTACGCCTATGTCTGTGTGGATGTCAGAGGCTCGGGCGCATCCTTCGGCACGCGCGCTCAGGAGTGGTCGCCCGACGAAGTGAAAGACGGCGCGGAGATCGTTGATTGGATCATCCGTCAAGCCTGGTCAAACGGGAAAGTCGGAGCGACGGGCGTCTCTTACGACGGCACGTCGGCGGATTTCCTGCTCGTCAACAAGCATCCTGCGGTCAAGGCCATTGCTCCGCGCTTCAGCCTCTTCGACGCCTACACGGACATAGCCTTTCCGGGCGGCATACATCATCGCTTATTCACTGAGATGTGGGCGCGAAGCAATGCTTTGATGGATCGCAACCAGTTCGGTTCCTCGCTCGGCGGCTTTGCCCGGGTTGCCTTTAAAGGCGTCAGGGGCGTGGAGGATGACCGGGACGGTTCGCTGCTGGCGGCGGCCATTCAATCACACGCCGGTAATTATGATGTCCACGCCAACGCGCTGCTGCTGACCTACAGGGATGATACCAACAATAGCGGGCTGACCATTGATGCCATGAGCCCGAGCGCTGTGCGTAAAGAGATCGAAGCCTCCGGCGCGGCCATCTATGGCTACAGCGGCTGGTATGACGGCGCGTATCCGAGCGCCGCCATCAATCGCTACCTGGCCATCCGCACGCCCGGCAGCAAGCTCATCATCGGGCCCTGGAATCACGGGGGAAATCAGAACGTCAGTCGCTTCGGCAATGGCAAAGAGCAGTTTGACGAGGATGGCGAAATCCTGCGCTTCTTCGATTATCACCTGAAAGGCATCAGGAACGGCATCGAGAATGAAAAGGCGGTTCGTTATTACACGATGGGCGAAGAGAGATGGAAATTCGCAGACACCTGGCCGCCCGCCGGGACGCAAAACTCTTACTACTACTTCGCAGCGCAGAACTCTCTTGCGCGCCGGAAGCCCGCGTCCGATCAAGGCTCGGATACCTACAGGGTGGATAACACGGCGGGGTCGGGCAATCAATCGCGCTGGAATTCGCTGGTTTATGTGGACAAAGACGGCTTCGGTTATCCCGACCGCAACAAGCAGGATCAGAAGCTTCTCACCTATACTTCGTCGCCGCTCGAACAGGACATAGAGGTGACTGGACATCCGATCATCACCTTGTTCGTAAGCTCGACGGCGACTGACGGCAACTTCTTCGTGTACCTGGAAGACGTGGACGAGGCGAGCCAGGCGCACTACGTCACGGAAGGAATGCTGCGAGCCATACATCGAAAGCGGAGCGATCAACAGGCGCAGGACGCGATGGGCTTGCCCGCACGCACTTTCAGGCGCGCGGACGGGATGCCGCTCGTGCCCGGCCAGGTCGCCGATCTGACTTTCGAGCTGCTGCCGACCTCCTACCTTTTCAAGAAGGGCCATTCGATTCGCGTCGCCCTGGCCGGAGCCGACCAGGATCACTTCATGACGACGCTTGTCAATCCGCCGACCGTGCAGTTTTATCGAGACAGCCTGCACGCTTCAGCCATTATGTTGCCTGTCATCCCGCGCCGGACGCCTTAGACGCAGCCATCACGCCAGCACAATCGTATGGGCCCATGCGAACCGAACACAGAGCCCGGCCCGCCGTCTTCATCACAAAAGGAAAGAATAAATGAGCAGTAGCCAAAATATTGGTGAGCTTTCGCTAGAGCAAAAGCGTGCGCTTCTGGCGCAACTGCTTCAGAAAAAGGCTGGCGCGTCCGAGTCCTCCTATCCCCTCTCTCATGGACAGCAGGCGCTGTGGTTCCTCTACCAGATCGCGCCGGAGAGCGCCGCCTATAACGTCGCCTTCGCCGCGCGCATCCGCTCCGACTTAGACGTTGCAGCCCTGCGCCGCTCGTTCCAGATATTGGTTGATCGTCATCCTTCTCTGCGAAGCACGTTTGCCATGAGCAACGGCAAACTGGTGCAGCAGGTGGCCGAGAAACTGGACGTGCACTTCGAGGGGATAGCTGCTTCCCACCTGAGCACGGATGAGTTGCACCGGCTGGTGACGAAAGATTACAAGCGCCCTTTCGACTTGCAGCGCGGCCCCGTATTTCGTGTGAGCCTGTTTACCGTGTCGGCAAACGATCACGTCCTGCTGCTGACCGTGCCCCACATCGCGGCTGATTTCTGGTCAATCCTGGTCATAGTGGACGAGCTGCGCGTGCTCTATCCGGCAGAAAAATCCGGCGCGCAAGCCGCGCTTCCTCCCCTCAATTTGCAGCACAGGGATTACGTCCGCTGGCAGACGGAAATGCTTGAGAGCCCCGAAGGTTTGCGACTCTGGGAATACTGGCAGAAACAGTTGGCCGGTGAGTTGCCGACCCTGAATCTGCTGACCGATAAACCCCGACCGCCGGTTCAGACTTATCAGGGCGCTTCGCACATCTTCAAGCTCGGCGAGGAGCTGACGACGAGGCTCAAGGCGCTGGCGAAGGCCGAAGGGATGACCCTCTACATGCTACTCCTGGCTGCCTTGCAGGTATTGCTCTACCGTTATAGCGGTCAGGAGGACATCCTGGTGGGCTCGCCCACGACAGGCCCGAGCCGTGTCAAATACAAAAAGGTTGTCGGCTACTTTATCAATGCCTTTGTCCTGCGCGCCGACCTCTCCGGCAATCCGACGCTGAAGACATTCCTGGGCCAGGTGCGCCAGACGGTTCTGGCCGCGCTCAGGCATCAGGATTACCCCTTCGCCCTGCTCGTCGAACGGTTGCAGCCAGAGCGTAGCCTCGACCGCTCGCCGGTTTATCAGGTCTTGTTCAATCTACAATCGGGGCTCGTGCTCGGTGAAGCGGGCTTCCAGATGAGCCTGGGCGAGCTTGAGCTGGAAACCTTTCCGTTGAGACAGCAGGAAGGGCAGACAGACCTGCATCTGGAAATGAGCGAGGTCGAAGGCGCGCTCATCGGCAAATTGAAATACAACATTGACCTGTTCGAGATGACGACCATCAGGCGGATGATGAGCCACTTCGAGACGTTGCTGGAAAGCATCGTCGCCAATCCTGATGAGCGCGTCGCAGACCTGCCCTTGCTCAACGGCGAAGAGCGCCGCCGACTTCTCGTCGAATGGAATCATACTCGCGCGCTTTTCCCTTCCCACCTCTGTTTTCATCAACTCTTTGAAGCGCAGGTCGAACGAACGCCGCACGCCATCGCCGTCGGCTGTCAGGACGAGCAGTTAACCTACTCGGAGCTTAACCGGCGTGCTAATCGCATGGCCCGCCTCTTCGTCGCGCAGGGCATCGGAGCCGAGAGCCTCGTCGCGCTGCTCGCTCGTCGCGGCATCAATCTGTTGACCTCTATCCTCGCCATCTTCAAGGCCGGGGCCGCTTACTTGCCGTTAGACCCTGCCCATCCGGCCCAACGGCACGTACAGGTCTTGCAGCAGAGCACGCCCGCGCTCGTGCTGGCGGAAAGCGGATTAGTTGAGGCGCTCGCCCCTGCGCTACAGGGCATCGCCGCCGGGCAAAGACCGCCGCTCCTGGAGATCGAGGCGCTGCTCGAAAGGCCGCAGGGGATAGACGCAGACCTGCCTTCCCGCAGCGAGCCCTTCAACCTGGCCTATTGTATCTACACGTCCGGTTCGACGGGCGTGCCGAAGGGAGCGATGATCGAGCATCGCGGGATGCTCAACCACCTGTGGGTCAAGGTCACAGACCTCGGGCTCAGCCGTGCGGACGTGGTGGCGCAAACGGCCTCGCAGTGTTTTGACATTTCGGTGTGGCAGATGTTGTCCGTGCTCCTGGTGGGCGGGCGCGTCGAGATCATCACGGATGAGGCGGCGCACGACCCCTGGCGACTGGTTGAAGAGGTCGAGCGCAGGGGAGTGACGATTCTCGAAACCGTGCCTTCGCTGTTGGGGATGATCGTCGAGCAGGCGGCTGGCCGGCGCGAGAGCGCGCGCGGCATTTCGGGTCTGCGATGGCTGATTGCGACGGGCGAGGCGCTGTCGCCTGAGTTATGCCGACGCTGGAACGAGCGCTACCCCGAAATCCCGCTCCTGAATGCCTATGGGCCCACCGAATGCTCGGACGACGTGACGCACCATGCAATCGAGAAGAGAGTCGGGGCGGAGGTCGTACGAATGCCTATCGGGCGTCCGGTAGCGAACCTGCGTGTGTATGTTCTGGACTCCCGTATGAAGCCAACGCCAATCGGCGTTTGCGGTGAGATATATGTCGGCGGCGTCGGAGTCGGGCGAGGATACCTCGGTGACGGAAAGCGTACGGCGGAAGTCTTCCTTCCCGATCCGTTTGGCGAGGAGGTCGGCGCGAGGCTCTACAGGACGGGCGACCTGGGAAGATACCTCGATAGTGGAGAGATAGAGTATCTGGGGCGCAGGGACGAGCAGGTGAAGATCAGAGGAATGCGCATCGAGACGGGAGAGATAGAGGCCGTGCTCGGCGAGCATAGAGGGGTCGCGGAAGCGGTCGTGATGGCGAGAGCGGACGGCGGCCAAGAGAAGCGGCTGGTGGCCTACGTCTTGACGAAGCAGGGCGATGGGCCAACCGCCGACGAGTTGCGCGGCTACTTGAAGGAGAGAGTGCCGGAGTACATGGTTCCCGCCGCTTTCGTGATGTTGGAAAAGATGCCTCTGACGGCCAACGGCAAGGTTGATCGCCAGGCGCTTCCGGCTCCCGACGGCGCGCGCCCCGAGTTGAAAGTCAGTTACGTGGAACCGCGCACCGCCGTGGAAAAAAGCATCGCCGAAATTTTGCGCGGCCTGCTTCAAGTGGAGAAGGTGGGCGTCCACGATAACTTCTTCGATCTCGGCGGGCATTCGCTGCTACTGGTGCAGGCTCACAGCAAGCTGCGCGAGATGTATAAGGCCGACCTGTCGCTGATCGAGATGTTTCGTTACCCGACAATCAACTCTCTGGCAAAGTACCTGACGGGCGAAGACGCTGAGCAGGAAACTCCCGGGCAAAAAGATGAGCGGGTGGAAAATCTCAAGCGGAAAAAGAGTCGGCAGCAGCAGCAACTCTCCCAGCAGAGCCGCGATATAGCCGTCGTCGGCATGGCCGGGCGTTTCCCCGGAGCCGTCAGCCTGGACGAATTCTGGCGTAACCTGCGAGACGGTGTGGAGTCCGTATCGTTTTTTTCCGATGAGGAATTGAAACACGCAAATATAGACTCCGCGATGCTCGACGATCCGAATTACGTCAAAGCGGGAGCGGCCCTGAAAGATATAGACCTCTTTGACGCTTCATTCTTCGGCTTGAGCCCCAGGGAAGCAGAAATCATGGACCCCCAGCATCGCCTCTTCCTTGAAACGTCCTGGGAGGCTTTGGAGAATGCCGGCTATGACACGGAAAAGTATGCCGGCTCAATCGGTGTTTTTGCCGGTCACGGCATGAACAGCTATCTGCTCAACCTCTATTCAAATCAGGCTGTCATCAAGTCTATAGACCCTTACCTGATAGGTCTCGCTAACGACAAAGATTTTTTGCCGACCCGTGTTTCCTACAAGCTCAATCTCAGGGGCCCGAGCGTCGCCGTCCAGACCGCCTGCTCGACATCCCTGGTCGCCGTCAGCCTGGCCTGTCAAAGCCTGCTCATGGGCCAATGTGATATGGCTCTGGCGGGCGGGATTTCGGCCAGGCGCATGACGGGCTATCTCTATCAGGAGGGAGGAATTCTTTCCCCTGACGGACACTGCCGCGCTTTTGACGCCGGGGCGAGGGGAACCATCGCCGGTAGCGGCGCTGGCATAGTCGTGCTGAAGAGATTGGAGGACGCTCTCGCCGACGGAGACAGCATACGGGGCGTCATCAAAGGCTCTGCCATCAACAACGATGGCTCTTTTAAAGTCGGCTACACTGCACCGGGGATAGAGGGCCAGGCGAATGTCATCAGGGAAGCACAGATGATGGCAGGGGTTGAGCCCGAGACGATCGGCTATATAGAGGCGCACGGAACCGGCACGGAACTCGGCGACCCCATAGAGATCGAAGCCCTCACGCAGGCTTTCCGCGACGGCACAGATCGCAAAGGCTTTTGTGCGATTGGCTCGCTCAAGTCAAACGTCGGCCACTTGGATACGGCAGCCGGAGTCGCCGGTTTAATCAAGACGCTGCTCGCGCTCAAGCACAACGAGATACCGCCCAGCATCAACTACAAAGAGCCCAACCCGAAAATAGATTTTGCCAACAGTCCCTTTTACGTCAACGACAGGTTGGCCCACTGGCACGCCAACGGCACACCGCGTCGCGCGGGCGTCAGCTCGTTCGGCATCGGCGGCACGAACGCGCACGTCGTCCTTGAAGAAGCTCCTGCGGTCGAGCCGTCTCAAACCTCCAAGGGCTGGCATCTGCTGCTCCTGTCGGCCAGGACGACCACCGCGCTCGATACCATGAGCGCGAACCTGCGAGCCCATTTAGAGCAGCGCCCTGAGCTTAACCTGGCGGACGCGGCTTACACTTTGCAGCTTGGCCGCAGGAGCTTCGGTTATCGCCGGGCTGTCGTTTGCCAGAGCGTTGATGATGCAGTGAAGGCTTTGGAGACGCTCGATCATACGAGAGTCTTCGCGGGGCGGCAGGAGGCGAAGCACCGGGACGTGGCCTTCATGTTTTCGGGGCAGGGCTCGCAGTACGTGCGTATGGGCCGCGAGTTGTACGAGGTCGAGCCGACCTTTCGCGCGCAGGTTGATCTCTGCTCCGAGCTGCTCAAGCCCGAGCTTGGCCTGGACCTTCGGGATGTGCTCTACCCCGCCGATGAAGAGGTTGACAAAGCGACGGAGCTGTTAAGGCAGACATCACTGGCCCAGCCTGCGCTTTTCGTCATCGAGTATGCGCTCGCAAAGTTGTGGGAGCAGTGGGGCGTGCGGCCAGCGGCGATGATCGGCCACAGCATAGGGGAATTCGTGGCGGCATGCTTGGCAGGCGTCTTTACACTGGAAGAAGGCTTAAAACTCGTGGCGCGCAGGGGACGACTGATGCAGCAGATGCCAGCGGGCAGCATGCTGGCGGTGGACGCGGGAAAGGAAGAGGCTGAGACATGGCTTGAGGGCAAGCCGCTGTCGCTGGCCGCCATCAACGGGCCGCAGTCCTGTGTCATCGCCGGGCCCACGGAGACCGTCGAAGAGTTGGAGCAGCAGTTAAGGGCTCAGGGCATCGAGTCGCGGCGCTTGCACACCTCGCACGCCTTCCATTCAAAGATGATGGAACCCGCGGTCGAGTCGTTCATCAAGGAGGTCGAAAAGGCCAGGCTGAATCCGCCCAAGCTGCCCTACATCTCGAACGTGACGGGCAAGTGGATTACGGAGGAAGAGGCCGTGGATGCCCGGTACTGGGGAAGGCATCTGCGCGAGACCGTGCAGTTGAGCGACGGGATGAAGGAGTTGATGAAGGCGGGCGAGCCGGTCTTGTTGGAGGTCGGGCCGGGCCAGACCTTGAGCGCCTTTGCGAAGCTTCAGGCGGGAAAAAACGGCGAGCCGGTCATCCTCTCAACGCTCAGGCATCCGCGCCGGGCCGAGTCGGACGAGGCACACTTGCAGAAAGCCCTGGGCCAACTCTGGGTGGCGGGCGTGGCGGTCGAATGGACGGGCATGTATTCGGGTGAGAGGCGACAAAGGATAGAGCTGCCGACCTATCCGTTCGAGCGCAAGCGATTCTGGGTGGAAGCGTACGAACAGGGGCCGGAGACGCGACACAAGGCGCTCGGCAAGAGAGCAGACATCGCCGATTGGTTCTACGTCCCCTCGTGGAAACGCGTCGAGCGGCCCGGCCTCTCCAAAGCTCAGGGGCCGTCGCGCGAAAAGACACACTGGCTGCTGTTTGTGGACGATTGCGGAGTGGGCCCACAGCTCGCCGCGCGACTCGCGCAAACGGGCGAAGACGTTATCACCGTGCGGGCGGGCGATGGTTTTACCGGAGACGCCGACGGCGCATACTCGATTAACCCTAAACAGAGGAGTGACTACGAGGCGCTGCTCAGGGATTTAGCGGCGAGGGGCCGGAGGCCGCAAAAGATCGTTCATTTATGGGGCGTCACGCCGAGCATCGAGACGGCGTTGTCAGAAGAGCTATTTGATAGCTCTCAGGCGTCAGGTCTCTATAGTCTCATCTTTCTCACGCAAGCCCTGGCACGCGAGGAGCTGGGCGATTCTCTCAAGCTCTTTGTGGTGACAAACGATTTGCAGGAAGTCAGCGGAGAAGAGCGGCTGCGCCCGGAGAAAGCGACGATGCTTGGCGCTTGCAAGGTCATCCCGCAGGAGTATCCCAACATCACATGCCGCAGCATAGATGTGGTCGTGCCGGGCTCAGGCGGCGAGCAGGAGCGGATACTGATCGAGCAGTTGATGGCGGAGGTGGCCGCAGAAGATTCGGACGCCGCTGCCGCAGTAGTCGTTGCGTACAGGGGAAAATACCGCTGGGCCCAGAGCTTTGAAGCCTTGAGGCTGGAAGAAGGCGCGGGGACTGCGAAGCGTTTGCGTGAAGGCGGAGTGTACCTGATCACAGGTGGGCTCGGAGGCGTCGGGTTGGTGCTGGCGGAGTTCTTGGCGAAGAGCTTGAAGGCGAAGCTGGTGCTGGTCGGGCGAGCCGGTCTGCCGGAGAGAGACGAGTGGGAAGCTCTGCTGGCGAGAGACGGGGCGGACAATGAGCTGAAGGGCAAGATAAGGAAAGTGCTTGAGCTGGAGGAAGCGGGAGCGGAAGTGCTCGTGCTCAGCGCGGACGTGTCGAATGAAGAACAGATGCTTGAAGGGTTGGCACGCGCCGAACAACGCTTCGGCTCGCTCAACGGTGTCATCCACGGCGCGGCGATTGGCAAAGAAGAACTGTATAGAGCGATTCAGGAGACAGGCTCGGTGGAGTGCCGGCGGCAATTTCAACCGAAAGCACATGGGCTGCTCGTATTGGAGAAGGTCTTGCGGGGTAGAGAGCTTGATTTTTGTCTGCTGCTATCTTCGCTCTCGTCCGTACTGGGAGGGCTCGGATTCGCTGCCTACGCTGCGTCCAACAGCTTCATGGATGCCTTCGCGCACGAGCATAACCGTATGGGCCCAGCGCCCTGGATCAGCGTCAATTGGGATGGATGGCTGCTTCCGGGCGACGCGGAACATAATAAAGGCTCAAGGGCTGCTGTGACTGAGTTCGCCATCAAGCCGGAAGAGGGCGCGGAGGTGCTGCGGCGCGTCTTATCCATGGAGCGGGCGACGCAGGTGATTATCTCGACGGGAGATTTGCAGGCGAGGCTCGATCAATGGGTGAACATAGGGCTCTCAGGAGAGACCGAAGCTTTAAGGAGTGCAGGCGCGCACGCTTCTCACCCGAGGCCGAACCTACAGACCGCCTATGTCGGCCCGCGCAATGAGATTGAACAAAAGATGGCCGACATTTGGCAGGAGCTGCTCGGCATAGACCGTGTTGGCATCCACGATAACTTCTTCGACCTGGGCGGCGATTCCATCATAGGCATTCAGATTCTCGCCATGGCCAGGCGCGCCGGGCTGCACCTCACGCCCAGAGAGTTGTTCCTGCACCAAACGGTCGCCGAGCTGGCCGCCGTCGCTGTCACTGATTCAACTATCGAAGCCGAGGCGGAGGGCGCAGCGTCAGGCCCGCTCCCGCCCATAGTGAAACTGGACGATGAAAGGCTTCAGAGGTTGACCGGAGCGCTCGGGGATGTCGAAGATGTCTATCCGCTATCTCCCACTCAGCAGGGCATGCTCTTTCACCAGCTTTTCGAGCCCAACTCTGGAACCTATCTGCTGCAATTAAGCTGCACGCTTCGTGGAGAGCTGAAGGTCGCGGCCTTCGAGCGAGCCTGGCAAGAGGTCGTGGCCCGGCATCCTGTCTTCAGAACCGCTTTCGTGTGGGAAGACCTGGACGAACCGCTACAGGTCGTTACGAAGAGCGTAAGCGGCTCTTTGGAAAAGCAGGACTGGCGAGCGCTCTCCGCTCATGAGCAGCGCGAGCGTTTTGATGCTTATTCCATGACGGAGCGTCGTCGCGGGTTCAATCTCTCTCAGGCTCCGCTGATTCGCCTCTCACTCATAGACCTGGCCGAAGAGTCCACTCGATTGCTCCTGACCTATCACCACCTGCTGCTCGACGGCTGGGCCTTCACCTTGTTCCTGAAGGAAGTCTTTACCTTCTACGAGGCGTTCAGCCGGGGCGAGAATCTTCGATTGAAACAGAGCGCTCCCTTTAGAAATTACATCGCCTGGCTGCAACAGCAAGACCTGGGGAAGGCCGAAGGATTCTGGCGCGCGGAGCTTAAAGGATTCAAGTCGCCGACTCCGCTGCAATTGGACGGGTCGTTGATAGCTGAAGTTGAAGGCGAGGAGAGCCACGCAAAGCAGGAGACGAAGCTGGCGAAAGCCATAACGCAGGGCTTGCAAACGCTGGCACGCGAGCACCAGTTGACGCTGAACACGTTGGTGCAGGGAGCATGGGCGTTGCTTTTGAGTTACTACAGCGGCGAGCGCGATGTGGTCTTTGGTGCGACGGTCTCAGGACGCCCGGCGGAGCTGGCCGGTGTCGATACGATGGTGGGCCTCTTTATCAACACGCTGCCCGTGCGCGTGCAGGTAATGCCCGAAGAGATGCTCGTGCCCTGGTTGCGGCGGCTGCAAGAGCAGCAGGTTGAGGCCAGAGAGTACGACTACAGCCCGCTCGTCAAAGTGCAGGAGTGGAGCGAAGTGCCGCGCGGCGTGCCGCTCTTTAAGAGCATCCTCGTCTTCGAGAACTATCCGATGGCCTCCATCATGGAGCGAAACCTGAGCCTTGAGATTCAAGACGTTCGTTATACGGAATGGAACAATTATCCTCTCTCCGTTTCAGTCGAGCCGGGCGCGGAGTTATTACTGCGTATCAGCTACGACCGCCGCCGCTTCAACGCCGCCGCCGTTGATCGTGCGCTCGGACATTTGGAAATGCTTCTCGGCGCGATCATGAAAACACCTTCGGCGCGTCTCTGCGAAATGGCGGAAACGCTCGCCGCAGCGGACAGGCAGCAACGGCTCGCCAAAGAAAAATTGGTTGAAGAGGCGAGCCTTCATAAGTTGAGACGTATCAGGCGGCAGCCAATCGGCGGCCCACGCTTTGAAGAATCAAGACAATGACCGAGCCGCAAGCCAAGGCGTCCGTCAGCTCAACGCCCGCATCGCTCGCCCTGGAAGCATCCGTGTTGCGCTCTCTCTCTTAAAGGAAATCTCTACTTGGGCCAACAGGCCGCAAAGGGCTCAATCCTCACAGGTAATCGGGCGCACACCAACGAAGATATAGACATGGAAAAGATAACCGCAGAAGGTTTTCGTCTATCACCTCAGCAGAGGCGTTCCTGGCTATCAAGGCAAGCCGATCAACATTCGCCTGATCGTGCACTGTGCGCCGTCCTGCTCGAAGGCCATCCAGATCAAGGGCTTCTCCAATCCGCCATCGCGGATGTCGTTGATCGCCATGAGATTCTTCGCACTACCTTTCAATGCTTCCCCGGAATGACTGTTCCCGTGCAGGTCGTCAATGATTGCGGTGCTCCTGCGATGCAGCGTCACGACCTGAGCGCATTAGAGCCGCAGGAGCCGGAAGCTTTGATCGAAACCCTCTTTCGAGAGGCTGGCCGACTGCCCTTAGACCTTGAGCATGGCCCGCTCTTGAATATATCCCAGGCTGTTCTGTCGCCGGACAAGCATCTGCTCTTGATCACCATGCCATCTCTTTGCGCCGACCGGGCGACGCTTGAGAATCTGGTTCGTGAGATTAGCCGCTCCTACGGCGCGCGTGTGCTCGGCGAAAAATTAACGGACGCGCCCGCGCAATATGCTGATCTCTCTGAATGGCAAAACGAATTGCTCGTGTCGGGGGAGACGGAAATCGGCAGAGAGTTTTGGCGCAGGCAGGATATTTCGGGCTTCTCTACTTTGCAGCTTCCCTCGGAGAATACTCGAACTGCCAGGCCTGCGTTCGAGCCGCAGGTTCTAAGCTCAGTCGTTAGTCAAGACGTTGCGGAGCGGCTCGCAACACTTGCGCGCAGATACGATGTTTCGGCCTACGCGCTTCTGCTGGCCTGCTGGCAAATACTGCTCTGGCGGCTCTGCGGCCAACAGCAGCAGATCGTGATCGGCGCGGCCTACGATGGCCGGAAATACGAAGAGCTGGAGGAAGCATTGGGCCCATTCACCAAATACCTGCCCGTGACTTGCTCCCTATCCGCCGACATGCGATTCAGTGAACTCTTAAAGCGAGTTGATGAGTCCGCACGCGAAGCACACAAATGGCAGGAGTATTTCGATTGGGAGCAGACGGATGGTTTACAAGAGGCTGATCGGTTGTCGCCCTTCTTCCCATTCAGTTTCGATTTCGGGAAACAGCCCGAGCGGCATTCAGCCGCAGGCGTCTCTTTCTCGATTTACCGTCAGCAAACCTATATCGAGCGCTTCAAAGTCAGGCTCTACTGTCTTCAGAGAGATGCTTCTTTGACGACGGAGTTTCACTACGATTCCGCCTTATTCGGGATAGAGGATATTAAACGGCTGGCCGGAGAATTCCACACGTTGTTGGAAAGCGTGACCCTGATATCGGAGGCTGCGGCGGGCGAGTTGAATATCCTGACCGAAGACGAGCGCCGGCAAATGCTCTTTGAGTGGAACAATACTGCCAGGGACTATCCCACCCACCACCGCCTCCACCAACTCATCGAAGCACAGGTCGAGCGCTCCCCCGACGCCCTCGCCCTCCTCTACAACGGCCAACACCTCACCTATCGAGAATTAAACGCCCGCGCCAATCAACTCGCACACTACCTGCGCACCCGCGGAGTCGGCCCTGAT
>DASVQM010000075.1:0-8763 GCA_036389095.1 Pyrinomonadaceae bacterium
GGAGCTTGAGATTCAGTACGCGGATTATGCGGCGTGGCAGAGGAAGTGGCTCGCCGGAGAGATGCTGCAAGAGCAGCTCAGGTATTGGAAAGGGCAGTTGGCGGGCGCTCCTCCGCTGCTTGAGCTGCCCACCGATAAGCCTCGGCCTCCCATTCAATCTCATCACGGCGCTGAGATTCGTTTCTCACTTGACGCCGAACTCTCCCGGGCCCTCAACGCACTGGGCCAGCAGGAGCAGACGACGCTGTTTATGACCTTGCTCGCAGCCTTTCAGACCTTACTTTCTCGCTATTCGGGACAGCGGGACATCTGCGTCGGCTCGCCCATTGCGGGCCGCAACCGCACTGAGATCGAAGGCTTGATCGGGTTCTTCGTCAATACTCTTGTGCTGCGCACAGACCTCTCGGGAGAGCCGACCCTGAGAGAGTTGATGAGACGTGTGAAGGAGGTCTGCCTGGGAGCGTACGGGCATCAGGACGTGCCGTTTGAGAAGCTGGTCGAAGAGTTGCAGCCCGTGCGGCAGATGAGCCAGTCGCCGCTCTTTCAGGTCATGTTCGTCCTTCAGAATATGGCTGCGCAACCGGCCCACCTGCCCGAGCTGCAAATCAGCGAGGTCGAGGTCGAGAACCGGATGGCGAAGTTCGACCTGACGTTGATCATGGTCGAGACGGCGGAAGGCTTGCAGGGCGTCATCGAGTACAACACAGACCTCTTCGACCAGAGACGCATCGAGCGCCTGATCGAGCATTACAAGATGGTGTTGGAAGCGATGGTCGAAGACGCCGGGCAGGTCGTGTCCAGAGTGCCGCTGCTCAGGGACGACGAGCGGCGACAACTGTTGACGGGGTGGAACGAGACGGCCAGGGAATACGGCTCGCATCTACGCCTGCATGAGCACTTCGAGGCGCAGGTCGAGCGCACGCCTCATGCCGTGGCCCTCGTCTACGACGGCGAGCAACTCTCTTATCTTGAGCTAAACGCGCGAGCCAACAAGTTGGCCCATCACCTACAGAAACTAGGAGTCGGCCCCGAAGTGCTGGTCGGAGTCCTGATGGAGCGCTCCCTTGAGATGGTGGTGAGCCTGCTGGCTATCCTTAAAGCGGGCGGCGCTTACGTGCCGCTCGATCCGCTCTACCCGCAGGAGCGCCTCTCCTTTATGCTCGCAGATGCGACCGTCTCAGTGCTGCTCACTCAGCGTCGCCTGCGCGAGCAAGCCCTGGCGATTTCTCATCCGTCCGAGCTGATCTGCGTGGATGATGAGTGGGCGGAGATTGCCGGGCAGTGCAGTGATAATCCTGATGCGCCTTTGATGGATGACAATCTCGCCTACGTCATCTTCACGTCGGGCTCCACCGGCAGGCCCAAGGGCGCTATGAATACGCATCGCGCCATCTGCAACCGCCTGCTCTGGATGCAGGAGACTTACGGCCTGACAGCCGACGACCGCGTGATGCAGAAGACGCCCTTCAGCTTCGATGTCTCGGTGTGGGAGTTCTTCTGGCCGCTGATGACGGGCGCGCGTCTCGTCATAGCCCGCCCGGGTGGTCATCAGGAGCCCGCGTATCTCATCAATCTTATCCGGCAGGAACAGGTCACGACGCTGCACTTCGTACCGTCCATGTTGCAGGTCTTTCTGGAAGAGCGTGGAGTGGACAAGTGCGAGAGCCTGCGACGGGTCATCTGTAGCGGAGAGGCCCTCAGCCCGGCGCTTGAGGAGAGATTCTTCGCACGCCTGGACGGGTCGGAGCTTCATAATCTTTATGGGCCCACGGAGGCGGCGGTGGACGTGACGAGCTGGGCTTGTGAGCGAGCGCGAGCCCGTCACGTCGTACCCATAGGCCGCCCCATTGCGAATATACAAACCTACATCGTTGATGAATGGATGCAGGCCGTCCCCGTAGGAGTCGCCGGAGAGTTGTGTATCGGCGGTGTGGGGCTGGCGCGCGGCTACCTGCGACGCGCGGGGATGACGGCGGAGAAGTTCGTGCCGAACCCTTTCGGCGCTGAGCGAGGTGAGAGGCTTTATCGAACCGGAGATCTGGCGAGGTACTTGCCCGATGGTGCGATTGAGTATCTTGCCAGGATGGATAATCAAGTGAAGCTGCGCGGCTTCCGCATCGAATTGGGCGAGGTCGAAGCCGTGCTCACGCAACACGCGGCGGTGCAGGATGCGATGGTGCTCGCCCTGGATGATCCGTCGAAGGGTAAACGTCTGGTCGCGTACCTGATTCCAGACCGGCAGCGTGCCCGCGCTGTGCGACAGTTCCTGCGGCTTGAGAAGGAAGGCCGCCTGGCCGAGCATGCGAGCTATGAGCTGCCCAATGGCATGACCGTCATGCACCTGAACAGAGGCGAGACGGAGTTTCTCTACCAGGAGATTTTTGCCGAGCACTCATATCTCAAAAACGGCATCAAGCTCAGGGAAGGCGATTGCGTCTTCGATGTCGGGGCCAATATCGGCCTCTTCTCGCTCTTCGTCAAGCAGCACTGCCCGCAAGCAAGGCTCTACGCGTTTGAGCCGCTCCCGCCGCTCTTTGAAGTGCTGAAGATGAACATGGCGCTGCATGCGGAGGACGTGAAGGTGTTCGAGTGCGGGCTCTCGAACGAGACGAGGGGTGAGACCTTCACCTTCTATCCACACTGCTCGATCATCTCGGGCCAACATGCCGACGCCGCGCAGGAGCGCGAGGTGGTCAGGTCGTTCCTGTTGCATGACGGGGCGGGCGATGAGATCAGCGCGGGGATGATGGAGGAGTTGCTGAGTGCCCGTTTGGAGAGCGAGAGCTACGAGTGCCGTTTGAAGACGCTCTCGGAAGTGATGGCCGACGAGGGAGTGGAGCGCATAGACCTGTTGAAGGTAGATGTCGAAAAGAGCGAGATGGAAGTGCTGGGCGGCATCCGCGAAGAAGACTGGCCGAAGATCAGGCAGTTGATCGTCGAGGTTCATGATGTCGAGGGGCGGCTCGAACGGGTGAAGACCTTGCTGCGCGAGCATGGTTACGAGCTGACGGTAGAGCAGGACAGCACCTTGAAGGAAACAGCGCTCTATAACATCTACGCGCTGCGAAGCGCAGGAGAAGAATGTCACGCCTGCAACGGCATCTTTGAGAGCCAGCCGGGCGTTGACGTAGAGCCGCGATACGGCAGCCTGCAAGAGTTGAAGAGAGAGGTGCGCGCCCACCTGAAAGAGAAGCTGCCGGAATATATGGTTCCCTCCGCCTTCGTTCTGTTGGAGCAATGGCCCCTGACGCCCAACGGCAAGATTGATCGCAGGGCTCTGCTCGCCTGCGAGGAGCGGCAGGAGGAATCAAGGGCCGATTACGTCGCCCCGCGCACGCCGGTCGAGGAACTGCTGGCAGAGATGTGCAGCGTGGTGCTGGGCCTGGAGCGGGTCGGAGTCGAGGATAACTTCTTCGAGCTGGGCGGGCATTCGCTCCTCGCCATCCAGCTCATATCGAGAGCGCGCGACTCTTTCGCTGTCGAGATACCGCTGCGCAGCCTGTTTGAAGCGCCCACCATCGCCAGGCTCGCAGAGGAGATAGAGAAGGCCAGGGAGCAGCCCGGCTCGCAGCCGCAGGTTCCGGCCATTACGCCGATTTCCCGTGGAGCGCATCGCATGAAGCGTTCCGCAATAGAGATGTGAAACATCAAAAAGGAAGGCTGAAGGAAACGCCATGACGACACCTTATACAAACCACTCTCCGGCGGTTGACGCCAACATTCAGGACGCCTCATCGGACGATGTCTTTGCCTTTCCCACATCGTTTGCACAGCAGCGCTTGTGGTTCTTAGACCAGTTGCAGCCCGGCAGCGCCTTCTACAATATTCCGGCAGCCGTGCGCCTGCTCGGCGAAGTCAACATAGAGGTGTTCAAGGAAGCGCTCAACGAGACGCGCCGCCGCCACGAGTCACTGCGCACGACCTTCGCCATGGTTGACGGCGAGCCAAAGCAGATCATTCACGAGGCAGCGCCCGTGAGCCTGACGATCATTGACCTGCAAGAGCTGCCGGAAAGCGAAAGGGAGGCGGAGGCTCTGCGACAGGCGACGACAGAAGCGCAGCGCCCCTTCAACCTCGCGCGCGGCCCGCTCTTCCGCGTCAGTCTGTTGCGCCTGGGCCCACAGGATCATCTTCTGCTCGTGACGATGCACCACATCATCTCGGACGGCTGGTCTATGGGCGTGATGATTCGTGAGGTCGGCATGCTCTATCAAGCCTACTCGGCGGGGTATCGCTCGCCCTTAGCGCCCTTGAAGATTCAGTACGCGGATTATGCGGCGTGGCAGAGGAAGTGGCTCGCCGGAGACCTCTTGCAAGCACAGCTCAAGTATTGGAAAGAGCAGTTGGCGGGCATCCCTCCGCTGCTTGAGCTGCCCACCGATAAGCCCCGGCCTCCCATCCAGTCTCATCGCGGCGCTTTGCTGCGCCACGCTCTCACGCCGGAGCTTTCAGCCGCCGTCAGAGCCCTCGGCCAGCAGGAGCAGACGACGCTGTTTATGACCTTGCTCGCAGCCTTTCAGACCTTACTTTCTCGCTATTCGGGACAGCAGGACATCTGCGTCGGCTCGCCCATTGCGGGCCGCAACCGCACTGAGATCGAAGGCTTGATCGGATGCTTCATCAACACCCTTGTGCTGCGCACGGACATGAGCGGCGACCCCAGCTTCAGAGAGTTGTTGAAGCGTGTGAGGGGCGTCACGCTCGGAGCCTTTGCAAATCAGGAAGTGCCGTTTGAGAAGCTGGTCGAAGAGCTGCGGCCCGAACGCGAGATGAGCCGGAGCCCTATCTTTCAAGTGATGTTCGTCTTGCAGAACGCGGGCAACGATGCCGTGCGTCTTCCGGCGGGATTGCAGCTCGTCCCCGTGGCGATTGAGATGCAGTCGGCGAAGTTCGATATGACGATGGCCGTCTTCGAGGGAGAGGATGCGCTCGGCATCGTGCTGGACTACAACACAGACCTCTTTGAGGGGGCGAGCATGACGCGCCTGCTCTCGCACTTTAACATGCTGCTCGAATCCATCGTGGCCGACCCCGACCAGCCCATCTCTACCATCCCGCTGCTGACTCCTGACGAGCGCCGTCAACTGCTCTTTGAGTGGAACGACACTGCCAGGGATTATCCGACCGACACGCAATGTATTCATCAACTCTTTGAAGCACAGGTCGAGCGTACGCCGGATGCGGTCGCGCTCGTCTGTGGAGATCACGAGGTCAGCTATCTTGAGCTAAACGCGCGAGCCAACAAGTTGGCCCATCACCTGCGGAAACTCGGAGTCGGCCCCGAAGTGCTGGTCGGAGTCCTCATGGAGCGCTCCGTTGAGATGGTGGTGAGCCTGCTGGCTATCCTTAAAGCGGGCGGCGCTTACCTGCCGCTCGATCCGCTCTACCCGCAGGAGCGCCTCGCCTTTATGCTCGCAGATGCGGAGGTGGCGGTGCTCTTGACACAGGAATCGCTCGCGGAGCGAGTGCCTGTGGGGGAGGCGGCAGTAGTCTTTTCAGTGGACAGGCAGTGGAGCGAGATTGCGTCGCAGAGTGAGGATAATGCGAGCAGCGCTGTCGGGGCGGGTAATCTGGCTTATCTGATCTACACGTCCGGCTCGACGGGTCGTCCGAAGGGCGTCGCCATCGCACATCAGAGCACACACGCTTTCCTGCATTGGAGCCGCGAGAGCTTCACGGATGAAGAGCTGAGCGGCGTGCTGGCCTCGACCTCCATCTGCTTCGATCTCTCCGTCTTCGAGTTGTTCGCTCCTTTGAGCTGGGGCGGAACCGTGATTCTCGTCAAAGACGCGCTGCACCTGCTCATGGGCGAGACTCGTCGGCCCGTGCGGCTGATTAACACCGTGCCGTCGGCGATGGCCGAGCTGGTCAGGGCTGATGGTGTTCCCGGTTCCGTGCGGACGGTGAACCTGGCGGGCGAGGCGCTCTCGGCACAGTTGGTCGAGATGATCTACGAGCAGGAGCATGTCCGACAGGTGAGGAATCTGTATGGGCCCAGCGAAGACACGACCTACTCGACCAACGCTTTCGTGAAGAAGGGCGAGAGCCCGGCAATCGGAAGGCCGCTCGCGCTCTCGGAAGCTTATGTCCTGGATGAGCGGATGGAGCCTGTGCCCGTCGGCGTGCTTGGGGAGTTGTACCTGGGCGGCGCAGGGCTGGCGCGCGGCTATCTCAAGCGGCCAGGACAGACGGCGGAGCGCTTTGTGCCCGACCCGTTCAGCGGGCGCGCGGGGGCCAGGCTCTACCGTACGGGCGACGTGGTGAAGTACAGGGCCGACGGAGAGCTGGAATACCTCAGACGCAAAGATCACCAGGTCAAGGTGAGGGGCTTCCGCATCGAATTAGGAGAAGTGGAGGCTGTGTTGGAACAGGCAGCCGGGGTGAGAACCGGAGTCGTGCTGGTGCGCGAAGACCGTCCCGGAGAGAAGCGCCTGGTCGGTTACGTGCAGGCGGAAGAGGGACAGACGCCGGGCGTCGAAGAGCTGCTCGGCCACATGCGCGAGAAGCTTCCGACCTACATGGTTCCTTCCGTCCTGATGATTCTGGATGAGCTGCCGCTGACGGCCAACGGCAAGGTTGACCGCAAGGCTTTGCCCGCTCCTTCGGGAAGTCGCCCCGACCTGAGAAGAGAGTATGTCGAGCCGAGGACGGAGGTCGAGCGCTCAATCGCCGAGATGTGTGCCGAGCTGCTCGGCATCGAACGCGTGGGAGTTCACGACAACTTCTTCGAGCTGGGCGGCCATTCCCTGATGGCCATGCAGTTGATCTCGCGCGTGCGCGCCACCTTCACGGCGGAGCTGGCGCTACAGGGACTCTTCAAAGACCCGACGGTCGAATCCCTGGCCGCGGCTGTCGAAGAAGCGATTCTCTCAAAATCGAATCCGGACGAGATGGACGAGATGCTGAGCATGCTGGAAGAGCTGGGCGACGAGGAAGCGCTCAATCTGTTGTCGCTCGAAGACCCGGCGGAGAGCCAGCAGGATGCCGGAAGCCCGACCGCTTGACGGCTTGAGCCTCCTGGCAAAAGCCCGCCGTCAGGCTGCTCAGCCTGATCCCACAAATCATCAATCCAAACCCCCGAGAGGTAACATGATTACTACAACTGATCGCGCCGAACGGCTCAAAAATCTTTCACCTGCGAAGCGTGCGCTGCTCCTCAAGGCGATGCAGCAAAAGGCTGCGCAGAGCGCACAGGACAAATCTATTCGACGGCGTCCCAAGGATGGGCCCATTCCCCTCTCCTTTGCCCAGCAGCGACTCTGGTTCCTGGATCAGTTGATGCCCGGCAGCGCCTTCTACAATATCCCCGTGCCTGTGCGTCTGAGCGGTCAGCTCAACACCGCCGCCCTTGAACGGAGCTTTAATCAGATACTCCAGCGACACGAGTCGCTGCGCACCACTTTCGCCACCCTCGGGGGCGAGACCGTCCAGATCGTTTCCGAGCCGGAACCGATTCATCTGCCCATCGAAGACCTCACGCACCTGCCTGCGACGGAGCGCGAGGCGATGGCCCAACAACTCGTGCTCTCCGACGCGCAGCAGCCTTTCGATCTGACGCGCGGGCCGCTGTGGCGCGTCAAGCTGCTGCGGCTGGCCGAAGAAGATCATGTGCTTTTGATGACGATGCATCACATCATCTCGGACGGCTGGTCTGTCGGCGTGCTCATTCGTGAAGTCGGCACGCTCTACCAGGGATTTGTCCAGGGAAGGCCCGCGACCCTGCCGGAACTTCCCATACAGTATGGCGACTACGCCGTCTGGCAGCGGCAGTGGTTGACGGAAGAAGCGCTCGACGAGCAGCTCGCCTACTGGAAACAGCAGTTGGGCGGAGCGCCCGCCGTCCTTGAGCTGCCGACAGACCGCCCGCGCCCGGCCATGCAGACCTACCGTGGCGGACGCAAGACCTTACGCCTGTCCAGGCAGTTGACCGACGGCCTCAAGCGGCTCAGTCAGGAAGAAGGGGCGACGCTCTTCATGACGATGCTGGCCGCCTACCAGACGCTGCTCTATCGCTCCACCGGGCAGAAAGATATCGTCGTCGGCACGCCCATCGCCGGGCGCACCAGAGTAGAGACGGAAGGGCTGGTCGGGCTCTTTCTCAACACCCTTGTGCTGCGCACGGACATGAGCGGCGACCCCAGCTTCAGAGAACTCCTGCGCCGCGTCAAGGGAGTTACGCTCGGGGCTTTCGCGCATCAGGAAGTGCCGTTTGAAAAGCTTGTGGAAGAGGTGCAGCCCGTACGCAACATGAGCCATTCGCCGCTCTTCCAGGTGATGCTGGTGTTGCAGAACACGCCTTTGCAGGCCGTCGAGCTGCCCGGACTGAAGTTGGGTGCGCTTGGGTACGAGAGTACGACGGGGACGGCCAAGTTCGATCTGAGCTTCTCTTTGACGGAGGAAGAAGAAGGCATTACAGGCATCCTGCGCTATAACGCAGACCTCTTCGATGCCGAAACCATCAAGCGCTTGCTGGCCCACTTCCGCATCCTGCTCGAAGCCGTGGTCAGCGACCCGGAGCAGGCCATCTCTACCGTGGCGCTGCTGACCGAAGACGAGCGCTGGCAAATGCTCTTTGAGTGGAACAATACTGCCAGGGACTATCCCACCCACCAACGCCTCCATCAACTCATCGAAGCACAGGTCGAGCGCTCCCCCGACGCCCTCGCCCTCCTCTACAACGGCCAACACCTCACCTATCGAGAATTAAACGCCCGCGCCAATCAACTCGCACACTACCTGCGCACCCGCGGAGTCGGCCCTGAT
>DASVQM010000076.1:0-95543 GCA_036389095.1 Pyrinomonadaceae bacterium
AGCCGCCCGCAGACGTGTCGCCCGACACGCCCGCGTTGACCACCTCGTATCGATACCCGTCCGCCTCAAGCCGCTTTTGCAGCAAGCTAGGGTAACTCTCAGCCGCCGACAGGCCGAGGCCAGCCGTCAGGCTGTCGCCGAAAGCGACGATCTTCGGTAGACTCTTCACGGGCGAAGGCGGGGCGGAGGGCGCGTTGTTTGGCGCGGGCTCGCTTGCAACAGGACGCGAGCCGTTGTCGCCGCAGGCCGTCGCAAGCAAGAGCAGGACGAGGAGAAGGCTGAATCTATAATTTCTCATGATCGAATTATACAAGGTTTCAAAAACAGTTCCTTCCGGGACGGAAAACTTAACCATACTTCACGCGCTTGACCTGCGTATCCCTGACGGGCAATTCGTCTCGGTCGTCGGCCCTTCGGGCAGCGGGAAATCCACCCTCCTCGGTCTGATCGCGGGGCTCGACTCTCCGACCTCTGGCCGCATCCTGATCGACGGGCAGTTGACGGGAGAGATGAGCGAAGATGCTCTGGCCGAGCTGCGCAGCACGAAGATCGGATTCGTGTTTCAATCCTTTCACCTGATTCCCTCGCTGACGGCGCTCGAAAATATTCTCGTTCCGATGGAGATCGCCGGCCTGCGCGATGCGCCCGCGCGTGCTCGCCGTTTACTCCTGGACGTAGACCTACAGGCGCGCGCTCATCACTATCCCTCGCAGCTCTCCGGCGGCGAGAAACAGCGCATCGCCATCGCACGCGCTTTCGCCAACGAGCCCAAGATCATGCTGGCCGACGAGCCCACTGGTAACCTGGACTCGCACAACGGCAGGCACGTCTTCGATCTCATGGTCGAGATGAACCAGCGGCGCGGAGCCACGCTCGTGCTCGTCACGCACGATCACGAGCTGGCGGCACAGGCTTCGCGCCGCATCTCCCTGAGAGACGGGCGCGTGGCGAGCGATAGCGACGACGAGTTGCGAGATAGTGTTGATCAGAAGAATGCTGAGACGATAGGGGTGGCAGGCTCTTGAAATTTATTCTGCAAATGGCGCGACGAGAGATGCGCTCATCCTGGCGCAGGCTGCTCTTTTTCTTTCTGTGCATAGGCATCGGCGTCGGCTCAATCGTCGCGCTGCGCTCGACCATCCAGAACGTCAACCGCTCGGTCGCGGGCGAGGCACGACTGCTCTTAACCGCAGACGTGCAGGTTGATTCGACGCGCCCCTGGAAGCCCGAGACGCTTCAGATCATCGAGCGCCTTGCGCGCTCGCCGGAGGTCGTCGCCAGGACAGAGACCATCGAAGCGAATACGATGGTGCGACCGGCTGACGCGGCCCGCGAGGGCGCGATGATGGTCGAGCTTAAAGGCATAGAGGCGGGCTTTCCCCTCTACGGAGATTTCAGGCTCACGGACGCTCGCCCCTTCGATCAAGCGATGCTCAAGGACGGCGGCGCTCTGGTCGCCACGTTGCTGCTCGAACGACTGGGTCTACGCGTCGGCGATTCGATCAAGATCGGTGAATCGAGCTTCGAGATACGCGGCCAGTTCGATTATGAGCCGGGGAGCGGGGGCGGTTTTCGGCTGGGCCCACGCGTCTTCATCGCACGCTCTGCGGTGGAAGCGACGGGTCTCACGGGATTCGGCAGCCGTGCGCGGCGCAGGATTCTTTTCAAGGTGCAGGACGACGGGCTCGAAGCTTTCGTCAAAACTCTGCGCGCAGAGTTGAAGGGGCAGCTCGTGACCGTCAACTCCTACAAGGATTCGCAGGAGAATCTGAGCGAGCAATTCGCGCGCACGGAAAACTACCTGGCCCTGACCGGACTGATCGTGCTCGTGCTCGGCGGCATCGGCGTGTCGAGCGTGACGCGCGTCTTTATCGAACAGAAGCGGCAGACCATCGCCGTCTTGAAATGCATTGGCGGGACGGGCCGCCAGATAACCGCCGCCTACCTGGCCCAGGTCTTCACGCTCGGACTGCTCGGAAGCCTGCTCGGGGTGGCGCTCGCAAAGGCGGCGCTTCTTTTAGTCGCGCACTACTTCAAGGAGGCGTTGCCTCCGGGCATGAGCTACGGGCTGACGCGCGGGGCCGTCGGGCAAGGTCTGGGCCTGGGGCTACTCGTCTCGATACTCTTCTCGGCGCTGCCCTTGCTGCGTATACGCCACATCAAGCCCAACATGCTGCTGCGCGATGAGGCTGGCGAGGGCAAGCGGCGCAGGCCGGACTTTCTGCGCCTGTTGACGGGTGCGCTGGTCGTGCTCGGACTGGCGCTGCTTTCATCTTGGCAGGCGGGCTCGGTTCGCGTCGGGCTACTCTTTCTGGCGGGGCTCGCGGCGACGGCTGCACTATTGTACGGCGCGGCCTTCTTACTCATCCTGCTCGTCCGCCGCGTCCGAAACATTCGCTCCTTCGCGCTGCGCCAGGCCGTCAGCAGCCTTCATCGTCCAGGCAACCAGACGCGCGTCATCATCATGGCCGTCGGTTTGGGAGCCTTCGTCGTGATCGCCATTCAATCGCTGCAAACCAACCTGCTCAACGAGATGGACCTCTCGCGGCGCACTCAACTGCCGAACATGTTCCTGATCGATATTCAGACCGATCAGAAGCAGGGCGTCGAGAAACTGATCGAAGGGGCGACGGGCGTGCGACCGGAGTTGATACCGACCGTACGCACGCGCATATTTGCGATCAACGGGCGCGAGGTTGATCTGGAACAGCCGGAGATGAGAGAGCAGCGCGGGCGCCTTGGCCGCGAGTACGTCGTCACCTATCGTCCCCGGCTGGAAGCGAACGAGACGCTCGTGGCCGGAAGCTTCTGGGACGCGCAGCCCTCGCCGCAGCCCGAAGTATCAATCGAAGAGGGAATGCGCGGGCTGGCCGGGCTCGATGTCGGGAGCAACATCACCTTCGACATCGTGGGAAGAAAACTGACGGCGCGTGTGACGAGCATACGCCGCGTTGATTGGAGAAACTCACGCACCGGCTTCATGGTGCTGTTTCGCCCCGGCGCGCTTGAGCAAGCGCCGCAGATGCTCATCGCGCCCATCAACGGCCCCGAGACCGAGCCCGCGCGCTCACGCTTTCAGCGGGCCCTGCTCGATCAGTATCCGAACATCACTGTCATCGATGTCGCGGGAGTGGTCAGCACCCTCAGTCGCATCCTCAACAACGCGACGCTCGCCGTCTCCTTCCTCGGCGGCTTCGTCCTTCTCTGCGGCGTGCTAATTCTCGTCGGCTCGATTGCGATGACGAAGTTCCAGCGCATCTACGAGGTGGCGGTCTTGAAGACGCTCGGAGCGAAAAGAAAGGTTCTGCTGGTGATTCTGTTCGTCGAGTACGGGCTGCTTGGTCTGGTCGCGGGCCTCGTCGGCGCTCTGACCGCCGTGGCGCTCTCCTACGCCGTGACGCGTTTCGTCTTCGAGATTCCCTGGGACTTCTCCGCGGGCATAGTCCTCCTGGGCATCGCGGCCACCGTCATGATCGTGACGGTCGTCGGCGTCGGTTCCAGTCTCAACGTGCTGACGCGAAAGCCGCTGGCGATTCTGCGAACGCAGTGAAGAGATAGAGAGATTCAAAGAGAGCGGGAAAGAGAATTAACAGGGATGGACAGGGATTGTCAGGATAAAGAAAGGGCGGTAACAAAATTCGTGCAGCCCCGGCGAGCGTTGTCATCCCTGGAACTAACCGTCCGTTTATTCGGCCCTTAATCAGGCTTGCTATTGTTCGACATCCCCTGCAATCAGGCACGAGAAATCATACGGAGTGTCCACGTCCACCTCACCGCACGGGAAGGGTAAGAAGTGCGCCTCCCCTGCGTGTCTCCTGATGACCTCCTTCGCGCCCGACTTGCCCTGAAGCCGCGTCAACTCCGTAAAGAGCGTTCTGCTGAAAAGGGCAGGCACACCGAAACTTCCGCCGTAGGTCGAGGCAACTATGGGCCTTCCGGTGTCGCGGTGCGCCGCGACGAGCCCGGAGATAACACGGGCGGTGACGTGAGGTTGGTCGCACAGTAAGAGAACGGCTGCGGCTGCGTCCGTGTCCGCACTGACAATACCTTCGATGCCCGCCCGTATTGAAGACGCCATCCCGGTCTCCCAACGGGTATTCAACACTTCCCGCGCGTCGAGCCCTTCCAACTCGCGTCTGGACAGCTCACTGTGTGCGCCCGTCACGACGATTACAGGTCGGCATTCCGCGCCCAGCGCAGCCAGCGCGGCACGCCTGAGCAGACTCACGCCCCGGAATCGAAGAGTCTGCTTCGCGTGCCCCATGCGCGAGGATGACCCCGCTGCCAGGACAACAGCGCCGACGCCCAACCTTTTGCTTGCGACCACTCTGGTAATGTCCTCCCTAGCCAGCCTTCGCCGCTTCAAGCCACCGCCATGACCTCGGCCTCCGTCAGGGGCACGCGCTCGCCGTCACCTACGCCCCCGTGAATGGAGCCACGGCGCGCGCGCAACATCCCGCCGCTCCGCCCGCCGAGCACCGCGCGCATCTCGGCTATGATCGACAGAGCGATCTCGGCGGGAGCGTTCGCCCCTATGTCCAGACCAGCCGGAGAATGAAGGCGTGTCATGTCCGCTTCATCCAGGCGGGATGTGTCTACAGGCGTTGCCAAATCACTCAGCATCCGTTCGGTGCGTTTGCGAGGGCCCATGACCCCAATGTAGCGGGCGGGTGAGTTGAGCAGGAACCTGAGCAACCCCAGGTCGTCTGAGTAGTTGTGCGTCATCAGAAGCGTCAGGGTTTGCGGCGTTACGCGGACCTGCGTGGCTATATTTTCGAGGCGCGAGAGTATTACCCTGTCGGCCATAGCAAACCGAGAGAGACTCGCGGGGCGGGCCTGCGGGTCAACGACCTGCGTCTGCCAGCCGAGGCTGCGAGCGAGTTCTACGACCGGCAGCGCGTCATGACCCGCCCCGAAGACGATAAGCTGGACGGGGGGCAGAAGCGTTTCAACCAATACTTTGATAGCGCCGCCGTCCACATCATAGGTGCGAGCGCCGGACATCTCCCCTCCGAGCGACAGTGCTCGCACTTCGCTTTCGAGCAACGCGGCTACACGCTCGTTCAGCTTCTCGCTACTGATCTCCCCATTCTCGTTGAGGAAGAGGCGTGCTCCGGTTTCGATTCGGGTCGCATCTCTTGCCGACTCCGACGGCGTGTGTTGATAAATGGTCGCGGCCAACACGGGAGCAGCGTTCGCCTCGCAGGAACGCCTCAGCGTCTCTATGTAGAGTGAGCCGGGGGCGAGCGGTTCGACCAGCACGCGCACGATGCCGTTGCAGCCGAGCCCTAAGCCCCACGCCATCTCGTCGCTCGTCGAGGCGGTGTCATACTCGACGAGCTTTGCCGCTTCCGCCTTAATAACGCGCTTCGCGTGCTCAATCACGTCGCTCTCTAAGCACCCGGCGCTGATCGTGCCGGTACTCTCTCCCCCTTCGCAGACCAGCATCCGCGCGCCCGGTCGCCGGTATGAAGACCCTTCGACACTCACGAGCGTCGCCAGTGCACACCGCTCGCCTCTACTGTTCGCCGCGTCGAAGGCTTCGATTAAGGCTCGCACTTCGTTCATAAGCTCACCCCTCTCTACAACAGCTTGTCCGGCGTAATCGGCAATTCCCTGATGCGGCGGCCCGTGGCGTGGAAGACGGCGTTGGCGATGGCCGCGGGGATACCGACCATGCCGAGCTCGCCCATGCCCTTGACGCCGAGCGGGTTGACTATCTGGTCGTCCTCCTCTACGAACAACGTCTCTACTTCGTGCACGTCGGCGTTGACCGGCACATGGTAATGTTGCAGGTTCGGGTTCATGATGCGACCAAAACGGTGATCTATCTCGGTCGCTTCCTGGAGCGCCATGCCGATGCCCCAGACGACGCCGCCGATCTCCTGGCTGTGCGAGGCCTTCGGGTTGATGATCTTGCCGCAGGCCGTCACCTCTATGGCACGCATGACTCGCACCTGGCCTACGTCAGGGTCTACTTTCACTTCGATGAACTGAGCGCCGTGCGCCAGCGTCGCGTACTTCCGGCGCTCCTCCGACGGTTTCGACGCGAACGTCTCTGTAATCTCTGTCAGATTGTTGCGCCTCATGACTTCCGTTATGTGGACGAAACGCGAAGGGTCGCTCTTGAGCCGCAGCCTCCCGTCGAGCATCTCTACGTCAGAGGCTACCGCCCCTTTAAGCGGCGAGTTCGCGTCCTGGTTCGAGAGCGCGAACAGCCTGGCGGTGACGGCCAGGGCCGCGCCGTGTACAGCCGAGCCGACGCTCGCAGTCGTTTGCGAGCCTCCCTGCGCAGGGGCACGCGGGAACTTCGTGTCGCCCAGCTCGAACTGGACGCGGTCGGGCGTCAGGCCCAGGTACTCGGCGGCGATCATCGTGACGACCGTGTAGGTTCCGGGCCCTATGTCGCTCGTGGCGCTCACGACGTGCGCCGTGCCATCCGCCCTGTAAGTAATCCTGGCTGAAGCGGGTGACTGGAAAGCGCCCCAGACGCCGGTGGCCGTGCCCCAGCCGACGAGCAGGCGGCCATCGCGCATCGAGCGCGGCTCCATCTTGCGGTTCTTCCAGCCGAACTTCTCGGCGCCAAGTCTGTAACATTCCCTGAGCGCCTTGCTCGAAAACGGCTTGCCGCTCTCGGGGTCTACTTCGGCGTAGTTGATAAGCCGGAGTTCGAGCGGGTCTATTTTGAGCGCGTAGGCCAGCTCATCCATCGCACACTCCAATGCGAACATGCCGCTCACAGCGCCGGGCGCGCGCATCCACGTCGGAGTGTTGAGGTCCGTCTCTGTAATCTTCGTCGGCGCGTAGAGATTAGGGCAGGCGTAGACCTGGCGCGTGAATCCTGTAGTGTTGTCGGAGAACTCCTCGAAGGTGGAGGTGTTATGCACGGCTTCGTGAATCATTGCCGTGAGCTTCCCCGACCGCTCCGCCCCGAGCGCGATCTTCTGGATAGTGTAAGGGCGGTGGCCGTGGCCCGTGAACATCTGCGTACGCGTGTAAACGACCTTGACGGGCCGCTTGAGTTCACGCGCCGCCATCGCCGTCAGCGACGGGTAGTAATTCGGCCTGAGCGACGACCCGAACGCGCCGCCCACGTAAGGGGAGATGACCTGCACGCTCTCTTCTGGGACATTGAAGCTAGAGGCGAGGTGACGGCGCACGCCGTAGACCTCCTGCGTCTTGTCGAAGATCGTGAGCCGGTCGCCCTCCCAGACGGCGATGGCCGCGTGCGGCTCCATCGGATTGTGGTGCTCGATGGGGATGCGGTACTCGGCTTCAACTTTCACGGGGGCGCTCTTCATCGCCTCTTCCGGGTTGCCGCGAGGTTTGGGCGGCGGCCCCTGCGAAGGCACGCGCGCGCGTTCCCGCACGGACTCGGTGTCGGTCATGTGCTTCTCCGCGTTGTAGGTAACTTTGACCAGACGCGCCGCATACCGGGCCTGCTCGTAGGTCTCTGCGAGGACGAGCGCCACGGGCTGCATGTTGAAATAGATTCTGTCCGACTGTAGAGCACGGAACGACTTGTCCTGCTCTCTGGTGTTGCGCGGTGGTGCGTACTCAGTGGAAGCCTTCGGCCCGAGCTTCGGCGTGTTCAGGTGGGTGAAGACGCGGATCACGCCCGAGGCAGATTCGGCCTCCCGCGTGTCTATTGCCTTGATAGTGCCCCTGGCGACTGTGCCCAGTACGATAAAGCCGTAAGCTAGATTCGGAACCTTAAACTCGGCAGCGTACTTCGCCTTGCCCGTCACCTTCGCCACGCCGTCCACGCGGCTCATCTCTTTCCCGATATATCTCGCCATAATGTTATCCCTCCCCGTCAGGCCAGTCTGCTCGCACGCATCAGCGCGCGCACAACGGCGCGCTTCCCCAACTCGACTTTGTAAGCGTTATGCGCCAGCGGCTTCGCGCCCTTGAGCGCCGCCTCGGCCGCCCGGCGGAAGCTCTCATCCGACGCGGGCCTGCCGGTGAGTGCGGCTTCCGCATCGAGGCTGCGCCAGGGCTTATGGGCGACGCCTCCGAGCACGACGCGCGCCTGCTTAACCCTGCCGCCGTCGAGTTCCAGCGCGGCGGCGACAGCAACGAGCGCGAAGGCGTAGCTTGCGCGGTCACGGACTTTCAGATAGTAGGAGTTCTCCGCGAATGGCGACTTCGGCAGCTCGATGGCTGTGATGAGTTCGCCATGCTTGAGATTGTTGTCCCGCTCGGGTGTGTCGCCCGGCAGGCGATGAAAATCATTGATGGGGATCGTGCGCTCGCGCCCGGAAGCCTCCCTGACCCGAACCTGTGCTTCGAGCGCGTAGAGCGCGTTGGCCATGTCGCCCGGGTACGTGGCCACGCACTTCTCGCTCCAACCGAAGATAGCGTGGATGCGGTTCAAGCCTTCGAGCGCCCCGCACCCGCTGCCGGGCTCGCGCTTGTTGCAGGGCATCGCCGTGTCGTAGAAATACTGGCAGCGCGTCCGCTGCATCAGGTTCCCGCCGTTGGTGGCCATGTTGCGGAGCTGCCCCGACGCGCCCGCGACGATGGCCTGCGTGAGCAGCGGGTAGTTCCGGCGGATGAGCGCGTGGTTGGCGGTGTCCGTGTTCTTCGCCAGCGCGCCGATAGTGAGTCCGCCACCCGGCGCGGCCTTGATCTCGGAGAGCTTCAGGCGCGTCAGGTCAACGAGTTCGTTCGGGCGCTCAACATCCTCTTTCATCAGGTCGAGGATGTTGGTCCCGCCTGCCAGAAATTTGGCCCGTGGGTTCGCGGCTACCGCGCGAGCGGCCTCATTCGCGTTGCTTGCACGCACGTACTTAAACGGTCTCATCTTCCGCCTCCTTCCTGACGCGTGCCAGCTCTTCCTCTTCGACGAAGCGCCAGGTCCGCGCCGTCTCCCGGCCTGAATGAGCCTCCTGGATGGCCGCGACTATCTTCGGGTATGCGCCGCAGCGGCAGATGTTGCCGCTCATCCGCTCGCGTATCTCGTCGTCCGTGAGCTGCCTGACCGGCGCGGTCACATCTTCAGTGACGTGACTAACTTCTCCTCGCCGCGCCTCTTCGAGTAAGCCCACGGCTGAGCAAATCTGCCCGGGCGTGCAGTAGCCGCACTGGAAGCCGTCGTACTTGATGAAGGCCGCCTGTACGGGATGGAGTTCCTCGCCCTTCGCCAGTCCTTCGATGGTCGTGACCTCACGGCCCTCAAGCGTGGCGGCGAGCGTCAGGCACGACAGCACGCGCCGCCCGTCAACGAGCACCGTGCAGGCTCCGCACTGGCCCTGGTCGCAGCCCTTCTTCGTCCCTGTAAGCTCAAGCCTTTCACGCAGGGCGTCTAGCAGTACCATGCGCGAATCGAGTTCGAGAGTTTTGGTCGCACCGTTGACCTTCAGCACGACCTTGACGGCATTTTCCAACGCGGGCGCAGAGGCGGCGAACACCGCCTCGGGTGATGTGCTGAGTGCGGCTAAGGCCTGTTCCTTCTCCAGCAGCATGAGCGCAAATAGCCCCAGTCCGCCCGTGATCGTCTGCCCGAGGAAGGTGCGCCTGGCCTGCCCGACATCGGTCAACGTCGGCATCTCCTTTAAGAGCGCCTCCTCGTCGGCTGTCAACTCAGGCTCCGAGGTCTCGTCCGAATAGTCATTCATTTAAGTTTCACTCCCTGATTTGTCCAAACAGGTTTTCCGACCGCAGAGACTGACGGTACGCGCATCGCGCCGCCGATGCCTGCGTTAACAAATGTCTCTAGCCCGCATCCCCACCCCGCTTCATAGAGCGGTGGCGGCCTTTAAGAGCGCTCGCGCTTCTGACCGCCCGTGGGCCGGAGCGCTGAGCGTGTCCATTTACCTGCCGACGCGGCCTGTGACGAATCGCCCTTGCACAGGGGGCATAAAGAAAACCATGGGGGATGGCGGATGCAATCGCTTCGGGCGTCACCCGGTTTAGATCACAGTCGCATCCCCCTTCAGCTCGCCCGGCATGATCTGGACGTTTACAAATAATTGCTCTGGTGTTACCTGATAATACCACTCGCCTTCCGATGTTGTAATCCGGTCAGGGCCTCAAAGAACCTGAAGGCTCGTTCGAGAAGGGGGAGACTCGTCAAACCAAACCTTTATCCTTAAGAAATCAGGTGAGCCAGCCATGTTATTGCCATAACTTTTTACAACGGGCGGGCTCTTTTGTGTGTATAAGAGTTCTGTCTCGAAGAGTCTTGCGGGAAAATCTCTTAACCGAAAATGGCGATCATCGAAACGAACTTGCAAAGAGAGGTGAAGAGGGCGCGCGAGGCGCTCGATGCGGAGGTGCGCGAGGTAGTTCGCTGGCACTTTGATCCGCAGACGGGCGCTCCCTTCTGGCTGGACTTTGCCAAAAATCTCGATTGGAATCCGCGCGGCGAGATACAGGGTTTTGATGATCTCGCGCGCTTCGGTTTTTTTCAGGACGAGTGGCTCAGGGGCGGGCCCGTGCGGAGGTGGGTTCCGCGCGGTTACGCCGAGCGACCCGTCTATGTGTTTGAGACGGGCGGAAGCACGGGCGTGCCGAAATCCCGTATCAGCATCGAAGATTTTCGCATTGATTACGAAGCCTTCAGCGCGACTCTGCCTGCGGAAGCTTTCCCGCCCGGCTCAGACTGGCTCATGCTTGGGCCGACCGGCCCGCGCCGCCTGCGCTTGGCGGTCGAACACCTGGCGCAGTATCGCGGCGGCATCTGTTTTATGATTGACCTGGACCCGCGCTGGGTCGTCAAGCTGCTCAGGATGGGCCAGGCGAAGATGGCCGAGCAATACAAGCAGCACGTCGTAGAGCAGGGGCTCACGCTGCTGCGCGCGCACGACAATATACGTTGTCTCTTCACGACGCCGAAGCTGCTCGAAGCCCTGTGCGAAAAGGTCTCGTTGAAGAAGGTCGGCATCAGCGGCGTCTTCTGCGGCGGGACGGAGATGACTCCGCAGTTTCATCGCTTCGCCGTCGAAGAGCTCCTCGAAGGCGCTTACTTTGCTCCGACCTACGGCAATACCCTGATGGGCCTCGCCGTACATAAACCCAGACAACCCGCAGACGGTTACGACATCATCTATTATCCGCCCAGCCCGCGAGCGATGATCGAAGTCGTTGACCCGGATGACCCGGAAAGAATCGTCGAGTACGGCGAGACTGGCCGCGTTCGTCTGACGACGCTCACGCGCGAGTTCTTCATGCCGCGCTTTCTCGAACGCGACGAGGCGGAAAGAGAACCGCCCTGCGAGCTTTACCCCTGGGACGGAGTGCGCAACGTACGGCCCTTCTCGCGGCTACAGGCGAATGTGGTCGAAGGAGTCTACTGAGTTGAGCGCGATCAAGAGCCAATGCGGCCTGCTGTAGCGTGTCGCGTGCTTGAAATTACATTAACCGCACGCGACCGCACACGCATACTGACGGTCAGGCTCTAGCGCATTAAAGTTGATTTCAGTCCGAGTACACGGCATTCGAAATATGCACATACCCTTGTTACGTCAAGGCGAGCCGTATAGGAGTCTGGATGTGGCGCGCGTGCGGCATCACAGGACGGGCGAGGTGTTCGTCGAAGTGAGCCAGGCGAACTCCGGACTGATTCGACGCGACCTGCTCGATCAGGAGACGGCGCGCGCCGCGCTCTCTAAATTTTCCTGCGCCGAGCTTCTGGCGATTTGCGCGCGGGCGGCTGAATACTTTGCACTAGAGGAGCTTCCGCTAGGCGACGAGACGCAGACGCCGGAGGATTACGTGCGGCAGGTTTCGGCGACGACCGCTTTGCCCTTCGTCATGGTGCGAAGGAATCTGTCTAAGATTCGCGGCGTGCTCGCCGAGATGAAGCATGTGCTCGAAGGGCTCACGAGGGGCCTAGACCTTTCCATCCTCGATAGAGGGTTCGGAGAATTGAACGGGCAGGCTTTGAGCTTCTTCCCGCGCGCCGCGTCGCTCGGCGTGGTCTTGCCGAACAACTCGCCGGGCGTGCATACATTATGGACGCCAGCCGTCGCCCTGAAAATCCCGCTCGTCCTCAAACCCGGAAGCAGCGAGCCCTGGACGCCCTATCGCCTGGCGCAGGCCTTTATCCGCGCCGGAGCGCCGCGCGAAGCCTTCAGCTTTTATCCGACAGATCATACGGGGGCTGGTGAGATTCTGAGGAGCGCCGGTCGCGGGATGATCTTCGGCGACGCGGGCTCGACCGCCCTCTGGCGCGACGATCCGCGAATAGAGATTCATGGGCCCGGTTATAGCAAGATCGTGATCGGCGATGATTGCGTGGATGACTGGGAGAAATACCTGGATGTGATGGTGGCTTCGATTGTGGAAAACGGCGGGCGCTCCTGTATCAACGCCTCCGGCGTGTGGGTTACTAGACACGCGACGGAGATAGCACAGGCGCTCTCGGAAAGGCTCTCGCGGATTGTGCCGAGAGATGCTGAGGATGACGACGCGATGCTCGCTCCGTTCGCCGACGCGCAGGTCGCCGCGCGCATCTCGGAGAATATTGACCAGGCTTTGAAACAACCCGGTGCTACAGACATCACCGCTACGCATCGTCTGAGCGAGCGGCTGGTGGTGCGCCATGGTTGCAGCTACCTGCTTCCGACCGTCCTGCTGTGCGAGGGGCCGTTGCATCCGCTGGCCAATCGTGAGTATCTCTTTCCTTTCGCCAGCGTGGTGAAAGTCAGGCCGGAAGAGATTCCCGCCGCTTTGGGCCCAAGCCTGGTCGTGACGGCTATCACTTCGGATGAGAAGCTGATACGCAGGCTCGTCTCATCTGCGAACGTAGATCGTTTGAACATCGGGCCTGTGCCGACCAATCAGTTGAGCTGGGATCAGCCGCACGAGGGCAACCTCTTCGAGCACCTCTATGCGCGGCGCGCGTTCCAGCTCGCGTCGAGTGCCGTCGCCTGAAGATGAAGATTCTATACATCACAGCCGGGGCAGCGAATATGTATTGTGGGAGTTGTCTGAGAGACAACGCGCTCGCTGCCGAGCTGATTGCGCGCGGCCATGAGGTCACGCTCGTCCCCATCTATACGCCGACGCTCACGGACGAGCGCAACGTCAGCCAGGGTAAGATTTTCTTCGGCGGCATCAGCGTCTATCTACAGCAGCATCTCTCGCTTTTCCGCAGGACGCCGCGCCTGCTCGATCGCCTGTGGGATTCCCCCTGGGCCTTGAGGATGGCGTCGCGCCGCTCGATACCGACGAGCCCGAAGCTGCTCGGCGAGCTGACGGTCTCGATGTTGAAGGGTGAAGAGGGCAACCAGCGCAAAGAGCTTGAGAAGATGCTCGACTGGCTCAAGCAAGAGTCGCCGCCCGATATCGTCAGCCTTCCCTACACGCTTTTGATCGGGCTGGCCAAACCCATCAAGGAAACATTAAAGCGCCCCGTCGTCTGCACGCTTCAAGGGGAAGACCTCTTCCTGGAAGGCTTGCATGAGCCATATCGCAGCCGCTCGCTCTCGTTGATTCGTGAAAACGTGAGGCATGTGGATTCCTTCATCGCCGTCAGCCATTATTACGCCGAATTTATGCCGCGCTACCTGGGCATCCCTGAAGAGAAGATTCGCGTCGTGCCCCTGGGGATTAACCTTCAAGGCTACGAACGACGAGCGCGCTCATCGTCAAACGCTTTCACCATCGGCTATTTCGCGCGCGTCGCTCCCGAAAAGGGATTGCACCTGCTGGCCGAGGCTTACATTCTGTTGCGCGAGCGGAAGGATTTCCCCGCCGCCCGCCTTGAGGCCGCAGGCTATCTGGGCGCTGAGCACGAGGATTACCTGAAGGGCATAGAGGAGCGCATGAAGGAATGCGGGCTCGCCAACGATTTTCATTACAGGGGAGTCCTTGATCGCCGGGAGAAGATTGAATTCCTGCGAGGGCTCGACGTGCTCTCCGTGCCCGCCACCTACGACGAGCCGAAGGGCATCTTCCTGCTCGAAGCGATGGCCTGCGGCGTTCCCCTCGTCCAGCCGCGTCGCGGCGCGTTCACAGAGATGATAGAAAAGACGCGCGGCGGCCTCCTCGTCGAGCCTGATAACGCAGAGGCGCTGGCAGACGGTATTTATGAGCTTTACAGAAATCCGTCTCTCGGCGAAGAACTGGGAGAAAACGGCTATCGCGGCGTGCGCGAGCATTACGGCGTGGCGCGCATGGCCGACGACGCGCTCGAAGTCTACGCGAATCCTTTGAGCGGAGCGTCCGCGAAAGCTGATCAAGCCGCGCGTACCAGCGCCGCCTGAGGCTCTTAACAAACCGAAAAGCCAGAGCGGAAATTAACAGGATGGACAGGATGAACGGGATGAAGAAAAAGCAATAAGCATTCATGGAGCAATGCTTTCGCCTTTCATCCTGCTTTCTGTCTTTATCCTGTCTATCCCTGTTAATTTCTTTTCCTGATAGCGCCGGAGCATGGAGGTTTCCGAGAGTGCTGGAAGTCTTCGATCTGTCAAAGGAATATCCGACCCCGCGTGGAGCGCTCCCGATTCTCTCTTCCGTTTCTCTTCAGTTGAAGCGCGGCGACGGCGTTTCGATCATGGGCCCATCGGGGAGCGGCAAAAGCACTTTGCTCTACATCGTCGGCGCTCTCGAACCGCCGACCTCCGGCACTGTACGGCTCGACGGTCAGGACCTCTTTCAGTTGAAAGAGAGAGAGCTGGCAGCCTTCAGGAACAGAAAGGTCGGGTTCGTCTTTCAAGACCACTGTTTGCTGCCGCAATGCTCAGTCATCGAAAACGTGCTCACGCCGACGCTCGTCTCCGGGCTCAACGGGACGGACGCGGCGGAGCGTGCGCGCCGCCTGCTCGATCAGGTGGGGCTCGGTGAAAGAATCGGGCATCGCCCGGCTGAGCTCTCAGGCGGCGAAAAGCAGCGCGTGGCGCTTGCGCGCGCCATGATTATGGAGCCGCTCCTGCTGTTGTGCGACGAGCCGACGGGAAATCTCGATCAAAAGTCTGCGGAGACGGTCGGCTCGCTGCTCCTCCAATTGCACGAGCGAGAGGAAACGATTCTCATCGTCGTGACGCACAGCGCGGAGCTGGCCGCCCGTCTTCCCCTTCGCTACGAGTTGTACGAACGCAGTCTTCGGCGTGTGTGATGCGGCAGTCGCTTCTCGTCCATAGAAATCTGACCTATTTCTGGCGAACCAACCTGGCCGTCATTCTTGGAGTCGCCACCGCCGTCGCCGTGCTCACGGGCGCGTTGATGGTGGGCGATTCCGTGCGCGCCAGTCTTCGTGACCTCTTCCTGCTCAGGCTCGGACGAGCCGACTACGTCCTCTCGGCCAACACCTTTTTCCGCGAACAACTCGGCGCAGAGCTGCAAACACACGAGCGTTTCGCAGCGAGCGGGTTCGACGCCGTGTGCCCCCTGATCGTGATGGGCGGGACTGTCACACACGAGAGGGGAGGGCAGCGCGGCTCGGGCATACAGGTCTACGGCGTGGACGAGCGTTTCTGGCGATTTCATGGGCGCGAGGGCAGTGGGCCGCAGAGCCTTGAAGCTCTCTTGAGCGAGAGCTTATCGCGTGAGCTTGGAGTCGAGGCGGGCGATACGCTGCTGTTGCGAGTCGAGAAGCCGTCTGAAATCCACGCGGAATCTTTGCACGCTCGTAAGGATGATCTGGGAAGAACGATTCGCTTGACTGCACGCGCGGCGCTGCCCGCTTCAGCGATGGGGGAGTTCTCCGTGCGTCCTCAACAAATGGGCGTGCGCGCGCTCTTCGTGCCGCTTCGCTTGTTGCAGAAAGAGTTGGAGCAGGACGGCAGAGTCAACGCTTTGCTCGTATCCGTTAGAGCGGGCGAGCGGCGGCTGGTGGGAGAAGATAATACAGCGCCGCTTCAAAGAATACTGAAGGATAGAATCTCGCTCGAAGACATGGGCCTCAAGCTACGAGTGATGGAAGAGCGTGGCCAGATCGCGCTTGAGAGCGCAAGCGGGCTCATCAACGACCGGCTGGCGGAGACGGCGCGCACGACCGCCGACCGCGCAGGCTTGCGCGCCTCTCCAGTCATCTCCTACCTGGCCAACACCATCCGCTCTGGACAGCGCGAAATCCCCTACTCGATTGTGACCGCCGTAGACGATGAGAGCCTTGAGAGGTTAAGGCGCGCAGACGTTGCGCCGGGAAGAGTCGAAGGCGCAGCGGCGGCTGCCAGCTCAGAGGCGCGCACAGCTTCTCCCAACATTGCCGCCGGGTCGCAAACATCTTCCATCGTCTTGAACGTATGGGCTGCGCGTGAACTGGGAGTCAGACCGGGCGATGCCGTATCGCTCGAATATTATCTCTGGCGGGAAGACGGGCGACTGATTGAGAGCAGCGCGCAGTTTCAGTTGGCCGGGATTGTACCGATCAGTGGAATGGCTGCCGACAGGAACTTAGTGCCGGAGTATCCGGGCATCACAGGGACGGAGAGTCTTTCGGATTGGGATCCGCCATTCCCTGTCGATCTCTCGCGCATAGGCGAGCGCGACGAAGATTACTGGGATCAATACCGCACGACCCCAAAGGCTTTTATCCAGCTCTCGAAGGGACAGCAACTCTGGCAATCGCGCTTCGGCAAAGTGACTTCGATCAGACTGAGCCCGGCGTCAGATGCACCTCTTCAGGCGGCGCTCGATACCTATCGCGCCGCTTTGAGAGCCGATATTGACCCCGCCCGGGCAGGCTTGACCGTTTATCCGGCGAGGGCGCAGGGGCTTGAGGCTTCGCGCGGCGCGACGGATTTCGGTGAGTACTTTCTTTACTTCAGTTTTTTCCTGGTCGCCTCGGCACTGCTGCTGGCCTCGCTCTTCTTCAAGCTCGGCGTCGAGCAGCGCCTGCGCGAGATAGGCACGCTGCAAGCCATCGGTTTTACAGCCGCGAAGATTCGCGCGCTCTTTCTGACGGAGGGGATACTGCTCGCCGTCCTCGGAACGCTCGCCGGTCTGGCCGGCGCGCTCTGTTACGGCGGACTGATGATGAAGGGCTTGCGTACCTGGTGGGTCGGGGCGACCGGGACGACGATGCTCAGCCTTCACGTCGAAGCCTTTTCTCTCCTGCTCGGCAGCGCGGGCGGACTCCTCGCCTCCACTCTCTGCGTGGTGTGGACGCTCAGACGCATGGCGCGCGTCTCGACGCGAAGCCTTCTAACAGGCACACTCAGCCGCAGCGAAGAGCGATCACCGAACATGGATGTCTTGATAGAGACGAAGCGGGGCCGCGCCCTCAGCCTCTCTTTACCCGCCCGTCTCTTCAGCGTATCGCGCTTAGCCTTACTACTGACCGTGCTCGGATTGGCTTTGCTCCTCGCCGCCTCTTTCGATTTCATAGGGCAGGCGGCTGGCTTCTTCGGCGGCGGGACAGCGCTGCTGGTCGCGCTGCTCTGCTATCAGTCCGTCTGGCTGCGCAAGAGGGGCGGGACGTTGCTTCAAGGGCGTAGTCGCTGGTGGGCGCTTGCGCGCCTGGGCTTTCGCAACGCCGCGCATCGTCCTGGCCGGAGCGTGCTCTGCATCGCCCTGATCGCTTCCGCCGCTTTCATCATCGTCTCGGTGGATGCCTTCAGGCGCAACGAGAGGGGGGCTGCGCCGGATAGAAAGTCGGGCAGCGGCGGCTATGCACTGATCGGGGAGTCTCTTCTGCCGCTGGTGCACGACCCGAACTCGCCGGAAGGAAGGGAAGCGTTGAATCTCTGGACGAACAAAGAGACGGCTGCCCTGGACCATGTCGCCTTCACGCGCTTTCGCGTGCGGCCCGGAGACGATGCCAGTTGTCTCAATCTATACCAGCCGCGCAATCCTAAAATAATCGCCCCGTCAGACGATTTCCTGCGGAGCGGGCGTTTCTCTTTTCAGGAAACGCTGGCGCAGTCCGAAGAAGAAAAGAAGAATCCCTGGCTGCTCCTGAATAAAGAGGACGCGGACGGCGCGATTCCGGTCATCGCCGATGCCAACTCGCTCTCCTATGTCCTTCATCTCAAGCCGGGCGACCTCATCACGCTCCGTGAGGGCGAGAGTGATAGTCCCGTTCGCCTGCGAATCGTCGGCGCGCTCTCCGACAGCATTTTTCAGAGCGAGCTTTTGATGTCCGAGAAGAATTTCCTGCGACTCTTTCCTGATGAGGAGGGCCAACGCCTTTTTCTGCTCGACGTGCCCGCGCCGAACGAAGCGGCAGCGATTGCGACTCTGTTGGAAGACCGCCTCTCCGACTACGGTTTCGACGTAGTCGAGACGGGCGAGCGCCTGGCCGATTATCATCGCGTCGAAAACACTTTCATCTCGACCTTTCAGATGTTGGGCGGATTGGGGCTCGTGCTGGGCACGCTCGGGCTGGGGGCAGTCCTGCTCCGCAATGTGTTGGAGCGGCGACGCGAGCTGGCGCTGCTTCGCGCCGTCGGCTACAACAGCTCTCACTTCGCCCTGATGGTCGTCGCCGAGAATTCTTTCCTGCTCTTCTGCGGTTTGATGACGGGCACGCTTTGCGCCCTCGTGGCGATCATGCCGGTCATCTTCGCGCGCGGTGGTCGCCCGCCGACCCTCGCCCTCGGACTATTGCTGCTCGCCGTTCTGGCCTCCGGGCTCGCGGCCTCTCTACTGGCGACAGCCGTCGCGCTGCGCTCCCCGCTGCTCTCGGCCCTGCGTGCGGAATAAAGAATTAAAAGTGATGGAGAGGAGGAGCAAGGGATGAAGGTTGAGGGCCGCAGGGATGAATAGAAAGCATGCCGTCTGTGCTTCATCCCTCATCCCTTCTTCTTTATTCCTCCTATGACTGCGGCTTGAAGTAGAGAACGAGCCCAGCGCCGAGCGAGGCCAGAAGGAAACCGAGGTAGAGCAGGGGATTGGGCGAGGTCTTTGGCGGGTGCAGCCACATGGAAAAGAGCACGTTGACCAGGGGCGCACCGGCGAAGACCAGCGGCATCACGTAAGTCGGAAGCCCGCCGGACTTGAACGCGTAGATGATGCATATTGCGCCCGCCGCGCCCAGCGCCCCGCCCAAAGTGGCAGACAGCGAGCCCTTCATCGTAAACCCTCCCAACTCTCCCTGATACCAGAGGCCGACGAGGGGAACCAAAACCCCTATCAGAAAATATGCGACGCCGACGCACAGCAGCGCTCGCAAAGGGCTCCCGAGCGCCACCTGCCCGCGATGAAGCGCAGGCCCATACAATCCCCACGAAAGAGCGGCAAGCAGAGCGAATATTATCCAGGTCATCGAAGGACTCCCGAAAGTGGTTTCTTTAATAGTGATGAGTGGAAAGCAGACGTTTTTACTCGTCACTCATGACTCATCACTCATCACTAAAAAGTGATTCTCAGTCCGAGTTGAATCTGTCTGGAAGAGGTCACGGTCGAGCGTATCAGGCCGAAGGTCGAGACGGGCTGCTCGTTGTCCGCCGCGCCGGTGAAGGCGGTCAGGAGCGGCGGGCCGAAATTGGTTCGATTGAAGACGTTGAAGGCTTCGACGCGAAACTGTATGTTGGCGCGCTCGCCGAGCCGTGTGTTCTTGATCATCGCCAGGTCGAAGGTGCGCAGGTTGGGCCCGATCAAAGAACCGCGACCGACGTTGCCGAGCGTTCCGGCTGGCTGAAGCACGAAGGCCGCAGGATTGAAATACCTTGCGGGGTCGCCCGTGACAGCCGTCTCGTGCGTGAAGCCGGGAGCGAAGCTGGGGCGATCCTGGCCTATGCCGGGCCCGAGCGAAGGCGACCATTGCGAGCGCGAGCGGTTGCGCTGCACAAACACGGTCAGCGGATTGCCGCTACGCATCTGACCTATCCCTGCTATCTGCCAGCCGTCCAGAATCCTGCGCGCCGCGCCCCTCATGTTGGCGGCAAAGGGTATCTCCCAGATGAAGTTGAAGACGAAGATGTGTTTGGCGTGATAGTCGGCGAGCCCCTTGTTGTACTCAAGGCCGAAGGGCTCAGGGAAGGCAGAGGTCGTGCCGTTGGTCGCGTCGGAAAAGAAGGTGGAAGCCTGCGTCGTATCGATGTTGCGCGAGAGTGTGTAGGAGGATTGCAGACTGAAGCCACGACTCCAACGCTTCCTCACTTCGAGGATTAAGGCGTTGTACCATGAATCGCCGTCGCTGCTTTTCAGCTCAATCGCGGTAAAGGCGGGATTGGGCCGCTGCTGTCCCACGGGGTAGAAGATGGTTCCGTCGGCGCGCAGTTGCGGTGTGGGTACGTTGACATCATTGCTTCTGAGCAGGTGCACGCCGCGCGACCCGGCATAGCCTACAGTCAAGACGGAATCGAACCATAGCTCGCGCTGCACGTTCAGATTCCAGACCTGCGTGTAAGGGTTATCGAGATCGAATTGCACTGGCCGCACGGAGATCGAGCCGCGAAACGACGGGACGGGAAACGTCGGATTGTTGATGACGGGTCGCGGCGTCGCGGGCGGATTGGTGACGGTGACGATCAGGTTCTGCTGGTTGTTCGTGTTGAAATAGATGCCGTAGCCGCCGCGCACGGAGGTTCGACCGTCGCCGAACACGTCCCAGGCGAACCCGACGCGCGGAGAGATGTTTTTGAAAGTCGGGTTGCGATAGAGTGGGCCCACCGTCGGCGCTGGGTCGGTCAGGTTCGGAAGCGACGAGTCGTAGCCGTTCACATCTACGGGCATGGTGGAAAATTCGTAACGGACGCCGAGGTTGAGACTCAGGCGCTCGCTCGCCCGGTAGGTGTCCTGCGCGTAAAAGCCGAAGAGGGTAAAGCGCCAGTGACGATCAAAGGCTCCTTCGGGCGTGAGGCCGATGAAGCGTTGCGGGCTGTTGATGAGAAATTCGCGCAGGCCCGAGAAGGTGTAGATGCCCAGGCTGAACGTCGGATTGTACATGTTATCGCGGTAATGCTCGGCGAGCGCCCCGGCTTTGACGAGATGGCGGCCACGGCTGTGCACCAGGCCGTACTCGAAATTATAGACGTTCTGCGTGAGCCGCAGGTTGGCGGAAGATTGGGGACCGAAACGCGGCAGGCCGCCGATGTCTATGTCGCCGACGAGGTCGCGCCCCGGCACGAAGGGTTGAAGGCTGCCTGTCAGGTTCGCTTCAACGTCCTGGCCGATGCGCGTGCGGCTGAAGCCGAGGCGAAAGGTGTTGAGCGTGCGCGGCGTCAAAGCCTGGCGATACTCGCCCGTAAAGAACTGGTTGCGCGAGAGAAACGAGCGGGGAAACTGCGGGAAGTCTGTCGGAAGCCTCTGATCGGCATCGTCGAAGGTATAGCGCGCGAAGAACTGGTCGCGCTCGCTGCGGTTATAATCAATCCTGGACTGCGTGAAGTTCTGGTCGAGTTGCTGGTTGAAGCCGAAACTGTACTGGGCCAACCCCCCGCCGAGATTGGGCCCATTGGGCAGCGGGAATTCGTCCAGATAAGGGCGCACCGCCGGACTGACCGCGACAGTCCCGCTCGGCAGAACGCCGCGCCGCGCATTCTCATCGGGCACGACCGTCGAGATCGTGCGTCCGAGGTTCTCTCGCAAGCCTTCGTAGCCGAAGAAGAAGAATATCTTATCGCGCCGTATGGGCCCACCGATGGTTGCGCCGAATTGATTGCGCTTGAATTCGGGCTTGCGCGCCTGATCGAAAAAGTTGCGTGCGTCCAGGTTGTCGTTGCGGTGAAAGTAGTAGAGGCTCCCCTGGAAACTGTTCGTGCCGGATTTGCTGACGATGTTGATCTGCCCGCCGGAGTTGCGGCCATACTCGGCGCTGTAGGCATTGGTCTCGACGCGAAATTCCCTGATCGTTTCCAGCCCGAGCGCCGTGCCCGCTGCGCTTCCCGCCGGGCCGTTGGTGAAATCATTCTGCGGCGTGCCGTCGAGCAGGTAGACGTTCGAGCGCGGGTCTTGACCGTTGATGCTCATGCCTAAGCCGTGGGCCACGACCGAGCCGCCGTCTCTGTGCGGGAAGGGAATGACGCCGGGTTGAAGCGAGGCCAGGTCAGTATAGTTTCTGCCGTTGAGCGGCAGCTCCTTGATCGCCCTTTCGCTGACCAGGTAGCTCAGCTCCTGTGTCTGCGTATTGACAATCGCTTCTCCGCCCGTCACCTCAACGTCGGCGGTGATGGCTGCGACCTGCATGGTGAGATTGATCGAGAGCGTCTCGCCGACCGTGAGATGCACGTTCCTGTTAATCAACCTCTGAAAGCCGGAGCGCTCGGCAGTAAGCTCAAAATCGCCGAGAGGCAATCCGGGAAACACGAAGCGCCCGTCGTCCGTACTCGTGGTTGTCCGCGCGAGTCCCGTTTCGAGCTGCCTGGCCGTCACCTGCACCCCGGCCAGCACAGCGCCGTTCGTGTCTTTGACATCGCCCGTGATCGTGCTCGTGGTCGTCTGCGCGACGGAGACTGTCAAGAGGCCGAGCGTGAAAAACGCCAGGCAGATTGTCCGGCGAAAAGAGAGGCATAAATTTCGTGAAGAGTGCATGATTGTCTTGATTACTCCGATTTGATCGCGGGCGCTGATATTATCAATACTCGTCATTCTAGCAATTAGTTTCCGGCTTTTACATGTTCGCCATGCGGAGTTTTACAAACTGTTGACATCCGGCGCGCTTCTTTTACAGTTTTTTACAACACATCCATAGTGCGGCTGTCATAATACGCGAACTCAAACGGACGGCCCGCGCGCTGACTTGTAACCCGGTTCGGTTAAGGAGAATTCATCTTGAAGTCTAACGCTCACCTTGCACTCGTATTGCTTCTCATATCTCTTTCACCCGTGGCCTATGCTCAGACTCACCGCGCCACCGTTCGCGGACAGGTGAGCGACGCCAACGGCCAGAGCGTCGCCGGAGCGCAGATCAGGCTCGTTCATCTGGGGACGAATGAAACGCGCATCATCGCGGCGGGTGCGGCGGGCGAGTTCGTGCTCTCGCAGCTTTTGCCGGGCCCGTATCGCCTTGAGATCGAATCTACGGGCTACGGAAAATACAGCAGGGAATTCGAGCTTCAGGTCAACCGGATTCAGCGGCTCGACGTGACGCTCGAAGTCGGGCCGCTCCCCGTCGAAGTCGTCAACGTGACGGACGCCCTGCCTCCGCTCCAAAAAGATTCGGCGGCCATCGGCACCGTGATTGAAAATCGTCAGGTCGTGGGACTGCCGCTCGACGGGCGCAACTTTTATGAGCTGAGCCTGCTCGTGCCGGGCGCTGTCCCGGCTGCGCCCGGCTCAGCCGGGAGCGTGCGCGGCGACTTCGCCTTCAGCGTCAACGGAGCGCGCGAGGACGGCAACAACTTTCTGCTCGACGGCGTGTACAACGTAGACCCCAAGCTCAACACCTTCGGCGTTCGCCCCTCCGTTGATGCCATACGCGAGTTCGAGATGCTGACCAGCACTTATGATGCCTCGTTTGGCCGCAACGCGGGCGCGCAGGTCAACGTCGTGCTCAAGTCCGGGTCGAACCGCGTTCACGGCAGCGCCTACGAGTTTTTCCGCAACGGTGCGCTCGATGCGCGCAACTATTTCGCGCCGTCAGACCAGCCCGCGCCGCAGTACCAGCGCAACCAGTTCGGATTTTCCATTGGTGGGCCCATCCGCCAGGATCGCACTTTCTTCTTCGGCGATTATGAAGGGACGCGCGCGCGCGAAGGCATTACGCGCGTCACGAACGTGCCGACGCTCGCGGAGAGAAACGGCGATTTCTCGCAGAGCGGCCTGCCCGCGCCGCTCGATCCTTTAACGGGGCAGCCCTTCAGCGGGGGCGTCATCGCTTCGGGCCGCATCAATCCGATTGGCCGCGCGATTGCGAATCTTTACCCGCTGCCGAATCGCGCAGTCCCCTTTCAAAACTTCGTCTCCTCACCCGCGCAGCGCGACCGCAATGATACTTTCGACGCGCGGCTGGACCACTTGCTCGGCGCGCGCTCAAGCCTCACCTTCCGTTACAGCTTCGGAGACCGCGAGCTGTTCGAGCCCTTCACGGGCGCGACCTTCTCCCTTGTGCCCGGCTACGGCGCGACCATCCCCAGGCGCAGCCAGAACGTCATGCTCAGCGAAACGCACATCTTCACATCAGCCTTCACGAACGATCTGAGGCTCGCTTTCAACCGCGTGGCGCTCGGCGTTATTCAGGAGAACGCCGGGACGAGCATCAATAACCTCGTGGGCCTGCCGGAGCTTTCCACCAACGCGCGGGATTTCGGCTTGAGCTTAATCAACGTGACGGGCTTTTCGCCGCTCGGTCATGAAGGCAACAATCCTCAGAACAGCGTGACGAACACGTATCAGATTCTGGACACGGCGACTTACGCGCGCGGCAATCACCTTGTAAAGTTCGGTTTCGACCTGCGCTTCGTCCAGCAGAACGCCTTTCGTGATGTTCAATCGCGCGGCTTCCTGACTTTCTCTCAGAGCGCCGGGCTCACAGGCAATGCGCTGGCAGACCTGCTGCTCGGCTCTCCCTTCATTACGGGCGGCGCGCGGCTCGACAACGCCCAGCACCTTCGCACGAACAGCTATAATTTCTTCGTCAACGATAGCTTTCGCATCACGCCGCGCTTAACACTGAACGCGGGGCTGCGTTACGAGTACAACTCGCCCTCTGTTGATACTAAAGACCGGGCCAACATCTACGACCCCTTGACGCAAAGGCTCGTCGCCGTGGGCACGAACGGCGTGCCGCGCAGCGGTTACGCGGCGGATAAGAATAACTTCGCGCCGAGAGTCGGCCTGGCCTGGACACTGGGCCCTGAGGGGCGAACCGTCTTGAGGGCGGGCTACGGCGTCTATTACGACCAGTCTTCGCTCGCTCCCGGCGAAGCGCTCTACTTCAACGCGCCGTACTTCGATTTCAATCTCTACTTTTCTTTGCCGGGCCTGCCGCTCTCGCTCAACGACCCTTTCCCGAGCTTCTTTCCCTTCCCGCTGCCGGACTCTGCGCTCGCCATCGAGCGCGACCTGCGCACGGCCTACATGCAGCATTGGAGCCTGAGCCTTCAGCAGGAGTTGGGCGGAAGCCGCGTGCTCGAAGTGGCCTATGTCGGCTCGAAGGGGACGAAGCTTCTGGCCGGGCGCGACATCAATCAGGGACAACCGACGACGCTCCCCTTTGTCATCCGTCCCGTCCCGCAGTTTGACGACATCACCATCCTGGAATCGCGCGCCAACTCAAGCTACAACAGCCTGCAAGTGAGATTCCAACAGCGCCTGGACTTCGGACTCTCGCTGCTCTCGTCCTACACCTGGTCGAAATCCATTGACGACGCTTCGAGCTTCTTCACCAGCGCCGGTGATCCGAACTTTCCGCAGAACAGCTTCGACCTGCGGCAGGAGCGAGCGCTCTCGAACTTCGACGCGCGTCATCGCTTGTCCCTGAGCTACGCTTACGACCTGCCCTTCGGCAAGGGCCGCGCTTTTCTCTCCGACGCGGGCTTGATGACCAGCGTCCTCGGCGGCTGGCAGATGAACGGCATCGTCACTTTGCAGACGGGCAGGCCCTTCACCGTCGCCCTGCTCCCGGAGATTGACAATAGCGGGACCGGACGCTCGACGCTCGGCTTCCTCGGGAATGATCGCCCCAATGTTACGGGCAGCGCCTCGCTTGACAGACGAACGCCCGAGCAGTGGTTCAATACCAGCGCTTTCGTTTTCCCGCCGCGAGGGACTTTCGGCAATGCCGGGCGAAACATTCTCACGGGGCCAGGCACGGAGAACGTCAACGTCTCGATGTTGAAGAACGTGGCGCTCGGAGAGCGCTTCGACCTGCAACTCCGCGCAGAGTTCTTCAATCTCTTCAATCATCCGAACTTTAATCTGCCGGACAATTTTCTGGGCTCGCCGACCTTCGGGCGCATACTATCGGCGCAGAGCCCGCGCCACGTTCAATTCGGGTTGAAACTCCTCTTCTGATTTTCGTGAGGTTAAGCCTAAGCGATGATCTTTCGAGAGCGTTTGATAATCTTCATCATGCCGGCAGCGCTGTTGGCCCAACCCCCCGGCGCGCAAGCGGCGGCGGCGGATTAGCCGCAATGGCGTGGGGCCACCCGCCCGTTGTCGGCAATCGCATATTCGTTAAGGATGAGACGACGCTCGCCGCGCTCTCCATCTGAACGGGCGCGCGTGGCCCGGGTGACGTGCAGCGGAAATTTTGCAGGAGGGCTTCATCATGAAAGAGAGACGCTTCTCTAGAAGAGATTTTATTTACCTGGGTCTTGGCGGCGGCCTGATGGTCGCGGGGCTGCGCCGCGCCATCTCGCAGCAGAGAGAGGCGGGTCAGTTATTCGCCCCGACTCCGAGTAATTCGCTCGGGCCTTTCTACAAGAGGGGTGCGCCGCGTAGAGAGGTTTTAACCGAAGCCGGTGCTGCCGGTAATCTGCTGCTCGTCGCCGGACGTATCATCAACACTGACGGCAAAGCGCTCTCGGGCGCGACGCTCGAAGTCTTTCATGCGGACGCAGAGGGCGAGTACGACATGCAGGGCTATCGTTATCGCGGCGAGATTCCCGTCGGCGTTAGCGGCGCATACGGTTTCGAGTCCATCGTGCCGGGCGCTTACGGTGGCCGCGCGCAGCACTTGCACTACGTCGTCAACGCGCCGGGCCACAGGCGTCTGGTCACACAGCTCTACTTTGAGAACGATCCGAAGTTTGCAGGCAGCCCGGATAAAAACTTCAACCGGGACAGCCTCGTCCAGCATAGAGAGCTGATACGTCCCGTCAAGATCGTCAGCAAAAACAACGCGAGCTATTCTTCCGTCGTCTTCGACATCTGCCTCGAAAAAGCTTGAAGGCGAAGCTTCACTGATTTTGACTTGCCGCCCTCTGTGGCATAAAAAGAATGAAGACAGTTCGATTCCTATTTCGTGAAGGAGCTACCCAGTTGAATAGAAACCTTTGGCTCTTAACATGCCTCTGCGTGCTCTCGCTCTTCGGTCAAGCTTGCCAGAGAGCGCAGCAGACGGGCGGCAATTCGGGCGCGGCGAATACGGCTGGCAATACAACTACGGCGCAAGCGCCGGGACAGCCGCCCGCCGCTCCCAAGACCAGCCTGAAGGTCGGCGACGCCGCGCCCGATTTTACCCTTAACGATACGAACGGGACGCCCGTCAAGCTCTCTGACTTTCGCGGCAAGAAGAACGTCGTGCTGGCCTTCTACGTGCTGGCTTTCACGGGCGGTTGAACGAAGGAATTGAAGGCGTATCAGGCTGATATCGCCAAATTTGAAGCGAGCGAAACGCAGGTGCTGGGCATCAGCGTCGACAGTTATGCGGCCAACAAGCGTTTCGCAGAGGACATCGGCGTGACGTTTCCGCTCCTGAGCGATTTCAAGCGGCAGGTCGTCAAAGCCTACGGCATTTTCGATGAAGAGCGCGGCTTCGGCACACGCGCCAGCTTCGTCATCAACAAGGATGGAATCATACAGCACATAGAACAGGGCGCTTCGGCCATCGACCCGACGGGCGCTTACCAGGCTTGCAGCACGATAACCAAGAAAACTTAAAGCGAGAGGCCGCAGGCTTTTTTCATTGCGCCGCGATGTTATAGGCGGCCATCTGCGTGGCGTTGCGCACGAGCAGGCGACCGCCGGCGAGGGCCGGGGTGTTCCAGGTTCTTCCTTCGAGGGAGCTGAAGCGGGCTAACTCTGTGTGCGCGTCAGGTGTGGCTCGAACCAGAACGACCTCACCGTTTTCGGTCGTGATGATGAGATGCCCGCTCGCCAGCAACACCTGTCCGTAGCCGTAGCGACCGCCCTTCCATTTACGCTCCCCGCTCCGAGCGTCAACGCAACTGAGAATCCCTTCGTCCAGGCCGTAGACGTAGCCCTGATGAAGAACAGAGCTGTTGAACTTGTTCTTCATGGAATTGTTCTCCCAGACCTTGCTTGCGCTCAGGCTTTTGCCGGACCCTGAGATTTCCACCAGCGCCGCACCCTTCCCGTAGCCTGCCGAGATGAAGAAGCGATTCGGGTCGACGACGATGGGCTGAGAGACGTTGATGCTCGCGCCGTTCTGCCAGGGAGTCTCCCACAACAGAGAGCCGTCTTCTGGAGCGAGGCCGACGATGCGGCTGGCCGTCACGACGATTACCTGCCGCCTGCCCGCGAGCGTGACCAGCATGGGCGAGGTGTATGACGCCTGATCGCTTAAAACTTTCCAGACGGGAGCGCCGCTCAACCTGTTGTAAGCCACGACGGATTTGCCGGAGCTGCCGCCCGGCAGCACTATCACCTTATCGTCGACGACGAGGGGCGAGGCGGCCATTCCCCAGTCAATGTTCTGCGCGCCGTTATCGCTCAGGATGTTGCGATTCCAGATGAGCTTTCCGCTCTTCGCTTCAAGACAACGAAGCTCGCCCGCTGCGCCGAGCGCGTACACGCGACCGTCATGCCAGGTCGGCGTGGCGCGCGGCCCGTCGCCGCCCAAGGATTCACGAAACTCCGCCGTCCACCCGTGCGTCCACAGCTCGCGTCCCGTCTCGACATCATAAGCGGCGACCACTTCCTGGCTGCGTCGCTGCTCGATGGTGATGGCGCGGCCTTCCGCGACGACGAAAGAGGCGTAGCCGCCTCCGACCGGCTGCTTCCACAATTGCGGCAGCCCCTCCGCCGGCCAGTTGGTTCTGATCGCCACCTCGTCATAGCGCCCGTCGCGCATGGGCCCACGAAAATCCGTCCAGTAGTTTCTGCCCGCCTTCAAGGCATCGTCTTTATGGGCCATGTCCGCTTCGGTGGCGGCGACGGGGGCCGCCCCGGCCTGCTGTGCATTGGAGGAGGCAGGGGCGGGCGCGGCGGTCGTCTGTGTATTCGTGTTGGCGGGCAAGGCTGCGGCCTCCTGCGTAGCCTGTTGACGCTGCTGGGCGCGGTGGCGTTCGAGCGCCGCATAGTGATCTTCGTTTGAACTCCGGCGAGCGATCATGAACAGGTAGACGTAACCCGCCAGGAGCGCGCAGAGGCCGAGCGAGATGAAGGCTCTTTGCTGCACGTTCAAATCCGTGCGCCGCCAGAGCAGGAATAGCCCGAGCGGAGGCAGCAAGATCGCCGCGACGATGAGCGCAGCCGAAGAGCTGTACCAGGGCGTTGATTCTGTTTGCTCGAACATCTCTTGACTCTCTTTCCGAGCGCGGGCGATAGTCGTCAGCCTGGCTGAAGACTGTGAATCATCACGGCTCATTTTCGAGATTGGCCCTCGCCCGTGCGGTATGAAATCCGTCTTACGGCGCGTATGAAAACTTCGATGCCGGTCCGGGATTGTACATCTCAAACGCTTTCGGATATAGAAGCGAAGCCTCTTTTTACTATATTTTTACAACACTTTTCACCCGGAGCGATCATAATAACTCGAAGGCAAAATCGGGTGGGAAACTTATCCGGGCTCGTTTCGTAAAACTGTGGGAAAGGCTTAGGATGAAGAGGGCGGCCTTCGAGTATGAAAGCGATTTCGTATTCGGCGAGCGCAAATTTAAAAGACGCCCTTGAGAAATCCAGACTCCGAAGATTGAGGGTTTCAAAGGGCGCATGATCGATCCTTGCTTTTCGTCTCTGCTTAACAAAGTAATGTGAATGACGGTTAAGGGAAAGCGATGATGAATGCTCTTCTTTCGGCGTTGGGCCCGGCTCTCATAGCGCTTCTTCTATGCTCTTCGACGCCGGCATCGGACTGGACGGACTGGCGTGGGCCCGCGCGCGATGGCGTCTCGCAGGAAAGCAATCTTCCGGCGAAATGGTCTCCGGCGGGTGATAATCTTTTGTGGAAGGCCGCCTTTGGCGGACGCTCAGCTCCCATCGTGATGGGTGATCGAGTCTACTTGCAGGATGCGGTCGGCAAGGGCGAGACGCTGCAGGAGCGTATAGTGTGTCTCAATGCCGATACGGGAAAGCTTCTCTGGGAGCATCGCTTCAACGTCTACCTTTCGGACGTGCCGCCGCACAGGGTCGGATGGGCCTCGCCTGTGGGCGACCCGGCTTCGCAGAATGTTTATGTGCTCGGGGTCGGCGGGACGCTCCTCTCTTTATCGAAGGATGGAAGGACGCTCTGGGAGCGTTCGCTCGGCGAAGACTTCGGGCTGTTGACGACGCATGGCGGGCGCACCGTCTCTCCGATCGTAGAGGGCGAGCTGGTGATCGTCTCGGGCGTGACCTTCGGCTGGGGAGATCAATCGCGCGGGGCTCATCGCTTCATGGCTTTCGATAAGAAGACGGGCGAGAGCGTCTGGGTCAGCTCTCCGAACATACGCCCTTACGATACGACCTATGCTCCGCCGATCGTCGCAGACGTAAATGGTACGTGCCTGCTCATACAGGGAGGAAGCGACGGTCACGTTCACGCCTTGAAGCCGCAGACGGGCGAGCTGGTGTGGAAGTACGAATTCAGCAAGCGCGGCATCAACACGGGCGTCGTCCTCAAGGGAACGACGGCCATCCTCACACACAGCGAAGAGAATCTGGAATCGAGCGAGATGGGCATGATCGCCGCCGTTGACGCAGCGGCACGGGGGACTATCGGCAAAGAGCAGATCAGGTGGAGCGTGAAGGGATGGCAGGGCGGATTCTCTTCGCCCGTGATTGACGGAGATCGCCTCTACCAGGTTGATAACGGCGCTAACCTGGCGGCCTTCGACGTGGCCACGGGCAAGCAGCTCTGGCTGCAAAATCTGGGCACGATTCAGAAGGCATCGCCCGTCCTCGCCGACGGCAAGCTCTACGTCGGGACTGAGAACGGCAAGTTCTTCATCCTCAGACCGAGCGCGAGCGGGTGCGAGATTCTGGATGAAGACCAGCTCGGGACAGCAGGCCAGCCGGAAGCGATCATCGGCTCTGTGGCCGTCTCGAACGGGCGCATCTTTTTAGTGTCGGACGGCGCGCTCTACTGCATCGGTAAAAAGTCACACACAGGGTCAGCGGTCGCCGCTGCGTCGCACAACTCGGAGATGAACGCGCCAGCCGGGGCGGCGGTCGCGCATGTCCAAGTCGTCCCGACGGAATTGATCTTGAAGCCTGGCGAGAGCGTACAGTTTCGCGTGCGCCTCTTTGATGATCGCGGGCGCTTCATACGCGAAGAGCCGGGCGCTGCGTGGTCTCTGGAAGGGCTGCGCGGGGAGGTGGCGAAGGGACGATTCACGGCCTCTGCGGACGCGGGCGCGCAGGCGGGACTCTTGAAGGCGACGGTGGGCCAAACGTCCGGCGCGGCTCGTGTGCGCGTCATCCCGCCGCTGCCCTGGAATGAGAACTTCGATTCGCTCGCCGTCGGCAACGCGATTCCGGCGCACTGGGCCAATGCGACGGGCAAATACGCCGTGCGCGAGATGGACGGCACGAAAGTGCTGGTCAAGACGACAGAGGGTTCGTCGCTGATGACACGCGCGCGTTCCTTCATGGGCCCATCGGACTGGGCCAACTACACCGTGGAGGTTGACGTGCGCGCCACGGAGAAGCGCCGCCAGATGGGCGATGCCGGGGTGATCGCGCAGAGATATGCGCTCGTGCTCTTCGGCAATGCGCAGAAGCTTGAAATCGCACCCTGGCAGCCCGAGACGGCGCGCACCGCTTCAGTGCCTTTTACATGGAAGGCTGATACCTGGTATCGCCTGAAGCTTCAGGTCGAAAATCTGGCGGACGGCACGGTCAGGGCGCGCGGCAAGGCCTGGCCCGCAGGCGAGGCGGAACCCGCCGCCTGGACTATCGAGCACGTTGACCGGATTCCGAACCGGCAGGGAAGCCCCGGAATCTTCGCCAGCGCTCTGGCGGAAATCTTCTTCGATAACTTGAAGGTGTATTCCAATAAATGAAAAAAACGGTTATCAGTTCCCGGCTTCCGGTTCCCGGCAAGCCGGGGAGAAGAATCATCGGGCGCGGGCGCTTGCTCGCAGCCCTCTCCATCGTCCTGCTGCTTTGCGCACTGTCGCTTCTGCCTTTCGCCCGCGCCGTCCTGGCGTCAGACCCGGGCACTGGCGATTGGCCCATGTGGGGCGGCACGCCCGACCGCAACATGACCTCGAACATGAAGGGCTTGCCCACGAGCTGGGATGTGCAGAAGAAGACCAACGTCAAGTGGGTGGCGGAGCTGGGCTCGCAGACTTACGGCAACATCAGCGTGGCGGGCGGCATGGTCTTCGTCGGGACAAATAACGAGGGCAAGCGCGACCCGCAGGTTGTGGGCGACAAGGGCGTGCTGATGGCTTTCAGGGAAACGGACGGCGCGTTCATGTGGCAGATGGTGCATGACAAGCTCGCGGCCGGGCGCGTCAACGATTGGCCCTTTCAGGGCATAGCCTCTTCGCCGCTCGTCGAGGGCGACCGCGTGTACTACGTCTCGAACCGGGCGGAGCTGATGTGCGTCGACGCGCAGGGTTTTCGTGATAAGGAGAACGATGGGCCCGTGACGGACGAGAAGCTGACCGGAGAGTTTAACGGCGATGTCGTCTGGCGCTTCGACATGATGGAAGAGGTCGGGACGCTCCCGCACAACCTCGCCAACTCTTCGCCCGTCTCATACGGCGATCTGATCTACGTCAGCACTTCAAACGGGCAGGACGAAAGCCACGTCAATATCCCCGCGCCGAAAGCCCCGGCCATCATCGCCATCAATAAGAGGACGGGCAAGCTCGTCTGGGAAGATGCGAGCCCCGGCGACAAGATTCTTCACGGGCAATGGTCAACGCCGACGGTGGGGAAGATCGCGGGAGTTGACATGGTCGTGATGGGTCAGGGCGACGGCTGGGTGCGCGGCTACGAAGCGGCGACGGGAAAAAAGCTCTGGGAGTTTGACACCAACCCTAAGGATTCCGTCTGGCCCAAGACGCGCAACGAGATCATCAGCACGCCCGTCATCTACGAAGACAGGATTTATATCGCCAACGGCCAAGACCCAGAGCACGGCGAAGGCGTCGGCCACATGTACTGCATAGACCCGACAAAGCGCGGCGACATCACCAAGACCGGCCTCGTCTGGCACTACGACAAGATACGCCGCTCCATCTCGACTCCGGCCATCCGCGACGGACTGGTCTACCAGCCGGACTTCAGCGGCTACCTGCATTGCCTGGATGCCAAGACCGGGCAGGTCTACTGGACGCACGACATGTTTGCCGCGGTCTGGGGCTCGCCCTTGCTGGTGGATGGGAAACTATATCTCGGCGACGAAGACGGCGATGTCGTCATCATGCAGGCCGGCAAGCAGAAGAGAGTCCTGGCCGAGATGAACATGGGCAGCAGCGTCTACAGCACGCCCATTCCGGCCAACGGCACTCTCTTCATCACCAATCGCAACCAGCTTTTCGCTCTTTCCGCCAGTGCGACGCCGAGGCCTAAGCCCGGCGCTGCCAGGAATTGATTCGGGCCGGTGAAGAACAATGAAAAGAACTCTAGCGCTGATCTTATCTCTTTGCTTCGCTGCCGTGTCGGCTCAGGCGCAGAACTGGCCCTCCTTTCGCGGCAATAATGGTTCGGGCGTCGCCGAGGGACACAGGACGCCGACGACCTGGAGCCTGGAGAAATCCCGGAACATCGCCTGGAAGACTCCCATCCCGGGTCTCTCTCATTCAAGCCCTATCGTGTGGGGCAATCGCGTCTTCGTCATTACCGCCATCGGCGAGACCAACTCTGCCTTTAAACCCAAAGACCGTGGGATCGGGCTCGCCAACGATGCTGCGAAGCATAGCTGGCGCATTTACTGTCTGGACAAAGGGACGGGACGCATCATCTGGGAGAAGACGGCCTTTGAGGGTGTGCCGAGGGCCAGGCGGCACGTCAAGGCGACGCAGGCCAACGCCACGCCCGCCACTGACGGCAAGTATGTCGTGGCGCTGTTCGGCTCGGAAGGATTGGCCTGCTTCGACATGAATGGCAAGCTCGTCTGGAAGCAGGATTTGGGAATCCTCAATCCGGGATATGCTGGCGACCCGACTTCCGAGTGGGGACATTCAAGCTCGCCCATCATCTACAGGGATATGGTCATCGTCCAGGCGGACGGGCAGAAACAGTCATTCATCGCCGCTTACAATCTGCGCGACGGGAAACAGCTCTGGCGCGTCGAGCGCGGCGAGCTGCCCAGTTGGGGAACTCCCGTCATCTATGAAGGCAAGGCTCGCACGGAGTTAATCAGTGACGCGGGCCGCTACGTACGCGGTTACGACCCGCTGACGGGGAAAGAACTGTGGCGATTCTCGCAGAACAACATCGAAGTGAAAATGCCCGCGCCCGTCGTCGCGCATGATTTGATCTACGTCACGGGCGGCAATCCTGCGGGCAGTCCCATCTATGCTTTTCGTCCCGGCGCGACGGGCGACATCTCTTTGAAGACAGGTGAAGAGTCGAATCAATACCTGGCCTGGCGGCTCGGGCGCGGAAGCCCTTACACGGGCACGCCGCTCGTCTACGGCGACTATCTCTACATCGCATCCGACAACGGCGTGCTGAGCGCCTACAGGGCACTCACGGGCGAGCGCATCTACCAGGAACGCCTCCCCAGCAGTTTTAGCGCCTCGCCCGTCGCGGCGGACGGAAAATTGTACCTGGCGAGCGAAGACGGCGAGGTCTTCGTCTTGAAGGCTGGGCCCAGGTTCGAGCTGCTGGCGACCAACACCATGGGCGAACCCCTGATGGCGACGCCCGCTATCTCTGACGGGATGATCATCCTGCGCTCACAATCTCACGTCTACGCCGTCAGGGAGCGACAGCAGCCCGCAGGCGGCGGTTAACGAAAACAGTGCTCGAAGCTTTCGATTATCAATCCCGCACGCGTGTTCGTTTCGGCCCAGGGGCTCTGGACGATCTGGGCCCACTGGCGCGCGAGCTTGATTTCCGGCGCACGCTGCTCATCGCCGATAGTGGTCTCGTTGCCGCCGGGTACGTCGAGCGGGCTGGCGACCTTTTGACGCGCGAAGGGATAGAGGTCTTCGCCTTTCACGAGTTCGATTCCAACCCGGACACCTGCATGATCGAGGCTGGCCGCCGCTACGCCGCGCCCTTGAAGATTGATTCCATCATCGGTCTCGGCGGCGGAAGCTCTCTGGACACAGGTAAGGGCGTCAACTTTCTACTCTCTAACGGCGGGCGGATGGAGGATTATCTAGGCTACGGCAAAGCAGGGAAGCCTATGCTGCCGATGATCGGCATTCCGACCACCGCCGGGACGGGCAGCGAAGCGCAGTCCTACGCGCTGATCTCCGACGCGCGTACGCACACGAAGATGGCTTGCGGCGCTCCGGGCGCAGCCTTCCGCACGGCAATCCTGGACCCGTCTTTGACCGTCACTCAACCCGCGAGCGTGACGGCCATGACGGGCTTCGACGCCATCGCGCACGCGGTCGAAACCTACGTCACGACGAAACGCAACGCTCTGTCCGAAACATTCTCGCGCGAAGCCTGGCGACTGCTCGCAGCGAATTACGAGCGCGTGCTCGCAGACCCGCTTGACCTGGAAGCGCGCGGGGCGATGCAGTTGGGCTCGTATTTCGCGGGCGTCGGGATAGAGAATTCCATGCTCGGCGCAACACACGCCTGCGCCAATCCTTTGACCGCCCGCTACGGCACGCAGCACGGCCTCAGCATAGCCATGCTGCTGCCGACGGTCGTGCGCTGGAATGGCTCTCTTGTCGGAGAGCGTTACGCGGAGCTTTCGAGTCTCTGCGGCGACGACGGACGCAATGCTCAGCCGGGTGAAGCGCTGGCCCAACGGCTCGAAAGCCTTGCGCTTGCGGGCAAGCTTGCCCTAAGCCTGCGTGATGTGGGCGTCTCAAAAGATGATCTCCCCTCGTTGGCCCAAGAGGCAGCCGCTCAATGGACTGGCCGGTTTAACCCGAGGCCCTTCGACAGAGCGGCAGCTTTGGAGATTTACGAGCGCGCATATTATGGGCGCGGTGAAAAGAGCAATGAGAAATAGCAAGTCTATGAGTCGCCTAATTCAAACAAGCTTCGCATCACTCTTCCTCTTCCTCGTTCTTCATCTCTCGCCTTACGTCGTGTCCGCGCAGTGGGCCGCGCCCGACGCGTGGCCGCAGTTTCGCGGCAATCCGCTGCTGACGGGAGTGTCGAAATCCGATTTGCCGAAAAATCTGAGGTTGTTGTGGACGTATGAGGCGGGCGAGGCGATTGAGTCTTCGGCGGCGATTGCCGATGGGACTGTGTTTGTCGGCACGCAGAAGGGCGAGCTTGTCGCGCTCGATCTGGGCAGCGGCTCCGTGCGCTGGAAGTACACGGCGGCGAAGGAGGGCATAGGTGAATCATCGCCGGCAGTGGCGAACGGTGTGGTCTACGTGGGCGATCTGGCGGGCGTCGTGCATGCCGTCGGCGCACGCGACGGTCGCGGGCTCTGGACGTTAAAGACCGGAGGCGAGATCAAGTCCTCGCCCGTCATCGTCGGCGATAGAGTCCTCGTCGGCTCATACGATCAGCATCTCTATTGTTTATCGGCTGCGCGCGGAGAGCTTTTGTGGAAGCTCAAGACGAATGGGCCCGTACACAGCACGGGCGGCGTCGCCAACGGGCTCGTCTTCGTCGCCGGTTGCGACGAGATTTTCAGAGGCGTGCGTATCTCGGATGGTCGAGAGGAGGTGCGGGTCGCTTCGGGCGCGTACACGGGTGCTTCGCCGGCCTTGATGGAGGGCAACGCATTTTATGGAACATTCGATAACGAAGTGCTGGGCGTGAGCCTCTCCGCGCGGCGCATACGCTGGCGTTATCAAAATCCTGAGCGCCGTTTCCCTTACTATTCGTCAGCCGCAGCGGTCGAAGGCAGGGTCGTCGTCGGAGGCCGCGACAAGATGGTGCATTGCATCAACGCCGGGACGGGCAAAAGCATCTGGACGTTTGCCACGCGTGCGCGCGTGGACTCTTCTCCGGCGCTCGCCAGTGGCCGCGTCTTCGTCGGCTCAAACGACGGGCGGATTTACGAGCTGGACTTCTACAGCGGCGCGAAGCTTGGAGAGTTCAACGCGGGCGCACCCGTCTCCGCCTCGCCCGCCATCGCCTCCGGGCGCATCGTCGTCGGAGCGCAGGACGGGCGGCTCTACTGTTTTGGTTAACGCTCTTGAGATGACTTTACGGCTCTCATCTATCTACTAACACCAAGCTGCAATACAAAGAGAGGTCACTCGTGCCAAAGGTCTCTGGCGGGTCTCAAGTGACGCGATGACTCGCCCGAGGCCCGAGGCGGTATTGACCCGTCACCCGATGGCAAACTGCTCTAGACCTTGACTGCCGCTCGCCCGCCTACAGCTTCCCGTTGATGAGCGGGGAAGTATTTCTCCAAAGTGCCTGCACTTGGTTTAGCGGTGAGCCTTGAAAACATGATCATCAGTATCGCCGAGATCAAGACCATCGGCACGACGGGCATAAAGCCGAAGACGGCTGTGCCGCCGGGCGTGCGCGAGACGATCTCTATTCCGCCGACGGCCCATGAGAGGGTTGATTGGCCGGGAGCCGGGGCTGGGACGAGGGCTTGATAGACGGCGACGGCGATGACGGCGAAGATCGTCCAGACGGTCGTTGCGAGCGCTCCCCATTTCGTGCTCCCGCGCCAGAAGATGGCCGCGACCAGCAGCGGCGAAAGCGCCGCGTAGCCCGAGAAGGCATACTGTATGGCAAGCTCGAAGATCGTCTCGGGCGCGCGCAGCGCGACGGCGTAAGCGAAGACGGTCAGCAGGATAACGAAGATGCGCCCTGTCTGCACCTGCACCTTTTCACCGAACCGCCTCTTGCCGCCATAGTAGGCGAAGACATCCTCCGTGAACATGGTCGAGAGCGCGAGTATCTGCGAATCGCTCGCCATCACCGCCGCCATAATCCCCGCGCCTAAGATGCCTGCCAGCCACAGCGGCGCGTAATGTTCCAGAAGCCTCAGGAGCACATCGTCGCCAGCCGCGCGCTCGCGCACTTCGTCGCGCTGCTCCGGCGTCATCGTCTGGCCCTCCTGTGCTAGAGCTCTGCGCGCCGCCACCTTCTCTTGAATGGCCGGGATGTCGCGCACGCTGTTGGCGACGACGCCCAGGAAAACGCAGGGCAGCCAGATGGCCAGAATGCAGAGCGGGTAGAAGATGACGGTCTTCTTGAACTGGTTCATCCGCCGCGCCGTCAGGCAGAAGATGGCTATATGCGGGAAGGCGATGGCCGAGAGCGGAATGAAAGTGTAGCTGAAGAAATAGAGCGGCGGGATACGCTCGCGTGTGAGCAGCGGAGCGAAGGCCGGCGTCTTCGCCAGCGCCTCGACGGCGTTACGGAAACCGCCCATCTTCGCTCCGATGAACGTCACGGCGATAATACCGAAGACGAGGAAGAGAATGGTTTGAAACGTGTTCACCCAGGCCGTGCCGCGCATCCCTCCGAAGAAGACGTAGCTCATGACGACGAGCGCCACGATTGCCCCGCCGAACCAGTAGGGGACGAACCCGCCGCTGATGGCGTTTAAGGTCGTGCCGCCGCCCATAATGCCGATGATGATGTAGGGCACGAGCAGGACGGCCTGGACGGCGAAGATCAGCGTGCCTATGTGCCCGCACTCCCAGCGGTCGCGGAACATCTGCACGGGCGTCATGAAGCCGTGCCGCTTTCCGAGCGCCCAGATGCGCGTTCCGATCAGGAAGATCGTCAGCGGGATGACGAGCCCGGAAGAGGAGGCCATCAAACCGAATGTGACGATGCCGTTGGTGAAAGCATGGCCGGAGGAGCCGAGGATGGCAAAGGCCGTCATGTTCGTGCCGAAGAGCGAGAGCAGAAAGACGACAGGCCCGATGGAGCGGCTCGCCAGAAAATAGTCCTCGGCCTCGTGCCTGTTCTTCGCACGACGGAAAGCGAAGATGCCTATGTAGAGGACGATGGCGAGATAGATAAAGACGACGAGGGCTGGGATCAAAGCGCTTCGTCCTCCTCGCCCGTCTCACGCCGCTCGACTTCATCTTCGAGATGAGACGGCCAGGCGTACTTGACCAGCAGCCACATCAACAGCGCAGCCGCCACCGAAAAACATATCTGGTAAAAAAGCCCTACGGGAATGAAGCCGAAGACGAAGGGACGCGCCACGCGCCAGAACCAGAAGTCCTGGTGCAGGACGTAGAGGGCCGCGACGGCAAGGATAAGAAAAGGGCGTGCTCTATTCTTCAACGACAGATGCTCAAAATCGTTCGACGCCGGAGGCCGCGAAGTTTCCGGCCTCTCGACGAGAGGCAATCATCCACTACTTCTTTTGACGGACATCGTAGGCATAGATGGTGTCCTGGTCGCGCAGGTAGAGTCTGCCTCCGCTGATCACAGGATGCGTCCATGTGGGCAGCGAATCCTGCTGGATACGGAACCTGCCCTTCTCACGATAACCCGCGGGTGTGGCTTCGACGAGCCCGACCACGCCGTTTTCGCTTAGGCAGTAAAGGTTGCCGTCGGCGTAGACGAGTGAGCCCTTGCCGACGCTGCGGTCGCGCCATGCGACCTCTCCCGTATCGAAGCGCATCGCAGTCAGGATGCCGCTCGAAAAGCCGTAGAGGTAATCGCCCACCAGGACGGAGCTGCTGTGGTGGTTGCGCATCTCCTTGGTGAAGTAGACCTCGGAAGCCGTCGCTCCCCTGGCATCGGCCTTGATCTCTATGAGACCTCCGCCCGTCCCGTAGTCTGAGGAAATCCAGACGCGGTTGCCGCGCACGACCGGCGTCGCCACGTTGGCCACGTCGTTGGCCGGGCGCGCGTATTCCCAGAGCACTTTCCCGTCCGCAGGGTCCAGGCCCAGCGCGCGCTCCTGCGTAAAGAAGACGACCTGCGTTTTGCCTCCGACCTGCACGGGGATGGCGGACGAGTAGCCTGCCTTGTCGTTCTGCGTCTTCCAGAGGACAGAGCCGTCGCGCTTGTTGAGGGCGACGATGGAAGCGCCCGGGCCGCCCGCATTGACGAGCACCCTCTCGCCTATCACGAGCGGCGATTCGCTGATGCCCCAGCCGATATTTTCGCCGCCGAACTTTTTCAGGATATTGACCGCCCAGACGATGCGCCCCGTGCGCGTCTCCATGCACGAGAGATCGCCGTTGCCGCCGAGCGCATAAAGCCTTTCGCCGTCAACCGTCGGCGTCCCGCGCGGCCCGTCGCCGCGACTGTCTCTGTAGGCGCTGCCGTGCGCCGTCGCCCAGGCCTCTTTGCCCGTACTCGTGTCAAAAGCGATGACGTACTCTTTATCTCCACGCAGGCCCATGGTGAAGATGCGGCCCCCGGCGATGGCGAGCGAAGAGTAGCCACGCCCGGCCCCCGTCGTCTTCCATGCGAGCGGCGGGCCCTCCGCCGGCCATTGTTTGAGCAGCCCAGTCTCTTGAGAGATGCCGTCGCGGTTGGGCCCACGCCACTGCGGCCAATCGCCTGCCGTCTGTGAGAAAGCCTCTGCGGCTAAACACAAGAGCATCATGGCCCCGCACATCAAGGCCCGGACGTTCAATCTCTTCATGATCGCAATCTCCTTCAAGGCGCTACGAGCGGTTCTCTCATCAGGCGATTCGGGCCGCAGGCCCGAAACACGAGCCCTGACATGACCCGTCTGTTATGTGGGCCGTCATTATAGCCAAGCTTTCGGCTGCGCTGATGTAAAAAGATTGCAAAAATATCGGGAGACGACCTGAATGAGCGCAGCGCTCAGCGAGAACGACTTGGAAGCTACGGAGAGTCGAGATAGACAGAATGAGCAGGGAAGTATGACGAGCATGATTAACACCCCGACTCGGCCAAAGCAATTATAGCGGGTTGCCAATCTCAATCGGCATCAGCACCCGCCCGCAACCTTTGGCTGGACCGACAGCAGTCGCATCCATTTGCTAACCGCTATGAAATCTCTTTGAGTCGTTCACGTCCGATAACGTCCCTGAACTATGACGGGCTATGCCTATAAATCCGGTCAGTAACTCAACCTCGTGAATTCGCGCTACGCAGTAACGCATCACGCTGTAGCCATTTTGTTTTTATAGGCATAGCCGAAGCTACACAATTTTTGTTATCGGACTCCGTCAGACTTCGTGGGCCGAGCGGCGTTTTCCTTCTAAAAAAGTTTTCCGGCGTCCAGGGAGTATCAATCCTTCGATGTGTGCCTGAACGAGTCCGGCAATGGCGAGGCGAAAGAAGATGCTCCGCGCTGATGATTGTTGATGGTAATCTCTCTGCGCTGCTCGAAGCTGGCAGATTGATGTACCGGAGTCTCGATAATGAATCGTGAATATCATCGCTGGTATAGTCCTCGTCTGAACCGCGAGATGCAACTGCTCGTCTGCGGTCACGGCGGAGCGCGCGTGCTGGTTTTCCCCACCTCGAAGGGCAGGTTTTACGAGTGGGAAGACCGCGGGATGATCGACCTCTTCCGATGGCAGATTGATCAGGGTTGGTTCCAGTTCTTCTGCGTGGACAGCGTGGACGAGGAGAGCTGGTACTGCGGCTGGGCCCATCCGGGCGGGCGGGCCTACCGTCACACGCAGTACGACGCCTATCTCTATCATGAAGTGCTGCCGCTCATGCGCCATCAGAATCCTCATCCGTACCTCATCACAATGGGCGCGAGCTTCGGGGCATATCACGCGATGAACTTCGGGCTCAGGCATCCCGATGTCACGAACCGCATCATCGGGCTGAGCGGGATCTATGACATTCGCTACTGGGCGGACGGCTTCGAGGGCGAACACGTCTATCTGAATAATCCCGTGCAGTTCATCCCGGGCGAACACGAGCCGCATCGTCTCAGACAACTCTCGAACCTGGACATCATCATGGCGACGGGGCGCGATGATCGTTTGATCGCCAGCGCGCGAGAGATGTCAGGCGTCCTGTGGAGCAAGGGGATAGGCAACGCCCTGCGCGAATGGGATGGATGGGCCCACGACTGGCCCTACTGGAAAAGGATGGCCGCGCTCTATATCGGCGGACATGATTGACTGAAGGAGCATTGAGGCCGTGAGAGCCTGCGGGGCTGAGCGCATGGGTTCATTGAACGCCAACGCATACGCTCGTCACGGCAGGCTCTCACGGCCTCAGGCGCAGTCAACGGGGCGGGACTTTTTGAATGCCCCGCCCCGGGCCGGGTCCTCCGACTGATCACTTCATGCTGTAGAGAATGATGCAGTCGATCAGGTAGACATCAACGATCCAAGTCCCGCCGAGAGGGGTCGGCGGGGTTGATGTCTTGAAGCCACGGAACGCGATCAGATTGCCTGTCGAGAGAGCCGACTCCAACAGGGTTTGCAGACTATGCTGGCTGGTCAGGACAGCGACGGTCTTGTTGGGCGTATCGCGCAGCGCGACCAGCGCGTGGCAGCCCTGGAAGTTCGGCAGCGCATAGCCTTCGACTAAAGTGACGTGGCCGAATAGTTCGACAGAGGGCGCGGGCGCACCCGCCCTGGAGGTGGACTGCTTGAGACCGCTGGCCTGTGGCGATGATGCTTGTTTTGGCATGGATGTTTCTCCGTTGTTGTGAGAGTTGTGGGACTGGCGAAAGACAGTATGTGGCTGGCGAGAGAGGTGAGGCCGCTCGCCCACATCTGCGTTGAATTGTGACCCTGCGAATTTTGTGAAGAGGTCATATGTCAGGCTCAGTAAGCAACGCTTATGCCAGCACGCGAGCTGAAAGCATTTCCTCAATGATCGAGAGCTTTGCCGGCGTCAGCTCGCAGGCCAGAGTTAGAAGACTGTTCACAGGTAAGGACAGAAGCGGTGGCAGGTGTGAACGATTGATGACAGATGCCTTGATGCGCTTGAACAGTCAATCGCGCCCGCTCAGGTAAGTGCGATGCAGATCGTCTCGCTACGTTTCGACGGACATTAAAATTGCAGTTTCAGAGCCAGTTGAATCGCGCGCGGGCCGCCGATTTGATAGAGCGGGCTCAGGCCGCCGTTGATGCCGCCTGTGCCCAGGCTGCGTCCGAACATTTGCGTTGACTGGCCGAACAGCTCGCTGCTCAGGTTGTTGTTGGGATTTCCGAAGTTGGGATGATTGAAGAGATTGAAGACCTCGGCCCTGAGCTGTAGCTTCAGACGCTCGCCGAGATCGAACTGGCGGCGCAGCGCCACGTCTAGCTGCGAGACTCCGAACCCGCGCAGAGCGTTGTAGCCGAGCGTGCCCTGTGTAAATTCCCGGGGCGTGCTGAAGGCAGCGCGGTTGATTCGCCTGCCGCCCGGCGCGCCACGATCTTCGACGTAGAGCGGGACTCCGGCAATCAAATCCGGGCGCTGCAACTCGACGATCAGATCATCACCGATGACATCCGATCTGATGACGACGTTGACGGGCATGGCCGTGCGCGCGTGCACGATGGCGTCCAGAGTCCAGTTGCGAAGTAAGGGTTCGCCGACGGAGCCGACGCGCGGCCCAGGCAGGTTGTAGGTGATGGCCGCGTTGAAAGCGTGGCGCACGTCGAAATCTGATGAACCTCGGTCCGTGGCGGGCACAATCGCCTGGGCGGGTTCACCCACCACTATGCTTCCGCCGCGCAGTCTCGAAAGCGAATCGCTCGAGGCGTTATCAATGGAGTGTGACCAGGTGTATGAGGCCAGGGCTTGCAAGCCCCTGGAAAGCCTGCGGCCATACTGCACCTGCAAGGCATGATAAGCGGAGCGGGCGGCGTTGCGCGTGAAGCGGATGACGGTAAAATTCTCATTGGGTTTGAGCAGCACGTCCTCGCGTAAGAGACGACGCCCGAGCGCCCCCACGTAAGCAACGGAGATGAGCTCATCTGGCCCAAGCGATTTCTCAAGCGTCGCGTTCCACTGAGAGGTGCGCGGCAGTTGCAGACGCGGATCGAACGCCACGATCGTGCCGTAAGGCGGCGTCAGGACGAGCGGCGGAGGGGCGGCCTGTTCCGGGCTCAGGGGATAAGCGACATCCGCAAAGCGCTTGACGGCCACGTATGGGAAGACGCTGCCGAAGCCCTGTGCCGCCTGACCGTTGCCTAGGTCGTAGAAGATGCCTATGCCTGCACGCAGCACAAGCTCTCGCCCTTCGTCGGCAGAGAGTTGGTAGGCGATGCCCGCTCGCGGCGCGAAGTTCAGATATGTCGTCTTCCAGAGCGGCGTGCCCCTCGGAGCGAGCGTGCTCGCCGCCGGATTATCCAGCCCCAGCACGGTGAAGGGGCCTTCGCCGTGCGTCACGGTCGGAGGAGGATTCAGCTCCCAGCGCAATCCGTAGGTGAGAGAGAGGCGCTGCGTGATGCGGTAGGTGTCCTGCGCGTAAGCCGAAAAATTTGTGAAGATTGGATAGCGCGGCCCGGCTCCTGAGAAGACCTGTACGGAGCTGGCAGTGCCGTCGAGAACAGTCCCCGGCCCTGGGCCCATAGTGGTCATCAGTCCCTCGAAGATGACGGATTGGTTATATCTCAGCGAATCGTAGACGGGAGTCAGGCGGCGGTAGTCTATGCCGAACTTCAGCTCGTGCGGGCCTCTGACGAGAGAGAGATTGTCGACGAGATTTAGCTGCCGCTGCAAATTGTCCACGTTCTTTCCGACGACCAGGCTGGTATTTGTTCCGCCGCTCAGGATGAACTGGAAGCCCGCTTCCGAAGGCGCGACCTTCGAGGGAAAAATGAGCGCGGGCGAGAGCGGCATCGCGCCGCCGAAATCGTCCAGGGCGAAGGAGGTCGCTCCCCTCGCCCGGCTCAGGTTTAAGCGCAGGTCGTTGATCGCCTCCGCGCCGAAGGCGTAGCTCGCGCCGAGCGTGAGCGTCTGCGTGTCGAGGCGCGCACGCGTCAGGTTATTGAGGCTCTGAGCGATGATCGGGTTGGCGACCGCCTGGACGCTGAAGCCAGGCACAATCGTGCTCCCGCGCTGGACTACCTTCGAGGCGGCGTGGTTGTAGCGGCCAAAGAGAGTCAAAGCCTCGCTCTTGACGAGATCGATACGCAGGCTCGCGGCGTTCAAGCCGGAAGGGTCTGAATAACTGGCGGCGAACTCCGCCAGGCCGTTACTCTTCACAGCCCCGTTGGGCAAGGGGAAAGCATCAAGGAAGGGCCGCAACTCGACGGGCGCTGATGAGCGCGCGCTCATGGAGGGAACCTCCGTGACGGCGACCTGAGGCTGTCGCAGGCGCAGCCCCTCGTAGGAGAAGAAGAAGAAGGCGCGATCTTTGACGAGCGGGCCGCCGAGCACGCCGCCGAAATCGTTTTGACGGATGGAGGGGCGCTGCAAGCCCCTGCGATTGGCGAACCAGTCGTTGGCGTCCAGCGCGTCGTTGCGAAAATAGTTGAAGAGGGTGGCGCGCAAGTCGTTGCCGCCCGAGCGCGTGAGTAGGGAGACCTGCGCGCCGGGCGTGCGGCCAAACTCAGGTGCATAGGTGGAGGTCAGTATCCGAAACTCTTCGAGCGCATCGATGGAGGCGAGGTTACTGGTACTGCCCAGGGCCGAAAGCGCGGGCAGAGAGCCTGCGGCGGATTGTCCCGGCGCGGAACCGGCGCTGACGCCGACGTTGGCGCTCACGCCGTCAACCATAAAGTAGTTGGCGTTGGGGCGCTGGCCGTTGGCGCTGAACTGTCCCTGCTCGCTAAAGCTCGTCCTCGTCAGGAGGATGCCGGGCGCAAGCTCGAATAAGGAATGAAAGCTTCTGCCGTTGAGCGGCAGGTTCTCGACGAAGTGGCGATTGATGACCGTTCCGACCGAGGCCGATTCCCTGATGCTTGAGGCATCCTCGATGACCGTCACGGTCTCGCCGATCTCGCCGACTTTAAGCTTGATCCTGAGAGCCAGTTGATCGCCCGTGTTGAGGACGACGCTTCTGATCTCGACGGTGGTGAACCCGTCGCGCTGCGCCGTCACGTTGTAGCGACCGGGCGGCAGCAGCGGGACGACGTAGGAGCCGGACTCGTCGGTCGCCGCATGCCGCTGCAAGGCCGTGCTGAGGTTGAGCAGCGTGAGCTGGACGCCCGGGATGACAGCACCCGCTTCGTCCATCACAGTGCCGCTCAGCGTCGCCGTCGACGATTGCGCATGCGCTGCGGAACCCATCAACGCAAACCCGGCACAGAGGCCCGCGACCATTGAGAGAATCGTCAACAGGCCCTTGCAAAGCCTGTGCGAGATATAGCTCCTGTGCCGTTGCGAGGCCATACTACATTCTGCCGTCAGAAGCGAAAGCCGATGCCGAGAGTCCCCTGGAAGTTATGCGTCTTTTCGGAGGCCACGCGCACCACCACCGGAACATTAGAGAAGCCGACGACGGGTGGATCGCTGATCGTGCCTGAAACCCTTCGATCATCCAGATGGAGAATCGTGTCTCCGGCGTCGAAGCGAATGATGGTGCGCCTCGTCGGATAAAATTCGAGGACTCCTCCCAGGTCCAGAGCGAAGCTGTTTGTGCTCGTCGTCTCAAAGCATCCGGCGGGCGGCGGAAAGACGGCGATGCAAGCCGCCTGCTGTATCTCTCGCAGGTCGCCACGGCTCGCATAGAGGAAGCCCGGCCTGATCTTCGCAAAGACGCCGGCCCGACGAAAGCGCTTCCCGGCCTTGACGCCGAAGAGCCCTTCGATCTTATGGCCGCCGCTGAAAGCCGGGGGGACCTTGAAGGAATCGGCTCCCGGAAAGAGATTCACCTCGGCCTCAAGAGTCAAGTGCGCCGTCACCCTGTAGCCGATGCGAGCGCCGAAGCCCGGCTGAGTCTCTCTCGAACTTGAGATGGTCACCACCGACGGCGTACAGGGCGTTGTAATACACTGCACGTTGGTGAAATCGAACGTGCGTGGAACGGAGCTGTTGAGAACAGTGAACTGCGCGCCCGCTTCAAATTTATACTCCTCGGCTCCCGTCGCCTGAGCAAGTGCAGCCGCCGCGCTGCTCAGCAGTAGAAAGATCAGAGAGCCGACCGTCATCAAAGACTTTTTCCACATCATACACCTCCATGCTCTGCTGCCAAGGACATTTCATTCCCCGGAACTTTTTTCCAGATCGAGTCACCAGGCTTTCAAGGGCGACCCTGTTCACCGTACTCGCGCTCAATCGCTGCGGCCAGTTTCCCGGCGGCATCGAGCGAGCGCCAGAACTGTTGAGTCTTGACGGGCATCGCCGCCCGCCCATCCGCCGAGATGGTGAAGGCAGAGCGTACGGCTTCGTCATTCGCATAGCTCAATTGGAGCAGGCGCTGCGCCGTCTGCGAGAGGCTCGCTTCGCCGCCGGGTGCAGCGCCGGCTGCGTCCGGCCCGTTGAAGACCGGGCGCAACTCCTGTCTGAGCGCCGCGACCTCACGCTGATAAGCTTGTGCGTGTTCGCGTATCATCGAGCGCCATTTGGCCTGTGCCTCCGGCGCGAGCGCGCGCAGCTCTTCCGGCGTGAAACGCCCGACCAGCCGCTTGAGCGCCGAAGCGACAAGTAAAGCCTGACGCGAGCGACCCATGACGCGTCGAGCATAACGGTTGATCTCGGCGTCAATCGCTTCGCCGCCTACCAAACGCGCGGAGAAGTAGGCGCGCACTTCAGGGTCAGCCGGGATACGGTTATCGCTGACCTCCACTTCGCGCGTCGCAACCTCACCCGTCTGCTGACGCTCCTGCTGCTGCTGCTGCTGCTGCCGCCTGAGGGCTTCACCCACCGTGTTGACTTCGACCCTCACCGCAGGGTTGTTGATGATTGGCCCGAGGGCGCGAAGAATCTCTTCTTTGCGCCCCGGGGTCTCGACGAGCGCTTCGACACGCAGCGTTCCTCCTGTGGTTCGCGTCATGCTCACCTGCTCGCCCAGGTCTGCCTTAATGCGGTTGAGTAGATAGGTCACTTCGATCTCAAGCTCGACGGAGGCCACCGCTTCGGAAGGATGAGCGGCGACTGTTGTGGCTGAGGATGCAGCGCTCGCTTCCCTACTCTTTCCATCGCGCTCCCTGGCTCGTGCCGGTGTTCCCAGAAGCTCAGGCTCGGGTTGAAAGAGGGTGGGAGAGACAGCGCCCGCAGGACTCTGTTCGTAAGCGGCTTCGACGAATCTATATTCGCGCGCTTCACCCTCACGCTCGACCGTGAGTGTCTGCGCAGTCGCGTGCAGGTCGCCCTTATTGAGCGTGAGCGTGGCGCTCCTTAGCCGCACGCCAGCATCGCCCTCAGTTGAATCGTTCCGATAGTCAAGGACGTATGTGCTCGATCTTTCCTCGACGGCGACCGCACCGGCGGCTGGCCCAAGCAGCGCCTTGAAGCCCCTGGCCGAAGCATCCAGCCGCCACAGCTCGCCTGTCAAAAGAACGGCTCTCGCAGCAGCGTCGGGCGCGGTGCGCGCTTGCGGCTCGGCTGCGCGACGGTAAAGCGTGCTCCTGCCGTCGGCCCTAGTCCATTCACCCGCGATGAGAGCGCCTTGCTCGTCAAAGACACGCCGCAGCTTGACCTCCCGCGCCGCGCTCTGCCAGACCTCTATTCGCAGTCGAGAGATCAAAGCTCCTCCCAAGACGCGGCGCTCTTCCAGACTGATCGTGCGATGCAGGATCGTTTCAGGATTTGAGGCAATCGTCTCCTCCGCGACCGTCGAGCGGCGCAGCAGCTCCGCCGCCGAGACGGGCTCGACGTGCAAACGCGTGAGTAACAGCGCGGCGATCAAGATCAAAGAGACGACGACTGTGACCGACCCGGGTCGCAGCAGTAACCAGGGTCGAGCGAACCATTGACGGAGCCAAGCCAGGAGCCGCCGGACTGCCGGGCGCGATTTCCTGTGCCGGCCCTCGTTCTCCTGGGGCGAATCAGCGACCGGCCCGAGTTCGTGCAGAGAGCGCGACTCCGCGGCCTCCTGGAGTCGTGCCGCGCGCTCCTGGCTCAAGAGCGGGTCTTGATAAACGACCTGCAAGGTGGGCCAGGGATTGCTGAAGCTCAAGGTGGCTTCGAGCGTCCGGTCGTCGCTCAGTTGAACGAGCGTCGAACGCTTGTAGGCTCCGCCGTGCGGCAATTCTTCGATGGAGACGAACAGTAGCCGAATCCCCTGCTCGCTGAAGATTTCTATGAAATCAATCTTCTCCGCGACGTTGATGCTGAGGGTCTGTTCGTTCAGCTCCGCGCCGACGCGCTGCGCGGCCATCAGGTAGCCGTTGACGCAGATGCAAAGCTCCGCCGGTCTATGCTCGAAGACATCCCTGGCCCGCTTGCGGCATCTTCGCAACTCCCCTTCCGACGCGCCGCCACCACCACTACTGCCCGCAGCGCCCCCCTCATCTCCGTCATCTCCACCGCCCCCCTTCTGTCGAGCATCCGTCCCGATGGTGTCGGTCGGAAATCGCTCCGAGAGCGTGGGCAGTTCGAGCAGGCGGTTGACTTCGTCCAGGCACAACGGGCAACTCACTATATGCGCCAGGGTCGCTTGCTCTATCGCCGCGCCGTCCGTCCCGCGATAGAGCTTTTCGAGCTGCTCTCGCTTCAGGCAGCTCCCCTGGCACGAATCGAAAACAGTCTGGCGAAGCTCTTTCAAAAGCTCGTCCGCCGTGCGGGCGAAGCCCATGGGAGTGACGGTCGTCGCCTGCGCCTGCGTCTCGCGTATGAAGCGCAGGCTCTTCGGATTCTGCAAATACTGCCTGGCCTCGCTGCGCGCAATACGCAGCCGCTCCTCCACGGCCTCGCGCGTGGAGCGCATCACCTGCGCAATCTCGCGCGGGTAATAGCCATGCATGAAGCGCAGAATGAGAACGCTTCCGGCCTTAGAGGTTTGCTTGCGCAGACAGCCGTAGCGGCAGACCTGTCGCAGCTCGTCCTGCAAACGAATCTGCGCGCGCGGGTCGGCCACGCGCAGCCCCATCTCCGCCGAGTCGTAATCCAGAATCGCCGGCGACCCGCGCTCGAAGCGCAGGTTGCGCCTCACCTGTGACAGATGCAGGTTGCGCAAGGTGCTGTAGAGATAACCATCAAGGTTGCCGATCCTGTCCAGCTCCGGGCGTGTGAAGGTGAACTGTATGTAGGCATCATGCAGGAGGTCTTCGGCGCGCTCGCGGTTCTGCTCAGTCAACTGCAAGGCCCAGCCGCGCAGCCTTGAGTAGCGCGCCAGGAATATATCCTCGTGACGTTCAAAGGCGGGGGCGATTTTCGAGGGCTGTGGCATCGCTGATATCTCTGCCAAAACATCGCTGACACTTAAAAGACGCTCGGCGGAAGACAAAACCCACGGGGAAAGAGAAATATCGTGAGAATATTCCGGATTGCTTGATGGATTGAGAAATGGGCTGCCCACGCCGCCAAAAGCCGCCCGACCGCCGCACAGATAGCCTATCTTTGGCCTTATGCGGCCCTCAGACGAGCTTTTCTTGCGTCGGACGCGGTGTTAGATGTCCTGACGGCGAAAGGCGGCTTAAAACGCCAAAGAGCCTCATCTTCAAAAACGCAGCTGCTTCACTACGGCGCGTGCTGTGGGCCGTGCCCGGCTTGAGAAAGGCACGCGCCCTGCGATGTGATTCGGACATGAAGGACTCAGCAAGGGGCAGGGCGCTCTATTCTTTCAACGATTTTCTTAGACAACTCACACGGCGGGCGGCTCTGAGTCCGGGCGTCTGAGCAACTGTAGTTTGGCAGAGATTTGAGTGCTCAGCCTTTCATCCCTGTTTTTAACCGGCTCTTCGGAATGAGAGATCGTATCGAACCACGAGCGCGGTTCCTGAGCTTCGCGCACGTTTGAGGCTTGCTCCGGCCTCTCCGTCTCCTCAGCGGCTTTAGCGCCGGGCGAAAGCGGCGCACGAATCTACTGCTCGTGCCTGTCCTTCATCCGCTGCATCTCGTCCGCGATGTGCAGCGCGGCCAGCACGGCAACGCGTGAGAGGTCAAAGCTCCTGGCGTGCGATGAGATTCGACGCATACGCTCATCCACCAGTCCTGCGATCTCCAAAACGTGCTCACGACCGATCTCTGAGTGGAGGCTATAGGTTTGCTCCAGGATATTTACGCGAACCGGTTTGGTCATCCCTCCACACCTGCTCTATACCTCGGCTTCACCGCTGTTCTCTTCCCTCTTGAGATTCTCATGCTTACACCTGGCGACTCCCTTCTCGTACCCATCAGGATAGTACATGCCGCTGCCTCCGCAGTCAGGACAGTCGCGCAGGGCTTCTGTGGATCTAGCGGGCTTCGCATCGGCGGACGACGACGCGGCATCAGTGCTCGTCTGCTTCTTGTCTACTTTCCAGAGACGGCGGCGCAGATGCTCTGCCAGAAATGAGGGGGCAGACGTGACGCTCGTACGCGCCGCCGCGATCTTGAACTCCGTGATCAGCACATCGGCCAGCTCCATCAGGCGAGGCGCTTCGGCCCGGCTCAATTCCCTTCCCGTCACCTCGACGAACGCGCTCCGCAGAGCGCCCGCGAATTCGGCGAAAGCCTCATCATCATCAGTTTTCTCAGTATTAGTCTTAAAGAAAGTCTTAGGTTTCCCGTAATCCTCTGAATCCATTGAATTTAGACTGGTACTAGAGGGGGTAGTTTCTAGAGGGGGTAGAGGCTCTAGAAACTGAGGGGGGTTAGAGGGTCTAGAGGGGGTAGAGGGGGTAGGGGGGGTTATGAGCGTCTGTTCGGGCTCTCCCGGCAGAAAAACTTCGTACTCATTTCCCCCATGAGTTCCCGCATAAATCCTCTCTATCACCAGGCCCACGCTCGTCAGTTTCGCCAGGTTCGACCGGAGCGTGACCTCCGCGCCGATGCCTGCGCCCTTCATCAATTTCTCTTTCGGTATGCGAACCGTCCGGCGCGGGACGATTGCCCCGCGCGTCAGCGAATAGAGGTAGTCATAAAGCTGCTTGCTTTTGCCCCCGAAGAGCCCAGACGGCACTGCTTCACGAATAATGGAGTTCGCGACTTTGGAATAATCACGCTGGGGCGAGACGGGCAGGGAATCCTGATCGGCATCTGAAAAAGGCTTCCCCGTATCGGCATAACTAGAGGGGGTAGACCCTCTAGAGGGGGTAGAGGGTCTAGAGGGGGTAGTTTCTTCGGAAGGAACAAGCCCCAACATCTCCTCGACCGGGTGTGGCTGCGGTATCTTGCGCAGATTATCGAATATGCCGGGGGTCTTCTTTTTGGGCGTGCGGGTCGGCACGACCGGCTTGCTTTTCTCTTTAGGATCAGTCATTTAGCCACCTCCTTGACGACCCTCAAAGTCGAATTCATGGATAGACGATTGAGTACTTCCTCGGTCAGAGAATCGTAATCCTTACTGCCGTGCGACTCCGGCGCATGCTCATAAACGCTCTGCCGAAAGGCCGGTGCGGTCTGCAATTTGACGTTGGTGCGAATCACCGTCTCGAACACCAGTTCGCCGAACATCTCCTGAATCTTGCTGAGCGCCTCGGCGCAAATACGGTTGCGCGTGTCGAAGTAGGTCACGACATAACCGAGCACAGACAGATTGGGGTTTGGTCGCTTGGTTGCCTCCACCGTGGTCTTGAGGTCTACTACACCCTCAAGCGGGTAGTATTGCGCCGCCACGGGCACGATCACGCTCGAACTGGCCAGTAGCGCCTGCGTCAGCGTCATGCCCAGAGAAGGCGGGCAGTCGATGAGCGTAAAATCATATCCTTCGAGCGATTCCAGGGCATCTTTAAGTCTATATTGCTCTTCGATTTGAACTGCGCGCTCAAGCATCGCCAGCCTGATGTGCGAGGGCGTCAAGTCGAGGTTTTCGATATGCGTTTCGTAGATCGCTTCGATCAGGGGCGGGCGCTCGTGGTGGCCCACCAGCACATCTGCGAGCGTCGTCGAAACCGAGTCCGGCTCAAGATAGGTGAAGGTCGTATTACATTGGCTGTCAAGGTCTACGAGCAGCGTCTTGTAACCGCGTATGGCCAGCCCAGCCGCCAAGTTACAAGCCGTCGTTGTTTTCCCGACGCCCCCTTTCTGATTGGCAATGGCTATGACTTTCATGCAGCCTCCGCGCGTCTGGGCACTAACGCCAGCACTTCCGCCTTGCTAAGGAATTTCACGCGATTATCCAGAGGGTTGGGGAAGTGGCGCAAAACCCCGTCCTTGAGGAGTTTGGCCATCTTATTCCAGCTCACGCCGAGCAGTTCGCGGGCTTCGGAAACTGTAATAAGGTCAGTAGGTTGTAAGTTTTGCATAAGGGCCTCCCGAATGGTCTGGCCAACATATAAGACAAGTGAAGGCAAGTCAAGACATTTATAGAGAACGAGAGGGACCGAAACCGACAAGCTCTCAGAGAAAACCTCAATCATCTCTAAAGGGTGAAGCCTTCAGACCTTCTAATACTCGTCTGTCCCAAAACTTCTTTTAAAGGCGAGCGGCTGCCAGGGCTTCACAATGTTTCACAAGAGGCTAAACAGTAATCAATAAAGGGACACATCTGAAGAGCTTGCCCGGTTGACGCTATGTTTCCGATAAAACGGATTTGGTGAAATAACCGCTTGACTGTTTCTATTCAGAACCCTACTCGAACAGCCATATAAAGGGCACTTACGCAACACCCTGCCGTTAGTTCCCGCTGCTGGAAGCTTTTCCTCTCGCGATGCCTGAATCGGTCAAGACCGCTTCGTCGGGCAAAATCCTCTGGTGCAATACAAAGACCCACAGCCGCTTTCCGGAATTCGCTATGTAGGCTTGATGCTGCCCGGCGGTGGGCCTGTAAACATGAGCGATATCGAGTTGATACCGAACGTGCCGGTTGAATACCAACTCATCAGCGAAAATATTTCTGCCCCAGACCCTACCAGTGGGGCTTTCAGTCTCTAACGAAGAGGTCGAGGCGAAGCTCAAGCAGATTGAAGCGGCCAATGTTTATTACCAGTTTTATGTCCAGCAAATCAGGGGACTGAATTGACGGCTGTGTTGCAAGCACAAACTCAGGGTAGAAGGTATATATTTCCGCCCTCCCCGTTGATGGAGCGATGACATCGACCAGCTTTGCTCAACAATTTGGGCGGGCACACAGGATTTAGTGGCTCTTCACAATCGCAACAGCAAAAACTTGTATCCATTTCTACTTGTATCCATTTCTAATTGCCGGGCACAGCAAGTCTGTGTGATCGATTTCCCCATTTTCGATCGGCGTCAACATCCCAACACTCCTGCCGCGCGTGAGACTTCACCAGTATTACTAAAGTAAGAAGTCATCGTATTTTTCTTTGACCATGGGGTAGCACTCGCAGGCGTACTCTTCCATGCCTTTCCGATTGATGACGCGGACGTGCCCGCGCTGGTAATTGATAAAACCCATTTTTTGGAGTTCATAGGCGACATCGCTGACGCCCGCGCGCCGCACGCCGAGCATGTTCGCCATGAATTCGTGGGTCAACGAAAAATCGTCCCGACCGAGGCGGTCGTGATACATCAGCAGCCAGCGCGCGAGTCTGCCGGGCAACGGATGGCGCACGTTACAAACGACGGATTGCGAGATCTGCGTCATGAGCGCGTGCGTGTACCGTAGCAGTCCGTTTTGAAGCGCGCCGCCTCGTTCGAACTCTTCGCGGAGCGCGTCCACTCTGATCTTGAGAGCACGCCCTTCAGCCTGTACCGTGGCGACTTTCGTCTCGCTACCGCCCAGGATCACAGAGATGCCGACCAGCCCCTCGCGGCCCACCAGTCCGACCTCCATGCCGCTGCCGTCCTCAAGATCGGTGAGCAGTGAGACGATTGAAGTGGTGGGGAAGTAGGCATGCCCGATCTCATCCCCGGGCCTGAAGAGAATCTGGCTGAGCGACAGGGAAACCTCTTCGAGGGCTGGGGCGAGTCGCTCATACTCCTCGCGGGGTAAGGCGGCGAGTAAGCGGTTTTCAGTCGAAGGTTGAAGTGTGCCGGACATCTCGACATACCTTAAAGCACATGTGCCGTGGGCTGACCGAGCATCTGATAGCACTCGCAGGCGGCAGCCTCAAGCCGTTGCCGGTCGAGAACGCGGACGAGGCCGCGACTATAAGAGATAATATTTCCGTCCCGCAGCGCGTTGGCGTGTTCGGTAATGCCGGCGCGCCTCACGCCGAGAGAGCTGGCGATGAGTTCGTGCGTCAACTGAAACTGATCTTCACCGGCACGGTCGTGCAGCATCAGCAGCCAACAGCACAAACGCTGCCTGACTTTATGACGGCCACTGCAAACTGCCCTCTGTGAGAGTTGCGCAATGCGCGCGCCCGCGTAAGCGAGTATCGACCGTTGCAGCGCCCGCCCGCGACCGAACTCCTGTTTGAGAATATCCATTCTGATTTTCAGGGCGCTGCCCGCGATGAGCGCTCGCGTCCAATAGCAAGGTTGGCGAGCGCCAAAGATTGCGGAGAGACCGGCGACGCCTTCCCGCCCGATCATGGTGGCCTCGGTCGTGTTGCCGTCGGCCAGGACGTAGAGGTGAGAGACGACGGCGGTTTCCGGGAAGTATGCGAACGGGATGCCTCCTTCAGAGTCATAGAGGTCTTCACCGGCGTCGAGTGTAACGGGTTCTAAGTGCGGGAGCAGGCGCTCGAAATCCTTGCCGGGCAGAGCGGCCAGAAGTTTATTGGCTAACAGGGCGTTCAACGAGACTGCCTCGATACTCTTTCGCCCTGGTGTCGGGCGCTGTGCGGCGCTCATCACCTGCTGCGCGCCGAAAGCGGCCTCTGCGCTGCCGGGTGCGGCGCGGTTATCGCCATTTATTCTGCGCCCGTTATTGCTTTCGGAAGCGTTCATCATTGCCATCTCCATTTCGAACAGCTCCGGGGGTTGAGAGGATAGTTAGCCGCTTGTGAGGCGGAAGTAGTTACTGAGCCTTTCTGATATGCACGAGGATGGATTTCGTCACGTCGTGCTCGGAGCGTTCCCGGACGCGCGCCAGCAGGACTTTCACCCGCACGGGGCCGTCTTCGTAAAGGCATGTGAAGGGAATGCTGTTCGCTTGTTGAGAGCTGCGGCAGAAACTGTCCAGACACTTCTTAAACTCTTCGACGTTCTGGAAGGGCGCGATTTCGCTGAAGAAGTTGCGGCCAGTAATGTTAGGTGCAGGACAAGGCCGGTCGCTGTCGCCCTCAATTCGTGAGTAGAGCACCGTCCCGTCGGCGCCCAGTTCGACCAGGCCAAAGAACTTTTGATTTACGATAACAGAAGCGCTCATTTCAGTATCACCTTCAGAAAATCAATTAAATGTTTAAGGCTTCCCCGAGTTTTCCACAAAGAGGTGTTGCGCCAAAACGCGATCAAGCTGAGCCATATCCAGGGGTTTGACCAGATAGTCATCGCTGCCCGCCTCGCGCGCCTTCGCTTGCCATGCCGATTCGACGTGACCGGAGAGGAAAATAATCGGCACCCTTCGGAGCGTTGGTATTTCCCGCAGACGGCGCGTGGCCGAAAGGCCGTCGAGGCCCGGCAGCGAGCCGTCCATCAGTATCAGACCGGGGTGCAGACGTGCTGCTATATCCAGCGCAACCTCGCCGTTTTCGGCCTCCAACACGTCGAGCCCGCGCGCCGTGAGCATGTACCTGAGCAAGAATCGGGTGTCCTCGTGGTCATCCACCACCAGCACGAGAGGCTTGGAACAGTCCGCACATGTCACCTGCGCGTCGCTGCGGTCAGGCGAATTGTTAGACGACAGTTTTGCAACCATAATGGGGAGGGGGCGGTAAAAATCGTGGTCGAGCGCGTCCGCACTTCGCTCACACACGTCTTGGGAATTAAAGATTGGTTGAGAAATAATGAAGGGTGCGAGCAGTCAAGTCCCACCCTTCATTTCCCCTGCTTATAGTGTCCGGTATTTTGACCCCCAGAGCGGCCAAAGGTGGAGCGAGTGGCACTCTGAACAAGAGCTTCAGACTTGCGGAACCTGCGCCTTTAAACGGACTGAATGTTTATCTCACGAGCGGAAGGGTTTGCCTATTGGGAGGTTGGAAGCTTAATAGGGATTTTCCCTAATGCGTCAGAAGAGTTTGTCGGATATTGAGGAAGTACAGGCGGGTGAGGAGACTTCCGGGCTTAGTTGTCTTGCAGCCAGCCCTGTAGAAGCGCGTAGCGCACGATGTCTATGCGGCTGCGCATGTCGAGTTTCCGCATCGCGTTGGCCTTGTGGACTTCTACGGTCTTGACGCTGATTTCCATCCGCGCGGCGATCTCCTTGTTGCTGTGCCCCCAGGCGATGAGGCGCAGGACTTCCGACTCGCGATCAGAGATGCTGCTCTTCGCTTCGGCGCGCGGCTTCGAGCGCGAGCGCGCAAACCCGCCCATGACTTTCCCCGCGATGGCCGGGTCCAGGTAGTTGCCGCCCGCGGCGACCGTGCGTATGGCGCGGATAAGTTCGGTGGACGTGCTCTGCTTAAGCACGTAGCCTGAAGCGCCCGCGCCGAGTATCTGTTGCAGGAACCCCACGTCTGTGTGGCGCGAGAGCGTCAGGATTTTAATCTCGGGTCGCAGTTGCTTCAACTTTTCAGTCGCCTGGAGCCCGTTCATATCCGGCATCGAGATGTCCATCACGACTATGTCGGGCCGCAGCTCCTCGGCAAGCCGGATGGCCGTGCGCCCGTCGCCCGCCTCACCGATGACCTCCATGTCCGCCTGCGCGCTCACCATCGTTCTGACCCCCTCGCGCACTATTTCATGATCCTCGACGAGGAGGATGCGAAGCCTGTCCGCGTTCGCCGACGGCGCTCGGTCATTCATGCGCTTCTCCCTCCTGCCCCGCGTCGCTTGCGGCCTGCGCAGCATCCGTATGGACGGGGACGCGGACGAAGACGGTCGTGCCTTCATTCGGAGAGGATTCTATCTCTATTACTCCCCCGACGAAGGCCGCGCGCTCGCGCATGTTCAGCAGCCCCATCTTTTTATTGTCTGGTTTGGCGGCCCCGTCCGGCTCGAAGCCTTTGCCGTCGTCTTCGACGATGAGCTCGACGTGACGATCGCGGCGCTCCAGGAGTATGTCGACGCCTTTGGCCTCGGCGTGCTTCGAGATGTTATTCAACGACTCCTGCGCGATGCGGTAGAGGTTGATCTCAACCTCCTGCGGCAGGCGCTCTTTTTCCAAACCCGTAGTGTGAAACTCGGCGGGGATGTTGAAGTGTTGAGACCACTCCCGGATGAAGTTGGCGAGCGCCGCCGCGAGGCCGAGTTCGTCGAGCGAAGCCGGCCTCAGCTCCCACGAGAGGAAATCCAAATCCGCGTCGAGCTGCTCGGCTATCGCTTGTATCTGCTCGACCTCGACGCAACGCTTCGGGTCGTCGCCGCAAGACTCCTTATGGTTTTCCAGCTTGATTCTTAATCCGGTCAGTTGTTGGCCGAGGTGATCGTGGAGGTCGCGCGCGACGCTGCGGCGCTCGTCCTCCTGCGCCGTCACGAGTTGCCTCACGAGATGACGCGCGCGCGCTTCCGCCGCCGTCCGCTCTTTGACCTCCGTTAGCAGGGTCTCGTTCAGGTCGAGCAACTCGGAAGTGCGGACACTCACGCGCTCCTCCAACTCGTCATGGGCGCGCTGCAACTCTTCCTCCGCCCGTTTCTGTGTGGTCAGGTCGCGCGCGATCTTGGCGAAGCCCTGCAACACCCCATTGTGTCGAATCGGCCTCGTCACGCCGCTACAGTAGAATCGCGTGCCACGCTTGCTGAGGTGCCAGCGCTCGTCCGACGCGCTGCCTTCGGCTGCCGCCGTCCGCATCTCCTCTTCGGGCACGCCGCGCTCGCGGTCTTCCGGGGTATAGAGGATCGCCCCGGACTGCCCAAGGATTTCCTCTTCCGTGTAGCCGAACACGCGCTCCGCGCCCGTGTTCCAGTAGTTGACGCGGTTGTCGGTCGTCATGGTGAAGATGGCGTAGTCCTCGGCACCCTCGATGAGCAGGCGCAGGCGCTCTTCACTCTCGAGCAGCGCCGTTTCCGCGCGCTTGCGCTCGGTCACGTCGAGCACGAATTCGACCGCTTCCGTCTTGCTGAAGCGCGTCGCGGCGAACAGTCCCCACCAGCGCGAGCCGTCGGGGCGGCGAAGCTCCTTCTCATAAGGCGTGGTGCGCCACGCCGTCTTCAACTCTTCGAGCGCCACTTCCGAGCGCGGCATCCACTCGGGCAGCGTCATGTCCACGGTGTTGATGCGGCGCGACTCTACCTGCTCGCGGGTGAAGCCGCTCATCCTCAGGAACGCGTCGTTGGCGTCGGTAAAGGTGCCCTCCAGGTCGAGGAAGAGGACGCCGACGGTCTCGATCCCCATCGCCTTTTTCAGCCGCTCTTCCGATTCGCGTAAGCCTTCCTCGGTGCGCCTGCGCTCGGTCACGTCACGGGCGATGGTCGAAACGCCGATGACCCTTCCGGCAGTGTCCTTGACCGGAGACAGCATCACTTCAAGGTTCATCTCCCGACCGTCTTTATTCACTCTGATGGTGTCATAAATTTCTACCGTCTCACTGTGCTTGACCTTGTCGGCGTTAGAGAGCACTTCTTTCAGGTCTTCGGGGAGCGTCAGCATCGTCAAAGGCTTGCCTTCGACCTCCGCCGCCGAATAGCCGTAGAGCATTTCCGCCGCTCTGTTCCAGCTCGTGATGTCCCCGTCCAGATCAACTGTGAGGATGGAATCCTGCGAAGACTCCACAATCGAGGCCAGAAAGAATCTGGTTTCTTCCACGCGCTTGCGCTCCGTGATGTCTACGAAGTTCAGCACGACGCCCTCGATGCGGCCTTCCGCCGTGCGGTATGGCAGGAGTCTCATCAGGTAGTAGCGGCCAGCGCGCGTCGAGACTTCGCGCTCGACAGCCTGTAAGTGTTCGAGAACCTGTTCCGTCTCAGCGAATACTTCGTCATCGTCGATGTTGCTCGAAATGTCCCGAAGGGGGCGGCCCACGTCCGCCGGGATGAGGTTGAAGATGTCGCGTGCGCGCGGCGTGAAGAGGTGGATGTTGAGCGAGCGGTCGAGGAAGATAGTGCCGATGTCTGTCGCAGAAATCAGGTTGCGGAAGTCGTTGTTGGCATGGCTCAGCTCGTCGATCTTGATCTTCAGCTCCTGGTTGACCGTGTGCAGCTCCTCGTTCAAGGACTGCAACTCTTCCTTCGAGGTCTCCAGTTCTTCAGCCGCCGAGCGCAGCTCCTCGTTCATCGCCTGAAGCTCTTCGTTAGAGGCCCTCATCTCTTCGGCCTGCGTCTCGTACTGCTCGACGCTGGCGCGCAACTGGGCCCTGACGCGCGCCAACTCCTCTTCGAGGTGGAACGGCGTCGGGTCAAGGGGCATGACGCTCTCCGGCGTGCCGGCGCTCTCGGCATTTTCATCCACGGGAGTGTCTTCGAACATGACGAGGAAGAAGCCCCGCGCCGTGTCGCCCTCGCGCTGCACCGGGCGCACCATCAGGTTGACCACCTGTGTGCGATCATCGAAACGAGCGGCAATGCCCCGCGCCTCGACGTTGGTCCTGTTCTTCGCGGCCTGATAAAGGGCCGTCCGCAACTCCACCCGCAGCTCAGGCCGGACGACTTTGAGCAGGTTGAGCGAGGCGTCCCCTGCTGAGAATTGCAGGTAGCGCCCGGCACGCTCCGACAGGTGAATGATGTCATACTCTTCGTTGATCACGACCGACGGCGGCCCGTATTGCTCGATAAGGCGGTGGTGAAGGTCGGAGTAGTTGAGTCGCTCGTCACGCACCCTCGATTCCCTCGGGCGCTCCGCTCGCGCTCGTTCGGCGGGCACGTTATACGACACCTCCGGCACGGGCAACGTAACGCGCGGGCTGATGCCGCGGCCCCGATAGACGTGCGCTTCCTTATCAACCGTGGCGAAGAGGTCGCTCGCCCCGTCAACGGATTCCGACGTGCCGAGGAAGAGGAATCCACCGGGGTTGAGGCCGAAATGCAGCGCGTGCATCACGCGCTCCTGCGCCGTGCGGTTGAGGTAGATGAGGAGGTTCCGGCAGGAGGCCAAATCAAGGTGCGAGAAGGGCGGGTCTTTGATGATGTTGTGATGCGCGAAAAGCACCGTCTCTCGCACCTCGCGCCTGACGCGGTAGCCGTCCGTCTCCTTGTTGAAGTAGCGGCGCAGGTGTTCGGGCGAAACGTCGGCTGTGTCCGTGTCGGTATAAAAGCCGTCGCGCGCGACCGAGACGGCCTGCTCGTCTATGTCTGTGGCGAAGACCTGTAATCTCGGCGCTACCGCGAGCCGCGCCGCGTAGTCCATGAGCAGCATCGTGATCGAATAAGCCTCTTCGCCGGTCGCGCAGCCCGCCGCCCAGACCCTCACGTAATCGTCCGCGCCTTTACCCTCGAAGAGCTTGGGAATGATCTTCTGTTCGAGAGAGCGGAACGCTTCCGGGTCGCGGAAGAAGTTCGTCACGCTGATGAGCAAATCCTTCAGTAGCGCCTGCGCCTCTTCCGGGTGCTCGCGCATGAAGCGCGCGTACTCGGGCAAACTGGCGAGTTCGTGCACGTTGATGCGGCGCTCGATCCGCCGCAGTATGGTCGCGCGCTTGTAATTCGAGAAGTCGTGGCGCGTGCGGACGCGCAACTGCGTGAAGATGTCGGTGAGCGTCTGCTCGTCCGTTGCGGGCCGCTCCGGTTCTTCGAGGGGGACGTGGACTACTTTGAGGTTCTCTTTGTAGGCGATGATTTTGGCCGGTATCTCGGCCACGGGGAGCACGTAATCCACCAGCCCGGTCGCAATCGAATTGCGCGGCATGTCGCTGAACTCGGCCTCTTGAGGGTCTTGGACGAGGATGATGCCGCCCATCTCCTTGACCCGCTTGACGCCCATCGACCCGTCCGCGCCCGTGCCGGAGAGAATGACCGAGACGGCGCGCGTCGTGTGTTCCTGTGCGAGCGTGCGCAAGAAGATGTCGACGGGCGCGCGCCGCTCCTCGTAGCCCTTGATCTCGGAGAGCGCGAGGTGGCCGTCCTTCATCGAGAGGCTCTTGTTGGGGGGGATGACATAGACGTGGTTCGGCTCGATCTTGATTGCATCCACCACCTGCTCGACGGGTATCACGGCGGATGCTTGGAGTATCTCCGCGAGCTGGCTGTCGTGTTCGGGCGAGAGGTGCAGGATGACGACGTAAGCTATGCCGCTCTTGGCTGGTACGCGCTCGAAGAACTGCTTGAACGCGTTGATCCCTCCGGCCGAGGCTCCCATGCCGACGATCAGAAAATCACTGCTCTTTTCCTCTCCGGCCTGCACGGGGAAAACTCCCTCGCCGCTCTCAGAAACTCCGCTCATGCAGTTCCCCCCTTAATACGACATAAAGCGACCGAAGCCTGGCGGCGCGTTCCTTGAAACTTCATTCCTGTCCTTCACTTTTTAATACTTCTTTGTTCGCGTGGTGGCCGGTGCGCTTAAAGCAGAGTTTAGTCTAACCCTTCATATAGTGTATAGGGAACAGGATACGAACAGGCACAAACCGCCCGGGAGTGTGGTATAACGACATCAGTTTTGATCATTCCCCAGCGCCCGTTCCCAGCAGTCTTCGGACGCCTCGGCCCCCGCGCCGGGTGAGCAGGAGGCTTCAATTGCCGACAGAACAGATCATCTGTATAGGGGCTTCCTCCGGCGGCATCGAGACCCTCAGGACACTGGTGACCGGACTCCCCGCTGACTTCAGCGCGTCTATCATCGTCGTGCTGCACACCTCAGCCGAATCCCCGGGAATTCTGGGGGCCATACTAGACCGTTCCGGCCCGCTTCCGGCGGCTAATGCCGTGAACCGTGAGCATATTCAACCGGGGCGCATCTACGTCGCCCCACCTGACTATCACACCCTTGTCGAACCGGGCACTATCCGTTTGATGCGCGGGCCCAAGGAGAACCGTTTTCGTCCGGCCATCGACCCGCTCTTCCGCTCGGCTGCGTCCGTATATGGCCCGATGGCCGTGGGCGTCATCCTCAGCGGCAACCTGGACGACGGGACTGCCGGACTCCGTGCCATCAAGCAGCTCGGCGGGACCACCATCGTTCAAGACCCGGAGGACGCGCTCTTCTCTTCAATGCCACGGAGCGCTTTGGAGCATGTGCGCGTGGATTACTGTCTGCCCGTCGCGGAGATGCCGGTGTGCTGACGCGTCTCACGAGCACGCCCGACATGGATGTGAAAGTAATAGAGGTGCCAGAGGAGATGGAAATTGAGAACAGAATAGCCGGGGAAGAGGATGCTATCGAGGTCGGTGTGAGAAAGCTCGGAGGCCCCTCCTCCTACGCCTGCCCGGAATGCCACGGCGTGCTCCTTCAATTAAAGGACGAGAACCCCCTGCGCTTTCGTTGCCACACGGGCCACGCCTATTCGGTGCGCAGCCTCCTGGCGGAAGTCACCGAAAAGATGGAGGAGGCGCTCTGGAGCGCCATCCGCAGCTTCGAGGAAGGCGCGATGCTGATGCGCCAGATGGCCGGTCATGCACACGAAGCCGGGAAGGATAGTTCACCCGAAGAACTTCTTCGCCGCTCACAGGATACCAAGCGCCGGGCCGAACTGATTAAACAGGCGGTGATGAGTAACGGAAAGACTGGCGCGAGTCATGAGGGAGAAGGGTACGAGCCTGAACGCGAGCAACATTGAAGGCCTGTCTGTCCGAGCACTTTAAATAATTGTCAAAGAACGATGCGGAGTTACCGGGTTTTCATTATCAGGCTTCTGAGTCGCGCGGGTAGGGCAAAACCATCCTCTCTGATGAAATCAGGATCTCCGCTTTCCTCTCAAGTCAAAGAACTTTTGCAACTCCACGTTGAGCAGGTCAAATAGCCGCTGCGTACGCCCGATCAAGTCCTCCACTTCATCATTCGTCTCTGAATTTCGTAAGCCATCGAGATACATCTTCAACGCCGTACTGTATTGCTCGCCGGTGATGATGCATTGTTCGAGAGCTTGGCTGACTTCACGCTCTGAGGAGCGATGACTGACTGCGCCGAAATATTGGGTGCCCGCCGCGTGGTAGGTTTTGCCTGCGTCGAAGGCCAACAGCCTTAGTGCGTGGAGGTCGCTGTGCATCCAGTACCTGCGATCTTATGAAGCAGTGATACCTACACCCTTTAAAAAACATCAAGCCAAGACACACCGGTGTGCCTATGGCCGGGACCCGACATTACTGAGTTACGATGGCTTTTGTGGATTCATAAATCAATCGCCTGAATGAGAAATCAAAGCCACCCGGGATCGGAAAGACAGGTGCTTATCGCAGGACGCCTGATTATGTCAGCGAGCTTACATATAAAAAATCCATGTGTCAATTAGCTGACACATGGGAACGTATATTTCTTGCCATCGTGCAAGCGGGAGAGAGGGCAAAATCTTTCTGTCCATCGCCCACACCACAACGGCGCTTTATCTACAGATCGCGCCCGCCTACCTACAGATAGCTTCGCTTGCCTTGATTTACATTACGGATTTACATTAAATAGCAAAAGAATTGCCCTATTCCGAGATTCGCTGCGGCGCGCATTTACCTCCGCTTACGCCTTCGGGCCCTGGACTGAAGCGTCGGGCAAGAAGATTTACGAAACGTCCCGCATCTCAAGCGAGACGTGAGGGAGGTAGAGATGAGAAAGAACCTGCTCCTGTCGAACATTTCCGCGAAGGAACGTAAGCGCCTCAGCTCCTTCCTAGAGCCCGTCGACATGAAATTCAAGGAACCTCTCCACGAGAAGGGCAAGCCTATCAAGCACGTCTACTTCCCGATTAACTTCGTCGCTTCGTCGGTAATCGAGATGGAAGACGGCGAAATCGTTGAGGTGGGAGTGACGGGAAATGAAGGCTTAGTGGGAATCGAATTGTTCCTCAAAGAGGAGACGACCAACTCGAACACCTTCGCGCAGGTTCCGGGCGAAGGGTTAAGGATGAAAGCAGCCGATTTCAAAAAGCACGTCATGGATGAGGGCGGCCTGCTTCAAGACCTGCTGCACCGCTACACGCACGCTTTCATGGCGCAAATCTCACAGACGGCGGCCTGCAACCGCGTCCACCCGCTCGACCAGCGGCTCTGCCGTTGGATACTGATGACGCACAATCGCGTGCAGAGTAGTGAATTTCTCTTAACGCAGGAGTTTATGGGGCAGATGCTCGGCGTGCGCCGTCCGACCGTTTCGACGACCGCGAATATACTTCAGAAGGCGGGGCTCATCAGCTTCAGCCGTGGGCGATTGAAGGTGCTCGACCGAGCGGGTTTAGAAAACGGCACATGCGAATGCTATTGGATGATTGTAAAACTGTTCGACCACATTTACGGCGAGACGTGGCCGCCGCCAGAGAAGAGCTGACTAGCCAGGGCACTCGCTCACTCACGCTATTTATGATGACGTTATAGACTTAGACTCTCGCGGCCACGGCGAGGGCGGGCGCATCTTAAAACATTTAACGGAGGCGGGCGGGCGGCTTCAAGTCTTCATCAAAGGGGCTCTCTGGTCGAGCCCCTTTAAAAGCGATCGAGAGCAAACAGAAAGGTGACGGGAATTGAAAAAACTGGATACCGGCTACATGTTCGACCCGCACGTCGGCGCAACCTATAGCTTTGAGCACATGTCGCTGGCCTCAGCCGAGGAAAGGGCGCAGGCGGCGGAAGTTCCACACATCGTCGAGACAATTAACTGGACGAAATCCGTCGAGGGCGACGTGCATTACAACCGCTATTTCGCCCACGACTTAGATGAGGCTCTGGGGTTGGCTGTCCGGCTCAGATTCGGCTTTGAAGAGTTGGTGGAAGAGATTGTCGCCATTCGTCCTGCTACGAATGTGGAAGCGGCAGGCGGTCTTGAGGCCTTCAACTACTTCCATGAAGCAATGCCGTCGGCCATCTCTAGTGAGGACGTGAAGCGGCAGCAGCGTAGTTTGAAGAGTAACAAGAAGTGAGCGGCCAGCAGGGAGTCAGCCCTGAATAAGAGATGAAGGGGCTTCCTAATCTCCCTTCTGCACGGAGTAGAAAAAGTGTCCTCTGAAAATCTTCACAATCTTGCGACGCTGATTAGACAGGAGCGCGGTAACTTACTCGCCGAATGGCGTCAGGTAGTAGTGCAACTTTCAGTGGCGCATAACCTCGACGTGCCAACTCTAAACAATCACATACCAGATTTGCTTGAGGAACTAGCTGATGAATTGGAAGCATATTCTGAGGAATCGATGATCGGGGAATTAAAAAAGAATTCCGTTGCGCACGGTTTAGATCGGCTCCGCCTGGGATTCGATATCGAAGAGGTCGTGGGCGAATACAACGCTCTGCGCGGAGTCATACAAGACCTTATTGAAAGGAATAACTTGAGCCTTCGCGGGCCGGTAAACCGCACCATTAACCGCGTCATCGACATGTCTATCGGCCTGGCGGTCAAGACCTACGCCACCCAAAAAGCTCTCGAGATACAGCAACGGCGCGAGGAGCATTTAGCCTTTGTCGCCCACGACCTCAGGTCTCCGCTTTCATCCATCTCGATGGCGGCACAGCTCCTCGAACGCACAATTCCGGATGTGGTGAAGGACGAGCGGGCCGCCTCATTACTGGAGACAGTGCATCGAAACGTCGAACGCTTAAATTCACTCGTAGTCAAAGTTGTGCAGGAAGAAGCCAATCTACAGGCCAAGGTGAATGAAAGAGTAGAGCGACGGGAAGTCAATCTAAGGGCACTGATCCAAGGGCTCATGAGCGACCTGCACCCGTTGGCCGACGCCGCAAACACCAGGTTGATCAACGAGGTGCCGGAGGAGCTGGCAGCCTTCGCTGATGCCAACATGTTGACCCTTATTTTTCAGAACTTACTATCTAACGCTATTAGTTACACTGCGAATGGTGAAGTGACTATAGGCGCACAAGAGATGGAAGAATCGGGCTCTATCGAATGCTGGGTTAAGGACGATGGCGCGGGGATTCCAGCCGACAGGCTGGAAAAGGTATTCGACAAATTAGAGACCGATCCTGATAAGAAAAGCGGTATGGGGCTAGGCTTGGCAATCGTCAAGCAATTCGTTGAAGCGCACGGCGGTCAGGTGGCGGTCGAGAGTGAAGTAGGTCAAGGCTCGACATTTCGATTTACAATTCCTTAGAAAGCAGGACTCTTGCCCAAAGGCAGAATAGGCGCTCTGGCGACCCCATGTTGCTCGCACCTATTTACTTCAGATTTTTGATCCGGTTTATTGTTATCTTTGCTCAAACTTTCCTCCCGCCAGCTTCATATCACACCTAAACTTCCAGCCGGTTCTGCTAAGGCTGTCATCACCCATGTTGAGCATTGATATGATTCTGGTACTGTCTCGTCCCAGCCCTTTCGCCCATAGCGATATTCATTCTCAACTCTTTCTGCTAAATTCTATTAAGACCCCCCACGGCCAGCCACTCCCCGCTAAGTCTGCCGAAGGCTTATCTGTTTATAATTTCAAGGCGAGAATCATCTGATGGTGAAGGATAAGAATCAGGGCGACCAGCGGCAGAGGGATCCGCCAGGGGCGGAAGAAATGTTCCGCCTGATGGTGGAGAGCGTCAAAGATTACGCCGTCTTTGCGATGGAACGCGACGGAACAGTGATCAGTTGGAATATCGGGGCGGAGCACATCTTCGGCTACACTGAGACGGAAATCATCGGGCGCAATGCTTCCGTCCTCTTCACGCCGGAAGACATCGAGCACTCCGCGCCGGAGTCGGAGTTGGAAACGGCGGAGCGAGAAGGGCGTGCCGAAGACGAGCGGCGGCATGTGCGCCGAGATGGCTCCCGCTTCTGGGCCAGCGGTGTGACGACGCCGCTCAGGGACAATGCCGGACACATACGAGGGTTCGTGAAAGTCGCGCGCGACAACACCCGGCGCAGGCTCCACGAAGAGGCGTTGCGCATCTCCGAGACTCTCTCCGGGGCGCTCATCGAACAGTCTCCTTTCAGCATCCAGATCCTTTCGCCTGACGGCCACACGCTTAGAGTCAACCACGCGTGGGAGGAACTCTGGGGTGTGACGCTTGAGCAGATCGCCGACTACAACATGCTGGAAGATCAGCAGCTCGTGGCCCGCGGGGTAATGCCCTACATCAAGCGAGGTTTCGCGGGCGAAGCTGTGGCCATTCCCCCCATCCTGTATGACCCGAACGAAACCATCCCGGCTGGCTCAAGCCGCACAGAGCCGCGGCGCTGGGTGCGGGCTTTCATCTATCCGGTGAAGGACGAGGCGGGGCGCGTGCGTGAAGTGGTGCTCATGCACGAGGACATTACCGAACACAAGCGGGCCGAGGACGCTTTAAGGGAGAGCGAAGAGAGCCACCGCGTCATCGCCGAGACCGCTTCGGACGCCATCATCACCATCGATGAAGAGAGCACGATTCTGTTTGTCAACGCCGCGGCGGAGCAGGTGTTCGGGTATTCACCTGAAGAGATGATAGGTCAGCAACTGACCTTGCTGATGCCGGAATATATGCGCCATTTGCACCGGGCCGGGATGATACGCTACATCGAAACCGGGAAGAGGCACATCTCGTGGAAGGCTGTGGAGCTGCCAGGACTCCATAAAGGTGGTCAGGAGATTTCCCTGGAACTCTCCTTCGGTGAATACACCAGGGACGGAAAACACATCTTCACCGGCATAGCGCGTGACATTACGGAACGCAAGCGATTGGAAGGCGAGCGTCATCAGCTACACCAACGCGAGCAGGCGGCGCGACGCGAGGCTGAAGAGGCGAGCCGCTTGAAGGACGAATTCCTCGCCACGGTCTCGCACGAACTGCGCACGCCCCTGACAGCGGTGCTCGGCTGGGCACACATCCTCCGCGCCGGACAGTTGGATGGACAGAGCGCGCAGCACGCGCTTGAGACCATCGAGCGCAACGCCCGCTCACAAGCCCAATTGATTGACGACCTCCTCGATGTCTCACGCATTATCACGGGCAAACTCCGGCTCGATGTGCGCCCCGTTGACCCCGCTTCCTTCATCGAAGCGGCGATAGAGGCAGTGCGTCCCGCAGCAGAGGCCAAAGGCGTACGCATCCAGAAGGTCATGGACACCGGGGTGAGTTCAATCGCCGGAGACCCTGCGCGCTTGCAGCAAGTGGTCTGGAATCTGGTCTCGAACGCCATCAAATTCACCCCTAAAGGCGGGCGTGTGCAGGTGCGGCTCGAACGCGTCAACTCTCATATAGAGATCGCGGTCAGCGACTCCGGGCAAGGCATCGCGCCAGAGTTCCTGCCCTACGTTTTCGACCGCTTCAGGCAGGCGGACGGGACGACCACCCGGGCGCACGGCGGCCTCGGCCTCGGCCTCTCGATAGTGCGCCACCTCGTAGAGTTACACGGCGGCAACGTCCATGTGGAGAGTCAGGGAGCGGGACGAGGGGCGACCTTCACGGTACGTCTCCCGCTGCTGACGGTCTATCAAAAAGAGGGCGGTCAGGAGCGAGTCCATCCCGCGGCCAGAGACGCGCCCACTGTATTTGATTGCCTCGAAAGGCTCGACGGCTTGCAAGTGCTCGTCGTTGACGATGAAGCCGACACGCGTGAGCTGCTCAAAGTCTCACTCGGACGATGCGGCGCTACCGTGACTACGGCCAGCTCGGCTGAAGAGGCGTTCGACCTCTTAACACATCAGAGGCCGGATGTACTGATCAGCGACATCGGGATGCCCGGCGCGGACGGCTACGATTTTATTAAGAAAGTCCGGTCGCTGTCGGCGGAGCGCGGTGGCAAGATACCTGCCATCGCACTCACGGCGTATGCGCGTGCGGAGGATCGCTTGCAAGTGCTGAGAGCAGGCTACCAGATGCATGTGGCCAAGCCGGTGGAGTTGACCGAACTGGTGGCTATCGTCGCTAACTTAGCAGGGTGGAACGGGCGAGCCTGAAGACATCCCACCCGCAACCGGGCTTGCGCTCATTCCGGTTGGAATGGTACGGCGATGCGTGATCGGCGCAAGGGCTGTCCATATACGTGACCATATCTCTACGGGTTCGTAACTTCCTCGAAACCTTGAATTCATCATACCTCTTTATACATTGAGGTCTGGGCTCATGCGTCCAATGCGGCGTATGGCTTGATCGGATAAATAGATGTTGGGGAGAAGGTAATGATTAAAGCGGTAATATTTGATGTGGACGGGACGCTTGTGGATTCTAATGACCTGCACGTCATGGCATGGCAGGATGCGTTTCGGGCTTGCGGAAAAGAGGTTGCTTACGAAGAGTTGCACGAACAGATGGGCAAGGGCGGAGATCAGTTGATGCCCGTCTTCTGCTCGAAGGAGGAGTTGGACGAGTTCGGCACAGAGTTGGAGCAAAGCCGCACCGAGTTATTCACCCTCAATTACCTCCCGCACGTTCGACCCTTCCCGAAGGTGCGTGAGCTTTTCGAGCGCATCAAGGCGGACGGACTCGAAATCGCGCTCGCCTCTTCGGCCAAAGAGGAGGAGTTAGAGCAGCATCAGAAGAGCCTACGCATCGAAGACCTTTTAGAGACGGCCACCTCTGCCGATGATGCCGAGAGGTCGAAGCCTCACCCGGACATTTTCCAGGCCGCGCTCGAAGGCATAGCGGATGTCGAGCCCGAAGAAGCGGTCGTCGTCGGCGATACGCCCTACGACGTGATTGCCGCCGCGAAGGCAGGCATGCGCACCATCGGTCTCCTGAGCGGGGGATTCACTGAAGAGGATTTACGCGCGGCAGGAGCCGTCGAAATATACAGGGACGTGGCCGACCTGCTGGAACACTACGACGAATCGTTGCTCTCAACCGAGAGGGCTATCGCAGCGAGCCGTTGAGGAAGCATCAGGGGCTATCTGTGATAGGGTCTGATTTCTATCAAGGGGGAGTTGTTCAGATGGATATGACAGTAGCATTAGGGCTTGCGGCGGGTGGTCTGACTACCGCCTCATTCGTGCCGCAGGTAACCAAGATATGGAAGACTAAATCGGCTGAGGATGTTTCGCTCAAGATGTTCGTGGCTTTCTGCCTTGGGGTCGGGTTGTGGCTCACCTACGGTGTTATTAAGAAAGACTGGGCGATTCTTCTGACCAACGGCGTGACGCTTGTATTGGGGCTGGCGATTCTGTTGATGAAGATAAAATACAAGTAGCTTAAAACGACTATCATCTCCTGGATCGGACGATGAACGGGAGGCAGGCCGTCAGTTAAGGACACGCCCGCCTCTCGATGCCGGATGCCGGTTAGTTCGGGCATCAGAACGCGATCTACGGATGATCAAGTTACATCGGAAGGGTTCAGGCTGCTTCCGCACGCCAGCCGGGGCAGCGAACTTCTGCCCTATAAATAAGGCTGACGGTTGGAACTATCAGTATGCTATGAAGTCGCTCGATGCCGACCGGGCTTCCAGCGTCTGAGATGAGAAAAGCGTTCCCGCTCTTTCCGTCAGGTTGTCGTGTAGCGGGCGTGCCATTGTCTGTTCATGAGAAATAGTTTTGAACTACCCTTCGCGTGGAGGCCAGCCGCGCTTTTCCTTATCGGCTGGACGCTCCTCGGGCTCACTTTCGCCAGCCTGTCTTACGCCATTGCGATCAGCGACGGCAGGGTGTTCGAGGCGCGGATTATCCATCCGAAGTACCCCAGCCTGAGTACCTCAGCCTGTCGCTGCTCTGGGGTTGCCTCGCGCCGCTTTGATTATTCATTCCAGGGGCCATCACTTTGCCGTGCTTCGATTATTAGTCGTTCGGGGTTCAATCTGTAGCCGCATCACAAGGCGCGTGCTGGTGGCAGGCGCGGGCGTCGAGAGCGCCAGGCGTTGCCCGCGCACCTGACGCTCGCCTTTATCAACAGAGCCGGGTCGGCCAGGCGCTGTCAGCAGGTTCTCTTCGATGCGCGCCTGCGCGGGCTGCGGCGTAACTATCTGGACGTTGAGCCTTGCGCGCCCGGCATCAATCAGGAAACGTCCGGCCTCCTTCTGCTCGATCAACTCATCGGCGTGCAGAAGCGTCGTGAAGGTGCGTGGGCTGGCGGACTGTAGCTCGTCCGTAATGAGAAATCCGTTTTTATCACTGAACTCAAAGCGCCGCTCAAAGCGCATCAAGCCCAGCGAAGCGTCATAAGCGGCGGCGGCATCGCCGCGAATCAGCGCGGAGTCTTCGTTGAGCTTGACCTCTATAATCCTGATGCGCTCAAGCTCTTCATAAGGCATACCACTGAAGGCATCATGCCCGTTTCCTTCGCGCGCCTGGCCGCGCCCGTCCACGAGCAGCGAATTATGATGCGCCGTCAGAGGGATTCCCGCGTAGCCGGAATCGCCCGTCAGGTATCGCCCGTGTGCGTAGATGATGAAGCTGTTGGCATCCGGGTGTGCGTGGCCCGAAGAGAGATGCCAGTCAGGGAATTCACGCAGCCCCGCCAGCGTATGATGTCCTTCGGGCGGCCCACACTTGAAAGCGAAGGCGAGAGCATCCGCAGTCCAATCGCTGCGCCAGTAGACGACCTCATGATCCGGGAAGTAGTGCCAGCGTTGCTGCCGAGCGACGGGCACGGCTTTCAGGGCCGGGTCATACCAGAGCAGCGACCAGTAGTCCTCCGCGTTGATCTGGTCTAAGCTTTGCAGCCACTCAGCGACGCCCTGCGCCTCATGGCTCTGAAAGCGCGAGGCGAGGCGATAGAGGATATTGTAGTTGGTGTGGAAACGCCCCGACGGGTGCGTGCGCTTGTACTCCTGGCCGCGACCGGCGCGCGTCAGTGGGCCTTCAAAAATATCGCCGAAGTCAAAGACATACTTTCCGCCCGGCAGCATCGAGTGCGCGACGTACTGATACATCTCACGAAAGCCCGGACGGTCGTAGAGGTCTTCGCCCGTCGCATGCGCGTGGGCATCAAGGTAGTGAACCAGCCAGGGCGTAGAGAAAATCCAATACTCGAAGCCTTCGTAGTAGTAGCCGTCGGTCGAATAGGTGGCGAGCATGCGGTCGTAGATGGCGCGCACCAGAGCGGCCCACTCGGGCGCGTCCCTTTCTTCGTCGTAGAGAGCGTAGGCGGCCACGCCCAGACCTGCCATCGGGATGAAGACGTGGTTCTGACTGTAGGAGTAGGTGCGACCGGGCCTGGGCTTGTAGTAGTCCGCGAGCAGGCGCGCCTGCTTCGCTATCTTTTCTCGATAACGCGTGCGCTCCGTCTCGGTCAAATCGTGGTAGAGCAGATCGTAGCCCCAGCCCATGCCGTAAAGCAGATGACCGGCGGCCAAATCCACGTTCGGCTTGTTGTAGGTATAACCCCACACGTCATAGGAGATGGCAGCTTCCATGTAACGCCTGGCGGCCTCAAGGTATTTGCGATCACCCTCGATCTGAAAGGCGAGCGCGGCTTCGGCGATGCCTATGCCGACCTCGTTCTGCGCGCGGCGCTCCTGCGCGGGCGCGGGCGGCGGCGCTGCTTTCAATGCGCGCACATTTTGCAGGGCCTGCTGCCAGAGACGACTGTGAGAGGTGCGTGCGCGCTCGCGTAATACTTTGATCTCTTCCGCTGTCGCGTACACGCGCGGATGCTGGCCGCGAAGCTCTGCGCGCAGCGAAGAGTTGCGCGTCCTCATAAGCTGGGACAAAGGGTGCTCACGCTTCTTCCAGGGCGCGTTCGATTGCGCATCCCTTGGGCCAAGCGATTCGCGCTCATCCTGCGCGCGGGCACGCCATGAACCGCAGGGCTGGACGCTGATGACGACAAGCAGAAGGATACAGAGTCGCGCACACATCACGTTTGATTCCTCAATCATTTGAACGGCGTTGCTTTCTTATCCCGAGCTTCGACGCAGTTAGAGCATCATCATTCCGCCGTTGATCTCTACGGTTTCGCCGCAGAGGTAGCTCGCGGCATCCGATGCCAGGAACAGAATCACCTTTGCCACCTCTTCGGGCTTGCCGACGCGAGCCAGCGGGATGCTGCCCACGTACGAGCGCATGGCTTCCGGCGTCGAGAACTGTTCGTGATAGGGCGTATCTATTACGCCCGGCGAAACGGCATTGACCCGAATATTGTAAGGCGCAAGCTCTTTGGCGAAGCCTTTGGTCATCGCAATCAAGCCGCCCTTGGCCGTCGAGTAGTGTATGGAGCCGAGCGCGCCGCCGTTTCTGCCCGCGATGGAAGAGACGTTGATGATTGCGCCTGCGCGCCGCTCCATCATCGAAGCGGCGACCGCCTGCGAGCAGAGAAAGGCGCTCTTGAGATTAAGATCAATAACTTCATCCCAGCGCTCCTCCGTCAATTCCAGAATCTTCAAACGCTCTATGAGCGACCCTGCGTTGTTGACCAAAATGTCTATTGGGCCAAGCTCTTCCGCCGCGCGACCCGCGAGCGCGTGCACGTCCGTCGCCCGCGTCACGTCGGCTTGAATAATGGATGCCCGCCCGCCCGCCTCCGCAATGCTTGCGCGCGTCTGTTCGGCTCCCGCCTCGTTGCGATGATAGTTGATGGCGACCGATGCGCCGCTCAGACCGAGCGCGATGGCCGTCGCGCGACCGATGCCGGAAGACGCGCCCGTGACGAGCGCGACTTTGCCGGTAAGATCGAGATAGTTGAGCATAAAAACTCCTTCGAAAGTTTTAGCGGGCCGGTCTGGGAGCATTCTTCAAGGAGACGCGTTTGATCGGCCCGGCCAGGGTGAAGAGGATAAAAGTGCCCAGCGGCGCGAACAGGCCCGCCGCGCAGAGTACGGGGACGTAAGAGAAACGGTCTACGACCCAGCCGGTCGCAAGCGTGAAGATCATCGCGCCGATGCCTGCGCCGGTGCCGCCCAGTCCGGCGACGGAAGCGACCGCGCGATCAGAGAAGAAATCGCTCGGCAAGGTCTGCACGTTGTTAATCCAGACTTGAAAACCGAAGAGGACGAGCCCGATGAGCAGGAGGGCCGTGAAAGGGTCACGCGCGAAGGCCGCGAAGATACCGGCGGGCATCAGCAGGGCCGCGAAGAGGATGACGGTCTTGCGCGCGCGATTGACGCTCCAACCCCGCCCGATCAGGTAGCCGGAAGCCCAGCCGCCCAACAGGCTTCCGGCGTCGGCGGCAACATATGGAACCCAGGCGAAAAGCCCTATCTCTTTCAGGCTGAAGCCGCGCGCCGTGTAGAGATAGAGCGGCAGCCAGGTGATATAGAGCCACCATACGGGGTCTGTAAAGAACCTTGCGAGCACGATGGCCCACACCTGTCGATACCGCAGGAGGTCTCGCCATCGCGGGGCCTCCTGCTCCTGTGCAGACAGCACAGCCCGGTTTGCCATGTCTTCGACAGTCGGCGCTGATGCCTGCTCTCTGACGGTCGCGGTCGCTTGCTGCTCGAAAAGCCGTTCGCGCTGGCCTTCGCGTATCAACGCCCGCTCTTCAACTGTGATCCACTGATGTTTGTCCGGCGTTTGATAGAAGAGTAGCCATAGCAGAAGCCACAACAGTCCGAGCGAGCCGGTCAGGATGAAGGTCGTCTGCCACCCGTAACGAGTTTGCAGCCAGATAATCAGGGGCGGCGCAACGATTGAGCCGATGGCCGCGCCGCTATTGAAGATCGCCATGCCGAAGGCACGCTGGCGTATGGGGAACCACTCGGCCACGGCCTTGGCTGCGCCCGGCCAGTTTCCGGCCTCGCCGAAGCCGAGCACAAAGCGAAAGAGGCTCAGGCTCGCTAGCCCGCGCGCAAACGCATGAGCCATGGCCGCCAGAGACCAGATGATGATGGAAAAGGTGAACCCGAGCCGCGTGCCCACACGATCATAGAGCTTTCCGGAAACCCCCTGGCTGATCGTGTAAGCGAGCAGGAACCAGGTGACGATGCCGCCGAATTCCGTGTTGGTCAGGCCGAGGTCGCGCGTGATGACGGGAGCGAGGACGGAGATCGTCAGCCTGTCAATGTAGTTGATGAGCGTCGCCAGAAAGACCAGAGAGATAATCCACCAGCGCAGGCCGCGCAGCTTGAACGCGCCCTCCGCGACGGCTTCGTAGCGACCGATCATGGCCTGCTTGCGATGCGCTTCCAAAGGTGATTCTGCCATGGGCGCTCATCCTCTCGAAGAGAATCAAGAGAAGGGAATTGATGATTGATAGAACGTCGAACAAAGATCACAACTCGAAGCTCTTCCGTCAATCATCATTCCCGCAGCTTCGTCAGACGCTTAGAACAACAGCTTGAGGCCGAACTGGATGACGCGCGGCTCATCCGTTTCCGTGAGCGCGCCGAAGTTGCTCGCGCTGAAGTTAGTAACGAGCGTTCTATAGTTCGGATGGTTGAAGAGATTGAAGACCTCCGTGCGGAACTGCAAGCGCACGTTCTCGGTCAATCTAATACGCTTCATCAAGGAAAGGTTGACCGTCCGTGTGCTCGGCATCTGTATCAGGTTGCGCGGCACGTTGCCTATGAGTCCCTGGCGCGGCGCAAAGGCTGCGCGATTGATATAGCCGCCGCTGACATACGTGCCGTTAACGACGAGCGGCGTCGGAGTCTGCCCGCCCGGAACTGCGCGCCAGTCGCCGACGAGGTCCAGGTTGCCGCCGAAGCCATTGCTCGGCGAGCTTGCGGCGCGACTGCCGCCGCTGATGTTGACGAAGTTGCCGCTCTGCAAGTTGACGATGGCCGAAACCTGCCAGCCGCCGAGCACTCTTCCAGTCAAGCCCTCCTGCTTCTTGAGCCAGGGCAGCTCGTAGACGACGCTCGAAGCGAAGACGTGCGGGCGATGGAAGTTGGCGTAGCCTTTGTCCAGGCTCGCGTCGAAGGGCACTCTGAGGTCTGAAGTCTCCGTGTCGAAGTTATTGAGAGACTTGCTGAAGGTGTAAGCAAAGCTCGCCGTGAACCCGCGCGAGACGCGCTTCTGTAAACCCATCTGCAAGGAGTTGTAGCTGGACGAGCCGGTGTTCTCCTGCGAGCGTATGGCGCTGTAGCCGAGGAACTGCCGAACCGTGTCCGTCGTGCGATTGGTGAATCCCTGCGGGTTGGTCGCCGAGACATTTCCCGGCGCGGTTTCGAGCCCGACGCTCGGCAACACGTAATTGATGTCGCGCCGATGCGTCAGGTGTCGCGCCTGATTGCCCACGTAAGAAACGTCCAGCACCATGTTCCACCACAGCTCGCGCTGCAGGCCCAGGCTGTAGGCGTAAACGACGCCCGGCTGCATGTTGAAATCGAAGACGGCGAGCGTCTGCACGAGCGGGCGTCCCGTCCCGCCCGCGCCGACCGTGTCCAGCGGATTGATAAAGCTTCCGAGCCCGGCCAGGTTAGCGGGCGTTGTGAACTGCCGACCGTTGGTCACGGTGGCGACGTTGGCGAACGGAGCGTTAGCTCCCGAATCGCGCAGCGGGTTCAGGAGCGTACGGTCGTAGTAGATGCCGCCGCCGCCGCGTATGGAAGTCTTGCCGTCGCCCCAGGGGTCCCAGGCGAAGCCCAGGCGCGGCGCAAATTTCACGTTGCCGCTCGTGGCCAGTCCGCCGGGACGGTCTGAGATCAGGCGAGAGAGGTTCGGGTCATTGAGAATCGCCCCGGCGTTCCGAGGCAGGACGAGCCCGTTGTAGGGGTCGAAAAAGCCCTGGGCCCGTGTCCTGGTTCCGGTCGGGTCGGGCGTCAGGTTAATGACGCCGCCTGAGATATTGGCTGTGAGCGGCGCTTTCGCGGGGTCGAAACGGGCCGGGTCGAAGCCGACGATGTTGCCGTCATCGGCGATGGCCCATGGGATGTACTGCATACGCAGGCCGAGCGTCAGGGATAATCTCTGGTTCACTCGCCATTGATCGTTAACGTAGAACTCGAATTGGTTGTAGTGCGTCGGCGCGTTGGTTGTGTTGGAGGTCTCGGTGTAGCGCGTGAAAGCGCCGAGCAGCAGGTTGGCGACAGCATGGCCGCTGTCCTGCGGTCTGAAGGCAGTGCCTGCGTCCGAGCCGCTGCTGAAAGTGATGTCGCCGCCGTCGCGCACGCGCGTATTCTCGGACTTGAAGGAATTGATGAACTGCATGCCGAACTTGAGTGTGTGCACGCCCCAGACTTTGGTCAGATTGTCGCGCAGCTCCCAGTTGCGTGCGTCAATCGTATAGGGCAAGCCGTTGCCGCTGATCTGCGAGAACCCCTGTATGCTGACCTGCGGAATCTTGTTGAGACGGTTCTCGCTGAAAAGCTCCGTGAAGTTGATGCCGTAGGTGCTGCGGTTGATCTGGTCTTCGTTCTGATAGCTGATGGCCTGATCGTTGCGCTGCCAGGCAACGCTCGCCTCGTTGACCAGAGTCGGCGAGAAGACCTGCGTATAGTTGATCAGGAATGTCTTACCGTTGCGAATGTGATTGTCGGGCGCGATGGGGAGATTCTGATTATCGAAGCTTGAGCCGAGCGGATTGTCCGAGTCGAAACTGTCGTGAATCCAGCGCGCAAAGATGCTCGCGTTCTGGTTGATCTGGTAGTCCAGGCGCAACAAGTCCTGGCGCACGTTGCGCCGCGTGATCGGCGCTGCGATGTAGCGATCAAGTCCGGCGTTGGCGCGCGGGAAGAGATTGAGGATGGCCCGACCGTTGGGCGACATCTTCGAGAGGGGGATGATGTTGCCGGGGAACGCCACGCCCGTAGTGGAAGCGGACTTGTCGCAAAGGATGAAGCGCGTGGCGGTCTGGGTGATACCGGCGGGCGTGCATGAAGTGTTGTTGGCGGGGACGCCTGCGGGAAGGAATGCGCTGAAATCTCCGCGACGCATGGCCTCTGTCGGCACAAGCTCGCTGAGCGTGCGGCCCGTGCGTGGGAGCTTGTATTCCAGCCCGCCGAAGAAGAACAGCCTGTTTTTATAGATGGGCCCACCGACGAACCCGCCGAAGTTGTTGAAGCGCAGATATGACCTTTCGGGAGTGGCGGCCTGCTTGCTTTCCCAGGAGTAGGCATTCAGGGCATCGTTGCGTATGAACTCGAAGATCGAGCCGTGAAAATCGGTCGTGCCCCGGCGCGTGACGACGTTGACCGCCGGGCCTGCCTGCGCGCCATACTCGGCGCTGTAAGGGCTCGATACTAATTTGAACTCCTGTATGGCATCTACGCTGACGTTGTTGACGAGGGTTCCGACCGAGCCGTGATCGACATTGCTCGCACCGTCCAGAGTCGGCTGCGTGCGGCGGCGCAGACCATTGATCGCCGTATCGTCAATGCGAACATTTGTGCCTTGCTGCGTATCGTTGCTGAGCGAGCTTGTGCCCGGCGCGAGATTGATGAGCTGCGCCCAGTTGCGACCGTTGAGGGCCAGCTCCGTCACCTGCGTCCCGGAAATCAGCGTCTCGATGTTGGCCGTCTCCGTATTGACGGTCTGGTATGTGTCCGACGTGACGTTGACCCTGCCGGTGATAGCGCCGACCGTCAATCTCACGGTCATGGCGAAGGTGTTGCCCACGTCGAGCTTGATGTTCTCCTGAACGTAGGCGGCGAAGCCTTCGGCCTCGACCGTGACGCGATAAACGCCGACCGGGAGATTGGGGACGACAAAATAGCCCTCATCGTTGGTTGCGGTCGTGCGCTGCACGCCGAGCTCCGGGCTCTCGACGATCACGCTGGCCCTCGGGACAATCTCCTCACGCTCGTTGGTGACGTTGCCGCTGACGGCGGCGTTAATCTGCTGGGCCAGGGGTAACGGCGCAAGGCTGTGAGCGAGCAAAGCCATGACCGCTACACGCGCGAGCCAGCGCCCGTTCAGCTTTGAGAGCCCGCGCATGAGATGGGTCTTGATAAAGGCCGCGGGTGGCCGCATGCATCTGTTTTTCATTAACCCTGGTATCATTGTCGGAGCCTCCTTCTTGTGATAGCTGTAAGTTTGATCCGCAACCAATATTCGCCGGGCAGTTACAGAAAGCGTGCCCGGTACATTTTCATCCCGCTCTCAAGATAAAGCGGGCCATGAGGGTATTACCGCTCCCACGCTTGATAAGTTATCGTTATCATCCGCGATGAGACTGAACCGAGAACGCTTTTGTGCCCGTACTTTCTGCCCTGTTTCGATGATGGTCGGCGCAGGAAGCGCCACCCCTGTGTGATCTTACTGCTTGACTCTTGGGCCTTCAGCCATCGCCGTGGATTCACGCACGATAAGCTGGCATTCCATGATTCTCTCTTCGCGCGCGACGGGCCCTGAGGCATCCATTCGGCGCAGCAAAAACTCCGCGGCCACCTTGCCTTGCTCGCGCGTCGGCTGGCGAACAGTGGTTAAGGGCGGCGAAGTGTGCGCTGCCAGAGGGACATCGTCGTAGCCGACGATGGCTATATCATGCGGAATGTTTAAGCCAGCTTCTTTGATCGCGCTGATGGCCCCGATGGCTGTAAAGTCATTGCGCGTAAAGACGGCTGTCGGTCGCTTACGCAAGGCCAGCAGGCGCTTCATGCCCTCATAGCCGACCTCTTCCGTAGAATATCCGGGCCATTGTTCTCCGTCTTCCGTGCGGCCAACGATCAGACGATCATTAACACGCAGGCCGTGTTCACGCAGGGCTTCCAGATAGCCCTGGAATCTTCTCAAAGCAAGCCCGCTTGACAGCGTAATGCCGATAAAACCTATATGTTTGTGCCCTAAACTAATCAGATGCGCGGTCGCGTCATACCCACCCTTGAGGTTATCCGAGGCCACCAGGTCAACGCTCTGGTGGCGAAAGTCGCGCCCGATGAGCACGACGGGAATGCCGCGCTCGATCATCTCGGCGAGCCTGTCATTGCCCAGCTTGTTGGCACGCGTTGCCACGATGACCCCATCAACCCTGTGATCGGCCAGGGCATCAAAGGCCGCTATGTCTTCTTTGGCGCTGTGCTCGCTGACACAGATAAAGACATTGTATCCCTTGACAGACATCACCTCGCGCACGGCGCGCGCCAGCTCGGCGGCGAAAGGGTTAGCAATATCTCCCAGGACAAGACCGATAGTGTCCGTGCGCTGTCGCTTGAGCCCGCGCGCTAGGCCGTTGCGGCGGTAGTTCAGGACATTGATAGCATGCATGACACGCTCGCGCGTCTCTGCGCTGACATAGCCATTCTGATTTACCACGCGCGAGACGGTCATCGGCGTGACACCGGCTGAGGCCGCAATATCTACAAGTGTGGCGTGCTTCTTTTTCGGGGATGAATGGCTCATAAGCTCGGTCGAACCCCTCTGTTAAGGTTAACATGCCCCGTATATCACGCGCCGGATAAGAAAAGCAAGATATTTTTTCAGTCCCCGAACTTAAATTGCGCGTCATGGCTCGCCGGGAATGGCCTTAACTCCATTGCCGGGGCGCTCTTCTATGAGCCGACGGGGATTAAGTTTCATGGCTGGCGGCTCATCGTCGGGTCGGGCCCATCATTCTGCAATTCCACCGTGCCGTCCGGGTACGTGATGCTCTTGAGAAATCTATAGTGCGGGCCGTTCTTATCTTCGAAGTAAGCGAAGGTCGTGACAGAGGCCGTACCGTCAGGGTCTTCTATTGTCTTGACCAACTCCTGCCCCCAGGGGAAAGCCCGAAATATCTTGATCGTCCTGGTGACCTGTCCGTCCGCTCTATCGAGACGGGTTTCGATACGCTCACATGGATTGTCCTGGTTGACGACCGAGCTCTTGATGGTCACCCAGGAGCCGTTCTTGAACATGACCCATTTGTCTTCCGCTTCGTCGTAGGTGAACTCCGTCACGTCGTCCCTGTCATCTTTCGTCCTGATGATCTGGAAGCGGTTGAGTGAAGGAGGCTCCGGGTTCTTGAATTTCCAGACGACCTGTGGGCTGCCCGTGATGGTATATAAGCCGTTCTCTTTAGGCCCAACGTCCTTCGCCTGGTAGAAGCGCAGGTCATACTCCCATTGGCTCAGCACAGCCACATCCACCAGGACATTCGGCAGCTTGATCTGGCGCATGGGATGTTTGGAATACGGCGGGATGGCTGTGCCGTCAATTAACTGGTGCAGCTCGCCGAACTTCTTCTCGGGATGAGAGGTGTCGTTAATGAGCTCGACCTCGCCCCTGTAAACGGAGGGGAGCCCGAAGGCATAGGGCGTGTAGATGTCGGCGTCGATCTGGCTCTCGTGCAAACTCATCGCCACGCAGTCGCCGTTAGACAGCTTCCCCAGGCAGAGAGTGAAGCGGATGTTAGAGACTTTGGATTCGATAGTAGTGAGCGGAAGCCCGCCGTTAATCTTACAGGGGCCGTTGCCGGTTCGGACGGGGATTTTCTGAGCCCTACGGTCTGTCTGTGGCTCGGGCGACATTGGTAGGAGAACCATCACGGCGCGCGCTTGCGGAGCGTTCTTCTGGATGAGCCAGCCTTTCTTTCCGAAACACGTCTGAGCATCCGTCTCGCGGACTATCTTATAGCCCTGCGGGAGAGGCGCGTCCTTGCAGATCACTCTCGTCTCGACCTGCGCCGAAGTGAAAAGCGGAAGGCAAGCGATGAGAAAGAGCGCCTGAGTGACGAAAAATGTACGGAGTAGCTGAAGATTTTTCATGGCGTGTTGGCTCTTCTGGGGAATGACTTGACGGAAGGTTTGCACCGTGAGGTCTGAGGGCTAATGAACATCTGACCCTATAGGATTTGTACGTTTGCCGAGCCGGGATTGTCAACAGAAAATTTTGGCGGGCGCGATTCGATTCCGTTCGCTGCCGGTCAACGGTTCAACTCATACCTAAAAGCGGATATATTATGAAACCTGGGTTGAGACAAGGTGGCGCGCGCTCTCTCTCAAGCCTATGATGCAATGCTCAACAGTCTCCGTCGCATGTGTTCTCGCGCAAGCGCGGAGCAGAGAAGAAGGGCTCGGGCTATTTGACTACCTTCCTGGCCGCGAGATCGGTGTTTGCGGCGCGTGAATCTAATACAGCGGTCGCGGCCTCTTCACATGATTACGTCAGAGCCGTCTATGAACTTCGTCTACAGCTATAAAAATAAGGATCGGAGCAAGAGCTTCGAGGGCCAGCAGGTGCTCATCGGGCGTCAGCAGGGAGGGAACAGGGTCGATCTTGACCTGAGCCCGGATGTGCTGGTCTCGCGCAGGCACGCGCGCATCTGGCTCGACGCCGGATTCTATTGGATTGAAGACCTCAATAGCGCTGGTGGAACCAGGCTCAACGGCTCAGAGATCAGGGGCAAGGGGCGGCAGCATCTACACCAGGGAGACACTATCGAGATTGGTGAAACAATTCTTCGGCTGCTCGACGCGCTCGCGCCAGGCAGTGCGAAGAAGCAGATGCCTGCCACGCCGCCGCAGCCGCCACCACCTCCTCCCTCCCGGCCTCTGCACTCCCTGGACGCCGACCGTCCTTCTCTGCTCTATTCGGCGACGGCCACGACCGAGGCTGAGCGCCAGCTCGCGCTCTTCTATAGCCTGCCTTTGAAATTCGGCGCGGAGGCGGATGTCAACTCGCTCCTGCAAGTGATCGTCGAGAGCGCCGTGGATGCCATTCCTACCGCACAACGCGGAGCACTGCTGATAGAAGATTCAACGACGGGCCAACTCGCATTGCGCGCTCATACGCCGATAGGCAGCGGTGCGGCCAGCAAAACCCTCGCGCGTCAAGCCATCAATCAGCTTCAGGCCGTCGTCTGGCCTTCAACCGATTCGACGACTCAGGCGCTTGAGAATTCTCAGGAGAGTGCGACCCAGAGCATCAGCGAATACAGGATCGCCGCCGCCATGTATGCGCCGCTGCTGTGGCGTGGGACGCCGCTCGGTGCGCTGTGCGTGGACACGAGCGATGCGCGCGCCTCTTTCCATGAAGAAGACTTGCAGCTCTTGCAGGCGATAGCGCATCACGGGGCCATGGCCCTCTCCAACCTTCAACTCCAGGACGAGCAGTGGCGGCTGGCAAAGGTGCAGAATCGCCTGCTCAAACTGGTTTCGCCGCAGATTTCCGACCGCCTCGTTCATTATCAGGGCCATCTCAAACTGGGCGGAGAATTCCGCAACGTCACCATCCTCATCTCCGACATACGCGGGTTTACGAACCTCTCAAAAACGATGAGCCCCGATGAAGTGTCGGAGATGCTTGAGGACTACTACCACAGGCTCGTGCCGCTGGTCTTTAAATACCACGGAACCATAGACAAGTTCGTCGGCGATGCCATCCTGGCCGTCTACGGCAGCCCTGCCGACGACAAGCTCCAACATCTGCATGCCGTGCTCACAGCCATGGAGATGCAGTCGGCGATGCGCGAGGTCAACGCCAAACGCTCGGCGCAGGGCAAGCGCACGGGCAAGCTCGGCATAGGCATTAACTGCGGCGAGGTCATACACGGGCTCATCGGCTCGGCGGAACGCATGGAGTTTACAGTGATCGGGGATGCCGTCAACCTGGCCTCGCGCTTCTGCGACGGCGCGGACGGGGGCGAAGTTCTGATCAGTCCGAAGGTTCATTCGATGGTCTGGGACATGGTCGAGGTCGAAGAGCGACAGATCGCCACGAAGCATGAGGGAAAGCTGCGCGCTTATCGCATCAAGCGCCTGAAGCTGGGTAAGATGTCGGAACCGCCAGCCGACGGCTGATGCGCCCTCCCGGTATTGACAACGACAACCCACTTCCTCTAATTATTCCATCGAGCGCGAACGTCTTTGGCCCGGGCACGGCCCGTCGTGCGCGCCGGTTCTTTTCAATCTCTATATTCGGACACAAGTCGGATTAAGGTCAGAAGTCCTGGCTGTCAGTAGCGCCCGCGGTCTCGGGTGGTACGGATCTGAGTTTGCCGCCTCAACTTAATTGTGTCCGAGTACTTATATGTCACTGCTCTCTATGTTGGAGAGGCTGCGCGGCATTGATGCTCACTTCAAGCCTTCATGCAAGCTTGAAAGCCTCAGAGCCGGGAATAAGATCAAGAGGCTTTTATAAACTGATCGTCTCGCTTTCAGTGACTTGAATCCTGTCGTCGTCAAGGTAGAGAAAAGACCTCATCCATCAACTCTCATTTCGAGTTGGTGAGAGCCGGATTTTTATGTCCACTCACTCCCATCCCCTGACCCATCTCCCCACTTTAGCGGCCCGCCCCGACTCACGTAGTCTGGACCTGGTCTTCCTTCTCGACACCATCTGCTCCGACGAGACCTTAGATGAACGACGCAAGTACGTGCGGAACATTATTCGCAATGTCTCGCAGGATTTTCCGGCGGAGGGGCATCTGCGCGTCGGCGTGATTCCCTACGGCCCGCACCACTCCGCGAAGATGTCATTCGCCAAACTGAGCACGGAGACAGCACGCATCCAAAAGTTTCTCAGAGCGCAGTCGGCGCACCCTGGCGGCCCCTTCGAGGCGGCCTACGAAGAGGCGCTCTATGGCCTCTACAATTTAGATTGGAGTCGCGCCAGCCATCGTGTGATGGTCACGGTCGGTCATCGCCCGCCGCATCCTTACAAGCCCTTCTCTTATCGAGAAGGCGACCCCTTCGACTGTCTCGGCCAACAGTTCTGTGAGAAGAATCTGGACTGGCGTCTCCTGCTCGCCCCGCTGCGAAGCCATCTCAGGCTGCGCTCCATCGCCGTCGTCTGCGAGAGCAACTGGACTGGCCAAAGCTCGCTCACCTACACGGACGAGTACGCGAATTTTTGCTGGGCGGAGATCGGCTATACGAATCTCCTGAATTTCGACATGACGACCGCCGGAGAGGTCGCGCGCGACATACTGAAACTGATCTGAAAGCGGCATCCACGAAAGTGACTGGAAAACCTGACTCTCACGATGAGCGATGAGACCGGCTTCTTCGCTCACGAGCAGGACGGGGCGGAGGCAGACTATGGCTGATCCAATCAAAATCGGAATCTGGGGCGGCTCTGGCAGCGGTAAGACCACATTCCTCTCCGCGCTGCGCATTGCGATTCTCAAATACGCGACCAATACCAGAACGCAGTGGAACATCAACGGACTTGATGAGATCAGCCCGAGGTCATCCATTTTCCTGGAGGAAAATACTCGTAAGCTTCAGAACCTCATCTTCCCGGCGGCGACCATAGATGCCGTCGCCGCAACCTACACCTACGAGATCAACGGAAGCTTTCCTTCCAATAGCCTGGGCGAGAAGGTGCGCAACTGGTTCAGCCGCACAAGCGACATCCAATTTATCCTGGACGTGTTTGATTATCCGGGCGGGCATCTGCTGACCAGGGATGCGAATGATCCGCTCTGGGAATATCTCGCGGGATGTCACGGCCTGATCTACCTCTTCGACCCGAAGAGCAACAACGTCGGAACCAGTAACTTCGATTGCCTGCAACGCTCGCTGGACATGATGCGGCGCGTCTTTGAAAGGATAAGTCCCAACTCGATCGTCAAGGGCAGGCTTCCGCAGCACCTCGCTTTTTGTATCACGAAGTATGATGACGACGAGATTTTCAGGCAGCTTCGGGATCAGGATCTGATCGACCTTGACGGCAGTGATGCGAGCCATCCGCCTTTCGTCAGATACCCGTCCAGAGCCTTTGAATACCTGGCCGATGATTTGACAGTTCAGACCGTCAAGGCTTACTTCCACCCGAATCACACCGAGTTTTTCGGCACCACCAACGTCGGCTTCTACGTGGACAAGAAGACGGGCAAGGTGGACATAGATCGTTGTAGTAATATCAAAGTCGAGAAGGAAGTGTATGACGTGAATGGGGAGAAGAAGGAAAGAGAATTGATAACTATTAAGAGCAAGGTCAATCCGATTGGCGTCTTTGAGCCGGTGCGCTGGCTTCATGAGAAATTGTCTGTTCGGCGTTGAGATTGAAGGTCTATGCGTAGAGGAAAGGCGGAAAGCGAGTTGGAAAGCCTGGGCCAGGTAGCTGTCAAATCGAAACGGCAGGGTGATGCTGTGGATTACCGCATCATTGCCCGAAGCGAGGGGCCTTTGACCTCCGAAGACTTTGAGTCCGCCTATCGAGAGTTGAGCGTCGGTGCGCTGCCGCCTGCATCCGCCGGCGAGGCCGAGCCCTGGATAACGGTTGGCTCCTTCGACCGCTCGGAGAAGCACTACGTCGCCGTTATCCGCCAGGAATGGACTGACCGGCAGGACATTCATGGGCGGCCCGTCGCCGCGCAGTATTGCCTGTGTGTGCCCGACAGCGTGATCATCGAACAAGGGCCCAGCTACACCAATCTCTGCGCCAAGATTCCGCCCGAGCAGTACTTCCTCGGGACGAAGAAACAACCGCTCGATGACCCGGAGGTCGCGCTCGCACCGCTCTCTCAGGAGGTCAAAGAAATCCTCAGTTTCATCAACGAGGTCGGCTTCGATTTCTGCTCGTCTGTCGCCTCACTGCTCTTGGCCTCTCCGATAGCGATCATGAGCGGCCATCAGTTGAGCGTCGAGACACGGCTCAGGTTCTTCGATGCGGTGGCCAGCCTCCTTCCCTACGGCTCTCGAACCGACCTCGGCGTCAGCACCTGGATGAACAGTACGACTGTCGGCAAAATCCATCTCGGTTTCAGCGACGCCGTGCTTCCAGATCAGAAGCGCGTCGTGTGGATGGAGGCCGCGACGAAAGAGCTGGAAGCCAATCCCTTGGCCAGCAATTATCACAAGCTGCTGCATAAGCTCTGGCACGACGCGCAGGCCGACAAGGAACAGATCATTAACGACCTGGCGAGCATGCGAACGCCCCTCCACTTCCGCGACGCTCAAGCCATCTTCAAGGCGCTGCGCGATGTGAACTGGGAGAAACACGTATATGAGGAGGTGAAGAAGGAGCAGGGGAAAAAGGAAGAGGTGCGGGAGCTGCTCAAATCGAAGAAGAGGAAGCGGCTCACCGATGAGAAAGTCGGAGAGCTGCTGCTGTTCTTACTGGACGAGTCGCCGCTGGAACTGGAAGACATCAAAATACTGCGAGAGAACTGGGACGAGTCCTTCTGGGTTCCGGCCAGTGACAAGGTCAAGGGTGAACTGCAATACCCGACTTTTCAGGAGGATGTGCTCTGGGCTTTGTGCCGGGTGGCGGCGGAGCAGGACTGGTTGGAGAAGTTTCTTGACGCCCTGCTCGACCCGGAGAAGATCACCTCTACGCTTCCCACTTTGCAGCTCTTCCACAGGGCCATAAGCGAATTCAAATATAACCGGAGCCGTGTCAGCTATCTGCTGCTGCGCAATCCGCGTCTCCTCTACGAATTCCTCTTCATGGTCGGGGGAAGCCACGAGACGCACTCCGAGCTTGAGGACATTCTCTTATGGCTCGAAGAGGACGAAACCTCGAAGGATGTCGAGCTCTCGGCCTTTCGCATCGCCGTCGGCCTCTCGGACTTGGAGGCCACTCCTGAGATGATCGCGTCTTTGGCCAGGCTGGATGAGAGTTACGTCGAAAAGCTTTTCCGTATCGCTCAGACGCGACTCCACCAGACGAGAAATCACCTTCCCATCTGGCGCTTGACGAGCGCCGTCAGCGATTGGCTCTTCGGTCGCCTCAGCAGTATCAGGGAGGAGGAGGCCGCGAAGTGGCGAGAGCACCTGAGATTGATGGTTAATTTCCCGCACACTTCGATGCATCTCATCACGCAGCTCGACATGATCAGCCTTGCGTTGCGCGTCGAGGACGATGACCCGCCGCCGCTTATCGACTACCTGCACGAAGAGCAGCCCGCGAAGACCAGGGAATACGGCGAGCAGTTCGTGCACAACCTCGCGTGCGCCGCCTTTGATTCGCACCAGTTGATCGAGCGTTTGATCGGCTATCTGGACAAGCACAGCTTGAACGTCACCGCCGCCTCTAATGACATGTACCTCATGGCGAGCCTCATGCCCAGGATTAACAGGGAGCACGTCAAGAACCGTCTCATCACGCATCTCGCGCACAACATCAGGACGCATCCCTCGCTGCTCTCACACGAGGCTTTCGAGCAGGTGGTCAGGAAACGGCTGCTCGATTGGGGGAAGGAGAAACATCTACTCGAAATTCTACAGTCGGCCTTCACGACGGCGGTTCACAGCCGCGAGAGCGTCGAGCAGGTCGTGCAGCTTTATCTGCAAATGTCCGAGCTTGAGATGCCGCAGCTAGAGGAGCGCGTGAAGACGGCCTTCTCCGAGTCGAATTACCTGGACGACCTGGATCAGATAGATTGCTTCGTGGATACTTTGCACGCCGCTCTGGCGCAGGCCACGGACACGCCAGAGATGGCCGAAAGCCAGATCAAAGTTTTACAGAAATCCTTGATGAGTATAAATTCTCCGGCGATGACACAGTACCGAGAGCGCTACGTCAACAACCTGATTGCGACTCTCATGTCTGCCAGCGAGTTACTGTCTTTGACCGAGCAGGTGCTGGACGATGCTCAGGAGAACGATGTCCGGCAATTGCTGGACAAGATGCGGGAAAGCCTGCCCGGCCCGGGCTTCTTCGGTTTCAGAGGCCGCAAGAGAAGCGGTAAGGCGTCGTAAGTTTTGCGCGCACGCCGCCATGGAAGAGTAGACGCCGTCCGAATTCCCCTCACGGCTGCGTGACATTGAAGGTTTGTGCGCCGTCTCGCGTGCGACAGACTCAACGAGAGGGGCTTGAGCGACCGGCATCCTGACCGGCGCGAAGGGATACCGGGAGAGACTTTGGATACTAAGGGACACTGAGAGAGCTTATGGGGCTTAAACTCGAAGGATCGGAGATAGACGGTTACAAGATCGTCAAGCACCTGGCCGACGGAGCCTATACGGAAGTCTATTTAGTCACGGCCCCCAATGGTCAGGATGTCATCCTGAAGGCGCTCAATCCTCAGCTCAAAGCTGACCTCAAGATTAAAGACGAGCAGCTGCTCGGGCATTTCGAGCACGAGATCGAGTCCATGCGCAGGCTCCGGCACGAGCATATCGTCGCGCTTTTGAAATCCGGCAAGAGCCTGAGCCCGGAAGGCGTAGAGTTCAGCTATCTGATGACGGAGTACATGTGCGGCGGCACTCTGAAGGATTATTGCCAAAGGTCTCACCTGACGCTCCCACAGGTCTTGGAGCTCTTCGGCCCGGTCTGCGATGCTCTCACCTATATCCATCGCAACGGAATCATTCACTGCGACATCAAGCCATCGAACCTGTTGCTCAACCAGGCGGTGAATCCGACCCTCATCAAGCTCGCCGATTTCAGCGTTGCGAAGAGCATGAAGGAAGGGCTGGCCGGGGATAGGATTGCTGTCGGAACCAGCCCGTACGCTGCGCCCGAGCATCACCCGCATGCCACGGAGCTTGAACGCCAGCAACCTCTGGACACGCGCGCCGACGTGTATGCGCTGGCGATGACGCTCCTCCATGTGCTGACGGGCACGAAGCCCGAGTTTGATAGGCAACAGATTTCCACTTTGCCGCCGCATCCCGTCTACCAGGGATACAAACACGAGTTGGAGAGAGTGCTGGGCCGCGCCACCGCCATCCGGGTCGAGAGAAGATATCCGACCATCGAAGATTTCTGGCGAGAGTTCAAATCCGTCGGGGCCTCTTCCCTCGAATATGACGAGACTGTGGTCAGGGCCAGGAGAAGCCGCGTCGTCGTCTCAATCGAAAGCGACGACACAGACGCCCGCCATCGCGCCGAGCGGATTTCACTCCCCGAAGGCGCGGCAATTGAGATCATACGAATTCCCGCGGGCGTTTTTCAGAGGGGCACGACGCCGCAGGAGCTGGAGCAGTGGGTGTCACGCTTCCCGGAGTACTTGCAGAAACAGGCACGCACCTGGCTGGGTTGGGAGATGCCGCGTCGTAAGGTCACGGTCGAGTCTTTCTGGATGAGTAAGTATCCGGTGACGCAGAAGCAGTGGAGGGTCGTCGTCACGAATCTGCCGGAGGTCACACGTGACCTGGATGCCAATCCCTGGGAGATGCGCCCCGGGGCGGCCATGCGTGACGACGAACACCCGATCACGAATGTCTCCTGGATGGAGGCCTACGAATTCTGCGCGCGTCTCTCGATGGCCACGGGCAGAGACATACGTTTGCCGAGCGAGGCGGAGTGGGAATATGCCTGCCGGGCGGGAACCACCACCCCTTTTAATTTCCCGGAACATGACATGCTCGACCCGGGGCTGCTTAATCACAACGGCGTCGGCCCGGACATGTCGCGCCCGCAACGCTGGCGCGCAGACAAGGGGACGAGCGCCGTCGGCAGCCTCGGTGGGCCCAACCAGTTCGGCCTCTGCGACATGCACGGTAATGTCTGGGAGTGGTGCACAGATGCCTGGTCTGAAAATTATCAACGGGCGTACGAGGACGCAAGGCCCTGGGAAAGCAGAAACGAGCTGTTGCGTGTGGCGCGGGGCGGGTCCTGGGCGGCCTTCTCCTGCCAGTGTCGCTCGGCCAGTCGCGCTCGTTTCCTCTATAACGAATATTTTGATGATCTGGGTTTTCGCATCGTCATTTGATCTCGCACGTCACGCGGCTCATCCGTCGCGGAGCCATATTTGAAAGATGAAGATTTGTCCAGCATGTCAACGCTGCTACGAGGACGAGGAGACCTCTTGCAGCCAGCCGGAGCACGGGCCGCTCAAGAACGGGCGCGCAGGCTCGCGCGTGATTGCCGGCAACTACCGCTTGGAGCGTTGGCTCGGGACGGGGGCGATGGGCAGTGTCTACCAGGGCACACAGCTCGATTCGGGTCAACTGCGAGCCCTCAAAATGCTTAAGCCCGGTTACGCCAATAAAGACCCCCAAGCCATCGAGCGACTGCGCAACGAGTTTCAGACGGGCGATCTGGTCGGACACCAGAATATCGTGCGCGTCTATGACTATATTGAGCTTGAAGACGGTGAAGCCTGCATCGCCATGGAGTTCATAGAGGGTGAGTCGCTGCGGGATTACATGCGGCGTCCTGGGAAGTCGCCCTTGCCGGTTGACGAGGCCGTGAGAATCGCTTTCCAGGCAGCCGAGGGGATAGACGCGCTCCACAAAAAAGGGGTTCTACACCGCGACCTGAAACCGGAAAATATTATGTTGACGAAGGACGAGCAGGGACAACAGCTCGTCAAGGTCGTGGATTTCGACCTCGCCAAACCATTCAAGGCGGCGGCCCCGGCGCGATTCAACTCTTTCAATCCGATGAGAGAGTTCGTCGGCACTATGCTCTACACTTCGCCCGAGAATTGTCGCGGGGAAGACCTGGACGAGCGCTCGGACATCTACAGCCTCGGGATTATCCTCTACGAGATGCTCGCCGGTCGGCCACCCTTTTCGGGCAATAGCAGCGAGGTCGAGCAGAAACATCTGGGAGAGCTCCCGGCCCCGCTCTTAACCAGGCGGGCGGATGCGCCCCCGGCGCTCGCCCAACTCGTCAAGGATACGCTTCAAAAAGACCCGAAGAGGCGACCGCAGAGCGCGAAAGATTTCGCTCACATACTCAAGAACATTACACGCTCGCTCGACGGTGGACGCGCAGGCAGCTCTCCCATCCCCGGAGAGAAAAGGGAGAGAATCGCGCAAAGCGCCCAGGCCGCAGAGGCCCCCCCTAAAGTCAGGGTCGCACCTCAGGAACTTCCGGGGCCGCCAGACCTCAAGCCGCCCGGCGTGAAGGTGAACGACTCTAAAAGGCTCCGCGCCAGGGTAAAGCCCACAGCCGAGCAGCCGCTCGATTCCTACATTCAGATACCGACCATGACATCCTCCACCGGCAGAAACAGACGCCCCCTCGAAGTAGTGAATCGTCACAAATCGAGCACCTCACGTCCCCTCGACACGAAAAAGCTCCTCCTCGTGCTTGGGACTGTGGCCTTGCTGGCCATCGCCCTGACGGGCTCATGTTTCGTCTACCCGAATTATAAGGTCAAACAGTTCCAGCTTCATCTGGATCAGGGATTGGCCCACCTGGAGAAGGGAGAGAACGAGAAGGCGATAGCGGAGTTCACCGAAGCTATCGGCTGGGACGAGACGCAGTCCATGCCCTATTACCATCGCGGCGTGGCCCACTACAAGAGGGGGAATCATGACGCGGCCCTCAAGGACTATACGGAGGTCATCAGGCTTGCGCCCGAATACGCGCTGGCCTATCAGAACCGCGCTACTATCTATCTCGTCAAGGGCGAATATGAGAAGGCGATCGAGGATTACACCAGGTTGATACGCTTCGCGCCCGATGCCAACAGCTACAAGCTGCGCGCCGACGCACACTTTAAGAACAGGGCTTACACGCAGGCGATTAGCGATTACACGGAAGTTCTCAAACTCGACCCGAATAATGTCGCGGCGCTGCTCGGCCGTGCCGATGCTTACACGAACCGGGGCGGGAAAGGCGACCGAGCCCTGGCAAGCGCCGATCAGAACCGCGCCAACCAGCTTCGCAGGCGCAAACCCTGAGCATAGACGACCGGAGAGGCATCTCAGCTTAAAAGGCATCTCAGCTTAAAAGAGAACCGCCCGCAAGCCACCGGCAGGGCTCGCGGGCGGTCTCACTTTGCAACGATAAAAGGGAGCTTAAATCAGACCGCGCCCCGTTTGCCGCTCACTTCCGGCGGCCACGAGTCTGGCTCACCCTCGAACCCGTCACGGCTTTAGTCTTTCGCCGCCGGGTGACGCACGGGCGGCATTTACAGCCGACAGGCTTGATGTGTTCTTCGATATACTCTCTGCCGTAATTGATCGTAATCTCTTCACCGGCTTTGATGCCTCTCAAAGACCATATCCAGACACGAATACCTGAGGTGTATGCCCTGGCGTTGGGCCGGCAGGAGTGGTTGATGTAGCGAGCCTTGTTGCTGCGCGGGCTGCCGTCGATGACGTATTTCTCGTCAACCGTGAGCAGGTATTTCCCGCCCTTTTCGTCCGCCTCCGCGTAGGTCAGGACGGGGCCGATATACTCTATAATCCGCTTGTCGGCGGGGATGGCGTCGCGTGTGAAGAGGCCCAAACCTGTGGCCGTGCGCTTAACAACCAGATCACGTTGAATTATTTTCATGCGGCTCGGTCTATCTCTCGCCCGGAGGCTCTTCGACGCTCTGCGTTCCAGACCTCCGGCGACGTGTCCTTATCAATCCTCGTAACAGTGAATTCCCGCAACTTATTTTATCGTGCGCGGCATACTTTTCCACAAATATATCATCATATATACCCCCCACGCTTGACGAAACGGTTAGAACCGGCTGGCCGCCACCGTCAGGCCATTTCTTTTATTACGGGACATAAATGGTACAAGAGATTAAAAAAGATAGGATAACTGTGGCCGCGATTCTCCTCTCGGCGGCGATCATCGCACTAATATTGGTGCTGCCCGGCCTCAGACGCAGAGGCCAGCGCGGCTACGCCACGTTAATGGCTTTGACGACCACGGCCCAGGCCGCCGAAACCAGCCTGTGGAATCAGGCCGTGCTGAAGGTCAAAGAGGATCGCGGCGAGCCGACCGGCAGGCAGGCCAAAGTGGATGTCCCGTCACAGCTTGCGCATTATAGCGATTCGCGCCGCTTCCTCGCCGTCCAGGTCGCCGAATGGCGCGAACACCGTTTCGAGACCCCGCACGACTTTGTAGACCTCGCCCGGCAGATCAGCAAAGGTGAGCTGGTCGAGCTCAAGCAGGTCAGCGACACTTATGTGCTCTTCGGCGTCGGGGGACTCGCCGACCGGGAGAATTTCACTTACTACGATCAGAGCAGCGGCAAGAGAATCGCCCTTTACGGTGAAGCCGAGCTGGCGCGGGAATATAACCACGCGGCTGAGGCGAGCATCGCTGTCGAGAATGAAATCAAGGCTCTGCGGCAGGAGATGAATGCCGCCGCCAGGGGAGCGCGTTCCAGGCGCGTTAAGCTACAGGCCCAGATCGCCAGGGAAGAGAAGGCATTAAAGGCCGTGCGAGAGAGTCGAGAGCTGCTCGACGCCTATTACGGCGACGCAGAGAAGCGACAGCAGTTGACAGGCGATTATGAAGCGTTAGCGCATCTGGCAGCCAATTTTTCGGGCCGCTCCTACGACATGGGCGACCCGGCCTCGCGCCAGCAGATGAAGGTACGCATGCTCAGTTACCTGCGCCCGGAAGCGCTCAGGGTTCTGGAAGAGATCGCAGACTCCTATTACAGGAAGTTCGAGCGCCCGCTCCCCGTGACCTCGCTCGTCAGGCCGGACGAGTATCAGCACATGCTGAGCAAGGTCAACCCGAACGCCACGCTGATGGATACGCCGCCGCATTCGACCGGCCTGGCCTTCGACATCAACTACAAGTATATGACGGCGGAAGAGCAATCCTACGTCATGACGTATCTTGCCGCGTTAGAGGATGCGGGCCGGATAGAAGTGCTGCGCGAGAACCGCGACCACTATCACGTCTTCGCCTTCATTGACGGGATGAAGCCCAGCGAGGCTCTGATCAGCGAGTCACTGGGCAGAACCGCTCCCGCCAAAATCTCCCGGGCGGCGGAGAGCGTCGAAAGAGTATCGAAGAGGGAAGAGAAAAAGGCCAAAGAAGAGAAAAGGGGCGCGACCCGCGTCGCCAAAAAAGAATCGAAGAAAGAGCATAAGAGAGGCGCCCGTAGACGTTGAGACGGATCAAAGCACTGTGGGCCCAACGACTCTTTCCGGCTTACCTCAAGCTACGCGCCGCGCATCTTCCTCGCCTGAGTCCAGAAAAGGTAAAGATGACCGAGCGGCGATCAAGTCTCTTTTTCCAGTAGCGGGCGCAGCGCCTGATAGACGGTTTCGGCGACGATCTTCGTGCCCTCGACGTTCGGATGAATGCCGTCGGGTTGATTCAAAGATTCTATCCCCGCCACGCGGTCTAGAAAGAAGGGGATGAGCGGCACTTCATGCTCACGCGCGAGCGATTGATAGGCGGCCTGAACCTCTCGCTGGTAGTCAGCCCCCGCATTGGTCGGCGCATACATCCCCGCGAGCAGCACTCGCACGCCTCGCGCTTTGGCCCGCTCGATAATCTCGCCCAGATTCTTCTTCATCTCCCTGACGCTCTGCCCGCGCAGAAGATCGTTGGCTCCAAGCTCAAGAATCAGAAAACGGACATCCCCATCGAGCGCCCAGTCGAGGCGTCGCAAGCCGCCCGCAGACGTGTCGCCCGACACGCCCGCGTTGACCACCTCGTATCGATACCCGTCCGCCTCAAGCCGCTTTTGCAGCAAGCTAGGGTAACTCTCAGCCGCCGACAGGCCGAGGCCAGCCGTCAGGCTGTCGCCGA
>DASVQM010000077.1:0-24329 GCA_036389095.1 Pyrinomonadaceae bacterium
GGTAGGAGAGGTGTGGGTCTGCTCGGGTCAATCGAATATGGAGTTGACGCCCGAGAGAGGGCTCATCAATCCAGAGCCGGAGATCGCCGCCGCCCGTTGGCCCGGAATCCGCATGCTGCTCGTGCAGAAGGTTGTCGCCGAGCAGCCCTTGGATACCTTGAGCGGGACGTGGGCCGAATGCACGCCGGAGATGATGCGCAAGTTTTCGGCTGCGGCCTATTTCTTCGGGCGTGAGATTCATCGGCGAGTGGGCGTGCCCGTCGGGCTCGTCGGCATCTACTACGGCGGGTCGAACGGTCAGGCGTGGGTGCGGAGAGAGGCGCTCGAAGCCGACCCGGAACTCAACACTTACGTGATGCAGTGGGACGCAAGGTTGAAGACGGCTCAGGCGGAGAGGCAGCCGGGAGGACAGCGACCGACGACGAACGATCCTGTGACATCGCGCTATCGGCCCTCGAACTTCTACAACGGTATGGTCGCGCCGCTGCTGCCCTTCGCCATACGCGGCGTTATCTGGTATCAGGGCGAGGCCAACACGTCGAATGTGAGAGACGCAGGGCTCTATGCAAAGCTCCTGCGGGCGCTGATCGCAGACTGGCGCGCGCAGTGGGGCGAGGGTGATTTCCCTTTCATCTTCGTGCAACTGCCGGGCTCGGAGCCGCGCTATCCTGAGCCCACAGACTCGGCCTGGGCCCGCCTGCGCGAGTCGCAGCAGAAGGCTCTGGTGCTGAAGAATACGGCGATGGCCGTCACGATTGATATCGGCGAGGGAGCGAACGTACACGCGCACAACAAGCGGGACGTGGGCTTGCGCCTCGCGGCGCTGGCGCTCAATAAAGTTTACGGGCAGCGCGGCGTCGCGTGCGAAGGGCCTCTCTTCAAAGGCATGGAAGTTAAGAACGGCCAGGCCGTGTTGAGCTTCGACAATGTGAACGGCGGATTGATCGTCAGGAATCAGGATGGCCTGAAGGGGTTCGCCATCGCGGGGGCTGATCGAAATTTCGTCTGGGCCGAGGCCAGGATCGTCGGGGATAAGGTCATGCTCGCAAGCCCGCAGGTCAGAGAGCCCGTGGCGGTGCGCTACGCCTGGGCTGATAACCCTGAAGTGAGCCTCTTCAACAAGGCCGGATTGCCCGCCGCGCCCTTTCGCACGGATGACTGGCCCGCCGTCAAGATCACGAACCCCAGAGCATCACCTTAGGCTTCAGGCTGCAAGCTACGCTGTTCGGCAATGGGCCAATCCTTCGTCCGCGAGCAGCTCGTCGGCCCGGAATGGCCGGGACGAAGACTCACAGGAGAACAACTCTGAATGCACACGCTTTCTTTCATCGCCGCCCGTAGCAAGAGAAGCAAGGTTAGGCGTGCGCTTTTGACGTGCGCGCTTCTGCTGTGCGTTCGCGAGGGAGACGCAGGGCAGCGAGCGGGCGCGGCTCGCTCTCAAAGAGCGACGGGCAGGCCCGCCGTCGTCCTGCTGGATGATTCCGCCTTTTACGAGAACATGCCCAAGGGAACCATCATCACGCAGGCGGGTATGCGTGGAGGAGGCGGGCCGCCAGCGCCGGGGCCAGAGCAGCAGCAGCAGGGCACGCCGTCGCCGGCGGGTGCGGGACGCGCGGGTCAGGGCGGGCTGCCGCCGGGCTCATGGCTCTACAACAATTCGGGCTTGATAATGCGCTCGCAGGCTTTCCTGTACGCCGGCGCAGACATACCGGAGGCGGGCACTTACTACCTCTTCGTGAGAAGCCACGGCAATCCGAACAGCTCTTTCCGCGTCACCGTCGGCGAAAAGCAGACCGCCACAGTCTTCGGCAACGAGCCGCTCGCGTGGAAGGCGGGCGGGACGTTCGAGCTGAAGAAGGGACGGGTTGATGTCGTGCTCAGCCGCGTCGTGCTGGGCACTGTCGCCGGTTCCACTTTCGACGCGCTGGTGCTCACGACGAATCCTGATTTCAATGAACAGGATTTGAAGTCAATGGAATTGCCCGAAGACGTTCAACTCCTGAAGGAGTACAGCATCCCCAGGTCTTCCGCCGTGAAGTTCGGCGACGTGGACGGCGACGGCAAGTCAGACTTCTTCGTGCTTGACAGCAACTACGCCGGACGCATGTTCAATCATGAAGGCAAGGAGCTATGGAGCTATCAGAATGAGGAGACGGGCGCAAGGGCGCGCGCGGAGTTTGAATCGCCCGGACTGGTCTGGGACTTCGACGCGGACGGCCTGGCCGAAGCTGTGCACTATCAACTGACGGGAGGCAAGGAATGGCTCGTCGTCTCGGACGGAAGGACCGGCGCGACCAGGTACAAGACGGCTTGGCCCACGCCGCCGATGCCGCACGAGTATAACAACTTCAGGCTGGCCGTAGCCCATCTGGGCGGCGCTTACCCTGAGCACCTACTTGCCTTCACGGACTCTGGCGGGACAATCTCGATCACCGCTTACACGAAGGAGCTCAAGCAGCTCTGGCAGCATGTGGAGAAGAGGAAGAAAGATCACCTGGGCCATTACGTCTATGCCGTGGACTTGAATCGAGACGGGATCGACGAAGTTGTGACGAGCCCTCCGCTCGTGCTGGACGCCTCCGGCCATGTGCTCTGGAATCGTTTCGACCTCTTCGACGATAACCACGAGCACTGCGACAGCTTTCGCTTCGCAGACATTGACGGCGACGGCGAGTTGGAGATGCTGGCCCCGCTCAGCGAAGCGGGCGTGTTGGTGTTTCGTGCGCGCGGCGGAGCGATCATGTGGCGACATGCGGCGGAGCACTCGCAGCAGTTGGAGGTCGGAAACTTCCTGCGCGGCGTGCCGGGGCCGCACATCGCCGTCGGCGGCAGGACGTATGCGAGGAATGGCGAAGCGGGACTGGCCGCACAGGTCTTCTGGTTCGACTCCAAAGGCAACCTGCTCTCGAAGTGGCCCGCCAATCCGCTCAACGGTAACCCTGACTTCGTCAAGGGAGACTGGAAGGGCGACGGCAGGCAGGAGCTGTTCTGGTACAGGTTCAGGATGACGGACGAGGGGAAGGGCGTGCTCTATTTCAAACAGGATGCTTATCACATGTTCGACTTCATGGGCACGGGCTCAGAACAAGTAATCGCACGCGGCGCGACGACGCTCCAAATTTACGGCTACAGGCACGCCCGGCCCAGGACAGGCGTCCGGCGCGACTTCAACTACTGGAAGAGAGTCGCCAATCACACGCACTACTGAATGGGCCCATGAGTTGACCGTCGGCACCGGCGTTTCCCTGACGTTGCGCTGCGAGCTGCTCAGCAACGGCGCTCATCCTCAAAGCGTCTGACGGTTAATAGGTGGGCTTCCAAACGAAGCTGCCCGTGTAATCAATATATCCCAGGCCGCGCCGTTTATCTTCGACGCGGATAAGCTCATCCGAGACCATTTCGATAGAATCGAATTGCAGCTCGACGACCACTTTACCAGCCCTGTTGATGAGCCCGGCTTTGCCATTGAGCCTGACGGCTGCGAGGCCGTTGCGAAACCTGTCGGCGTACTCGAAGGCCGTTGACAGTAAGACTTTTCCGGTTCTATCAATGTAGAGCGTTTTACCTCCAACCTTGACAGCCGCCAGGTCTTCATAAAAATCACCGGCCAGCTCGTATTGCGGCGCGATCACGCTCTTGCCGGTCTTATCTATGTAACCCCACAGGCCGTTGACCTTGACCCGCGCGAGATCGTTTTGAAAAGCCTGCGCCTCGTCATACTGCGCGGCGATGACCTGCTGCCCGGTCTCATCTATGTAGCCCCATTTGCCGCCGAGCTGGACTTGCGCCATGCCATTGCTGAAATCCCGCGCCTTGTCGAACTTTAACGGCGTGAGCGCCTTGCCCGTCCGATCAATAAAGCCTTCTTTACCCTCTACGGCATACGCTCCGTCCTTGAGATAAGGCTCGCCCGTCACCTTGCCGACGCGGGCCCATCCGGACGCAAACGGCAGCGCCCAATCATATTGCGCCCTGATGACCTCTTCTCCATCCGTATTGGCGTAGCCCCAAGACCCGGGCTTCATAGAGTCCATCCTGACAGCGCACAGCCCCTCCGTACAATCTTCCGCCCTGTGATAATAGCCTCCGATCTGCCTGCCCTGATGATCTACATAAAAATAGCTGGAACTGTTACTCTTCAGCACCACTGCCAGACCGCCCGAGAAACCCTTTTCCGAAGGCGAGCCGTCAAGCTCGATCAACATCTTCCCGCTCTTATCAATAAACCCGCTCTTGTAACTATCAGGGTTGCCCACTGCGACGGCGGCCAGGCCTTCGCTGAACGGGTACGCTATCAGGAACTGCGGCTTGATCACCACACGGCCCCGGCCATCTATGAACCCGGTCTTTCCATTCTGAATAATACGATAGAGCATGCCGGATTCTTCGCTATGCACTCTGGAGGCCTGTGTGCAGCTGATAAAGAGCCCCAGCGACAGAATGATGATAGAGAGCGGCTGCCAATATGCGACCTTCTCCACACACGCCGAAAACAATCTCTTTATAAACACCTAAATGCAAATCCTTTACGAGCTTCAATATTCTTTACGCTCAGCCGATAGCCGGCTTCATCATCCGGCCAGGGCTTCGGTGATTGCCATCTCAATTTCGAGAACGCTCCCTGCAACTATCCCAGTCAATAATAGCAAACAATCGATTTTTCCCGCTTTCGCTCTCAAAGGAAGATCATCCGGGCAAAGTCTGGCCGTGCGAGGGACTGCCCCGCTTCTCTTTCAAGACCGGCTTAAAGTGTCTCAGGAAAGTTGCCTTCTCCATCTCAAGCCTGCGAGGTAAATTTGCCACCCCCCTCCCGAAATAACTATTGCCCGCCAAAACCAACCATGCTATAAGGCTTTTCTCATGAGGACTCAATCCAGATTGAGAACACAACCGTTTTCCATCTCGCCCGACCCGGAGCTGCTCTATCTGACACCCGCGCTCAAGAGCACGATGTTCAAGGTCAGGCACGTCGTCGATAACAGACAGGGCCTGACAGCCATTATGGGCGATGTCGGGACGGGCAAGTCCTCAGTGCTCAGGCGTCTCTGGGTTGATTACGTTGAGCGTGCAGAGGAGTTTGCGACCGCCATCCTTCCCTCTCCTAACTTCCCTTCGGATTTCGCCATGCTCAAGGCCATTTGTAGTGATTTCGGAATTCCGCCGAAACGCTCTATGGTCAGCCAGGAGAACGAGTTAAGAGGCTTTCTCATCGAGCTTGACAGTGCCGGGAAGACCTGTGTGCTGTTCGTGGACGAGGCCCAGAGGTTAAAGGGGCCGCATTTGGAGCTGATCCGCGCACTGCTCAATTTTGAAACCAATAAATATAAGCTTATTCAGATTGTGTTGGCAGCACAACTGGAACTGCGCGTTAAGCTTATGGATCAAAGCAAGAAGGCGCTGCGCTCAAGAATCTTCCTCCCTTCCTTGCTAGACCCCCTCTCCTTACCGGAAACGCGCGAGATGATAGCTTTTCGGTGCGAAAAGGCCGGAATTGATAATCCCTTTACCGATGAGACGGTGGAGATTATCTACAACCACACGGGCGGCGTGCCGCGTGAAGTGCTGAAAGTGTGCGGCTTTGCCTACATCCTGACATTGCAGGCGGGCGAGCGAATAGTTCCCGTTGAGGCCGTCGAACTTGCGGCGGCAGAGGCTTCAATGCATGACCAACTCGAACCAGAAGAAATGGCATAGCCTCGGAGATTTCCTTAAAGCCAAGGAAGAGCGCGAGAAAGAGGAGGCCCAGCAAGCCACGGCTACCCCGGCTACCCAGGGTAGCCAGGGTGATCAGCCTCCCGTAGCGCCTTCCAGGGATTTCATGAAAGTCGCCAATTCGATCAGTCGCACAGCCGTCCCGTCCGGGGCCTTTACCGGCAAAAGCAAGCAGATATACGACTACCTTTATTCCCGCACACGCGGGGCCATCCAACCTATCAGGTCTGTTCAACTCAAACGGCGTGAGATCATGGACGGCGCACACATCGGATCGGATAAGACGCTAAGGGAAAATCTGATTCGGTTAAGAGCCGTCGGCCTGCTCGACTGGTCCGGGGATATAGGGACTCACGGGGGAAATACCTACACCGTTTTCCTGCCGGAGGAGGTTCAATTTACCGAGGAAACCCCGGCTACCCTAGCTACCCTGGGTAGCCACACTAACCCCGGCTACCCAGGGTACTTTCTACCCTGGGTACCCAGGGTAGAAAGTACCCTGGGTAGCCGGGGTTTAGTTGTTGATAATAAAGCCACTTACGAGGACGCTAAGACTTTATTTAAGACAAATACTGAGAATGATGATGATGACGCTGCGCTGGCCGCGCTCAACGAGACGCTCAGACAGGCCGCAAAAGAGATTACCGGCAAGGAAATTTCACCTGCTGAAAGTGAGCGTTGGAGGGAGTTGGCAGAGGTGCTCGTGGCAGAGTTGAAGATGGCAGCAGCCCGGACAACAGTCTCGAACGTACCGGCTTTCCTGGCCGAGCATCTGCGTAGAAGGCTCTGGAAGCTTGACAAGAAGCAGGCGCGTGAAGAAGGGAGGGAACTGCCGGATGAAGCGATGAAGATGAAGCAGGGCATGGATGGCTCGAAGTGCGCGGAGTGTGGGGGCACAGGCTGGCACTACCCTGAGGGCATGGAGAAGGGAGTCAGGAAATGTCGCCATGAGAAGGTGGGTGCGTCCCGCGAGAACGAGCGATGAAGCGCTCGTGATTGAAGTTTCACATGGTTTCATGTGATGGCAAGTGTGATGAAGGGAAGGCGATTAGCGAAGAAATCTCCTCTATGCCATTATGTTTCTGATAAGGCGATTTTGGTGAAATGAGAGAAGTAGCCCGGGCGTCTGATAATGCCTGTGGTCAGTCGGGTTCAGCTATTTCTTCGGGTGTTGGGGAAGAATGCCCTGGTTATCGGACTCTGACGTTGTTTAAGCTAAAGGTCTGTTTTCAGCTCAGGGGTTTGGGCCCTTCGGTCGAACAGGGAAGCGCTGGGAGAATCAGTTGCGGAGGAGCGAATGGAGTCAAGGACAATAGTCGTCGGAGATATTCACGGCTGTTACGATGAGTTGACGAGCCTGCTGGATAAAGTCGGGTTTGGTGCGGACGACCGTCTGGTCTCCGTGGGCGATCTGATCGTCAAGGGAGAGAAGAGCAGGGAAGTGCTCGACCTGTTCATGACGGACGCGCGCTTGAGCGCCGTGATCGGCAATCACGATCTGGCGCTGCGCCGTCGCTGGAACGGTGAGAAATTCAAATTGAAGCCATCGCAGAAAGAGACGCACAAGAGGCTCAAGGCGGACAAGGAACGCTACGTGTCTTACCTGAACACACTGCCGTTCATGATCGACCTGGGGACGCACTTGGTAGTGCATGCCGGTCTACGCCCTAACGTGGCCATACACTCGCAGACCACGGAAGACATGACGGAACTGCGCACGCTGGGCCCAGACCGCGCGAGCCGCGAAGGGACGCCGTGGTATGATGTTTATGAAGGCGATAAGGTCGTGCTCTTCGGACATTGGCCCGCACCCGAGCCGCGACGTGGGCCCAAGGCCATCGGTCTGGATACAGGCTGCGTCTACGGCCACAGACTGACGGCATACATTATCGAGACCGGGGAATTAGAGAGCGTGCCGGCGCGACGCGTCTACGACCCGGCATGAGCGGGGCGCTCTGCGTCTCACAAAAGCAACGGTGCGCGCGCAATGGAAATTCGATGGACTTACTTCGATTATCTGATTATCCTTGCGCGTCTGCAAAGTTTCAGGCTTGAAGGGGAACTGATCGCCCCTTCAACCGGGTTCGCAAATTTGCAGGCCGGACGCCATCTTATCACCAGAGGCGTAGAGGAAGGTGGATCATTTCAGACGCTCGCAGGCGACCATTGATTATCCTTCACGGTTGCTGAAGTATTGAAAAGCAGGGCGTTCATGTTTGAGATCGTCATGGTGTAAAATGCGTCGCCTGACGAGGAATGGACGCTAAGCTATTCTCACAGATCAAGGCCGGTCTTATCAAGAGATACTCGGATGACAACCCCCAGAAACCAATCCATAGTGAATAACGAAAGCGGAGATGCCGAAGGCAGCACAGCGCCGTCGAAGCTGCTGCCCCCGAAGCTTTTCCTCGCCTGGTGTGTCTCTAACCGCGACTTGAGCCACCTGGAATTTTTCCGGCGTGTGCTCGAAGAGGCGCTCGACGATTCTCAACCGCTGCTTGAGAGATTGAAGTTCCTGACGATCTTCTCGACCAACCTGGACGAGTTCTTCATGGTCAGGGTCTCCGGGCTCAAGGAGATGCTGGAGTATGAAGATGTCGGACTGATGCCGGGAGAGTTGAAGCCGGATGAGCAGCTCAAGATCATCAGAGAGCGCCTGCTGCCGATGCTTGATCAGCAGATGCAATGTCTCTGCAAGGATGTGCTGCCGGGGCTCGCCGCCGAGGGCGTCGTGATCGCGCCCTACAAGTCGCTGTCCGATACGGAAAAGCGTGAGATGGACGACTATTTCATGAGAAGCGTCTACCCCGTGCTCACGCCGATGGCGGTTGATCCGGCACACCCTTTCCCGTATATCTCAAACCTGAGCCTGAACATCGGCCTGAGGGTCGAGCCGCTGCCGGAGCAGGAGGGTGAAGAGACTAAGGAGGCGGCGCGTGAGGAGGACGAGGCCAGGTTCGTGCGCATCAAGGTTCCGCCAGTCGTGCCGCGTCTCATACCTGTCGGCAAAGAGGGGATGAAGTTTACGCTCCTGGAGGATTTGATCAAGGCCAACATTCATCTGCTCTTCCCGAGGATGCGCGCCACCAAGGGCTACACTTTTCGCGTCACGCGCGACGCCGATATAGAGATCAGGGAAGACCAGGCCGCAGACCTCCTCGGGCTCATCAAGCAGTCTTTGCGCGAGCGTCGCTTCGGCCTCCCCGTCCGGCTCGAAGTCACCTCGTCCATGCCTCGGGAGATGGTGAATTACCTGACGGATTCCCTCGGGCTTGAGCCCGCAGACGTGTACGTGCTCGACGGGCCGCTCAACGTGTCCGACTTGATGGGGCTCTACGATCTGGACAGGCCGGACCTGAAAGACAAGCCGCTGCAAACCATCGTCCCCGCGCCGCTCACGAAGAAGAAATCATTCTTCTCGGCCATCAAGAAGCAGGACATACTGCTCCATCACCCTTACACTTCATACACGACCGTCACGGACTTCATACAGGCGGCGGCCAAAGACCCGGACGTGTTGGCCATCAAGATGTGCTTGTATCGCACGGGCCATCATTCGCCCATCCCACAGGCTTTGATGGAAGCCACGGAGAGCGGCAAACAGGTGACGGCGGTGGTCGAGATCAAAGCGCGCTTTGACGAGGAGCGCAACATCGAATGGGCCAAGCGCCTGGAAGAGGCTGGCGTCCATGTCGTCTACGGCCTCATAGGGCTCAAGACGCACTGCAAGGTGGCGCTCGTCGTGCGGCGAGAGAAACACGGCCTTCAGACCTATGTGCATGTCGCTACGGGCAACTACAACCCCACGACCTCAAGAGTCTACACGGACCTCGGGCTGCTCACAGCAGACCCGGAGATAGGCGACGACGCGACAGACCTCTTCAACTTTCTGACGGGCTTTTCAAGGCAGAAGGAGTACAGCCGTTTGCTGGTCGCGCCCGTCAACCTGAGAGAGCGCATGCTGGCTCTCATCGCGCGCGAGACGGAGCATGCGCGCGAGGGTCGCCCGGCGCGCATCGCCGCGAAGATCAACCGCCTGACCGATTTCGACATCATCGAGGCGCTCTACACAGCCTCGCAGGCAGGAGTCCCCATAGACCTGATCGTGCGCGGAGCCTGCCTGCTGCGTCCGGGCGTTCCCGGTCTTTCCGAGACCATTCACGTCAGGAGTATCGTCGGTCGTTTCCTTGAGCACAGCCGCATCTTCTATTTCGCCAACGGCGGCAACGATGATGTCTACATCGGCTCGGCAGACTGGATGGCGCGCAACCTTGATCGCCGCGTCGAAGTCGTCACGCCCGTCCTGGACCCGCAATTGAAGAGCCACTTGAAAGACGTAGTGCTTCACGCTTACCTGCGCGATAACGTGCGGGCGCGAGTCTTAAAGCCGGACGGGACATACGAGCGCGTGCAGGCCGCGCCAGGCGAAGAGAGATTGAACAGCCAGCTCCATTTTGAAGGCAAGGCAGCGTCAGTCTGAACCTTTCACGCTCTCCCCCGAAGGAGCAGCCGCAGCACACATGATTGTGGAGAACCCCATGCGCAAATCGATGACCCTGACGATCATGCTTCTTCTGAGCCTTTTGCCCTGCCTTGTTGCGGGACAGGGCAAGTCGAAAAAGCCCAAAGCGCCCCCGCCGCAGGGAACGCCCGTGCTCTGGAAAGAGCCCACGGACCTTGAGTCGCGCGACCTCTACCTGGGCCCGGGCGGCGAGGCCATGAAGCCGGACCTGAGCCGCGTCACTTTCATCAGAGATCAGATGGGCGGAGGCTACTCGATCAACTATCGCGTGCGCGACGGGGCCGGGAAAATCTGGGTAGCGAAGCTTGGCGCCGAGGCGCAGCCTGAGACGGCTTCAGCTCGTCTGGTCTGGGCCGTCGGCTACATGACGGAGGTCAATTACCTGATCCCCTGCGTCAAGATAGAGGGCGCGCCCGAGCCGCCCAGGAGAGTGGCCAGATGCGAGGGCAAGGGCTTCGCCAACGTCAAGTTCGAGGCGCGTCCCGAAAACGTCAAGCGCCTTCAGAACTGGCGCTGGGCCAGCAATCCATTCGTCGGCACGAAAGAGTTTCAGGGAATGGTGGTGCTGATGTCCCTGCTCAACAACTGGGATTTGAAGGACACCAATAATCGCATCCTCTACGTGCCGGGCGAGGCGGGAGCCGGCAATGAGCTTCGTTACATCATCAGCGATCTGGGGGCGACCTTCGGTAAGACCGGCGGCTTCCTCACGCATAACCGCAACCAGCCGGAGACCTTCGTCAAGACCAAGTTCGTCGAGGCGGTCGAGGGAGACCGCGTGCGCTTCGCCTACGGCGGCAAGAACTCCGGCCTCTTCAGCAACATCACGGTCGAGCAGGCCCGTTGGATAGGCTCTCTGCTCTCGCGCCTGAGCGATAAGCAGATCAGCGATGCCTTCCGCGCGGCCAACTATAGCGAGGCCGAGATTCAGATGTTGACGCAGGCCGTGCGGGCCAGAATCAACCAGCTACCCGGCGTGCGAGGTTAATAGAGTTGTCATCGCTTTCGCTTGTCAACGATGGCGCGCCGGCCTTGTGGCTCCGCTCGGCGGCGCGTCGAATCCTTCGCAAATCAGAGATGGGTGGTAAGGCATGAAAAGGCAGACCGTTATCCTCCTGGCGATTTTCGTCGCCGTCCTGGTCTTAAGCGGGCTGGCCTCTTACCTGCTGATCAACAGGTCGCCGTCAGAGCCCCCGGCTCCAACCCCTGCCTCTTCGCCGAGCGTCGCAAACGTGACCAACAGGGGCGCAGCGACGAGCACGCGTAGCCCGTCGCCGGCTCAGAACGAATCGGCAGCTCAAAACGAATCGGCGGCTCAGAAAGAACAGGCCAATCGCTCCGTCATCTCAGAGCTGTTCGGGCCTGATGCCGTGGCCCAGACGCCCCCGGAGCAGCACGCCAGCTGGGGGCTGAACATCATCAGGATCACGCTCAGGTTCGCGCTCGCGGCGCTGCTCGCAGCGCTCCTGGCATTTCGCCCGCGACGCCGTATGCCGCTCACGCTGCGCAACCCTTACGTGGCCCAGACGCAGATACTATTGTCTGTCGTGACGGCTGCGATGATGATGATCGTGGGCGACAGCGCCGCGCGCGCTTTCGGCATCTTCGCCGCCGCCTCGCTCGTGCGCTTTCGCACCAACATACGCGACCCGAAAGAGACGACCGTCCTGCTGATCTGCCTCGGCATAGGCTTGGCGTCTGGCGTGGGGCGCTGGGAGCTGGCGCTCGTCTTCACCATCTTCGTGCTGGGGACGCTCTCCATTCTCGAACACTTCGAGTCGGCGCAGGTCTTTCGCGCGATGGAGGTTTGCATCATGACGCGCAACGTCGATCAGACACAGGAGGTGCTCAAAGAGGTCTTCGCCCGTCACGGTTTCAGCTTTGAGCTGCGCGAGATCAATCGTGAAGACCCGGATGACCCGATGGGCAAGATCGTCTACCTGCTGAACATCAACACTGTGATCAGCACCGACAGCCTGAGCGATGAGATACTCTCGGCAGACCAGGACAATATCGATAGTGTCGAGTGGGATCAGAAGAAAAGCACGACTTACATCTATCGTTAGATTTGAAGCTATCCGCCAAGGATAAAACCTAGACCATGAGTTTGAGATAAGCGATAGAGGGCGGCTGAAGCCCCTTATCTCCAACTCACGAGAAAACGTAAAGGCCGAGCTGATGTAGCTCGGCCTTTACGTTTTAACCAGGGGTCTCTACGCTATCGTTTATCTTTAAGCGAGTCGCTGACCTGCACTGAGCCCACGTTGGCAGTGACAGGCTCCCTGGCCGTGCGGACGGGCGTATTTGTCGTCGTCGTCGTTGTCGCGGCCTGCGCTTGCGCGGTCTGTATGTGCCGGTAGTAATCCTGCACGAAATCCTTGAACGCTCCATGTCCCCAGCTCGTGTAGAAGTCGTACTTCTTCATCTCCTGGTAGACCTGATCGAAATTCCATTGATAGAACTGGTAGCGATAAACGGCCCCCACAGCGCCGGTGCGATGCCGCCCCCCTGCGCAATGCACGTAGAACTTACCTGTGGCCGGATCGTTAACGACCTTCAGAAAATCACGAATCGCTGCTTCGGTCGGATACTTCTTTGAGACCATGGGGATATTGACGTATCTCATCCCCAGCGCCTCCGCCATCGGCCTTTCATACTCCTTCGGGTCGTCGCGTAGATCGATGATCGTCTTGATGCCGAGCGCCGCGAGGTCTCTGTAGTCCTCTTCCCTGGGCTGCGCGCCACGGTAAAAGCGATCATCCATCTGTCCGAAATTCTTGATCTTGATTTTCGACAGCACGCTCTGGTCTGCCAGACCCTGCGCCGCCGACACGGTTGCCAGCGCGAAAATAGTGAGCAGCACACACAGGGCGTGACGGAAAGATTTTTGATTCAACTGCATCGCAGACATTCTCCCGGTCAAGACGGCCAGCTCTCGACCTGATTGTGTGGAGGAAGTACGTGTCAGGGCCAATCAAAGTTTCAAAGCCATACTCTCAAGTTGACCCGTCGCCTTTAAATTCAGATTACCAACTCCTCTTCGCAAAGGAGCGGTCAAACACCTCTCTGGGATTATCAAAAAGCCTTGAAGGTTGCACCTCCCCTATCGCAGCAGCCTTCGACGGGCGCGCTGCTTCGCAAGTGCACGCCGGGCCTGCAAGGGCCCTTCAACTGGATGATTATAATTGAAAGTTTCCTCACGCGATGTTATTTTTCCGTAAATCTCGCGTTAGTTGCTGAAGAGACGCCAACGGGCCTCTCTCACACGGCTCAGCTATTTAGGCAACTGTTTCCAGACTGGAGGAACCCCCAACCATGTTACCGGCAATAGCGATACGCTTAGCCTTTGTTCTCTCATTCATCCTGGCGGCGAGCCTCTCTTCCTCAAGCCCGGCCCAGCAAAGGAATAAAGAAGCACTGACGGGCGGCACTCCGGTTTTATGGCGCGACCCGGGAGATATTTCCCTGCGCGACCTGCGCAACGGCCCTGGCTCGCCGGAGCTTGCGCCCGCCCCGCCCTTCACTTTCGTCGCAGAGGAGAAGACGGGTGAGTCTCCCAAGTTCAGCGTCAAGGATGCGAACGGCCTGACCTGGACGGTCAAGCTTGGGGTCGAAGCGCAGGCAGAGGTGGTGACGACCAGGCTCGTCTGGGCTGTCGGCTATTTCGCCGAAGAGGCTTACTACCTCGACCGTGCGGAGATCAAGAACCTTCCGCGTCTCTCTCGCGGCCAGGAATTCGTAGAGGGCGGAGGCGTCGTGCGCGGCGTGCGCTTCGAGCCCAGGCGCAAGACGATAGGACGTGGGCCCACCTGGGACTGGCTGAATAATCCCTTCGTCGGGACACGCGAATTGGACGGGTTAAAAGTGCTCATGGTACTGATCGCAAACTATGACACCAGCCTTCGGAACAACCGCATTCTGACAGAGAAGAATCCTCAGACCGGCGAGCTTGAGGCTCATTACGTGGTCACGGACACAGGGGCGACGCTGGGCAAAGTGGGCGGCATGGGCGGTAAGCGCACAAAGAACTCTCTGGCCGATTTCAGTTCGAGCAAGTTCGTCTTGGGGGTTAAAAACGGGATGGTCGAGTTCGACTACGATACGACGCCGAAAGGCGGCGGGAAATTCGCTTCCCTTTTTAGTCCCGGCTATCGCAAAAGGCAGGAGAACAAGGAAAAGGCCATGCGCAATATCCCGGTCGAGCATGCTCGCTGGATAGGCTCTCTGCTCGCGCGCCTGACAGACGAACAGCTACGCGACGCCTTCAGGGCGGCCAACTATGACAACTCCACGATGGAAGGCTTCATCAAAGCCTTGCGCGAGAGGATCGCTCAGCTCAATCAACTGATGCCCTCCTCGCCCTCGGCATCCATCTCTAACCGGTAAAATCAAAGAGGGGCTAACGTATGAGAGACGAGAGAAGCCTGGCGCGCGGGCGAAGCTATGTGGGCCTGACCCTGTTGGTTTTCATGCTCGCACTAGCGAACGCGACCTTTCCGTCCGGGGCCAAGGAAACGCCCGGCGTCAACATAGAGAATTTCGGCAAGGTCAACGATCATTACTATCGCGGCTCGCAGCCCGGCCAGGCCCAGTTGGAGCAATTGAAGAGGCTCGGCGTCAAAACCATCATCGACCTGCGCCAGGACAGAGAGCCCAAAGAGCCGGAACAGGTTCGCAGCCTCGGGATGCAGTATTTCAACATTCCATTGAAAGCCAGTCGCCCCGCGACCGAAGAGCAGACCAACTACTTTTTAAGCCTCGTCAACAACTCGGCCAACTGGCCCGTCTACGTTCATTGTAAAGGCGGGCGGCATCGCACCGGCGCGTTGACGGCTGTCTATCGCATCACTCATGACGGGTGGACGGCAGATCAGGCTTGGCGCGAGATGAGGGATTACGATTTCAACAACGGCCTCTTCGGTGGGCCCGGCGCACAGAAGAAATACGTCTATGACTTCTACGAGCGCTACACCGCGCGCAACGCTCGAAGATAAAAGCGGCCGCAGATAACCCCATCAGGATAACCAGCCTTTGCCAGTACCTCCTCGGGTCTCAGGCGGGTGCTGTGCTGAGTAAGACCCGCCCGCTACCGCAGGCGGTACTGACCTGTATGCTGCGCTAACAGGCGGTATTGACCTGTATGCTGCGCTCATTGCTCGCATCCGTTTGCAAACCACTATCTCGGGCGTGTCTCAAGCTTCCTTAGTTGTGTTCGACCTCGCCCTGAATCGCGGCATGTGCGGCGGCGAGCCGTGCGACGGGGACGCGGAAGGGCGAGCAGCTGACGTAATCCAGACCTATCTCGTGGCAGAAGGCGATAGAGCGCGGCTCGCCTCCATGCTCGCCGCAGATGCCGACCTTGAGGGCTGGCTTGACCCCACGACCGCGCTCGACGCCGATGCGCACCAACTCCCCCACGCATTCCTGATCGAGCACCTGGAAGGGGTCGTCCGGCAGAATACGCTTCTCGACGTAGTGTGAAAGGAAGTGGCCCGAATCGTCGCGCGAGAGGCCGAAGGTCGTCTGCGTCAGGTCGTTCGTGCCGAAGGAGAAGAAATCGGCGTGCGCGGCGATCTTACCGGCGGAGAGCGCCGCGCGCGGCAGCTCGATCATCGTGCCGACGCTATACTGGATGGTCATGCCCTGCTCGCCCATCACCTGGCGGGCGACTTCATTGATGAGCGCCGCCTGGTGACGCAGCTCATCCTCCGTCGAGACGAGCGGAACCATGATCTCGGGATGGACGCTTATCCCCTCGCCCTGCACCTTGCAGGCCGCCTCGAAGATGGCTCTCACCTGCATCCGGGTGACCTCAGGGTACATCAAGCCCAGGCGACAGCCGCGATGCCCGAGCATCGGGTTGGATTCCCTGAGGCGCTCGACCTGCCTGAGCAGCGTTCGCTTCTCATAGATCTCTTCGAGCAACTGCTCCTCTCGCATCTCTGTGCGCGCTCTGCGCAGCGCCGTCTTCAGGTCTGCCAGCTCCGTCAGCAACTCCTGGTGGTTCGGCAGAAACTCGTGCAGCGGCGGGTCAAGGAGGCGAATGGTGACGGGCAAGCCCTCCATCGCCTGGAAGATGCCTGCGAAATCCTTGCACTGATGGGGCAGCAGTTTTTCGAGAGCCTTTTCTCGCGCGCCGATGCCGTCGGAGAGAATCATCTCGCGCATGGCGGCGAGCCGCTCTTCGCCGAAGAACATGTGTTCGGTGCGACAGAGGCCGACGCCCTCTGCGCCGAAGTCTCTGGCCACCTGCGCATCGTGCGGCGTGTCGGCGTTGGCGCGCACTCTCAGGCGACGGCGCTCGTCGGCCCATCCCATCAGCTCGTAGAAATCCGCTTCGAGCGCTGGCTGAACCAAAGGAACCTGGCCTAGAAAGACTCTCCCGGTCGAGCCGTCGAGGGTAATCCATTCGCCCTTGGGAATGACCGTGCCGTCGACGCTGAACTGTTGCTGGCTGTAATCCACTTCGATCAAGCTCGCGCCCGTGACGCAGGGCTTGCCCATGCCGCGGGCGACCACTGCGGCGTGCGAGGTGGCTCCCCCGCGCGCCGTCAGCACGGCCTGGGCGGCGACCATGCCGTGAAAGTCATCCGGGCTGGTCTCCTGCCGCACGAGAATAACTTTCGCATCATCGCGGGCCATCTCCTCGGCATCGTCCGGGCTGAAGACGACTCGCCCCTGCGCCGCGCCCGGGCTGGCCGGAATGCCCGTCGCCAGGACTGTCGTCTTTGCCTGCGGGTCAACGGTCGGGTGAAGCAACTGGTCCAGTTGATCGGGCGTGACGCGTCGCACCGCCGTCGTCTCGTCGATCAAGCCTTCGTGAACCATGTCAACGGCGATGCGCACGGAGGCCGCGCCGGTGCGTTTTCCGCTGCGGGTTTGAAGCAGGTAGAGACTGCCGCGCTCAATGGTGAACTCTATGTCCTGCATGTCGCGGTGGTGGCGCTCCAACTGCTGCGTGATGGCGACGAACTGCTCGTAAGCCTGCGGCAGCTCCTCACGGAGTCGGCTGATCGGGTGCGGCGTGCGCGTGCCCGCGACGACATCTTCGCCCTGCGCGTTGAGCAGGTATTCGCCGTAGAGGGTCTTCTCGCCGGTGGAAGGATGGCGCGTGAAGGCGACGCCCGTGCCGGAAGTTTGGCCCATGTTGCCGAAGACCATCGTCTGCACCGTGACGGCTGTGCCCAGCTCGTCAGGGATGCGATTGACGCGGCGGTAATCAACGGCGCGACGGCCCATCCACGAATCGAAGACCGCGGCAATCGCCATCCGCAACTGCTCGTAAGGGTCTGCCGGGAAGGCCAGCCCGTGCTGCTCCGCGAAGATGATCTTCTGATAGTCGGCGACGATCTCTCGCAGCTGATCCGGCTCAAGGTCTGTGTCGCGCCCGCCTTTGGTCTGCGCCTTGTAACGCTCCAACACGCGCTCGAACTTATCGTGGGCCACGTCCATCACGATCTGGCCGAAGAGCGACACGAAGCGGCGATAGGCATCAAGCGCGAAACGCTCGTCCCCGGTCTGCGCGGCCAGGCCCTTGACGGTCTCTTCGTTGAGGCCGAGGTTAAGAACTGTGTCCATCATGCCGGGCATGGAGACGGGAGCGCCCGAGCGCACGGAGACGAGCAGCGGATTTTCCGCATCGCCGAAACGCTTGCCCGCGTCGGCCTCTATCTTCTTCAGCGCCTCGCGTGCCTGCGTCCACATGCCTTCGGGAAACTGTCGGTCGTAAGCGGAGTAGGCGTTACAGGCTTCTGTGGTGATGACGAAGCCCGGCGGGACGGGCAGCCCCGCGTGGGTCATGTCGGCTAACCCTGCGCCCTTGCCGCCCAGTAAATCTTTGGCTTCGCCGCTGCCTTCCGCGAAGAGATAGACCCATTGATGCTCACGATCCTGATACATGTTGGTCATATTTACGGACGCTCCTTCGGATGAGCCGCTGAGAGTTCTATTGAGCTGCGGTTCGGGGAATGATAGTGCGCGAGCGACTCAGGTTTTATCTCAAACCCGGGCCGGGAGCAAGCGCGCGTATGCAGCGAGCGCGAAGCGCAACCGCGAGTCGGCGCTCGCCCGCCGACTAATGTAGCGCCTGCTTCCTGATGACGCCGCCCTCTGCATCCGACAACTGATGTATGACGATGAAGGCCGAATCATCTATCCGACTGACGACCTCTTTGACTCGACCGATCTCCAATCTGGTGACGACACAGAAGAGTATGTCCTGCTCGACGTTGCTGAGGCCGCCGCGCCCTTTGTAAACGGTGACGCCCCTGTGCAGCAGGCTGATGATCGCCCGCCTGATCTCGTCGCTTCTCTCGGAGATGATGATCAAAGCCGTATATTCGTCAATCCCGTGAATCAGGAAATCAATGGTCTTGGATGCCGCGAAATAGGTGAGGATAGAATAGAGCGCCGACTCTATGCCGAGGAAGAAGGCTGCGGCTGAGAAGATGAAAATATTCATGATCAGGATGACATCGCCGACCTTCAGCAGATGGCTGCTCTTGCTGATGAGCAAGGCGGCGATCTCCGTGCCGTCCAGCACGGCCCCGCCGCGTATGGCGAGTCCGATGCCTGCCCCGATGAAGAAGCCTCCGAAGATCGCGGTCAAGAGTTTGTCGGGCGTGACATCCGGGTAATGCAGGAACGCCAGGCAGAGCGAGAGCCCGGCGATGGCGAGCGTGCTCTTGATGGCAAAGAGCCTGCCGACCTGCCTGTAGCCGAGCGCGATGAAAGGAATGTTGATGATAAAAATCAGAACCGAGAGCGGCCACCCGAGCACGTCCGAGAGCAGCATGGAAACGCCCGTCACCCCGCCGTCTATGAACCGGCTGGACAACAGGAACCCCTTGAGCCCCAGCCCCGCCGAGAGAATCCCTAAAACGATCAGCAGCGTATTGATAAACTCTCTAAAGACTCTTTTCATCACTTAAGCCTCTAAGGCAAATATCAACTCTGAAGCGCAGGCAGCGCGTGCGGCGAGACACCCTCGGCGCTTCCTACTCATCACGACGCAGTGAACCGTCGATGGAAGCCTGATCGCGCGAGCCGTCTTTGGACTCATTCTTGCTAACCATAAAGAAAGTAGAAGAAACGTGTATTAGATTCGGTCAGGGCTGTGGCATTTCGATGAGCAACTCTTCTCAAAAAGTTATGGCGCGTGGGCCGGGCTCGCAGGAAAAAGCGCTGACGACGCCGCGCTTCGACGAGGCTGCGGCCCAAATGGCACGCCCCGTCGTACCCCTTCGAGACGAGACGGCGTCCGACTATCGCAGCGCTGCGACAAGCTTCAGCTTACAAGCGACGCGCGCGGGGCGTAGAAAAGGCTCCTGGCTGATAGCGGCGCTCGTCGGCCTCCTCATGGCCGTCGGCGCGATGGCCATCGGTGTGACCGCATACAGGCGCAACCGGGTGGTATCGACAAGGTCTCTGGCCCCCGTCGCGGATGCTGCCAGGATAGATATTGATCGAAGCTACAAGCCCGTCCGAAAATCATCTAATCCCGTCGCTTCCGTCTCTGCCGCGCCCAGGAAGATCAGGCCCAGGCGCACGACACGCAGCGTCTCTTCCATCAACCCCGGGGCGCGACTGGTTGACAGGTATGTCATTCGTTAGCGCCCGTCGAGACACCTGAAGCGTACGCCTTGTCGCCTTCCGTGTGAGCTACTGATTAAGCTTGAATCTTAAACACCCGGGCCGCGTGAAGGGTTCAGTGTCCGCGACTGCGGACTATGACGACGGGGTCTTCGTCCTTCGGGGGCCCGTACAGGCGAGCCGCTAATGCTTCCAGGGTATGATCTGACTGCTCGCCAGTATCGTCTGAGACGACGAGGCGCGTGCCATCCTGTGAAAGCGCACGACCGAGGGAGGCCGGGAAGTAGAGCGTATGACCGAGCAGCTTGTCGAGAAGCGATGAGCGCACCTCGTAGAAGAAGAGTGAGGTCTCCGCGAGGTGAATGTAGACGTTGGCGATCTGCCCCAGCACCTTGCCGCCTTCGGTGATAACCCTGGCTCCGACGAGATGATTCTTCGCAAGGGGTAATCCCTTCAGCAGTGAATCCTGCGCGTGGATGGCCGACTCGTCGCTATTGATCATCACGGCATCCGGGCCAAAGCTGTAAATATCCCGGCTATCAATGAGCTTCAGGCTTTGATCGGGCATCTGTACGGCTAAACCTGCCAGCTCGCCTTTCAACGGATCGGCCACCAGATCGTAGATCGGCCCGAGCTTGTTGGCCGTCGCGCGGGACACAATCGCCCTGCCGATTAAAATAGCGATTGAATTGATACTGCCGGTAGATGCCATAGGGACGACTCCGCCGCGACCTCTCTAGCCCTCTCGTCTCAACCCTTCGGATGCTGACTGTTGCCCTCAGTTTTTATCACTTCTCTCGAACAATATCTACCCGGCGCAAGGACGCGCCCGTTCCGTGTTGAGGGATAACGATCCGGATGACCTGCCGGAAGAGAGAGGCCACATTCATGTTGTGAGTTGAAGGCCATCGGCGTTAGACTTCAACGCATACCCGGCAATACATGGAATTAAGAGATAGGGTAGTGGGCACAGCCTGCGGCGATCTCGTTTTTGAGTAGAGACATGAACGAAAGCGTCGCCACTACTACGGCTGCTGCTGCCGCGCCGTCGTTCAGATGAGGATGCGCGAGAGAGAGCGCTTATCGAAAAGGAAAACCCATGAGAAAGAGAACCCGTCTCTTCATAGCAGCGATAGCTCTGTTGCTGTCTGCGGCCAGCGTGCGGGCGGACGTGGTTTTACCGGATGTACTCGGCAGCGGGATGGTGCTGCAACGCGAAAGGGCCGTGCCCATCTGGGGCAAGGCGGACCCGGGCGAGGCTGTCACCGTGCGCTTCGCTAACCAGTCGAAGAGAGCGACAGCCGACCGGGACGGCAAGTGGCGCGTCAAACTGGACCCGATGCGCGCCAATGCCTCTGCGGCCACGATGACCATCTCTGGCAAGAACACGATTGAGCTGAAGGACATTCTTGTCGGCGAAGTGTGGCTGCTGGCGGGCCAATCGAATATGCAGCGCCTACTGCGCGAGACTGCCAACGGCGAGGCCGCGACCGCCGCCGCCAATCATCCTTTGATCAGACTCTTCAACGTCAGCCGCCAGGTCGCCTTCAAGCATCAACCGCCGCCGCTCGCCACATGGCAGCCGTGCTCGCCTGACACCGTCAAGGAGTTCTCCGCCGCCGGGTACTACTTCGGCGTAGAGCTTGAGAAGGAGCTCAAAGTCCCCATAGGGCTCATCAACTCGTCCTACGGCGGCTCGCAGGCGGAGGCATGGACGCCCGTCGAGTACCTGCTGGCTTCGACCGATCTGCGGCCAACGGTCGAGCGCACGAAAATCTGGGACGCGGAGCGCACGCGTGTGAGGGCCGAGTATGAAGAACAGTTGAAGCAATGGCGTGCCAGGGCGGAACAGGCCAAGGCCGAGGGCGCACGCCCACAGCCTTCGCCTTCAGTGCCGGACGCACTGCGCGAATACCGCATCGCTTCCTCCATCTACGACGGGATGATCGCGCCCCTGATTCCCTTCTCGATTCGCGGAGCCGTCTGGTATCAGGGCGAATCGAACGAAGAGCGCGCGCAGCAATACGGCATCCTTCTGCCGACGATGATCAGAGCGTGGCGCGAGCGCTGGGGCGTGGGCGACTTCCCTTTCGGCATCGTCCAGTTGCCTAACTACCGCGACCCCAAACCAGAGCCTGCCGACGAAGCCTGGAGCCACATACGCGAAGCACAACGGCGCACCGTCCTGAGCACGCCGAAGACCGGCCTCATCGTCACGATTGATATCGGCGAGGCCAGAGACATTCATCCGAAGAACAAGCTGGACGTTGGCCTGCGCATGGCACGCTGGGCCCTGGCGGATGTCTACGGCCGGAAGATGACCAGGTCTGGGCCCACGCTGCGCGCGGCGAAAGTGGACGGCTTGAAGATAATCCTCACATTTGACGACGTGGGCCAGGGCCTGAGAATCCGCGACGGTGATAAGCTGGACGAATTCGCCATCGCCGGGGCTGATCGTAGATGGCACTGGGCCCAGGCGAAGATTGTGGGGAAGAATCGAGTCGAAGTCTGGTCTACGGACGTGGCGCAGCCGGTCGCCGCGCGTTACGCGTTCAATAGCAACCCGAGGCATCCCAACCTGACGAACGAAACGGGGCTGCCCGCCGCGCCTTTCCGCACGGACGATTGGCCTGGGCCCACGGACGGCAAGCGTTAGAGAAAGATGGTCGCGATGAGAAAGGAAGAGGGCTCTAACCCCGGCTCGCAAACACGGCTGATGATGGTGCGTCTGGCGATCAGGCTCGCGCTTCTGCTGCTCACGGCCCTGCCGGTTCAGGCCGCAACGACGACAGGCAGCATCAGCCCGGCAAAGCGTTATTCGATTACGGACGACGGAGCGAAGGGCGACGCCCGGACGCTTAACACCAGGGCCGTGCAGGCAACGATTGAACGGTGCGCGGCGCAGGGGGGCGGCGTTGTGGTCGTGCCGAAGGGCACGTTCCTGACAGGCTCGATCTTCCTCAAGCAGGGCTGCAATCTTGAGGTCTCGAAGGGAGGAGTATTGAAGGGCTCGGTCAACCCGCAGGACTACCCGCAGGTGAAGACGCGCTGGGAGGGCGTGGAGCGCGAGTGGACCGCGGCGCTCGTCAACGCGGACGAGATGAATGGATTGGAGCTGAGCGGCGAGGGCACGATTGACGGCTCCGGCGAGCAATGGGCCGAGCGCTTACGGCAAGCTACTCAAATGCGCGGCCAGAGAGCGGGCCGCCCCAGATTGATCGCCATAGAGAACTGCCGCAACGTCCGCGTCGCCGGGCTCAACCTCCTCAACCAGGCGTCCTGGGGCCTGCACGTTCTTTACAGCGAGGATGTGTTGATTGAGAGGCTAATCATACGCGCCGCGCACAACATCCCAAGCTCCGACGGCATTGACATCGATTCAAGCCGGCGCGTACGCGTCACGCGCTGCGACATAGACGTGAACGATGACTGCATCTCCATCAAGGCGGGACGCGACGAGGACGGATTGCGTGTGGGTCGTCCGAGCGAGGAGATCATCATCGAGCAGACGCGGTTCGGCTACGGGCACGGCGGCGTGGCGATGGGCAGCGAAACCTCTGGCGGCATACGCAACGTGGAGGTGCGCGACTGTGTGGCGGAGGCGGACAACTGGGCCCCTGTGCGCTTCAAGTCGCAGCCCAGTCGCGGAGGCGTGGTGGAGAAGATCGTCTTTCGCAACATAAAGCTGCGCGGCGTGCGGCGCGCGTTCGAGATGAACATGGAATGGACCAGCGCGCGCGGCACGCTGGGCCCACCGGCGAAAGTCCTGCCTGTGTTCCGCGACATACAGCTCATCAACGTCAGCGGCACGGCACAGTCCGGCGGCATGATTCGCGGCCTGAAGGGCAGCCCCATTCAGGAGGTCAGGTTCAAGGACTGCAAGGTCACGGCGCAGAAGGGCCTCGTCGTCGAGCACGCGCGCAGGATGGACTTCTCAGGGCTGCGGCTTGAGGTGCGGGAGGGCGAGTCAATAGTGAGAAGGGATGTCGAGTAAAGCATGTGCAACGCTCGGTTGTTGAGATTCGCTTCGCTCAGATGAGGTGAAGATGAAGAATAAAATCGGCTACGCGTGGCTCGCCGCGTGCCTCCTCTTAACAGGGTTATCGGCGCGTGTTTCCGCGGAGGTGCGCGTCTCCGCGATCTTCGGCAGCAACATGGTCTTGCAACGCGCGATGAGAGTGCCGGTCTGGGGCACGGCTGAGAGAGGCGAGCATGTTTACGTCAGTTTCGCCGGTCAGACCTTGACGACGCGGGCCGCAGAGGACGGCAGATGGATGGTGCGGCTCAAGCCCATGAAGGCATCTACAGAGCCGCGCACCCTGACCGTCAAGGGAACGAACGTCATCGAGTTGGAGAACGTGTTGGTAGGAGAGGTGTGGGTCTGCTCGGGTCAATCGAATATGGAGTTGACGCCCGAGAGAGGGCTCATCAATCCAGAGCCGGAGATCGCCGCCGCCCGTTGGCCCGGAATCCGCATGCTGCTCGTGCAGAAGGTTGTCGCCGA
>DASVQM010000078.1:0-43822 GCA_036389095.1 Pyrinomonadaceae bacterium
TTCCTGTGCGAGGTCTTCGGCTTCCGAGACGTTTTGCGTCATCCTGAGGCAGAGCGAGTAGACTCGGCGATTATGACGGGAGTAGAGTTCTTCGAAGGCCGTCATCTCGCCTGCTGCCGCTGCTTGCGCCAGGGCGTAGTCGCTCTGCGGCTTCGCCGTCTCGTCGGCTTTAACGCTTCCGATGCTTTGCCAGAGTGGATATGTCGCGGCGTTTGTAGTCATGCCGCGAATAACAGCAAAATGAGTGCCACGCTTGAAACAGCGGAATGTCCCAGTAAAACGGCCATCAAATCGTCCGCAAATCGAGCATCCGACCATATCGGGACAGGTTGAGACCAAAGCGTGTATGGACAGAGGCGCGCCATATGCGGCCCCTATGGGTGTTCAGGAGGCCCCGAACTCCTCTTCTATAAATTGTTTCACCCCTGCGCGTCCCTTGAGCCTCAGCCAGAGCGGAGCGCCTGCGGGGCCGACTTCAAGCTCGAAGTTGAGGAAGGGGCAGCACAGGCGCTCGATGGTGATGAATTAGGCTATCTCAAGGATGGCCGCATCAGGCGCTAAGCGGAAAGCGTAGCCATCGGCCAGCCCACGCGTCTCCTGAAGAGAAGCGCGGAATCTCTCCATCAGCACCTTTTGACGCGCTCTCTGCGCGGCATCAAGAGCGCTCATGTCACACGCGATGGGCAGTTCGTCCAAGGTATATCTCCTCCTTCCCTTAACCTTCCGGGCGATTTCAGCCAGCTTAACTTAGCTCGCCCGCGCGAAATCAATAAAGCCGCGCTCGGGCTCTGTCGCCAGGAGTTTGACGCGCACCCTGTCGCCGACATCCATGCCCTGTTCGCCGCGCATGACGCGGCCTTCAGCGGGCGGCGCGATGAGCCGCACGAACGTGCCCTTGGCGGAGACGCCCGTGACAATCGCGTCGAAGGTATCGCCTATGCGCTCGCCGAGCAGCACGGCGGCGCTGGCCTTGCGCATCAGTCGCTCGACTTTCCTGGCCGCGTCCTCGCGCTCCGTGCAGCGTTCGGCTATATCCCACAGCTCGGCTTCCGTGTACGGCGAAGGACGCCGTGCGACGACTGCCTTGAGCACGCGCTGCGTGATGAGGTCAGGGTAGCGACGATTGGGCGCGGTCGAGTGCGTGTAGTCGTGTACGGCGAGTCCGAAGTGACCTTCGCCTTCAGTACCGGCGCGCTCGACGACATACTCGCCTGGGCCCATCAACTTGACTATCGAGAGTGAAAGGTCTGGGAAGTGTACGGGGTCTGCGGCGCGGCGGCGCGAGAGGAATGAGTTCAGCGCGCGCGAGTCAGGCTCTTCGGGCAGGCTGTCGCCGAAGCTGCGGGCAATCTCGGCGATGCGCGGCCAGCGTTCAGGCGTGCGAACGACGCGGCGGATTGAGGGCCAGCCTGCGGTTTCCAGAAACTCCGCCATCTCCGTATTGGCCGCGACCATAAAGCTCTCGATGATGTCGCGCGCGCGATTGTGTTCGGAGGCAACGAGCTCTACGACGCGACCGTCAACGACGACGGCCTTCGCCTCAATCGTCTGTAGATTGAGAGCGCCGTTACGTTTGCGCAGCGCGCGCAAACGCTCCGTGGCTTTGTCCTGTAGGCGTAGCTGCTCGACAAGGCCCGCGACCTCCGAGACTTTTGAAGGGGCGGGAGCGCGGCCTTCGAGCCACGCGCCAACCTGCTCGTAAACGAGTTTCGCTTGATTGCGCACCCGCGCGCGATAGACCTCGTTTGAGCGGACTTCGCCTTCCGCGTCCACCACCAGCTCGATGACGACGGCGAGGCGATCTTCGTCTTCGAGCAGCGAAGTGGTATGAGTGGAAAGCTCCTCGGGCAACATCGGAAAAGTTCGGACGCCCGTGTAAATCGAGGTCGTGTTGTGCAGCGCGTGACGATCAATGGCCGAGCCTTTGGGCACAAGGGCGTCAACGTCCGCGATCCCGATCAAAAGACGTATGTCGCCGCCCGGCAACTCCTCCGCGAACTCCACCTGATCTAAGTCGCGCGAGTCGTGATTATCAATCGAAGACCAGAGCAGTGCGCGCAGGTCGCGCGGCGGCGGGTCGTCATCAACATGGTCTTTCGGCTGTTTGCCCTCCATGGCTTGCATCTCAAGCTCTACTGCGGGCGGCATGTCCGGCTCAAAGCCGTTTTCGATCATGGCCCGTCGCGCCATCGCGCGTAAGTCCAGGGATGAATGCGCGTTCGTCTTTGTCATACAGAGAGGTTGCCCTGTCCCGCCCGCAAAAGCAAGGACGCACAGGCTCGTGTCAGGGATGAAGTGGGAAAGCGATTTTCGAGATTGCGAAATCCCATCCTTCCGCCTTTCGCCCGGATTTGAGCGCGTGTACAATTATCCGGCTTCATATCGAACAGATTCTGACAAGACGAAGATTTCTCGCAAGCGCGGCTCGCGGGAACGAGTCCGCTTTCGATCATCCGGGGCTTCGGATTTATCTTGAAGGAGGGAGAGATGAAAAAGATCATCATGTGGTCGGGGTTGTGTTTAGGGCTGACGGCTCTGACGCTGGCAGGCCTGGCCCAGGTGCGACAGCGTGCGGGCAGGAGGACGACGCTGCCAGCCGATGTCAAGACGGCGAGCGAAACGATCACAGCCGACGGCCTGCTACGCCACATCAAGGCGCTCTCCTCGGACGAATATGAAGGACGCGCCCCCGGCACACGCGGCGAAGAGTTGAGCGTCAATTACATCATAGGCGAGTTCAAGCGGCTCGGCCTCCTGCCCGGCAACAGCGACGGCACTTACGTTCAGCAAGTCCCGCTCGCCGGGCTCACGCCTCAACCCGAAGCCGTCTTCAAAGTGGGGGGACGGGCCATCAACCTCAAGCACAAGGATGACTACGTGGCGCTGTCGCGCCGGTACGTGCCCGAAGTCAAAATCGAAAACTCCGAGATGGTCTTTGTCGGCTACGGCATCGTCGCGCCCGAATATGGCTGGGACGATTACAAGGGCATAGACGTGCGCGGCAAGACCATCGTCATGCTCATCAACGACCCGCCCATCACGGATGCGCGCGACCCGTCACGGCTCGACGAGAAGATGTTCAAGGGGCGGGCCATGACTTACTACGGTCGCTGGACGTACAAGTACGAGATCGCCGCCGAGAAGGGCGCTGCCGCCGCCGTCATCATTCACGAGACCGCGCCTGCGGCTTACGGATGGCAGGTCGTCGCCGCCAATGCCGGGCGCGAAAACTTCGACATACGCACGCCCGACCGGAATATGAATCGCGCCGGAGTCGAAGCCTGGCTTCACCTGGACAGAGCGAAGGAACTCTTCACCGCCGGCGGCCATGATTTCGATTCGTTGAAGCGCGCGGCGATGAGCAGGGATTTCAAACCCGTCCCGCTCGGCGCGCAAGCGAGTTTTACCGTCAGGAACAAGCTGCGCGAGATAGAGTCGCGCAACGTGATCGCCAAGATAGAGGGCTCAGACCCCAGGCTTAAAGACGAATACATCATCTACTCTGCGCACTGGGATCACCTCGGGCGCGACGAGAGCTTGCAGGGCGATCAGATTTATAACGGCGCGATTGACAATGCATCGGGCATCGCATGGATGCTGGAAATCGCGGAAGCCTACAAAAAGCTGAAGCGTGGGCCCAGGCGCTCGATTCTTTTTCTCGCGCCGACGGGGGAAGAGAAGGGGCTGCTCGGAGCAAGGTACTACGCGACGCACCCGCTCTATCCGCTTGAGCGTACGCTCGCCAACATCAACATGGACATCATGAACCAGTGGGGACGCACGCGCGCCATCGTCAGCGTCGGCTACGGCCAGACGACGCTCGAAGACCTGCTGGTCGAGATGGCCGCCACTCAGGGGCGCACGGTCAAGCCAGACCCCGAACCGGAGAAGGGATACTTCTATCGCTCAGATCACTTCGAGCTGGCGCGCGAGGGCGTGCCCGCTCTGACTTTCCTCTTCCCCGGCACGGACTACATCGGCAGGCCCGAAGGCTACGGCCAGCAGAAGCGCGAAGAGTACGTCGCGCACGATTATCACAAGGTCACGGACGAGATAAAGCCGGACTGGGATTTATCGGGCGCGGTCGAAGATACGCAACTGCTCTTCGAGGTCGGCTATCGTGTGGCCGAAGGCAACGCCTGGCCCGAGTGGAAGCCCGGCACGGAGTTTAAAGCCAAACGGGAAGCGATGCTCAAGGCCAGAGGCGGGCGGGCGCGCAGGTAGGCGCGCATTGAAGAAGCCGCGAAGCCGGAGTTTCCTTGCGGGCGGCCCTGCCGCTTAATCCGAGCCGAGCTTGATGATCGCCCGGCGCAGCCTTTGGTGTTGCTGCATCAGTCGAAGGTAATCGGCCTCCTGCGCTTGAGCCTTGGCCCGTATGATGCGCGCGACCTCTCGCTTCTCGTCCTTCGTCCAGCGCGACATATCCGGGATGAGGGCGAGCACGAGCGCCAGATTCTCAAAAGCGCGGCGCTCATGCTCTCTCCAACCAGCCGACCGCAGGCCGAGCGCGCGTGCGACCGATTGTACGGACGCGGCTCTTATGCGCGCGGCATCGCCGCCGAAGTGGCTCGCCATACGACGCTGGACGGCCAGGCCCAGGTTGCGTATATGAAAGCGATCCCAATCGCTGCGCGGCGCAGGCCGCAGCTCGAAAAGCAGTGGGCCCACGGAAAGCTCGCGCAGGATTTCCGGCGGCGTGCGGTATGCCGGACGCGCCGCAGCTTTACGCTCTTCTTCCAGGGCCAGCTTCATCAGCTCGCCACGCGCCGGGCGAAAGCCCAGCTTGCGATAGAACCAGAACGCGCCCGACTCAATCCCTTCCTCGTTCTCGTAACCGATCTGGTAAGGGTCAACGGAGAAGCAGTTGACGCCGAGCAGCTGGCGATAGAGGCGAAGGGTCTGCGCGTATAGCCAGGCCGACTCTCCCTCGCGGAAGGTGTAATAGATATTGAAGCCGATCTCCACGCGTTCGAACAACGAGATACCTTCGGCGTAACCCACGGGCACGCCGTTCTTGACGATCAGGGCCGAATGGTAGGCCCTGAGCGGCAGGCGATGCTCCGCCGGGACGCCGTTGAAGAAAAACTCTACGCCCCGCCCCACGCGCGCGTGCGTGACGCGCGCAGGGTCGCCGAACGTGAACCCGTGCAGCTCTCGATAGCGAATCGTGGAGGTATCGCGGATTAAGTCCAGAACCTCTTCACCCTCGCGGCGCGAAAGCCACTTGAGGCTGAGCGGCGGCCCGTTAAGCTCGCTCAAGAGCGACACGTCGCTGCGGCGCAAGAGCGGCTGATCTTGATAGAAGATTTGGCGCACCGGAAGCTTCATTCCTGTGCGCGTGGCCTGGAAACGTGACGGCCTCCAGCGAACCCATAGCTTGAGCGCGTCGTATCTTTCGGCCTTCTCGCGCTCGCTGATGCCTGAGCGCTCGAAGCGTTCGATCAGCCAGGCGAGGTCTCTACGCTCGCGCCCCATCGCCGCGCGCAGCCACTCGATGTAGGGAATGTTGGCCTCGACGAGCGCGTCTTCTTCGAGGAGCGGAAGAAACCTGGGCCAACTCGCGCCCAGGCGCGCGGAGTCTTCGTAGCCCTCCCAATCAATCGCCACCTCATTCGCGTGACGCCGCGCCAGCCAGCGCGCGACGTGGTAGCTGAAGGTTGAGGTCATGGATGTCCCGGCGATGCCGGAGACCTCCGGCGCTTCAAAGGGCGAGAGGTCTGCGCCGCGCTCGCGGCTGAGCAGCGCGACGCGTCGCGGGAAAGAGGCGAGGATTCGCTCGGCGCTGCGTAGGACTGCCCGGTTGTGCGGGTAAGCGCGCAGGAAGAGAACTATTTCGTGAAAGCGGATTAACGAATCGGCATCCGTGAACCGTCGCTTGTCGAGCGCGGCGAGCGTCCTGGCCGCGCGCTCCGAAGCGTCGAAGCGGCGCTTCAGCTCGTCGAGTTCGTCAAGGAGTCGTGCGAGTGATTCGGAAGACACGTTCAATCCATAAGGGGGATGCTCTTCGCTCAAGCTATTGACTCAGGGCCGGGATGAGCGTTTGAGCCGCGATGGACAAAAGCGGATTATCCTTCAGCGTGCGGCGAGGATAACCTCTACTCTATAGCCTCCCAGGCTTGTGCTGCGGGACGCATCAACAATCCAGAGCTCGACCGACAGCGTATCTCCTTCTCCCCCGTCAACCGTGCTGACCCGATTAGCGTCTATGCCGCGCGTATTGACCAGATAGTTCTTGGAAGCAGAGGCATAGGCTTGTTTCTCGTAGCTACGATTTCGTTTGCCGCGTTCGCCGCGAACGATAATGTAGCCCCTCGCATTGGGCTCGTTCTGCAACTGGATGGCAAAGTTGTCCAGGCGAGCGAACACGTCGCAAAAATTTATTCCCCCGAACTCGTCGAATTTCCTTGCTCCCGCGCCGGGGGTGAAGGGGGAAGGTATGTCGAAACGATAAAGGGCGAGCGCTTCAAAAGGCTTTCTGGCTCTCTTTTTGATTGGCCGACGCCTCTTGTCATAAAAAACGACGGGAGCATATGCATCCGGCCCACACTTTTGAGAACAGGCAAAGCTCGCGGGGCCGTATGATACATGGAGCGCTATTAAAAGGAGGACGGCCAGAGCGCAACCGTCGCGCTTCGTCTTCAATCGAAGCTTGACGGGCCACTGGCAGCCTTTCCTGAAAGTTTCAGAAAGCAGGCTCAAGCGTTGTTTCAAACTCATGTGGGTCACCTCCTCTTCAGTGCAACTGGTACGCGCTCTCTTTCTGCGCCCGGCAGCGTGGCATTCAATACATACGGACCTGAACAGGCGCGTCGCCGCAGCTTCCGTCCATCCGACTCGATCAAGAGAATTTGTACGGCGCAATATTCCAGAGGAGGATTGTCTTGTCCACGCCTATGGAGACCAGCTTTCGCCCGTCGCCGCTGAAGGCCAGGCCCTGCACGTTTCCGCTATGTCCCGTCATCGTGACTGGCTCAACACCGCCGCTTTGACGCCAGAGCCGAATGCTGCCATCGCTCCACCCGACGGCTAGTAATTGTCTGTCCGGGCTAAAAGCCAGGCTGGTGACAGTGCCTTCGTAGATGGTCAAGGTACTTCTGACCTGCCGGGTATCATCGACTCCCCAGACCAGAACTGTCCCTCCGTTGCCGTCCTTGACTCCGAGAGCCAGCAGCTCTGCGCCGGAGCTGAATGCTCCACTGGTTATGACACGCTCTCCGATTCCTTCCAGCACCCTCGTTAGACCGTTACCGATTGGGCGCAGTTGCGTCCCGTTGAGTTCGGTGAAGAGAGCCATCAGTTGCTGATCGGGGTAGATGTCAATAATTAAATCTTTCGGGTCGAGTCTAAGACTGGACACGAGTGCGAGATCGCTCGCCTTCCAGATATGAACCATCTTCACTTCGGTCGTGAAGTTGCGACTGGCCGAGACCAGAAATTGTCCGTCCGCGCTATAGTCCAGACTGAAGACGTAGCCTTCCTCCGGCTTATTTATGACTTTAACCTGTGTGCTGCCCTGCCATATCCTGATCGAGCCATCGTCGCTCCCCGCCGCGACGATGTTATTGTCGAGCGGATCGATGGCCACAGAACGCACGAACCCATTGGGCCCACTGAGGGGAGTCCTCTGCACCGCCTTGTTATCATTCACATCCCAGAGATGGACGTTTCTATCCCTGCCGACCGATGCCAAAAGTTTTCCGTCCTGACTGATCGCCACTTTATATGGCTCGAAGGGAATCTCCACCTTGTCGGCGAGATTAACGTCGAACTTCGTGTTCAGCGTTTCTCTCAGGTAAGAGGGCAGCAGTGTCACTTCGTCAGCCCTCGCCGAAAGGATCTGCGCGCTTTGAAGGTTGAGCGCATCCCGCAGGTTTGCTCCTCTCAAGTCAGCATCCTTCATGTTGGCGTTCTGGAAGTTAGCTCCCTGTAGATAGGCGGATCTAAAATCCGCCCCCTCAAGATTGGCATCCGTCAGGTCGGCGGCGTTGAGTCTGGCTCGCCGTAGGTCGGCCCTGGAAAGATTGGCCCGCCGTAAATCCGCCTCGCGCAGGTCAGCCGAAGTTAAGTTCGCGCCGTGCAGATCGGCATCGCCTCTCATGCCGAGCAGCTTGTGGCCCCTGAAGGCGTAGACGGAAGCCAGCACGAGAATCCCCGTCAGGACAATAAAGATGATGTAGTCACGAAGACCCAAAAGGGACCGCGCTGCCGTGCTGTTATCCTTGCTGGCCATCATGCGAATCTTTCCCCGTGGCTATTTCCGGCGCTCTCGAATCCAGAGAGCTGCCGGGTTCTCATTGCCGCTAAGAACTTTGGCTGTCATCTCATAAGACTTTATTCCGATCAACGTCGCTCCGACCGCCACGATGATATGCATGCTTGTCCCCATCCAATCATGGCGGGGTAAATATCTGGCCCAAAAGAGAAGGAGAACGAGTGGGCCCAGTACCCAGGCCCAGATGAAAAGCGTGATTCGCGCCGGGGATAGCCGTCGCTTTCCCAATCGCTTGAAATAATAGGCGACCATGCTGGCGATGAACGGCTCGTGCAGCGTCTCGTCAAGAGTCTGCCCCTCGGGAGAGATCGCGGGCAACCGGGCAATCTTTATCCATAGATGCTGCAAGTAAGAATGAAAGGCGACATAGATGATGAAGAGCACGGCGGGGGCCCACATGAAAAAGATATGGCCCGGAACCCCTTTGAGCGGTAAGCCCGTGTCCGTCATGAGCTGCGCGTCTGTCGCCATGGCGATGACGGTTAAAGAATATGCCTGGGCGAGAGCGAGGATGAATAGGAGAAGGCGAAAGACCCAGAAGCTCGTTAATCCCTTGTAGCCGGAAATGTCCGCAGGCAGTAGGGCCTTTGAAAGATTCGCTCCCCGCAACTGATGGAGCATCAGACCCGACGCGTGAGTGAGCACGGCCTTCTCCAGATTGGCATCGGAAAACCGCGCGTTCTTGAGGTCGGCGCGCGTGAGGTTTGCTTCCGACAGGTTGGCCCCGCTGAGGTCTGTATCGGTCAGAGTCGCGCCTTCAAGATTGGCCGCTTGCAGATCGGCTCCGGTCAGATCAGCCCCACGCAGATTGGCATCCACGAGACTCGATTTTTGCAGGTTAGCCTCGGAGAGATGAGCGCCTTGCAGGTTGGCCCCTTGAAGGGTAGAGCGCGAAAGGTCTGCGGCGGAGAGATTAGTTTCGGAAAGGTTGGCGGCGTTGAGGTCTGTCTCGACCAGCGAAGCTTTCGGCAGCTCGGCTCTGCTTAAATCTATCGCGCGCAGCTTAAATCCGTTGAAGTTGGCGAGGCTGCCCCGCGTGCCTTCGGATGCCAACCATTCCTGATGTTTTCCGACGGCATCGGAAACGGCCTGCGCATCGTATTCCGGCGTTAAGAGCTTCTGAGAATCGGCGCTGGCCGCCAGCTTGACGAAATCATCACGGTTGATTCTGAGACGGTCAGCGCCTCTCAGGTTATTGGCGATGAGGGCCGTCAGCGTCTCCATCGCGTAGCCCAGGCCGGTCGGGTCAACCGTGCCCTGCTCGATGACGGCCAGTTTCTCTCCGAAGCTGAAATATGCCCGGTAGGGAATCTTCGTCAGCTCAAGCATCTCACGTCTGCGGACATCCGTGGGCAGCCAATCGGCGTAGAGGTCGGAGACTTCATGTGAAAAACGGTCGAGCCATTTTTGAGAGGTCTCAAACTCCACGGAATCGTCGAAGCGGCTCGGCAGCGGAATCGTCAACAGCTTGAGGCGGTCGGTCGGCAAATTCTGGCGTGCGAGCGTCGCTTTCCTGGCGACGTTGACGGCTCCGCTGAGCCCCTGTTCGGTCGCCGTAAAGACGAGCACCAGAATGTCCGGCAGGTGTATGGTGCAGATGCCGCCGATGTCTGTCACGCCCGTCCGGCTGTCAATCAGGACGAGCTGATACTCCTCTTTCCATTCCTGTCGCAGCTTCTCAATGAAGTAGCCTCCGCCCTGCTCACGATAGTAGTGCTGAGCGTCAAAGTCCCTCACCCTCTGGAAATACTCTGTGCTCCTTTGCCCTGCCGTCAGCAGATGCAGCGGCGCTTTGCTATCTTTCAACTTGATGGTGACGAGAAAATCGCGCCAGTTGGGTTCAGGGGAATCCTGACCCGTCTCTTTGATGCTCGCCGTGATGAGATCAACGAGCCCCCTGCGTTCTGTGATGGCGTCGAGGTCTGAATGTTCCCGGTCGGTATAGTCTTTAAAGAAATTCTCAAGCCCGGGAGCTTCCAGGTCCCAATCAACGATCAGGGTTTTGTAGCCCCAACGGGCCAGCAGTGCCGCCGTATTGGCCAAGGCCATCGAGCGTCCCACGCCACCCTTATAAGAGTAGAAGGTGACAATCTGTCCCATACTTGAAGCTGCTGTTAGAGAGAACCCATCGCGGGTAGCTCAAAGGGCTTATTGGTCAGGTGGAAATTCGGGTCAACACCGAGCGCCTGAATCGGCTCGTCGAGCCATTTGGGCGTCAGGAACTCTGCGCTCCAGGGCGGGGCCTTATCAATCATTTCAGCCACGAGCGGAGTCCATCCTTTGATCTTCTGTAGCAGCTCATAGTACTGCGGCGTTTTTTTATAGTCTTCAAAGATGACGTTGTATGCCGTGCAATCAAAACACTCTATCTCCTTGGCGAACTGCGGATACCTCTGGCCGTCAAAGAGCCTGACCGGAATGATCAGGCTTTTGTTCGGATACTTGTCCGTCCGGTATCCCAGTTGAGTCTCCCGATGCAGCATGACGCAGCATTCGGCCTTACACCAATTCGACAAAAAGTAGTTGACAGACCAGACGGGGATGATGACTCTCGAACGCCCGAGCGCGTGCTTGATATTCTGCGGCCAGGCTATGCCCGGACTAATCTCCCGCTGGTCGAGATAGACCTTGACGGGGCGGCCTATGTCCTGCGTCAGGAAAAGCTCGAACTTCTCAAGGAAAAACTCGACGACCCAGGTTTTGTGATCTTTCTCATGCGGGTAGCTGATAAAGACATCGTAGAGGTAGCCTTCCGTATTGTCCGCCATATCCTTATTCCCCATTCCTTTGCCGCCGCCGTATCGAGTGATGAGTATCTTCGTCAATCAGCGTCGCTATCCGTTTGACGCTTTGTCAATCTCCTGCCGGAGCTTATCGGCCAACGGTTGATTCAGTTTTCGCAGCGCTTCGTACTCCGCTTCCGCCGCACGCTTATTAGCGAGCTGTAGGTACGTCATCCCGAGCCAGTAGTGCGGGTCGGCATAATCAGGTTTAAGTCTAAATGCCCCCTTAAAGGACGCGATGGCCTCCGGGTAATTTTTCAGGCGGTAATACGCATAGCCGAGATTGTTGTAGGCATAAGCGTGCTCGGGTTTGAGGCGAATAACCTGCCGGTACTGCCTGGCAGCCTCTTCGTAAGCGTTCATGTCAACATAAAGGTCGCCCAGATTATAGTGGGCTTCGTAATACCCGGCGTCGCTTGCAATCGCGCTTTGGTAATACCCTACAGCTTTTTGAGCATCCTGGGAAGAGGTGAGCCGGGACTTGCGGTAGAGGTCTGTATAGATGCCGCCGAGGTTGTTGTAAGCATCGGCATAGCGGCGTCTGCTGCCGATAGCCTTCTCGTACTCCTCTATCGCCTTCTCGTATTTCTGCTGAATGTAATAGACGGTTCCGAGGCCGTAATGAGCTTCGGCGTAACGTGGATTGAGCGCGATGGCTTTCTGATAGAACTCGATGGCCTCGACATAAGAGCTTTTCTCCGCCAGTTGATCGAAGTAGACATTACCCAGCCCATAATATGCTCTGGACTCTCCGGGCTTGAGGGCGATGGCGCGACGGTACTGCTTCTCGGCCTCCACATAATTCTTCTCGTTAAGCGCCTCGTTGCCCAGCCTCAGATGATTCTCGATGCGCCGCCGCACACGTCCCTGCGGCGTCGAAGGGTGATTCAGAAGCCTTGGATTGGCCGGCGGGCGCGCTTTGATCGACACACGCACGGGCGGGCGTTTATCAACCCCAAGCTGCGCGGCCAATGCCCAGACGTGCCCTGAGAGCAGCAGGAATCCGGCCAGCAGCGAGACCCGGAAGCATAGGCGGGGTCTGGCATGACGGCTGAGAAGAGAGCTGTAGAGAGACTTGGACGAATGGAAAAATGACATCAATAATCAGGTTGCCGCAAGACGTGGGCCCACAAGACTCAATATCCGAAATGCAGTGACACCGTACGATTTCGCCACGTTTTTTGTCAAACTTTCGCGCGGCATTCAGGTCAGTACAGCCTGCGGTCTCGGGCGGGTCTCAACTCGCGGCAGCACCCGCCCGAGACCCTTGGCGCGACTGACGGCATTCGCATCCGTTTGCAGACCGCTATACGAGCGGTGCGCTCCTTTGCTCGCTCAAGGAGCACAAACGGCTATAATGGCTCACCCTTGAATAGCTCCGCGAGGCACGACATGAAGGAAGAGAAACAGCGCACGCGCAAGATCATCAGCCGCCTCAAGCGCGAATATCCGAACGCGCGTTGCAGCCTTAATCATTCGAGCCCGCTCGAACTGCTGATCGCTACGATCCTCTCGGCGCAGTGTACGGACGAGCGCGTCAACCTCGTCACCGCCGATCTGTTTCGCAAGTACCGCAGCCCTTCGGATTACGCCCTCGCCCCGCAAGGCGAGCTTGAAGCCGATATTCGCTCGACGGGATTCTTCCGTAACAAGGCCAAAGCGATACAGGGCTCCTGCCGGATGATTATAGAGCGGTACGAAGGGCGCGTGCCCGCGCGGCTCGAAGAGTTGCTCGAAATGCCCGGCGTGGCGCGCAAGACGGCCAACGTCGTGCTCGGCAATGCTTACGGCATCTCGGCGGGCGTCGTCGTCGATACGCACGTCGCGCGACTGGCCCGGCGGCTAGGCTTAAGCGCGCACCAACAGCCGGAAAAGATCGAGCGAGACTTGATGGAGCTTGTCCCGCGCCGCGACTGGATAGCTTTCCCGCACCTGCTGATCGCGCATGGACGCCGCGTCTGCAAAGCGCGCAAGCCGCTCTGCGCCGAATGTGTGATCGAGCCGCTCTGCCCCTCCTCTTTGCTCAAAGCCGACGGCAACGCCGAGCACGTCTCGACCCTCTAATTTCGTAAATGCCGGTCATGTGGCGCGCTCCGTCAAAGGCGGCTACAATGATCTAAGCTTGAATCGTTTTATCGAGACAGATGCGCCCGTCCCTGAGCGCCTAAGTCACGCGCGGTAATCTATGACGATGGCTGCCGGAACACACCTGGGCCGCTACGAAATTCGCTCCCACATCGGTAAGGGCGGCATGGGCGAGGTCTATCTGGCCGAGGATACGCAGCTTGAGCGCACCGTCGCCCTCAAGATTCTCCCGCCCGATGTCGCTTCAGACCAGCAGCGCATGAACCGCTTCATGCGCGAAGCCAAGGCGACCGCCGCGCTCTCGCATCCGAACATCGCGCACATCTACGAGATCGGCCAGGCCGACCAGACCACCTTCATCGCCATGGAGTACGTCGAGGGACGCACGCTCAGGCAGTATATGAAGAGCGCGAGCATTCCTCTCGATGATGCCCTGGACATCGCCGTCCAGGTCGCCTCCGCTCTGAGCGAAGCGCACGCAGAGGGCATCATTCACCGTGACATCAAGCCGGAAAACATCATGCTCAGGCCCGACGGCTACGTGAAGCTCCTGGACTTCGGCCTCGCCAAGCTCGTCGAGCGTCATCCTCAGGGGCAGCAGACTCTGGACGAAGCGCCGACGCTGCTCATCCAGACCAACCCTGGCATGTTGATGGGCACAATCACCTACATGTCGCCGGAACAGGCGCGCGGGCTCGAAGTGGATGGGCGCACGGATATTTGGAGCCTGGGCGTGGTGCTCTACGAAATGATTACGGGCCATCTCCCTTTTCCCGGCGAGACGACAACGGACGTGCTCATCTCCATACTCGAACACCGCCCGCGCTCGCTCAGCAAAATGATGCCCGAGATTCCGATTGATCTGGACAGGATAGTTGCGAAGGCGATGTCCAAGCGCAAGGAAACTCGCTACCGTTCAGCCAACGATTTCGTCTCCGCCATTAAGTCGCTCAGACGCGAGATGGAGTTCAAGGCGAAGCTCGCGCGCTCTTTGCACCTGGACGTGCGGGCGACAGAGGCCCTCACGCAGTACGACGCGCGGCCCGCCCTTCATTCGGGGCAGGAGCACTCCGCCGCGTCATCGAAAAATTCGGCCCGCACGTCTCTCTCGCAGCGCCGCCGCCGCCCGCGCCGTAAGGCCATAGACTCTCTGGCGATTCTGCCGCTCGCCAACGATAGCGGCGAGCACGAGATGGAATACTTGAGCGACGGCATCACCGAAAGCATCATCAACAACCTCTCGCAATTGCCGAAGCTGAAGGTCATGGCACGCTCGACCGTCTTTCGCTACAAGGACAAGGACGCAGACCCTTTGGAGGTCGGGCAGGAGCTTAACGTGCGGGCTGTGCTGACGGGCACGGTCTTTCATCTCAACGATAATCTGCTGATCCGCACAGAGCTGGTTGATACGACGGACGGCTCGCGGCTCTGGGGCGAGCAGTACAATCGTCAGATGACGGACATCTTCGCCATTCAGGAGGAGATTGCGCGCGAGATTTCCGAGAAGCTGCGCTTCAAGCTGACGGGTGAAGAGCAGAAGCAGTTGGCCAAGCGCCACACGGACAACCCCGAGGCTTACAGGCTCTATCTCAAGGGCCGCTACCACTGGAACAAGAGAACGCCCGAGGGCTTTAAGCAGGGAATCGAATATTTCAAGGAGGCCATTGATCTCGACTCCGGCTACGCGCTCGCCTACGCGGGCCTGGCCGACTCCTACAATATGCTCGGCAACTACAGCGAGCTTGCGCCGCGAGATGCTTTCCCGCGAGCGAAGACGGCGGCCATCAAGGCGCTGAGAATAGACGAGACGCTGGCAGAGGCCCGCGCTTCCCTGGCTTACGCCGCCAACGGCTACGATTGGGACTGGGCGGGCGCGGCTGCCGAGTTCAAGCGTGCCATCGAGCTCAAGCCCAACTATGCGACCGCGCATTACTGGTACGCGACGACGCACCTCGCGGCGCTGGGCAAACTGGATGAAGCCATCAGCGAGATGATCGAGGCCAAAGAGCTTGACCCGCTCTCGCTTATTATCAACACGAACCTCGGATGGATTTACTACTTCGCGCACCGTTACGACGATGCTGTCAAGCAGATTCACAAAGCGCTTGAGATAGACGAAAACTTCAACGTCGCCTATTTCAAGCTGGGGCAGGTCTACGAGCGACAGGGCCGTTATGAAGAGGCCATCGCACAGTATCACAGGGCGATGCAGCTATCGAGCAATCTCTGGATTATGCCCGGGCTCGGACACGCGCTGGCGATGGCCGGGCGGACGGATGAGGCGCGTCAACTGCTCGCCGAGTTGATGAAGATGTCCGGCGAGCGCTACGTCTCGCCCTACTTCATCGCCGAAATACACAGGGGCCTCGGAGAGATAGACCGTACCTTTGAATGGCTGGAAAAAGCTTACGAGGATCGCTCCGACTGGCTCGTCTGGCTCGGCGTCGAACCGGCGCTCGACGGCCTGCGCTCAGACCCGCGCTTCATAGACCTCATGCGTCGCGTCGGTCTCCCGCAGCAGTCGTGATGACGGCCTTGCCCTTGTGATGGGCCCATTCACAGCCGCCGCCCTTACTCGACCCCTTGCTTGATGAGGATGTCTGTCGCTTCGCCCCTGCCGGAGATGATGACGTGCGTCCGGCCCGTGCGCAGGATGGCTTCTCTCTGCCGTCTCATGATCTGCGTCGGCTTGAGCTTTGCCGTGTACCACTCGACGACCTTCTCCACCTGATCGCTCGTGCGCAGCTCTAGAAAATTCTCCCGCTCGCTCTTCATGTCCGTAAGGGTCTGCGCGCCCGGATACATCAGCTCGTTGTTGGGCACGGATGGGCCAGATGCGGGCGGCTGCTGGCCTGGCGGGGGCGGCGCAGGCGGCGGCTGTGGAAGGTCTGTTCCGGGTCTGGTGACGACAGGAGGCGTCGGCGTCGTGCTTCGCCGACTGACCAGCATGCCGATGGCGAAGGCGGCCACGACGGCGAGAAATAGAACTGCGAAGGAGACGATGAGCCAGCTCTTCTGTAATTTGGGCGCGGAGGGCTCAAGGCTTTTGGTGCTGGCGTCACGCAGGGACGACGCCCCGGCGGGCGCCAGGTAAGCCGGGGCCGTCGGCTGTGTGCTCCAGGTCTCGGTGGGCGCTGCGGCTCCGGCGCGTTCGGCTGTCGCCTCGAAGACTCGCGTCGTCGCTTCCGAGACGCTGGCCGCATCCAGCGAGGGCTGCCCGCACTGACGACAAAACTTTGCTCCCGGTATCAGCGCCGCGCCGCAATTGGTACAAGGTATGCTCGACATGATGGCAGGTAAAATACGACGCCGTCACGCGCCCGCGCAAGCCCCTGGCCGCGAAGGGAAAGGGTGAGCTGATTGATAAGGGCGCTGCCCCTGAGCGGATCGCTCTCAATCGCTGGATGACTCTATCTGGTCGCTTCGGCGCGTATGGTCAGCTCCGTCCCGCGTCTCAGCTCAAGATCGTCACGGCCCTGGGCGTAGACTGAGCCCGCGCCGACGCCAGCGCCGATGGCTGCGCCGATGGCCGCGCCTTTGCCGCCGCTGGCAATCGCCCCGATGATTGCGCCGACGGCTGCGCCGATGGCCGCGCGCTGGGCTGTGCGAGAAGTCTGGTCGTCGTTCCCCTCCACGCTCGCGTCGCTGTTTTCGCCGCCCGCGCGCACGTCTTCATCTCCCACTGCCCGCACGCTCTCCACGTAGCCGCTAAAGGGCGCGGTGCGTCCATCGCGCAGACGTATCTGGCGGAATTCGAGCGTCATCTCTGCCCGCCCGGAGATACGCCCGCCGCGATCGATGCGCGAGACGAAGCCTTCGAGCGTCGCCCCTTCAAACTGCGCGGGCCCGTTGACGGTCATCGTAAACGGGTCGCCTTCGCGCGACTGCGCCGTGCTGAGATCGTCGTTGAGGACTGCGACAAGCTGCGCTCCGGCCGGGACAACCAGCACGTAAACATCGCTGCTGCGACGCTCCGAGGGCGGCGGCGGCACCTCTTGCGGCGTGCGCTCGCGTATGACGGGCGGAGCCGGGAGCGGCCTGTTGCCCGTCGTCCCCGGCTGCGCGGGCTGCGGAAATCTTCTCTGCGCAGTGTTGTTGCGCGCCGTCTGTCTCTGCTCATTAAAGATGCCCCAGCTCGCCACGCTTGAAGTCTTGTTGTAGATGCTCTGCACGACGACTGGCTCGTTGAGCTGTTCGATGTAGATGCGACGAGTCACGCGCAGGCGGCGTCCGTTATCAAGCGGGTCGAAGGTGACGGTGAATTCGTCGTTGGGACTGCCGCTGGTACTGACCATCAACTGGTCGCCGTAGAGCACGGCGCGCGTGCTGATCTGACGACCGTTGTCCATTCTCTCCTGATGATCGCGCCCGTCCGCCTCGAAGCTGATGCGCGGCGCTTTCGACGAAGCGATCTCGATCATGTTGCCGCGCCGCTCTATGGCTAGCTGTTCGGGCGATTCCAGGCGCGGTGAGAGACTGTCAACAACGCGTTGCTGCTCTGCGGGCGAAAGGCCGCTCGCGGCACGCGCGGCGGCTCTGCGCGGGTCGTCGCTGCTTCTCACGTCAAGGCGATAGATGCCCGTCAGAAGCGACTGCGTACCTGTGCGGCGATTGACGGGCGCGGGCGGGCGCCGCTGCTGCTGCTGCTGCTGCTGGGCCGTCGCGCCCACGTTCATGGCCAGGAATATGAAAGCCAGCAGCAATGCGACCAGGGGTCTTGTTCTGGACATCTGTTTACCCTCCATCATCTTCTCGCTCGAAATAGTTTTGCAGGGCCGCACACGCGCAAGCCCCGGACTCAAGCTTCGCCGCACGCTACTCATCTTTTCAGGGGGGAGGTTAAAGGGATGTTCGGGTGCTGAAAAGAGTAGAACTATCGGGTGCTATTATGCAAGCCTCGCGGGGCAGCTTTCGTAGCCTTCGCGGTCTGATTGCGTTTAAGATGGTCGGCAAAATTTTCCGAGGCTAAATGGAGGACGAAGATCATGGTCAGGGACAGGCGCAGGCGCAAGCGACATCGTCATGAGGGCGACATCCTGAAAGGGCTGGCGGCTGGTCTCCTGGGCGGGCTGGTCGCATCCTGGACGATGAACCGTTTTCAGGCGATGTGGAGCCGGGAGGAGGTCGGGGTGGAGAAGCCGCACGGCGCGCAGGGCATCAAGCCATACGTCGAGGGGAAGGAGCAGGGCGAGGCTCAGAGTAAGGCGAGCGAAGCGAGCGGCAAGAAGCAGGACGACCCGGCGGAGAAGGTCGCCGGGGCCGTTTCGGAAAGCGTTTTAGACCGGCCACTCAGAGAGAGCGAGAAGGAACCGGCGGGCGAGATCGTGCATTATGTTTTCGGCATCGCGTCCGGCGGGTTCTATGGCGCGCTGGCCGAAATAGCGCCGTTCATCACCGCCGGGGCGGGCCTGCCCTTCGGCACGGTCTTCTGGCTCACCGCCGACGAGATCGTCGTGCCCGCGCTCGGCCTCTCGGAAGAACCGACAGAGTACCCGGCCTCGACGCACGCTTACTCCTTATGCTCGCACCTCGTCTACGCCTTGACGGCTGAAGCAGTCCGCCGCACCGTGCGCCGGGCGCTTTGAGGCGTAAAGGTTTTGACGATTAACCGTGTGCTGAAGATTGAGTCGCGTGAGTGAGTTTCCAGGCTGCGCGTGGATAAGGTACTACTGCCTTCGCCGATTACTGCGTCTTCTGAGCGAGCTTGTTCAGCTTCTCGCTGCTCTTCCTGACCTGATCGCTCAAGGTTATGATCTCTTCGAGGTCGCGCCGCGCCTTGGCCGACATCTGTGCATCAACCACGTTGGGCTCTTTGAAGACGGGATTGTGCGCGAACCCCGCAACCAGCTTTCCCAGCGCCAGCAGCGACGCTTTCAATTGCCCTGCCTCCGGCTCGATCTCTGCCTGCACATGCCTGAAGCCCTTCTCCGGCTCGGGCAGCACCAGGTTGTCCTTGAGCCGTACGGCGAGCTTCCTGATCTCGGAAGCGGACTTGGCGACGAACTTGAGGTCAAGGGCCGCGTCGCGTGAGGCGGCAACAACGAGGTCGTTATTAACGAGCTGTATGCGCTTGAAGTCTTCACTGATCTGCATGAAGGAGAGGTGCTGCTCGCGTTGACGAAGGGGTTTGTTGAGCTGCTCTTCCATCGACCTCTGGGCCATCTCGCGCTCAAGATCAGCCGCCGGGGTGATGTCGCGTGAGGCGGGCTGGGCGGTGTTTCGCCGGTCGCGCTGGCCGTAAGCCAGTGTGGCGAGTGCCGCTACCATAACGATTGCCGACACGGCCCGCAGCATGAGTACGAATGTGTCTCTCATCTCTTATCGCCTTTCTTCTTAACTCTACAGCCCGCAAGACTGCGGCCCGACCCATCTTTCCAAATCCATATCACAGATGGCCTCTCCCGCACAAACAAATTAGAGCGGCCCCGAAGCACAGGCGAGGAGCGATTCACAGGGAGCATGAAGTTAAGCTCAGCGGAGCGCGGCTGAAACGAACGCCTTGAGGTGCAAGCTTACGGGAAGCTGACCACAGCATTTTCAATCGGGATTTCCAGCCGACGCCTGCCGGGTCTGAGGCCGGGCTGCGGCTTCCAGGCTTCACGTCCGAAGAGCGCATCGAGCGATTGCACTATGCCACGCGTCTCGAAAGAATCGAAGACGAAGGGCAAGCCTTCCGCACCGAGCGGCGAATTGGCATCCGCGATGTGGAAGTGCAAATGCGGCGCGTCGGAATTGCCCGTGTTACCGAGCAGGGCCAACACCTGTCCGCGACGCACCTTCTCGCCAACCTTGACGCGAAGGCTGCCGGGTTGCAGGTGCGCGTAGAGCGCGAAGTGCCCGCCGCCTAAATCAAGAATGATGTGATTACCGGCCACGGTCTCAAGCGTGACGGGGACGACCCTCTGCGCGGCGAGCGGGACATTCTCTGGAAGCCCGTCTTTGATAGCGACGACTGCCGCGTCTGCGACGGCCAGAACCTCCACACCGTAATCGTACCAGTTAGCGTTTTGTGACGGGTCGTCGTGAAAGAGTCGTCCGTCCGGGCCAAGTTTTACCCAGTCGGTGGCGAAGCGTTGCGGGACGCGTGCGCGACCGTCGAGGACTATGATCGTGCGGCGATGTCCCGAATCGTTGGATGGGCCGTTGGCCGCGAGCCACCCTTCGCCGCGCAAGGGAGAGCCGATCACCAGAGGCTTGCTCTGACCGACGACGACGCGCGCGCCGTCAACCATACTCTCGGCCTCCTTCGGCGTCGCCTCATTAGGCTTAAAGAGGAGCCTGTGTCGCAAAGTCCTGGGCACGTCCGCTTCGCGGTTGAAGATGAGATGCAGAAACACGACCGCACGCAACCCGCCGCCGATCAGACGCTTGTCTGCTAAATCCGTCGGCGCGCCGGGACGATGCAGGCGTTTGATCAGTTCCGTATCCTGGTAGCTCGCTATCGGCTGCGCATTGCCGTCACCACCAAAGACCTCGACGCGCGCCAGCTCAAGCTTGGCGGCGCGAAAGTTCGTGACGTGCAGCTCGTACAAGAGATATATCTTCCCGTCGGCCTTAACCGGAATCGGAGCGTTCGGAACTTCAAGCTGTGCGAAGACAGCCAAGAGTTGTCCGCTCGCCTGATCGCGCTGCGTCAAAGTCGAGAGCAACAGCATGCCTGTCATCAACAACGCGATCAAGGCTCGTTTCATTAAAACTCTCCTCGGATTGTTCCGCTATTCGACGCTCACGCGGTCGCTTGCGCCGCGCCCGAAGGTTTCCGGGTGATACATCTCTTCGGCCTTCGCGGGCGGGACGACGAAGTTGCCGGGCGTCGTCGCTCGCGCCACGTAAGAGTAGGTATAGACTCCTTCCCAGAGCAGCGAGGTGAACGCCTCGGCGCGCTCGTCGCGCAGGTTCTGATGCTCGTACCAGGTGCGCGACCACCACCACCACGGCGCGCCCCCTTTAGCCACTGTCGCGCGCTCGTCCTGCGGAATGCTCTCCGTGACGGCGAGCGCAGGATTGAGCGCTTCGAGTCCCGCAGGGATGGGGTCTACGAGCGCGACATGATAGCGGCGCGCGGGCGCTGCCATCGTGAGTCGCACGCGCACGCGCGAGCCAGCCTTGATGTGCCACGAGCCGTCGGCGTCGCGCCGCACGTCTCGCGCGTTATCCACGGCTTCGTACGCGCGCTCGACCGTAAAGCCGTAATCGGCGGCGCTCAGCTTCAGGTTAGAGGGCGCGTACTGCATCCCTATGCGATAGTAGAGTCGGCCCGCGCCCGTCTTGCTGAGCGCGAGGTTCTGGTCTACTGCCGACTCCGCCAGGTAACGCATGGGGATGTTGACCTGCTGGCGGTCGGTCGTGCGTCCCCTGAACTGCTGCTCGCCGGCGAACCTCTCGCCGAGCCATGCGCGGGCCACGAAATCAGGCGTCACCTTTTCATAAGTCCCGAAGTAGCGATCAAGCGCCAGCAGGATAAAGACGTTCTCCTGCGTATTCTCCCAGCGCCCTGCCTTGCGATGCGCGAGCAGGCCGCGTACCACCTTCGGTATCAGGTCGCTCGCAGGCTGATCGCCGATGAGGGCTTCGAGAATGATTCCGTCTGCGCGCCGCTCGGAATGAAGCAGCAAGTATTCTCCGTCCGTGTATGAAGTCGTAAAGTGAGCCGCGCCCGCAGTCTCGCTCACGCGGTTGTTGAGCAGACGGCGAATCGCCTCGACCTGAGGATTGGATGCCGCATCGCCCGAGAGCACGGGCAGGAGCCAGCCCACCGCTTCGAGCGAAAGATTCTCAAGGCCGGCTTCCGCGATGAGCTTATGCGCACGCGCCGCGTCTCTCTCTCCCATACGATTGCGCACGTAGAGCGCGTAAGCGATGAGCGCACGCCGCACATCCACGGGATATCTCGCCGGGATATGCTTCTCGATATCGCGCAGGTATCTCCTGGACTTCTCAAACATCTCGCCCGGCACTTCAAACTTCTTCTCGCGCGCACGCTGCATGGCATGCGCCGCGTGGATGCTGACGTAGGGCCAGGACTCCTCATTGCGCCGCCAGAAGCCGAAGCCGCCGTCGTCGTTTTGAAGTCCCTGCAAGCGCTTGAGGTCGCGCGCCACCGCCGCCCTCATCTCTTCCGGCTTCGGCAAGCCCTTGGCTGAGAATGCCGTCAGCACATCGCGCAGAGCCGCCACCCCCAGCACGCGCGAAGAGAGCTGCTCGGAGCATTCATAGGGATAGGCCATGAGGTAGATCACGGCGTCCGTTAACTCCTGTAGCTGAGTCGAAGAGGTCGTGATTTCCAGGCCGCCGAACTGCTTGAAAACATCGGCAGGCGTTTTCACCGTCTGCACGATTGCGCCTTCGTCCAATTCGCCGTAGGTCGCAAAGGCTTCGGTCGTCGCCGGAGTCCAGACGGGCAATTCGATCTCGGCGGCATCGGCCCAGCGCCCCGAAATCGCTCCCATCTGAAAACGGGCCGTGCCTGCCCTGGAAGCCGCGACGGGCAATCGCACCTCCGCGCGATCATTGGCGGGCACGACGACGCGACGCCCCGCGCCATCGGTCAGCTCGGCGTTGGTTGCGCGCACGGCCACGTCAACCGTCATCGGAGAGTCCGTCTGGTTCTGCAAGACTATGGGAAGCTCGAAGCGGTCGCCGAAGTTCAGGAAGCGCGGGGCGGAGGGACGAACCATCAGCGGTTGACGCGCCGTGATCGCCGATTCGCCCAAGCCGAACTGTTTGCCACCGGCGACCGAGACGGCCATCACGCGATAACGCGTCAGGTTGTCTGGAAGCTTCACGCGAACCTCTGCGCGCCCGGACGCGTTCGTCGGCACTGAGGCGGCGAAGACCGCCAGCGCATTGAAATTCTCGCGCAGGCGTATGGCGTTCGGCTCAGGCTCCGCCGACACCTGTGCAGTTTCAACCGCGAACTCTCCCCTTGCCATCCTGGTCGCCACTGCTAACGGGGCGGGAGCCGGAAGCTCTGCCATCTGCCTTTCGCTGAGCGGCACTCGCTTATAGGCATCCCTCCTCCCTCCGCTTGCCTGCATCTGTGCGAGCAAAGTTTCAGGGCTGCTGAGAAGCAGTTTCTCGCGCAGGTGATGATCGGTCACATCGGCGCTGCGCTCTGCGTAGAAGATCGAGAGCGGGTCGTCGAGCCTGTAGTTGCTCAGGGCGAGCACGGATTCGTCCACGACGACGACGGCGACCTCGCTGCCCGCGACCGGCTTGCTCTGCGAGTCGCGCACCTCGACGGCGACGATTGTCTCCGCGCCCGGCTCAAGCGCCTTGTCGCGCGGGGTCGCCTCTACGGAGAGGCGTCGCTGCATGGGCGGAATCGTCAGGTTCAACTCTCCCTTGGCGTAGGCGGGACGCTTGGGCAAGCGCTCATCCGTCTTGCCTTCGTCATCCGTGCGCGCGGTTGCCCCGACCAGATCGACCTGCACGTAGAGGTTCGGGATGAAGCGCTCCTCAATCGGCACTCTGATCGTCATGGTGGGCCCATCCATGCGGAAGCGCTCGCTCTTCAAGAGCCCCGAGCGGCGAAGCGTCAGGACGCCTTCCGCCGGGTAGAAGGGCGCTTGCAGGAGCAGCTCCGCCGTCTCGCCGGGCTTGTACTCCTTACGGTCTGGAATCAGCTCGACCTTCTCCTGCTCGACATCCCGCTTGGGCGGCGTCTTGCCTCCCGCGACCCAGAGCGTCAGCTCGCTCTCGTTCGGTCGCTCCCTATCATCCATGATGCGCGCCGTGACGCGATACGTGCCGCCGGTCTTCGCTTCAAAACTGCACTTGACCGAGGCGTCCTGCGCGGATTGCACGGTGCAATCCTGCGGGCTCGCTTCCTCCTGCGTCCATGCGCCGTTCTTGAACGTCCAGTCGAGCAGCACCGCGCGCATCCTGATGGGCCGGCCCGCCTGTGCTCTGCCATCAATGTCTGTGACGATTGATTGCACGACGAGCGGCTCGCCCTGCTGAACGAAGGTGCGGTCGCTGCGCAGGCCGACATACAATTCGGACGGATGCACTAACATGCTGGTCGAAGCCATCCAGCTCTGGCGGTTGACATCCGTCACTCTCGCTTCAGCCCTGACGCTGGACGGGCGCGGCGGATTGACCGCATCAAAATCAATTCGCAGACGGTGCTTGCCCGCGCTGTCCGTGCGCCCTACGAAATCCTCCGTGCGGCTTTCGTTATCGCCGCCGCTGTCTGTAATCCACCACGGAATCCATTTGCCGAAAGTGTAGTCGCCGCGATTGGGCGGCGTGTAGTTGGTGGGCGTGGATGTCACGCTCCAGGTCACTTCCGTGTTGGGCAGACCGCCGCCCGCGTAATAGGAGGCCGTGACGGAGGCGTCGGCGTGGCCGCCAACCATGTGCGGGCCTTCGCTCGCCTGCGCCTTGACCTCGAACTCCGGGCGACGAAACTCCTGCACCTGGAAGTTGTGCGAGTAAGTGCGGCTAGTGCTGCCGAGACCTGAGCCGCCCTCCGCCGACAACTCGATCGTCGCATAGCCCAGGTTCATCGCAGCGGGAAGCTTCAGAACCGTGTCGAAGCCGCCCAGAGCGTTGAGCGAGAGAGCGCCCTTGCCGACCTCGTTGCCCTGCGAATCTTTAAGCTTGTATGAAACGCTCGCCGCCGCACCGCCCAGTGGGCCCACGTCGCCTTCGCGGCCACCGCCGATGCGCCGAATCCATCCCTTGACGTGAACCTCTTCGCCTGGGCGATACATCTTGCGATCATCGAAGACGTACCAGCGCAGCGAATCCTCTGCTGTTCTCCTGTACCACCCGCCCTCCGTGCTCCACCATTCGAAGTGCTCTGGAAGTATCGCCAGATCGGAGCCGCGCCGCGCGACCAGCAGATTGAGACCCGCCGCCTGCTTCGACGGCAGCGCGATGCGCGCCAGCCCGTCACGCCCGCTCAAGGCAGTTTCGCCCGTAGGCAATACGCTCATCCGCACGCCTTCGAGCGGCTGCCCGTCTGTAAGAGAGTTGGCCCAGGCCAGCAGCTCCGTCTGATCGGCAAAGGCATCGAGGCCGATTTGCGTCGCCTGCACCCATGCCCTGATGATTCTGCGCTCCCATTGATTCTGCGGCTGCACCGGCGGCTCGACCAGCACGACGACTTGTCCCGTATCCCCATCGAGCGCGGGCTTCAGCTCGATACTCGTTTCCACCAGCTCATCCGGCTTCGACTTGATCTCAACGACGTTGGAGGAGACCAGGCGTCCGGGCGGCACGCGCTGCTTTCGCACGGCCTCGACGCCGTAGCCCTGAGTGTTGCGCATGTAGTCCGTAAATGCGCTCCAATCTTCGGGGGCGACGCGGTAGAGGCTGACCTTCAGGCGGGCGTGATTGATGCTGAAGATGGAGAAGCGCGGCGGGCCCGAAGGGTCTAAGGTGACGAAGCCTTCTCCCGAGGAGGTGAGAGCCTGCGGCGCTGGGCCCACATTGAATGTCAGGGTTGCGTCCGCGCCCAGGGTCTGCCCGAACTGGTCGCGGAGAGCCCTGTCGAGCGTCACCCTGTAGAGAGTGCGCCCGCGCTTGAGCCCTTCGAGATGAAGCGTGTTGCCGTAGATCGCCGTTTTGATGCCCGGCACATCCGGCTCGATACGCACGTTCGCGCGTTGAAAAGCTTCTGCGTCGAGCGGGTTGGTGAAAGTGATGACCCAGGGGTCGAAGGGCGTACAACTGCGGTTATATCCGCACTCTGACTTGACGACGCGCAGCGGCCCGAAAGTGCGAAAGGAGAAGCTCTCGGCCCTGGTCGTCGTGCGCGGGCCCTCGGCGGAGGGAGTGCCCGGGCCCACCGTGACGTTAATGCTCGCATCCGCAGGCAACAACGGCGCAGCGCCGCTAGCAGCCGTGGCGGCGCGAAGCACGAGCCAGCGGTCTTTCTCGGTTGCGGCTGCGAGCTTGCGCACAGTCTCGTCCGCCTCTATCTCCTGTGGGGTTGCGAGCCTCACGCTCAAATTCGTCCTGCCCGCGCTGACCTTGATCGTGCGCAGGACGGAAGCCGGGTCAATGCGTTGATCGAAAGCGATGAAGATCAGCGTGTCGCGTCGCTGCGGGCCTTCAGTTGGATATTTCGTCTGCACCTGCGGCGCAGGCGTGGCGAAGTTCCAGGAGCGTGCCCTGGCCAGCGTTGCGCCCGTCGAAGACTTTGTGCCCGCCGGGACGCTGACCTCGTAGGCGGTCGCCATGGGGAAACGCCCCTCGGGCTCGAAGAGCAAGGTCTTTGTGCCCACCCAGCGCCAGCGCCCCTTGGGCTGCGGCGTGAGGCGAACCGGCGCGTCCTGCGCGGCCAACTCCGCTTGTGATGTGACGGCCACCATCGGCTGCGAAAAGGTGACGCTCAGTTGCGGGGCGAGCGGCACGTCTCCCTCGGGGCTGAAGCGTAGAACTTCGAGCGGGCCAGCGTTGGCCACAGTCTCCGGCGCTCTTGTTTCAGTCGGCGGGAAGACTGTGGTCGTGGTCTTACCCGTGCGCGGCGGAGGTAGCGAACGCTCCCTGAGCGCGAAGTCCTGTTCGTCCGTGGCCTCCGTCCTGATCGGCGGCAATCGCTTCAAGACGTTCTGCGTTTCGCTCTCGGAGAGACGCGAGGCCGCTGCGGCCTGCACGTTCTGCGGGCGCTCGGGCTGCTCACTACCCTCGCTCAAGCGAAAGCGCAGCCCCCTCACCTCTTCAGTGACATTGCTCATGGACGCATCTCTGTTGACGTTTGAACTGGCGGCATCGGGATTGGCCGGGTCAGAGCGGGCTTGAAGCTGTGACAGTGGGCCAACGAGAAAAAGATAGATCAGCGCCAGGCTGAGGAGCTGTTTGAGATGCATCATGGGGGCTTTGTTTCCTCATTCGTAAATTCAAGATTGACGAAGCCGCTGGGAGACTATCGCGGTCTGCTGAGAACCGTAGAGCGTGCGCTTTGGCCATCATACTTCAACCATTAAGATGCAGGCGAGATGAAAAAGTTCCCGGCGCGGCCCTTTTTCGATCACCCGGCGCGCGAGGCGCGCCCGTTTCCGCACGCGGGCATTACACAGATCGGCGAGATGGAGGTATAGTCTTTAAGAATCATTCTATCGGAGAGGCTTTCATCGCTCGTCGCCCGACGACACGGCGGCAAGGCTTCGGGGGCTCTGTTTAATTCGTGGAGATAACTTTCCTTGGAACCGGCGCGGGCGTGCCGACGCGCTCGCGCAATGTTTCGTGTGTGGCTTTGCGCCTGCCGCAAAGAGGCGAGGTCTGGCTCTTCGACTGCGGCGAGGGCACACAGCACCAGCTGCTCAAGAGCGATCTGAAGATCAGCCAGATCAGGCGCATCTTCATCACACACCTGCACGGCGACCACCTCTTCGGCCTCGTCGGGCTGCTGGCTTCGGCCGGAATGGCCGGCCATGCCGAGCGCATAGATGTCTATGGCCCAAACGGCCTCGACGACTACGTGCGAGAGATCACGCGCACATCCGAGACGCACTTCTCCTACCCGGCTGTGGTTCACACCATCGAAGAGGGAACGGTCTTCGAGGATGAGGAGTTTACGGTCAGTTGCCGTCCGCTCAAGCATCGCGTTCGGACTTTCGGCTATCGCGTCGGCGAGCGAGATAGCGCGGGCGCGTTCGATGTCGAGCGAGCGCAGGCGCTGGGTATTCCGCCCGGGCCTCTCTACGGCAGGCTCAAACGCGGCGAGCGCATCACTCTTGCGGACGGGCGCGAGTTTGACGGGAGAGATTTCTGTGGGCCCATCGTCGCGGGGCGTCGCGTCGTTTATTGCACCGATACGATCTATTGCCGGAGCGCGGTCGAGCTGGCGAGCGATGCCGACCTGCTCATTCACGAGGCGACCTATTGCGTGCAGGATGAAGACCTGGCGAGAAGAAGCCTGCATTCGACGACCCGGATGGCGGGGCGCGTAGCTTCGGAAGCCGGGGCGAAGCAGTTGGCCATCACGCATCTCAGCCCGCGCTATGCTCTGGGGAGCGCTGTCGGGCCGGATGAGCTGCTCGCAGAAGCACGCGCCGTCTTTCCCCAGACTGTGCTGGCCCATGACTTCCTCACCATCGCCGTGCCGCGTCGAAAGCCTGCGCCCTAAGTGCCTGGGCTTCGCCTGCTACGATATGTCGAAACAAGATCATCATGCGGCTTACGACCTCTTTGCGCGGGTCTATAATCGCCACTGGGCCCAGGAGGTTCCGTCGCAGATCATGACCGTCCTGGACAGGCTGCTTGTGCCCCTGATGCCTGCGGGCGGGCGTATCTTAGACCTTTGCTGCGGGACGGGCTACACGCTCGGCGAGTTGAGCCGGCGCGGCTTCGAGGTCACTGGCCTGGACGCTTCCAAAGAGATGCTTCGTCATGCTCGCCGCAACGCGCCGGGTTCTCGGCTGATCCATGCCGATGCGCGCTCCTTCAAGCTGCCGCCCGTCTACGCGGCCATCGTCTCGACCTTCGACAGCCTCAACCACGTCATGACGCTCAAAGAATTGACGACGGTCTTTCGCAACGTCCGTCGCGCTCTCGCGCCCGGCGGCGTCTTCCTCTTCGATATGAATATGGAGGCCGCATTTCTTGAGCACTGGGCCGATTACTTCGCCATCGTCGAAGAGAGGGACGTCTGCATCCTGCGCGGAGCCTATGACAGGGAAGAGGGAATCGGTCGCTACGAGATCACCATGTTTCAGCGGCACGGAAAAAGGTGGCAGCGCACGGATACGCTCATCTCGGAAAAATGCTATTCATCGAAGGAGATCAGGCGTGCGCTCAAAGCCGCGGGCTTCAAGAAGGTCTCCATCTATGATGCCGAGCAGGAGCTGAAGCTGGACGAACACGTCGGCAGAACATTCTTTCTCTGCTCGTAAGAGATGCATAGAGAATGGCAGCGGCTTTCCCTCGGGCCGTCAAAACGGCCTTGACACGGAGCCCTCATCTAATCTAAATAGCCGCTATTCTATCGCCGCCGACAGCTGCATCCGGCCGGCGCGCGCTTGTTATCCCGCATTACTTCTTGATCCGCTCTCTTATTCGGACGAGCCTTTATGTCCTGACCACGCGACCGGAGGAATATGATGCGCGAAGGATTCCTCGTAGTAACGGTGACGATGCTCGGAGCCCTCACGGCGCTGCTCTCTCTTCCATGCGGGGCCGACGCTCAGGAGCTAGATCAATTGGAAGCGCCGCCGCCGATGAGATACGTCACGCGTGCGGAGCGCGACCGTCTCGCGGCGGCCAGGGATACGAAAGCGCGCGTGCGCCTCAGCCTCTCGCTGATAGAGGAGCGTATGGAGAACGCCGAACGCCTGACGCGCTCTCAGCAATTCGGCGCGGCCTCAGCCGAGCTGGGCATCTACCAGTCGCTCATCGAAGATGCGCTCGCATACCTTCGCGCCAGCGGCAACAGCGGGAGCGATAAGCACCGCGATCTCTTCAAGCTCATGGAGCTGACCTTGCGCGCACAGGGCTCTCGCATAGAGGCTATGCGCCGCGTCACGCCCTTTGACGATGCGGCCAACGTCAAGGCCGCGTATGAATTTGTGCAGGGCGCGCGCACGCAGATGCTCAATGCCTTCTATGGCGAAGAGGTCGTGACGGAAGAGGCCGCCCCGAGGAAAAAGAATGCGCGGCCGGCAGAGACAGACTCCTTCGCCCGCCTCGATGAGGCCTTCGCCCTGCTCGCCGATAAATCCAGAGCCGCCACAGCCATTCCCATCCTGGTCGAGCTGTTGAAAGACACGGACGCCTTCATTCGCCTCGATGCCGCCTACGCGCTCGGCTTCATCGGCCCCGACGCGAAAGAGGCCGTCCGCGACCTGCTCGCCCTCTTGAAGGATCAGGAAGCGATGGTTCGCAACAATGCCGCCTACGCGCTCGGCCTCATCAGGTCAGACGCCGATCTGGTCGTCCCCGAATTGGTCAAGCTGATTAGAGACCGCGACGCTCGCGTGCGCTTCAACGCCGCCGAGGCCATCGGGCGCTTCGGACAAGCCGCCGTCCCGGCCCTCAACAGAGTCACACAGAATGAAAAATAAAGGCGGAAGGATGAAAGAAGGAAATTAACAGGGAGGGACAGAGATGGTCAGGTTAAGAAGAGAAAGCAGGATGAAAGATGAAAGCATGACTGCATGAATTATTCATCGCTCCTTCTTTATCCTGACCAACTCTGTCCATCCCTGTTAGATTCTGCTTTGAACAGGATGCTTTTCAGGAGTCTATGGCGTAGCTTGCCATGTCCCTATAGAGGAGGAATTTCAGGGATTGTCCCTCGACGACCCAGCCTTCGGGAGTGTTGCTGATCGGTATGTCAACCTTGTCGGTGGCCTGGTTTCCCTGGGCCCACATCCCCTTCTCAATCGCTTCGCACCTGAGCCCCCAGTAGGCGATGCCTGAGTAGATGCTGCGCCAGTAGACGCCGTATAAGACCTTGTAGGCGATTCCCTGTACCTCCACGTAGACGGCCACGCCCTGCAAGATTTTGTGGTCAATCTTCCCGATCAGATCGAAGAGCAGGCTCTCATCCCTCGAAGTCAAAGAGATGTTTTGATGATCGTCCACAGAGACCGAGACGCACTCGTCCGGCGAAGTGTCCAACCATCCCTCGCTCAGGGAATGGGGGCCGGAATGATTCATACCTTCTGGAACGCTCGCATTATCCATAAGCCGTTGACCGCAGATCGCGCACGCTGGCGTCGTCGTCTCTCTCTCTCGCTCATACTTTCCGACGAGTCAGGTGCGCCTGTCAAGATTTAGTTGACACTGAATACGCTCCCGGCATAGAGTCGGTTCGCTTTTTACGGAAAATCTCTTCCCCGGGCGCGGCTATTCCCCAGGGCGGCCCGGCCAAGAATCTTTAGCGGGTTTTGCCCTACTACGCAGTGAATCAATCAAGACATTAATGAGAAACGGATGGAGACGGCTTTGATACTCGTCATCAGCGCGCGCGCGGTGTAGTCTCGCGCCTCTACGAGTCATGATAAAAAGGTCGGAGGTTAACCATGCTCATGAGCCCTCCTCGCAACTTCTACATCTATCTCTTACTCTCTCTCTTTACGCTTAAGGCCGGGGCTGTGCCGACGCTTCTCGCGCAGGACATCTCGGGCGAGTCCGAAGACCTGGTGGGCGGGGCCGGTACTCTGATCGAGCAGCCCGTGCGCCGCCAGCACCGTGCTCATAAGGAGAAGCCGTCGGCGTCTGGCAGCAGCGCACAATCCTCGCAGGCGCAGGCCGAGAACCGTGCATCCAGACAGACGGCGAGAGCGCCCAAGAGAAAGACGGCTGATCCGGCATGGAGAGAGACGGCGCGCTCAAGAGACACGACGACGCGAGAGCCAGCCGGTCGCACGCCTGCGCAACCCGTCAGGCCGGAGCCGGATGCCGCGGCTTATAACGCTCAGGGCGATCAAGCCTTCGACGCCGCAGATTATGCCGGGGCGATAGAAGCTTACAGGCAGGCCGTGCGGCTCAGGCCAGATTACGCCGAAGCCTACAATAGCCTCGGCGACTCTTACTTCAACCTCAACCGGAATGAAGAGGCCGTCGCGGCATACAAGCAGGCGACGACGCTCAAGCCCGATTGGGACGAGCCCTACGGCGGGCTCGGTGATGCGTATCTCAACATGGGCCGCGAAAGCGAGGCCCTCGAAGCCCTCCGGCAGCTCGCACGACTGAGGCCCGATGTCTCTGCCGCCCATTATGATCTAGGCGCGGCTTACTTCCGCGCCGCTCGCTACAGAGAGGCCGTCGAATCCCTCAAACAGGCCGTGCGCCTCGACGCGCAGAACGCCGAAGCTTTCAACTACCTGGGCCAGGCATATAGCAGCCTGGGTCAATACCGTGAAGCGGCTGAATACTACCAGCAGTTGACGCGCGTCAAACCCGAGAGCGCCGACGCCTATTTCGACCTCGGCGTCGCGCAGTACAACGCGGGCAATTACACCGCAGCCGTCGAGGCCTACAAGCAGGTCATGCGTCTTAACCCGAACTTCTCGGAAGTCCACAGCAACCTCGGCGATGCCTACAGCAAATTGTCCCGCTACACGGAGGCCGCTGACGTCTATAAGCAGGCGGTGAGCAATAAGCCTAACCCGCAAGACTACAGCAACCTCGGCTGGGCCTATAGCAAGACCGCGCGCTTCGAGGAGGCGGTCGTGGCCTACAGGCACGCCGTACGCCTCAAGCCCGATGACGGCGAAAGCTATAGCAACCTCGGCTACGCGCTCGGCAAGCTGCGCCGCTGGAACGAGTCCATAGATGCTCTGAAACAGGCCATACGCCTCAAGGCTGAGACGGCTGAAGGCTATAGCAATCTAGGCTGGGCCTATAACAACATGGGTCGCTTCAGCGAGGCTCTTGACCCGCTCAAGCAGGCCATACGCCTCAAGGCGGATTACGCCGTGGCCCATTTCAACCTGGGTATTACTTATAGCCGCCTGGGCCAACACGCCAACGCCGTCGAATCCTTCCAGCAGGCGATTCGTCTCAAAGGGGACTGGCCCGAAGCGCATAACAACATGGGCTATGCCCTCGGCAGCCTGGGCCGCTGGAAAGATGCCATCGCGTCTCACCGCGAGGCCGTGCGGCTCAAGGCAGACTACGCCGGGGCCTACTTCAATCTGGGCTATGCTTATCTGAAAAGCGGAGATAAGAAGGCGGCGATGGAGCAGTACAAGATTCTTCAGAGAATCAACCCGGCGCTGGCCCGCAAGCTCTACGTCCTCATCAACAATAAGCTCCCCCCGCAGACGGCTTAAACCGGAATGACGCTGCGTGGGCTGCCCTGTCAGTACCGCCAAAGGTCGCGGGGCGGGTGCTCAATGTTGGACACCCGCCCCGCGACCTTTGGCGGTACTGACCTTACTTCCAATCGCAAACCTCGCTGAAATTTGTTTCTCAACGGCGGAGTCTCTCGACAATCTCCGGCAGAGCGTGCGCGTCTTTGAAGAGACGGATGGCGGCGATGCCGTGCGCGCCTGCGCTGAGAGCGTCCGGCGCGTTTTCGAGTGTGATGCCGCCGAGCGCGAGTAGTGGAAAGGGGGCGAGCGTGCGCGCGGCCTCGTTCAAAAGGGCGAGCCCTGTGGCGGGGCCGTAGGCGCGCTTGGATGGCGTATCGAAGACCGGGCCGAAGGTGGCGAAGTCAGCGCCGCCACCTTGCGCGGCGCGTGCCTCGGCCAGAGAGTGTGCGGAGACGCCGATCAGAAAATCTTCTCCGAAGGCGCGGCGAACGACCGCCGGTTCAAGCGAGCGTGTGGTGAGATGCACGCCGTCGGCCCCTGCGGCTCTTGCGATGTCCGCGCGGTCGTTGATGAGTAGGCGCGTCGTGCTGCCGCGCGTCAGACGGGCGGCGCTCGCGCTCAACTCGTAGAGCGTACGCGCTGAGATCTTTTTTTCGCGGAGCTGTATGAGAGGGATGCCGGCGGCAACAGCCGCTTCGCAGAGAGAGAGGAGGCGCGCGAAATCTTCGCCTCGCCTATCGGTCGCCGGAGTCGTCTCGCCGCTCGTGATGAGATAGAGGCTCGGCGTTTGTGGAAGCTTGAGCGGCATCGTTCTTCGGCGCTGCCGTAGGCTTACTGACCTCGGCCTGCATGTTGCGAACGGTCTGGCGGAAATGGGCCATCTCCCAGAAGGCTATGCCCAGATTGAGCAGCCCGAGCCCTGTGACAGCGCCGCGCACCCAACCGGAAGAGACCGCCCGCTGCATGCCGAAGAGGCCCGTCTTGTGCGCCGCATAGACCAGGAAGTAGTTGTCGCCCCAGTCGCTCAGCCCGAAAGAGGGCAGGAACGGGAGGACGTGAACCCACGGCAGGAACGTGAGCACGAACCCTACTTCGAGGCACAGGATAATGTAGAAGATAACGCTCAGCCTGGATGACATATCTTTATAGATGTCCCGCTTCAGAGATTGGATGTTTCGGCCCGCATGCGCCCGCGCTAACTCCTGACATCCGACCCTTGAGCCTTCATTCTTTTCAGCTCGTTCAATTTCGCCGACACGCCCCTGTAGGTGACGTTGATGCCGTAAACCTCCGTGAAGGTCTCGATGGCGCGATCAAGCTCGCCCATCTCCTCGTAGGCCGTGCCCAGCTCGAAACGAAGCGCCTGGTATTCATCATCCGTGTGGCCCGGCGCTTCCAGGCCCTTCCTGAACCAGATGGCGGCCACTCTCGCCATCCCTTTCCTCATGAAACAATGGCCGAGCAGGTTGCAGCACTGTAGATAGCGCGGCGTGCCGTCGGCGGGGCTGACGAGACTGGCGGCGACCTGAAATTCTTCGACCGCTTCATCCAGCAACTCCATCTCGCTATAGGCGAGACCCAGATTATAGTGCGTCTCGTAGTCGTCATCCGTGGCTGGCGGCTCGTCTTCCTCAACCGCGTCACGAAATTCGTTGAAGACATCGGCCAGCTCCGGGTGGCTCACGCTCTGCTTCCTGGGAGCAGCCGTGCGCGGCGCTTGCGCCTGCGGCGCAGGAGGAGCGGTCGTCTTGGTCGTCGCTTCGACGGTCGGTTCGGCCCCGACCGCCCCGTCGCCATCAATGTTATAGAGGTCGAAGCCGGAAAACTCAACCGTCGCTTCGGGCCTGGCTTCGACGGCGGGCTCGCTCGGCGTCGTGCTGCCGGAGGGCGACCGGGCGGCGCTCTCCAACTGCGCGCGGCGGGCGTCAATGGCCGGGTGCGCGCCGAACTGCCGTTCCAGCATGGTGAGCGTCTCTTGCGCGATGTCTGCATAGCCCTGCGTGAGGTAGAAATCAACGCTCTCCAACTCCTGCAACAACAGCGACTCACGGCGCGGGTCGGGTGCGGTCGTTTCAGCGCCCGTCTGTTCGGAAGCAGGGATGGGCGAGGGCACGTCCGCAGGCGCTGCCGTCACGCTGCCGAAATCAATCTCCTGAAAGCCCACAGTCGCGGCGGGCTGCGCCGCTTGCGGCTCAAGCGCGGGCTCGGACGAAATATTCATGTCGGCCCAATCGGCGTTGAGGTCTGCGAAGGATGCCGCAGGGTCTTGCGGCCTGACCTCGACTTCGGGCTCGGGCGCGACCGTATTCCACTCGAACTCCGCGAATTCGCCCGTCGGGGCTTCCGCCACGCCATCCGTGGTCAGAGCCGTCACGCCGCTGGAAGACGCGAAGCTCTCGAAGGTCGGAACCTCTTCGCCTCTGGACTCGAAGACAGACTCGTTGGCATAGAGGGCTTCGACCGGCGCATCGCCAAGCTCGTGCAGGCGGTCGTAATAGTATTGATTGTCGGGCACGAGGCGCGCGAGCTGTGCCACGGCGTTGCGCTCTTCATCCACCAGGTTGGCCCTCTGCGCCGCTTCAGCGAGGCGTTCGAGCGTGATACGCAGGCGCTCTTCATCGCGCTGCCAGCGATGAACGTGGACGAGCAGGCGCAGGGCGTTGATATGCTCAGGCTCGCGCCCCAGGGCTTCGCGCAGGATTTCTATCACCTGATCTTCTTCGCGTCCGGTCAGCATTTGCTGTACGATGCTGCCCATGACCCTGACCGAAGCATTCAGGTCGCCCTCTTTGAGGTAGAGGCGGGCCACGTCAACCAGGCGCGTGTAATTGGCCTTGTCGCGCTGGATGAGAGCGGCGGTCGAGCGTTCAGCCGCCGCCACGTCGCCCGATTCGACGTGAGCGCGCGCAAGCATTGACAGCAGCTCGGCGTCCTCCGGCTGTTCGGAGACGGCGCGCTCCAAAACCTCGACGGCCTCCTTCGGCGTGCCGAGCGCGATGTGGGCCGAGAGCAGGCCGGTCAAGGCCGCGTGATCGAAGGGAAAGAGATTGAGCACCAGCGCGTAGGGGCCGAGCGCATTCTCGTACTGGCCGCGCGACAGCAGCAGATTTCCGACCTTGGTATAGGCTTCGGCTGCCTCCGTGTGGAAGCTCTCGCGCGAGTAGCCTTCGGCCAGGCGGCGCAGAATGTCTATGTTCTCCGGGTCAAGGTCGGCGACGCGACGCAGGACTTCGAGCGCTTTATGTATCTGTCCGGCGCGTGAATAAGCATCCACGACCGTCATATACTGCGCGCGGGCGTCCACGTTGAGCCCCTGCGCTTCGTAGAGGGCGGCCAATTGGCTGGCGACCTCTATGGAGCCGGGTTGCAGGCGCTCCACCTTTTTGTACATGGCGATGGCTTTGAGAGAAAAGCCCTGTTCGCGGTAGTGCTCGGCGATGCGTGTGAAGCAGGCGATGGCCTCGCGTTTTTTGTCCGCGCGCGCATAGAGGTCGCCCAGGACGTTGAGCGCCATGAAGTCGTCCGCGTCGTTCTCGACGATCTGACGATACTCGGCGATGGCTGCTGGAATCTTGCCCTGCGCAAGGTATTTCTCAGCCGCCCGTAAAACCTTTGCTTTATCAAATCCCATCAGCAATCGTTGGTGTCGTTAAATGGATGGCGGCGGCTTCAAGGGGCAGGTGACCGGAGGGGCAATCTCTGCGCCCCCGAAAGATACAGTCCCCTTCAAATTCTTTAATGCCCGCCCGTCGGGCATCGAACCTTAACGCTAACATGCGTTATCGGCGAGTGTCAACGATATGGCGCTCAGCCATTTAAGGCGAGTCCCCGAAGCGATTCCGAAGGCGTGTTGGGCCCAGAGCCTGGACGCTCTCCCGGCTCTCGGAATCGCCATCGAGTGAGGGGAAAGCAATATTCGGGAAAAGGTCTTCCGGCTTCATTTGGACTCAAACGGCACAAGCATTTACGAGGAGAAGGAGGCGGGCAGCGCGAGTCTTCAAACGGCGACCGAGCGCATAGGCACGCGCGCCTCGCTCTGCGGCTTTATCTTGTATGCCGTGTTTGCGCCGCATTCCATTGCCGGTGCAGAGATAGGGCTCGCGCTCGTCGCCCTGGGATGGCTGGCGCGCAGCCTGGCAACGAAGCGCACGGGCCTCAGGCGCACGCCGCAAGACCTCCCTATCGCGCTCTTTCTCGCATGGACGCTCTTTTCCTCAATCCTTTCGGCGGAGCCCGGCATCAGCCTGGCGAAGTTTCAATCCGTCTGCGTACTCTTCCTCTTCTACCTGACGCAGGCCGCCATGGAGCGGCGCTGGGCGCTCCCGCTCGTCGCGCTGATGATCCTCTCCGGGGTGGCGGGCGTCTTATGGAGCGTGGTGGACATTGCGCGCGGGCGCGGCGTCCGTATCGAAGAGATGGCCGAGGACAGTCCCTTCCGTTTGACGCCAGTCCAGGCGGGCGATGCCGTCTGGCGTATAGGTCAAAGGCGCGTCTCCTCAATCGAAGAGATAGACGAGGCGATCAGAAGAGCGCCGCCGGGCGCGCGCCTCTCCGTCAGTTTCATTACGCAGGGCGAGCACTCCGAGTGGCCTGCGATTATTATCACGGACGAGGCGCGTGCGCGCCCCTCTCCGTCCGGTCTGAAGGGCACATCGCCCACCCATCGCTTTCGCGCTTCGGGTTGGACGCGCCATTACGAGACGTTTTCCGAGACGCTGCAAATACTGGCCCAACTGGCGCTCGGTCTGGGGCTCGCCCGTCTGCGGCGCAGGAAGATGCGCGGCTGGCGCGTCTGGGCATGGCTGACGGCGAGCGTAGTGCTGGCCCTGGGCATCATGCTGACGGCGATGAGGACTGTGCTGGTCGCCTTCGCCATCGGCGCAAGCCTGCTCGCATGGCGCGCAGTGCGCAAAGGCGAGCGGCTGTTAATTTACGCAGCCATCCTTGTCATGCTCGTCGCGGGCGCGCTCGCCGTCGGCCGTACACGCGTGAGCGGCGCTCTCTCCTTTCAGGATGCGAGCACGCACTTGCGCTTACAGGTGGCGGGCATAGCGCTCAAGCGCCTGGCAATTCATCCCTTTTTCGGGCACGGCATGGACGCCGTGAAGAAGCACTGGACGGAGTGGGGCTTCCCCGGCACGGACGTTATTCACACGCACTCGACGCCCCTGCAACTAGCCTTCGAGAGAGGATTGCCCGCCCTCCTTTTCTGGCTCTGGATCATAGCCTCTTTCTGGATGAGCACGACGCGCGCCGAAAGGCTGGCCCGCGATTCGGCGGACGCAAACCGCCACGGCCTGCTGCTCGGCGCAACCGGAGCCCTGGCCGGACTCCTGGCCAGCTCTCTCGTCAACTACAACTTCGGCGACGGCGAGGTCGCGCTCGTCTTCTGGTGGCTGATGGGAATAGTGACCAGGTGCGGGACTCAGAATACAGAACTCAGGACTCAGAATGAACGGCAATGAAGCTTTTTTCTTCTGAGCTCTGAGTCCTGAATTCCGAGTCCTGCTTTCTCAAATCACGTCAGCGAAATTCTTGCGTGTTCTGGCAAACCACCAGTAGCCGAAGAGGAAGCAGACGAGGGCGAAGGCCGTGAAGTAAGCGAGGCCGCGCCAGTCCGGCATTGCGCCTTCGAGGATAATGCGGCGATAGCTGCGGACGAGATGTGTGAATGGGTTGGCGCGAATCAGCGGGCGAAAGCGTTCGGGGACGACCGATTCGGGGTAGATGATCGGCGTCAGGTAGAGCCATGCCGTTAAGAGCAGCCCTATGCCCTGGACTATGTCGCGCAGGAAGACGCCGAGCGAGGCGACGAGCCAGGCGAGGCCAAGCGTGGCGATGAGCTGCGGCAAGACGAGCACGGGCAGCCAGAGCAGCGTCGCGTGCAGCTCGCCGCGAACGATGAGGGCGGCGGCGAGCAGGGCGAGCGTGCCGAACATCTGATTGACGAGAGCCGTGAGCGCCAGCGCAACAGGCAATATCTCCAGCGGAAAGACTACACGCTTGACCAGATTGGCGTGGGCCACGACTGTTTGCGATGAGTGCTGAACCGCTTCCTGAAAGGCCGTCCAGGGCAGCAGCGCGCAGAAAAGATAGAGCGCGAAATCCCAGGGCGACCCGCTCGCCCCGAAGCGTGCACCGAAGATGCCCGCGAAGATAAACGTGAAGATCGAGATCATCACGACCGGCGTCAAGAGCGCCCAGACGACTCCGAGCACAGAGCCCCTGTAGCGCGCCGCCAGCTCGCGCCTCGTCAGCGAGACGATCAGATCGAACCTTCGCGGCAACTCCCACAAAGGACGCCACACCGCGCGCCGTGCTGTCTGGGCCGAGATCATGGATGGGATTGTAGCAAAAGGCGGATGCAAACAGGGATGAAGAGAGATTGTCAGGATAAAGAATAAGAGATGAATAATTCAGTCAGCAATGCTTTTATCTTTTATCCTGCTTGTAGTTCTTATCCTGCTTTCTGTACTTATCCTGACACTCTCTGTCCATCGCTGTTAATGCCTCTCCTCTCGCTTCCGACAGCCTGGCGAGTTATTCAGTGCCGATTAGTTGTTATACAATCTCGTCTCATGAGCACAGCGCTGCGCGTCGAGGGCGTCTCCAAGCAATACCGAATCTATGATCGTCCGGGCGACCGTTTGAAAGAGAGCTTGACGCGCGGGCGCTGGAAGTATCACCGCGAATTCTGGGCGCTCTCCGACATCAGCTTTGAGATTGAAGCGGGCACGACGACGGGCATCATCGGCCCGAACGGGAGCGGCAAGTCAACTCTCTTGCAGATCATCACGGGCACGCTTGAGCCCACGCACGGGAGCATCTTCGCAGAGGGGCGCATCGCCGCGCTGCTTGAGCTTGGCGCGGGCTTCAACCCTGAGTTCACGGGCATCGAGAACATCTTCATGAACGCCTCACTGATGGGATTCTCGCGCCGCGAGACAGAAGCTCTCCTGCCCGAGATCGAACGCTTCGCCGAGATCGGCCCGTTCATACACCAGCCCGTTAAGACCTATTCGAGCGGCATGTACGTGCGCCTGGCCTTCTCCGTTGCGATCAGCGCCGCGCCGCAAATTCTGATTATAGACGAGGCGCTGGCCGTCGGAGATGCCGTCTTCCAGCATCGCTGCACGCGCCGCATTAAAGAGATGCAGGCGAGCGGCGTGACCATCTTCTTCGTCTCTCATGACCCGGGCGCGATCCGCGCTCTCTGCTCGCGCGCCATACTGCTCAACGCCGGGCGCATAGAGGCCGACGGCAAACCGACGGACGTGCTCAACCGCTATCAGAAATTGATCATGGCGCGCGAAGAGGCTTACGACGCGGGCCTCGCCGCGAGGACGGAGAATGAAAGCGACGCCCCGGCGGACGAAAGCGCCGCTCCGCTTAGCTATCTCTATCGCCACGGCGATGGGAGCGCGGAAGTTATCAGCGTCGAGATACTGGATGATGCGCGCCGAGCAGTCGAGATGGTGGAGACGGGTGCGCCGCTGCTCTTGCGCGTGCGCGTGCTCTTTCACGCCGAGATGGATGACGCGGTCTGCGGTTTTCTGTTACGCAACCGGCACGGCATACATCTTTACGGCAGTAACACGGAGCTGCTGGAAATGAGCCTCGGCGCTGTTCGGCGCGGCGAGGTCGTCGAAGTGACTTTCGTTTTGAATTGCTGGCTTGCTCCTGACCTCTATTCGCTGACTGTGGCCGCGCATAGTCGTGAAGGCGTCAGTTTCGACTGGCTCGACGGCGTGATGTTCTTTCGCGTGATGAGCGCCGTCTCGATGGAGGGCGTCGCCAATCTCAATGCCAGCGTGACGACGAAGCGGCTCGGACTACGCTCCGCTTATCGTGAGCGGGTTGAAACCTAGAAGAAGAATTAACAGGGATGAAAAGAGATGGTCAGGATAAAAAGAGAAAGCAGGATGAAAGACAAAACGATTGCTGTAATGAAATTGTTATCACTCTCTCTTTCTCCTGACAATCTCCGTCCATCCCTGTTAATTTCTGCTTTTGGCCGGGTTGACTTCCATTTCAAATAGGCTTACGGTCTTGATTATTTAAGACCAACTTCTCATGATTGAAACCGACGATTCCGAAATCAATATTGATCTCCTGATGGCCAGAATACGGGAGGCGGCGGCGGAGCGTAAGGCCGGAAACGGCACGTCGCTCCTTGACGCGACGGCGGTCCTGCATGAGCTTTTGAAGTCCAACGGCAAGCCCTTCGCGCAGCCCTCGCCCACGAGCGTCTCACTCTCCGAACCATCTGCGCTGGAACAGTTCGAGCCCTCACCGCCTGTCAAGATCGCCGGGCTCAGCCTACAGCCCGAGTTCGAGCCGCGCGCTGATGACCATTATCACGTCAACGACCTGCTCGGATTTCATGACCTGGAGTTTGTCCGCAACGCTTACCGCGCGATACTCAAGCGCGAGCCGGATGATGAGGGCCTGGTCGAGTTCCTGGGAAATCTGCGCAGCGGGCGCTTTAATAAGATTGACGTGCTGGCGAGCCTGCGCTTTTCACCCGAAGGACGGGGCAAGGGCGTCACGGTTGACGGCTTGAGCTTCCCGGCGTTCTTAAGACGCCTCTATCGCGTGCCCGCGCTCGGCTACATGTTAGAGCTCACGGTCGGGCTCCTTCGTCTTCCCTTGTTGCTCAGAAGCCAGCGGCAGTTGGAAGCCTACTCGGTGGCGCAGGACGAGCGACTGGCGGGCCACCTCAATCTGGCGAACGCGCGTCTCTCTGACGCCATCGCGCAACAGGGCGCGCAGTGGGCCCAGTGGGCCAATAAGATTCCGGGCATCAACGAGAGCTTGACCGAAGACCTCTCGAAGGTGGCCGCACAACAGGCGCAACAGTCTGAGGAGTTCTCAAGAAGTCTGCGCGAGTTGTCGGAAACTGTGACGGGGCTCTTCGAGTCGCATAAGAAGGTGACGGGACTTCAGCACCAACAGCTAGGCGCGCTCTTCCGCGAGCAGCAGGAGATCGTCGAAGATCAGAAGAGGCTCAGAGCAGACCTGCACGCTTACCTCGGCGCGGAGCAGGAGCGCGTGCGCCAGCTAGGGGAAACGCATGAGAAGTATGAAGAGCGTTTGACGCATGCCGGGGCGCAGTATGCGACGCTGGTCGAATACATAGATACGCGCGTCGGACAGGTGGCGCAAAAACTACAACAGACGCGCACGGAGCTGGTCATGCACGAGCGGCGCTTGACCCTGCTCCTGGAAGAAGCGCGCAAGCGTTTGCCGGAAGCTTTCGCGCCCGCTCAGTTGCAGACGATGGCCGATGAAGAGCGCCATGTGCTCGACGCTCTCTACGCATCTTTTGAAGACCAGTTTCGCGGCAGCCGCGAAGACATCAAAGAACGCTTCAAGGTGTATCTGCCTCTGCTCCGCGAGGCCGCCATCGAGACCGACATTCTGGACATCGGATGCGGGCGCGGCGAGTGGTTGGAGGTCTTGAAGGAAGAGGGATTCAGAGCGCGCGGCGTGGAGCTGAATCGAGCGATGGTGGAGCAGTGCCGCGAGCGCGGCCTTGAGGTCGAAGCAGTAGAGGCCGTCGCCCATTTGCAGGGGTTGCCGCCGTCGAGCCTTCGCGCCGTGACCGGGTTTCATTTCATCGAGCACCTGCCCTTTGAAACGCTCATCAAGCTGCTGGACGAAATCGTTCGCGTGCTCAAGCCTGGCGGGATGGTTATCTTCGAGACTCCGAATGCGGAGAACGTGCTCGTCGGCAGCTACTACTTCTACTTCGACCCGACGCACCGCAATCCACTGCCCGGCTCGATGGTGCAGTTCCTTCTGGAATCCCGTGGGCTGTCCCGCGTCGAGGTGATGAAGCTGCACCCTGCCGATGCGCTCACGATCGAAGGCGACGACGAGTTGACGGAGCGCTTCAACCAGTACTTCTTCGGCCCGATGGATTATGCCGTGACAGGCCGGAAGCTATAGCTGCTCCAATACTATTACCCGAGCGAGGCGGAAAAAGCCTGTTTCGTCACACGCACCGATCAAATCCTTCTTTATGTCCCGTATTGCCATCCTGACTCGAACCCTTACGACAGCCGATGCCGTCAGTAATGACGTGATCGGAATGTATGATGTCCTCAGCAAGCATGGATATGAGGTGGAGCTTTACGCCGACGCCTGGACGCTGCATGAGCCCAGGGTTCATCATGCGCTGCGCCTCGAACATTTCCTCACAGGAAGTAACGATATGCTGATCTATCATTATTCCATCGGCTGGGGGCTGGGGCTCGAACTGCTGCGCGGGCTCGGCTGCCGGACGGTCATCAAATATCACAACGTCACGCCACCCCATTTCTTCGATGGGATTGCCACCGACTACGTACACATGTGCGAGGAGGGACGCCAGCAGCTCAAGCTCATCGCACGCTCGGGCTGCGACCTCTACCTCGCGGACTCTCCATACAACATGCGGGAGTTGATCGCGGAAGGAGCGAGCGAGAGGGAGAGCTTCGTCGTGCCTCCCTTTCATCACATAGACCGCCTTCAATCCATCAACCCTGACATTGATATTCTGGACACGTACACGGACGGCAAGGTCAACATTCTGATGGTCGGTCGCGTCAGCCCGAACAAGGGGCACGTCGCTTTGCTCGAAGCCTTTGCCACCTACTATTATCATTACAACAGCAACTGTCGCCTGCTCATCGTCGGCATAGAGAAGGAGGAGTTTAAAGCCTACTCACGGCTCCTGCGCGAGATTGCCGGTCTGTTGTGTCTGGAGAATGCCGTCGTCTTCACCGGAGAAGTGCCCGACGAAGCACTCAAGGCTTATTACCTTGTGGCCAACGCGCTCATGTTCGCCAGCGAGCACGAGGGATTCTGCGTGCCCTTAGTGGAAGCGATGGCCATGAAAGTGCCCATCCTCGCTTACGCCTCCTCGGCCATTCCCGGCACGGTCGCCGATGCCGGACTGGTCTGGCCCGAGCGTGACCCTTACCTGC